>JAWLHU010000011.1:0-253981 GCA_041690255.1 Symbiobacteriaceae bacterium
TCCGAAACCAGGCATACGCTCTCCGGCAGCTCTTCACCGTTCGTTTCCAGATCGAAGAAGAACCGCTTATGGCTCTACACAATTTTTGAGCGAACTCTCTAGAAAGTGCATGGCTGTTTTTCGCTCTGAGGGGCATTCTATATGGCATCAAGGCTGTTGACGAGAAAGAGAGGCCTGTGCTATATTGTGTTCATCGCTCATTCCGGCATAGCTCAACGGTAGAGCATCCGGCTGTTAACCGGAGGGTTGTAGGTTCGAATCCTACTGCCGGAGCCAGTTGGAAAAACAGGCGGCCACGTCGCCTGTTTTTCTTTTGCTTGTCGCATGGCGGCAAGTCGCGTAAAATAGATTGCACCCGGGCCCTTAGCTCAGTGGTTAGAGCTGCCGGCTCATAACCGGTTGGTCGCAGGTTCGAATCCTGCAGGGCCCACCATGGAAAGTAGGGGGGCGAGACGCACACTCTCGCCCCCCTACACCGCCCACATCTCGAAGCGGAGACGCCGGAGGCGACTGGAGTGAATCCAGATCGCCTCCTTTTGCATTGGGGCAGGTCCCGCGGGAGGCACTGGGGCAGGGTCTGCGGGAGGAACCGGCAGCACTCGGCCCCAGAAGGTCCGCTAGCCGACGGCCCCCAACGACCCGGGCCCGGAGCGAGAGCGCCCGGGGCAGCGCAGTTCGTCAGGTTTTGCACGCCAAACGACCGGCCGCGGGCCCGGAGGCATGCAGAGTCTCACAGTTGATGGTTGAATGACCGGTCCTGGCCCCACAAGAACCCAGTATCGACCCCGCGAGCCCCAGTTTCGGGCCCCAATCAGCCTGGTCCCGGCCCTATGCAGGTACGCTTCAGGTATAGCCCTCTGTGTCAACATGGGTGAGACACCACGGAGTCTTAAATTGCTTGTAGAAAGAGGTAGAGACAGGGAGTTCATCATACACGATGGTGGCGGGTTGGCAGTTGACGGATTCCGTCACTTTTTCCCAGGGCGAGCGTAGGTCAAGTGGGAAATCGTAGCGGAACGACGCATTTGTAGGGCCTGTTCACCCCATAAGTCGCTCTTGTGGGGCCTCAGAGGGCGCATATTGGCCCGGGTCAGGCCGAAAAAGGGTGGTTCCCTCACTTCCAGGCCCCTTTTTTTCGCAGATTCCGCTACATTTTCCCACATGGGCGAGAGACTCACCGGGAATTTCTGGTGGAACCGACCGGCAGAGCCGCCCGGGCCACCAGCCATGCAAGAATCCGGTCTTGACGGAGTTCAGGCATCAATCCGCCTGTGCCGATGCGCCCCCCAAGTGGTGCATGAATCAACCGACCGTCGACATCAACCGCCAGTCCCGATTTTCCTCCGAGTTCCCGGCTTGAACTGTCTCATAATCGTTGACACGTTCCGTAGAGCATCACCTTCTGCATGCCTCTACCCGCTGACCTGCCTCATCTCCATGCAAAACATGATAAACGACAAATCACTCCGGCCCCAGGTCCCCAGCCCCAAGGCCCCGAAGCCGACGTGAGGGCGCTCGGGTAGCAGTAGTTCGTCAGGTCTGGCACGCCAGAACGACCGGCCGCGACCATCGCTACAGTCAGGGTCCGAGCGCAACACTTGGGCGGTTACTCGTCCATCAACCAAAGAGGACGTTGCTTCAGCTAGTCTGCGAGGGGAGTGACCAGGTATTCGAGCGAAGCGCTGTACATGGGGGGCAGTTGGTCTTCTGGTCATGGTTCTGGGCTGGCTAGGAGCCCGAGCGGTACTCAAGTCTGATGTGCCGGCGCAGACACCGTCGGCGGGCGCAGAGTGCCCAACAGCAGATTGCCTTTCCGTCCAGGTCGAGAATGAGCGGCTGAGGAGAGAGAATGCCGAGTTACGAGCTCAGATTGAGGTGATCCAGTCGAAGCCGCATGTGCATCTGTTCCATTCCGTGGCTCAACTGAAAGAAGAGGGGTTGAGTGATCCCGTTGAGGAGCTGATCACCGATCTGAAGCAGCATTCCGAGCTGATTCCCATGAAGGGGATCCTGGGTGGGACGATGCAGTTTCGCAATGAGAAGACGTGGGTGATCACGGACAGGTGGGTCCTGGCCCATTTTGATGACGGCCACGTCGGGGGCACCTTACTTCTGGAGTACTCGGTTCAGGACGGCGCCGTTCAGTGGACGGTGGTCGGTCACGCCCCCCATTAGCCAGTGACGATCCCGTCGGTTTGACGGCATCTCTCCGCGGGAAAACTCATGGAGCGGAGACGCCGGAGGCGGCTGGAGTGAATCCAGATCGCCTCCTTCTGCATTGGGCACCGGTTGCGTAGTGCCACGGTCACCATCCACACTTCGTGAAAGCTCATACTTGCCATTGGCTGATCCTGCACTATAGTCAAAATTGGAACCGATTGATTGGGCGGGGTGGTGGAGATGGAGAAGGCCCGATGGACGAAACAGAAAGGGTGATCCTGATGGCCCCAGTCACGAAAACCGACAACGCAGACTCCACGTACAAGGGCCTCTACAGACTTGGCGGCGTAGCCGCCCTGATCGCGGCAGCGTTAACCCTGGGCGAGGTGATCCTGCTCGCCCTCTACCCACTGCCTGGCACGATACAGGACTGGTTCATGCTCTTCCAGCGCAACAGACTCCTCGGGCTTCTGGACCTCTGGGGGCTGGAAGTCCCAATGTACGCCATGTTCGCCATCGTGTTTCTCGCCCTTTACATTGCGCTCAGAAGAGCCGATAAGGGCCTTATGGCCATTGCCCTGATCTTCGCCATCCTGGGGATTGGGGTCTTCCTTGCTACAAACAACCCCTTCTCCATGCTCTCCCTCAGCAACCAGCACGCGGCAGCGACGACAGATGCAGAGAGGTCAACGCTCCTCGCGGCAGGGCAAGCCCTGCTCGCCAACACGAGCCAACGTGCTGTCGGCGGGTTTAATATGGGGCTTTTCCTGGTCTCCATTGCTGGTCTGATCATCTCGTCGGTCATGCTCCGGAGTGATACCTTCCGGAAGTCAATCGCCTATGTGGGGATTCTGGCACATGCCCTCTCCTTGGCCGATTACCTCAGGGAAGCCTTGACCTCATCCGCCGTTGTCGCTCTTCTCATCATCCTTCCAAATGCCCTGCTTCTGGTGACCTGGCTCGGCCTGGTTGGCCGAAGGCTCTACCAGCTAGGGCATGTCGACATGTGAAAGGAGACGACCATGTCCTCACTGGTTCTTGTCGGATACGGAACGCGATACGGTTCCACGCAGGAGGTCGCCGAGGCAGTTGCGGCGACGCTGCGTGAATGCGAGCTTGCGGTAGATGTTGAGCCCCTGCGTGCCGTCCGCACACTGGGTGCGTACAGCGCAGTAGTGCTCGGGGCGCCGATCTTCATGTTCCACTGGCACAAGGATGCGCTTGGTTTCCTGTCACGCCACCGCACAGCCCTCATGGAACGACCTGTGGCTGTCTTCGCCCTCGGTCCCACCCACGTGCCCCATGACGAGAAGGAGTGGCAGGATTCGCGCGCTCAACTTGATAAGGAACTGGAGCAGTTCCCCTGGTTCTCGCCGGTCGCCCTCGCCATGTTCGGCGGCAAGTACGACCCGGCCTATCTGCGCTTCCCGATGAATCTCCTCGCTGGCAAGGCGCCGGCCACCGACCTGCGAGACTGGACGGCGATCCGCTCCTGGGCATTAACCCTGCCGCCAAAGCTCCAACCCGCCGCTGTGCGTTGAGCGAGCCCCCCCGATACAGGCCGCCCATACACGATCTCACTCTCACTCGCGCCATTTTTTGCGGCTAACAGCGCCGGGCAGTGTTAAGAAATGGAGCGAGCGGCATCGTCGTGCCCTCAATCGGCAGCCCAGGATGCCAGAACGGCCCTGCGGGGGGCCTCCAGGGGCATCGGAGCCAGGGCTCCCCGAGTGCTCACGCCATTTCTTAATGGCCGGGTGTAGTCGGCGAATAAAAAAACGGCGTGAGTAGGAGAGATGCCCCCTCACGCCGCTCCAGTCTGATCGCCCGTCAGGCCTGCACGGCCGCATCCGCCAGACCCGCCATCTCCCGGCGTCGGGCCCACCGGAGCATCCACCAGGTCAGGAGGGGCAGCAGAATCACCACAGGGATGCCGGCCACCAGGATCCATCCGCCGTAGATGTCCGCCGAGAAGGCGATCCAGTCCCACAGCCCGTGCAGCGCAATCGGGAGCAGGAGAGCGGCCGGGAAGAGGAGGAAACGGCGCAGGCCGCCATCCTCCGCCAGGCCGTATAGAACGCCCATCAGCACCGCAAAGCAGAGGTGGGCCAGCGGCGGCAGGAGGAGGCGCCCCCCAACCAGTAGGAGGTTCTCGACCTCCCGAAACGGGCCGGTCAGGTAGTAGATGTTCTCAATGATCGCGAAGGCGCCGCCGATCCAGACGGCTGGGAGCACGGTATCGCTCACCGCCCGCCGGCTGGGCTTCCGCCCCATGAGCCCGATCCCGCCCAGCAGCCCCAGGACCTGAGCGCGCAGCGACGGCCGCTCCTCCAGGACCAGAACGATGAACCGCAAAAGCGTCACGGACAGCCCTCCCCCGTTCAGGTTTGAAAGAGCCAGCCTGCCCATGCACGAGCAGGCTGGCCTTCCTTTACCGCTTGGAACTCGACGACTCCAGCGGATAGTAGAGGCTGCGAAGCTCCAGGATCGGCTGGTCCACCTGGCCGTCCTCACCGGCATAGACCGAGAGCTCCAGGTAGTAGCCGCCCTGGTTACGGGCCGGGTCGTTCAGACCGAGCCAGGCGTTCAGCGAATCGGCCAGCGCCTGCGGGAACCCGGTCCGCCACGCCTCGCTCAGATGGAAGTCAAAGCGGGGGGCCAGGCCGATCGGGTAGAGCGAGGTGCCGCTCTCCACATCGACCAACTGGTAGCTGTAGCTCCACGCCACCTTCGTGTTGATCGACCCGGTCGGCTTCCAGCCGTCCACATCGAACAGGAGATAGGTGAAGAGGTTGGTCAGCGCCTCCGTCGGGTCGTTGCCGGTCTCCTGCGCCCCCCGGATATCGACCGGCTCGCTGTGGATCAGGAAGGGCACGAACGGGTTGACGAAGGCGACGGCCGGGGTCTGGTACTGGAACACATCGGCCACGGTCTTCTGCTGACTCTGGCCCAGGTTGGCGTTGCGCAGCACCCTCACCGAGGAGGCGCCGCTCTGGTAGGCGATCACATCCAACCCCTTCAGGGTGTAGGTCCAGCGGCTGGGCAGGGCCGGGAGGTTGGCGAAGTCGTAGACCGCACTGCGGCCATCCGGAGCGATGGTGACCGAGACCGGCTGATCCGGATGATACCCCTGCGTCTGGGGGTCAGGCACCAGGGCGGTCACCCCGGGCCAGATCACATCCGGCGAGATCGCCTTCAGCGTCAGCAGCCGGTTGGCCTGGTCGGCCTGGACCTCGAACTCGTAGATGATCCTCGGCGGGCCGGCCATGAACCCGGCCTTCAGAGCGGGCGGCTTCCAGCCCTGGTTGACCAGGGCGACCAACTGGGCGAAGGCCTTGACTGCCGCCAGGGTCGTCTGGTCCTGCGCACCGGTCAGCAGCCGGGCCAGATCGGTCTTGATCACCGGGTAGACGGTGATGAACTGGGCCAGGGCAGCGAAGAGGTTCTGGTTGTAGTCCGCCGGCCCCGTGGCCGATGAGAGGCTGCCGTTCGGGTTGAAGACCATCTTCAGCCGGACCATATCCTGGCTGGCCGGGTCGTAGTCGTAGGTGAAGCTGTAGTCCCAGGACTTGAGTTGCTTGATCTTCTCCTGCAGGTCTCCGGCCATGGTCGTGGGCGGCACGGTCGCCGCACCGGTCTGAGCCACCAGGACCGGCGGCGACGGGTAGGCCCGCAGCGGGATCGGGATCGAGAGCTGGCCAATCTGGGCGCCCTCCGCCAGCGGGTCGGGCGGCTCGGCACCGAGGACCCGGGCCGCAGCCTGGGGCGGCGCCCCGCCGATCGGCAGGATCAGCGTGAGCCAGGAGGAGGCCTGGTAGCCCTCTGCCGTCTCGTTGCCGATTCCGTACTCGATCTCGGTAATGGCGTAGCGCAGGTCGAGGTCCAGATCGCTCTGGGCCGCCTTCTGCTGGGTATTGACCAGGAAGTTGAGGGAGGAGGATCCCGGCTTCTGATCCGGCCCGCCCACCATGGGCACCTTCCCGGTCGAGAGGGAGTAGGGTGCGTTCGGACCCGCATCCATGCCGGTATCGGTCGTCAGCACTGGCAGGCCGGAGAGGCGGGGAGCGGTGTCGGGGTCCTGGTCGGGCGAGTTGGTGGTGACCGGGAGTTGGACCACAGTATCGACCTGGTAGGCGTTGGAGAGGCTGATCAGCAGCCGCTGGCGCAGGGCCTCCCGGGCGGAGGTCAGGTCTCCGCCGTCACCATCGAAGATGGGGGTGAGGGCCAGGATGATCGACTCGACCAGCTCCTCCTTCTGCTGGACCACCAGCCGGTAGTAGGAGGCGCCATCCAGATCGTCGGGGCCGCTGCCCTTGGGCAGGTTGAAGGCCGCCACGGCATACTCGGGCGAGAGGAAGAGGTCAACAGCCTCCAGGAACTGCTCTGCCCAGTTGTCCAGATCGACCGACTTGAAGGTCATCTTCTGGGCGCTGGCCGGGTCGAGGCCGGTGCCCTGCACGTAGGGCTGAATCTCGACATCGGACTGGGAGACGAGGGCCGTGGAGAGCGGCTTCAGGGCGAAGTAGGTCACGTCGGGGTTGAGGCCGCTGGAGCTGCCGCCGTTGATCTGGAAGGCGAGGGCGCCGGGGCGGAAGTCCACGGCGTAGACCTGCCGGAGGGTCTCGGTGCCGCCGGCGGTGCTCTCCTTGCCCACCGCCGCCTTGATCAGGTGGCCGAAGCTCTGCTCGAAGAGGGCGGCGAAGGTACCCAGCCCCTGGGTCGGGTCGCTCTCGCTGCCGCTGGTCTGCGGGGCGATGTCGCTCTGGGAGAGGTAGACCGCCTGGTTCTCGGTGAAGTCCGGGTGGACCAGCACCAGCCGCCGGGCCATCTCCAGCTCGACCGTGACCGGGAAGATCACGTCTGGATTGACCGGGGTCCCGGTAATGGCGACATCCAGGTCGGTGGGGAGGACCGGGGCGGGGAGCATCCAGGCGCTGTCGGCCAGGATTCCATCGAACGCCTCTTGTTTGATGATGTCGGTCAGTGTGACGATGACGCCCTTCGCCGCAAAGCGGGCCATCAGGGAGAGCAGGGTGTCATGTCGGTCGATATTGACGGAGACCCCGCCGTAGATGACGGTCGTGGCGCGGAGGATGCCGGTCAGGCTCCGGTTGGCCTGCGCCAGTGCGTACGGGTCCTGCCCGTAGATCCGTGCAACCTGGTCCAGGGCCTGGCCGGAGCCGGTGTGGATCGGCGGGCAGGCTAGCATGCCCCGGGCCTGGAGCAGGTCGCCGGCGTAGGCGATCGCCTCGGCGAAGTCGGCAAAGGCGTCGGCCGGGAAGCCCTGGCTCACCAGGCGGGCGAAGAGGGTGCTGAAGGTGTCGCCCTCCTGGGTGGTCACGTGGTAGTTCAGGCCGTGAGCTATGACCAGCAGGTCCTTGCCGGGCTGGAGCAGGTAGGGCGTGAACAGGTTCTGCTGGATCATGACCGCCGGGGCGAGGCTCTGGCCGGTGCTCGGATCGAGGTACCGGGCCGCGATCGACAGCAGCGTCTCCCCGCCGTGGAGGATGTAGACCGAGCCGGGCAGGGCCGTCGGGTCCAGCGTCACCATGGCGGGGATCGTCAGCTGGCCGCTCGTAGATGCGACCAGCGGCTGGGTGGCGTTGAGCGCCGCCAGCAGATCCAGGCTAACCTGGTACTGCTGAGAGAGGCTGTCGATCGTGTCGCCGTGCTGGTAGGCGTGCGTGGTGATCCCGTTCTGAAGCTGGATGCCGGCGGCGAAGAGGTTGATCAGGTCGCCGTTCAGCGTCAGGATGGCGCTGGGGTCGAAGCCGAAGGTGGTCTGGAGGATGGCCAGGCTGTCGCCCTGCTGCAGCACGTAGTCGGCTACGGTCAGGGTCGGCTGCTGGGCGGCATCAAACAGGTTGACGGTGTTCTGGTTGGCCTCGGCCAGGTCGGCCACCGTGGTCGTGATCTCCTTCTCGGTCTTGAAGCGGGCGACCATGCTGTTGAGCGTGTCGCCGGAGCCAGTGGTCATACTCTGGTCGCTCACGGTCAGCACGGTACCCTCGGTCAGCGGATGCTCGGCGTTGGTCACGGCCAGGGCGGAAGCGTCGGCCTTGAGCGAGGCGGCGATCGACCGGAGGGTGTCGCCGTCCTTCAGCTTATAGGGCTCGGCCCTGTCCGGGGTGGCGATATCCAGCCCGGCGTTCAGCGCCGCGCCGAGGTTGTAGCGGACCAGATCCTCGGGCGTGACCGCCCCGGCGATGCCGTTTACCGTATCGCCGACCTGGACGGTGTAGAAGGTGGGCAGGTTGATCTTGGCGGTCGGGCCCAGGTACTCCTGGATATCCCGGTCGCCGTTGGCCTGAAGCAGGCTGGACGGATCGGTGGCGAACTGGTCGGCCACCTGCTGGAGCAGCTCTCCGCCGGAGATCCGGTAGGTGAACGGGTCGAGGTTGCGGGCTGCGTTGAGGAAGGCATAGGCGGAGCCCGCCAGGGCCGCCAGCCGCAGCTTCTGCTCCAGGGTCAGGTCGTAGGCCACCCGGGGCGGTGAGACCGGGTCGCCGGCGTAGCCGTCCGCTGCGGGCGGGGCGCCGTTCGGCGGCTGGTCCAGGCTGGTGCGGAGCCGGAAGAGCAGGTCGGGCTGCCAGAGTTGGTAGAGGATCTGGCTGTACTTGGCCCGGTGTGCCCCGGCATTCTTGATGGCGCTCAGGTACGGGGTCCCGGTACCGGGGACGTAGCTCTCCAGGTTGAAGCTGAAGCCGAAGTGAGCCGTGGCGGAGTCATCGGTGCCGGGTTGGATCAGGTAGGATGTGGCCAGGCTGGGCCAGGCCCGAATGCCGATCAGATCATCGTAGTAGCCGGTCGCCATGGAGATCGGTCCCACCGGCTTGGCGGGGGTGGTCACGTTACCGTAGACATCGCGGAAGGTGAGGTCGACCGTCAGGCTGAGCGGATCGGTGCCGGTCACCCCGCGGTACGGGCTGCCGATGGGCGATGGCAGGGCCGTGTTCGGATCGATGCCGCTCAGGTCGGCGCCCAGGCCATCGTCCGCGAACCGGGCGGTAGCCAGCGCCTTCTCGTACCACCAGCGGTGATCACCCGATTGATCATCCGGCGCGGCTGGATTTTTCGTAGGCCCGGCCGGGAGCCCCTCGGGGGAGGCGGTGTAGTGGCCCGCAGCGGCGATCTGGAAGGCCAGGAGTTGGTAGATCGTCTGCAGGTACTCGTCTTGATCGGCGGTCGCGTGGGGAGTCTCGTCGGCGTCGGGGTTGGGGCGGACCAGCCGGAAGCCGGCGTTGCCCGGCGGCACGGTGGCCACGGGGCGGAGCTGATCCGGCTTGATCTGCATGAGGAGGCCCGTGGTCAGGATCGCAGCGGTAGCGTTGGTCCCCTTGGCGATCAGGTCGGCCACGCCCATGTCGTGGGCGGCGGCCACGCTGGCCAGGGTGTCGCCATAGGCGATCGTGTACGGCTGGCCGGTGCCGAGGTCGAGCGTGGCGCCCACCTGGAGCAGGCCTTCCACCTCTTGGTTGGCCTCGGCCAGGGTCTGGGCCGTGAAGGTCAGGCCATACGCTTTGTTGATGGCCTCTGCGGCGCTGCTCAGGCTGTCGCCGGTCGCCACCGTGTAGACGATCGGCTGGATGAAGAGCGAGGTCTTGGTCAGATCCAGGTTCTGCCCCACCACGGCGCAGTTGTGGAGCCGGCCGACGGGCGGGACGAGGCTGGTCACGGCTGGATCGGTGGTCATGGTCAGCAGGTAGAGGGTGGCGGTGTTCCCCTGGCCGAAGGCCTCGTCTGGCAGGCCGCCGGGGTAGTGGAGGTAGTAGCCGCCGCTGTAGACCACGCTGGCCTCCCAGAGCAACTTGATGAAGTTGGGCACATCCGCGAGGCTGGCGTCGTACTCGCCCGTGGGCGGGATGATCGGCAGCAGCGAGCCGGCCAGGAGAGCATTCGCCTGGACCGATGGGCCGCTCTGGCTCAGGGTCGAGAGGTTGGTCCGCAGGAGGTAGGTGGCGCTCAGGTCGATCGAGTCCGAGCGGACCCCCTTCTCGCCGGATGGCGTGTAGAGGAGGTAGAGGTCGGTGGTCAGACCGCTGTGCGCCTCCAGGTAGGCCTGGAGGTCCTGGAGCCGCTGCCGCCCGGTCTGGTCCGTGCCGACCAGGAGGTAGCTGTCCGGCATGGAGCCGCTGCTGGTGGGGATCCGCTGGATCTGGAAGTCGACCAGGGTGGCCCACGTGTAGCAGGTGCCCGCGGCAATGCTGGCCGGCGATCCGCCATCCTCCTGGGTGGCGGTCATCAGCTCGTAGGTCTCGGAGAGCTGGGTCACATTGGGCAGTTGGTCGACCTCGGCCTGCAGGGCGGTCGGGAACGGCCAGATGCTGGGGGCCGAAACCTTCTGGCCGCCGGCCGTGAAGCAGGTGGCGTCGGGCAGGGTCGCAGCCTGCCAGGGGAACTGGGTCTGGAGCGAGTACTGGGGCGGGGTCTGGTTGTAGAGCGGCAGCGGCTGGAGCAGCTCGACCGCCGGGTCGAAGTGGGCGGTCTGCAGGCCGGTGACCTGGGCGATCTCGCCCTCGCTCAGGCTGATTGCGGCCTTGTTCAGAGCCAGGGCCGGGATCTCCAGCCACTGGTCGGCGGCGAGGGGGAAGCTGTACTTGGCCGTGATCTGCTCGGTGAAGAGCTTCGGGTCGAGCGGGTCGAGGGTGGTGATCAGGTCATCGACCGTCGTGCCCTTGGTGGCGTAGTAGCTGGAAAGGGTGAAGGTGAGGGGGAGGTCGGGCTCGCCCGGATTGGTGCTCGGTGCGAGGGCCATGGCATAGCCCAGCCCCACCTGGGCGGGCAGGCTGTACTGCTGGCCCAGGAGTTCGTAGAGCGGGAGGGTCCCCTTCGCGGGAGCCGGGGCCGGGAGCTGGAGGCCGTGGAGCAGGAAGCGGGAGACCATGCCTGCCGTGTCGTCGAAGGCGTGGTTCCGCTGGAGGTCATCGACCAGGTCCTGGGTGTGGCGGGCCGGTACACGTGGGATCGTCAGGGTCAACTGCTCCCCATCGCTGCTCTTGCTCAGGAAGAGGCCGGCGGCCCCCGCCACGCTCGCGGTCAGGTCATCCATGGAGAGGTTGTAGGTCTGCGCCAGGCTCTGGAGGGTCTCATCTGCCGTGATCGTGTGGGTGAAGGTCGGGACTGTGACCGAGGTATGGACCGCCGGCAGGCCGGCCACCCCGGCCAGATCGGCCACAGCGGCGCCGAAGAGGGTGGCGATCCGGTTGAGCGTGTCGCCGGCGTGGACCGCGTAGCTGATCGGCGGGATCTTGTAGGTCGCCTGGGGCAGGGGATCGCCCCGCCCGACGCTGGAGAGGTTGTTCAGCGTGGTGAAGGCGGGCACGAAGCTGGAGAGGTCCAGGGCGTTGTTCTGAATGGAGATGAAGTAGGCGGCCACCAGCCTGGGGGTGTCCAGCGGGTTGGTCACGTAGGTGACCGGGGTCTTGTCCGGCAGGATGAAGCTCAGGGTCGTGCCCGGCTGGATCGGATCGTTGGGCCCCCGGGTCACGTTTGGATTCTGGGCGATGATCTCATCCACCGTGGATGAGATATCCCCGGCCAGGGTGAAGAAGGCGGGACCGAGCAGGCGCCCCACGTAGATCGTCGCAATCCGGTTGATGGTGTCGCCGTCATGGCTGTCGTAGGTGAGACCATCGAGCGGAACGGCGGTCCCCTCCTGGAGGATGGCGGCATTGCCGTTAGCGGTCAGCAGGGCCTCGCTCTGCACGCCGAAGGTCGCGGCGATGGAGGCGAAGCTGTCGCCGCTTCGGACACCGTAGGAGACCCCGGTCAGATCAGCCGTGGCGCCCGGCTTCAGGGGGGCCTCCAGGTTGGCCAGGACGATCGACTCGGGTGTGACCAGCACCGGCAGGATGATCCGGGTGGCCGGTGGGATCGGGGCGTCGGGGTTCAGCCCCTGTACGGCGGCGTTCAGCTCCCGAATGGTCGCCACCGGGACCTGGTAGCGGAGCGAGAGGACGGAGAGCGTGTCGCCGGTCGTGGCGACGATCTCGGTCAGGGCACCGATCGGAATGACCAGGTCTGTGCCCTCCGGTACAGGATCGGTGGGGCTCAGGTTGGCGACCGCCGGGTTGACCGACTGGATCACCGAGACGAGCACCCCGAACTGATCGCCGATGGACTGCAAGGTCTCGTCCTTGCCGGCGGTGTAGCTGGTCTCGTTGGTGGAGAACTTGGCTGCGAGGTCGGCCATGCTGGGGCAGGGATCGGGAATGGCGTAGGGGTAGGCCTCCAGCAGGTCGATCGCCGCCTGGATCCCGGCCCGGGCCAGGGTGAGGAAGTAGTACTGGAAGATGATCGTCGCCATGGAGGGGAGCGGATCGCCGGTTTTCGCCTTGAGGGCCCCGCCGTTGGGGTCATCCCCGCCGCCGGCCTTGCGGTCGTAGTCATCTGCCACGCTGCTTTCATACTCCACCCGCAGTTGGTTCAGGTAGGCCTCGATCTCCGCCAGATACGCATCGCTGACCGGGGTCTGCTGGAAGAAGTCGATCTCCTGAGTCCCCGTGGCCGTGTTCACGGTCATGATCAGGGCGGGCAGCATGGGGAAGAGGGTCCCGTTGACACCCGCGGCCTGCTCCTTCGGCCGGACATCCAGAATCAACTGGAAATTACTTGCCAGGAACTCTGCCAGGTTCGCATAGGTGAAGCCGGTCTGGTCGATATCGGCCTGGTTTAGCTGCTCATAGATCAGGACCAGGTCGGCAGCAGTCACCACGGGCGATGCGCTCTGTACGCTGGAGAGCCTCGCCTGGATCGCCCAGGCGATCAGGTGGGCGATCAGGTCGCTGAAGGGCGAGTCGTCAGTTGTCCCATTGGTCGCTTCCGTGCCGTTGGGGACCATGGGCAGCAGGATCGCCTGGACCGCTGTCTCACCGCTCTCGGGATCGGTCGCCTGGGTGAAGGCGGGAATGAGCGTGACGGTGAAGCTGGGCAGCCCTTCGGCGGCGGCAGCGAAGAGTTGCTTCGTGTGGGCCAGGGCCGCCAGCCGCTTTCCGCGCTTGATCAAATGCGAGACCTGGACCGGCGCCCAGTCCATGGACGGCTGGCCGGGGCCGGCGTTGGATCTGCCCAGCCGGGCTGCCCGGAGCGGCTTGCCCCGGAGCATGGGGTGTGCGGTGGGCAACTGGCTCAACTGCCGCTGGCCGGCGCCGCCGCCCGCCACCACCTGCCACGGGGTGGGCGTCTGGTGGCCGATCGTGAAGCTGGCCTCCACGGTGGTCGAGAACTTGAAGCTGATCTTGACGAAGAGGATCTTGATCGAGGCGCGGACCGAGACGCCGGCCTCCACGTGAATGTAGATCGGCATGTGGGACTGGACCTTCAGCATGGCGGCCACGTAGACCATGGCCTCGATATCGACCGAGATCACCTTGAAGTCGACCTTGCCGAAGAGGCGGCCCACAATAGCCATCGTCCCCTGGATATTGTAGTAGGTCTCCTCTGGCACGTTGTCGCTGTTCGGCTTGAACCAGGCGAGCACGCCCTCCAGAATGCCGATCACGGTAATGGTGAAGCCGGCGGAGAGAACGCCCTTGTCGATCGTCTTGCCCACGCCCAGGCTGAGCCCGACCCCGAAGATGATCACCGGGTCGAACCGCCCGTTGCTGATCTGCGGCACCTTGTCGCTGGTCTCGCCGGTCAGCACGCCGAAGTAGAAGCCGCCGTACCCAACGAAGGGGAAGACCTGTACGCTGAACGACTGGCTGAAATCGAGCCCCTTCGGGAAGCCGAAGTCCACCTTGAAGTTGCCGTTGGTGTAGATATCTACGATCACGGTGGGCAGGGTGACAGAGACCTCACCGAACTCCAACTGGCGCATGGCGTCGGGCAGGGTGAGCTGCACGTGGTAGAGCCCAATGGTGGGTGTCACCTTCTTGTAGAGGATCTCGAAGACCAGGCCCGAGAAGGGCTGCACCTTCGGACCCGACAGGCTGACCCGGATCCCATAAAGCGACGGGTCGTTGAAGAGCGGGAGCAGTTCCACGGCGCCCATGACGGTAAACCGGGCGGCAATCAGCCACTGGCTCTCGGCACTGAAGCGGATCCCGGGCAGGGTCGCCGGGTTGGTGGTGCCACTGTCCACCGGGACCATGGCCTTCTGCATGGCCTCCAGGATATCGACGATCGACTCGCCGCTGGTATCGGTCGGGGTGACATGCTGGCCCAGGCCCAGGTAGTTCAGGTCCAGCACCGGGGCCTGGCCGCTCTGGACCGGAGGAGTCGGCTCGTTCATGGGATCCCAGCTCAGGGCGTCGGGTCCGCTGTAGCTCTTGCCCAGGAAGGTGCAGTCCAGGGAGATCTGGGTGGAGGCCGGGACCCGGTTGCCCTTCTCGTCGGTCCGGGCCTTCTGGTACATCAGCCCGATGCCGGTGATCTGAATGAAGCCCAGGTCGATCTTCGTGTCGTAGGTGACATAGATCTGGCCCTTGGTGACGTTGATCTGGAAGGTGAGGGCGTCCAGACTGATGGCCAGCAGCCGGTCCCACGGCTCGGCCAGGCTGAGCTGGAAGCCGGGATCGACCAGGCTGATGAGCTGGTTCAGCAGGCTGCCCACCGTCTCGTTGACCATGTGGATGGAGAAGACGGTATCCGGTGCCTGGGGCCCGCTGCCGATCGTGCCGTTCACGGCGTACTCCACCCCGATCAGCCCGACGATGCCTTGCATGGTGAAGACCCGGACCGGCTTGCCGCCCTGCTTCGGGAAGGTCTGCTGGACCGTTACCAGCCCGTCGGTTATGGAGAGGAGGGGCAGGTTGAAGAGGTGGAAGTCGGCCCCACCGCCCAGCGAGAGGAGCCAGGTGTTATTGCGGGGACTGACGCCGAAGGCGAAGCTGGTCAGCGTCAGGTTCAGCAGGTCCTCCGGCAGCTCGATCGTGTCGCCGGTCAGCTTGGCCACGGCTTCGGCCAGGCTCAGCTCCAGCGGCGCTCCGGTGTAGAGGCCGGAGATCAGCATGGACGGGATCCCAACCTGAACCCGGAAGGAGATACCCCCCACATCCACATTGGTGGTCAGGGTGGCGGACATGCCGCCGCCGCTGCTCCCGCCGGGACTGAGGAGGTTCCAGAGCAGGTTGATGTCCAGGAAAAGCTCGCCGTCGAAGAGGCTCCACTGCATGGGCTTGCCGGTGTTCGGGTCGGTCACGGAGCCCAGTTCCACGGTGATCGAGGAGAAGGAGGCGGCCTCGAAGCTGAAGACCGCCCGCAGCGCCTTGAAGCCCACCTTCTTGAGGTAGTTGTCCAGGAAGTCCCGGGCCTCCGGGGTGCTGAAGAGCGAGTCCCACTGGCTGGTGGCCCATTCGCCCACCAGTTGGGCCAGGTTGCCGATCGATCCCTCGTAGGGACGTGCCGGGTCCGGTTGGACCGTGATCACGGTGAAGCCGGGCGAGTTGGGGTAGAGTGAGGCCTCAAACTGGAGGGTCAGCTCCGTCCCCTCATCGTTCGTAATCGTGATTGCGGCCCCGACGAAGAAAGCGAGGAAGGGGGCCTTCTTCGGGGGAGTATCAGCCAGCGCGGGCAGGTCGGAGGGATCGTCGGTGGCGGCGGGGATATAGCTGACCCGCATGCCCACATAGGGCGGTTCCAGGGTGAGCAGACCGCCCAGGGTGAATCCCTCGGTGGAGAGGGAGGCCTTCAGGTCCAGCGTGAGGCCGTCGGCTGTTGGAATCACCGCACCGGTTACGTGGAAGGCCTCCAGCAGGTTGGGCACGAACTGGAGCACCGCAGCCAGCGGGTTTGAATCTCCCTGAAGGGTGAGCGGAGAGTCGACCGTGAGGATCTCCTGGCCGGGGGTATGGTCATTCCCCTGGGTGTCAAACCGCAGGCTCGGCGCCTGAAGCACGTAGGTTAGGTCTCCGATCCCACCCACGTTCAGATCCGGGAAGCTGGTCCCGAAGGTCCAGCTCTGGCCGAGGCCGCTGATCTTCATGCTGAACTGGAGGCTCTTCTCGGCCCCGACCAACTGAAAGCTGATCGGGTTTACCTGTGCCCCCGGGATATTCAGGAGCGGGTCACTCTGGGGAATGGTCGCGGGAAAGCTGAGGGTGTCGCCCACGGGGTCCGGGATCGCCGTGACCGCCAGGGCAAAACCCTGGGTGCCCAGGTGGCTCTGCATGAGCGCCAGGACCGGGGCGGAGAGGATCGTCTCGTCAATCTGAATCTGCCCGCCGGGCAGTTGTTGCCGGAAGTAGTCCGCAAGCTCCTGAAGGGTATTGAACGTTTTCACTGGCGCCACCTCACAGGTCGATATAGATCGGCAAGTGGTCACTGCCGCCCCGAATGGCGCCGAAGTTCTCAATGCGCCGGAACACCGCGTTGTGAGCGTCCTGGTCGCCCATCTGGGCGTTGATATCCGGGATCGATGTCCGCATGATCGGGTCAAACTGCTTCCCCGTCACCCGGTTGACCACCGATGCATTCTTGATCGTGGTTGCAGAGGGGCGGATCAGGAAGTTGTCCAGGAGCTTCCGCGGCCAATCTCCGCTCGTGTCGGGCAGCACGGTGAGCGCTTCCGGCACGTTTCCTGGCGGTCCCTGGGACATGAAGCCATAGTAGGGGTGCGTGCCCGCGGTGCTGGCCACGGTCAGGGTGGTCAGGTGGGTGGGCGGATTCTTGAAGATGAGCTTGTAGCCCAGGTCCTTCAGGGAGTCATACCCGTCCGAGTAGTTGGAGTTGAGGACGTTGATATTGAAGTCGGCGGTGACGATCCGGATCTCGTTGGCGATATCGTCCCGCTGGATGTCAGGGATCTTGGCCACCTTCTTCAGCGCCTTCACTGCCTGATCGGCCGTGGATGGCAGATGCATGGAGAAGATGTTGAAGGTCCGCTGGGCCCCGCTCTTCTCCTTGAAGATGGTCTGGTAGGGCTGCCGGTTGCCCGCATCGGCGAACTCGAGGGGGGTGTGGCTCCCCGTTTCGGCCCACTGCCACCGGCCCGCCAGGTGTCGCTGCCCCGGGGGAAGCGCCTTGTCCCAGGGGTCGGCCCACTCCATGAACTGCCCACCGGGCGAGGTGGATTCCTGGATTTGGTGATTGTAGATGGCCGGACCGACCACGGAGGGGCCCTGGAAGTCGACGACCGAGGCCTTGAAGAAGACGGCGATCCCTTCCTTCTTGCCGCCGGCCCCCAGGATCACCGGGGGAACCACCGCCCAGCGGGAGCGGGAATCGGTGGCCTGCAGCAGCCAGAGCAACTGGCGGATAGCCGGCCCCCCCGACGTATCGGAGACGATCGAGCCCTGGCTCCGCTCGTCCTCGCGTGAGGTCTCGACCTCCAGGATGATCATGATGTCCGGATTGACCTGGCGGATGGTGCTGTGGAGATAGAACTGCCGGAGGTTGCTCGGATCGGAATCGGAGCTGAGGAACTTGGAGATCGAAAGATCCTGGATGTTCCATGTCATGATCCGCATGCCGGCTACCTCCCCTCGCTTAAGGTGGTCGATCCGCCCAGGCCCGGAATGGGCGTGGGCTTCTTGGGCTTCGGCTTGACGCCCTGGTCGTAGACGGCGTACCAGCCCAGGTTCTTGTTGTCGGTGCCCTGCGGGTCGCCGAAGAGCAGGAAGTCGATCCGGGCGTTGGGCGGGAGTGAGATCGAGAGGAAGTTGAAGGTGATCGACTGCAACCGCAGGACGTAGCTGGTGACGCCGTTGGTCGTGGCCGAGAGGAAGAGGATGTTCTGCATTTTGATCGCAAAGATGCCCTGCAGGGAGATCTCGCGCGAGCCCCCGCTGGAGCCCGGCAGCTTCAGGCCGAGCCAGATGTTGTAGTCCGCCCCGCTGGTCGGGCTCCAGGCCATGACCACCGTGGCGACAAACTCGGCCTTCTCGGCCAGCCCGCCCATGCTGCCCAGTTGCAGCTCGAACTCGAGCCCGTACCAGGGGGTGGAGAGCTGGCCCTGGGTCAGGGGGCTGGAGATCGACATGAACCCCCGCTCGCTGGGCACGGGGCTGATCCCTGAGCCGGTGAAGCCGACCAGTTTCAGCGGGAAGCGGGCGTAGAGGCTGCCTGTTCGGGCGCTGCTGGTGGCGATATCGAAGATCAGGTGGGAGGGATCAAAGGTGAAGCTCTTTGTCGGCTCCTGATCGGGGTCTTCTGCCAGGGTGGTGGCCATGAGCACTGCCAGGTTGGCGAAGGCGAGGCCGGCGCCGCTCGGCCCCGAGCCGAAGGAGAAGGCGTCGAACGGCAGCTCCTTGAAGCCCATAGCGCCCCAGAACTTGAACTGCGACTGAACCGTGTCGGAGTCCGCCTCGGTCGCCTGGGTGACGAACTCGCCACGCGAGAAGGTGACGCTCTCCAGCACCTGGACGGTGTTGACCGTGAACGTACTGCTGGCCTGGGTGAGGAAGACGTAGGACGGGATCTGATCATGCTCCTGGTAGACACCATCGAACAGAATGTTGTTACCGGTGCCCCCCTGGAGGGTGACCTTCTGCCCGAAGAGGGTGTTGACAAGGAGATCGATCTGGCTGGCGAAGCTGGCGATTCCGGAGTTCTGGAAGAGCACCTTCAGGGTCAGGACCTTGAAATTGTAGGGAATGGCCACGTCCGCCAGCAGGGCGGGATCCTCGTAGTAGATCAGCCCGAAGACGGATGACCGCTGCGGAGTAAGGCTGCTGGTGGCCGGGTCATACTTGACCGGGCTGGCATTGATTCCAACGTGGTGGGCGAAGAACTGATCCAACTGGAGACCGGCGGCCAGGGACTTGAGTTGGTCCGGCAGGTCGGTGGGCGGCACCTTCACATTCAGGGCGAGAATCCCGTTCCACTGCGGGTTCAGCACCACATTGAAGAGGAAGTTCTCAAAGTCGCCGGCGCCCGGGCAGGAGCCGGTCTGGAGACAGTCGCCGCTGCAGTCCTGGTCCGGCTGGTTCCCGCAGCACTTGTTGATCGCATAGCAGATCGACTGCTGGATTCGCTGCTGGGCCTGTTTGAGATCGGGACTGAAGGTGGAGGCCATGGTCCACAGGTCCCCGGCCGCCGCCAGGTCCTTCAGGGCCTTGTCCTTAAAGAACTTGAAGATCAGAACGGTGTCGGACCGCCAGAGCGAGGGGTCAAGGTGGAACTCCCACCCCTGGATATCGATCACGCCGCCCAGGTGGTCCGCTAACTGGCTGGGATCGGTGATCACCAGGAAGAGCTGGTTGGACTGGAGCGCCATCCAGAGGGCGCTGTCCCGGGGGATGTTCTGCAGATAGAGTTGGCTGGGCTCCGAGTGGGCATCGGGCGGGTCGGTCTGGGCCAGCAGGACCTGGGTGAGGGTGGTGTAGTCGCCGTTATACGTGGCCAGGAGCCCCTGCGGCGTCGCGCCTACCTTGGGATCATCCTGCAGCAGGGCGGCGCTCCGGGTCGGGGGCGCTGCCGGCTTGATCTGGTTGATGGCGCCCTTGCGGACCGGGCTGAGCAGTTGCCCCTCCAGCAGTACCGATGCGGCCAGGGCGCTCTCATCGCCCTGGATCCGGCCGTAGGGCAGCATGGGGAAGCAGCCCGGCAGCCCGTCGCCGAGGGCAGGTCCGGGCGCGGGCAGGTAGAAGGAGGGCACCTCCATGTAGCCCAGCGCCGCCTTCACGATGTCGGCGGGCTGGGACGGATCGAAGCCGGTGAGTTGGGCGCCGGGCTTGTGCAGCACCGACCCGTGGGGTTGGGCGGCGTAGGTGACCGGCTGGTCTGCCGCACTCTCGGTGGGCCGATAGGCGTAGGCCCAGGAGGTGGTCATGTCGCCGGTCAGGCTCATGCTGCCAGGGTCGGACTGGCCCGGGGTGAAACCCTGGATGAAGGCGTGGCCGCCCGGCTGGAAGACCAGGCGGGTGGCCGGGGCTCCGCCGGCGTCGGTCGGCATGATCAGGTACTCCACGCCGGAGAGGCCGCACATGAGCCGGGGGAGGCCATCTTCGGTGGCAGCCTTGGGAGCTGTGGGCGCCGAGGCGATGAACTCGCCGGCGGGTACCAGGTACATATCGTCAGGGGTGTCGGAGCGGGTGGCGAAGACCAGGCGCGCTCCGGACCCGGTGGGTGTGAGGTTCACCGGGTGGCCCAGGGTGGTCCGGTAGTAGGTGGGAATAGCGATCTCGGTGGCCGGTGCGTCGGCGGTATCCGGCAGGAAGGCCAGGTTGGTCCGGTCCGCCTCCCCGGCGGCCAGGGGATCCATGGTGACATGGAGGGTCAGAGGATCGGCGCTCTCATCGATCAATGGGTACCGGTAGGAGATGGTGGTCCCCCAGTCGGGGTCCTGGTAGAAGAGGCGAAGCCCGATGTCCAGGTAGCCGAGCCACTCCCCGCCGACCTGGACCTGATAGGCGAAGGCTCCGTTGGCCGCCCCCGATCCGATCAGCGGCAAGGCCAGGGGAGTCAGGATCGAAAGGATCTGCTGCTCCTGGCCGGAAGGGGTGACATAGAGAGCATCGGGGGTCGATGCCGGCGTGAGGAGCAGGCTGCCGCCATCTACCGTGACGGTGTCGCCGCCGTTGATGCGCAACTGGATCGAGGCCGTCACCGGCAGGAAGGTGGCCTCGGCCGTCTCGTAGCGACCGCCCTCTTCCTGGAGGGCCATCGTGATCCCGGTAAAGTCCGGGCCGGTCGCCGTGGGCGTGGCAAACCAGCCGAACCGAACGCCCTGGCGGGAGGGATCGGTCAGGTAGGCTCGGGCATTGGCAATAAAGCCGGTCAGAGCATCTCCCTGGGGGAGGGCCGGCACGAAGACGAAGAACCCGGCCATCCCCAAGGTCGCCGAAAGGGGAATGGAGGGCGGCGGATCGGACTGGTCCGTCGCCAGGAGAAAACCGCAGCGGGCATCGGCCACGGTATTGTCTGACGGAATGTAGAACGAGTCGCTCACATGCTGGAAGAGCAGATCGGCCATTTGAACCATCCCCACGTGTAGAGTTTGGGGCTCAGGTGTTCCAGGGCCACTGCACCAGGTCGCCGCCGACCAGCGGAACCGACCACTGGGTCAGCGCCTGGCCGCCGGGACCGGCCACGACCTGGGTGTTCTGGTCGAACTGGACCGGATAGGTGCCCAGCCCTTGCAGGACGGTGTTCTGCACCACCGGTACGGTCGCTCGCCGCAGGACCTGATCGGGGCCGCTCGTCACGAAGTCATAGATCTCGTCGCCGGCGAGGACGGCAAGGCGCTCGATCACCTGCTGGAGCGTGGTGCCCACCGGGACCCACTGGAGCTGCCCCTGGACCGAGACCTGGATCTGCGGGATCAGGCTGGAGCGACCGGCAAAGTACCTTAGGACCAGTCCGGTCTGGGTGGGCGTCTCGCCCTTCAGCACGGCGGGGGTGGCCGCGTTCAGGTCCGCCAGGGAGTCGGCGCCCAGCAGGACTACGTTGTTCGCCATCCCCGGCAGCGGGCTGGAGGAGGACCAGTCTGGAGCGCTCGGGAGAAAGGTTGAAGGGTAGATCAGCCGGTAGTGGCGCCGACCGCTGTCTGCCTGCGCCAGGTCGAGCAGCCCACCGCTGAGGAGCCCGCCCTTGTTGACCTGGTAGGGGCTGACCCCCCGCAGGAAGGGGCTGAAGGTGAGCTGCTGGTTGGCATCTCGCACGACCTGGTAGGCGACCTGCCCTCGGGCCGTGTAGGCGTTCAGGGTCGATCCGGTCTGTGGGCTCGGCGCCACGAACTGGTAGGCTCCCGTCTCCAGCAGCAGCCGCATGCCGGGCTGCAGGTCCAGGTACCGCCGGGAGACGGGGTCCAGGCCATAGCGGTAGGCGAGGATCTCGTCCAGCCGGAGGGGCAGGGAGCCTGCCACGAGGCCGGCTATGTAGCGGGCACCACCCGGGACCAGGCAATCTGTGCTCCGCTCCAGCTCGTCCAGCGCCTGGCGGAAGAGGTTGAAGGCGGCCAGGAGCCCCGCCCGGTCGGCTGGATCGTCGCTGCAGGCGGCGGCAGGCACGGTGACCTGGGCTGCCTGTCCGCTCCAGGAGAGGCTGAAGCCGGTCTCACTGCTGATCTCACACCCGCTGCCGGTCTTCGGTCCCGTCACGTTCGGAACCTGCAGGGGCTGGCTGCAGGAGAAGCCCACCGGGAACAGGTATGGCCCTGCCGGGTCGGTACCCGAAGCAGCGAGAGGCGTCGTCTGGACCTGGTAGTACGGGGTCGGGTTCTGGGGACTGAGATCGAGCCGGATCGCATCGCCCTTGATCAGGGGAAGAGCCAGTTCGAGCCCGGTGCCGGCGCCAGCCTGGGCCTGCGTGAAGTTCAGGCTGTTCTGGCCGTAGGACTGGGGCACCGTCTGTGGGCAGAGGGCGTTAAAGCTGTACCGCCAGAGCGTGATCCCCTGGTTGATCTGGTCGACCACGCTCTGCGGCGGGGCCAGGAGCAGGGTGTCCAGCATGTCCTGGAGACTGGAGCCCACCGGGACGTACTGAATCTCCCCCTGTACGATCACCGGCATCTCCGGGCTGATGGCGACCCGGCCGTCGAAGTAGAGGCAGACCACCGAGTTGGCCGCCGTCGCTCCGCAGGTGCGGGTCTGGACGAAGCTCTCGGTCGCCTGGTTCAGCTCGGCCAGGGTGTTGGCGCCCAGCAGGGTGACGCTCTGGCTGATCTTCGGCTGGCTGCCGATATCGGTAGGGCTGGGGAACTGGCTGGGGTAGATCAGCCGGAAGTACCGGCGCTGATAGGTCTGGGCGCTGCCGCCCCCCGCCGGCGTATAGGCGCTGCAGAGGTCCAGCAGCCCCGCCAGGGCGCCCGGTGAGGAGACCTGGTAGGGTGCCAGATCGCTGAGGAACGGGCTGAAGGAGAGCGTCTGGTCCGGGCCCCGATCGACGCTCAGGTAGGTCACGCCCCCGGGGGTGAAGGCGTTGGCCTGCGACTCCCGCTTGCTGGCGGGGTTGATGAACTGGTAGGAGGCCGTCTCTACGGCGAGCCGCATGCCCGGGTGCAGGTCCAGACAGCGCAATGCCGGATCGAACCCGTAGTAGTAGAACAGAACCTCGTCCAGCGCCAGTGGCAGGGAGGAGGCGACCCGGTTCGTGATCACGGCGGCACCGCCGGACAGAAGACACTGGGGCGAGGTCTGCTGCTCCAGCGCATCCAGTGCCTCGCAGAACGAGCGGAAGGAGCTTCGCAGCGCCTCCCGGTCCGCCGGCTTGGTCGAGAAGACCCGGGTCGGCTGGACCGTGATCTGCGCCAGCAGCCCTGCGCTGGGGCCGCGGGACTTGACCCAGGCCAGGGAGAAGTCATCGTTATCACCAGAGGGCCCGCACTGCCCCTGTGCCGCATCCGGCCCGGCCACGCCGGGGATCAGGAGGGTCAGGGGCGATGTGGTATCCTGCCCGAGGCAGATCGGGAGAAGGAACGGGACAGAGTCGCCATCGGTCGCGTTGAACGAAGCCGTAACCGTCTGATGGGAGAGCGGCGAGTCCTGGATGCTGCTCATGGCACAACCCCTTGCTGGACCCATGCTGCAGCGGGGCGGTCCCGCTGGATGAGCAAAAGGCCGGTACCTTCCGGCTACCGGCCTCCTGCGCCTACGAAATGGTCACCTGGAGGGTGACGCTGCTCGTCTGCTGGTTGATCGCCTGGGTGGAGACCTGAAGCCTGGTCGATCGGGTCGAGGAGTAGGCGGCAAACGTGCTGCCGTACTCCCACGACCAGGTGATCGTGATCTGTCCACCCGTCATGGGCGTCAGGGTCAGGAACCCCCCGACGCCAGTAAACGGCTGATCTGTGAAGTTGACGTAGGCCGGACTCGCACCCGGCCCGATCTGCACGCCAGGCTGGGGCTGAAAGGCCGGATCCCACTTCCCGTCTGTCAATCCGAAGGTGCTCAGGTTCAGCGTAGTCGCGCTGCTGTCCGTCACGATCACGGTCACCTGCCGGTAGACCGTCTCCTGCGGACCCTCCAGTTCCAGATTGCGCCCCATGGAGGGCTACTGGTTGGAGATGATGTACTGCAGGTTGACCGAAGTGCCGGTCTGGCCGGAGACCTGGTAGGTGACCTTCAGGTTGCTGGTGCCCGACGAGGAACTGCTGGTCTGGAAGGAACCGCCGTAGGGCCAGGACCAGTTAATGGTAATGCTGCCGCCCGAAGCCGGCCCGAGGTTGATCATCCCTCCAACCGCAGTGAAGGGGGCATCGGTAAAGTTGATGAAGTTCGGCAGGTTCCCCGGGCTGATAATCTCCCCCGGAGAAGGCTGGTTGTTGGGGTCCCACTTGCCCCCGCTCAGGTTGAACGAGTTCACAAACAGGGTGGTATCGCTGGAGTCGGAAACCGTCAGGTTCACCTGCCGGTAAATTGTCTCCCCCGGACCTGCTAGTTCCAGATTGTTATGCATGCGAATCTGGCCTCCCCTTCACTTACTTCGGCGCCCTAAACATCCGACACACCAAGAAACTACACGCTTCTGGTATCACTAATATAATCGCAGATGAAAAATCGTGCAAGAACAATTGGGAATGCTTTATATTATCGCTCCACGGTTCGGATCCCGAAGGATGGCTCCAGCTCCCATCAGGAAGGTTGCTCCCCGGAAACGTCGAACTGAATACCTGCATAAGCTATGAAGGGAGGCCCCTCGCGATGCCATACATAGCCGAAATCAGTCGGTCCAACCCGTCCTGCTTCCTCTTCCTGATCGACCAGTCCGGTTCCATGATGGACAACTGGGGCGGTGAGCAGGGGAAGCGGAAGGCCGATGGCCTGGCCACGATCATAAACCGCCTGCTGCAGAACCTGGTGATCAAGTGCGCCAAGTCCGAGGGGGTTCGGGACTACTATGAGGTCGGCGTGATCGGCTATGGCCTCCAGGTCGGCCCCGCCTTCGTCGGCGAGCTGGCCGGTCGTGACTTGGTCAAGATCAGCGAGATTGCCAACCTGCCCGCTCGGGTGGAGGAGCGGACCCGCAAGGTGGATGACGGCGCAGGAGGCCTGGTGGAGCAGAAGATCAAGTTTCCAGTCTGGTTCGATGCCGTCGCCAATGGCGGAACCCCCATGTGCCAGGCCTTCGCCCGGGCGGAGCAGATCCTGGCCCAGTGGTGTGCCGATCACCCGCACAGCTTCCCGCCGGTGGTGATCAACATGACCGATGGCGAGGCGACCGATGGCAACCCGACCCAGGCAGCCGAGTCGCTGAAGGCCCTCGCCACCAACGACGGCAATCTGCTGCTCTTCAATGTCCACCTCTCCGGCGCGCAGGTGGCGACCATTCAGTTCCCGAGCGGCGAGGAGGGGCTCCCGGACAACTACGCCCGCCAGCTCTTCCGGCTTTCCAGCGATCTGCCCGAGTACATGCGGTCGATCGCGGCACAGGAGGGGCTTGAGATGGCGAGCGGCTCCCGGGGCTTCGTCTTCAATGGCGATATGGTCTCGGTCATCCAGTTCCTCGATATCGGCACCCGCCCCAGCAACCTGCGCTAGGCCCATGCAGCTCTATAGCTTCTGGCTCCCCAAGCAGGGGATGGCCCCCCACGAATACGAGGACGCCCTCGCACACACGGGGACCGGGGCCTGGCCGGTCCGCTGCGCCGTGGCCGATGGCGCCTCCGAGACCTCCTTCGCCGACCGCTGGGCTCAGCTTCTTGCGGAGGCCTACGTGGCCGGCGAACTGGACGGCCCCGACGGCCTGCCGGTGCTCCAGGAGGCCTGGTGGCAGGCGGTCCAGGGCCGGCCCCTCCCCTGGTACGCAGAGGAGAAGCTCAGTCACGGCGCCTACGCCGCCCTGGTCGGCCTGACCGTACACCCGGACCGGACCTGGCAGGCACTGGCCCTGGGCGATTGCTGTCTCTTCCAGGTCCGGGAGGAGAGGCTGGTTCACGCCTTTCCGATCGACCGGGCGGATGGCTTCTCCAGCCGCCCCTTCCTGCTCTCCAGCCGGCGGGGTTGGCGGGTCGCTCAGGCCGACCTGGCCCTGGCCCGGGGTGAGTGGCAGCCGGGCGACCGGATCTACCTGATGTCGGATGCCCTGGCCGCCTGGTTCCTGATCACCGCCGAGCAGGGCCGGCGCCCCTGGGATGCGCTCGACGCCGCCGAGAATGACCTCATCCACCTGATCGATCGTCTGCGGGCCGGTCGCGCCCTGCGCAACGACGATCTGACCCTCCTGCGCCTGGAGGTTTGAGCCATGGCCTGGCCCACGCCGCAAGAGTACAATGAGGCGATCCAGAATCCGCAACTGAACGTCGCAGACGCCGAACTGAAGAACGGTGAGCCCGAGCTGACACCAATCGGGCTGCCCCGCCCCATCTCCGGGGGCTTCGCCAGCGTCTACAAGCTAAAGTGTGGGCCGCGCAACTGGGCGGTCCGCTGCTTTTTGCGCGAGGTTCCGGATCAGCAGCAGCGCTATGCGGCAATCAGCGCTCACCTGGCCGGCGCCCGGCTCCCCTACACCGTCGGATTCGCCTACCAGCCCGAGGGCATCCGCAGTCGGGGACAGTGGTACCCGATTGTGAAGATGGAGTGGGTGGAGGGGGAGCCCCTCATCGAGCATATTGAAGGGAACCTCCACCGGCCTCAAGCCCTTCTCCACCTGGCCGACAAATGGGTCCTCATGCTGGATGCGCTCCGCCGGCACCAGATCGCCCACGGCGACCTGCAGCACGGTAACGTCCTCGTCACCGGCGGTGAGCTGAAGCTGATCGACTACGACGGCATGTATGTACCGGGCCTGCGGGGGCGGCAGAGCGCCGAGGTGGGGCACCGGAACTACCAGCATCCACGCCGGACCGAGCGGGACTTCGGCCCACAGTTGGACCAGTTCGCCGGCTGGCTGATCCACCTCTCGTTGATCGCCCTGGCGAAGGACCCGACGCTCTGGCGGCGGCTCGGTGCGGGCGATGAATCGCTCCTCTTCCGGCGGGAGGACTTCCAGAACCCCGCCCGATCGGCGGCCTTTCAGGCCCTGCTCCGCAGTGCCGACCCGCAGGTTCAGCGGGAGGCGACCCTCGTCCAGTCCCTGCTGGCCCTGGACCTGCCGAACATTCCGCCGCTGACGGCCCAGAGCCTGCGCACGGCCCCGGCTCCCGCCGCGCCTGCGCCCCCGCCCAAGACCCACGGCCGGATGGCCCCAGCCCGCCCCGCCCCGGTCGCCCCCCCGCACCCACAGCCCTCCCCGGCCGAGGAGTGGTGGCGGGGCTACACGCACGCCGCCCCGCCTCGCCCCGCCCGAGCGACCGCCGCCGGCCTGCTCCTCCCGCCGGCGCCCGAGACCCCGACCGCCTTTCAGCTAGACTGGCTGTTGGATCACCTCGGCCCAACGGTCCCGGTCCGGTTCCAGCCGCCGGTCTGGGCGGTGCGCGGCCTACTCCTCCTGCTCCTCGTCCTCGTCGGGACCGTCGCCTCCCTGGCCGGCCAGTGGCTGCCGTGGGCCGGTGCGGCGGCGCTCCTCCTGGCCACCGGGCTGCTGGTAAGCCGCTACCAGGGTCTCGCCGAGGTCGAGCAGCGGCGGGCGCTCAAGGCCGAGCTCTTCTGGAGCCAGACCGAGCAGGAGCGGCTGGTCGGGGCAATCGCCCGGCTGAATCGGCAGATCGAGGAGATCCGGGTCAGTGAGCAGAGCGAGTTGGACGTCCTTCAGGAGCGGCATGCCCAGCAGCGCCGGGCAGAGCGGGAGCGGCTTGGCGCCATTGATCAGGAGCTGCGGGCAACCCTGGACCAACTGGCTGCCCGTCAGAAGGAGCTGGACCAGGCCGAGCAGCAGGAGGCCGAGCAGGCCCTGCGCTCCGCCCAGAAGACCTACCTCCGTGAGCGCTTGACCGGCCACGCCCTGCCCAACCCGGGGGTTCTCCCCGGCCTTACGCCTGCCAGGCGCCAGCGCCTCATCTCCGCGGGGATCTGTACCGCAGCGGATATGGAGGGGGTCGAGATCACTCCCGGCGGCTGGTTTGGCTGGCGGCAGAGCGCCGTACTCGTTGGGCCGGGCGGCCGGCGGGTACAGGTCAAGGGCATCGGGCCAAGGCTGGCAGAGGACCTGCTCGCCTGGTGCCGGCGCCTGGAGCTGAAGTACCGCCCGTCCATGCCCTGGGCGCTGGCGCCGGATCTCCAGCGGGGGATCGAAGCCCACAGCACGCGCCGGCGCTGGCTCCTGGAGTCCCAGCAGCGGGCCGCCGCCGAGAGAGCCGAGCGGCAGCGGGAGCGGGTGCGGCAGGAGAGTGCACGGGAACAGCGGGCGATCCGCACCCGGATCGACAGCCTGCGCAGCCGGACCGCCGCATCGGTACAGGCGCTCCAGTCGGAGCGGGGCGACCGGGAGCGGGAGGAGGCGCGGAAGCGGTGGGAGATCAGCCAGGTGCAGCGCAGGCTGGAGGCGTATCAGGCGGTCACCTTCCCCGCCTTCCTCGGCCGCCTCATTGGCCTGCGTTAGTCTGACAGGCGGAAGGAACAGTTTCAGTTCTTGGAGAATTAACGCCGAGAACGGCTCATTTCCCGGACAAGGAAGGTGATGAACCATGCAGCCGCAACAGAGCGAGATCCGGATCAGTCTCCGCGCCTTCCTTTCCGCCTTCACCATTCTGTCCCTGCTCATGCTCGCCGCCGGGGTGCTCACCCGGGTGGTCCCCGCCGGAAACTACACCCGCCTCATGGTGAACGGTGTAGAGGTGCTGGATCCCGACTCGTTCCAGTACGCCACTCAGGGTACCTACCCGATCTGGCGGTGGCTTACCGCTCCGATCGAGGTCCTCTGGGGGCCGGACAGCCCCACGATCATAGCGATCTTGCTCTTCCTGCTCGTGATCGGTGGCTCCTTCGCCGTCCTGGAGAAGGGGGCGGTCCTGCGCGGCATCATCGCACGGATTGTCGATCGCTTCGGTGATCGGAAGTACCTGCTGCTGGGCCTGATTATCCTCTTCTTCATGTCACTCGGTTCGGTGCTGGGCCTCTTCGAAGAGATGATCCCGCTCGTTCCGATCATGATCACCCTGGCCCTCTCGCTCGGCTGGGACTCCCTGACCGGGCTGGGCATGAGCCTCCTTTCTGCCGGCTTCGGCTTCTCGGCCGCCATCTCCAACCCGTTCTCGATCGGGATCAGCCAGCAGATTGCCGGGCTGCCCCTCTTCTCCGGTGCCCTCTATCGGGCCTGCATCTTCGTGGTCGTGTACGCCGTCCTCTACTTCTTCGTCTCCCGGTGGGCCCGGCGGGTCGAGCGGGAGCCAAAGCGCTCACCGGTCTACGAGGCCGATCAGGCCATACGGGCCCAGCGGCAGAGCATCGCTGACCTGGCGCCTACCGAGGCCCCTCACCAGGCCAGCGCCGTCCGTTGGTTCGTCGGCTTCCTCCTCGCGATCCTCCTGCTCATGGCCAGCGCCCCGCTGGTCCCCGGGCTCTCGGACATCGTCCTGCCGGTGATCGCCCTGCTCTTCCTCGCCGGCTCGATCGTGGCCGGACATACGGCCGGGCTTGACTGGCGAACCCTGGGCCGGACCCTCCGGACCGGGGTGGGCGGTATGCTCCCGGGGATCCCGCTGATCCTCATGGCCATGTCGATCAAGCATATCGTGGCGAGCGGGGGGATCATGGACACGATCCTCCACGGGGCGGCGGGGCTGATCACCGGGACCTCCGCCTATGGCGCCATCTTCTTCGTCTTCCTACTGGTCCTGATCATGGAGATCTTCATTGGCTCCTCCTCGGCGAAGGCGTTCCTCATCATGCCGATCATCGCCCCGCTTGCCGACCTGGTCGGCCTGACCCGGCAGTCAGCGGTGCTCGCCTTCTCCTTTGCCGACGGATTCTCCAACGTCCTCTACCCGACCAACCCGGTCCTGGTCCTCACCCTGGGGCTGACCGTGGTCAGCTTCCCCACCTGGTTCCGTTGGACCCTGAAGCTTCAGGCTGTGATCCTCGTTATCACCGCCGCTTCCCTGACCCTGGCCGTCGCCCTCCACCTGGGGCCCTTCTAAGCCGATGTTCACCACGACCTACGAGGAGTCCCGGCAGCAGTTTTGGGGGTCGATGCAGCCTATCGCCCACAGGTGGCCCCAGGCACGGCTGATCCGTCACCCGATTGATCATGAAGACCTGACGATCGATGTGATCCAGGCGGAGCCCGGCGGCACCCCGGATCGGGTTCTTGTGATCACCACCGGGCAGCACGGCATGGAGGGCTACGCCGGCTCGGCCATGCTCGAGCTGTTCGTGCGGGAGCACCTGGACCGGCTCGACCCGGCCAGCACCGGCCTGATCCTGGTCCATGCGGTCAACCCGTGGGGCATGAAGCACTACCGGCGGGTGGATCAGGATAACGTCGACCTCAACCGGAACTTCCTTGCCGATTGGGCCCGGCTGGACCGGTCGATCAACCGGGGGTACCGGGAGGCCCGCTCTTTCTTTGTCGATGGTGCCGGCGGCTTCTACGGTGGCTTTCTGCGGACCCTGACGCGCCTCGGCGTCAAGGGTTTGAAGGGGGCCACGCTGCTGGGGCAGTACGAGTTCCCGCAGGGGATCTACTATGGCGGCAGCCGGTATCAGCCATCGACCCGCGTGATGATCGATCTCTATCGCCAGGCCCTTCAACAGTACGATCAGGTGCTGCATGTCGACATCCACACCGGTTACGGTCCGCGCTACCAGATGTCGATCGTCAACTCGGCGCTGGAGCCCCGGCAGCCGTCGACCCTCGTGGAGCAGTTCGGCTATCCGCTGATCGTGCGGACGACCCCGGATGAGTTCTACGCCATTCAGGGCGATATGATCGACTTCGTGTATCAGATGGCGCAGCGCGACTACCCCACCCGGCGGCTCTACTCCACCTGCTTCGAGTTCGGGACCCTCGGGGACTCGCTCCTGGCGGGGGTTGAGTCGCTGCGTCGGATGGTCCAGGAGAACCGGGCCTACCAGAGCGGGGCACGTGAGGCCGATCCCGCCTTCCGGGAGCTATACTGCCCGACCGAGGAGCGGTGGCGGCAGAAGGCCCAGGAGGATATGCGCCAGGCGCTGACGGGCATACTGCGGGCGGAGGGATTCATTTCCTGACAGATGACGGGCGCCCCCTGTGCGGAGGCGCCCGTTGGCTTTGTGCGGCTAGGTCCGGGGCTTGGCCCGGTTGGTCGGCGTGGCGGTCAGGGGGTCTTCGGGCCAGTAGTGCTTGGGGTACCGTCCCCGCAGGTCCTTGCGCACCTCGAAGTAGGCGGAGCGCCAGAAGCTGGCCAGGTCCTGGGTGACCTGGACAGGCCGGTGGGCCGGCGAGAGCAGGTGCATGGTGAGCGGCACCCGCCCCCGGGCTACGCGCGGCGTGGCCGGCAGGCCGAAGACCTCCTGGAGCCGGACGGACAGGACGGGCTGGGCGGGGTCACTGTAGTCGATGGGAATGCGGGAGCCGCTGGGCACGGTGATGTGTGTCGGGGCCAGTTCATCCAACTCCCGGCGCCGCTCCCAGGGGAGCATTGCCTCCAGGATCTCGGCCAGGTGGAGCCGCTGGAGGTCGCCCTCGCTGCGGCAGCCGTCGAGATGCGGGCCGAGCCAGTCGGGGAGGCTGTTGCGGAGCGCTTCGTCGGAGGCGTCGGGCCAGGCTGGGTCCAGCCGGCTCAGGAAGATCAGCCGCTCCTGAAGCTGCCGGGATGCCTTTGTCCAGGGCAGGATCGCCAGTCCCTCCGCCGCGATGCCATCCAGCAGGGCGGCGGTCACGGCGGCCGGGCCGGGCTTCGGCAGGGGTTCCGCCCGCAGGATGAGGGCGCCCAGCCGCTCCCGGCGCCGGGCCCGGACCGCCCGGGCCTCCGGGTCCCAGTACACCTGTACCTCGGCGGTGATCTGCTCGCCGTGATGGGCTTCGAGATCGTTCAGCGCGACGGGGGCTGCGAGGAAGATCCGGCTCTCGGGCCCCTGGTCGTCCAGCTCGGCGGCGACCAGGTAGGGCTCGTCCATGAGGGGCTGAGCATCCGGCAGAATGGCGCCCCGCCCGTTGCGCAGGAGGAAGCGGCCCGCAGAGCGCCGCTGGGCGATCCGGTCGGGGTAGGCGAAGGCGAGGAGGAGGCCGGCCTGGTCGGGGTCGGCGGGGCTCTTCGGGTCGATGCCGAAGGTGCGCATCTGCTGCTGGGCTTCGGCTCGGACTCGCTTTGCGGCCCCCTGATCGATACTGTACGGCTGGGGTCTGCCTTGCAGCGCCTCCACGCGCAGGCGCAGGTCGGCGTCCGGGCGGGGGCCGCCGGGGCCGGCCCGGAACAGGTCACGCTCGCTGAGCAGGGCGGCCAGCTCGCAGGCGAGCCGCCCCATTCCCAGGGGGATGGCCTTCAGGATCATGTGGGCGAGGCGGGGGTGGAGGCCTGCTTCGGCCATCTGCCGGCCGTGCGGGGTGATGGCTGGGGCGCCTGCGGGGGTGGGGCTGCCTTCGGGGGTAGGGCTGCCTTCGGGGGTGGGGCCACCTGCGGGGGTGAGGGCGCCCAGTTGGGTCAGGAGTTCCCGGGCCTGGGCCAGGGCGCCCGAGGGCGGCGGATCAAGCCAGGCGAGCTCCGTCGGGTCGGCCACGCCCCAGGCGGCCAGCTCCAGCGCCAGGGGGGCGAGGTCGGCCTCCAGGATCTCCGGGGTGGCCCTGGCGACCATGTGGCGCTCCTCCTGCTCGGTCCAGAGCCGGTAGCAGACGCCGGGGGCGAGCCGTCCGGCCCGGCCCCGCCGCTGGTCGGCGGCGGCTCGGGAGATCGGGAGCGTCTCCAGCCGGGTCATGCCCGTGCGAGGGGAGAAGCGGGGGGCCCGCATGAGCCCTGAGTCAATGACGATGCGGACCCCCTCGACCGTCAGGCTGGTCTCTGCGATATTGCTGGCCAGGACGATCTTGCGCTCGCCGGGCCGACTGGGGGCGATCGCCCGGTCCTGGGCCTCCTGCGGAAGGTTTCCGTAGAGGGGGGCGATCACGAGCCGCTGACCGGCAGGGCCTCGGCCGGCCTGGCTCTGGCCTGTCGGGCCCGGGCTCTGGGCGCCCAGTTGCTCCGCCACCCGGCGAATCTCGCCCTGCCCCGGCAGGAAGACCAGGAGGTCGCCCTCATCGCTGGCCAGGGCCTCGTTGATCGCCCTGACCACCACCGGCTCGACCCGCCCATCCACCGGGCGGGGGAAGTGCCGGGTCTCGACCGGGTAGCTCCGCCCTTCGCTGATCAGGATCGGCGCATCGCCCAGGAGGGCCGCCACCGATTCCGCTTCCAGCGTGGCCGACATGACGAGGATCCGCAGGTCCTCCCGCAGGAGTGCCTGTGACTGAAGGCAGAGGGCGAGCCCCAGGTCGGCGTGGAGGGAGCGCTCGTGGAACTCATCGAAAATGACCAGGCCGACCCCCTCCAGCGCCTGGTCGGCCTGGAGCATCCGGGTCAGGATTCCCTCGGTGATCACCTCAATGCGGGTCTTCGGCCCGACACGGCTCTCCAGCCGGACCCGGTAGCCTACCGTCTCGCCGACCGACTCGCCCACCCGGGTGGCCATGAAGCGGGCGGCAGCACGGGCTGCCAGGCGGCGGGGCTCCAGCATGAGGATCTTCTGCCCAGCGAGCCAGGGCTCGTCCAGGAGGGCCAGGGGGACTCGGGTCGTCTTGCCGGCACCCGGCGGCGCCACCAGCACAGCGCCGGGGCGGGCTCGGAGCGAGTCACGCAGCCCGGGCAGGATGGGCTCAATCGGCAGCGTCACCTGCTATCACCTCTCAGACGATCATGCCATGGGTCGGAATGTTGGGCAAGAGGCTCCGATCCACTCAGGCACGGTCGAGGACCGGCGAGATTGGTGGACCATACCCACAGCAGGTATCTGGCCCTTGGTACTCCTCTGTTGAAGGTGGAGCGGTCACCGCTGGACATTATGTTACAGAGTGGTATGTGAGATTCCGGTCCGTTAGCGACGGAAGCAGGATTCCGCAACTTTTTCCCGAGGGTGCGCTCAGGCCGATTGGGAAATCGTAGCGGAATCACGTGTTAGAAGGGCCTGTTCACCCCGTAAATCGTTCTTGTGGGTCCTCGGAGGGCGCATGTCGGCCCGGATTAGGCCGATAAGCGGTGGTTCAGTCACCTCCAGGCTCCTATTTTTGCGGATTCCGCTACGTTTTCCCACATGGGCGAGGGAATCCCCGGGAATTTCTAGTGGAACCGAACCCCAGAGCGCCCTAGTCATTCGCAGCGGTAACTGCCATAACAGGATCCCAGCATAACGGCCTTAAAGGGCAGAAATCCGATCGAGTCGTCATAGAGCAACGCGGCCACTTATGCATGGATATGCAAGATCACACAGCACGACGTCTGGCTCCCTGACCACACCCCCACCGCTGTGGCTCAGCGAATCTGCCAGGATGGGTCGCCAATGACGAGTCACTCCGCAGAGGCAGGGTAGAGGCAGGGTAGAGGCAGGGTAGAGGCAGGGTAGAGGCAGGGTAGAGGTAGGGTAGAGGTAGGGTAGAGGCAGGGTAGAGGCAGGGTAGAGGCAGGGTAGAGGCAGGGTAGAGGCAGGGTAGAGGTAGGATCGAGCCAGGATAAAGCCAGGTAAGGCAGGATATAGGCACGGTAAAGCCAGGCCGGACATAGGGACCAGACAGCCAAGCATCACCATCGGATCGGTTAGGGTTGACCTGGCATCGACCGGAGACCAGCAAGCGGCCCCAGGTATCCGGCCCGCCCACGCCGAATCTGAGCGCAGGGGGGCGCTCCTCTGAACATCGACTTTCGGATGAATGAAGGCGAGTTCGCCATTCGCACCAGCGCCATCTTCCTGCACGAAGGCCACGTGCTGATCCACAAATCCGGTGCCGATGACCTCTGGTGCCTGCCTGGTGGCCGGCTTCGCCTCCTACGATGGACGCCGCTGTCACGAGATTGGCCTCTACTACCGGGCCACGTTTCGTGACCCTTCCTACTACGACCTGACCTGCACCTACCCGGGGACCGAAGGGAACCTGACCCGCACCTTCCGATGGGTCCCGGTCGCCCAGATCTGGTGCCGGCGTTTCTCTACCGGGCCCTGCCGCTGCTTCCCGATGGACCCGTACATATCCTGAACGACGACAGGACCGGGGCATAGTCGCCCCGGTCCATCTCCTTACCATCGCTCCAGGAGGGCGTAGATCCCTAAGAAGACCACACACCCGATGAAGAGCCACCGGATCACGACCCGCTCCCAGGGGCGGAGTGACTGCCGCTGCATCGCATTTCGCTCCTTCAGCAGGGCGCGGGCCACCTCCGGATTCCGGGTCGGATCGGGCAGACCGGGCAGCCCACCCATGCCAGGGCCGCTCGACATGCGCTCACCTTCCTTTCCTCATGGGGCTGCGCACCCCACCGCTTCGCAGCGGATCACGGGTCCCGAATCGCTTGCAGCAGCTTGCGGGTCTCGCAGGCCCGCATGAGCACCTGATTGCCCGGGTAGGCGATCAGTAGGTCCTCGCAGTCGAGGCCTGACCGGAGCGTTCCCTCGGCGATACTCCGCTCGATCTTCCCCAGCGCCTCGGCGATCGCCGCCAGGGCCTGACCGTAGAAGTCCAGGAAGTCGCTGATCCCCGGGATATCCGGCGCCAGGGAGCGAGCCAGCTCGTAGGCGTCGGCCAGGGCTTTCGCCCGCTCCTCCGCGGTCAGGTCGGGACGGTTGGCCCGCTCGATCAAGCGGATCACCCGGTTCAACTGCTCCAGACGCCCCTTCAGCTTCTCCAGCTTCTCGCTCACGTCGGCGGGGAGCATCTCCGTCACGCCGCTCTCCTGCATGTCAGCAAGCTGTTGCTCCAGTTCCTCCAGCATCTGAACGAAGTCGCCGTTCCCCTGCTCCTCCTGCATCGCCTTCAGCTTGCGGAGGGCTTCCAGCTTCTTCGCCAGCGACCGCTGATGCCGCTCCAGCGCCCGGGCCGCAGCAGCCGCTGCCGCCTCCCGCTTCCGCTCGGCCTCCTCCAGCCGCTTCCGCTCATCCTCGGCGGCCTTTCGCTTCGCCTCGGCCTCTGCTGCCCGGATCTCGTCCAGCAGGCGGCGCTCCTCCTCTTCGGCCTCCCGCTGCCCGCGGTCGGTCTCGTACAGCTCGCCCTCCAGCAGCTCGGACTCCAGGGCCGTGGCGCCCTGCTCCCTCTGGGCCTGCTCGTCTAGCTGCTCCGTCTCGGCCTCGGCCTGCTCCAGACCGCCGTCCAGGTCCGGCGCCGGGCAGCCTGCGCGCTCCAGGGCGGCCAGGATCGCCTCCACCTTGGCCCTGGCTCCATCGACCGCGCGGGAGGCCTGCTCCAGCCGGGTCCGCAGCGCAGTGAGGGCCGCCTGGGCGCCATCCAGCGCCTGCTGGGCAGCATCTACCTCGACCTGGCGGGCCTGGTACTCGGCCTCGGCGGCATCGAACTCGGCCTGGGCCGCATCTTCGGCGGCCTTCAGCTCATCCAGCCGCTTCCGATGCCGGCCCACCAGGTCGAGCCACTCCTGCACCGCCCCCTCGGAGTCAAAGTTGATCGCCTCGCCGTCGGGGGTGGGGGTGCGGGAGCCCCGCCCGTACTCGGCCCAGCCGGTGGCCCCGCCGCCCGGCGCCCCCAGCCAGGCCCCGGGCACCTGCCGGGTCAGCCAGCGCACGTAGGCATCGCGCTGCTGTTGGGCCTGATCCAGCCGGTCCCGCCTGGCATCGCGCTCCGCCTCGGCCTGATCCCGCAGCGCCTCCAGGTTCCGCAGGTTCTGTTCGGCCCCGGCAACCGCCTGCTCGGCTGTAGCGATCTGCCCGGTCAGGGCCTGCGCCTCTGCCATGGCCGCCCGCAGCGCTGCCAACGCCTCCGCAAGCTGCTGGTACAGCTCCCGACACCGCAGCAGATGCTGCCAGCGCTCCTCGTTCGCCCGGAGCCGGCGGCGCAGATCATCACCACGGCGCTTCAGCTCATCTTCCGCTCGGCCATTCGCCTCCAGATCCCGGCGGAGGGGCCCAGTGTACTCGGCGAGGAGCGCATCAGCCGCGACGGTCAGGGCCTGGATCTCCTGCGCCTCCGCCAGGGCAATGCGGATCTCGGCGTTGACCGCCTCCATCTCCGCAAGCAGCTCGCTCACCGCCGGGCCCGGGTCCAGCCAGGCCATCTGGATCGTCTGGGTCCGCCCCTCGCCCCAGCGAATGGTGAGCGGTTGGGGGTTGCCCTCATCATCGGGGGAGTAGTAGAACTCCCGGGTCTCGGGGTTGAACTCCCAGCCCGGCGACAGCACCCCGATCGGCGCATCGGGCGGGAGGGCGACGAGGGCGCCGGCCTCATTCGGCCCGTACAGGGGCAGCGCCGCCGGCTCGCCGGGGATCAGCAGGAAACGGTGCTCCGGGGTGACCGCCAGGCTGACCGGCTCGCCCCAGGGCAGCCGCAGCCCGGGCTGCCAGCCGGAGCGGGGGAGGGCGGGGCCGTTGTCGCCCGGCTCGGGCAGGACCAGCCGGCCCGGTGGCTCGTCAAGGGGAGCCAGGGCGATCAAGATCGTACGGCTGGCAGCGTCCCACCCGACCTCGGCCCCCAGCGCCTGAGCCACGAAGCGGAGCGGCACGAAGGTCCGGTCGGCCACGATCTGCGCCGGGACCTCCAGGTCAACCGGCTCGCCGTTCACCCTGGCTGTCATCTGCCCGATCGTCAGCTCGATCACCCGGTCGCCACGGGTGGCCGTAACGGCTCGGGTCACTCCGTTCCACTCCAGCTCAGCGCCCAGCGCCTCGAAGATCGCCCGCATGGGCACCAGGGTCCGGTCACTTTGAATGATGGGCTCCTGCTCGAAGGCCTGGGGCTGGTCGTTGATCAGGACGTGGATCCCCCCGTGCTCGGCCCGGGCCACCGGGAGCATGGCCAGGGTCAGTACGGCGACGAGTAACAGGGCCAGCCTTCGTCGAATGCGGTTCATGCGCACCCCTCCCCCACATGGACTGCTGCATTGTTAGGAGGAGGAGGCCCGATATCCTGCCTGCGTACAAAATATTCTGGTTTATTTCGGGAGCCGATGGGAATCTGGTTACGGGGTGCCCGATTCTTTCGATATGTGTAAGGAAAGTACCTTCACAACCAGAGACCTCTGCGCTTATGCTCAGAGCAGCAGAGTCCCGCAGGAGGTCATCCCCATGGTCGAGATCCGCTCCCTTGAGCCCTCCGAGCTTGACGCCTGGTTCGACTTCATCGCCCGGGTATTCGATGTGGACCGGGCCTACTTCGTCCGCCATTGGCAGAACGATCCCTACCGCCGGGTTGATGCGATCCGTGTCGCCCTGGTGGATGGGCGTGTCGCATCGACCCTGCGGGTCTTTCCCCGCCGGATCTACCTGGCGGGCCAGGCCGTGAGCATGGGCGGGATCGGCGAGGTCTGCACCGATGAGGCCTACCGGGGCCGGGGGCTCTCCGGCCTCCTCCTGCAGGATGCCATCCGCTTCATGGAGGAGGAGGGGATCGCCCTCTCACTCCTCTTCGCCTCCTACCACAGCCACTATGGCAAGTACGGCTGGCAGGTGGTGCCCATGCCGGTCGGCATCACCACCATGGGAGCCTCCGACCTCGAAACCCGGCCCGCTGACCTCCCCGCCGATGCCGGGCAACTGCGTGCGCTCCACGCTGCCTATGCGCCGCAACACGATGGCGCCATCGTGCGGGACCATCTCGATTACTGGACCGGATGGGTCCCGGGCGAGTGGAAGCGTGCGGTCACCATCCACCAAAATGGACGGATTACCGCTTACCTGGCGGTCAACTGGACAGGGCCGACCGAGCTTTCTGTCGAAGACTTCGCGGCCGATGACCCGGCTGTCTTCCCGGCGCTGGCTGGTGCCCTGATCCGGGAGCGGGGCTTGAAGGAGGCCACCGTCCGCTTCCCGCTTGCCATGGCGCCCGGCCTGCCCGTGAGCGAGGTCCATCGCAACGACGGTCCGATGTACCGGGTCAACCGGCGGGATCTGCTGACGCGCGAAGCGGCCGACCACCTTGACCGGATGCTCCGGGGCGAGGTAGCCGACCACCTGATCTTCCAGACCGATTGGTTCTAGCGAAGCCGCTTTTGAATCCGGTACATGCCCGGCTCGGGAAGGTAGCCCATCTTCTGGTTGATGGCCAGCATGGGCTTGTTCTGGCTGTCGTTGTTGGTCCGCAGGTAGGGCGCCGCGGCCGAGCGGGCGTGCTCCACCGCCAGGAGCTTCATGGCCAGGGCGATCTTCCGCCCGCGGTAGGCACGCATGACCCCGGTGTATTCGTTGTAGAGTGCGCCGGACTCCAGCCGGCGGCAGATGGCGGTGCCGACCACCTTGGCGCCATCCAACGCCATAATCACGCCCTCGTGCGGGACCAGGGGGCCCTCGATCGTCCACTTCCGCCATTCCTCGAAGGGCATGTGGGTCAGGAACCCGGGGATATCCTGTTCCGAGTCCAGAATCGACTCGTATAGACTCCGCTCCATCGCCTCGCCCGGCTCCGCCGCCAGTGTGGTGAAACGGATCCCGCCGGCCCTGACCGCATCGATCACGCCGCCGTACCGGCCCTCGTCAAAGCCTGCCAGATCCAGCGTGGACTCGAAGAGGTGCCGTTCCAGCGCATACCCGTGCCGCTGCACCCAGGCGATCGATCCGGCGTCCCCCTCCCGGATCTCGGTCAGAATCTCCTCCGCCCGCTTCGCTCGGGCGATCGACTCGACCCGGTCCAGCAGTAGCCGGCCCAGTCCCTGGCGCCTCGCGCGGTGATCGACGAGGACGTGGCCATACATGTGGCCGGGCGGTGACCAGGGCGCCCGCCAGATATCGGCCCAGGCGACCAGGTAACCGGTCTCATCGACCGCGGCCATGCGGTCACGACAGTGGCTGATCAACTGACCGGCATCGTTGTAGCGGACAGGGCCGGGTTCGGGAATCCGGCTGTCCTGCTCTTCCAGTTCGGTGACGGTCACCGGTTCCGGCCGGTTGGAACTGAAGAGTTCGGCGAGGCGAGGGTAGTCGGCGGGCAGGTTAAAGGAGCGGATCGTGAAGGACAAAGATATCGCCCCTTTCTATGAGCTCTCCGGTACCTGGTCCTCCAGGGGTTTGTGCGAGACGTGTCGAAGGCGTAGCCAGAGGAGGGGACCGACCATGCGCGTTGGGATCATCGGGGCCGGGACCATGGGAGCGGTGCACGCCAGGGCCTATCTGGCGGCCGGGCAGGAGATTGCATCGGTCTACGACCCGCGGGTGGAGGTGGCAGCGGCCCTGGCCGGGCAGGTTGGCGCCACGGTAGCCGAGACCCTTGGGGAGATGTATGGCGATGACATCATCGATATTATATCTGTCTGTACCCCGACCTACCTGCACCGGGAGTATGTGGAGCAGGCGGCGATCGTGGGGAAGCACGTGATCTGCGAGGCGCCGATCGCCCTCACCCTGGCCGATGCCCGCTCCATGATAGACCTCTGCTGGCGGGCGGGAGTGGAACTCTATGTGGCACATGGGCATGGCAATACCGTTCATCGGCCGGCGGTGGATGATGACTGGCGGCTGGATCCGGCCAGGTCGGGCGGTCCGATGGTGGACCTGCTGATCCATGAGTTTGACCGGCTGCGCCGCGCACATGGCGATGTGGCGACGGTCGAGGCCGTGGGGCCGGACAGCGTACTGCTGCAGTTCGCCGGCGGGCAGGTGGTGCGGGTAGATGCTGCCCCGGGCGGTGGGGGTCAGCCTGATCAGCAGGCCTATACGGAGCTGATTCGGCACTTCCTGCACTCCATAGAGACCGGCGATGCGCCGCGGATCACCCCGGAAGATGCGTACCAGGCGCTGGCGATCGCCCTCGCCGCCCGCCGCTCGGCGGAGTCGGGCCGGGCCGAGGCGGTGGTGGTGGAATGAAGTGGGTGGGTTGAGCCACAGACAGGCGACGGGACACAAGCGTAAAGAAGCCGACCCCAGTTCGGGGTTGGCTTCTCCTGCCTTACACCGATTGCCTCAGCCTCTTGATTTTCCGAACATCCTCGCCAACAAAACGGAGAACATCGCAGAAGCCGAACAGCCTTGAGGCAATCCGCTCTCCATACCGGTCGTCGAGTTCATCGGGAGTCAGGTTCGTGGAAATGACAAACGGCAACCCCCTATTGATCCGGAAGTTAATTACCGAAAATAACTCCTCCGAGGTGAACTCGGTAACTCTCTCTTGCCCCAAATCATCAACGACAATCAACGTCGATTCCAGGACTCGCAGATATGCTTGGAGCAGATCTCCACTTTCGCGGTCAAACTTGGCTCTTCGGGCAAAGTCCATCAGGTCTGACATGGTAAAGTAGGCGACTGGTTTGTGGTAGGAGGCTACCAGGTGGGTAATTGCCGTGCACATGAATGTCTTGCCCAGACCGACGCCACCGATCACCAGAAGCCCGCGATCTGTCTTCCCTGTCGCAACGTTTTGCGCATAGGAGTAGCAGTATTGGTGAGTCTTGATCATGATTGAACGATCCCGCTCCGGAATCAGGAGGGGGTCCCAGGAGTCGAAGGTCTGCTCACTAAGCGGTCCGACCAGACCAGCGGCCCGCAGTATGTCGTCCATTTCCCCTTTCAATTCGCAGTCGCACTTGGTTGCGGGTTCAAAGGTTCCGTCAGGATGTATGTGCTCGATTACGCCCGTGTCATGGCACTTTTCGCAGTCCCACCAGACGTCGAGCCACTTGCGCCCCAGCCCGTGTGCTTCCAGCAGGCGGTCTCTCTCGGCCACCAGTTGCTGGCCTCTCGCTATGACACGAGTACGCTCTGCTTGCAGGCTGACCGTATCTCCGCGAGACTCGGGGTGAAAGGTCACGCGGGCTAAGGTCCTGGGGATACTGGCAAGCTCCTCAAGAACCTCTCCGAGTCGAGGGATCCGTTGAACAGCCATACGCTCTCTTTCGTCTCTCTGCCGCCTGAGGTCATGGGAGCGGGCTTCACGACGTCTTTGTCGCTGTAGTGCAAGCTCCGCCAAGGACTCGAACAAGGTCGTTGCCCCCCTGTTTCTGACTACTCCTTGTCGTCGGTGAAGCGGACAACAGCGTAGTCGTAGTAGTCGCCTCTCTTCTTGCCGGTCGTCCAACGAGGACCAAGTCTGACACTGCCTTTGCCCCAGCCAGTAGCTTCGGCTTGGGGCTCCGACTGTTCATCAGACTTTTTCGAATCGGTGGGAGCGGTGGCCCCCCGCGTGTCTTCCGACGTGGCCTGATCGATATCCCCAGGCGTTTCGGTGACACCTTGCCCTTGGCAATGAGCCAGCTGCCCGTTCCCGGCATCTGCCTCCCTGGACGATGGGAAAGCGGATCTCTCGGGGGGGTCGAACAAAGGCGGACTTGTCAGCGTTTCCCATACGCGATCGCTGACGCCCTGCTCGACGAAGCGCTCGAACAACGGGTGCCAGGAGCGGGTCGCTGGTGATCTATACACCTGCCTTGCGGCCCAGGTAACGAGCTTCTCAAACTCCTCGAGACCCAAGTCATGAGGCTTCATTGCCCACGCCTTGATTATGGCAGCCTGATAGGCCGAGGACGGCAGGTGCTGTTGAAGAATGGTACTTACCCGAGCCGCCAGTTTCCGTATGAGTTCATCATGCAACTGGTCCAGGGTTGCGTTTCGTTCCCTCTTGGGCTGAGTTCGTTCCATCGGGTTTGCTCCCCCATAATCAGTCAACCACCGTTCATCTTGCTCACACGCTCTCTATTTGTCGACTGTCTATCGAATTTCCTTCTTGACAGGGATTCCTGGAGGCGGTGCTGTGTCGTGCTCGAAGAATGTTCGTCCGCTGTAAGAAACCGCAGCAGGAGAGGGGGTGTCCGGTCCCGTAGGAATAGGGGAATAGCGGGAGGAGGCGATCTAGTTATGCAGTCCCGTGAGCTGACAGAACCGGTCCTGCTCTGTGACACCCGTGGCCGGCTTAACCCGGCGGCGGTAGGCTGGTCCCGGCATCCGCTCCACCAATCCAACCTCCGCGGCGCCTGGCCGCGCAAGAAGCGCTGGAACTACTGGGCCATAACGACAGAGCGCCACCTCTTCTCGGTGACGCTCTCGCATCTCGACTATTTGGGCATGGCCTTTGCCTACTACCTGGACTTCGAGACCGGGAGCTTTATCGAACAGACGGTCTCGACCCCCTTCGGACAGGGCTTCTTCCTGCCCGAGACGGTGGAGGGAGAACTCCGCTTTCAGGACAAGGATCTCTCGATCATGATGAGTGACGAGCGGAGTATCGCCCGCCTGGCGGTCACCAGCCGCAGTTTCAAGGGGCAGCCCATGCTGGCGGACTTCACTGTGGAGCGGCCCGCCGGCCACGAGACGCTGAATGTCGTCGTTCCCTGGAGCGACAGCCGGTTCCAGTACACATCGAAACAGGAGGCGCTGCCGACAAGGGGTAGCGTGAAGTTGGGCGATCAGATCATCTCGTTCGATGGCGGCTTTGCCTGTCTGGACTTCGGCCGGGGGATCTGGCCCTACAAGGGCTTCTGGAACTGGGCCGCCGGCTCGGGCATGCAGAATGGCCGGGCGGTCGGGCTCAACCTGGGCGGCGGCTGGACCGATGGCACCGGCCAGAACGAGAACGGCTTCGTGGTGGATGGCCGCCTGACGAAGGTCCACGAGGACCTGATCTTCGAGTATGATCCGCGCGACTTCATGCGTCCCTGGCGGATTCGCACGAGGGGGAGCGCCCAGGTCGACCTGGAGTTCCACCCCTTCTTTGAGCGGATGGCCAGGACCGATGCGCTGATCCTCTTCTCCGAGGTGCATCAGATGATCGGACGCTTCTCCGGGCAGATCGTGACCGAGGCGGGGGAGCGGCTGGAGATCAAGGAACTGGTGGGCTGGGCGGAGGAGCACAAGGCGCGCTGGTAGGGTGACGCCGCTCAGCGGTAGATGTTCATGGTGATCCCGTCCCGCGCCAGGGCAGCGGCTATCTCCTCGTCGCTGAAGTGGGCCAGACCGGCAACGGTCAGGATCCGCAGGTCGGTGCTGTGCAGGGGGATCTCATTAATCCATGCCCATCGGGCGCCATCCACATGATCGCCGGTGAAGTCCCGGGGAATCTCCCCGCTGCCCTCGGCGTGAAAGCCCATCATGAGCAGGTGGTACTCGCCCCCTGTCCAGTTGCCGCGCATCTCGTAGACGCCGATGAAGTGGGGGTTGGCGATCGCTACGCCGGCCTCTTCCCGCACCTCCCTGGCGACAGTATCGACCGTGCTCTCCCCGGGCTCGATTCCGCCCCCGGGGCAGAGCCAGGCGCCGGCGAATGGGCCCCGCTGCTGCTTAATGAAGAGAATCCGTCCGGATGGGTCTGTGACAACGGCGATCACCCCGCTGACCACCTTGTGCTGGAATCGCTGCTGGATGCTCATGGCCTTTGCTCCTCAGGGGCTCCCTGGCCCCATTTCTTCTGGTTCAGCTCCTCTTTCAGGTGGAAGCACTGGGTCATATCAATGTCGTACACATTCGCCAAAGACAGCGTGTAGTACAGGACATCGTACAGCTCCTCTTCGATCGTACCTTTAACGGATTCCGAAGCGGAGAGTCGCTGATCTTTGCGGATCACCTCTGCCAACTCACCCACCTCTTCAATCAGCTTCAGGAAATAAGCGGTCTTCATTTCCGGTCGGTAGTCCTTGGCTTTGAGGTACGCTTGCAGGTCCCGTAGGGTGATCGAATCGCTCATACGGCGCCTCCTTCGTGGGGTTGCCCACACAGACGTAGGATACCACACGATGACAGAGTAGGTCGCGATAGTCCGTGGTGCTGCTGCCCCTGGTTTCGGATTTGCCCGACCTTCGGGTATAATGGAGGGCGGTATATCCTGGAACGGGGGTTCTTGCACGTGATCACCCTTTCGCCCCGCCTCGCTGCGGTGGCCAGCTACGTCCCGCCCGGCGAAGTCCTCGCCGACATTGGCACCGATCACGCCTACCTGCCCGCGCATCTGGTCCAGGCCGGGCGGATTCCCCGGGCGATCGCCGGCGACATTCTGCCGGGCCCGCTGGAGGCGGCTCGGGCCACGGTCACGGATGCGGAGTTGACCGGCCAGGTGGAGCTTCGCCTTGGATCAGGCCTCCAGGTGCTAAAGCCCGGCGACGCCGCCTGCGCCAGCATTTGCGGCATGGGCGGGCCGCTGATCGCAGAGATCCTGACCGCCGGCCCGGTGGACGGGCTGAGGCGGCTGATCCTCCAGCCCATGGCGGGCGAGGAGCACGTCCGGCTCTGGCTCATGCAGAACGGCTGGCGCCTGGTCGCCGAAGAGCTGGTGGAGGATGCCGGCCGGCTCTACGTGATCCTCGTGGCCGAGCCCGGGGCCATGGCGCTGTCGCCGGGCGAGCTGCTAATCGGCCCGCACCTGCGCCTGGCGGGGGGGCCGCTGCTCCACCGCTATGTGGGGCTGCAGATCGACCTGGCCCGGCGGGCACTGGCCGGGGCGGGGCGCTCGGACCGGCCGGAGGCGCGGGAACGGGCGGCCGAGTTGGCGGCGCGAATTCGACTCCTGGAGGAGGCTGTTGCACCATGACGACCGTCGGGAAGATCGCTGCGTACGTAGAAGAGCTGGCTCCGCCCGAGTGGGCCGAGCAATGGGATAATGTCGGGCTCCAGGTCGGGGAGCCGGGGGCTCCGGCTAACCGCATTCTCGTCGCCCTGGAGCTGACCGGGGCCGTGATCAAGGAGGCGGTGCAGACCCGGGCCGACCTGGTGGTGGTCCATCATCCCGCCATCTTCCGGCCGCTGAAGGCGCTCCGCTTCGACACACCGACGGGCGGGCGCATCCGCGAGCTGGTCCGGAATGAGATCTCCCTCTACGCTGCCCACACGAACCTGGATCAGGCGAAGGGCATGACCAACGACTCCCTGGCCGCGGCGGCCGGACTGAGCTCGTCATCGGTTATCGAGCGGGTCGGGGAGGAGAAGTACCTGAAGCTGGTCGTCTTCGTTTCAAAGGGGGATGAAGCGCCGGTCATGGAGGCTCTGACTCGGGAGGGGGCCGGCCATATTGGCCAGTACAGCCACTGCACCTTCCAGACATCCGGTACGGGGACCTTCCTGCCGCTGGAGGGGACGAGCCCGTATATCGGTAAGGTCGGGCAGCTGGAGCGGGTCGATGAGATCCGGCTGGAGACGATCATTCCCGAATCGAAGGCCCGGCAGGCTGTCCAGGCGATGATCGCCGCCCACCCCTATGAGGAGGTGGCCTACGACCTCTACCCGCTCGCCAACCCGGGCCAGGTTAGGGGGCACGGGCGGATCGGGCTCCTCAGCCAGCCCGTGACCGTGGCAGAGTTGGTCGAGCGGCTGAAGGCGGCCTTGCAGACCCCGTCGTTGCGCATCGTCGGGGATCCTGATCGCTTGGTGGCAACCGTGGCCGTAGGGGCCGGCTCGGGCAGCAGCCTGATCGGCCAGGCGGCCCGCCGGGGAGCGGATGTGCTGATCACGGGCGACATCGGCTACCACAACGCCCAGGATGCGCTGGACCTGGGTCTCGCCCTGATCGACGTGGGCCATTACAACTCCGAGGCGATCGTGGTGCCTCCCCTGGTCTGGTACCTGCGTGAGCGGCTTGCCGCTGATGGCCTGACGGCCGAGGTGATCGAGGCGCAGGCCGGCCGTGACCCCTTTACCTTCCTGTAAGCGAGGCGAACCACCCTGAGCGAAGTGCTACTCGAACTAGATGATGTCGTCGTCAATATCCGCCTGGATCCCACCGGGTTCCTCGGTCTCTGGGGCGCCAAGCCCGTTCGTGCCCTCGATGGCGTGAGCCTCACCCTGCACAGGGGCGAGACCCTCGGAGTCATGGGGGGCAGCGGGGCCGGCAAGACGACCCTCGCCGAGACTGCGACCATTCGCCGCCCCTATGATCGGGGCCGGATCCTCTTCCAGGGGGAGGATGTGCGCAAGCTGGACCGGAAGCGGACTCAACGCCGCCTGCTCATGGTCCGGCAGGATGCCCGGGAGACCCTGGAGATGCAGAAGCCAGTCCGCAAGCAGTTACAGGAGAAGGTTCGGGAGTACGGCCTGCCGGAGGGTGAGGCCCGCGTTGAGCAGGCGCTCACCCGGGTAGGGTTGGAGCCGGCCCAGTTCCTGGACCGGACGCCGAACGAGATGTCCGGTGGGCAGCAGCAGCGGCTGGCGATCGCCCGGGCGCTGGTCCTCAACCCCCTCATGCTCGCCCTGGACGAGCCGGTCAGCGGGGTCGATCCGCAGCTCCAGAATGAGCTCCTCCGGCTCTTTGAGCGGGTCCAGCGGGAGCAGGGGACCGCCTACCTGCTGATCTCCCAGGATCGCCGGGTGATTAGCCGCCTGGCGCACCGGGTGGCGGTCATGCACGCCGGCAAGCTGTTTGAGCTCGGTCCCACCGAGCAGGTCCTGGGTGGCGCGAAGCACCCGTACAGCCGGCTCTTCCTGGGGCATGAGCCGGGTGACCTCCCCCCGGAGGATGACATGGTGGGCCGGGTCTACCAGGGCTGCCCCTGGGCCGCCCACTGCCCGCTGGCCTCGGAGCGCTGCCAGAAGGAGTCGCCCGCCCTGCGGGAGATCGCAACGGGCCACGCTGCGGCCTGCCACGCTCTCTAGAAGGCTCGAAGAGGTGATCACTTGGTCAAGCTGACTGTGGAGACAAGGACCGGGACGCACGAGCTGGAGGTGGAGCCTCGTGCCAATCTGCTGCAGGCGATCCTGGCGGCTGGGGTTCCCTACCGCTGGTCCTGCACCCAGGCCACCTGCGGCAAGTGCCAGTGCCAGGTGCTGGAGGGGCGGGAATCGCTTCAGCGGCCGACGGTCAACGAGCCGGCCCGGCTCAGCCAGACCCTGGTGGAGATGGGCTTTCGGCTGGCCTGTCAGGCGAAGGTGCTGGGGCCGGGACCGGTCCGGATCAAGCAGTTGTGACCAGTCCTGACTGCTCAACAGATGGGCCCCGGCGGATCGCTCCGCCGGGGTGTTCTACGACTACAGATGCTCCATGAGTGCCCGCATCTCCGCCGCATACTGGTTCGTGCGCTCCTGCACCTGCTGGAGGAAGGCCTGATCCTTGGTGAAGCGGGCCGTCTCAGCAGGCACGCCCTCTATGTACCGGATCAACTGCTCCAGGAGGCTCCTGTGGCGGGCACGATCGGCCAGTTCTCCCTGCTCTGCCTGCTCCAGCAGTTGGGTCGCCGTGCGCTGCCAGTCCTGGAGAGACTGGCCAGCCTTGGACTTGAACCCCGACCGAGCGAGGGGGCGGACAAAGATCGGTAGCTTCGCAAAATCGGCCTCCGTCTCGTCCAGGATCGCCTTCAGTCGCCCGCAGAGGCGGAGCAGCTCGTCCTGGCCGCGTGGGGCCGACGCTGTGTCTGTGCTGTCCGCCACCCGACTCACCCCCGGGACCGGTGGCTGGATCAAGCCGGCCCGCTCCAGGATCGTGTATCCGTTTACCGACTCGCCGTGGTATTCGGGAGCGAGTCGGGCGGCCAGGTAGGCGGTGGCTACACCGGCATGCTCCACGGGCATCAGCCCGTCATAGGCCGGGTGGAGGGAGAGGCCGAAGAACTGGTCGGTGGTCATGCCCAGCATGGGCGCCAGGTCGGCCCCGGCGGAGCGAAGCCCCTGCGTGTCCACCATGCCCGGCCCGAAGGCGATCACATGAATCCCCTCCTGCCCGACCTCCACGGCCAGGGATTGGGTCAGTCCGACCAGCCCCTGCTTCGAGGCGATATAGGCCGAGAGCCCGGGCATGGCATCGGTGGAGACCATGTTGATCACCGTTCCCCCGCCCCGCCGGCGCATCTGTGGCACGAAGGCGCGGGCGGTCAGGAAGGCCCCCCGCAGGTTGACGGCCATCACCCGGTCCCAGAGGGCGAGGTCCAGATACTCCAGCCGGGCGACTGGGCAGAGAATGGCGTTGTTGATGAGGATCGAGACCTCACCGTAGGCGTCGTGCACCGCGGAAGCCAACCTGGCCACCGACTCCTCCTCAGCCACATCGGTCTGGTGATAGAGCGCATCTCCACCCCGGAGGCGGATGAGTTCCGCTGTCTCCCGGCCCGTTTCCGCCAGTTCTGCGACAACGACCCGCGCCCCCGCCAAGCCGAGCGCAAAGGCAACGGCTCGGCCGATACCGCTGCCGGAGCCGGTGACCACCGCCACCTGGCCCTCCAGTTCGTGGGACTGCAACCCTACCTGGTTCATTGCGTGCTGGATTGAGTCGATCATGAACGATTCACCTCGACTCATCCTTCGAGAGAGCGAGGCAGATCCCTCTGGTACCTATTGCTTAATCTGCCCGACCCGGTTGGAGGAGGTGAACGGCTTCATGTGGGATATCGCAGCCCTGGAGGGCCACTGGCTCGCCTGCATGGCCTCGGCCGGGGGCGGCGGAAAGCTGACCCGTCTTGGCGCTGCCACCATCTTGGCCAACCCTCGGTCCGGGCTCACCATGTTGAACTGCATGCTGTTAAAGAGTGCCGCGCCCGACCGTCTGGAGCCGCTGCTGGAGATCGGTCGCATCGCCCTGGCCGAGTTTGGGCGCCCTTCGGCGCTCTTTCTCTCGCCCCTCTCCGGAGCGCTGCCAGAACTGGAGGCCGTCCTGTCGGAGCGGGGCTGGCGCCTGGCCCTCCGGCAGGTCGTCCTGGTCCGTCCCCTGGACCTGGAACTTCCGGAGACCCCACCCGCCCCGAAGGTAGAGGTCACCGGCGATCTCGAGGAGTGGGGGCGCCTGCTGGCGGAGGCCTACGAGGTGCCCGTGGCCCTGAGCCACGACTTGGTTGCCGCATGGAGCAGCGTGACCGGCCAAGCCCGCCATTATCTGACCTACCTGGAGGGCCAGCCAGTGGGGACCGGGCTGACCTGGCAGCAGGGCCCGATCGCCGGGCTCTATGCCGGGGCGGTCCTGCCGGGCTACCGGCGGCGGGGCGCCGAGAGGGCCAGCCTCCTCAGGCGACTGGCGGATGCCCGCCGGGCGGGAGCCCGGATGGCCGTGCTCCAGACGGAGGCTGGCTCGCCGGTGGAGCGTCTCTGCGAGGAGCAACTGGGGTTTCAGCGGGGCTATGAGCGAACCTTGTGGTTGCCTCCTACGGCTCCCGGAAGGACCAGGTATACATAAGGCACGAGTTGTGCACAATCTGTGGACATCCCTGTTGATAGTGTGGATTGCATTGTGAACAACCCAGAAAGTCAAGTGGATAGGGCGGGGATATCGCGAATCGCCGATCATTTTTTCGAATCAAGTTCGGCAGCCCGAGCGTTGCGGGCATCCTAATGGGAAGGACGTTTGCATTCGGGTGGCGAAGAATCGAAACGAGGGGAGGAGGTGACGGCTATGGTTTACCTGGGCGTTGACATTGGCGGTACCGGAATCAAAGCGGCACTGGTCGATGAGCGCGGTAATATCATCCAGCATGCGGAGACCCCGACCTGCGCATCGGAGGGGGCGGACTGCATTCTGGACCGGGTGAAGAGCCTGGCCGTCTCCCTCGTGGACCGGGCCGGGACGCAGGTCCTGGGCTGTGGGGTGGGATCGGCCGGCCGGATTGACCACCGCCGCGGGCAGGTGCTCTTTGCATCGGGGAATCTACCGGGCTGGACCGGGACCCACCTGGGACCCGAGTTGCAGCGCGCGTTGGGCATACCGGTGAGTGTAGATAACGATGTGAACGCCGCCGCCATGGGCGAGGCGTGGATCGGGGCCGCCAGGGGAACCGCAGATTTCCTCATGCTCACGCTGGGGACCGGCGTGGGCGGAGCGATTATGATCAATGGCAAGCTCTGGCGTGGTGCCCGGTGGGGGGCCGGCGAGGTGGGCCATATGGCCCTCTACCCGCACGGTGAGTCCTGCAACTGTGGTGGTACGGGTTGCGCAGAGCGCTATGTCTCGGCCAAGGCGCTCACCCGTCGGGCCAATGAGGCCCTGGGGGCGGGCCGCCCCTTTCGCGGGATTCGCGACGTGATCGCCGCTGCCGAGAAGGGGACGCCGGACCGCCGGGAGGCGGCCCGACGGGGAGTCGAGCGCTGGTCTGCCGACCTTGCCCTCTTTCTCATGAACTTGCAGCAGGCCTTTGACCCGCAGGTGATTATTCTGGGCGGCGGGATTGTCCGCCTGGGCTACTGGTGGGACCGGCTCATGGAGGCCTCGGCTCGGGAGTGCCGCCCGCGGTCGCTCTCCACCCGCCTGAAGCGGGCGCATCTTGGTCCCCAGGCCGGGGTGGTCGGAGCCGCCCGCCTGGCCATGGTCGCCCGTCAGAAGAGCGACCGAGCCAAGGATTCCTCGCCGAAGCGGCTGCCGCCGCCGGTGGCCCGGCAGTCGGAGTCCTGAGGTGACGCGACAGAAGAGAGGGAGGCGAAAGCCCCCTCTCTTTTTCGCATGCACCGCACTACCGGGCGGTTCCGGTCCGCCGGCGAGTCGAGCGCTCGGGCGGACCGCCGTGCATGAAGGTTCGCATGTTCCGGTGAATCTCCTCGGTCTCCGCAATGGGCCGCACGGCGATGCCGCACTCCCGCTTGGCGGCCCGAATCACCTGCTGGACCTCTGCCTGAGCCGAGAGATAGGCGGAGCGGGCGACGTCCAACTGCTCCAGAGTGGCAGCCTCCTGGATCAGCAACTCCGCTGTATGGACCCGATTAAGGGCCTCCCGCATGAGCCGAGCGTAGTCCGGCCGGTCGCCGGGATTGCCCCCGCGCCGGATGCCGATCAGTCCAAGCGCCCTTCGGAACACCTGCATGGACAGCCCTCCCGTCACATCCTTCTCGCGCGACCCCGTCACCAATATATACGTAGAGACCCAGTATTTGGTTCTAGTTGGGCCGAGGATTTCTTCTCTTGCCCTTGCTGTGGGTTCGTGGTACATATAGTGGTATAGACAAGTTAACGTCGTTTCCACAAAAAGGTTGGTGTAGACGATGAATTACTGGTTGGAAGGGCCGGTCATTCTGCCCGACAGGCTGCTGCCACACGGCTTGGTGGCATACCGGGGCAGCCAGATCACAGGGGTATGGGACCTGGAGCGGGAATCAGGGCCGGACCGTGACCCGGTGCAGACCGTGCGCATGGGGTCCGGCTATATCGCCCCGGGCTTCATTGACCTGCACGTGCATGGCGGCGGTGGCGCAGACTTTATGGACGGGGACCCCGAGGCGGTCGTGGCGATTACAACGACCCACGCAGCGCACGGGACGACCGGTCTGCTGGCCACCACCCTGACCGCGCCCGAGGCGGAGCTAATCCGGGCCTTTCGAGCGGTGAAGGCGGCCCCTCGACAGGGCGCTCGGGTGCTGGGCTTCCATGTGGAGGGGCCGTTCATCAACCCGAAGATGAAGGGCGCCCAGGATGAGCGCTACATCCGCCGGGCCTCCGCGGCCGAGATCGACCGCTGGTTGGCCGAGGGCGATGAGAAGGACCGCTGGCATGTCACCCTGGCGCCGGAGATGGACGGGGCCCTGGCCGCCATCCGCCATATGGTCTCTCGGGGGATGATCGTCAGCGCCGGCCACACTGACTGCACGTATGCCCAGCTCAAAGAGGCGGCAGAGGGAGGCTTGGCCCACGCGACCCACCTCTTCAACGCCATGCGGGGACTGCACCACCGGGAGCCCGGTACCGTGGGCGGGGCGCTCAGCCTGGCGGGCCTGACCATCGAGCTGATCGCCGACGCGGTCCATGTGCACCCGGCGTCGCTGGGTGTGGCGGTTGCCGCCCGGGGCCCGGAGGCCACCCTGCTGGTCACCGACGCTATGCGGGCGGCCGGCCTTGGCGATGGCGAATACCACCTGGGGGAGCTGCTCGCCCGGGTCAGGAACGGCGAAGCCCGCCTGGCCGATGGCACCTTGGCGGGCTCGGTTCTCACCATGGAGACAGCGGTTCGCAACATGGTGGAGCTGGTCGGGATCGATCTGCCGACCGCTGTGGCGATGGCCTCGCTGCACCCGGCCCGGCGCCACCGGCTGGACGGGCAGAAGGGCTCCATCGCCCCGGGCAAAGATGCCGATCTCCTGCTCCTTGACGCTTCACTCAACGTCCTGACCACCATCGTGGAGGGCAAAATCGCCTTTGACCGGAGGTAGACACAGCGCAATGAACGTCGAAATCTACGCAGACTACACAGCACTCTCTGAACGGGCGGCCGAGATTCTGGCGGAGTTGGTGCAGCAGAAGCCGAACGCCGTCCTGGGCCTTCCCACCGGCTCCACCCCAGAGGGGTTCTATGCTGCCGTGGTAAGGATGGGCCTATCCCTCTCGCAGGTCCGCTCCTTCAACCTCGACGAGTACGTGGGCCTGCCCCGGACGCATGAGCAGAGCTACTACACCTTCATGGATCAGCACTTCTATCAACATGTCGATATTCCGCTGGAGAACCGATACATTCTCGATGGCACGAGCCCTGACCCGGAGGAGGAGTGCCGCCGCTATGAGGAGGCGATCGCTGCCGCCGGCGGCATGGACCTGGTGATCCTCGGGATCGGGCTGAACGGTCATATCGGCTTCAACGAGCCCGGCGCCGCATGGGACGCCCGGACCCGGAAGGTGGCACTGGCCGAGAGGACAAGGCAGGCCAACGCCCGCCACTTTGAGAGGCCGGAACTGGTGCCAGAGCATGCGCTGACCATGGGGATTGGGACGATCCTCGAGGCGAAACGGGTCCTGGTGCTCGCCTCGGGAGAGGCGAAGGCGGCGATTGTGAGGGAGATGGTGAAGGGGGTTCCCGGGGTCGGAGTCCCCGCTACCGCACTGCAGCGACACCCGCAGGTCACGGTACTGCTGGATAAGTCAGCGGCAGCCCTCCTATCCCGGTAAGAGATACTTATGGGGCCGATTCCGAAACGGAATCGGCCCCTGTATTGACTGCATCTGTTAACAGGACTAACATTAGGTCTCGAAGGACGTTTCGTTCTCATGATCACAAAGTATACGTCGTAGCCATTTATGAGAAGAGGTGTCAGCATCATGGACCGCCGCACCATTCCGGTGGGCTGGGAGCATGAGGTTCCGGTGGAAGAGGTGGAGATGTTCCGGGAGCAGAACGGCGTGCAGTTGGAGCATCACTTTGGGACTCCAGCCTGCAATCTGACCGACAGCGAAGTGGCCAGATACATGGTGAAGATCAGTCATCCATCGCCGCGGTATCTCAAGGCCGGTTTCGTGGATCTCTGCTGTGCTCGGTAACTGGACATAGGAAAAAGCGAGACCGCTCCCACACGGGGCGGTCTCGTCTCCCTTATCGGCTCCAGCGCATCTCCCACTGCGCCCGCGGTTCGGAGCATCCCAGGCTGGTCAGGACCCGGTGCAGGGGGCTTCCCTCCGGCTCGTTCACGACGCTGACAGGGAGGCCGGGGCAGCGGTGGGCCAGGCCCTGAACCAGTTGCCGCATCTCGGCTTCTCCGCCGGCGCCATCGAGGATACGGACGCGATCCTCACCGGCCTGATAGAGCAGGTATCCGGTTGGCGCCAGGTCCGGCCCCGTGCAGAGCGCCTGCGTCGACTCGGGCATGGAGACCCGCATGGATTGGGGCTCCCGCTGCCAGATAGGGGGATGCTCCCCGTGCAATAGGCCGCTGTATAGCAGCATCTGCTCCGGCTCTGCCGTTCGGAGTTCCACCTGCTCGGCGGGGCTGGGCAGCCGTCCCTGCAGAATCGAGAGGCGGCGGGTCACCTGGAAGCCTGCTCCGGCGTATACCTTCTGTGCCCAGTTCTCCACCAGGACCTCTAGCTGAACGCTCTGTAGCCCCTCATCGGTCATGAGCCTGACGTGGTCGCTGAAGAGTTGGCGGGCAAGGCCCATCCCTCTGTAGTCCGGTGTAATGCCGAAGCCGCCAACCCATCCTCTGGTGCCTCGCACCCCCAAAAAGGAGAAGCCGGCGGGCTGATCGCCATCCATGAGAATAAGCGAGCGGGACAAGTCAAAGCTGCCGGCCTTCACCCAGTGGGAGAATTCCTCTTCGGTGAAGTGGATTGGCAAAAAGTAGCCGGTGTAGCCCAGGTTCCACGCATGAGTCAGAGCTGCCATACCCAGTTCGCTGCCACGGCGCAACTCCAATTGGCTCCCTCCCTCCGGTCGTTTCCATGAGGTACGGTTCTGGTTGGGGCGCTTCTTTCCCTCCTGGGTGAGCCACCAACTTTCGGGGCAAGCTATGGGCGAGTTCGCCAGGAGAGGAAGCGACCACGTGGAGGTACTGCGAAATCTGTACCGGCGCCGTACCCGGACGGTCCTGACCGTTCTGGGCATTGCCGTGGGCATCTTTGCCTTTACGGTCATGGGTGCCATGGCAGAGAAATTCAACCGGATCATTCATGGAGGCGAGGCCTACTTCCAGCGGCGCATTGCGGTCCATTCGACCGGTGGGCTGCTCCGCCTGAATCTGCTGAGGCCTGTCGATATCGACATAATGCGAAGCACGCCCGGAATTCGCCATGTGGAGACACAGGTGATGCTCGCATTGGATGAGACCGCCGGTTTCGAACTAGCCCCCCGCTTCCTGGTCGGCATCGATCTGCCGAACTTCGCCAGGGCCCAGTTGTTGGGCGGCGAGGCAGCCCGGCTGCACCTGCAGCGGGGGACCTGGTGGCAGCCGGGAGAGGAGGGGGTGGCGGTGCTGGGCAGCGCCGTCGCCCGGAAGATGAAGTTGGACGTGGGCGATTTCCTGGAGGCGCGGGGCAGGAAATTCCGGGTGATGGGGGTCTTGCAGGAGACGCTCTCCCTGCCTGACGGTTGGGCCTTGGTCCCGGAAGATGAGGCCCGGGCTCTCCTGCTGGAGAGTTCCCCTCTGCTGCGCGCTCTCGCCCTGGAGCGGTTCTGGACGAACGCCTATGCCCTGATCGATCCCACCGATGGCAACCGGTTGACCGATCAACTGGCCCACAGCCTGCAGCGGGGCTACCTGCTCCACTCCCCGGAGCAACTGGCCAAGGCGACCGACCAGGCGTCCACCCTGCTGAACACGGCGATCATGGGCTCAGGGGCGATCGCTGTGATCGTGGGGGCGCTGTCGGTGATCAACACCATGTTTATCGCCGTGGGGGAGCGGACCCGGGAGATCGGCATTAAGAAAGCGATCGGAGCCACTCGCTGGGATATCCTCCGGGAGTTCCTCGGCGAATCAAGTCTGATCGGGTTGATGGGCGGCCTGCTCGGCGTGGTGCTGGGGGCTGTGCTGACCAGCAGCATGAACCGCTGGGCGGCGGGGCAGGGCACGCCGGTCTTCCTTCTGACGGACCGGCTGGTCGTGGCAGCGATGGGCTTTGCCATGCTGCTCGGCGCCCTGGCTGGCCTGCTGCCCGCCCTGCGGGCCGCCCGCATGGATCCGGTCCAATCGCTGCGAGAGTTGTAGGGGGGCGGGCAGATGTTGGTTGAAGCCGAGGAGTTGGTGAAGGTCTATCCCATGGGCGTCCGTGCCCTGAACGGCGCCAGCCTGGCGATCGGGCGGGGGGAACTGGTGGGGATCATGGGCCGGTCGGGCAGCGGCAAGTCGACGCTGATGCAGATCCTGGGCTGCCTTGACCGCCCGACCGCGGGCCAGGTCCGGCTGGACGGCATCGAGGTGACCCGCCTGGCCGACCGGGCCCTGCCGGCCGTCCGGCTGCGGAAGCTGGGCTTTGTCTTTCAGGCGCACAACCTGATCCCGACCCTTACCGCCCTGGAGAACGTGGCGTTGCCGCTCCGCTACCTGCGACTCCGGCCGGCCGAGCGACTGGCGCGGGCCCGGGGGATGCTGGAGACAGTGGGGCTGGCCGACCGGCTCCACCACTTGCCCAGCCAGTTGTCAGGCGGCCAGCAGCAGCGGGTGGCGATCGCCAGGGCGCTGGTCAACGACCCGGCCCTGATCCTGGCTGACGAGCCAACCGGCGCCCTGGACACGCAGACTGCTCGCCAGTTACTGTCGCTGATGCGCCGCTTGGTGGCTGAGCGAGGGCAGACCTTTCTGGTGGTGACCCACGATCCCGTGGTGGGGCAGGCTTGTGACCGCATCTATGAAATGGAGGATGGACGGATCACATCGACCGGATGAATGGATGAATGGGCGATCGGATGGGCCCTGGTCAACCAGGGTCCCTTTTTCACGCTTTTATGACGGTTAACGTAACCATAGAGGTAGGGAGGTCATGCCCGTGCGACATGTATGGCAGATCATTTCGGTCCTGCTCCTCCTGATCCTTATGGGCGCACCGCCATTCTCTCCGGCGCTGGCTGAGAGCTCACCCCCCGCCCCGGTGCGGCTTCATGGCGCTCCAGGTAGCTGGTACGCCGGGGCTGTTCCGCCGAACTTCGACCCGGCCAAGCCGGTCCTGGTCTTCGTCCATGGAAAGGGCGGATCTGCGACCAGTTGGTGGGGCGAGACGGCCTATCATGGCCCGAACGATATGTATGCGCACGCTTACAACGCCGGCTATCGCACAGCGTTTGTTGATCTCTACCCGGAGGGGGATATGTGGGCCAACGGCCACCTGCTGGCGCAGGAGTTGGTCGCGACAACAGACCACTTCGGGGTAGAGAAGGTGGTAATCATCGCCCACTCCAAGGGCGGTGTCGATGTGAACGCCGCTGTCACTTTTTTCGGCGCCGCTTCGATGATCGAAATGGTGATCACCCTTGGCTCACCCCACTGGGGAACACCGCTGGCAGACCTGGTATACTCCACCTGGACCTGGTGGTTGGCGGTGATCCTGGGGCAGCAGAGCGATGCTGCCTATGTCATGCAGACAGGCTATATGGCCTGGTTCCGCTCCATGGCCGACGCTGAGCCCGCCGGCGTTCCCTACCTTACCGTAGGCGGGACGAAGTGCGGGCCGTTCCTGAGCGCCCTCTGGTGGGGCTGCGTCTACCTGTCGGGGCAGGACGACGGCCTCGTCCCGATCGCTTCCACCCGGAAGCCGGGGGCGCAGGTGCTGGTCGAGAGCGCCTGGGATCACGACGAGATCCGAATGGGCAGCCGGGTCTGGGGGCCGATCGCTTCGGTTCTCCAGTCCGGCGGGGCGCCGAGCCGGGCGGCTGCCGAAGGGGGGGCAGGGGCGTTAGGGAACATGCTCCTGCGGGGCGGCGAGGTAACCGGGGTGACGATGGGGGAGCCCTTCCCCCTGGAGTCCGGGGTCCAGGGGGCAAGCATCACCTTCGTAGCCTCGAGCCCTGAGTTCAAGGCCACACTCATCTCGCCGGATGGGGTCAGGCACGAAGTCTCGATGGCAGCGCAGGCCGATGGGTTCCTGCCCGGGGCCTGGGCCGGGAGCGTGGAGCTAAAACTGCCGGCCCCCGGCCAGTGGCAGCTACAGGTGAGCGCCCCCGAGCGGACCGGCTACCTGATGATCGCCAGCCTGGAGAGCGACCTGCGGGCCTCCCTGGAGTTGGGCGGGCAGGTCGCAGCCCCGGGTGAGTCCCTGCCGGTGGCGGTCCGCCTTTCGCAGAAGACGGCCACTTTCCAGGTGAGTACCAACGGGGAGCCTCTTCGCCCGGCACTGACCCTGGCGCAGGAGGAGGGGGTGCAGAACCTGAGTATCACCGTGACGGGCACCCTCCCAGACGGCAGCGCCTTTGAGCGGAACCTGGTGGGCTCTGTCATGGTAATGCCGACCGCGCCCGGGCGCTGACCCAGCCACAGGCGTTTACGTTTTGGAAATGGGTCCAGTGTCCTCTGGCACCGAGATCACGCAAGCATCCCCCGGATGGTCTGTGTCAGATGCCGGAAAGCCGACTGAAGCCGTCTTCAGCCCAGACGGTTCGCTGCTGTTCGTGAGTGATCGCGTATCCGGCAAGATTCTCATATGCCGGCTGCGGCCTTGACATGGTGAAGCTCCCCCTCTACTGCCAGAAGCAGAGAGGGGGAGCTTTCTTCGTGTATATTCTCTACCGAGGCCGGGGCGGGACAGTATACGAACGGATGGTACCAAGAGGGAGCAACGTCAGCGTCGCATCTAGCTCCGCCCCGTCTATGGCTCCTCCTCGTAAACCACCTCGACCTCGGTGAAATCCGAAAACGACTCGTTACCGGCGAAGTCCACCACGTGGAAGCCGTAGAGGTAGAGCCCCTCGGGGAGCTCGGTGTACCCCAGATTCAGCTCCTCCCAGAGGATGAACTCCTCGCCCTCGTAGTGGCCCGTCTCATCGGTCACCGGGTTGTAGAACTCGAAGAGCGGCTTGATCCGGTCGCCGTACTTGAGCTGGATGATCTCCTTCTCGGCCGTATGGGTCTCCTCATCCAGCCCCGGCCATGCGCCCACGATCACGTCCTCGTCCGTCTCGTAGTCGTAGAGGACCATCAGGGTGACATCCTCTCCGTTCAGCTCGATGGGAATCGCGTACCGGTCGTAGGTCTCGCCTTCCTCCTCCAGGTACATCGCCACGTAGTGGCCGTTCAGCGTCACTGCGTAGTCCGTGAACTCGTCGGCGATCTCGCCAGTCTCCGGATCGAAGTCGACAGCGTTGTCGTAGGAGAGGAGGATGATATCATCCGGCTCTTCCTCGTTGATCATACCGAGGATCGAGTAGACCGCTGCGACTTCATCCGCCTGGTTTGGGTTGACCTGGACGGCGTAGCTGGTGGAGCGAGTGGCCACCTGCGAAGCGACCGGCGCCTCCGCAATGAACTGGACCGGCTCTGTCTCGGTCAGGGCGGCGGCGACATAGCGGGAGAGGAAGCCCTGATAGGTCGGGGAGAAGCCCGAGCCAGCGTAGAGCTCCAGGAGGCTCTCCAGCGATTGGGTTCCCTTGTGCGGGAAGTAGACGCTCAGACCGGTGGCCCGCGGCGTCGCTATGCTGTTCATGTTGTACACGACCGCTTCCTTGACCCGGCTCGCCACGGCTTCCGCCTCTGCTGGAGCGAGCGAAGCAGCCTTGGTCACCAGGTCGTGCAGGTCGACCAGGTCGGCCTTGCCGCCGTAGGACTCTGCCTGTTGGCGGGCCTCCTGCAACGCGCGTACCTCATCCTTCTGATCGATTGCCGGTTCGATGACGGCGAGGAAATCCTGCCAGGCCTCCACCACGGACTGGATCTTGCCCAGGTCGATGACCGAGAGGGTGATCCACTTGTCGGTCCCGTAGATTTTCGCCTGCTCCTTGAAGTTGTCGGCAATGATCTGACCGAGCCGGTCGCCAGTCATATCGGGCTGATCGTGCAGCGCCTGAAGCACGGGAGTGAAGTTCCACCCGTGGGCCGGCCCAACCTCCTCGGAGGCGACGAGGTACCGCGCATACGGGCTCAGTGCCGCCCCCACCTCGGTGGAGCCCATCAGGCAGGTGTCGAAGCCGATCAGCTCAAACTGCTCACCTGTCCCGGCAAGCGCATCGCCAATCCCCTGGGTGATCCCGGCCAGGCTGAGGGTGGGGTTCGTCGGGTTGGTCTCATCTCGGCCGTACCCGTAGACCGGGCCGCCGCCGTGGTTCCAGAAGATCAGCCCGTACCGCTCAGCCGGGTAGTGCTCCATGCCCCAGCGAATGAACTCCTTGAGCGTGTTGGGATCGGCCAGGTCCCGGCGGCCGACGGTGTCGTCGACCAGGCGCAGGAACCCCTTCTCTACCCGCCAGCGCTGGTTCCGGTCGCCCGAGATGAAGGACGGGGTCCACTTCTTCGTGCCCAGGGTCTCCACCAGAATGTTGACCTGCTCGTTCGAGCCGACCTTGAGCATTTCGGCCAGATCCCTGGTGGCGGCCCCACCACCGAGTGACTCCAGGTCAGAGCCGTTCATAAAGATGAGGATGGTGTACGAGCCCTTCGCCGCTGCCGATGCAAGCTGCGGTTGGGAGGCCAGGCTGAGGAGCAGGGTCAGAACAGTGATGACCGCCAGGAGGCCTCGGGGAAAACGAGTCCGTCGCATCGTCCTGAAACGCCTCCTATCCGCCGATCAGTTCGGGCGCCGGGTCTGGCCACCAGGTGCGGAGCCGGTACTGCAGCGCCATGAACTGCCCCCTGGTGAAGGTCTCATACGGACGGAAGCTCCGGTCACCAAAGCCGGTGAAGAGGCGGTTCTCCATGGTCACCCAGTAGATCAGGTCACGGCTCTCAGCTGGGATCGACTCCCAGTCGCTCCAGACTCGGCTCAACTCCACCTCCTGGTCAACCTTGCCAGGAAAACTGGTCATGAAGCCGGCAATGAAGGCTGCCTCTAACCGGGTCATCGGCCGGTCTTCCGTCGGGACGGGGCCGGAGATCAGGCCAAGCTGTACCGCCCGCACGGCGATCTCCCAGGGGGAGAGCCCATCGATTGGTTGCTTCGCCCGGCGCATCATGACCTCCGCTGCGTAGTAGACCGTCACCGGGGCCTCCAGGTCCACCGCATCCCCATCCTCCAGGACGATGTGGCCGGTCCCTACGAGCGCCAGCAGCAACGGAGCCGCCCAGTGCTGCGGATCGACGCCCTGGATCTTGTGCTCACTTGCCCACCCTGTGATCCTCTCCGTAGTGATTGTTTCCAGGGAGTAGAGCTCCCCTCCGAACCCGCCGACAATGTCGGTTTTGGTGTCCCCGCCAGAGCAGACGGGATTCGACGAGGCCTGGGCCAACGGCGCCTGTGCCAGGAGGGCAGCCACCAGGGCAAGGCTAAGCCATCGCTTTTGGATCATGAGACTCACAGCTCCCTTCCAGTTCTGGTCTCTACTAATCGTCATCCGAGACCGCGTCCCAGACCACGTCCCAGACATCCTCGACCGCAATGGCCCACAGATCCTGGATCCACCAGCGGCGGTTCCCACGGGCGCTTGGGGCCCACCTCAGGAACGCCGCCAGTCCCAGGACCGCTGCAGCGGCGAACGGGAAGAGATGGGCCACGTACGGGCCCGGGGAGAAGAGTTCCAGCGGCCTAGCCTCGGCACTCAGGGCCGTGACCGGCTCCGTCGATGCGGACGGGGCGACCAACTGGACCCGGCCGGAGCCATCTACCATGGCGGAGATGCCGGAGTCGGTCACATGGACCAGGTCCCGCCGTGTCTCGACCGCCCGGAAGGCAGCCAGGGCGAGGTGCTGGGCGACGGCGCTGGTGTCGCGGACGTAGTAGTCGCTCACAACGCCCACCAGCAGGTTGGGGTCCTGGCGGGCGAGCTCCTGAGGATAGTCGAGCAGCATCTCCTCGGAGCAGAAGAGCACGCCGATGCGAAGCGACCCACTCTCGATGATCGCCGGCTCTTCGGCGGCGCTGAGGAAGGGTCGATCCCTGCCCGTCAGGCTCTGAAGTAGCTCGCTCCACCCGGGGATGAGATCCCCAAGGGGGGCTGACTCGAAGAAGGGAACCAGGCGGCTCTTGTCGGCAATGGCCTCGACCTGCCCCCGGTTCGAGAGGAGCAGGGCGCTGTTGCGCCGCACCCCATCCGCATCTTCGGTGATCCCTCCGAAGAGGAGCTTCCCGTCGAAGCCGGTCAGGAGGGTCCTGAGAAACTCCGGAGCGGCACTTCCCGTCGCTGGCCGGGCTATGACACCGGGCCAGATCGACTCGGGCCAGATCACGAGATCGGCACCGTTGGCCAGGTGGACCAGGGTCTCGCGCCCCAAGGCCCGCAGCAGTTGCTGCGACCAGTTCGGATTATCCGCCCGGGAGTACATCGAACTGTTCACCTGGACAAGGCCGAACCGGTGGGCGGGCACCTCGTGCCGGCGTGAGTCGACCCATTGCCCACGGAGGTAGCCGGCCCCCACGAGCAGCACCAGGACGAGGGCGCCGAGCCGGACGGGGGGGTCAGGCATCTTCCGCCGGCGCAGCCCGACCAGGAGGCCGAGCAGCACCGCGTTCACCAGGACTACCACGGCGGAGACCGCCGGCGGGCCGCCGATCTCAGCGAATTGGATCAGGGGCCAGGCCCGCCAGACAGTCGTGCCGATATAGCCCTTGAAGACAGCGGGCATGACGGCCTCCACCACGGCGAAGGCAAGAGGGGCGCTCAACACGACGTGCAGGCCGAAGCGGCGACGCAGGAGGCTGACCGCCCCCGTCCCCAGACCGAAGACCAGGCCATGCCAGGCATTAAGCAGGAGGTAGAGCGCCACGATAATGATCGGTGACCAGTCAAAGGCACGGGTCAGAATGGGGTACCACCAGGTGCAGGAGAGCAGGTAGTAGGTGGTTCCCGTCAGCCATCCCAGCAGGGCGGCCTTTCGAGGTTCTGCTTCGGCACTGACCGCCAGGAGGGGGACGAGGGCGATCAGGGCGAGGGGCCAGATGGTATTCGGGGGGGTGGCTAGGAAGAGCAACCCCGCGGAGAGCAGGACCATCAGCAGTTGTCTCATCGTCATCGCCCTGTCGCGCCTCCTGTCTGCCAATCAAGGTTGGGGCCGTACTAGCCGCCCTGCAGAACCGGCGGCTGCTCTGCACTCCAGTTGATCAGCCGCTGCTGGACCGCCACGAACTGCCCCAGGGTGAAGAGATCGTTCGGGCGGAAGCTCTTGTCCTCATAGCCCAGGAAGAGCCGGTTCTGGAGGGTGACCCAGTAGACCAGGGGGCGGCTCCCGGCCGGGATCTGCTCCCAGTCGGTCAGGACCTTCGCCATGTCGACCTTCTGCTCCACCGTGCCGGTGAAGCCGGTCATGCGGCCGGTCAGGTAGGCGGCCTCCAACCGGGTGATTGGCCGGTCCTCGGTGGGGACGGGGCCCGGGATCAGCCCCTGGTCGGCTGCCTTGACCGCCAGCTCACGAGGAGAGAGGTTCTCGATCGGCTGCTTCGCCCACTCCATGGCCACCTTGGCAGCCTGGAAGAGCGTGACCGGGGCATCCAGGTTTACGTGATCCCCGCTCTGGAACTTGATAACGCCGGTATCGACGAGACCGACCAGGAGCGGGGCGGCCCAGTGGTGCGGATCGATCCCGGTCAGATTGCGCTGCTGGGCCCAGGCCACCAGCGCCTCCGGGCTGAGAACCGAGTTCGCCCTGAACACATCTCCCTCTACGCACTCTATTCCCGTGCAGACGATCACCGGTGCCGCTTGGGCCGGCAGGGCCGGCACCAACAGGACAGACGCAATGGCCAGACTAAGGACACGCTTCCGGATCATCATACTCACTACCCCTTTCCAGGTCTGTTTCCCGATGCAGTGACGTCTTCCCAGACCACCTCAACCTCGGTGAAGTCCGAGAAGGACTCGTTGCCGGCGAAGTCCACCACGTGGAAGCCATAGAGGTAGAGCCCCTCCGGAACCTCGGTGTACCCCAGGTTCAGCTCCTCCCAGACGATGAACTCCTCACCCTCGTAGTGGCCGGACTCATCGGTTTCCGGGTTGTAGAACTCGAAGAGCGGCTTGATCCGGTCACCGTACCTGATCTGGATCAGCTCTTTTTGGGCCATGTGGCTCGTCTCATCCAGCCCCGGCCAGACGCCCACGATCACGTCCTCATCTGTCTCCCAGTCGTAGAGGACAATCAGGGTGGCATCCTCCCCGTTCAGCTCGATGGGGATCGCATATCGGTCGTATCGTTCGCCTTCCTCCTCCAGGTACATCGCCACGTAGTGTCCGTTGAGCGTCACCACGTACTCCGCAAACTCATCTGCGATTGCACCAGTCTCCGGATCGAAGTCGACATCGTTGTCATAGGAGAGGAGGATGATGTCGTCCGGCTGATCTTCGTTGATCATACCGAGGATCGAGTAGACCGCTGCCACCTCATCCGCCTGTTCCGGATTGATCTGGACGGCGTAACTGGTGGAGCGACTACCTGTCGCTGATGCGACAGGTGACTCTGCGGCGAATTGGACGGGCTCGGTCTCGGTCAAAGCGGTGAAGGCGTAGCGGGCCAGGAACTCCTGGTACGGCTGCGAGAAGCCCGACTGGCCGTAGACCGCCAGGATCGCCTCCAGGTACTGCTTGCCCTTGTCCGGGAAATAGATGGTGAGGCCAGTCGCCCGGGGGGTTCCCACGCTGTTCACGTTGTGGACCACCGCCTCCTTGACCCGCTCGGCCACCAACTTCGCCTGCTTCGGCGCCAGGGAGGCGGCCTGGCTCACCAGGTCGTGCAGGTCCACCAGGTCGGCGCTGCCCCCGTAGGCCTCCGCCTGCCGGCGGGCCTTCTGCAGGGTGCGCAGGCCACTCTCCTCAGCGATCGCCGGCTCGATGGCGGCGACGAACTCCTGCCAGGCCTCCACCACGGACTGGATCTTGCTCAGGTCGATGGTCGCAAGGGTGATCGACTTGTCGGTCCCGAACGACTGGGCGTGGGTCTTGAAGTTCTCGACGATCACCTGGCCGAGCTGGTCACCAGTCATGCCCGGATCGCTGTGGAGCGCCTCGATGATGGGGGTGAAGTGCCACCCGTGGCCCGGCTCGACCTCCTCGGAGGCGACGAGGTACCTGGCATAGGGGCTCAGCGCCGCAGCCAGCTCGGTGGAGCCCATGAGGCAGGTGTCGAAGCCGATCACCTCAAACTGTGCGTCCGTCCCGGCCAGCGCATCGCCGATGCCCCTGGTGATCCCGGCCATGGTGAGCGAGGGTCTCTCCGGGTTGGTCTCATCCTTGCCGTAGCCGTAGACCGGTCCGCCGCCGTGGTTCCAGAAGATCAGCGCATACCGCTCGGCCGGGTAGGTCTCCATGCCCCAGCGGATGAAGTTGGTCAGGGTCTGCGGGTCGGCCAGATCCTGCCGCCCGACCGTGTCATCTACCAGGTGCAGGAAGTCCTTCTCCACCCGCCAGCGCTGGTTCCGGTCATTGGCGATGAAGGGCGGGGTCCACTGCGCCGTGCCCAGAGTCTCCACCAGCACGTTTACTTGATCGGTGGAGCCTGCCTGGATCATCTCGGCCAGATCCCGGGTGGCGAAGTGGCCTTGTGACTCAAGGTCAGAGCCGTTCATGAAGACAAGGACGGTGTAGGAGCCCTTCGCCGCTGCCGCTGCAGGCTGTGGCTGGGAGACAAGGCTGAGGAGCAGGGTCAGGGCGACGATAGCCGCCAGGAATGCTCGGGGAACACGGATCATCTGCCTTCACCTCTTTCGATGAACTGTGGCACGGTCACTTACCAGGCTTCGTCCCCGATGCGATAAAGAAGACGTTAGCGGCGAAGAAGAGACCGGCAGCAGCACGAGTCTCCAGCTCGGTCTGGAAGGCAGCCGCCTCATCCCCCGCGATCAGCCCCTTCTGCTCCATGAGGGCCAGGGCCTCGGGGAGGCGGAACTGCTCAATAAAGCCCGCGTAGCCGATCTCCCAGATCGTCATGGAGAGGGTGAGATCCGTCAGGCCGGCCGTCTGCATCATCGGCTTCAGCTTCCGGCCAGACCAGGGATTGGCCACCAGGTCAGTCAGGAAGGTCTTGACCCGCCGACCCAGGTGAATGTCGGCCACGTCCATCATGGAGCTGCCGTAGTCAGGGTCGGTCAGGACGATCGAGCCGCCGGGCCGGACCACCCGGATCATCTCTGCCAGGGCCCGCTCGGGATCAGCGAGGTGCTGGAAGACCCGGTCGGCACGGGCGCCATCGAAATAGTTGTCGGGGAAGGGGAGGGCCATGGCGTCGCCCACCTCGAAGCGCACCGGCAACCCGACTCCTTCGGCTCGCTGGCGGGCCTCCTTCACCATGCCCTCGCTCCGGTCGATCCCCACCACCTCGCCGCCGTTGCCCACGAGTGTGGCCATGGCCATGGCATCGTACCCGGTGCCGCAGCCCAGGTCGAGGATCCGGCGTCCAGTCGTAGCCCCGGCCAGCTCGTAGGTACGCTGCTTGTAGGCCTTGATCGAATCGGCGGCGTTCGCCCGATCAAGAGTGTTTACATAGGAGTGAACCTTCTCGGTCGAGTCTGGATCGGCCCAACCCATGGAATTGCGAAAGCTCATGGTCGCTCCCCCTCCTGGTCGATCTGTTCGGACTGCATTGAAGCTGTCTTCAGCCTACCAAGGGCAGAAAAAAGCGGCATCGGGCGTTACCCTCATTCTGTCCCGTGCGCCGGTGCGCAGGACGAATGGGGGAAACACCCCATGCCGAAGGAGGAGCGACAGGGTCAGTCCGCCAGGCCGTGCCGGGCGGCGTAGGAGGCGAGGGCAGCCCGGTTGGCGACCCCTGTCTTATTGAAGATATTCGCCAGGTGTCTGTCTACCGTTTTGGGGGAGATGACGAGGCGTTGGGCAATCTCCCGGTTGGTCAGCCCTGCCGCCACCTGGGCAACCACCTCGGCCTCCCGGCTGGTCAACCCATCCGGTAACTCCTCCAAGGAGGCCGCCGGTGCGGCTACGGGCTCGTCAACGGGGCTACCCAGGTCGTGCAGGGCCCGCTGAGCGATCTGCAGGGTGGGCGTGGCGCCGATTTTCTCGAAGAAGGAGCAGGCTTCTCGCAGATCTGCCTGTGCCCCGGGGTCCTGGGGCAGCGCCCGTCCCCGTGTCATGCGGGTGAGCGCAGTCTCAAAGGGGAACCGTGCCCGCTCGGCCAGATCCAGAGCGGCTTGGAAGTGCTCGCCGGCCACGACCGCCTCACCCCGCTGAGCGGCCAGCTCCCCGAGGAACCGGTGCGCATCGATCATCACCGTGGTAGATGAAGCCATGCGGGCGCTGTCCAAGCTTTGATGCGCCGTGCTCCAGGCCTCATCCAGCCGGCCTTCATGCCGGTGCAGGGCCGCCCAACCCAGTTGAACGTTGGCCCGGAAGTAGGGGGCGGAGGGGAGGGCCGGCCAGCGCTCAGCCGCCTCCAGCCAGATACGGGCCGGCTCCGTCTCCCCCAGGGCCAGGTGGAACTCGGCCCGGAGGGTGTGGATCAACACCATCAGGTTGTTGTTTACGGCTACGGGACCGGTTGGGCGCTGGGGCGGCAGGGGTTCGATGAAGGGCCGGGCCTCCTCCGGCGCACCGGCTCGCAGCAAGATCCGGCCAGCATACCAGGACAGGGTCCCACTATAGATGGAGCGAGCCCGCGCACCCTCCACCACATGGTAGTAAGCCGCCTGCCAGTCGCCGCGGAAGAAGCGGTAGACACCGGTCAGGGAGAAGCCCCGGTGGAGGAAGGCGTACCCGGACCGCTGCCAGGCCTCTTCCTCCAACCGCTCCAGGTCGGTGGCCACCGCATCCAGCTCGCCGGGCCGGTCGGCCTTGCCAATCAGCCCGATCATCAACTGGTTCGACCGGAGAACGACCGCCTCCCTGTACAACCGGAACCGATGTGCTGTCTCGGACGCCCGCCCGCAGAGTTCTGCTGCTTCGGCTAACTGACCGCTCACCAGCGCCAGCACGACGGAGTTGGTCAACTGTTCAGAGCCCGATCCTGGCAGTGTGCGGGCCGAGAGTTTCTCCTGGAGAGAGCGTGCCTCGTCCAGCTTCCCACTCAGTGTGAGGGTGGCGACGAGCGAAGCGGCCGCCCGGGGGTACCCTGCCTGCCGGCCGAAGAGGTCCACCTCCAGCCGCTGGTATTCGGGGTCGTTCAGGTGCTCTTCCTGTAAGGACGTGAGGGCGGAGGCCTTCTCCAGGCAGTCCGGTTCGTTGCGCTCCTTGGCCACGAGCAACTGCAGGTGCCTGGCCCAGAGCTGCACCGGCGGTCCGCCGCATGCCTCGGCCTCCCGGCAGGAGACGGCTGCCCCGTCCGGGTCACCCCATCGTAGGGCATACCCGCGCTTTAGCAGCAGTTCCGCCCGAAGAGGATGGTCCGCGGGCGTCATCGCCAGCGCCTGCTCGTAGCGCTCCGCCGCCTGGGTGAGGGCGCCCATCCGCCGGGCTCGGTCTCCCGCCGCCAGCAGATGCTCCACCGCCCGTGGATCGCCGGCCCTCGCCAGGTGGTAGGTAATGCTGTCAGGATCCGCCCCGGGCACTCTGGCCAGCCCATCCGCGATATGGGCGTGCCAACGGCGCCGGCGCCATCCGAGGAGGCGGGCGAGCAGGGCTTCCCGGAAGAGGGCGTGTGCGAAGCCGAACCAGTCTCCCTCGGAATCCTGCGGGGTGATCACGTGCAGGGAAACGGCGCTCTCCAGCGCCTCGACAAGCTGGTCCTCATTTAGCGCGGTCACCCGGACCAGGAGGTCGAAGGGAAAGCGTTCACCGTATACCGCCGCCGGCTCCAGCGCGGCCAGGGCCGCGTGGGTGAGCCGGTCCAGCTTGCTGTCCATGGCCTGGCGCAAGGTCTGTGGCAGGGGATCGTCTGGTCCGGGTACCTTGCCGGTGCGGGAGGCAGCCTCCAGCAGTTCCCGGACGAAGAGCGCCAGGCCGGCCGTGCGCTTCCAGACCAGGTCGATCACCGCGGGGGTGGCCAACTCGGGTGAGAAGGCCCGTGAGACCACCTCGGCCACATCGGCGGGGGTGAGCCGGTCCAGCAGGATCCGGGCGGCACCTGCCCGCTGCATCTCCGGCACGAGAGACCAGAGTGGATGGCTCCGGTGGAGCTCATCGGTACGATAGGTAGCCACGAGGAGAACGGGCCACTCCTGGAGCCTGGGGGCTATGTACCGGATCAGTTCCAGGGAGGCGGAATCGGCCCAGTGGATATCCTCAATGATCACGACCAGCGGTTGATTACGCTGACCAAGCCAGTAGCTCAGGGTACCGGCCAGCTCATAGGCCGTCCACTCACCGGCCTGCTGACCGAAGGGTGGGGGGAGGGTGTGGGTCTCCCATCCGTCATCCCGGCCCAGTCGCTGAACGACCTCGACCCAGGGACCATAGGGTGGCGTTTCGTCGGGCCCGGGGCACCGCCCCGTCACAGACTGGACCAGCCCGGCAGAGGAGAGAACCGCGTGGAGGAGGGAGGTCTTTCCTGTACCGGCCTCACCACCGACGAGCACCAGGCCCCCTGCTCCATCGGATGCTGCGCGAATGCGCGTGTGCAACTCGGACTGCTCCTGGTGACGACCCACGAAAGGAAACGCATACGACACCGAACCACCTCGCTCTCCGTGGGACTTCCCCATTTGGAGGGTCTTCTTCTTTATTAGACTAGTTCAATAGGTACCCCTTCTTATAACGAAAAACCCCAACGCCTTGTTGACTCCCCACCAACAAGAGTGATATCTTTATCATATCAGACAATTAGTAATAGTTACAAAACTATTTGGGGCCAGGAAGGCCCGTGCAACGAGATATTCGAGCCCCGGAAGAGGAGGTGCGCGTATGATAACACCCCTGGCTGGGTTCCTGGAGCAGGCCGAACGGTTTGTCAGCCCGCGAACCGGACTCATCCGCAAGGTGGTGGACCGATGCCTGGAGCACGGAGACGCCCGGATTCACATGGCTCGGACCGAGACCGCTGTCACCTCCCGCTACGGCCTTCCGGGGGACTGCCCCAACCAGAATGGCGGTGCCGGTCTCACTCGGGAAGCAGCCCGGGCCTCCGCCATCGGCGAGACGATCGAGCGATACGCCTGCGGTGTCTACGACCCCTCGGATTTCCTGCTGGCCGATCACGCCTCTCTGCCAGGCCGTGGCGCCTCCCCTGAGTCCCTGCGCTACTACTCACGGGGACAGTATGCCAGACCAGGCTTCCCCTTTCCGCCCTTCACCGAGGCGACCCCCGTCCGCTGGCGGGAGGCGATCTCCCTGCTGAGCGGCGAGCCGGTCTGGTACCCGGCCGGGCTCACCCATGTCCCCTACGTCTGGGACGAGGCGGAGGTCCCCATCGCCCCGTCGCTCACGACGGGCATGGCCCTGGGTGCCAACCGGCGCGATGCCGCCCTGACCGGCCTCTGCGAGGTGATCGAGCGAGACGCCTTCATGATCGCCTGGTGGAACCGATTGAGCCTTCCGGAGATCGCTGTTCAACCATCCTCCCCGCTGGGGTTGATCATCGCCGAGCACTTCACGGTGCCCGGCCTCACCTTCCGGCTCTTCGACATGACCACCGATGTGGGCGTGCCGGCTCTCCTCTGCGTGGCCCTCGAGGAGGGGGGCGGCCTCACCGTGGGCGCCGCGTGCCGGCCGGATCCGGCCCAGGCCGCCCTGAAGGCCCTGCTGGAGGCGGCCAAGGGTCGCAACACCCAGCGGCTGGTGGCCCATCTGTACGGCCCGCTCCAGGTAAGCGACTGGGACGAGATCAGGAGCCTCGAGGAGCATGCCCGCCTCTACGCCCGACCCGACATGCGATCCGCCCTCCGCTTCCTCCTGGAGACCGATCGGCAAATCGATCTGGCCGACCTGCCCCCCCTGGCCCCGGGCGACCCTCTCCGCCGCACCGTCGACGCCGTGGCCGCCACGGGGCTGGAGCCGCTGGTCATGGACCTGACCCCCGCCGATGTAGCCGAGGCCGGCCTCGCCGCCGTCAAGGTGGCCGTGCCGGGCATGGTGGAACTGAACCCCTGGCACAGCCTCCGCTGCCTTGGGTGCCGGCGGCTTTACGAGGCCCCGGTCCGCATGGGCTACAGCCAGACACCGCCCACCGAGGCGGAACTCAACCCGTATCCTCACCCATTCCCATAACCCCAAGTCGATCGGAGGAGTTGTCCATGAGCAGTGCCCTTCTGAACCGACCCCGACTGAAGCACGGATTCGCCCTGATCCCGCTGGACGAGTCGACGACGATGCTCAAGTCCGCCGAGCGGGCGATCCGAATGAGCGGAGCCGCCGCCACGATCCTCATGCCCCGAGTCCTCCCCCTGCTCGACGGTGAGCACACCGTGGGCGAGATCGCCAGCGCCGTGGGAGTGGATGATGAGACCATCAACCGGGTGATCGGCCTCCTCGCTCAGAACCAGTTGATCGAGAAGGAGGCGCCGATCGCCGCCGGGGCTGCCCCCGAGCTTCAGGCCTTCTTCAACGCCGTCACCACCGCCTGGGTCCAGCCGGAGCAGGAGGGGGCGATCACAAACCGCAAGGTGCTCGTAATCACCGCCTGGGCGGAGGATGAGAACAGCTTGGGCCACCTCTTCCGGCAGAGCATCCAGGGCCTCGGGGTAGGCCGGGTGACAACCGTAACCGCCGAACTGGAACGCCCGTGGGATGATGTCGTGGCAGGCCAGGACCTGGTGATGTTCATGCCCTCCAAACCGCTCCTCCCGGTGCGCGAAGCGGTTCACAAGGCCTGCCTCAAAGCGAAGGTCAAGATCTGCTCCGCCGAGTTCCTCAGCGCGACCTCCCTGTCGATCGGCCCCACCGTGATCCCTGGTGAGACCGCCTGCTGGACCTGCCTGGACCGGCGGCAGAAGGGAGCGCAGGAGTTCTACACCGAGCTGCTGGCCACCCAGCAGTTCCTGGAGAAGCATCCCGAGGCGGACCCGGTCGGCGCCCGGCTCCCCGCACTCGCCCAGATGCTCGCCGGCCTGGCCGCCTTTGAGGCGCTGCGGATTCTGACCAACGTCTACCCTCCGGTCACCGTCGGCAACATGGTGATCTTCAACGCCGTGGACTACGCCATGGAGAGCCACCCGGTCCTGAAGCTCCCCCGCTGCCCCGACTGCAGCCCTGTCCGTGAGCAGCCTCTGCGGAGAGTCTGGTCATGGTAGCAGAACGGAGCGATTTCCTCACGAAGGCCAACCGCTTCCGCAGCCCCCGCACGGGCCTGGTCCGCAATGTGCTTGAGCTCTTCCGGGAGCCCGAAGACCCGTACATCTACTTTGCGGCAACCATGCGGGCCACCACCTCCCGCTACGGACACGTGGTGGACATGCCCGCCCGCAACGGCGGCGCCGGCCTGACGCCCGAGTCGGCCATGGCTGCCGCCCTTGGCGAGACGATCGAGCGGTACGCCTGCTCGGTCTACCATCCGGATGAATTGCTCCTGGCGACCTTCAACCAACTGGATGGGCCGGCGGTCCATCCGCGGGATTTGAACCCGTACGCCGAGAGCCAGTATGCCAACCCGCGCTTCCCGTTCAAGCGGATGACCGAAGAGAGCCCGCTCCGCTGGATTCAGGGGATCCGCATGACCGATGGCGCCCCGATCTGGTACCCGGCAGGCCTGGCCTATATCCCCTACGACTGGCCGGACGACGAGGTGATGATCGCCCCCGGTGTCAGCACCGGTATGGCCCTCGGCACGGATCAGGTGGATGCGGCCCTGGCCGGGATCTGTGAGGTAATCGAGCGGGATGCGATCATGCTCCACTGGTGGAACCGGCTGCCCGCCCCCGAGGTCGAGGTGGCGCCAGACTCGCCCGTGGGCCGCCTCATGGCCGAGCGGTTCGATCTGCCCGGCGTCCGCTACCGGCTTTTCGATATCACCAGCGACATTGGCGTACCGACGATCTTCTGCACGGTAGATGAGGTGGATGAGCACCCGCAGGGCTGTGCCATAGCCGTCGGGGCCGCCACCCGACCCGACCCGGAGCAGGCGGCCGTCAAGGCGCTGGTCGAGGCGGCCCAGACCCACCACTTCGGGCGGCACCTCGTCCGGCGCGATGGCCACATCCCCCTGGAGGAGGGCTTCAGGAATGTCCAGGGGCTGGACGATCACGTGCGGGTCTACGCCCGCTCCGACATGCGCCACGCCTTCGACTTCCTGCACAGGAACGGGCGGAGCGTCGCCCTTTCCGACCTGCCGAATCTCGACACCACGGACCGGCGCACCACCCTGCGCCGCCTGGTGGAGCGGGTACAGGCGGCCGGGCTGGATCCGGTCGCCCTGGACCTGACCCCGCCCGATGTCGCCAGCGAAGGGCTGGCGGCGATCAAGGTCGCCGTGCCCGGCATGGTCGACCTGAATCCCTGGCACGCCCTGCGCTGGTTGGGCTGCCGCCGGCTCTACGAGGGGCCCGTCCGCATGGGTTACCGGAGCACGCCCTCAACCGAGGCGGATCTGAATCCGTTGCCGCATCCCTTCCCCTAGGAGGTCGACCCCCGTGGTGAACAACAAGTACGACATGGGTGCCACGCAGGTGGTCACCCACAGGGAGGATCAGCTCTTCGAGATCTTCCACGAGAACACGAAGCTCTCGAAGCACAACGAGCACAAGACGGGCCGCCAGGTCCGGATGATCCTGACCAACCCGAACCTGCTGGCGATGCTCTCCCGGGGGCATCTCCGGTTTGACCATCTGCCCCGGATCCCGCTCACCCGGGAGTTCCCGCCCACCGAATGCAGCTTGGAAGATGCGATCCAGCGGCGGCGCTCCCTGCGGGAGTACACGAAAGAGCCGCTCGCCCTGGAGCAGGTGAGCCAACTGCTCCACCTCTCTTACGGGGTGACCGGCTCCTGGGAGTTCTCCGAGGGGATCCAGAGAGTGCGGGCGGCCCCGTCCGCCGGGGGGCTCTACCCCCTGGAGATCTACCTGATCGCTCAGAACGTGGACGGCCTCCAACCGGGGGTCTATCACTACAACGTGCCGGACCACGCCCTGGAGCGGCTGCCCGGGCCGCAGGATCTCACAGCGGCCATGGCCGAGGTGAGCCATTACGAGGAGACCCTGGCCGGCGCCGCTGCCCTCTTCGTGATCACCGGGGTCTTTGACCGGTCCACATTCAAGTACGGCGACCGGGGCTACCGGTTCGTCTGGCTGGACGCCGGGCACATGGCTCAGAACATGCTGCTCAGCGCTACGGCCATGCGGCTCGGGGCTGCCCCCCTGGGCGGGTTCCGCGACGACCCGCTCAGCCGCCTGGTCGGGGCCGACGGTGTGAATGAGGCAGCCCTCTACATGGTCTGCGTGGGCCATCCACGGCCCAATGAGCGCCCACCCCGGGGCGACTGACCACGTTTTCGCTTTCTCCGGCCGGAGAAATTGGCCCCAGCCCCGGCCCCGGCTTCAAAACGGCAGAGGAGGGATCCCAGTGCCTGACAACAAGCCCCAGTCCCTTTCCGATGCGCAGGCCGCTGCAGGCGCACAGGTTCGCGACTCCCTGATGAACATGGCCCAGGACCTCAAGCTGATCCTTGAGGAGATGCGGATCGCTGAGGTCGATATCAAGACCTCTGCCGCCGCCGACTCCGACTGCTGCTGCTGCTGCACGCCGGCCAGCTCCTGCTGCGGCGCAGCCAGCGTCAAGGTCCCGGTCGCAGTCTAGCCCCCAGTGGGCCGGCAACGGGCCCGTCCCCCGCGGGCGGGTCCGTTCTGGTCCACGCCACAGAAGACTCTTTGGGCGGGAAGTGAGGGGAAAGAGATGCTACGGAACTGTCACCTGGTCGAACTGACCGCAGACCCGGCCCTGACTGCCTACAGCATTGTCCTGGGCTACCTGCACGCGACCGTGGAGGCGGATCCCACCTTGCGGGAGACCTACCATGTCCAGAAGCATATCCTCCTGCAGTCCACTGATCTGGACGCCTTGAGCGAGAAGCTGATCGCGGCCATAGGGCCGGATGAGCCCAGCCTGGTCGGCTTCTGCATCTACTTCTGGAACCGGCGCCCCAGCCTGGAGATCGCCCGGCGCATCAAGCAGCGCTGGCCGGATTGCCGCATCGTCCTGGGTGGGAACGAGGTGACCCATCAGGCTGAGATCGTGCTGAATGAAGCCCCCTGGGTCGATATCATCGTCAACGGAGAGGGGGAGTTGGTCTTCCGGAACCTGCTCCACGCCCTGCTGGCAACCGAGCCCGATCTGGCAGGGGTCCGGGGGATCAGCTACCGGTCCGCCGATGGACAGATCGAGACCAGCCCGAGCGAGGAGCGGATCCAGGACCTGGACCAGATCCCCTCGCCGATCCTGAGCGGGGTCTATCCGCCCTCCGCCTTCACCAACACCTACTTCATGATCTATGAGACCAACCGAGGTTGCCCCTTCTCCTGTGCCTTCTGCTACTGGGGCGGGTCCACCAAGTCCAAGGTGCGCAAGTTCTCCCTGGAGCGAGTGCGGGCGGAACTCGAGTTCCTGGTCCGCCACCTGCCCACTCACGCGACCATCTTCGTTGCCGATGCCAACTTCGGCATGCTCCCGCGCGACTACGAGATCGCCGAGTGGATCGTCCATCTGACCACCAGGTACCGCAAGAGCCTGACCATCGCCACAAACTGGGCGAAGAACACCGATCAGAACGTGGTCCGGACCGCCAAGATGCTCTACCAGAACGGCCTGCTGGGCGCCATTACCCTCTCCGCCCAGTCCTTCGACCTGGATGTCCTCCAGATCGCCAACCGGAAGAATATCGCCCCCAGCTACTACGAGGAGCTGCAACGCTCCTTTCTGGCCGATGGCGTCCCCACTTACACCGAACTCATCTGGGGGCTACCGGGCGAGAGCGTGGAGTCCTTCAAGGTCGGCCTGGAGCGTGTGATCGCCACAGGCGGCTCTCCCGTCATCTACCCGCTGCTCCTGTTGAATAACACCGACTACGCCCAGCCCGCCCTCCGGGAGCGCTACCAGATTCAAACCCGCTTCCTCCCGTACCGGGCCGGGAACCTGGAAGCACCGGCTGAGTTTGTCGTGGCCCACGAGCGCATGAGCGAGGCGGACTGGCTTCACGGGCTCGGGCTCTCGCTGACGATCGCCCTCTTCCAGAAGGGGCTCGCCTGGGCGATTCTCTGGTACCTGCAGAGTCGGACCGGTGCCCGGTCGATTGACCTGATCGAGCGGCTCCAGGGCTACCTGGAGCATGGGGTACACAGCTTCCCGGTGGTCTCCGACCTCTATGCCAACTACCTGGAGAGTTATACCACCCCCGACCATTTTCACGTGGATGCGGTCATGGCCGAACTCGGTCAGACGATCTACACCGATAACCTCCACTTCCAGGCGATGATGACCCACGTGCTGCGCGAGCCCACGCGCACCCGCTCCTTCGTGCGGGGCGCCGCCGAGTACCTGTACGAGTCGCTCCCCCCCGCCACAAGGCCGCCGCACACCGAGTTCGATGCCGTCGTTGCCTACCAGAGCGATTTCCTCCTGGGCTGGCAGGCCTTCCTGAACAAACGGCTGGTCAACCGGAGCATCGCCCTGCCGGCTGATCTGGCCGGCGAGATGCGGGAGGCCGGACTGCTGGCGGTCAGCGGGGAGTTGCCCGCGACCGAGCAGGTCCACCTGATCCTCCGGGTGCCGCCGGCCCATCGGGTCCCGTGGGGGTACAAGCTCATGGGGCTCTACAACGGGATTCTCCGTCCCACCAACTGCTACGGGACCCCACTGATCGTGACCGACCAGGCCCTGACTGAAGAGAGGTGGCATCTCCTGTGAAGCCGACCCGATTTGGTCTCTCCTTCCTGCCCGACGCCGCCCCCGACACCCGGTCGCCCAAGACCTGGTTTGCCGACGCCCTCTCGCTCGCCGACCTGGCGGATGAGGCGGGCCTGGCCTATGTGAAGATGACCGAGCACTACCTGCATCCATACGGCGGGTATTGCCCGTCCCCCCTGGCCTTCCTGGCGGCTGTGGCGGCCCGGACCCGGCGCATACGGCTGATGACCGGCTGCCTGCTCCCGGTCTTCCACCACCCGCTCCAACTGGCGGCGGAGACCGCCATGGTCGATGCCATCAGCGAGGGCCGGCTCGATATCGGTTTCGCCCGCGCCTACCTGCCCTACGAGTTCGATGCCTTCGGCATCCCGCTGGATGAGAGCCGGGAGCGCTTTCAGGCCACCGTGGAGACGGTGATCCGCCTCTGGACGGAGGAGTCGGTGACGGCGCAGGGGCCCGGCTTCCGGTTCGAGGGGGCGACCAGCCTGCCCCGCCCCGTGCAGAAGCCGCATCCACCGGTCTTCGTGGCGGCGGTCAGCTCGCCGGAATCCTTCGGCTGGATCGGCCGAAAGGGGCTGGGGCTGCTGATCACCACCGGCAACGCCTCCCCTTCGTACGTGGCGGAGATGGCTAACCTCTACCGGGACAGCTTCCAGGCGCCGGTGCCGGCTCCGGCGGAGGGCGCCCCTGCCCGGAGAGCGCCGGAGGTCGTGGTCAGCATGCCGCTCTACGTGGGCGAGACGGCGGAGCGGGCGACCGCCGAGGCGGACTACTACCTGAAGCGGTACTATGCCGTCTGGGGCAGCGCCACCAAGGCGTGGGACCATGTGCACTCCCGCGCCTACTACGGCTACACCGGCCTCTCCCAGCGACTGACGCAAATGACGCCCGAGCGCATGCGGCAGGCCGGCAACGCCATCGTCGGCTCGCCCGAGCAGGTGGCGGAACAGATCCAGCGCATGCAGGAGATCCTCCGGGCCGACGCTCTGATCTGGCAGATCGACTTCGGCGCCATGCCGGGGGAGCTCTCCCGGAACAGCCTCATCCGGTTTGTTGAGCGCGTACTGCCCCGCCTGTAGGGCGGGAGCCAAAGGGGGTAGAGGTTATGCTGGGACATGATCACAGCAAGGGGACCGATCTGCGCAAGGGGATCTGGCGAGGGCAGGAGTGGCACCACCGGCAGCGGATTGTGGTGAAGTTCCGCGAGAATGCGCCGGTATCGCCGGGCGGGGAGCATCCGTTGCGCCATTCGCATCCGTTCCTGGACCTGATCCGGAAGCATCGGACGGGGAAGCATGTGCTGCGGGTGCCCGACCATATGGACCCGATCCAGGTGGCCCACGAGTTGAGCCAGCACGGGCTGGTGGAGTGGGCGGAGCCGGATCAGGTCTCGGTGGTGGCTGCAACGCCGGACGAGCCCGGCCAGGCCTCGGCGAGTACTGCCCTGCCCAACGATCCCGACCTGGGTCAGCAGTGGGGGCTGAAGGACGCCAACCTGGAGTCCTACTGGGCTGCCGTGCAGGGGAGCACCGGCGTACTTGTGGGGATCGTGGACTCGGGGATCCAGTTCGATCACCCGGATCTGAGTGCCAGGGGGCGCTTCATTCCCGGTGAGAACTACGTCAATCCGGGCACCGCACCAGATGATGATTTCGGCCACGGCACCCACGTCTGCGGGATCGCCTGTGCGGACACGAACAACGGGGTCGGGATCGCCGGGGTGAACTGGACCTCACCAGTCTATGTGACAAAGGTATTCGACCATATGGGCTTCGCCAATAACAGCGACATTGCCGCCGCGATCGAGGAGACGGTGGACTATGCGCTCAAGCAGAAGCTCAAGGTCGTGATCAACTTCAGCGGGGCCTGCGGGGCGGCGGACAAGACCCTGGAGACCGCCTGTCAGCACGTGGCCGACAACGGCATGCTACTCTGCGCCGCCGCAGGCAATAACGGCGGGGCCGTGAACAGTCCGGCCCTCTACTCCGCCCAGTTCCCCAGCGCCGTGATCGCCGTGGGAGCGATCGATCAGGATGATGCCGTGGCGGGCTTCTCCTCCCGCGGGGAGCAGCTCACCCTGGTCGCCCCGGGGGTGCAGATCTACTCGACCTACCCGGAGAGCAGCTATAAGAACCTGAACGGGACATCCATGGCGACGCCTTATGTGAGTGGGCTGGCGTCGCTGATCTGGGCGGCCAATCCGACCTTCACGAATGAGGATCTGCGGGCGGAGTTGGTCAGGCTGGCGAAGAAGCTCGGCGATGGTGACTTCGACCCCACCTGGGGCTATGGGCGGATCCAGGCGCCCGCTGATTGCACATAGGGGAGGTTGCACGGGCTCGGCGAAGGTTGTGTAGGGTTGCGGAACCTTGCCGAACCTTGCGGGAGTTTCGCCGAACCTTGCGGGAGTTTTGCCGAACCTTGCGGGAGTTTTGCCGAACCTTGCAAGGGGTTGCGGAACCTTGCAAGGGGTTGCGGAACCTTGCGGGAGTTTTGCGCAAGCTTGCGGAACCTTGCGGGAGTTTTGCGGAACCTTGCGGGAGTCCCCTCTGTGTCAACAGAGGTGAGAGTTCATCATGCAGGATAGTGGCGGGATGGCGATTGACGGTGTTTAGGAAATCAGCCTGAAGCGCCAGATCTTCCGGCGCTTCAGGCTGATGACCAAGTGGTTCGGGCATGAATCAGGCCGCAGTGATCTGCAGGACCAGGGTGGTGCGTCCGTCATCCAGGGAAGCCGGATTCCGCCACTTTTTCCCAGGGCGAGCGTAGGTCAAGTGGGAAATTCTAGCGGAACGACGCATTTGAAGGGCCTGTTCACCCATAAATCGCTCTTGTGGTGCCTCAGAGGGCGCATATTGGCCTGGGTCAGGCCGAAAAAGGGTGGTTCCCTCACCTCCAGGCCCCTTTTTTTGCGGATTCCGCTACATTTTCCCACATGGGCGAGAGACTCGCCGGGAATTTCTGGTGGAACCGGCTGGCAGAGCCGCCCTGGCCACCAGCCATGCAAGAATCCGGTCTTGACGGAGTGTAGGAAATCAGTCCACCTGTGCCGATGCGCCCCCAACTGGCGCACGGATCAACCGACCGTCGACGTCAACCGCCAGTCCCGATCTTGCCCTGAATTCCCGGCTCGAACTGTCTCAAAACCGTTGACACGTTCCGTCTTGCGGGAGTTCTGCGGAACCGTTCGCAGGTTCCACAGAATCTCACGAGGAGCACAGCCCCCCACGTTTAGCGGGACCAAGCGAGCCGGTCCGACCACCAGCTCATCGCGCCGTAATAACCAAAGCTGCTCTTCGGCTCGCCCACCTCGGTGACCAGGGCTACCTCCTCGGTCTCCAGCTCCAGTACCCAGAGGCGGCCGTCCCGGATGAAGAGGAGGTGCTTACCGTCGCCGGACCAGGCCGGGGCGTAGACACCGCCCCCGGCAGCGGCGACCTGCCGTGCCCTCGTGCCATCGGGCTGGCTCAGCCAGAGGGTGCGGCTCGCGACCCAGTCCTCCAGCTCCCGGTCGGAGGCGAAGCCTCCCTGACCGGGCCGCCGTGTCGCCCGCACGAAGGCGATCTGGCCGCCATCGGGCGAGAGGGCGGGGTCGAGACTCACGGCACTGTCGGGCTGAGCAAGGGTGGTACAGTCGCCGGTCTCCACGGCGCAGACAGCCAGGGACTTCTCGTCCCAGGTGGTCCGACCTCCTCCCTGCACGAGGAGCACCCGGTTCCCATCGGGGAGGGGGGAGAGCCAGCCCTGCCGCATCAGGGTAATGGGCAGAACGACTCCCTTCTTGCCGAGGTCCATGGAGCGCAGGCGTAGCCCATCGGCGGCGCAAGAGTTGCAGTGGGCGGGACGGAGCCAGAAGAGAAGCCCCTGACCGTCGGGCCACCAGCCGGCCAGGCTCACACCGGCGCCGTCCGCCACGTGCCACCGGACCGGCTGCCCACCGCTCGCCGGCACCATCTCGACCACATCGCTCCGGGACTCCGGGTCGGTAAAGGGGAGGGTCCGGACCCAGGCGATGCGGCTCCCATCGGGTGACCAGGTCAGACCGCCGGCCGGCGTCTCGGTCGATGCCAACAATCGCGGTTCCGCCGCCGCCAGGTCGTCGATCACCCAGATCCCGCCCGGCACGCTGACCGCCAGGCCGCTGCCGCTGGGCGCCCAGGCGTAGCTGACCGGCGGGTCCGGCACCCCCGGCACTTCCCCGACCTTGCCGGTGGTGGCATCCAGCAGCATGATGCGGCTCTTCTCGCCCTCCTCCTGCCGGAAGGCCAGCCAGCGGCCATCAGCCGACCATTCGAGTGGCCCGCTGGGGTTGACCCCGGCGATCTCCCGCTCGGCCTCACCATCCAGGAGGACTAGCCGGCCATTCCGAATGAAGGCCAGCCGCCCCAGGCCCCGGAAGGCGGCGGGGGTGGCGGTCACAGTCGGCGCAGTGGTTAGAGCGGGGGCGGTCGCAGGCACCACGGCGGGCGAGGGAGTCGAGATTGGCGGCGCCAACCGCCTCGCATCGGCACATCCGGCGATGATCAGAATCAGCAGGGCAGGAGCCCATCTCCGGAACATCAGACCACCCCCGCCAAACATATCACGCTTGTTTGACGCATCCGGGCACATGGCGGTTGCCCTGGACCAGCTTCGCTGCAGCTCGCCGGGTGGACCAGACCCCCATGCAGAGCTCGTAGCGTCGGCCGGGGAACGACTTGCCCTGGCCTCCGCACCCGCTACGGATGGGCCGGTGGGTTCGCACCGGTGACCAGATCCGACACCCCATCTACCATGCGAGTGAGGAGGGTCTCTCCCGCAAGCGCCCGATGCAGGTGTTACTGCAGTTCATGGGCCAGACGGGCTGGCTGGTCGATCATGGTGAAGTGCCCAGCATTGGCGATGATCTCGTGGTGCGAGTGGGGGATCGCCTCATGGAGCCGCCATCCCCAGTATGCCGGGAGGAGCCGATCGTACTGGCCCCACAGGATCGTGACCGGTGCCTTGATCTCGCCGAGCCGGTCCACGAGCTCCTCCGTCTGATGGTGCTCCAGGGCGAGGGCCGCTCGCTGGAGGAGGACCGGGCCGCCGACCTTCTCGTAGGGCCGGGTGAAGGCCGCCATGAGCTCCGGGGTCAGCATGGCCTGGTTGAAGGTTCCCAGCCGGAGCATCTCCTCGACCCTGGCCGGGGAGGGCTCGAAGGCCGGGGCCGACGGGCGGCGCATGGCAACCACCTCGGGCACCGGCCAATTGGAGAAGCAGACACCATCGGTCAGGGCGATGCTGAGGACGCGGTTCGGATAATCGACAGCCAGGATCTGTACGATCCCGCCGCCCAGGTCGTGGCCTACGAAATGCGCCCGGGCCACACCAAGGGTGTCGAGCAGGGCCAGGATATGCTCGGCCTGAGCCGGTAGGGTCAACGCCTCGATCGGGCCGGCCTCCGACTGCCCGTAGCCGAGCAGGTCGATGGCGATCACCCGGTGGTTTTGTGCCAGAGTTGGGGCGACGGTGTGCCACAGATGGGAATGGGTAGGAATCCCGTGGATCAGGACCACGACCGGACCCTGCTCGCCCCACTGACGGTAGAAGAGTCGGTAGGTGCCGGCCTGTGCGTGTGTGCCTTTCGGGTTCATTGGCAGCCTCCTTGTCCTCCGATAAATGAGGCGAATCCCATGAGCTGGGATCCGCCTCTGTTCCATCTACTGCTGTCCCAGGGTCCCGTTGGTCCCCTGCATGATGTTGGGCACCTGGACCGCAGGGGTTCCGACCTGGCCGGCACCACCTGCTGCGCCGGTCATCTGGCCGGCCCCAGTGCCCGCCTGGCTCAACATGCTGGCCGCCTGCGCCTCCCGTTGGGCCATCTGCTGGAGCATCTGCTGGTTCTGCCGCTCGTTCTGCGCCAACTGCTGCATCGCACCAGCGAGGGGGGTACCTGCTGCCGAGGCGCTCAATTGGTTCGCCAGCTGCCCTTCCCGCTGGGCCATCTGCTGGAGCATCTGCTGGTTCTGGCTCTCCTGCGAGGCGAACTGCTGGAACGGCTGGTTTCCGTTGGTGGTCATACGTGGAAGACCTCCCTTGTCTGACGTGGGGACTGGACTAGCTTGTCCGTTGTGCCCTGTCCGCCATCCTGAAGAGAGGTCTCCAATCACATCCAGTTGCGGCTCTACACCCGTCTCAGCAGGTGCTCAACCGCCTCCGGAATCTCCATGAGATGATGCACGATCGCATCGGGCACGCACTCCGCCATGGTGACCGGCGGATGCCCGTGCCAGTGGCGATCCCGGTCCAGCCGGGCCCTCAGCCACCCCGGGAAGAGATGGGGCCGCTCCCAGGCAGAGGTGTCCACAAATCCGGCGGGCGGGTCACTGTAGCTGGGTGCCATCGGCTGGACCACGTAGATCGCCATCCAGCCGGCCCGCTTTGCCCCGGCCACATCGTGCGGCAGCGTGTCCCCGATATGGATGCAGGGAGAGCCATCGCCGTACTGCGCCGCGGCATCGAAGATCGCCCGCTCCGGTTTGCCGGCGCCCACGCGCTCCGGGGTGATCAGGGCGGTAAACCGGTCCAGGAGGCCGATCTTGCGCAGCACGGGCTCCTGGTAGCAGCGAAAGCCGTTCGTGATCGAGATCAGGGTGTGCCCGGCCGCCTCCAGCGTTTTCAGGCAGGCGAGCGAGCCAGGGTAGGCGTAGACCAGCCCCTCTACCTGGCAATACTCCTCTACGAGCGCCGTAATGTCAAACCGGCCCGGGTAGCCGAACCGGCTCGCCACCAGGTTGATGATCTCATCCCAGTCGTGGGCCGCGGCGATCTGGCCCGCCTCCATCCGCCTCATATGCTCCAGGATCAGCGGCTCCAGGGCTGCGCGCTCCGGGTCCGGGTCGCCGGTCGGAACGTAGGGGGCCAGTTCCCGGCGGACATGGCCGAAGACCCCCTGCGGACTGCCCATGTAGAAAGGGTTGCGCTGCAGGACACCATCCAGATCAAACGAGATCAGTGCCACGGACAGGATCACCTCATCTGCACTCTTCGCTTCGGGTCTCGGAGTTTCCTGGTACCGGCCTGCCTGATGATTCAAGGGGAGGGATGGGCGGTCTGTCTACCGAATTGGACAGGGTAGCCCATGTGAAGGATGGTGGACCGGTTGTCCCTGTACGAGGAGCCCGAACAGACCCGCCCGGGGCGCAGCCGCGCCGGAATGGGACGGACGGGCCATGGCAGCACGCCTGCTGCCGATCGGCTGCTGAAGGGGCTGACCGAGAGCCAGGCTCAGGCGGTCACCCACGGCGACGGCCCCCTGCTGGTGGTGGCGGGGCCGGGCAGCGGAAAGACCACCGTGATCGTCCGGCGGGTCGCCTACCTGACCCGTGTGCGAGGGGTGGACCCGGCAAGCCTGCTGGTTGTCACCTTCGCCAAGGCGGCCGCCGATGCCATGAAGACCCGGGCCGCCCAGGCGGCAGGCCCCATGGTGGCATCCCGGGCCACCTTCGGTACGTTTCATGGCCTCGCCTATCGCATTCTGAAGCACGCCGACCCGGGCCGCCGCCTGCGGATCCTGGAGGAGGATAAGCAGCTTCAGCTGATCCGCCAGATCATGCGGGAGATCGGCCTCAATACCGACGACGAGACCGTGCAGGAGGCCGTGACCGAGATCAGCCGCATGCGGGCATCGACCAGTGATCCCAAGGCGTTCAAGCCGCGGGGCATGACGATCACCGACTTCCGCCAGCTATGGAATTCCTACGGCCTGGCCAAGGAGCGGCACGGGGTGATCGATTTCGATGACCTGCTGCACCAAGCGTTGGAAGCGCTTCACTCCCAGCCGGACCTGCTGGCCGGCTACCGGATGCGCTACAACTACATCCTGGTGGATGAGTTCCAGGACACGAACGCCGTGCAGTGGGCCATCATCCGGCTGCTGGCCGAGCCGAAGAAGAACCTCTGCGTCGTCGGCGATGATGACCAGGCGATCTACGGCTGGCGGGGCGCATCGCCCAGCTTCCTGCTCAGCTTCCCGACGATCTTCCCGGGGGCCATGCGGGTGACGCTGGACCTGAACCACCGGTGCCCGCCGCCCGTGGTGGATGCGGCCAACCGGCTCGCCGCCGAGAACCGGAACCGCTTCGGCAAGGTAATCCGATCGGCGGCCCGGGGCGGGATGCCGATCGAACTGCTCAATCCGGCCGACAGCCTCCAGGAGGCCGAGACGGTGGTCGGACTGATCAAGTCGGCCGGGGCGCCCCTGACCGACTGGGCCCTGATCTACCGGACCAACCAGCAGGCGCACGCCATCGCCCAGGTCATGACCCGGGAGGGGGTTCCCTACCGGGCACTGGGCGGCCTGCCCAACCTCTATCGGCGCTGGCCGGTCCAGGATCTGCTGGCCTACTTGCGGGCGGCGACGGGCGATCCCTTTGCGATCGAGCCGGTGCTGAACCGGCCCACCCGCTATGTCTCCAAGGCGGTGGCCCAGGAGGCGCGGCGGATCGCCGAGGCCCGAGGCTGCGACCTGCTCACGGCGATCTCATTAACGGGCCTGCTCCGCTCCTGGCAGCTCCGGCCGCTGGAGGAGTTGCAGGACCACCTCAGGGCGATCCGGCTCATGACCGCCCCCGACGCGATTGGCTATGTGCGGTCGATCGTCGGGTACGATGATTACATTAAGGAGTACAGCGCCAAGGAAGGCGGCTCGGCCGATGAGATGCTCGGCCTGCTCGCGGAGGTGGAGCGGACCAGCCCACGCCTCATGCTGACGGCCTTCCTGGCGCAGGTGGACTCCTTCTCCAGCCAGGTAAACCAGCGAGTGGCCGACGGGGAGGATGCCGTCACCCTGGTCACCTGCCACAAGGCGAAGGGGTTGGAGTTCAGGCGTGTCGTCGTCGTGGGGGCGATCGACAAGCTGTTGCCCCACCGGGGCAGCGACGACCTGGAGGAGGAGCGGCGGCTCATGTACGTCGCCATGACCCGGGCATCCGAGCGGCTCTGGCTGAGCAGCCCCCGGGCTTACGAGGGGCGGGAGGCCCAGCCGTCGCCCTTCATTGAGGAGGCACTGGGGCGGGGGACGCTGGCAGCGGATTAACGTGTGGGGGGAAGGGATCAGCGTGCCCAAGCCGGAGGGGGAGAAGCACCCGGAGTTGAAGACGCCCCGGGAGCACTTCATGGAGATTCTTGACGACCTCTGCCAGAGCATCCCCGGGATTGCGCAGCGCCGTGAGATGCTGCTGCAGATCCCGGACCTCATGGACAAGGTCGAGGAAGGCATGGTCATGGATGCGATCGTCCAGGGGAAGGGCATCGTCAACACCATTACCGATGTGGGTTCGGACTCGATCGCGATCGTCTACAACAGCGGCTGGGCCCTGGGCTTCGAGGGCGATGGCGGCGAGTTGGTAATCCTGATCCAGTACATCGACTCGATCACGCCCCGCAAGACCGGGCTCCAGATCGACCTGGAGACCGGCGAGACGGTCTGGCTCCGCTTCCTCGGCCGTGTGGGATAGCCCGTCCGCGATCCGCACACGCTAGGCTTGGCTCAACCCCGGCCGGGGTTGGGAATGGCTTGGAGAAGGAGCGGATCGCAATGGCTGTCGGTGACAACATGCACAAGGCTCTGACCGCGGCGGAGCAGTTGAAGGCGAACCTGGAGATGTTCGGTCATGATACCAACGACAAGAGCGCCAAGGCCGACTTCTACCGCATGGCCCAGACCCTGGAGCAGCAGGTGATTCCCACTCTGCAGGGCCGCTGCAACCAGATCGAGCAGCAGGAGCCGCAGTACAATGTGAAGGAGCAGGCCTTCCAGAACACCCAGCAGTAGGGCAGCGAAGAGACTTGTACCCCGGCAGGCCCTCAGGGGGTCGGCCGGGGTACATGCGTGCCGCCTTGCTACTTCTTCCACTCGACCTTGATATCCGACGCCCCCACCGCCCGGTTCGCTGCCCGGGCCGCCACGAAGAGGAAGTCCGAGAGCCGGTTCAGGTACCTGAGCAGGGTCGCATCCACCGGTTCCTGTTCCATAAGGCCGACCAGTCGGCGCTCTGCCCGCCGGGTGACCGTCCGGGCCACGTGCAGCGCGGCAGCCGCCTGGGTGCCCCCGGGCAGAATGAAGCTCTTCAGCGGCTCCAGCCCGGCCTCCAGCCGGTCAATGTCCTGCTCCAACTGGGTGACGAGGACCTCCGTCACCTTCGGCGACTCCCCCTTGGTCCGGTCCGGCGGAGTGGCCAGGTCGGCGCCTACGTCGAACATCTCCCGCTGGATCCGGAAGAGCATGGCCCGGAGTTCCTCAGCCGTGCCGCTGTGCAGATGGGACAGTGCCTGGCCCACAAAGGCGTTGGCTTCATCGACCGTACCGTAGACCTCAACCCGCAGCGCATCTTTCGCGATGCGCTCCCCCCAACGCAGACTGGTCTGACCGGCATCGCCGGTCTTGGTATAGATCTTCATCGGCTCACCTCACCCTAAAGTTTATCATGACCGGGGCAGGAATTGCCTCATCATTAGCTAACCAAAGGATATTTATAACGTCGAACGGGGGATGAGTCGTATGAATCGAACGGAAGCCTGGGAACTGGTGAACGAGTATACCACCAACCCCCGCCTGGTCGGCCACATGCTGGCGGTCGAGGCCTGCATGCGGTACTACGCCGCCAAATACGGGGAAGATGTCGAAACCTGGGGACTGATCGGCCTGCTGCGTGACTTTGATTACGAGCGCTGGCCTGAGCCGCCGGAACACCCGCTGCAGGGAGAGCGGATTCTCGCGGAGCGGGGCGTGCCGGAGGACATCCGCCACACGATCTGCTCCCACGCCAACTACATGCAGGACCGCTACCCCCGCACCAGCCTGCGGGACCGGGTCCTCTACGCGGTCGATGAGCTCTCCGGCCTGGTGGTCGCCACCGCCCTGGTCCGCCCATCCAAGTCGATCTTTGATGTCGAGGTGGATGCGGTCAAGAAGAAGATGAAGGATAAGCGGTTTGCCGCCGGTGTCAACCGGGAGGATGTCGTCCAGGGCGCCGCGGAGCTGGGCGTGGATCTGGATGAGCACATCGGCATGGTAATCGAGGCCCTGAAGGCCGCCGCCGACGAGCTTGGCCTGCGGGGCAACCCCCAGTGAAGCTCCTCCTGACCGGGGCCCCGCGCTCCGGCAAGTCCAGCCTGATCCGGCAATTGGCCGAGTCCTCTCGCGGGGCTGCGGGGATCATTACCGTGGAGCGGCGGGGACCGGACCAGAAGCGGATCGGCTTTGACATTCAAGCCGTCTTCTGCCGCCCCGGCCGGCCCCTGCAGGTGCTGGAGCAGAGGCCCCTCGCCCGGCTGGCCAACCCTTCGAGGCTCAAAGTGGGGCGCTACGGGGTCGAGCCGGAGGCCCTGGACCTCGCTGTCCGGGCGCTGGACGGGGCCATGCACGAGGGTGTCCTCGTCCTGATCGATGAGATCGGCCCCCTTCAGATTATCTCGCCCGCCTTCCGTGAGGCGCTCGACCGCTGCCTGGACAGCCACTGCGACATGCTTGGGGCGATCTCCACCCAGGAGGATCCGTACCTGGAGGCGATTCGCCGTCGGCCCGGCGTGCGGCTTTTGGAGGTCACGCCGCACAACAGGGCACACCTGGTAGAGGGACTCTCGGCGTGGATCAATCAGCGATAGGTGAGCGCTCCCCCTGCTGGTCAGGTGGGAGCGCTTTTTCCTGGCAGGCCTGTACCGCAGGCATGGTGCGGCGTTGGGGGCGTATCCTTGTCGCAAAGCAAGGCGAAGGAGGAGCCCCCATGCGCCACGCAAACGCTCTCAGCCTGAAGCTCATGGCCTATCTGCTCATCTTTGGCGTCACCATGCCGGTCTTCGGCCGGCTCTCGCTCTCCAAGGCGCTGATCCTGGCGTTGGTTCAGACGCTCCTGCTCTGGCTGGTCGACCTTCTGATCCTGAATCGCTTCGGCAGGCCAGTCACCCTGGCCATGGACGCGCTGCTCCTGACGGTGGGCTCGCTGCTGGTGCTCGGAGCGCTGGGCGCCGTCCCCCGGTTCTTCAGCCTCCTCCTGTCGGCGGGGTTTGGGACCCTCTTCGAGGGGTGGTTCCACCCGCATCTGATCCGCGAGCGGGCGGTGGAATAGGGAGGCCGAGAACTTTTTGACCGTTGCGGGCACTCCTACATACAACAAGCTGACTGACGGGGGTGCTGAAGAGTGAGAAGGCCATTGGAGAGGCGTAACGGGATCCTTCTCGGGGTTTGTGGGGGCATTGCCGACCACATAGGGTGGGACCCGACACTGATCAGGGTGATCTTCCTCTTCTCGGGACTGGGGCTGGGGGCCTATCTCATTCTGGCCCTGATCATGCCCCGGGCCCAGTACGACTAGGCAGTGCGGACGGGACCTATCGTACCAGGGTACGACCCGCGAAACCGTCGGGGGTCCGATTTGCTCGGCTCCCGCCTCCGGTAGAATGGGGACTGTAAGGTACGAACAGCACTTATTCGAACGGAGGATGCTCAGAATGACAGTCAACTACCGCATTAACGGACGCTTTGTTGGACTCCTCCTGATCCTGTTCGGTGCGCTCCTTCTGGCAGGCACCTTCTTCAGCTTCACCTTCATGCTGGTCAGGCTGATCTGGCCGGGGCTCCTGATTCTCCTGGGCGCCTACGCCCTGAGTGAGCAGGTGCGCTGGACCCGGCTGTACAGCCGTCGGGCCCCCTTTCCCTGGCCCCTCTTCCTGATCGCCTGGGGCGCGATCGGGGCGCTGAAGGTACTTGGCCTCTGGTGGGGGTCCGTCCCCTTCTGGCCCCTGGTCCTGATCGTGATCGGTGTCTGGATGCTCTGGAATCGGTGGTAATGAAGCGAGCGAGCCTCCCTGGTCGGGGGGCTCGCTCGCTTTCGGTGCCCCAGCCGCAGGATTGCCAGTTTCCCCCCAAACACCTATGATAGGAACATCTGCATTTCGTATGCAGGCCTATACGTATGGAGGTGATCTACCCCGTGGAACCTGAACCGCTTCAGCGAGTCCGGGCGGCGCTGGCCGCAGCGGGCGTGACCGGTGAGATCCGGCTCTTCCAGGAGCATCTGCCTACCGCAGTGGCTGCTGCCGAGGCGCTCGGGGTGGAACTGGGCCGCATTGCGAAGTCGATCCTTCTCATGGCGGGCGGCGAGCCGGTCCTGGTGGTGACGGCCGGCGACCAGCGGGTCGACCGGCAGAAGGTGAAGGCGATGCTGGACCGTGGCAAGGTCTCGATCGCCTCGGCAGATCAGGTCCTGGCGATGACCGGCTTCGTGGCCGGCGGGGTCGCACCGGTCGGGCTGCTCCAGCCCGCAAGCGTCCTGCTTGACCGCTCGCTCCAGCGCTTTCCGGACATCTGGGCCGGGGGCGGGGTGCCCGAGGCGCTCCTCCGCCTGACCGTCGCCGAACTGGTGAGGGCCACCGGCGGTCAGTTTGCCGATGTGATCCAGGAGAACTGATCGAGGGGGTCATCATTCCAGTGGAAAAGCTCTACCGCTACCTGGAGGAGAACCGGGACCTTCACCTGGCCATGGCCATGCGGCTCATGGCCCAGAGGTCGATCTCGCCCACGGGCGAGGGGATGGCCGAGTGTGCCGATCTGCTGCGCTCCATGATGGATGAGGCCGGCGTGCAGACGGAGATCCTGCAGACCCCGGGCCACCCGATCCTCTTCGGCCATGTGGATGCGGGCGCGCCCTTCACCGTGCTGATCTACGGCCACTACGATGTCCAGCCCCCCGAGCCGCTGGACCTCTGGGACTCCCCGCCCTTTGAGCCGACGATCCGCAACGGGCGGATCTATGCCCGCGGGGCCGGCGACAACAAGGGACAGCTCATGGCCAACCTGCTGGCGATCCGGGCCTATCAGAAGACCGGTACGCCCCTCCCGGTCAACGTGAAGTTCCTCTTCGAGGGGGAGGAGGAGTCCTCCAGCGCCCACCTGGCCTGGGCGGTGGAGCACTACAAGGAGAAGCTGGCCTGCGACATGGTCTACACGGCCGATGGCCCCCAGCACTCCACCGGGGCGCCTACCGTATTGCTCGGTGTCCGGGGGATCCTCTATGTCCAGGTTGACTGTGAGGCGGCGGACCGGGATCATCACTCCGGCAACAAGGGTGGTGCGGTGCCGAACCCGGCCTGGTACCTCATGGAGGCGCTCCGCCGGTTCTGGGGCGCCGGTCAGCACGAGGTGGCGATTCCGGGCTACTACGACAAGGTTCGCCCGGTCACCCCGTTCGAGCAGGAGCTGCTGGAGCGGCTGCCCTGGAACCCCCGGGAGACCGCCCGGGCCCTGGGGCTGCCGGAGGGACAGTTCGATCAGACCAGCGCCGCCGAGTTCTATGCACGGACCTGTATGCGGCCGACGCTGAACATCTGTGGCTTCACCAGCGGCTACGGCGGCCCGGGCTCCAAGACGATCATTCCGGCGAAGGCATCGGCCAAGCTGGACATGCGGCTGGTCGTGGACCAGGACCCGGCCGAGATCTACCGGCTCTTTGAAGCCCACCTGGCCCGGGTGACCGAGCCCATGGCCCGGGAGGCCGGCGTCCGGTTCACCCTGCACCACCTGGGCGACATGGCCCCCAGCCGGACCCCCGGCGACCGGCCCGAGGCCCGGGCCGTGGTCCGGGGGGTGCGGGAGGCCTACGGCGAGGAGCCGCTGGTCATGCCCTCGCTGGGCGGATCGCTGCCCGACTACGTCTGGACGGGGATTCTCGGCGTCCCATCGGTCGTGGTCCCCTATGCCAACCATGATGAGGACAACCACGCCCCGAATGAGAACATCGCCCTGGACCGATTCTTCAGCGGGATTCGCTGCACGGCGACGGTGCTGAAGGAGCTGGGCCGGATCGGGCAAGGCGAATAACGTCAGGCGCCCCCTCGCCCGGGGGGCGCCAATCTTCTTCGAACGCATGTTGAAGGGTTATCCCTGCCGCCGACGTCACACTGACTGTAAGCGATACAAGGAGGCCCGAGTCCTATGAAGTACAGCTCAATCGCTGCAGCACTCCTCATTCCCGCCCTGCTGGCCGGTTGCTCCGTCCGGATCGACTCCAGCGGGATCAACGCATCTTCCTGCTCCCACTCCCAAACCTACTCCGACGCCTTCCCGGCCGATGGACTGAAGTCGCTCCAGGTCGAGGCCTGGGCCGGCGACCTGAAGATCGTTTCCGTGAATGGGCTACACGAGGTGAAGATAGATGCCAGGGCATGTGCCTCCGCTACCAAGATCCTCGATACGCTTGGCATGAAGGCTGAGCAGAGCGGTGACCAGGTTCGGGTGGACGTGATTCATCCCAACGGTATTACCTCCGGCTCCGGCTGGGTCGATGTGACAATCGAGGTACCGCCCGCTCTGTCCGCTCAGATCCGCGACACCAGTGGTTTCACCCTGATCGATGGCCTCTCTGCTGTCGAGATCAGCGCCGGCTCCGGCGACCTCGAGATCATCCGCACTGCCGGCAAGACGGAGGTCCGGGAGAAGTCCTCAGGCTCGACCCGGTTGGAGCAACTGAAGGGCGATCTGATCCTGAGCGATATCGGCTCGGGTGACCTGCTGGTACGAGAGGTCCAGGGCAATGTGCGCCTCGGTGACAAGTCTTCCGGTTCGACCGTGCTGACCGACATTGGCGGAAAGGTGCAGCTTGGTCGGCTCGGTTCGGGCGACCTGCGGGTCACACGGGCCGACAGTGGCGTCACCCTGGAGGCGAAGTCCTCCGGCTCCATTACGATCGAGCAGTCCGGCAGCCACGTGCTCCTGGAGAGGATCGGCTCGGGCGATCTCACGGTCGATGGCGTCAACGGTGATCTGACCGTCAAGTCCAAGTCCAGCGGCTCGGTGCGGACCAGCAATGTGACCGGCAAGGTAGATGTACCCAACGACTAGCTCATGGTGTAGGCAGATAGAAAGAACTCCGGGCCATGGGTGCCCGGAGTTCTTTGTGCCGCTTTGTGATCACCCTGCAGGGAACCGGTCGGGAGGGGGGAGAATGCCCCGAACCAGGTTGCCCACCGGGAGGATAATGGAATCCTGCCTATTCCCAGTACGAAACACCACGCACCGCGGCTTCATCCTGCGGGCATTCGCCGGCAGCAGCTGCTGGAGCGACTGGACGCCGGTCGCAGGCTCACCCTTGTCGAAGCGCTGCACGGCATGCTGGCCCGGATCCGTGGCCTGGGGCTTCCCCTGGAAGCCGTGACAGCACTGCGACCGAACGAATAAGGAGGATGTACCATGCAGGCTGAGGAGAACATCTGGTCCCATTATGGCCTCTGGGGAGCGGTGGTTTTCTGGATTCTGGTCTACGGGATTGCCCTGCTCTTCATGCCTTTCTACCGGAAGATGAGCTGGAAGCCGAAGAGCGCCTTCCTGGCCTTTATCGTCGCTTTTGCGATCGAGATGCACGGCATTCCCTTTGGCATGTACCTGGTCGGGGCGGTCTTTGGGTATCGACTGCCGGAGGGGATCCTCTGGGGGCATACCCTGCAGCCCTGGATCGGGGCGAACGGGATCCTGGGCACCATCTTCTTCGGGCTGATCGGCTTCGCCCTGATCTTCCTGGGATGGCGGGACATTCACAAGCACTACTGGGTCAAGGAAGATGGCACCGGCCGGTTGGTGACCGAGGGGATCTACAGCTACATACGTCATCCGCAGTATACGGGAGTCTTCCTCCTCAGCCTGGCCATGCTCTGTGAGTGGGCCACGGTGCCGCTGCTGCTCATGTTCCCGCTCATGTTCTTCATGTACTACCGGCTCGCCCGGCGGGAAGAGGCGGATATGGCGGCAGAGTTCGGTCAGGAGTACCTTGCGTACCAGGCACGCACCGGTATGTTCCTGCCCCGCTTTCGCCCGGGTGCGAAGGCTGCGGCGCACTGAGATACCGCTGAGACCCGGATGATATGCGGTTGAGGACGCGCGAGTCGGCGCTTTACGGTTCGCCTTCGGCCCAATCTTGAAGGTGGAACGGCCACCGCTGGGACATGATGTTACGGAGTGGCGGGTGATTGCGGTCCGTTCGTGAGGGAGGCAGGATTCCATAACGTTTTTCCGAGGGTGAACTCAGGCCAGTTGAAAAATCCTTACGGAATCATGCGTTTGAGGGGCCTGTTCACCCCGGAAATCGCTCTGGTGGAGCCTCGAAGGGCGAATATTGGCCCGGGTCGCGCCGAAAAACAGTGGTTCCGCTGCCTCGAGGCCCCCATTGTTGCGGATTCCGGCACGTTTTTTCCACGAGGGCGAGAAACTCTTCGGAAATTGCTAGCGGAAGCCGGCCGGCAGAGCGCCCTGACCACACCCCCACCTCTGTGGCTATTCGCCCTTGAGGCTTTGCGCGGCTCCAGGCCCGAGGCCGGTTCGTTTGGCGTGCAAAACCTGACGGGCGCCCCAGACCTGCCCCCTTACTCGGGAAGCGGGACGAACTCCATGGACCGCAAGTCGTTGACGATATCCTGCCAGATCGCCCGCCACTCGGCATGGTTCCAGGGGTTCCGACTCTCGCGTTGGGCAAGCTCGTTGGTCCGGCTCTGGTAGCTGACGATCCGCTCCAGCCCGGCATTCAGCTTGGTCAGCCGCTCCACCGACTCGTCGCTCATCCGCCCGTTCTCTTTCAGCTCGGCTGCCGCCACTTCATTGGCCCGCCGCGAGTACCGCAGGAAGAGCTCCAGGGTGCGCATCTCATCGTACTCAACCCGCTGGTTGTAGTAGGGGAGGGTGCGTACGGTCTCGATGATCTCCAGGGCCCTCTCTGCCCCGCGGGGCGGCGCAAACCCCTCCGGATCTGGGCGGATCGGGTCCACCCGTTCCTCGTCGATCGCCCACCAGAGGAAGTTCACGGTGTTCCCCCAGGTGATCCAGTTCACGTACCGGTCCCGCTCGTAGATGTTCCACATCAGGTAGATGTTCCCGAAGAGGCTCAGCGCCACGAGAAACTTCCACCAGGTGCGCATCTACTTCACCTCCACGGGGACGATCGGGCCCGGAATGGCCAGCACAGCGTGCTGCACCTCGATCGACCAGGTCTGGCTAAACGAGGAGATGGGCTCAAACCGATCCACAGGGCGGAGCGGGTCGGGAAGGTGCTCCCAGGTGTCTCCCATCCAGGTCGAGCCCATGCGATCACTCAGGCGGACGGAGAGGAAGTGGAGGCCAACCTGTGCTGGGTCGGTGATCTGCCGGTAGGCGATCTCCACCGAGCCCGCCGAGAAACGGACCCGCTCCACCTCAAACTCCACGCCGGCCACGGTGAACCGTTCGCCCAGCAGCACGTCTCCCTCCTCGCCCGGGCGCTCGACCTGCCACCGTAGCTCCGACTCCGGACGCAGGTAGACAAAGAGCGGGGGGAACTGGACCTCAGCCGGGCCGGGCAGGCTGCTCATGGGCTCGAACTGCAAGTACCCCGCGGTCGGTTCCCCGACCCAATGCCCCGAGCCGCCACCGACATAGCGGCTCAACTTCTTGCCGGTCGTCGCATCGTACAGCCGGGCCTCCGGTCGCCAGGGGCTCCGCATGAGGGTAACCTTCTCCACCGCCCCATCTCCGGGGGCCAGTTGGTACTTCACCAGCAGCCTGCCATCGCCCAGGACCGGCTGGTAGGTCAACGCAACCCCGTGCTCCTTCAGCCGGGCCAGGCCATCCGGACTGGCCTTCGTAAACGCCTCCACGGCCGCCCGCTCCTCTCGTATCTGCTGCTCCTGCTTCTCGCCGTAAGCCCTGCCGGCTGCATCCTGGGCGTACTGGCTCACAGCAAAGGCGGCCCCGATGAGCAGGACTAGCAGAATCCCAATCAGCGTCCCCCCAGGAGCCCCACCCCCAGCCCCGGCCCCCCGGCTTGAAGCGAACGTAGCACCGCAGCGCACGCATCACACCCGGCCAGGTGCTCATCCACCACAGCCCGGGACTCCGGGCTGAGGGCGTCATCTACATAAAGCGGGAGCAGGTCTTGGATCGCCGGGCACTGCCTCATCGCTCATCCTCCTTTATGTACAGTGAGTGGAGCCGCTGTCGGGCCCGGTGGACCAGCACCCGGACCGTCGGCTCGCTCTTCGATAGGATCAGGCCAATCTCGGCATGGCTCAGTCCCTGGACCTCACGCAGGATCAGGACCGTCCGGTACTGCTCAGGCAACTGCTCCAACGCCGCCCGGATTGCGGCCCGCTCATCCAGCCGGACCAGTTCGTGCTCGGACCCTGGGCCAGCTCTTCCGCCTCCCCCGCCGAGCCCGTCATGCGGTAGAGATAGCCGAAGACGGCACCCTTGTAGCGGTGGTAGATCTCTTGTAAGCGCTTCATGGTCATCTCCTTGCTCGCTCTATAGGACAGTACCGGGAAGAGGAGGGGTGTTACAGGAGGTGCAGCCAACTCTCAGCCCATGGTCAATTCAGGCCAGTCCTCCGGCCTGGTGAGCTAAAGACGTGCGCCAATAGAAGGGCGGTGGCAGTCGTGCCCCCGTCTTTTCTGCGGGATGGCGCGACAACCCAGTCAAAGGTGGTCGGGCCAGGACCTTAGTTGGGCCCAGTTCCTTCTGACAGAACGGGTAGAGCGCTGACTAGATCGCAGTAGACCTCCGATCCATGCCCGATTTTTTCTGCTAATAAGATACCGCTTTCTTTAGACCTTTCTGGGCATAGAACCGATCCCTTGCCTACGCTTATGCTGGAGGAGACTGAACGCCCGAAACCTTGCAACAACAGGAGGCGTCCTTATGGCAGATGCACAACTCAACGGCAATGGCGTCGATGCATTCTCTCCCGCAGAGATGGCAGCAAAGGTGGAGAAGATCGGTGTGACCAAGGCGAACATGCCGCTCTACCGTATGGCCGCCCTCTCTGTGTTGGCCGGGGCGTTTGTCGCCCTCGGTGGGCTCTTCTACCTCACCGTCACCACCGACGGGAAGGCGGGCTACGGGGTGGGCCAGTTGCTCGGGGGCGCCGTCTTCTCCCTGGGCCTGATCCTCGTCGTCATTGCCGGCGCCGAGCTCTTCACCGGAAACAACCTGCTGATCATGGCGGCCACCTCCGGCAAGATCCCCATGCGGCTCCTGCTCCGGAACTGGCTGATCGTCTTCCTGGGCAACCTGGTGGGCGCCATCTCGATCGCCGCCATGGCCTACCTGTCCGATCACTACACCAACGCGGGCTACCTAGTCGGCGCCAAGGCCCTGACCGTGGGTGCCGGCAAGACCTCCCTGCCGTTCCTGGTCGCCTTCACCCGGGCGGTCCTCTGTAACGTGCTGGTCTGCCTGGCGGTCTGGCTGACAGCCGCCACCCGCTCGGTAACCGACAAGATCCTGGCGATCGTCTTCCCGATCACAGCCTTCGTGGCGATGGGCTTCGAGCACTCGATCGCCAACATGTTCTTCATTCCTTACGCGATCTGGCTCAAGGGGAGCGATGCGGTCGTCGCCGCGGCAAACCTGGCGCCGGCCAAGCTGGAAGCGCTGAACTGGATGGGTTTCGTGGAAAACCTGATCCCCGTCACCCTGGGCAACATCGTTGGCGGGGCGGTGTTGGTCGGCTTCACCTACTGGGTCGTCTACCTCTGGGACGGCTATACGACCCCCACCCGCAGAAAGAGGGGGCACGCTGCATGACCGCTACCGAAGAGATCATTGTCGACCACGCACCGGAGTGGCCGCTCCGGACCAGGAATGTTCGGATCCTGATCGGCGTCGGCACCTGCGGGATCGCAGCGGGCGCCGGGGCTATCTGGGCCGTAACCGAAGAGGCGCTTGCCGATCGGGGACTTCCGGTCCCCGTAGTCGGCGTGGGCTGCATTGGCTACTGCCAGGAGGAGCCCCTGCTCGACGTGGAGATCGATGGCGAGCGTTGGTCCTACAACCGGGTCACCCCGGAGGCGGTTACCCGGATCATCAACCACCACGTCTGGTTCGGCGACCCGGTGCCTGAACTGCTCCTGGGCAAGGTGTCCGAGGAGGGTGCAACCCCCTTCCCCGACCTGCCCTTCTACGCCAAGCAGGTCCGGATTGCCACCCGCAACTGCGGCTTTATCGATCCGACCTCCCTGGCCGATTATGAGAGCCGGGGCGGATACCAGGCACTGCGCAAGGTCCTGGGCCTCCTGCCAGACCAACCGGCCATCGCGCCGGATGCGGTCATTGCGACCGTGAAGGCCTCCGGCCTGCGGGGCCGCGGCGGCGCCGGATTCCTGACCGGCCTGAAGTGGGAGCTGACCCGGGCCACCCCGGCCGACAAGCGCTATATCATCTGCAATGCCGATGAGGGTGACCCCGGCGCCTTCATGGACCGCTCGATCCTGGAGGGCGATCCGCACGCCGTGATCGAGGGGATGATCATCGGGGCATACGCCCAGGGCGCAAGCGAGGGCTATATCTACTGCCGGGCCGAGTACCCGCTCGCCCTGGAGCGGCTTCGCATTGCCATGAAGGACGCAGAGAAGGCCGGCTACCTGGGCGACTCGGTCCTCGGGGCCGACTTCGGCTTCCACCTTCACCTGAAGGAGGGCGCCGGCGCCTTTGTCTGCGGCGAGGAGACGGCCCTCATGGCCTCGATCGAGGGGCAGCGGGGCATGCCGAGGCCGAAACCCCCGTTCCCATCGGTCTCGGGGCTTTGGGGCAGGCCAACCACCATCAACAATGTGGAGACCTGGGCCAACATCGCCCAGATCATCACCAACGGGCCGGAATGGTACGCGGCCATGGGCAAGGACCGCTCGAAGGGGACCAAGGTCTTCGCCCTGACCGGTCGGATCAACCGGACCGGCCTGATCGAGGTGCCCATGGGGGCCACCATCCGCCAGATTGTGTACGAGATGGGCGGTGGCATTCCCGACGACAAGGAGTTCAAGGCGGTCCAGATCGGCGGCCCGTCGGGTGGATGTATCCCGGCCAGCCACCTGGATCTGACGATCGAGTACGAGTCGCTGACCCAGGCCGGCGCCATGATGGGCTCCGGCGGCCTGGTGGTGATCGATGAGACCACCTGCATGGTCGACTTTGCCCGCTACTTCATGAACTTCTGCGCCGCCGAGTCCTGCGGCAAGTGCACCCCCTGCCGGGAGGGCACCACCCGGATGCTCGAGATCCTCGACCGGATCACCAAGGGGCTGGCGACCATGGAGGATCTGGATCGGCTGGAGTCCCTGGCCCGGGACGTGAAGGTCTCCTCCTTGTGCCAACTGGGCGGTTCGGCGCCCAACCCGGTCCTCTCCGGGCTGCGCTTCTTCCGGGAGGAGTTTGAGGAGCACATTCTGCATAAGCGTTGTCCCGCCGGCGCGTGCGCGGCGCTCCACAACTACTCGATCGACCCGGATCTCTGCTCCGGCTGTATGCTCTGCGCCCGCAACTGCCCGGTCGGAGCGATCACCGGCGAGAAGCGGAAGCCGCACAAGATCGACCCGGACGTCTGCATCAAGTGCGGCGCCTGCTTCGACGTGTGCCGGTTCAGTGCGGTCAAGCGCTAAGGGGGGATTATTGCCATGAAGGTTATGATTAATGGCCGCGTGATCGAGGCCGAGCCTGGCCAGACGATCATGCAGGTGGCAGATGCCCACGGGATCGAGATCCCCCGGCTCTGCAACCATCCGCTGCTGAAGCCCTCCGGCGCCTGCCGCCTCTGCGTGGTCCAGGTGAAGGGCGTCCGGAACCTGGTCTCCTCCTGCTCGACCCCGGTGGCTGAAGGCATGGAGATCGAGACCCGCTCCGGCCAAGTCGAGTCGGCCCGGCGGAACGCCCTGGACCTGCTGGTTGCCAACCACCCGCTGGACTGCTTCGCCTGCGAGGTGGCGGGGGATTGTGCCCTGCAGGACTACGCCTATGAGTACGGGATTCGCGAGTCCTCGTTCGAAGGCGCCCGCCGCGAGGTGGCGGTGGATGACAGCAACCCGTTCTTCCGCATCGACTACGAAAAGTGTGTCCTGTGCGGTATCTGCGTCCGCATGTGCGATGAGGTGATGGGCTATGGCGCCATCGACTTCACCAACCGGGGCTTCGGCTCCCTGGTCGGCACTCCTTATGGGGTCTCCCTGACCGAGACCAGTTGCGTCTTCTGTGGCAACTGCGTGCAGGGCTGCCCGGTCGGCGCCCTGGTTCCCCAATCCCTGATCGGCCAGGCCCGCGCCTGGGAGACCCGGACTGTCCGAACCATCTGCCCATACTGCGGCGTGGGTTGCGCCCTGGACCTGCACGTGAAGGGGAACCGGATCGTCCAGGTGACCGGCGCCGAGTCGCCCTCAAACCATACCCTCACCTGCGTCAAGGGTCGCTTCGGCTGGGAGTTCGTCCACCACGAGGACCGGCTCACCAGGCCGCTGATCCGTAAAGATGGGGCTCCCCGGGGCGCCGTGGGGCCGGAGTGGTTCCGCGAGGCGCCGTGGGGCGAGGCGCTCGACCTGATCGCCAGCCGCCTCAAGGCGATCCGGGCGAAAAACGGCCCCGATGCGATCGCCGGCCTCTCCTCGGCCAAGGCGTCGAACGAGGAGAACTACCTCTTCCAGAAGTTCATGCGCGCAAGCGTTGGGACGAACAACGTCGACCACTGCGCCCGTCTCTGACACAGCCCCACCGTGGCCGGTCTGGCCACTGCATTCGGCTCCGGCGCCATGACCAACTCGATTGATGAGATCGAATGGGCCGATACGATCCTCGTGATCGGCTCCAACACGACCGAGTCCCATCCTGTCCTCAGCCTGCGGGTGAAGAAGGCGGTCCGGGAGCACGGGGCGACCCTGATCGCCATCGACCCACGCCCGATCGAGATCACCCAGTGGGCCACCTACTGGCTCCAGCCGCTGCCCGGCACGAACGTGGCCGTGGTCAACGCCATGTTGAACCATATCATCAGCAGCGGTCTGGCGGACCAGGAGTTCGTGGCCGAACGGACCGAGGGCTACCATGACCTCGTTGCCTCTCTTGAGCCCTACACCCCCGAGTGGGCCGAGTCGGTCTCCACCGTCCCCGCCCACCTGATCCGCAAGGCAGCAGAGGCCTACGCGCAGGCAGGCAAGGCATCGATCCTCTACGCCATGGGCGTCACCCAGCACACCACAGGCACCGAGTCGGTCATGACCCTGGCCAACCTGGCCATGGTCACCGGCCAGATCGGGCGCGAGTCGACCGGTGTCAACCCGCTCCGGGGCCAGAACAACGTCCAGGGCGCCTGCGATGTCGGCGCACTCTACGACAGCCTCCCCGGCTACAAGAAGGTCATGGACCCCGCTGCCCGAGAGTTCTTCGCCCGGGCCTGGGGCGTGGAGCGGCTGCCCGCCATGCCGGGCGTGGCGGCATCGGAGGTGGCGCAGGAGGCGCTCCAGGGCCGTGTCAAGGCGCTCTACCTCATGGGGGAGAATATCGTCCTGACCGATCCCGACAGCCACCATGTCCAGAAGGGGCTGGAGAACCTTGAGTTCATGGTCGTCCAGGACATGTTCCTGACCGAGACGGCCCGCTTTGCCGATGTGGTCCTTCCTGCCTGCTCCTGGGCGGAGAAGGAGGGCACCTTCACGAACACCGAGCGCCGGGTGCAGCGCTTCTACCAGGCGCTCCAGCCCCTCGGGGAATCTCGTCCCGACTGGCGGATCATCGCAGATCTCTCCACCCGCATGGGCTATTCCATGTACTACGAGTCGCCGGCGGAGATCATGGAGGAGATCGCCTTCGTCACCCCACAGTACGGCGGTATTAGCTATGACCGCCTCGGGGTCGAGGGGCTCCAGTGGCCCTGCCCGACGAAGGAGCACCCCGGCACGAAGTTCCTCCACAGCGGAAAGTTCTCCCGGGGGCTGGGCAGGCTCAACCCCGTGACGTTCAAGCCGGCTGCCGAACTGCCGGACGAGGAGTACCCGTTCATCTTCACCACGGGCCGCTCGCTCTATCACTACCATGGCGGTTCCATGACCCGCCGTTCCCGCCCGCTGGCCGAGCATCTCGCCCAAGCCTACGTGGAGGTGGAGCCCGCCACCGCCGCCGAACTCGGCCTGGCCGACGGTAGTCTCGTCCGGGTCGCCTCCCGGCGTGGTCAGGTGGAGGTGACGGTGCGACTGGTCCCGGGCACCGGCCGCAAGGTGATCTTCATGCCCTTCCACTTCCGGGAGGCGGCGGCCAATCTGCTGACCAACACAGCGCTGGACCCGATCGCCAAGATCCCAGAGCTCAAGGTCTGCGCCGCCAGGATCGAGCAGATTCCCGGAGAGGAGGTGGCTGACTGATGTCCGTCCTCATGATCCAGCGCAAGGGCGGTATACCTGCCCTGCAGATACCGGACTCTCTGGACCCGGCCAAGCTGGCCGACCTGGACCGGTACCTGGCGGAGCACGCCGGTAAGGCGAACATGGTGATCCCCGCGCTGCAGCATGCCCAGGCGCTCTTTGACTACGTGCCCCAGGTCGCGATCGTCAAGATTGGCGAGGCCCTGCGCGTTCCGCAGGCCAAGGTCTACGGTGTGGCTACCTTTTACGCCCAGTTCCGACTACAGCCCGCCGGAAGGCACACGATCAAGGTCTGCACCGGTACCGCCTGCCACGTGCGCGGCGCCGAGACGGTGCTGAAGGCCTGGATCGACGCCCTGGGCGTGCAGCCCGGCCAGACGACGCCCGACGGGGCGATCACCCTGGAGAGGGTGGCCTGCCTGGGGGCCTGCGGCCTCGCACCCGCGGCGATGGTAGACGCCAAGACCCACGGGCGGCTTACACCCGCCAAGGTGAAGCAGGTGCTCAAGACGATCGAGAGTTGACTGATTTCACAGACAAATTGGTCACCTTTGCATAGCTGGATGTATGCACATACAGGCCCCGTGTTGCCTCTTCTGGAAGCAGCATGGGGCCTGCGCGTTGCAGAATTGAGCGGAAGTCTTTGATTCAAATCAATTATCAACGATGGTTTATGTAACCAAACAAGGAGGCCGTGCCATATAGCACACCTCCTACCCTAATTATAACACAGAATTGAATCGTTTTTTAGTCTAGTAATGTCGCCTCTACCATCGTAGACTGGGGATGCTTAACGGCTGAAGTCGCGTAGGGGGGAACTTGATGCGCAGCCCACAACTGAAGGTGCTGATCGCTGCGCTAGAGGCGGGGGATATAGGTGCCCTGGCAGCATTGTGGGACCACATTGAAGGCGAAGGTACTCCGCTCATTGAGCCTGTGGACGAGAAGCACGATCACTTTTGGCTCACCTTCTTGTGGCGAGAGACTTCACAGCTACGCAGTGTCCACGTGCTCAAGGGAATAGCCGGCTGGGGCTTTCATGACACACAACTAACAAAGCTTCAAGGCACGGATCTTTGGTACAAAACGCACCAGGTGAGGGATGGGGCGAGGTTTGGCTATTACTACGTTCTCGATATGGACTACTCAGCCTGGGACCGCGGCATAACCACCAACCAGTGGCCCAAGTTTGAAGTTGATCCCTTATGTCGCCACCCCTTCCCCACGGCAGAGCGAGCTTTCATAGCATTGGCTGAACTCCCCGGCGCGCCAGACCAGCCCTGGACCCGAGATCAACCGGGGGTGCCGAAAGGTGAAGTGACCCTACACCTTTTCAAGAGTGAAGTCCTCGGCAACGAGCGCAAGGTCTGGATCTATACACCACCCGGATACTCGATTCAAAAAGAGCCTTACGGGCTGGTAATCCTCTTTGACGGGGGACTATATGTGTCTCCCGTTTTCCTGGCGACCCCGGAAGTCTTGGATAACCTCCTTGAGGCGGGACGGATTCCGCCCATGATAGCGGTATTCGTCGGGAACGTGAACCGGGAACAGGATCTTCCATGCAACGAGAGATTTGTCTCGTATGTGGCTGAGGAACTTGTGCCTTGGGTACACCGGAGTTACCACGTAAGTGCGGACCCATCTAAATGTATCGTCGGCGGGAGTAGCTACGGTGGACTTGCAGCAGCTTACTGCGGCCTACGCCGCCCCGACTTGTTTGGAAATGTACTCTCGCAGAGCGGCTCCTATTGGTGGTACCCGGAATGCCAACGCGGGGAAGCAGACGTGGAGCCGGGATGGCTGATTCGGCGGTACCGGGATACCGATCGCATGTCGCTCCGCTTTTATCTCGACGTCGGGGTGTTAGAGAGAAGCCCCGATCCCCGGTACCCAGATCAAGTTGCAGTGAACCGGCACATGCGTGATGTGCTCCTGAGTAAGGGCTATCCCGTCCGCTATGCCGAATATAATGGGGGTCACGATTACGCCTGCTGGGCAGGGACCCTGCCCGACGGGTTAGTGTACTTGGCAGCGCCAGGGCCTCGGGGCTGATTCGGAATCGGCCCAAAGGACTGTTACATAAAGGGACTGCAACTCCCTACCAGCTCTGCACAATCGGGCCAGATGAAGTCACATATACTCCGCGACGGCAGCGGCTATAATGGAAAAGGCACCCGAATGGGGGTGCCTGGGAGCCCGCATGTTGCCGCCTCTCATGATGAGACGGCGGTCGGTCAGGGGACGTTACAGGGATCGACCGCTACTTCAAAGCGGAAAGAATCGCCCTAGCGATGACCAGGACCACTGAGAAGCGTGCTTGCACACTCAACTCAACGGCGATTTCAACTCTATCTTCACTTCTTGGCCCGCGGCGGAGCATTTTCCTCGCCGCTAAACTCGCAGTGGCTCGGAAAATGCTCCTTGTCCTCCTTTCGGAGGCAAGGCCTGCGTGTACTCCCAGATCCAGGGTACCACAGAACGCACTTTCGGTCTGTCGAAGGCTGGAGGTGCGTTCTGTTTTTCGTTCGCCAATCCTCGACATAACCCGCTTGCCGTGGACGTTCGGGCAGCAACATCGGGCCGACCCGTTGGTGCCTTTCCCGGCTCGCACATGAATGACAAGGGTCTCCAGCCTCATGTCCCGCACGGCCAAGTGCACAAGCTCATTGGCGCGTAACCCGCTGTGGTAGAGCAGACGGTAGAGCGAGTAGTCTCGGGCCAGTGGCATCGGCTTCCGTGCTGTCTCCACTCGCCGGCGCAGCCAGCCGAAGAACCCTCGCAACTCCTCCCGGGTTGGGAGGTATCTCTCGGTGGTGGCATCGTCAGTTGAGTAGGCGGCCGACACCCAGGGGCTGACCGGCTGGGTTACCTCTCTGCCATACTTGACCTGAAGGGCCGTGGGCTGAGCGCCAGTCCGTAGCTCATCCGGCGACAGCGGGACATGGGGATGGTCCCGGAGATAGTCGTAGAAGGTTCGGATGTGGCCCAGGTAAGCCCGTCGAGTCGAAACGGCAAGGCCCGCCTCCACCAGCCTCTCCTGCCAGGCAGCAACATCTTCTTCGATAACCTCCCACGCCAACTTCCCCACCGAAGCAAAGAACGCATCCAGCCCCCGCTGGACGCGCTCATTCACCATCTCATTCAGGTTCCTCAGTCGCCGACTACGTGTATGGGCATCGATCAAGCGTTGGTGATCACTCCGTTGCACCTCGGGGGAAACGCCCACCTCGCTTGACCTGGCATCTACATGGAGTCGAGATACAACCACTGTTCGCCCCTCCATATCTAAGTATAGGTATGAAAGTATAAGTGAAACTTAGGCGACCAGGCGCCCGACGATAGGCGTCCAGGATCGCTTCTTCGTACCGCCGCCGTACCTGGCGGGCGTGGGACGGAACCTGTAACCCCAGCTGCTCCAAGATCTCCCGGTAGAACGCCTTGGGCGTCAGACTGGAATATCTCTTCCCTGCGCTGCTGGTCCTCCATGGGTGCTGCCTCCTTTGCTGCAACTGCCGCCATTCTCCCACGGCAGACTCTCGGGCAACAGTCTGACAGGGTTTGTTGGAGGGGGTCAGAGGCGGGGAGATGGGGCAACAAGCCGTTGCAATAGACATAAAGCCCGGGATGACGGTCCCGTCGGGATCCAGGCTCCGGCGGTCTATCCGACCTTGCTGAAGTGGTTCAGCCGGGGGAACTTGAGTCCGGTATGAATAAACCACTCTCGGAGTGAAAATGCTCCGGGAACTCGCAGGTGCGATTCCGGGCCCTTCCTTCATTGCGATCCAAGTATTCAAATTCATAACTGGGCAGAAGATTCGAATTGCGGTCCGAAGCTCCAAGAACAAGGAGATGAACGAGATCTAAGTGTTGATGATACTTTGTTGATCATATGTTTACTCTCAGCTTGATAATGTATAAAGCAATCCGCGCTAGGATCTGATCATAATTTTCGGTAAGGATTGGGGAGATCGAGTATGCAGTTTCGGCTAAGGAAGTTTTGGTCGGTGACCCTCAGCTTCTTGCTGCTGAGTCAGTTGTTTGTTGGGGTAGCACCGGCAATGGCAGCCGACGGGGATATTGTTGTGTTATCCGCAGGGGCTACAACATTGGATCTTTCGCTGTCTTCTGAAGCCATTGTTGTGATCGATGACGGGCTGACCGTCAGTTACGACGGCGCACTGAATATGACGCTGACCGTTGCAGTCACTGGAGCTGGAAACGTGCTCGGCTACGATGTGAATCTGCTCCCAGATGGTATGGATGTGACTTTTAACTATTCCCCCGACTCTGTTGTCTTTGAAGGGACAGCAGATGCTGCCGCCTGGCAGTCCTTGCTCAGAAGCGTGACGTTGTCCATCGAACCTTCTTCACTGCCGATCTACAATGAAGATCGGACGGTTACAGTGACTACGTTTGCCAACCTTGAGGTGTATGACTACAAGACCGTCAACGTTATTACTGGCGCGGGAGCCGACCCCGGCGGCGGGGACACAGGTGGTGGAGACCCCGGCGGTGGTGACCCGGGCGGCGGGGATATTACGCCAATCATTACCCAGCAGCCTGTCGATTTGACGGTAAATGCCGGGGAGATGGCCAACCTCCGCGTGACAGCAAGTGTCAGTGTAGGGGAATTGAGCTACCAGTGGTTTCGGAATGTCACGGGAAATCTAGACTATCCTCCCGATTGGGCGGCAATCGAAAATGCAACGGGTTCTACCTATACTGTCCCAACGCAGGTGGCGGGTACAACCTACTATTATGTAGATGTGATCAACACGGCAGGCGACATGACGGTGACCATTTTCAGCGACTTCGTCCAGGTGACGGTGCTTGCGGTGACGAATGCGGAAGCACCAACGATCACCACGCAGCCTGTTGGAGCTACGGTCACCGCAGGCCAGAGCGCCAGCCTGAGCGTGACGGCCACCGGTACAGGAACCTTAAGCTACCAGTGGTACAGCAATGCCACCAACAGCAACAGCGGCGGCACCATGATTGAGGGCGCGACTGGCGCCACCTATGCCCCACCCACCGCCGAGGCAAGCGCAACCTACTACTACGTCGTCATCACCAATACCGATGAGACCGTAACCGGCAACCAGACGGCGACCGCCACCAGCGACGCCATCCTGGTGACCGTCAATGCCCTCACGCATGCGGAGGCGCCCACGATCACTACGCAGCCTGTGGGCGCCACGGTCAACGCAGGCCAGAGCGCCAGCCTGAGCGTGACGGCCACCGGTACAGGAACCTTGAGTTACCAGTGGTACAGCAATGCCACCAACAGCAACAGCGGCGGCACCGCGATCGACGGCGCGACCAGCGCTACCTACGCTGCACCCACCGCCGAGGCAAGCGCAACCTACTACTACGTCGTCATCACCAATACCGATGAGACCGCAACGGGCAACCAGACGGCGACCGCCACCAGCGACGCCGTCCTGGTGACCGTCAATGCGCTCACACATGCGGAGGCGCCCACGATCACCACGCAGCCTGTGGGCGCCATGGTCAATGTCGGGGGCAGCGCCAGCCTGAGCGTGACCGCCACCGGTACAGGAACCCTCAGCTACCAGTGGTACAGCAATGCCACCAACAGCAACAGCGATGGCACCGCGATCGACAGCGCGACCGGCACCACCTATGCTGCGCCCACGACCACAGCCGGAGAGACCTACTACTACGTCGTCATCACCAATACCGATGAGACCGCAACCGGCAACCAGACGGCGACCGCCACCAGCGACGCCGTTCTGGTGACCGTCAATGCCTCAGGACCAATCATCACCACGATTGCCGGAATTGGCAGCGGCGGCTATTCAGGAGACGGAGGTCCGGCCAAAGAAGCGCGACTAAATAACCCGTATGGTGTGGCGATCGATGCCAGTGGGAATCTGTACATCGCGGATTATACCAACCATCGGATTCGGAAAGTCGCGCCGGATGGAACGATCAGCACGGTGGCAGGAACCGGCAGTTCAGGATATTCGGGAGACGGCGGTCCGGCTGACCAGGCGCGATTCAACTCGCCAGCGGGGATTGCGGCAGATAGCAGCGGGAATCTGTATATCGCTGATCGATACAATAACCGGATCCGAAAAGTCGCACCGGATGGAACGATCAGCACCGTGGCGGGAACCGGCGGTGCAGGATATTCGGGAGACGGTGGCCCCGCCGCCCAGGCGCAGATCAACTCGCCAACTGGGGTTACGCTGGATAGCAGCGGGAATCTGTATATCGCTGATCGATACAACAACCGGATCCGGAAAGTCGCGCCGGATGGAACGATCAGCACGGTGGCAGGAACCGGCAGTTCAGGATATTCGGGTGACGGCGGTCCTGCTGACCAAGCTCAACTATACTGGCCATTTGGGGTCGTGTTAGACAGCAGCGGGAATCTGTATATCACGGATTACTCTAACCATCGGATCCGGAAAGTCGCGCCGGATGGAACGATCAGCACGGTGGCGGGAACCGACGCTTCGGGATCTGCGGGAGACGGCGGTCCTGCTGTTCAGGCGACACTAAGTAGTCCAGCTGGAATCGCAATGGACGGCGCCGGGAATCTTTATGTTGCCGTATATGGTGGCAGCTCGGTGCGAAAGATTGCCCTGGATGGAACGATCAGTACGGTGGCAGGAACCGGCAGTTCAGGATATTCAGGAGACGGCGGACCGGCGGACGAAGCGCAGGTGAACAGGCCACTTGGGGTAGCGGTAGACGGCAACGGGAATGTGTATATCGCGGATACATTTAACCACCGGATCCGGCAGGTCGCACTGCCAGCCCACGCCGAAGCGCTCACGATCACCGTGCAGCCTGTGGGCGCCACGGTCAACGTAGGCCAGAGCGCCATCCTGAGCGTGACGGCCACCGGTACAGGAACCTTAAGCTACCAGTGGTACAGCAATACCACCAACAGCAACAGCGGCGGCACCCTGATTGAGGGCGCGACCGGCGCCACCTATGCCGCACCCACCGCCACTGTGGGCACGACCTACTATTATGTGGTGGTCACCAACACCGATGAGACCGCAACCGGCAACCAGACCGCCACCGCCACCAGTGACGCTGTTGTGGTGACGGTCAATGCACCACCGATCATCGTACAGCCATCAGGCAACGCCAATCTAAGCAGCCTGTCACTGTCGGCAGGGCAGCTAACGCCCGGGTTCAGCCCTGCTACGATCAGTTACACAGCAAATGTTGAGAATGCGGTGACGTCGGTCTCCGTCTCGGCATCCGCTGCGGAAGCCGGCGCAACCGTGGCGGGGACGGGAACGTTTGACTTGACGGTCGGATCAAACAGCATAACGGTTGTGGTCACGGCTCCGAACGGTCAGACGCAGAGCTATTCGGTCAACGTCATTCGGGCCGCATCGAACGATGCCAGCCTGAGTGCATTGAGCATTTCGGCCGGGACGCTCACACCTGGTTTTGCTCCAACCGTCACATCCTACAGTGTCCAGGTTGAAAACGATGTGACTTCGGTAACGGTATCCGGTACACCGACCCATCCTGGCGCTACCGTCTCCGTGAGCGGAGGGGCTAACCTACAGGTTGGCTCAAACAGCATCACCGTTTCGGTCACAGCTCAGGACGGCGTCACCACCAGCACATACGGCCTATCCGTGACGAGGGCTCAGGCAGCCCCAGCGCCTGCCCCAGCGCCTGCCCCAGCGCCGGCCTCACCGCCTGCCCCACCGACTCCATCTCCCGTCACCAGCAGCCCCAATCATCAGGTGATCACAGCCAAGGTGAGCACCGGAACGGAAATGGATGAGAACGGCAGGGAGACCCAGGTTACAAGGGTGGATGCAACGGATCTGCAGAGCCAGCTTGGCCAAGACAGCGATAAGAAAGCCGTCGTGATTCCGGTGAATTTGAGCACCGGAAAAGCAACTGCGACGCTCTCCGTGAATGCAACGGAACAGACGGCCTCCAACAACAAGGAGAACCTCATAGTCGTCCAATCGAACGAAGCATCGTACTCGCTTCCTGCCAATCTGGTGAGTAAGACCAGCATCAGTAACGCCCTGGGCACGTCCGATCAGGACGCGAGCAATGCTGAAGTTCACGTAACGATCGAAGAGAAACCGGATACGACGGTGACCCGTGGCAAATCGAAGCTGGTGTCGAAGGTCCTTGACTTTTCGATCACCGTCTCTAGCGGGAGTTCCTCCACAGAATTGAACAACTTCGGTTCCACGTACGTCGACCGCAGCATCGACTTAACCTCTGCCACAAATCCCAGCAAGTCCGTAGGCGTTGTCGTGAACAGTGATGGAACGATCAGTCCGGTCCCGACTGAGTTTGTCGAGACTGACGGCAAACAGGTGGCCGTATTGAAGCGCAACGCGAACTCGACTTACGCCGTATTGGAGAACGACGTTGTGCTCCATGACATTGCCGGCCACTGGGGCGAATCCACCATTCAGTTGCTGGCCGATAAGCTGATTGTCAACGGATTCGGGGACGGGTCCTTCCGCCCGAATCAGCAGGTGACCCGAGCGGAGTTTGTTGCGCTTCTCGTGCGGGCGCTCGGACTGGTCACGGTGCAGACAGAGAATGATCCGTTCAAGGATGTGCCTCCCGATGCCTGGTATGCCGGAGCTTTGGCGGCAGCCAAGGAGGCCGGACTGGTCAACGGCTATCCAGACGGCACCTTCCGAGCCGATCAGAGCATCACGCGTCAGGATGCAACCGTCCTGCTGGGCAACGCCATCACCTTCTTGCAGTTGCAAGGGCAACGGACGCAAGCCGATGCGGACCAGGCGCTTAGCCACTACTCAGACAAGGATCAGGTAGCCGGATATGCCCAGTCGGCTGTGGGATTGGCCAGTGCATTGGGCATTCTTCAGGGGCCCGGCGACGGTACCTTCCATCCACTGAGAACCGCCACGCGAGCGGAAACGGTGGTCATGATGAAGAGACTGATGGATTTGGCTGGGTTTATCACAAGCGAATAGATCCAGCAGATCAACAATCGCCCTCACTGAGCCATTTTGGCCAGGCAGAGGGCGATTTCTTTTTGGCTGTTGACACGGAGGTATATTGAGAAATGGAGCCGAAGTAGCGGTAGTATTCCGCCGACGGTAGGATTGTCGCTTTCGTCACGGGTTCAATCTTACAATCCAGCACAGGGGGAGAGTCATCGAGTGATAGTCAAGACAAAGCTGCATATTCCCCGTGTGCCGAAAGGTCTAGTCGACCGTACCCGGTTGATGGACTTGTTAGACGAGGGGATGGAAGCCAAGCTGACACTGGTTACCGCGCCGGCCGGCTATGGGAAGACAACAGCGTTAAGTCAGTGGGCTAGACGACAGGACAAACTAGCAGCGTGGGTCTCACTGGGTCGAGGCGATGACGACTGGGTGCAGTTTTGGAGCTACGTCACCGCAGCGATCCAGGAAAGGATCCCCGGTTATGGCCATACAGTCTGGCCGCTGATTGAGAGGGGGCCGTCCGCTTCTTCGGTATCCACAGAACCTGCAATGGCGGCCAAACTGCGTGAACTGGACCAAATATCAGGTGAACTTGCGATCGTCCTCGACGATCTTCACCTGATTGAGGATCCGGCAATCTATAGATCGCTAAGTTTTCTGCTGGAGTATCTGCCTCCTCATGTTCATTTCTATCTGGCAAGCCGTGCGGAACTGCCCTTTCCGACCGCCAGGATTCTGGCCAAAGGTGATATGCGGCGAATCACGATGCAGGATCTGCGTTTTCAATCGGACGAGGGGGTTGTCTTTTTCCGTGATGCGATGGATTTCGCTTTGACGCGCAGACAGGTCGCGAAGCTGTGCCATCAGACGGAGGGCTGGATCAGCGGACTGCAACTCGCGGCGATTTCACTGAGACACAGCGACAATGTCGCGGAGTCCATTCGGCAATTCAGCGGTCATCAGCATGATATCGCCAGGTATTTGCTGGAGGAGGTGTTTCAGAACCAACCGGAAGAGATGCGTCATTTCATGCTCCGTACGTCCATTCTCAGCCGCATGAATCATTCGCTCTGTCAGGCCGTTACGGGTCAGGCGAACGTGCGGATGCACTTGGAGCGCCTGGAGCGGGACCACCTGTTTGTCATCCCTCTGGATGACCAAGGGAACTGGTATCGCTATCATCACCTATTATCAAGTTTTCTGCAGCGAATGCTCTCTCGACAGCCGGCCGATGAGGTGGCCCAGGTGCACGTGAGGGCGGCAAGATGGCTGGAAACCCATGACTTTGTGGAAGACGCGGCGGAGCACTACTTGTCCGGGCAGCACTATGAGGATGTCGTTCGGCTGATGGAGACGCATCTTTCCACCCTGATCCACCGGAAGATTGCAACAATCAGCCGATGGATCCTGCAAGTGCCGGAACGCTTCCTGATCCATCGGCCGAGGTTGGAAGTCTTCTACTGTCACCTGCTGTTTGCGACCAGGCAATGGAGTCAGATTCCGTTGAAGGTTGAACAGGTCCTCGCTCGCTATGAAACCCAGCCGCCGCAGATGCACGAAGCGGAATGGAAGCCCATCTTGGGCGATCTATACGCAATTGATGCCGTATCGCACTACATTCAGAAAGACTTGGAGCGTGCGGCGGACGGCCTCATACGCGCCGACCGATATTTGTCGATCGAAAGCCTGTTCATTCAGGCCGGGTACAACAAGCATTTTGGCTTGGAAGAGTTCGATGACCCCTTGGGATTTGTGAACGATTATCATCGGGCTGCCGCTTATCTGCAAAGAATGATGAAGCATTGGCAACCCGGGAGTGAGCATCCCTATGCGGCACCCGTCTATGCTTCATACACCAATCTGCTCTATGAGTGGGACCGGTTGGAAGAGGCTGAAGCATGCATTAGCCAGTTCATCGTGCGCAACGAACAACCGTTCAATCCCAGGAATCTGTTCCACACACGTGTTGCTGCTGCAAGGGTTCAGCAAGGACTCGGCAACCCAACTGTGGCCCAAGCATGGCTGGAACAGTTGAAACTGCAGATCGACTCTCCGGACTATGCGCTGTTTATGCGCAAGATCGAAGCGGAACAAGGTCGGCTCTATGCCCGCCAAGGTGATTATGAACAGAGCAAGCAATGGCTCCAACGCTGTGGGATGGCCTATACGGATCAAGTGTCGCTTGGCAGTGCGTTTGAATACCTGGCATTCGCGGAGGTTCTGGCGGCCTGCGATCAAGGCGAGGAAGCGTTGGCTTTGACCGATCAGCTGATTCAGCTGCTGGAGAGAGAGGATCGCTTGCGGGACCGGACCAAGGCCATCATCCTGCAGAGTGTACTATTGTTTGGGATCGGCCAGCAGGAGAAAGGGATCTTACGGCTGGAGACGTCCTTACGGCTGGCTCAGCCGCAAGGGTTCATCCGCAGTTTCGTCGATCAAGGTCACACCATGGCGCAGTTGCTGTCTGCCTATGTGCAGGGTGCTTCAGCCCCTTCTGCTTTACTCGATTATGCGCGCAGGTTGCTGCAAGCCTTCCCAGACTTCCAGCCGCATCCGGACAAGATGAAGCAGGGCCAGGTGCGCTGCTTTGGTCGGTTTGACGTAGAAGGGAGGGAAGAAGGCGGAGGTCCTGTCAAGTGGCGCACCGCCAAAACGGAGGAGCTGATGGCCTACCTGATCCATCATCGCGGCGACCCGGTCTCCCGGGATCTCATACTTGATAGCTTGTGGGGAGATGTGGATATGCACAGGGCCAGCGCCCAACTCAACACAACCGTCTACTATCTGCGACAAAACCTGAGCGCTGTCGGGCTCAAAGAGATCGTTAAAAATAGCAGAGGCTACTACCGCATTCAGGTGGAACCATTGGATTGTGATTACGATGAATTTCGGCAGATGGTATCCGTTGGAATACCGGCCCATGGAGGCGTTACCAAAGAGCTTGACGACAAATTGGCCAAGCTATATCGGACAGGCTATCTGTCGGGTCATGATTATCCATGGGCGGAAGAGACTCGCACCCGTTTGGAGAGCGAGTATGTTAAGCTGCTGCTCCAGATTCATGACCGTTACCTGGAGGAACGGGCGTTTTCTGCTGCGGCGCTCGTGTTGAAGCGAATTCTGGAACTCCAGCCGTTTAATGAGGAGATTCATGCCAGGCTGATCCACATCTTTGTGCTGGCGGGTGATCGTGTCTCCGCTAAGAGACACTATGAGTTCCTTAAGGATATGCTTCAAACAGAGCTAGGGGTAGAACCGAAAGAGTCAGTAAGGCAGTGGCTGCATCAGATTTAGCCTACAGTAGAAACCGAAAGTTGATGCAAGGCCACTGCATGGCCCGGTGGCCTTTGGAATCTGCCGCGTGTTCTTTACTTTAAGCCATTGTTCAATAGATGAATCTCTTTGACAACTTCCACAGGGTCGGATGGGGGCTCATTAACACCCAGGGGCGGAGAAGGTTTCACGCGATGCGCTTAATAGGTGGCTCCAAAGAGGGGCCCCACGTGCTCAGGCCTGTACACAGAAAGACAGGTTGTCAGCCTTGCATCTAGGAGAACCCATGCGTAAAGCCTCGATTGGACCACCAATCCGGTAGTTCGATCGTGGTCTTCTGTGCCTATGCAACGATGAATAATCGAACCCCCTGGGGTCTGGCAGGGCGTTGCCCAGGGGTTCTTGCTATTTCCCTCAAACGATAACGGAGAGGGCTTCCAAAGAAGTTCCCTCCCCGCCTATTGCCATCCTGTTGGTAACCCGTTGGCGATTGCCAAATATCGTCGGCCCCGACAATTAGCCGGGACTCTTCAACGATCCACAGGCGATGCTCGACAGTTTCTGCCTGGAGTGCAGGCAGAAGTCGGGCAAACAGGTTCCTGATCTCCGGAATGGCTTGAGAGACAGGACGCAGTACGATAATCCCAAGGTGCTGGTCAGGGTATGCACGAATATCAGGGAAGTCAAGATCCAGCGTAATAAGGACGCGCCCTTCGCGGGTTCTTTCGATGGCTATTTGAGGAGGCGCTGATTCCAAAAAACCCTGCGTTGAAGCTGAAAGAACCTAAGGCGCCTAAGGCAGTCCCGAGCCGCATCAGCGAGGCGCAGGGACCTGTCCACCCGCACCGATATCGAACCCGCTCTTTTTGCCACCTCGTCGCCCACTCGCCGCATGTCGACCTGATATATGCGGAGTATTGTCAAGGCTGTCGCCGGTCGATGTGGACTAGCCAAGAAGGTCTCCCCCAACATGTTGCGCCATACCTTGGCGACAACCCTGTTGAACCAAGGGGCTGGCCCCGGTCTCCGCCGCCGAGTCCCGCGACATCCTGGAGGTGGTCGATGACCGTGCGCAAAAGCGCTCCACTATCGTGGCCAGTCAGTTGCCGCTGGATCACTGGTACAGCAGCATCGGGGACCCCACGGTTGCTGACGCCATCTTGGACCGCCTCGTGCACGGGGCTCACAAGTTGCTGTTGAAGAGGGAATCGATGCGAAAGGTGGCGAAGTCCCCGTCCATGATGGTTCCGGCAGAGTAAAGGCGCAAACCCACCGTCGCTTCGCTCCGATCGCCGACCTTGCGGTCGGCTTCAAGCGGAACACGCGGTCGATTTGAGCCGGAACGACTGGTCGATTTGGATCGGAACAGGTGGTCGATTTCGCCGGAATACGCAGTTGAGGCTACTGTTGGCCCAGACGCAATTCGTGGAGCAACAGATAGAAACGGTCGACAAGGCGATTGAAGACGCCCTCACGGAGGTCTTGGGTGCCCCCCAGAGCCCTACCGCCACCCAATGGAGACGGTCCCGGGAGTAGGGCCGGTAGTGCTCGCTACTCTGCTTGGAGAGATCGCCGATATCCGTGCGTTCCCCAGTGCCAAACAACTCATCGCCTACGCGGGGATCGACGCTAGCGTCAGCGAGCCCGGGGAGTTCCAAGGGTCTCGTATGCACATCTCCAAGCGCGGAAGCCCATATCTCAGGCGCGCACCGTGGCATTGTGCACACAACGCCAGGCTCTCAGATCCGAGAATGTCCGCCTACTACCAGAACAAGATCCACGCCGGCAAACACCCGAAGGTTGCGCAGGTCGCCCTGATGAGGAAGATGGTGGTGGTGCTCTACCATGTGTGGAAGAGCGGCCAACCGTACGATCCCGAGACCAAGACAACAAAACAGCCCGACCCCTTCATGGCGGGGCCGGGCTACCTGCATTCACCTTGTTAACTTTGCCCCGGTACCCGATTTGGGGTCCGGTTGGCTACTTTCACCGAACTTTCGTTCGTCACATTTCGACTTGACCGGATTTCCCCTCGACAAGCCCGCAAGGGTACCGCATCGGGACGGCTTCTGTAGCCTCCGGCGTCCGGCCTTGCACCGACCTTACCTGCTCCGAGGCGAATGGCGCGATAGCGGTTCAATCGGCCCCGTTGGTTGGAGAAGTCGCACCACACCAACTGAGCCCCCCGCTCATCGACAGCGGGGGTCGAATTCTGTCGATTCTTGATGCCCATTTCGCATTTTGCAATCCACTCATCCACAAGGGATGCGGCATGGCTCTAGGGAATTGAGTAAGGGAGCCTCCCGAACACGCTCGCGAGAGGATGACAAATTGGTGCGATTGGATGAATTCACATACGTTCCCCTCGATGCCCGAGAGAAGGGCCTCAAGTACCTGGCCAATCTGATCGGTGATCCCACGGCCGATACGGCGATGCTACAGGAGAGCCTGGAGCGGTCCCTGTCCATTGCTTTCCATGCCGGGAGCCTGTTCTATCAGGCCGGGGACCAGTGGGTCGACACGGAAGAGGAAGCGGACACGGTCGCCTTCCGAACCGAGTTCCACACCCCGACGGGCGAAGAGATCCTGGCCCGCTGTACACTGAACAAGAACCCCAACCGGCAGAAGTGGTTCGGTCTCTTTTTCCAGGCGGCCCGACGAGAAGGGTTCGTGATCGGGGATCTCTACTTCAAGACCTGGGCCGATGGCGGACGCTTCCTGGAGGAGCTGGCCGATATGGCGATCCCTGAGAAGTGGTCCTACATTCAATACGCCTCCAAGCAGGCGCACCCGATCCTGAAGTCGTTCATTGAGAAGACCTATGAACGGGTGAAGCAGCAGCAGCGGATCGTCCGGGGCGATGGAAAGGTGCTCTTCAACACCGGGTTGATCAACACCTGGTTCAAAGAGATCTACATCGTGGCCGATGTCGACCCGGAGAACAGCTTCCGTCTGCTAAATGCCCGTCCCTTGCTCGAGAACGACCGGATCGTACTCGAGACCTTCCGGAACCAGAAGCCAGCCATGGCGACCTTCTTTACCGAATTGACCGATGTCGTCTTCAACCCCGACCTCGACGTCCTCACCGACGACGCCCATATTATTGAGGACAACTACGACCGAGTCCCCCCTGAATACCAGAAGATGCGGAAGAGCCAGGTCTTCGCTCTCTTCCAGTCTGCGATCGAGTTCGCCCGGGTCATGGCCCGGCGGAACTACAAGCTGATCATTCCGCAGTTCTACAAGGAGCAGATCCAGTTCCTCATGCCGATCTACCTCTCCGGCGAGTTCACCGGGTCGCCGGACTTCGCTCTGGTGCTGGAGAAGATCAACAACTGCTACCGCGGCAACACGATCCTGACCCTGGACATGGCCTATCAGAATGCCCGATTGATCGCCAAGCCGGATACCACCTGGCTCAACCCTGACGGCGAAGCCGAGTAGAAAGTGCGAAGGCCGTGGGGGTGATCCCACGGCCTTCATGATGCGCGTTTAGTGGAGGTCCACCAGGGCAGTCCCCTTCAGCTTGAAGCCGAAGTAGACCATGACTCGCAGCGTCTGTCCGGCGCTGACGTCGTACTGGCTGGAGTCAAAGTCCAGGTGGTAGGCGCCGGTCGCCGGGTCAAACCCGATCTGATGGCCGTAGGTGTAGCCGGCGATCAGTTGGTTGGTGGCGGCATCGCGGACACGGACGGTCACCGAGTCATCCAGGGAGCAGTCACCGTAGGTGAATTGGACCGGCAGGGTATCCCCGTCGTTCATCTCGGCGGTCGTGCTCGTGCTGAGGGGGGCGGCGAAGGTCAGGCCCTGCCCGGCCCGGCAGAGGCCGATCGGGCTGTACTCGTCCCGGTACTCCCAGGAGAGCAGGTCGTGGAAGTTGCCGGCGCAGCCGGTGCCCGAAACGAAGCCAACGTAGGCCTGGGCACCGCCCACCGTCGCGGGGATATCCACCGTATAGGAGAGGGTGGCCGCGACCGGGCGCTGCGCGGTCTCTGCGAGCCGCACCTCCAGGTTGTCGCCGGCGGCGTCGTAGTCGACCCAGGCGTACCAGGTTTCACCGTTGTTCATGGGCGAGGCAATCGCCGTCTGCACGGCCGAATCGATACTCCCGTTTAGGTTGATCCCCACGTGGTTCCCGTTCTGCTCATCCCATCCGCCGTTGTTCCAGGTGTCGAACTCGACCCCGACGCTGTTGGCCAGGCCCTGGTAGCCGATCCCGCCACCGCCGGCGCCTGCCCCGGCGTTCTGCGGCCGTACGACGAAGACCATGCCGTCGGCGCCCTGCACCCCGTCCGTGTCGATACAGCCCATGGGCTGCGTGAACTGGAAGGAGAAGGCGGTGCTGAATCCGGCCGTCAGATCGACCGGGGCGCTGCTGTAGACCGCCCCGGCCTGGTTTACGCTCTGGGTCAGGCGAATCCGGTCACTGACCTGGACGGCGCTCAGTTCCATGTTCAGGCCGGTCACCTCGGAGAAGTTCGGGTAGGAGAGCACGGTGGCCGCCTCCGAGCCCACGGGCACGGCCAGGGCGGCGAGCAGGGCGAGCGAGAGCCCGCCGGCCAGCCCCCGCCAGAGGCCGCTTCTCTTGGAGCACATACAGATCCCTCCCTCGGATGCTTGGATCCTTGCATCCGATAGAACGAGGGACCAGGATGAATCGTCGGGGTTTCGAAGGATCTTCGCCCGCCGGTAACCGGCTGCCGATCGTCATGCGCCGGAAGGCCGGTGCGCAGGGCACCCAATCACAGGATCCCCTCAGCGGTCAACCAGATCACGACGAGCAAGATCAGGATGGCCAGCATGATCATGGACAGGGTGAAGAGCGGCTCATAGTAGAGGCCAGCGATAAAGGAGAGGACCATAATCCCCAGGTACCCAAGGGCGATGCGGAGGATCCAGTTCGGTTTCGTCTTCTCCTTGTTCTTCATGTGTGAAAAACACCTCTTATGTGATAGTTATGTACGTAAAGACGTCGATTGGGGTCAATCGGTTCTGGCTTCCTGACAAATTTGGTCGCGAATCGGGTCCATTCAATTCTGCATAGGGCCAGCAGGAACCTGAGTGGGGATGTGCCGAATATACATTTTTGCATAGGCGTCACTGGACTGCCCACCAAGCAGATGCGTAAGGAGGAACTGGTATGACCCAGACCACAAAGCACATCCGGCTGAAGACGGCCGTTCCGGGGCCGGTCTCCCAGGAGATCATGAGCCGGAAGGATCGCTTGATTGCCAATGCCTTCTCGATCCATGTCCCGGTCGCCATTCAAGAGGCTCATGGGGCCCTGGTCCACGACGTGGACGGCAACGTCTTCATCGATCTGGCCGGCGGTCTCGGCTGCATGAACGTGGGCCACTCGCATCCAAAGGTGGTGGCGGCGATTCAGGAGAGCGCCGGCCGCTTCACCCACACCGACTTCTCCGTGATCATGTATGACAGCTACGTTCGGCTGGCCGAGCGGCTGACCAAGCTGGCCCCCGGCGACTTCGCCAAGAAGGCCTGCTTCTTTAACGCCGGCGCTGAGGCGGTGGAGAATGCGGTCAAGTTCGCCCGGAAGTTCACCGGCAAGCGGGCGGTGATCGCCCTGGAGGGTGCCTTCCATGGCCGGACCAACCTGACCATGGCCCTCACCTCCAAGACCAAGCCGTACAAGGAGGGCTTCGGCCCGTTCGCCCCCGAGATCTACCGGGTGCCTGCCCCCTACACCTACCGCCGTCCAGCCTCCATGACCGAGGCGGAGCACGTCAAGTTCTGTGCGGACGCCCTGGAGAGGGCCCTGACCACCATGGTCGCCCCGTCGGACCTGGCGGCGATCATCCTCGAGCCGGTACAGGGTGAGGGCGGGTTCGTGCCGCTGCACCCCGACTATCTGAAGCGGGTCCAGGAGCTGGCCAAGAAGCACGACTTCCTGATCATTGCCGACGAGATCCAGTCGGGCTTTGGCCGAACCGGTACCTTCTTCGCCTCCGAGCAGTTGGGCCTCGTCCCTGACCTGATCACCGTGGGCAAGTCCCTGGCTGCCGGCCTGCCGCTCTCGGGCGTGATCGGGCGGGCCGAGATCCTGGACGCTCCCGGCGACTCGACCATCGGCGGTACCTATGTGGGCAACCCGGTCGCCTGCGCCGCGGCGAATGCGGTTCTCGACGTGATCGAGGAGGAGAATTTGGTCGAGCGGGCGAAGTCCGTGGGGGACATTTTCCGCAAGCGGTTCTCCGCCATTGCCACCCGGCTGGATGCCCTGTCCGGCTCCAAGCTCCAGGTGGGCGAGGTGCGCGGCCTCGGCGCCATGATCGGCATGGAGATGGTCAAGGACCGGGCCACCAAGGAAGCGGCTGCGGCCGAGGTCAACCAGATCATGGGGAAGTGCATCGATCGCGGCGTGATCATTGTCAAGTGCGGCATTTACGGAAACGTGCTTCGCATGCTGGTGCCGCTGGTGATCACCGACGACCAGTTGAACGAGGCGCTCGATGTGCTTGAGGAGGCCTGCGTCGAGGTCGCACAGGGCAAGTAAGGGTTTCCTGTCCCGGGTGGGGCAGGGACGTGCAGAGGGGACAGACAGAGAGAGAAGGGCGGCGCTCCACCATGGAGCAGCCGCCCTTCCAAACGTTTACGTCTCTGCTCCCTCAGTCGTCTGAGCGAGCAACTAACTGACAGAGTTCACCGACGGTCTCTACGTCCACGAGCAGTTCCTCAGATAGTTCGACCCCGAACTCATTCTCGAGGGCATCGACCAGGTTTTCCACATCGGTATCATACTCCTCTGCCAGCTCAGTCACCGTCGTGTGAAAGGTGACCGAGCGATCCCCAATCTGGTCACGGATCAGCTTGAGCGCATCGTGTTTTATGCTCATTGGCACAAGGCACCTCCGGGGCGTATTGTCGCCCGGCAATCCTCCGCCTATGCACCGGGTTGATCGCGATCGTCGGTCAACTCTGGAGCCGGATGCCCCCGCAGAAGCCGCTTCATGCTAATCCCTTCGGTGCTGCTGGCGATCACGTCCTTGCTGCGCAGCCCTGTCTCCCGCAGGGCATAGCGCAGGGAGAGGGCCAGCAAAATGGCCAGGACCGCCGTGTACCCCAATGCCGTTGCCACCTGTGCTGCCTGTCCTGTACCGGCCAGTTCCACCAGGCTCGCCCTCGACAGCAGGACGTGTCGCTGAAGCCAGCTATCGATCTCCTCGCTGAACAGGGCATGGGGCAGATACCCCACGGCGAACCCGGGAAGGGCGACCAGTGCGGTCATGTAGCCGAGCCCCAGCCGGGTGTATGTGCGGATCTCACAGCCCAGCATCCAGACGCTGCCCAGGGCCAGCAGGGGTGCTCCCAGCAGATGCCCGATGTGCAGGAGTTCCCCCATCGCACCCGTACCGGGAGCGGGCCGGTCAAAGAGGAGCCAACCGACCAGCATGGCGACCTGGAGGATGAGGATAGCCGTCAGCACCGCGGTGAAGGGAAAGAGGCCGACGAACATCCGGCGGGTCAGATAGCCAATCTTGTGGCGCACCGCCTCGTGCTCCCGTCCGCCGATCATCAGGGCCACGTTGGGGCTGAGCAGGGCGCAGGCGGTGCCGAATCCGGTCTTCCCGACACCAACCCCCATGAGCAGGCCAGTCAACAGCAGCAGCAGCAAATCGGGACCGATCTGGCTGATGCTGCCCGGCCAATCACCGAACAACCCACCGCCCAGGACCGCACCGAAGAAGAGCAGGGCGATGGCCAGCGTGGCCCAGCGCAGCCGGTCGGATCTGGGGTTGTAGGTGGGGTCATACCCGACGGCGTCAAAGCTCAGGCCAAACTCCCGGGCCTGGCGGACAAACCGCTTGGTCTCCTGGGGTTTGAAGTGGTACCCGATACCCAGGCGGGCGTAGATCCAGAGCCCGAGGGGACTGACGATCAGCATGAGCAGCGTCACGACCACGCTGGCGATGCTCATGGCACCCAGCCCGCCCAGGACATGGTGTGTCGTGCATCCGCCGGCGAGGCGGGTGCCGAAGCTGAAGAGGACCGCACCCGAGAATGCCAGGAGGAGGGCCCGAGGCTCATACCGGACCCAGGACCGGAACTCCCGTTCCATGAGAGCGACCAGGCTGCCACCCGCGATGACGCCCAGGGAGAGCCATCCCACGTCGATCCCGTACGCCCGGGCGAGTGGGCCCTCCCCGCTTACGAAGAGAGCCTCCACCGCCGCAAACATGCTGCCGAACGCGGTGGTGAAGGTGACAAAGGTTCCGTACCGCCAATAGTGGAGTACCTCGGCGGTGCCGATCAACACCCCGGAGACCCAGGCGGGCCACTGATCGCGAATGAGACGTTGCATGGGTTTACCTTCCTCTACAGGGGAAGCGACATACTACGGTGAATGATCTCTTAGCACGAAAAGGGAGCCACTGATACTTGTGAATGAACTGATTGACCTCTATCAACTGCGAATCTTTGTAGCCGTAGCCCGCCACCTGAGCTTCACGAAGGCGGCTGAAGAACTCTATATCTCCCAGCCCACGGTCAGCCTGCAGGTGAAGAACCTGGAGGAGAGCCTGGGAACCAAGCTGTTCCTGCGGTCGCCGGGACAGATCGCACTTACCCCTGCCGGCGAGGCGCTTCTGGCCCAGGCTGAGGAGATCCTGAGCAGTTCCGCCCGGCTGCGGGACCTGGTCGAGCGGGCCAAGCGGCGAGATCCCGCCCGGGTTCAGGTGGGGGTGAGTACCTCGGCCATGCTGTCGGTCCTCGCCGCCGTCGCGGGTACGGTGGAGCAGTACCGGGAGCGCAGCCGGATCGATGTGAAACTGGCTAACTCGGGCAGTCTGCAGGAAGCGCTCCTGGAGAACCGGCTGGACTTCGCCGTCCTCTCCGGGCCCGTCGATTCCTCGCAGCTCAACACGGAGGAGCTGTGCCAGGAGGAACTGATCCTGGTCGTCTCGCCCCAGCACCGGTGGGCGTCGGTGGGGAGACTCCCCCTCCGGGAGCTGAGCCAGGAGGTTCTTCTGGTGCGTGAGGTCGGGGCTGGCAGCAGGGCGGTGGTCGATCAGGTACTCCGCAAGAAGCGGATCACCACACCCCGCCTGCTGGAACTGTCGGACCAGGCGGCGCTGGCCCGTGGTGTCACGCTCAATATCGGGCCGGGGATCCTCCCGCGCAGAGCCGTGGAGTGCCACCTCGCCTCCGGATTGGTCCGTGAGGTGGCGGTGGAGGGGGTTCACTTTACCCTCCCGGTCCAGCTGGCGTACCACCAGGACAAGCTGTTCCGGCCGCTTGAGCGAGAGATCATCAGCACGCTCTTTCAGTTCTGCGAGCGGCCTTCATCCCAATAGCCCGGTCTGATCCCAATTTCTCGGTCCGGACGTAGCAAGAGGCAGGATACCCCCCGGGGTCTCCTGCCTCTTTGACGCTTGTTTCGGTTACTTGGTGACGGGACCCAGGGACTCATGCAGATCTTCGGTGCTCAGGCTGGTCACCTTGCCGGGTGCCACGGCGAGCCGGCCGGCACCGACCTTGATCACGAAGTACAGCAGGCCGGCCAGCACCGCCACCCAGAGGAGGGTGAAGATCTTCTGCGCCACCAGGTTGTTCGGGAAGAGGAGTTCGTACCAGGAGTAGCTCTCGACCATGAGGGTGCTCTTCAGGAAGGCCTCATGTGCCTTGGGGAAGAGGGTGTAGGGCAGGTAACCCAACGCGAAGCCCATAAAACCCACCAGGGCGTTGACGTAGCCCAGGCCCATCCGCATGTAGGAGCGGATTTCGCAGCCGATCAGCGAGACGGCGCCGAAGCCCATAAGGAGCGCACCGATCAGGGTGCCGCCCGTCAACTGATACTTGATCGAACCATGGTAGCCGACCTCGGCCCCGAAGAGGATCCAACTGAGGAAGACGAAGGCCGAGGTGATGGTGATCGCAGCGAGGACGCCCTGGAGGGGGAGCATTCCCTTGAACATCGTCATGGTGATCCGGGGCATACCGAGGGCCCGGAACCTGGACTCGTTCTTCGCCATCATGCCGCCGGCCTCGGCCGAGATGACGGCGCACTCGGTGCCGAAGCCCGATTTGGCCATGCCAATGCCGGCAATGATCCCGGCCAGGCTGGTACCGATCACGTAGAGCCAGCCCTTGCTGATCACGCCGCTCTTGTAGTCCGGGTTTGTCAGGCCGCCCCAGAGCGCCACGCCGATCAGAGCGAGCAGGAAGGCCATGCCTGCCCAGCGCCAGGGGTCGGCCCAGGGGCGATAGCTCTTGTCGTAGGTGGCCACGTCGTCAAGATGGCCCGCAGCGGCCGCCTTTTCGAGATAGGCCCTGGTCTCCTGGTGCTTGAACGACTGGGTCATCGCTTTGATCTTGCTGAGGCCCCAGAATCCGGAGAAGCCACCGATGCCCATGAAGAGAACGGCAATGGTGGAGTTGATGTTGGCCAGCGGAAGGCCGCCGAGCAAGTGGTTCAGGGTGCATCCGCCAGCAAGCCGGGTGCCGTACGAGAAGATGGCGCCGCCAAAGAAGGTGATGAGCAGCACCTTCTTGTCGTACTTGACGAAGGTCCGGAACTCTCCCTCCATAATACCGACGATAAATCCACCGACAATCATGCCGATGATCGGCCACCAGACATCGGGCTTGAAAACCTGCCCGTAGAGGTTGAGCGAGTCACCGATCAGCGCCACCTCAAGGCCACGGAACATGGCGCCCAGGCCCGTAGTGACCGTCAGGGGATCGGCGCTCAGCGGCTTGCCGGCCTGCGCAGCCCGGATCATGTTCGTCACCATGTAGATGATCTGTGCCAATCCAAAGGTGACCCCGGCCCAGAAGAAGGACCACTGACGGGCGAAGAGGCGACGGAGAAGACCAGGCTGTGCGGCGGGTTCGGTGCGCAGTTGCGGGATTGCACTAGAGGCCAAGAGAGACTCCCCCTTTTCATGCTGCGGGTGCCCTCGGCGGGCCCCGACCTGCCCTCACCATACCCCGGGGGCTTCGCAGCGTCCAATATCGTCTCACAATACGGGGGCATGAGCCTTTCCTATGGGGTATCCACACCGTCGTAACGCCGTTTTTCGCCAAACGGCGTTTTCTTTATGACAGTCTTTTCAACCTTGAAGGTAAATCGGCACGATGGTGGCGAAATAATGTGCAACCAAACGATTGGTAGCTTGACGAAATACCCTGATCCCGGATGATCCGTCCCGCGGATTTCTTGCCGAGTCGTTGGAATTCAGGGTGCATTGGAGCGATTGGGCCGTATGTATGAGGTAGAACGCTTTGGGCCGGTGGTTCGGATTCGAATGTGCCGGCCGATTTTGGGAAGACCCACGCTCTGGGTTCACGCCTTCTGGATCGATGGCCTGCTGATCGACAGCGGGTGCCGCCACACCGTACCTGATCTGATGAAGGCCCTGGACCGGGAGGGTCTGACCGTGGAGCAACTGGTCAACACCCACTCCCACGAGGATCACGTGGCGGGTAACGCCGCCCTCGCGCAGAGGTACGGCGTCACGCCCCGAGCGCACCCGCTCGCCCTCCCGCGGCTGGCTACGCCCGAGACCAGGACGGAGATGCACTTCTATCGCCGGCTGATCTGGGGACTGGTGGGCGATTCGGTAGCCGGCGAGGCGCTGGGGGCGGTTGTCGAGACCGACCGCTACCGGTTTGCCGTCCACTTCACCCCGGGTCATGCCCCTGACCACATCGCCCTCCACGAAGAGCGAGAGGGCTGGCTCTTCAGTGGGGATCTCATGATTTCGCCCAGGCTGACGGTGGTCCGGCCCACTGAGGATCCACCGGTCCTGCTGGAGTCCATGCGACACCTGGCTGGGCTCCCGGTCCGCCGGCTCTTCTGCTCTCACGCCTACCGAGTCTCCGACTCCGCCGGCCCCCTGATCATGAAGATCGCCTTCTGGGAGCAGTTGCAGAAGGAGGCCAGGGAGCTTCACCGGCAGGGTCTCTCTCCGTCCACTATCACCCGTCGGCTTCTGCCCGGCGGGGGATTGATCGAGCCGTTCTCCCGGGGTGACTACGCCCGCAAGCATCTGATACGTGGCCTCCTGGGAGAGGGAGGGGATTAGGCTCCGATACACAGAGAGGGGGGCGACATCATCATGGAGCGGCCATATCTGAAGCGCTATCCGGATGGGGTGAAGTGGGATATCACGTTTCCGGAGGTACCCGCCTACCAGTTTTTCTTCGAGCAGGTGCAGAAGTACCCCGATCGCACGGCCCTGATCTTCCTGGGAAAGCAGATCTCATACCGGGAGTTGGGGGAGCAGGTTGACCGGTTCGCAGCGGCGCTGCAGCGCAGGTACAACATCCGAAAGGGGGACCGGGTGGGGATCATTCTGCCGAACTCCCCCCAGAACGTGATCGCGACCATCAGCGCGCAGCGCATTGGGGCCATTCCCGTCCAGTTCAATCCCATGTATGTCACCCGGGAGATCGAGTACCAGGTGAAGGACTCCGGCTGTCGGGTGATGATCACGCTGGATCTCTTCTGGCAGAAGGTACGGGAGGCCGGCGGCGTCGAGCACTACATATGGACGGGAATGCAGGACTACCTCTCCTTCCCGCTCAGCTTCCTCTACAAGCTGAAGGCGAAGCCGCCCAAGGTTCCCGCCAGCGATGCAGCCCATTTCGCTGACCTGCTGAAGGAGAGTGCGGAGGGGCTCCAGATCCCGCCGATTAATCCGAAGGATGACCTGGCGGTCCTGATCTACACAGGTGGGACCACCGGCCTCTCCAAGGGCGTCATGCTGACCCACTTCAACATTGCCTCGAACATTACCCAGATCCAGGAGTGGCTGCACCGGGAGGACCGGCATGATATCGTGCTGGGTGTCCTGCCCATGTTCCACTCCTATGGCTTCACGGCGACCGTGGGCCTGGCGCTCTCCTCCGGCTCTACCTGCGTCCTGGTGCCCCGATTTGATGCGGTGGATCTGCTGAAGACGATCACCAGGTACAAGCCGACCTCCTTCCCCGGCATTCCGACTATGTACACCGGGCTGCTCAATCATCCGGATGTGGCGAAGTACGACCTGAGCTCCATCGAGTTCTGCGTCTCCGGCGCCATGGCGATGCCCGTTGAACTGATGCGCCAGTTCGAGAGCGTCACGGGTGCGAATATTATGGAGGGGTACGGCCTGACAGAGTGCTCGCCGGTCACCCATGCCAACCCGCTGAAGGGGACCCGCAAGCCGGGCACCGTCGGCCTGCCCTACCCTGGGACGGACGTCCGGATCGTCGACCTGGAGACCGGTGCCGACCTGCCGGTGGGACAGGAGGGCGAGGTGCTGCTGCGCGGCCCGCAGGTCATGAAGGGCTATTGGAACAAGCCGGAGGAGACGGATGCGGTCCTGATCGATGGCTGGCTCTATACCGGGGATATCGGGAAGATGGATGAGGACGGCTACCTCGCCATCGTGGATCGCAAGAAGGACATGATCATCGCCAGCGGCTTCAATATCTACCCGCGGGAGATCGATGAGATCCTTTACCAGCATCCGGCGGTGAAGGAGGCCTGCACGGTCGGTGTGCCCGACGAGTACCGGGGCGAGACGGTCAAGGCCTTCGTGGTCCTGAAGGAGGGTGCGGCCGCCACCGAGGAGGAGATCCTTGCGTTCTGCAAGGAGCGGCTGGCGGCCTACAAGCGGCCTCGCATGGTCGAGTTCCTGCCGGAGCTGCCCAAGTCGACGGTCGGCAAGGTGCTGCGCCGGGTTCTGGCGGATCGGGAGAAGGAGAAGGTAGCGATCGCCGCCGGCAGGCAGTAGCGTGTGAAGGGGGTGGGCTTGTGCAGCCATTGGCAGGGGTTACCGTCCTGGACCTGACCCGCCTGCTGCCAGGACCGTATGGGACCTGGCTACTCAGGAGCTGGGGAGCGCGCGTGATCAAGGTGGAGGATCCGCTGGTCGGAGACTACTTGCGGGAGGCACAGCCCCTCTGGTTCGCCCATCTGAATGCCGGGGCTGAGTCCGTGAGCATTGACCTCAAGAAGCCGGCCGGCCGGGAACTCTTCCTGCGGATGGTCCCCAAGGCCTCGATCGTGCTGGAGGGGTTCCGCCCGGGTGTCATGGAGCGGCTCGGCCTGGATTATGCGACCCTGGCTGAGCGAAATCCGACCCTGGTGCTCGTCTCCCTGAGCGGCTACCATTCCGAGGGGCCCCGGGCCACCCGAGCCGGCCATGACCTGAACTACCTGGCCCACAGCGGCCTCCTCTCACTCATGGAGAGTGCCCCTGCCTTCCAGTTAGGCGACCTCTCGGGCGGTCTCATGGCGGCGACCGGGGCGCTTGCCGCCCTGTACGGTGCCCGGACCACCGGGCGTGGAAGCCATGTCCAGATCTCGATCACCGATACCCTCAAGGCGTTCAGCGCCCTACAGGCTGTTGACGCGATGGCAGGAATATCTCTGGACCGGGAGGAGATGATGTTGGGGGGAGGCCTTCCCTGCTACCGGCTCTATCGCACGGCCGATGGTGGGCAGGTCTCCCTCGCTGCCCTGGAGCCGAAGTTCTGGGCGCAGTTCTGCGCGGCGGTGGAGCGGCCCGACTGGGTGGGGCGGCAGACCGACCCGGAGCTGCGGGACGAACTCTCGGCCCTCTTCCGCTCCAAGACCCTGCGGGAGTGGCATCGGGTGGCGGATCAGGCGCCCGACGCCTGCCTGGACCCGGTCCTGCCGGTTGGCCAGGCCGTGCAGACCCGTGAGGAGCTGCAGCCTGTCCGCTTCGGCCCGTCGCGGCCGATCAGCGAGGGTCCGGCTCCGGAGCGGGGGGCCCATTCGCGGAAGTTCCTGCTGGAGTTAGGTCTTTCGGAGCAGGAAATACTGGCCCTCGCCGCCGAAGGGACCATTGGTGTGTGAGTCGCCGCACCGCTCAATCCGTGGCATGTATGTAGGAGGCCCTCATGTGAGTAACAAGCAAGCAGAGATCATGCAGGCGGCGATCAGCCTCTTTCAGCAGAAGGGGTATCACGCCACATCTATGCAGGATATCGCCGATGCGGTCGGGCTGCAGAAGGGCAGCCTCTACCATTACATCTCCGGCAAAGAGGATCTGCTGGTCGTGATCATGCACGACGCCCTGGGCCAGTACAACGCCCGCCTGGCCGCCGTCAAGGGGCTCGACCTGCCGGTCCGGCAGCGGTTGGAGATGGCGGTTCGCCACCATTTGCAGGGGATCGCCGAGAACCTGGGCATGCTGACCATCTTCCTGCGGGAGAGCTACGCGCTCCGCCCCGAGCAGCAGGAGCAGATCACCCGGGAGAGCGACCGCTACAATCGCATGTTTGAGGAGCTCTTCGCCGAGGGCGTCGCCTCCGGTGAGGTGCGCGCCCTGGATCCGAAGCTGGCGACCAGGACCGTCCTTGGCGCCTGTAACTGGATCTACCGCTGGTACCGGCCCGACGGACGGATGACGATCGGGGAGATGGGCGACTTCTTCATCGATCTGCTGTTTAACGGGATCGCAGCGGGTGCGCCCGCTTTACCGCACCTGGGACCCAATTCCTGAGAGGAGAGATCTCACGTGACGATTGCAGAGATGTTCAATGAAATGAAGGGGCGCCTGGCGGCCAATCCGGGGAAGGTGGCCACCCTGAAGGCCTCCTATCTCTTCGAACTGAGCGGCGATGGCGGCGGCACCTTCCATGCCACCTTCGACAACGGCTCCTACGATATTGGCGAGGGCCCGATTGAGAACGCCGGCTGCACCGTGATTATGTCCGCTGCCGACTTCCAGGCCATGGCCGGTGGCAAGCTGAACCCGACCGCGGCCTTCATGAGCGGCAAGCTGAAGATCAAGGGCGACATGGGTATGGCCATGAAGCTCCAGTCACTGATCGGCTAGGGCTTGCGGACCGGTATGCGCTATCTACGCCCCCATCGTATACGGAAAACGGTGGGGGCATCGCTTCGGGGAGTGGTGACTGAATGTTTCGCTTAGAGGGAAAGGTGGCCCTGGTGACCGGCGGCTCCCGGGGGCTGGGGCGCGCCGATGCGCTGGCACTGGCCCGGGCCGGGGCCGATGTGATCATTACCGATATCCTCGTCGAGTCGGATGCGCAGGGGGAGGAGACCGCGGAGAAGTACGGACCCCTGGCCCAGGTCATGCGCTCCACGGGTGCTGTCTACGCGGAGCAGACCAGGGATGCGATCCGGTCCATGGGGCGCCGCTCCGAAGCGTACAAGATGGATGTGACCGACCGCGAGCAGGTCCGTGCCGTCATGGAGAGGGCCGTGGCGGAGTTCGGTGCCATTCACATCCTGGTCAACAATGCGGGCACCCTGGACCACACCGCCCAGATCGATCAGCAGTCCGACGAGTTCTGGGAGCGGGACCTGCGGGTCAACCTGACCGGCGCCTACAACTGCGCCAAGGCGGTCTGGCCCTACATGAAGCAGCAGAAGTGGGGGCGGATTATCAACATGGCCTCGGTCGCCGGGACGCTGGGCGGCTATGGCCAGGCCTCCTATTCGACCACCAAGGCCGGCCTGCTGGGGCTGACCAGAACCCTGGCGCTGGAGGGCGCCCGGCACGGGATCACGGCGAACGCCATCGTGCCCGGGATCATTGCCACTGAGGCCTACAATGTGTCCAACCCCAAGATGAGGGAGCGCATGGAGGCCCGGACCGCCTTCAAGCGGCCTGGCAGGCCGGAGGATATCGCCCACGCCATCACCTTCCTCTGCACGGAGGAGGCGGGCTACATAACCGGGGTGGGGCTGCCGGTGGCGGGTGGCATCGATCTCTTTACATTCTAGGGGGTGAGTCCGTTGGAAGCCTGGATTATTGATGCGATCCGGACCCCGACCGGCAAGAAGAAGGGGACGCTCTCAACCGTCCGGGCCGATGAGATCGCCGCACAGACACTGAAGGCACTCGTATCGCGGATCGGCCTCGATCCGGCTCAGGTGGAGGATGTGATCATGGGCTGCGTCACCCCGATTGGGGAGCAGGGGTGGAACATCGGCCGGCAGGCGGCGCTCATGGCGGGATTCCCGCTGGAGACCTGCGGCGTCCAGCTCAACCGCATGTGCGGCTCCGGCCTCCAGGCGATCAACTGGGCGGCCCAGGGGATCATCTCCGGCACCCACGACCTGATGATCGGCGCCGGCGTGGAGGGGATGAGCCGCACCCCCATGGGCTCAGATGGCGGCGACCTCTCCCCGGTGCTGACCGAGATGTACGAGATCATCCCCCAGCATCTGAGTGCGGAGCGGATCGCCAAGCAGTGGGGCTTCTCCCGGCAGGACCTGGACGCCTACTCGCTGGAGAGCCATCGCCGGGCGGCCAGGGCGCAGGATGAGGGGCGGTTCGCCAAAGAGATCGTCCCGGTTCTCGGATTGTCGTTCGATGAGACCGTCCGGCGCGACACCAGCATGGAGAAGCTCGCTGCGCTGCCCTCGCTCTTCCCGCCTGATGGCGTGACCCACGCCGGCAACTCCTCGCAGATCTGCGACGGGGCGGCGGCGGTGCTGGTCGCCTCCCCGGCGAAGGCGCAGGAGCTGGGGCTGAAGCCCAGGGCGAAGGTCCGGGCGATGGCGATCCAGGGGGTCGATCCTACGCTGATGCTGCACGGCGTCATGCCGGTGACGGAGAAGGTGCTGAAGAAGGCGGGGCTGAGCCTGAGCGATATCGACCTGTTCGAGGTGAATGAGGCATTTGCATCGGTGCCGCTGGCCTGGATGAAGGACCTGAAGGTACCCCATGAGAAGCTGAACGTGAACGGCGGGGCGATCGCGCTGGGGCATCCGCTGGGGGCGTCGGGGGCGCGGATCACGGCCACCCTGCTCGCCGAGATGGAGCGGCGGGACGCCACCTTCGGGCTGGCGACGATGTGCATCGGGTTCGGGATGGCGATTGCGACGATCTTCGAGCGGATGTAGCCTGAGCGAGGGCGCAGGGGGCAGATGACCCCTGCGCTTTCTTGCGAATTCATGAAGCTCCGGGGAAGATTGGGTCATCCTAATCCCCGGAGGGGATGAACGCGTGCGGTTCTGGAACATGACCATTGCGACCCTGCTGGCTTTTGGCGTCACCTTCACCATGGTGCGGCTGATCGGCAAGAAGCAGATCTCGACCATGACCTTCTGGGACCTGGTCTCGGCGATCGCCCTGGGCTCCCTGGCGGCGAACATCATCGTCAATACGGATGTGCCGCTCTGGACCTCTGCCTGGGTGGTGGTCCTCTGGGGCGGGCTCGCCCTGCTCATGGGCTGGGCCGCCCTGCAGAACCGGAAGGTCCGGGGTGTCGTCCAGGGCATGCCGACGGTGATCATCTCGAACGGCAAGGTCCTGGAAGGGGTGATGCGCAAGGAGCGGCTCAACATGGACCTGCTGCTGACCGAGCTGCGAGCGGCGGGGGTCTTCAGCCTGGCGGATGTGGAGTTCGCCATTCTGGAGCCGAACGGCAAGATCAGCGTGCTGAAGAAGTCGCAGGTGCAGCCCGTCACCCCGAAGGACCTGAAGCTGAGCACCAGCTACAAGGGGTTGACCAACACCGTCCTGCTGGATGGCGAGATCCTGCCGGAGAACCTGAACCGGCTGGGGCTCAGTACCGAATGGCTCCTCGCCCAACTGGCCAGCCAGGGGATCGATGACCCGGCAGATGTCTTCTACGCCGAGTTGGGCACCGATGGCACGCTCTACGTGGACCGGCGGGCGGACCAGCAGGTTGAGAGGTGGCAGCAGCACTAACGGCCAGGCGCTATGCCTGGCCGTCCTTCCACCTGCAGTCCTTCCGTCACTTTTTCCCAGGGCGGGCGTAGGTCAAGTGGGAAATCGTAGCGGAACGACGCGTTTGTAGGGCCTGTTGACCCCGTACGTCGCTCTTGTGGAGCCTCAGAGGGCACATATTGGCCCAGGCCAGGCCGAAACACGGCGATTTCCTCACCTCCATGCCCCTTTTTTGTAGATTCCGCTACATTTCCCCACACGGGCGAGAGACTCACCGGGAATTTCTGGTGGAACGGGCCGGCAGAGCCGCCCGTGCCACCAGCCATGCGAGAGTCCGGTCTTGACGGAGTTCAGGCATCAATCCGCCTGTGCCGATGCGCCCGCCAACCGGTGCATGGATCAACCGACTGTCGACATCAACCGAGAGTCCTGATTTTCCTCCGAATTCCCGGCTCGAACTGGATCAAAGTCGTTGACACGTTCCGCTCCACCCGATTTGGACAGAGAATCGGCTCCGAAATCGTCGAGATCGGGTGGAGAGTGGTCGATTCGGGAGTCTTGAGGCCCGCAACGCCCGAAGAAGGGGGTGAGGCGGTTCCCCTCCGCCCGATCTCGACGGAAAACGGGGGCCTTCACCGTCCAAAGCGGGCGGAGTCGGCGGGCATTGGGGCCAACCTGCTCCAACCAGATGCCGGCAAGCCGAAACGGCCAGGCGCTATGGTTGGCCGTTTCGGACTGGTGCTCATGAGCGGAGCTGTCGCACGATCTCTGCTGCCTTCAGCATGAGCGGGAACGGGGCACGCTGCCGCTGATACTGGTTGATCGTGCCGGCGAGATAGAGGTTGCGCTCCTTGGCGTAGTATAGGAGCGCACCGTTTGAGCCGGAATGCCCGACCAACTCGGGGGATGGGGCGAAGGGCGACAGGAGCCGGGGCAGCTTGAAGCGCATGAGGCCGTAGCCGTACTGAAATGGGAAGAAGAGGCATGCTCTCCTGGTGGGTTCGTGCGGGGGTACCCGTAGAGACAAGTCTGCGTCATGGAGAGGGGCCGGAAGAAGAACTCCTCGAAGACCATATGCAGCGGCTGGCCGGTGACCGCTTCGATAATCGCCCCGAGCAGATAGTAGTTGGTGTCCGAGTAGTAGGCCTTCGTACCGGGTGCGAACTTGTTATCCAGCGAGTAGTCTGCGATCCCCGATGTCATGCTGATCAGGTGGCGGATCGTCAGGGACCGGGAGCAGTCCGTGCCCTTGAAGCGATGGATCCCCTCGATCAGGGCGTCTGGGAGGTGTTTGGAGAGCTTGTCGGAGAGGTCAAGGCTTCCTTGTTCCTGCAGCAGCAAGATCGCAGCGGCCGTGTAGAGCTTGGTGACGCTGGCGACAAAGAACGGCGGGTTCATGGGCGTTCGTCTGGCCTGGTCTGCGTACCCGGCCGCTCCGGACCATGTGAACCCCGAATCGCCGTGAGCGACACCTAGGACCGCGGAGAAGAGCAGCTTGTCCTTCTTGACCACGTTGTCGAGGAGCGTCTGTAGCGCGGTGCCCGCCTCTTGGGGAGTCATGACCCATCTCCTTGTCGACCCAGGCGGTCTGCCTCTTCCCGGGGCAGCGCAGTCGTATGCGCCAGGATGCAAGCCAATGAGCACGGCCCCGGGTACACCGACTGGCGTGCCCGGGGCCCCCCGTTGATGGGGTCTAGCTCTCCTCGGTGGCGGCGGTCTCCGTGGAGGGGGTCTCGGTGGACTTCCCGGTCTCCTTGGCTTCTACGGTGGATTCGGACTTGGCCTTCTCCTTCGCCTCGCTCTCGGTTCCAGCCTGCTTTTCGGGGGTCTTTCCCTCGGTCTCCTTCTCGTCGCCCTTCGAGGAAGGGGTAGCTTCGGCGATCTTGGCGTACCGTGGGTCGCTGTAGTGGAGGCGGAGGTAGGTCCCGTTCTCATCGGGGTAGGGTGTCAACTTCATGTAGGCCTTGTGATCCACCGGGATCCCGAGCGGGTGCTGAATCAGGAGGGACTCCAGGTAGAGGTAGGCCTTCGTCGGACTCTCCCAACGAACTTCGATGCTGGAACTATCCTTCTGGTTGGACGGCTCCAGGACGTAATCGTCCGGATACTCATCGGACCGGAGGATGTTTAGGATCGTAGGCTGCCTTACGTTCCCGGCCCTCACAGAGACCTTGGTGATCAGCTTGCTGGCAAGAGCCGTGCTCTCGGCCCTGTAGGAATCCCAGCTGACAAAGATCTCGGAATCCAGCATGTTGCGCCGTCGGACCTCGACCTGCTCCAGGTTGACCTTGGTAAGGCCGAGGCTCTCCTTGGTAGCCTTGGAACGAGACTTCTTGGTGGAACCCTTGTCATCGGCCATGGCACTCGTCCTCCTTCTTCCTAGACGGACTCCCGAAGTAGATGGACCCTTTCGTATCTGGCGATTAGACCCTTGTTGAGGAAAGTCTACCATAAGCGGTCGAGGGTGTAAAGATATTATACGAAAAAATCTTTTTATTCGAACGTCTCACCTCTCGATTCTCGTATCTTTCGATGTTTTGGGCGGGGAGAGGGCAGGGATTAGGCAGGGATCAGGCGGGGAAGGGGCAGGTCTTGGGCAGGGATCAGGCAGGTCTTGGGCAGGGAAGGGGCAGGTCTTGGGCAGGGATCAGGCAGGGAAGGGGCAGGGATCAGGCGGGGAAGGGGCAGGGATCAGGCGGGGAAGGGGCAGGGATCAGGCGGGGAAGGGGCAGGTCTTGGGCAGGGAAGGGGCAGGTCCTGGGCAGGGATCAGGCAGGTCTTGGGCAGGGATCAGGCAGGGAAGGGGCAGGGATCAGGCGGGGAAGGGGCAGGGATTAGGCGGGGAAGGGGCAGGGATTAGGCGGGGAAGGGGCAGGGATCAGGCGGGGAAGGGGCAGGGATCAGGCGGGGAAGGGGCAGGGATTAGGCAGGGATTAGGCGGGGAAGGGGCAGGTCTTGGGCAGGAGGGCGCGACTAGAGAGGGGCGGAACCCCCATGCCCGGGAGTCCCGCCCCTTCGCTATCCCACGGTCCCCTCTACACCTTCCGGCGTACCGGGAGGTAGATATCCAGCTCCGAGTTCGCCTCATCGCTCGGGTTGAAGCGATCGTCGTAAAGCTCAAAGTCGAAGCTCGCCGCCAGTTCATACCCGGATGCGGGCAGCCAGACCTTGTAGGCCTGATGGTAGGTCTCCCCCAGAGCTTCGGTCGACCCCCGGTGGGTAAAGACGGCGTACGTATGGGCCGGCACGGTCTTGGCGACCATCTCGGCCGGGACCTCCGTCACCCGCTCAACGGCTTCGCAGGCCATATACCAGAAGTCCGGGTTGATCCGGTCATCCATGAAGCAGAAGCCGTAGCTGGCGCCCTTCAACCGGTGCGGAATCCGGCTGACCCGCGGCATGAACTCGCCCCAGAGCTTGGGGATCTCACCGTTCTGGTTCTCGCCGAAGTAGATCATGCCGACGAGCGTAAGCGCCTCTCCGTCTACGATACGAGGTTCCATGATACTCCCTCCCGCTGCAACGAGGTGCGGTGGACTGGCCAACAGGTCAGCGGTGGTCTCCAACCGCTGAAAGTGGCCGGGGGTGACGCCGAACTGCCGGCGGAACGCCCGGATGAACGCCTCCTGCGAGTCGTACCCGTAGCTCAGGGCCACATCGAGCGCACGGACACCCACCCCTGCCAGCTCTCGGGCCGCTTCGACCAGCCTGCGCCTCCGGATGAACGCAGCCGGTGTCTCACCAGTCGCGGCGAGGAAGAGCCGGTGGAAGTGGAAGGGGGAGTACCCGGCGATCTGCGCCAGGTCCCGAACAGAGAGGGGTTCCTTCAGGTGCATCTCCACATAGGCCATGGTTCGGGCGATCTCGGCTTCCTGCGTCACGTATGCTCACCACCAGGACCTAGTCTAAGGGAGGGAGGGTCTGCTGGTCCTGATCGTTCCTGCGGTCTTCGCCACGACAGACCAAGGCCCCGCTACATGGCCGATTCCTCCCGCCGGTGCCAGGGCCGCCATTGGGGCGTCCAGCCATCGGCCAGCATACGGTCCAGGACGTACCAGGTGACCAGGGTGTCGTCCAGGGCACGGTGCATCTCCCGGCTGCTCGTATCAATCCCCAACTGTGCGGCCGCATTCTGCAGGCTGACCTGCTGTGTCCCCAGTTCATAAAAGCGGGAGAAGGCGCGCTGCAGATCGACCAGCGGCACTTTCGTAATGGGCGATGGAATCCCGGCGTTTACGCAGTTCTGGGTGATGATGCGGGCATCGTCCGGGCCCCAGGTTACCAGGACGGCTTTGTCCAAAGGTGCTGCCTTTTCCATATCAGCGATCACCCGGGGAAGAGGGGGAGCCCTCCGCACGGCTTCCGGATCGATCCCCGTCATCGTCCATGCGTGGTGGGTTGTCTCCTCCACCATGCGGACCCGCACCAGGCTGGTGAAGGACGTTTCGCCTAACTCGTAGGCGACCCGTCCCCCGGGTAGCTCCTTGCGATAGGCCACGACCAGCGCCAGCTCGATCAGGCGTGCAAACCGTTCGTGCCGCAGCGAGACGTGCTCGCCGTCCAGCACGACGAAGGCGGTTGGCGCCGCGGGGGCCGGGCGCCGCTCAACCCCGAGGTTGTTCTGTCGCTCGCGGATCTGTTCCCATCGGTCGATCCGCATCTCCTCGGCGTCCTGGCCCAGATCAGATCCGTCTATGACCGCATCCGGCGTGGATTCGGGCGTCCACCCATCGATGATCAGCTTCTCCATGACGGCGTTCATCGCGTGAACGAAGGGGAGCGGCCCGCGCGACCAGCAGTTCGCTCTCGGAATCAGGTTCAGCAGGCGGATGACGCCCTGGGGACCCTTGCACTGCGAGGTCTTGATGTCGTAGTGCATGACAACGGCGGCCTGCAAGTCGAGGACCCGCGCCCGGGCAAACGGGTTCGGGAGCTGCTTGCGCTGGGTGTACAGGTGGAAGCGGTACGCCATGCTTCCCCACATGACCACCAGGGCTCGGTCGAGGGCGAACGCCCGGTCCAGCTCGGCAAAGACCTCATCGGCGGTCGGGGCGCTCTGGTTCTCCTCCGCGGAGATACCGGGTGTACTATCATCTGCAGCGGATTCGGGCTGGGTGTCAGGGATGTCGCACCGCACGAGTGACCGGTAGGGATCGGCATCACTGCGGCCACCATGAAGCGCAACCACCTCCATAAGCTCTTCTCTGGATGGACGTGCAAATGCCCCGTGTATGAGTACGTAGGGGATTGGAGAATGGCTCACTCTCTTGAACAACTCCTCGTCCTTCAGCTTGTCCGGTGGAACTCGGTGGGGTCGCGGTCTCAGCCCTTCACCTTGTAGCCCATGGTGGGCAGCAACTGGCGGAGCCGCTCCCGGTAGTCGCCCTGCAGCTCCACGGTGGTCTCTTTGGCCGTGCCGCCGGTGCCGCAGGCCTTCTTCAGCTTTGTGGCCAGCTCCTTCAGGAACTCCGGGTTGCGGGGGAGGTCGTAGAGGACGGTGACCGACTTGCCACCCCGACCACCCTTTTCGATCCGCAGCTTTACCGTCAGGTTGGTCGGAACGCTCTCCGGCCCCTTGCAGGTGCAGGCAGCGAGCAGCTCCTTGCAGCGGGGGCAGCGCTGGTTGGTGGCGGCATCGGTGCTGTAGACAAGGCGGCTGTTGTTCTGCACGGGTCGCACCTCCTGTTACGTTTCCACCCTAGCAGGGAGGGCCGGGGGCGTCAAGGCCGCTCGAAGCGGTAGCCCAGTCCCCGGACCGTGCGGATGAACTGGGGCTCTGCCGGGTTCGGTTCGATCTTCTCCCGCAGCCGGTTAATGTGGACCGTGACGGTCCGCTCATCGCCGTAGTCTCCCCAGACCCGGTCGTAGAGCTGCTCGCGGCTGAAGACCTGGCCGGGGTGGCGGGCCAGGAAGCACAGGAGTTCGAACTCTTTGGCGGCCAGTTGCACCTCCTGCCCATCGAGCAGGACCCGGGCCCCCTTTGCATCGATGGCGAGGGGGCCGAAGGTGAGCAGGTCACCTTCTTCCCTGGATGCGGCGGGTCGGTAGCGGCGGAGCAGGGCCTTGACACGGGCGACCACCGCCGGCGGGCTGAAGGGCTTGGTCACGTAGTCATCGCCACCGAGGCCAAGGCCCCGGATCTGATCGACATCCTCCCGCCGGGCGGAGAGAAAGAGGATCGGCAGATCGGAGCTCTGCCGGATCGTCCTGCAGACCTCGAAGCCGTTCTTGCCGGGCATCATCACATCCAGCAGAACGCAGTCCACCTGCTCGCGGGCCACCAGGGCGAGCGCCTCGTTGCCATCGGCGGCGGTCAGTACCTGGAACCCGTCGGCCTCCAGGTAGTCACGAAGGATCTCCAGCAGCTCGGCTTCATCGTCAGCGATCAGAATGGTGGGCATGGTCTGGCGCTCCCTTCGGTTCCCGGCGGCGGGTGACGGGTGGATTCTGACTGCCTGGATATTTCTCGTCGAGCGCTCGTTCTCCCTCTTCGGGGAACCTGGTCGTCGAGGGCGCGAAGAACAGGAAGAACCCATCGAACCAAACGATGAGTTCTTCCGTATATGTAGGTGGCGGCGCCTCGTTGAGCGGAAGGGGGTGAACGCATGAGCAAACTAGATGAGAGGGTCTTTTGGCTCATCCTTCTAGCGCTCCTGCTAAAGCTCCTCTCCCTTAGCTTGTAAGGGTTAGGAAGGAACCTAACCTTTCAAGTGAAATGTCAACGGTGCCGCCCGGCCTGGTGCTAACCCACCGGGCCGTTTTCTATTCTTGACCGCATCGGCCCGGTTCATACCGGATGGCTCCAGACTGGAGGGGGCTGTCAACCAGGGCGCTCTGCCGGCCAGGTTCCACCAGCAACTCCCGGAGGGTTTCGCACCGCCGTGGGAAAAAGTTGTGGAATCCGGCTTCCCTCACGAACGGACCGCAATCTCACGTACCACTCCGTAGCATACCTGTACGCGGCATGCGCAAGCCAGGAAGGTTCTCGGTCGATGGCAGTCGCGGGATGGAGCAGGATTTCCGCGCTCCCAGACGAACCCTACTCCTCATGAGCAAGCATACCTTTCTGCATGACTGGACGCCGCGGGTGGAGGAGCTGACCCGCTGGCTGGTGGAGATTCCGAGCGTGGTGGGCACCGAGGGCGAGGTCACGGTCGCCCGGAGCATCTATGACTTCCTTGCGGCCTGGCCGTACTTTCACCAACATCCGGAGCATCTTCGGCTGATGCGCACCCACGATGACGCCAGGGAGCGGTACAACCTGATCGCTCTGGTTCGGGGGCAGCAGGCACCGGTGACGGGCGCCCGCACGGTCCTCCTCATGGGCCACTTTGACACGGTGGATATCCAGGACTACGGGCCGCTCATGCACCTGGCCTGCCGGCCGGATCTGCTGGCGCATTCCACGAACCCACCGGAGGGCTACATGGTGGGGCGCGGTGCCCTCGACATGAAGAGCGGTGACGCGGTCAACCTGGCGGTCCTGGAGCGCTTCGCGAAGGGCGACGGCCCCCAGGACCTGTCGCTGTTGCTCTGCCTGAGCCCGGACGAGGAGGACTCCTCCCACGGCGCGCTCTCCGCCGTCGTGGACCTGCCGCACCTGGCCGACGAGTGGGGCCTCTCCCTGGAGGCAGCGATCAATACGGACTACACCACGGCACGCTACCCGGGCGACCCGGCCCGGTATATCTACGCCGGCACGATTGGCAAGCTCCTGCCCTCGCTCTTTGTGGCGGGGATTGAGACCCATGCCGGCGAGCCCTTCAGCGGCTTTGACCCGAACTGGCTGGTCGCCGAGGTGACGCGCCGGGTCGACTACAACCCGGACCTCTGCGAGACTGCCTACGGCGAGGTGACCCCGCCGCCGGTCTCCCTGAAGCTGACCGACCTGAAGGATCACTACACCGTTCAGACCCCGCTCTACAGTTGGGCCTACTACAACTGGTTCACCTTCACCAAATCCCCGGCTGATGTGCTCTCCGAGTTCAGACAGCTCGTGACCGATGCCTTCGGGTATCTGCACGCCGAGTTCACGGACCGGGCGGCCCGGCACGCGGCGCTCGGCTCGACCAGGACCCCGCTTGCCGCCTGGATGCCCCGGGTCTTCACCTTTGCCGAGCTGGCCGAGAGGGTGTCTGACCGGGTCGGCGCGGGCTATGTCTCGCTGGTGGCTGATCGGCTGCAGAAGGAGGCGCATATGGATCTGCGGACCTTCTCCTGCCGCCTGACCGAGGAGCTCTGGCGGGTCTCGGGCCTGACCGGCCCGGCGGCCGTGGTCGGTTACGCACAGATCTACAACGCCCCCATGGCGCTGGGGCCCGACGCTCCGCTCATGCTGGCGGTCCGGAAGGCAGCAGATGGTGTGGCACAGGAGATATCGATCGACCTGCAGGTGCGCTCCTTCTTCCCGTATATCTCGGACATGTCGTTCCTCGGCTTCCCCGACGGCCCCGCGGGGCTGGCGGCGCTCCGGGAGAACAGCCCGGGCTGGGGAACGCTCTACCGGGTCGACCATGAGGCCCACGCCAGGCTCTCCCTGCCGGTGGTCAACATCGGACCGTATGGGGAGGGGGCTCACACCCGCAGTGAGCGGGTGGAGACGGGCTACTCCTTCGCCGTGGTTCCGGAACTGGTCTGGCGGACACTGGAGGCCCTGTAAAAGGCGAGAGGCAACCACGACGGTTGCCTCTCTTTTTTTGTCAATGGGCAGATTTCCCCGGTGCGCAGGCGCCGGATTCTTGCATGGCTGGTGGCCCGGGCGGCTCTGCCGGCCGGTTCCACCAGAAATTCCTGGTGAGTCTATCGCCTATGTGGGAAAATGTAGCGGAATCCGTCAAAAAAAGGGTCTAGAGATGAGGGAACCACCTCTTTTCGGCCTGACCCGGGCCAATATGCGCCCTCTGAGGCCCCACAAGAGCGACTTATGGGGTGAACAGGCCCCACAAATGCGTCGTTCCGCTACGAATTCCCACTTGTCCTACGCTCGCCCTGGGAAAATGTAGCGGAATCCGTCAATCGCCAACCCGCCACCATCCTGCATGATGGACTCCCTGTCTCTACCTCTTTCTACAGGTCATTCAAGACACCGTGGTGTCTCACCTATGTTGACACAGAGGGCTCCGCTCGATTTCGACAGGAAGCAGGCTCCAAAAGCGTCGAAATCGGGCGGAGAGAGGTCGACTGGAGGGTCCTGAGGCCCTAGAACGCCCAAAAACCGGGGGGATCGGCTGTCCTCGGCCAGGTTTTGGACAGGAGACAGGGGCAAGAACTGTCCAAAACGGGCGGAGTCGGCCGGCCGGTACCGGTCCAGCCTCGGGGATAGGCCGGCCCCCGGCCCCCCGGCCCTCGCAGGGGCCTACATGACCATGTTGGGCGAGGTCTGCTCGGGGACCAGGTTGTACATGCCCGCCATGGTCTGGATGGCGGCCTGCGGTGCGGGCTGAATCGGGTACCAGCCCTTCCTCGCCATGTACTGCCAGCAGTCGTAGGCGTGGCGGGAGGACATGCGGAAGGCATCTTCCAGGAAGGAGCGGAGCTCAGGGTTGGCCATCTCCATGGAGGCCCAGGCGTACTCCCGGCCGGCTCGCTTCAGGTTGAGCAGGTAGGCGGCGGCGATCTCCCGGTCATTCAGGGTTTGGGCATTGGTCCGGGGGGTGATCGCCGGGGCGGGAGGCGTGGGGGCCGTGGTGGTGTTGGCCAGGTTGCTGTTCAGCTCCGGCACCGGGAAGGGGGCCTGGGAGCCCTGGGTCTGCTGGAGGTACTCGACCTTCTTATTGTAGTCCCGGACATGGAAGGGGTAGTGCCGCGAGATCATCGCCTTCAGTTCCGGGTCCTGGGCGTGGTTCAGGAACATGCCCATGTTGGTGATCGAGTTGACGCAGCTCAGGGTCAGCTCATTGAGGTCATGAAGCTCATGGTCAGCCAGTTGCATTGCGTGATTAGCCTCCTGTCGGTGAGAGTCCGACAGGTAGTCTCTCCCTGCACGGCTGGGCCCATCCGGGTTACTGTGCGAGGACGGTCATGGCCATCCAGCCGGTCAGCGCCGCGGACGGATTGCCCGCTCCCCCCGGGCGTGCAGATCCCGGAGCAGTCGCGCCTCCAGGTGATCGGTCCCGGTCCGTTCCTGCTTGCGGGCCAGGAGGGCGAGGGCGAGGTCGAGTCGCTCCAGGGCGGCGGTCGGCTGGGCCTGACTGAGCAGGAGTGCGGCCTCGCAGCGGAGCCAGACGTAGGGCTCGATATCGAGGGCATCCTCCGCCTGCCTGAGATAGGCCTCGGCCCGGTCCGCATCGGCATGAATGAACGCGGCTGCGAAGGCGGCCTCCAGGTAGTACGGGGCGCGGACCGAGCGGGGCTGCTTCTCGATCACGGCGATCGCCCGCTCCAGGTGGACGGCTGCTGTGACCGGCTCCCCCCGGTCGAGTGCAGCGTAGTAGGCCATGATCCGTGCCGCAGCTTCGTCGGTCGAGGCGTCAGCGGGCTCCAGGCAGCGTGCCAGCAGGTCGGCGGGCCATCTGGCCGGGCGGACGCCGCGGTGGTCCAGGCCCGTCAGGGTGAAGAGGGCGGCGTCGCGCTCCGCCGGCGGGCCTCCCCGCCAGAGCCGCCAGAGGCGCAGTCCATCGGAGGCGAGACCGCGCCGGAATGGATTGAGGGCGATCAGTGCGGTCAGCAGCGAGATGATAGCGAAGAGGAGGCTTGGCTGGCGCAGGGCACCGCCTTTCGGGACAGCCTGGTAGAGCCCGAGGGCGAACGAGGCGAGCAGGAGGTTGAGCCCCGGCCCACCGGCGATCAGGACGGCGATCGGGAGGATCACCGACCGCCGCATCGGCGGGCTGGCGACCACGAACCCACCGGCCACCCGGTCTGCCCAGTTGAAGGAGAGCCGGGGGCTTCTCCCCTCCCATCGGAGGCGGATGGGGCCCAGGGCGAAGAGGTGGATGCGGCACCCGGCGATCCGGCCCGCCAGCAGATGACCCACCTCGTGCAGGGCGACGGATACCAACAGGAAGAGGAGGCCCAGCACAAGGTCTGTCAGCATGTGCATGGCCTCCTCCCGTGTTACGTGGTCGTGGGCGTCAGCCTATCCGCAGATCATCGCCTCCAGATGGCGGGGGTAGTAGGTCAGGAACTCCATGCCGTCCTCGGTGACCAGCACGGTGTCGGAGTGGCGGAAGCCGCCGAGCCCCTCCACGTAGATGCCCGGCTCGACCGTCCAGACCATGCCGGGCTGGAGAATGGCCTCATCGCCAATGTCGAAGAACGGGGCCTCGTGCCCCTCCATGCCGATGGAGTGGCCCACATGGTGGCGCCAGTGGGGCATGAGGTCGTGCTCGGCGAAGAAGCGGCGGACCTCGCGGTCGATCTGGGCGACGGGGACCCCGGGCCGGATGTTGTCGAAGGCGACCTCCTGGGCCTGGCACATGAGCTCGAAGTACTTCACCTGCTCCCGGCTCGGCTCACCGACGAACAAGGTCCGCTCCAGCTCGGAGATATAGCCGAGCACGTTGGCGCCGGCGCCAGTGACCAGCACATCGCCCTTGCGCATGGTGGCGTTCAGGGTGACGGCGTGGGGGAAGTAGGAGTTCTTGCCGATCTGGCCCCGGAAGCCGGCGCTGGCGCCCACCCGGCCCATGCCGCCCGGCTTGAAGTCGGGGCCGAGGGTGTTGAGCATGGCGGACGTCGCCTCGGTGGAGGCCCGGGTGGAGACATCCACCTCGGAGGCGCCGTCGCGCGAGTAGGTCTGGAGGAGCCGGTGGGCCAGGTTGCCCCAGCGGCAGGACTCCTTGATCAGGGTGATCTCCAGGGGGGACTTGATATACCGGGTCTCCTCGATCAGGCGGGGAACGAGCGTCAGGCTGACATCGGGCAGCACCTCGGAGAGCCGGGGGCCCCGGTAGCCCCAGAAGGCGCCGTAGCCGTCGGCATCGGCCGCGAGGGAGCCGGTGCTCAGGCCCATCTCACCCATCAGAACTGCCAGTTGCTTCATGGGGTGAACGTCGGTCGGGTACTCTGCATAGTGGGCGATGCTGTCGATATAGGCAGCATGCTCGGCATGCTCGACTTCTAGACGGGGGACGAAGAGGGTGGTCCGGCCATCGGCCGCGAGAATGAAGGCGACGGGCCGCTCGGTGGGCACGAAGCCGAAACCGGTCAGCCAGTAGATGGAGAGTGAGCGGAAGAAGACGACGCCCTTCAGGCCCTTCTCCTCCAGCATCTTCAGGATCCGGTTCCTCCGCTGGTCGAACTCCGCACGGGGTAGGGTGAGATAGTGTCCGATCTGGTAATCCGTAATCGGCTTCGCCATGGAAAAGACCCCTTTCGCACAGTGAATGGTGGAAAGATTCCAGACCGGGACGGGTTCTTCCTGCCGGGCCGGAGCATTGGGCCCACCGTCCGGGCGATATGCTGCACTAGTCAAAGGACCGCCATTCGGGGTATCATCGGGAGCGAGTGGGGGTAGGTTGCCTATATGCGTACGATCCTGATCGCCCAGCCGACGAAACGGAAGCGGAGCGAGCCGGTGCCGGCCTGGCGCCTCTACGACGGGAGCCAGCAGCGGCTCGTCCAGGAGGGGCTCGCCCTGGTCTGGGAGCGCTTCGGGTATAGACAGGTGATCGATGAGGTCCTGCTCTCCCCGTGGCACGGACCGCTGGACCCGGACCGGGTCATCCCGCCGTACGACTTCTCCTGGAAGCGGCGGCCCAGGGCGGAGGTCGAGCGGATCGTCCGGGAGACCCGGGTGGTGGAGCGGCTTCAGGAGGCGGTGGCGGGCTTTGATCTGGTGATCGCCCTGCTCTGGAAGACCTACCTGGCCCCGCTCCGGCTGGCGGAGTGGCTCCCGGCCACATCGCCACAGCGCTGGCTCTTCTTTGCCAGCGGCGAGGGACTCCCCTACCTGCCCGCATCCACCAATGTTCGGATGGTGCCCGCCGGTACACCCGAGGCCCGACAAGCCCGGGTGAAGGTGCTGGACGTGAAGTCCTACCTCTTCCGGGGGCTCTGCCGCACCGTGGTGGAACAGGGCGAGGCGGCACTGGAAGCGGCCTGGAGGGATGGGGTCCCCATTGAGGATCCATGAAAATGGCCCGATCGGCAGGGATGCGGTATGATTACACCGTATCATCCATGTCGGTCCCGTTTTCCGCGTCCCTAGGGAGAGGGTGAACCCCCGTGCTGCACGTACTCGCCTTCATGATTGCCATCGCTCCGGCCGGGGCGCTGCTCTGGTACATCCGCCGGTTGGATCAGTATGAGCCGGAGCCCTGGCCGCTGGTTAGCCGGTTGATGCTGGCCGGAGCGGTCTCCGCGATCCCGATCTACTTTATCGAGACCTGGGTGGCCGGCCTCAGTCCGTACACGGGCTTCATTGGTACGCTCTTCACCGCCTTTGTCGTGGCCGCGCTGACCGAGGAGGTGGGCAAGGGCACCTTCGCCCTCCTGGCCATCTGGCGGCGTCCGGAGTTCAACGAGGTCATGGACGGGATCGTCTACTTTGGTGTGGCTCACATGGGCTTTGCCCTGGCGGAGAACCTGCTCTATGTCTTCGTTCAGGATGATATCTACCACGGGCTGCTGACCGCCATGGTCCGGACGACCACAGCGGTGCCGATGCATGTGGTCGTCGGCATGATCATGGGGTATCACGTCGGGGTGATCCGCTTCGCCCGCCGGCGGCGTGAGAAGGTGCTGCACGCGGCTGAGGGGCTGATCCTCCCGGTGCTCCTGCACGGGCTCTACAACGTGGGGAGCCTGAACCAGGAGGTGGCGGTGGATGCCCTGATCGACCTGGTCGATCTGCTGCGCTACGGTTTCGGATCCGCTCTGCTCTATGCGGCGGTGGTCGCCCTGTGGCTCTTCCTGATGCCCCGTGTCCGGAAGGCGCAGCAGTCGAGCCCTTTCCGTCCGATCGCCAGCATTCAGCTCTCGGCGGCTGAGACACCCTGCCCGCACTGCGGGGCCGTCTATCCGACGGGGGGCAACTACTGCCCCAACTGCGGGGAATCGGTTCGCTAGGCCTCCTCTTCGCACTCCTGCCTCCGCCGCTCCTCGCCCTGCAGCGAGACGATGGCGAAGAGGAGGGGGACGAAGAGGGTGGTGTACCACGGTGCCTCGTGCAGGAAGGCGCGCCAGAAGAGGAGCCAACTGGCCAGGTGCAGGGCGAAGCGGCTCCAGGGATCGGTGAGGAGGAGGGCGGTCGCTGCGCGGATTCCGACGGAGACGGCGAAAAGCAGGAGGATCATGGACTCGGGCCATCCGGTGAAGGTGCGGACCCCTTCGAAGGCGATCACCACGATCATCGACCAGGCTACCCAGCCGAACGGCGTGATCGGCAGGCCCGCCACATAGAGCTTTTCCAGCATACGAGAGAACACCCCCGGTCAGCCTATGCTGCCCGGGGGTTCTTGCATGTCGCTATCGCCGGAGCAGGCTGGCCCGCTCGATCCGCTCCACCGCCTCGGCCAGACGCTGAGGGGGCTGGACCAGGGCGATCCGCACATACCCCTCGCCCAGGTCGCCGAAGCCGGAGCCGGGGACGATGGTCACGCCGGTCTCCTCCAGCAGGGCCATGGCGAAGTCGAGGGAGGAGCTGTAGCCCGGTGGGATCGGCGCCCAGCAGAACATGGTTGCCTTCGGGCTGGGGACTGCCCAGCCGAGCCGGTTCAGCCCGCCGACCAGCACATCTCGCCGCTCTTCGTAGGTCCGGGCCATGTCGGCGACGCACTCCTGGGGGCCGGTCAGGGCGGCGACCGCGGCCATCTGAATGGGTCGGAAGATGCCGTAGTCCAGGTGGCTCTTCACCTCTGCCAACTGGCCGATCAGCGTCGGGTTCCCCACCGCATAGGCGATACGGGCGCCGGCGAGGTTGTAGGTCTTGGAGAGGGAGTTGAACTCGATCCCCACCTCCATGGCCCCGGGAGTCTGGAGGAAGCTGGGCGGGCGGTAGCCGCCGAAGGTCAGCTCGCTGTAAGCGGCGTCATGGAGGACCGCCACGTCCCAGCGCCGGGCCCAGGCGACGACCTGATCGAAGAAGCCGGGGCGGACGACGGCGGCCAATGGATTGCTCGGGTAGTTGAGCAGCAGGAGCTTGGCCCGCCGCTTGACCTCGTCGGGCAGCGCCTCCAGGTCGGGGAGGAAGCCGTCCTCGGCTCGCAGCGGCACCGGGTAGAGCTCGGCCCCCGCCAGGACCGGGCCCGCGGCATAGATCGGGTAGCCGGGGTCGGGCACGAGGATCAGGTCGCCGGGGTCGGTCACCGCCAGGGCGACGTGGGCCAGCCCTTCCTGTGAGCCGGTCAGGCCCAGGACCTCCTGCTCGGGGTCGAGCCGGACGCCGAAGCGGCGGTCGTACCAGCCGGACACCGCCTCCCGGAAGGCGGGCAGGTCCCGCATGGGGTAGCCGTAGACGTCCTGGCGCTGCACGGCCTCGCTCATGGCGGCGATCACGTGGGGCGCCGGGGGCAGGTCGGGGTTGCCGATGGAGAGGTTGATCACGTCGGTCCCCTGAGCGGCGACCCGCTTGCGGGCTTCATCCATATGGGTGAAGATGGCGGAGGCTAGCCGCTGGAGGCGCTGGGGCTTGCTGAACGCCATGGCCTACACCCCCTGTGCGAGGCCGAGGCGGCTCAGGAGCTGGAAATAGCCGAGGGCGAAGGCGTCGCTCCGCTTGCCGGTCTCCAGCTCGGTCAGGCGGCAGATCTCGGCGAGGGATCGCTGGCCGTCGGCCCAGTAGCCCAGGTAGTCGGCGATGACCTCGGCGCCGGGGTGGGAGCGGGTGAAGGCCCGCCAGGACTCAGCCTCTTCCTCCGGCAGCAGGTCGAGGTAATTCCGCAGGCTGATCGGGCCGGGCTGGCTGCGCATCGGGCGGACCTGGTCGGGGTCGGCGGCGCCGGTCCAGCCCTGGACGGTGTTGGGGTATTCGTCGATGGCTGTGGGGGCACCGGTGAGCGCTGTCCGCTGCAGCTCCATCTCGGCGGTCATCTTGATCTGGGTGGCGATCCGCTCCAGGACGGGCGCGAAGGCGGGGCGGTCGGCCTCGGGAACGAGCCGGGTGAGGGAGGCGATGTCGGCGAGCTTCCGATCGACCCGGAAGCCGGCCATGGCCTCGGGGTCCGGGGAGCCGCTGACGGTGTTGTGCAGTTGGGCGGCGAAGAGGGCGGCCATCTCGCCGGCCAGCCAGGTGGCATCGGCCAGACCGGCGTTGGCCAGGAAGTAGGCGTAGGTGGCGGTCATGAGGCTGACCCGCTTCAGCATGGCGGGATCGACCTTGTCGGGGGTGTCGGCGCTGGTGTGGTAGAAGCGGTCGGGCCACTGGATCACCATCGGGCAGGGAATGCCGACGGTGGGGTCGCTGAGGATGTAATGATCGGAGCCGCCGGAGTAGCTGGTGACGGCGTGCCGGAAGGAGGCGTAGCGGGTGCCGAAGCCGGAGAGGGCGACGACATCTTTCGCCACCTCGCCCAGCACGAGGTTCATGAGGTCCCCGGTGAAGGAGGGGATCGCCAGCGGCGGGTACTCGCAGAGGAGGACGGAGCCGGTCTTCTGCTGGTCCTGGCCCACCATGTCAATGTTGAGGGCTGCGACGATCTGGCTGTGGTCCCGGTTGGCCAGGTGGGCGTAGGTTCCGGTCATCTCGGGCACGTGGAGGAAGCGGATCGTGCGCCGGGGCTGGGGTAGCTTGCCGGTGCGGATCAGCTTCTGGATCGCCCGGGCGGCCTCCATACAGACTGCCGGTCCGGTGGCGTTGTCGTTGGCGGAGGGCTGCGGGTGGCAGAGGTGGGAGACGACCAGGACCTCTTCGCTGCTCTGGCCCGGGATCACCGCCTCCACATTCTCGATGGTGCCGTCGTAGAACTCGCTGTGGATCTTGGCGTGGAGTCTCACGGGGCCGTGGGTCAGGAGTCTGCGGAGGGCGGCGCCCTGCCGGGGGGTGAGGACGAAGCCCCAGCCCTTGGGCTCACCGGGGGTCCACCAGAAGGAGGTGTACTGGCGGGCGTCGGCCAGGTCGCCCTCGGGGCGGACGGGCGGATGATAGGTCATGCGGTCGGTCAGCAGGCCGATGGCGCCGGCCTTCCGGGCATGGGCCCAGATCCGGTGGATGTCGCCATTGCCGACGAGGGCGATCTTGCCCGTCAGGTCTTGTTCGGTCTGCCAGGCGCCGGCTTCCGTCGCCCGGTCGATGACGACCAGTTCGGCCTGGGTCTCGGCGCTGATCGAGCGCTGGATCAGGCTGAGGGGCATATCGGTGAACCAGGCGAGCCGCTCGCTCGGCTGACCGTCTGGGCCGAGCAGCCAGAGTTCGGCGTCGTCGCAGGCCCACTCTTGGGGGGTCAAATGGGTCCATTCCCGCCGCTCGCCGGTGGCCGGGTAGGTGGTGATCTGGGCCTGGACCCCGCCCTGCCCGAGGATGCGCAGGCACTCGTTGGCGGCGGCCCGGTAGCCGGGGCTGGCCTGGATGCGATGGTAGCGTGTGATCGTGTTGACGTGTTCCATACAGGCCTGGCTGGAGATCTCCAGGTCCAGGCGGTCGAGCAAGGGTCGCAGCACGGCCAATTCCCCCTCTGCATATCTCATGCACTCCCTATTCGGCGTGCGATCATTCACTCCTGTCACGGAACCCCATGGATCTATAGGGCGTCCTAGGGAATGAGGTGGTCTCGATGATGAAGAGGACGGTCGCGTTCCTGCTGCTGGCGCTGACGTTGGTGGGCTGCGCCGGGCCGATGGCCCGCCTGATCTCGTGATCACCGGAGCGATTCAATGGATGGACCACAAGCTCGATCCGACGGTGACCGAGCGCTATACCTTCATCTATAAAGATGGGGGGTATCGGATGGCGAAGCATGAGCGGGCTGAGACCCACATCTACTACCTGGCTCGGTTCCTCCGCTTCCTCGCCGCTGGTGACCTGCCCGGAGCCACCGGGGAGATGGGGTCGGAGCCGGCCGGGGGCCTCTCGACCTACCTGAATGAGCGGGCGCCGGACCTGCAACGGCTGGCCGGCACGACCTGGACGACCGACGGGCAGGCCACGATGAGCAGGGTCTGGCTGCACGAGCCCCGGACGGAAGGGCCCTGGTTCTGGTTCGACTTCGACCTGGCTGGGCGGATTGTCGCCCTGGGCGAGGCGGAGCGCGGACCAGACTGACCGAATGGATGACGGCCTCTGTGGGAATGATTGGGCGCGAAGGGAGGTGCGCCCGATTGCGAAGGAGAGCTGTCAAACGTCGTCCCTGGCCGGTGGCGATTTCTGCCCTGCTGATCCTGGCCGCTGGTGGCCTGAGTTGGGCTCTGACCAGGGGCGGAGGGGCGAGCCCGGCCGCTGCGATCCGCCGGGTCTACTGGCGTACCCTGGGGATTGAGGCAGCCCCCCTCCGGCTGAAGGTCTTCGATGCCGACACCTCGCAGGGGGTTCCGGGGGCCATCTGCCTGATTGGAGAGACCGGTGATCGGGTGGAGACCGGCGCCGGAGGTATCGCCTCGACGATGGAGGTGCCGATCCCGCCGAACGCCCGCGGGAGGGCGCAGGACCGTGGGCGGGTGACGGTAATCTGCCGGAAGGACGGCTATCACGATGCCGTCTATATCGGCGTACAGATGCATGCCGGTCAGTTGACCGAGACCGAGATCTGGTTTACGCCCAACGGGGTGGCCGATCGCTGATCTGGCAACTCCTGCGGGAGTCAGGGGTTGTCAGGGCGCGCCCGAGTGCGCCTGACTACGAGCGGGCGGGCTGACACCATCCCTGGTCCTGCAGGCATCTGCCGTGCTGCCCAGCGATCAGCGACCGCCTTTTTCCAAACCACCATGGCCGTGGTATCCTGGATAGGAACTACTTTAGATGGAGGACGAATGTGGCGCAGTATTGGCAAGTGTTCCTGCTCCTCTTGGGCCTCATTTTGCTCAACGCGTTCTTCGCCGCCGCAGAGATCGCGGCGATCTCAGCCCGTCCTGTCCGGATCAAGCAACTTGCTGAAGATGGGAACCGTGCCGCCCAGGCGCTTCTCCGCCTGACCGCTGACCACAGCCGATTCCTGGCGACGATCCAGGTCGGGATCACCCTGGCCGGCTTCCTGGCCTCGGCCTCTGCGGCCGTGGGCATCGCCGCCGATGTCGCCCTGGTGCTGGGCAATTGGGGGCTCCCCCCGACGGTCACCCAGCCGGTGGCCCTCTTCGTGGTCACCTTGCTGATCAGCTACGCGACGCTCGTCCTGGGAGAGCTGGTTCCGAAGCGTCTGGCCCTTCAGGCTCCGGAGCGGATTGCCCTCTTTGCGGCCAGGCCGATCGAGATGATCTCCCGGGGGACCGGCCCGTTCATTGCCCTGCTCACCTACTCGACCAACCTGGTGGTTCGGTTGCTAGGGGGGAAGGCGGAGCAGCAGGAGTCGACGATCTCGGAGGAGGAACTGCGCTTCTACGTGGAGGAGCACCAGGAGCTTTACCAGGAGGAGAAGCGGCTGATCGCCGGCGTCTTCGACTTCGGTGACCGGCTGGTGCGGCAGTTGATGGTCCCCCGCCCGGAGATGGAGTGCATTCACGAAGATACGACGCTCCCCGCAGCGCTGGATCTGGTGCGCCGGCACGGCTACTGGCGCTACCCGGTCTACCGGGAGGACTACGATGATATCGTCGGCATTGTGACGGTGAAGGATCTGGTCAAGCATGTGGGGGTGGAGAGCGACCCGGTCACCATCGGCTTGATCATGCGCCCGGCCCGGTTTGTGCCGGAGGCGAAGCGGGCGCTGGAACTGCTGAAGGAGATGCAGGTCGCCGACGAGCAGATGTCGATCGTGGTGGATGAGTACGGTGGGATTGCCGGCTTGGTCACCATGGAGGACTTGCTCCAGGAGATCGTGGGCGATGTGGCGGAGGAGACGCTGACCCCGGAACAGCGGGCAGCGGAGCGGCTCCTGGATGCCGCCGACCCCGTGGAGGATGTGGCCGAGCTGCTGGAGGTGAAGATCCCGCCCAGCCCGAGTTACGAGACGCTGGCGGGGTATATCCTCGACCAGTTGGGCGAGATCCCGGAGGTGGGCGCCAAGGTGGAGGTGGACGGCTGGACCCTGGTGGTCGAGACCATGGAGGGGCACCGCATTGACCAGGTGCGTGCCATTCCGCCACAGCCGAAGCCGGCAGCGGGTGAGTAAAGAGAGGGGCTGTCCCTTGCAGAGCAAGCTGCTGCGGGACAGCCCTTGTTGTCATGACGACTACTGGACCAGGCCGTAGCCGGGATACCAGGCGTAGGGAATGCCGGCCTGCCCGGGCGGGTACTGCTTGGCGTATCCCCCGCCGGGGGTGGGGCGCCAGTAGGGGTGCCTGGGGTGTCGGCGCGGGAAACGGCGCGGCGGCCAGGGTTTGCCCTTGCCCCACTTGTCCCAGGGTCCTTTCCCCCAAGGTCCCTTGCCCCACGGGCCTTTGTCCCACCGGTCCCACCGGTCCCACCGGTCCCGCCGGTCCCACCGGTCGTCGTCACGATCGCGACGGTAGGAGGGGATCTGTCCAGAGATTCCGGCCATTGCGATTCACCTCCCCCGTCATTCTATGAGGCGATGATCGATTATGTGAAGCGGAGCAGGCCCGCACCTGTGGAGGGGTGCGGGCCCGCTTGTGTCCGGCTAGAGCCCGGGTACACCGCCCAGGCCAAGGCCGCCGAGGCCGGTGCCCAGGCCACCAAGGCCAGTGCCAAGGCCAGTGCCAAGGCCGCCGAGGCCAGTGCCAAGGCCGCCGAGGCCAGTGCCAAGGCCGCCGAGGCCAGTGCCCAGGCCACCAAGGCCAGTGCCCAGGCCACCGAGGCCGCCCAGACCGCCGAGGCCGCCCAGACCGCCGAGGCCCAGTCCGCCCAGTCCGCCGAGGCCGCCCAGTCCGCCGAGGCCGCCGAGGCCGCCGCGCCCGAAGAGCTGGAGGAGCAGGAGGAGCAGGAGCAGGTTCTGGAAGCCCGGCTGGGGCTGCGGCGTCGGTGTGGGCACCGGCTGGACGATCACCAGGACGACATCGAAGACCAGGCGGCCACGAATCGTCCGGAACCGGCCACAGACAGTGACAAGCCGCCCCTGGGCAGAGGCGAGCGACGTCGCCGTGGTAGCCGAGACCTGACTCTGCGTAAGCGGAACCGTGCCGCCGGTCGTCAGTTGCAGTTCACCGATCACATCGCCGGCCTGCGGGGCCTGGATGAAGGTGAAGAGGTTAACACGGCCGGTGAGGCAGGTCAGACCACCGGTAGCAGTCGTCGGGCGGCCAAAGATCGTAGTCGCGGTAACTGGTTGCTGCACGGGAATGCACCTCTGTTATGTTCGAGATGTTCTGGATTCCCTGTCAGGCTATGCCGGCGACCGGCGTTTTGTCGACTGACCGTCTACAAAGGTCGAAAAAATTGGTCGCATGATCGGAAAACAGTGATCAGAGAGGACATTGCGCACATAGAGACGAATATAGCCAGCGCAAAGACCCGGGACCCAGAATGTCTGCCGACCGACCGTTTGGTCTAAGTGGGAGGGACGCGCATGCAGTTTGCCCTGACGGCGGAGCAGGAGATGCTGCGGGATACGGTGCGAGAGGTGACCCGAGATAAGGTCTGGCCGAGGGCTGCTGAGATCGACCGGACCGCCGAGTTTCCCTGGGATATTGCCCACCAGTTCCGGGATCTGGGGCTGTTGGGTCTGGCCGTGCCCGAGGAGTATGGCGGTGCCGGTATGGGTGTGCTCGCTTGCTGCCTGGCGATCGAGGAGGTGGCCAAGGCGTGCGCTTCCAGCGCCCTGATCATCGCTGTCCAGGAACTGGGCCTCCTGCCCATTCTGGTTGGCGCCAGTGAGGAGCAGAAGAAGCGGTGGCTCCCCCGCTTTGCCACCGGCCAGGAGTTGATCTCCTTCGCCCTGACCGAGCCATCGGCAGGGTCGGACGCCGCCGCCCTGAAGACAACGGCGGTACGTGATGGCGACCACTACATCCTCAACGGTCGGAAGGTCTTCATCACCCATGGATCGGTAGCGGGGGGCTTCACCCTTTTCGCCACGGTGGATCCGTCGCTGGGTGCCAGGGGGATCTGCGCCTTCTTCATCGAGGCGGGAACGCCCGGCCTTACCATCGGCCGGCATGAAGAGAAGATGGGAATCCGCGGGTCGCCCACGGTGGAGTTGATCCTGGAGGACTGCCGTGTCCCGGCGGCCAACCTGATTGGCAAGGAGGGCGATGGGTTCAAGATCGCCCTGATCACGCTGGATCAGTCCCGCCCGGCGATCGGCGCCCAGGCTCTGGGGATCGCCGCCGGTGCTCTGGACTATGCCGTGAAGTACGCAAAGGAGCGGCAGCAGTTCGGTAAGCCGATCGCAGAGTACCAGGGGCTCCAGTTTATGTTCGCCGACATGGCCGCCAAGGTGGAGGCCAGCCGCCTCCTCGTCTACAAGGCCGCCGCCCTGATCGACGGCCAGGGCAAGGTACGGGGCCGCTTGCCGACCGAGGTGAACAAGATCTCGGCCATGGCGAAGATGACGGCCTCCGACACGGCCATGTCCGTCACCACCGATGCGGTCCAGATCCTCGGCGGCTACGGCTTCACCCGAGACTACCCTGTCGAGCGCATGATGCGCGACGCCAAAATCACGCAAATCTACGAGGGAACCAATCAGATCCAGCGGCTCGTCATCGCACGGGCGCTGCTGGGATAGGAGGACCGCCATGCTAGCGCTAGCCACCGCCACACGCCACGTCTACTGGAATATCGAAGGCGCCTATCTCATTATGTACCTCATGCTGATTCCGACCTTCGCCATCTTCGCCTACGGCATCTGGAACCGGGTGCGGCTCTGGTTTATCGGCAAACCGGAGGTCCGTTGGGACCAGGTGAAGGAACGGCTGAAGATGGTGGTCAAGCACGCCGTGCTCCAGAACCGGCTGAAGCAGAACAAGCTTGCCGGCTTCTTCCACCTCTGGCTCTCGTGGGGCTTTGTGGTCCTCTTCATTGGCACCCTGGTGGTCATGATTCACGAGGATCTGAAGATCCGGATCATGCAGGGCGGCTTCTACCTCTGGTTCCAGTCGCTTGCCCTGGACCTCTTCGGCACCATGGCCTTGATTGGCACGGTGATTGGCTGGGTCCGGCGTGTGATCATGAAGCCAAGGGCGATCACCCAGGGGAAGAATACGCCGTCGATTCTTGACGACTGGGTCTTCCTGGCCCACATTGTCGCGATCCTCTGGACCGGCTTCATTGTGGAGGGCATTCGGATCGTCGCGACGCAGGACCCGTACGGGACCTGGTCGTTCATGGGCTACCTGCACGGGAAGCTGCTGGCCTCGTTCATGTCGGTCGGGGCGATGGTCGCCCTGCACAAGTTCCTCTGGTGGTTCCACCTGACGATCTCGTTCACGTTCATCGCCTACCTGCCGTTCTCGAAGATGATGCATATCCTCGCCAGCCCGGCGAACATCTTCCTGAGCGACCTGCGGCCGAAGGGCTACCTCTCGAATGTCGATCTGGAATCGGAGACCCCGGTGTTGGGCGCCGCTTCGCTCTGGGACTTCTCCTGGAAGGATCTCGCCGACCTCGACGCCTGCACGGAGTGCGGTCGCTGCCAGGAGAACTGCCCGGCCTTCCTGACGGGCAAGCCACTCAATCCGAAGTCGTTGATCCTGGATCTGCAGCACCACCTACACGAGAAGGGGCCGCTCCTCTACCTGGCGGCCATGAAGGGCGAGCGGCCGGCGGAGCAGCCATTCGAGTCGGAACTGGTCGGTCCGGTCGTCGATCCGGAGGCGCTCTGGGCCTGCACCACCTGCCGGGCCTGCATGGAGGTCTGCCCGGTCTACATCGAACATGTGCCGAAGATCGTCGAAATGCGTCGCCACCAGGTGATGCTACAGGGCGAGTTCCCGGCGGAGCTGAACCAGGTCTTCAAGAACCTGGAGCGGCAGGGGAACCCGTGGGGCATGGGCGCCCACACCCGGACCAAGTGGGCCGAGGACCTGGACGTCCCAGTTATGGCCGATGGTGCCGAGGCGGAGTACCTCTTCTGGCCGGGCTGCTCGGGGGCCTTCGATCAGCGGGGGCAGAAGATCGTCCGGTCGATCGTCCAACTGCTCCAGCAGGCCGATGTCTCCTTCGCCATCTTGGGCAAGGAGGAGAAGTGCACGGGCGACTCCGCACGGCGGGCTGGCAACGAGATGCTCTTCCAGCAGCTCGCTACGGAGAACATCGAAACAATGAAGGGCTACGGCGTGAAGAAGATCATCACCCACTGCCCGCACTGCGCCCATACCTTCTCCAAGGACTACCGGGAGATGGGCTTTGAGGTGGAGGTGATCCATCACACCCAGATCCTGAACCAGCTCGTGAAAGATGGCAAGCTGAAGCCGACCACCGCGATCGATGAGTCGGTCGCCTACCACGATTCCTGCTACCTGGGCCGGTATGGCGGCGAGTTCGATGCGCCCCGCGAGCTCCTCCAGTCGATCCCCGGCGTGCAGATCAAGGAGATGGAGCGGAACCGGGAGACCGGCATGTGCTGCGGCGCCGGCGGTGCCCAGATGTGGATGGAGGAGCACCACGGCACCCGGGTGAACGTGGAGCGGAGCCAGCAGGCGGTCGACACCGGTGCTACCACCGTCGCCACCAACTGCCCGTTCTGCATGACCATGATCTCCGACGGTGTCGCGGCAATCGACAACACCGAACAACTCCGGGTGTTGGACCTGGCCGAGATGCTCCTGAAGTCGGTCAACGGCTCGCCCGAAACGGTTGTTGCGGCCTCGACGGAAAAGGAGTAAATTGTACCGATGGGGGCGCCGTGCATCCACGGCGCTCCTCTCCTATACCAGACGCTGCCAAGAGGAAGTGAACGTCCGTTGCTGCCGATCCACCAGATCTCATTGCCCACTCCCTGGCCCGCGGTCGGGCCTGTCCACGTCTACGTCATTCGACAGGATCCGGTGACGCTGATCGACACCGGACTGCATACACCGGAATCCCGCGAGGCGTTGGACGCCGGACTGCGTGAGATCGGTCTGACCGTGCGGGATATCCGCCGGGTGCTCCTGACCCACGCACACCTGGACCACATGGGGGAGGCGGCGGCGATTGTCGAAGCCTCGGGGGCGGAGATCTTCCTCCACGCCGACGAGGTGGGCAAGGCCGACTCCCCCGCCTGGTGGCTGGAGGGGCGGGAGCGGGTGCTGGCCGAGAACGGTGCATCCGCTGAAGAGCGGGAACTCATGGAACGCTACTGGCGGCTGGGCAAGCGCATGTTTCTGCCCGTCGCTGCCTGGACCCCGCTGGCGGCCGGCGACCGGTTCGCCTTCGAAGACGGCGAGTTGAAGGCGGTTCACCTGCCTGGTCATGCCCTGGGCCACACCGGCTTCCTGGAGGAGAGCAGCCGCACGCTGATCGGTGGGGACCATCTACTGGAGAAGGTGACGCCGAATCCGATCATGGAGCCGGTCCGGCCGGGACATGAGGCTGCCGTGCCCCACGATCCGATCCGGGCACTCACCCTGGGCCAGTTCCTGACGGCGCTGGACCAGGCGGCAGAGATGGACCTGGCCCGCGTCCTGCCCGGACACGGGCCGGTGATCGAGGATCACAGGGCTGTCGTGGCGAACTACAAGGCGAAGCACGAGCGGCGGCTCGGTTCGCTGCAACAGCGGCTCGGCGAGGGGCGGAAGGCCTGGGACCTGACCCGGGAGGTCTACCCTCGGGTGCGGGAGTTCGACATCTTCCTGGCGCTGTCGGAGGTACTGGCCCACCTTGACCTGCTGGTGGTCCGGGGACGGGTGCGCTTTGAGCAGGACGAGACAGGCAGTTGGTTCCTGCCACGGGGGTAGAAGCCGATGTATGGGGGGACCCTTCCGGTACGAGGTGACGTGACGCTGATTGTTCCATCTGACGTGCTGCCGGTGGCGGCGGCGGCGGGCGCCCTCCTCCTTCGCTGTGGGGCCGATGTGGCCCGGGTGGAGGACACGGTGGCCCGGATTGCCCGCGCCTACGGGATCGAGGAAGCCGAGATCTACGCGACGCCCACCGGGATCTTCGTCAGCCTTGGGGGCGAGCCGCATATCACGGTAATCAAGCGGGTGGTCCAGCGGACGATCGCCCTCGATCGGGTCAGTGCGATCAACGCCCTCTCCCGAGAGTTGGCGACCCGTCCGGTGGAGCCCGCGGTGGCGCTCCGCCGAATCCGGGAGATCGAGGAGCAGAGCGCTCCCCTGCCCGAATGGCTCGACGTCCCCTTCAGCGGGCTGTCGGCTGCGGCGGCGACCATGCTCGTGGGCGGTACGCTGCCGGACTTCTTGCCGGCACTGCTGGCCAACCTGGTGGTCCAGGGTGGGCAGCGCCTGACCCGGTGGATCCGTCTGCCGGATGCCCTGAGCGACTTCCTTGCCGGAGCGAATGCGGTCGCCTGCGCCATGGTGCTGAAGGCCTGGCTGGGTGTATCGGTGGGTCCGGTGGTCGCCGGCGGGATCATGGTCCTGGTGCCTGGCATCGCCTTCACGGCCGCCGTACGGGACGCGATGGCGGGCGACCTGGTCAGCGCCGGGGCCCGCGGCCTGGAGGCGGCGCTCAAGGCGGCGGCCCTCGCCTCCGGGGTCGGTACCGCCCTTTACCTCTTCGGGGGAGGGACGCTCCTGTGATCACCTACCTCTTCGCCTATCTCACATCCGCGGCGATCGCAGTCTCCTTCCGGGCACCACGCCGGGCGATTGCCTGGGTCGGCCTCTCGGGCATGCTAGGCTGGGCGGGGTATGACCTCTCCCTGCGGGCCGGTGCGCCGGCGGTCATGGCTGTCTTCCTTGGTGCGCTCCTGCTGGGTACCGTGGGGGAGATGTTGGCCCGCTGGCTGCGGGAGCCGACGACTCTCTTCATTATCCCGGGGCTCTTCCCACTGGTGCCGGGGCTGATCGCCTACAACGGTATGCTCCTTCTGGCGCGCGAGGAGATGTCTGGGGCCGCGCTGGCCCTCACCAGGGCGCTCTTCATTGCGGGCTCACTCGCAGCCGGTCTGGTGATTCCACCGGCTCTCTTCCGGCGCAGGCGCATCTGATATAACTGGTGGCTTGCCAAATCATCCTCGGGCCGTGCCTTCCAATCGGGCACGGTCCTTCTGATTGTCGAGGTCTGTCGAACCGGGTAGACAAGTATGATAACCCAATGGCTATTCCCATGCATCATTGTGGGGGGGTCTCTTAAGGGTAAGTGATTGACTTTCAGCACGAACACTGTTTGGGTATGGCAATGACGAAAAGCGCGATTCTATCATTGTTCGTGGAAGTGAGATGGTGGCGGTGACCACGATGGTCTCTTGGTGATCGAACCGAACAGGAGGGATCGACCATGGAGATTCGGGTGATTGGGGTATGTGGAGCGGGGGCCATGGGAACGGGGATCGCCCATGTGGCGGCACAGGCCGGCTACAGGGTGGTTCTGCGCGACCTGGAGATGCCTCGGGTGGAGCGGGCGATTGCCCAAATGGACGGCCTCATGCAGCGGGCGATTGCCAAGGGCAAGTTGACCGAGGAGGAACGGACCGCCACCCTGGGACGGATCACCGCCACGACCGATCTGGCCGACTTTGCCGGGGCCGATTTCGTCATTGAGGCGATCTTTGAGGACCTGGGCCTCAAGAAGGAGCTCTTCGCCAACCTGGACCGGATTTGCCGGCCCGAGGTTGTGCTGGCCACCAATACATCATCCATGTCGATCACCGAGATCGCCGCCGCCACAAAGAGGCCATCGAACGTGGTTGGGATGCACTTCTTCAACCCCGCGCAGGTGATGCGTCTGGTGGAGGTGATCCATGGTCTGCAGTCATCCGATGAGGCGATCCGGATCACCATGGCGTTGGCTGAGTCCTTCGGTAAGACCGCCATCGCAGTAAAGAAGGACAGCCCGGGCTTCATTGTGAACCGGATCCTCCTGCCCATGATGGCCGAGGCGATCAAGGTGGTGGAGGAGGGGATCGCTTCTCCGGAGGAGGTTGACAAGGCGATTACCCTGGGGTTAAACCATCCCATGGGTCCCTTCACCCTTATGGACTTCACCGGTGTCGATGTCTGCCATAACGTCCTGGAGTATTTCCACAGGGAGTTCGGTCAGCCGCAGTATGCTCCGCCTCTGTTGATCAAGCAGATGGTGCGGGCAGGCCACTTGGGGCGCAAGGCTGGAAAGGGATTCCTGGGGGAATATGGAGGGTAGTCGGTGTGACAAACGCAGCAAGAAAACCAAACCACTGGAGCCGACCACACCCTGAGTCGATCCTCTCGACGGGCTCCGTTGAGGTGGGCTCCGATTCGCTCTACTATACCGCTTCGGGCGTTGCTGAATCCGGGGCCGTGGTCCTGTTCCTTCATGAGTCCGGCGGTACGGGTATCACATGGAACGGGCAGTTGTCCGGGCTGGCCCAGAGGGCTCGCTGCCTGGTGCCTGACCTTCCCGGTCATGGTCAGTCCGAAGGATTCGGGCACCAGACGATCGCCGAGTACCGGCGGAGCATGCTTGGATTCCTGGACGCGCTTGCGATCCGATGGCCTGTGGTAATCGCCGGGGTCTGCCTCGGCGCGGCGATCGCGGTTGATATCGCCCTGCATACCCCGGACCGAGTCGCAGGGCTGGTGCTGGCCGGCCTGTACGAGGGCGGACGGGCAAGCGCGGAGACCCGGTTGCGGGCTGCTCTCGGAGAGGCTCCTTCCCGCTTTGTCGAAAGCCTCTTCAGCGAGTCGGTCTCCGCGCGCCTGAAGAGCGATCACCTGCAGCGCTGGCGTAAGACGGCTCCCACCGTCCGTTTTGCCGACTTGATGGCCGTGGCGAACTATCCGATGCGGGAGGGCCTGCGCAGCCTTCGTCATCGGGTGCTGTTCATTGCGGGTGAGCAGGACCGGGTCGCGACACCGGGCTACACGGCGCTCATGGTCATGGAGACCCCTCAGGGCGAGCAGGTCGTGATCGGGGAGGCAGGGTGTCTCTCCATGGCAGAGCGCCCCGAAGCGTTCAATCGTATCGTGAGTGCCTTTCTTGAAGAGGTTCAGCCTGTCCAGGTACTCGTGTCGGGGCCGGCCTCCCGTGGGGGGTACAGACGCTTTTCGTGAGACCTTTCCCTGTCTGTGCGCGGGAGGATTGGGCGGGGCGGAGGTGGAAAGACTCCCCCCGGAGGTGGTTTCTTGTGGGGAAGAGCGTAACATTCTATACCTATCCGACCTGAAGCTCCTGCGTGAAGGCCAAGCAGTTGCTTGCGTCCAAAGATATCGATCTGACCGAGCGCCTCTACTTTAAGCAGAAGCCGAGCCCTCAGGAGGTCCGGGAGTTGGCCGGTCGCCTTCCGGGCGGGGCCAGGGATCTGCTCTCTACCCGGAGCCGGCGGTACAAGGAGATGGGGCTGGCGGGGAAGGAACTCTCGGAGGAAGAACTGATCGAACTGCTGGCGGTCGAGCCTGGTCTCTGGCGCCGTCCCGTGGTGATTCGCGGTGACCAGGTGATCATCGGGTACGACGCACAGAAGCTGGAGGAGCTGCTCGGCTAATCCAGAGCGCTGATGAGTGGCGGGCCGTCCTGGTCCGCCCTTCTCCGTTCCGGATAGGAGGGAGGCCCTTTGCTCCTGTCGAAAGAGCGAGAGTATGTGCCAAGTGGAATGGGGTGGCCGGATTGGCAGACCGAAGTGTTGGGGCCGCAGCCCGGTTGGGTGAGGCGCTGAAGATGCATCCGCTCATTGCCTCCGTACGGGATGACCGGGCGCTTGAGGCGGCCCTGGCCTCGCGCTGTCAGGTGATCTTTCTCCTGGCGGCATCCGTTCGCCGGCTCGACGAGGTGGGGCGGGCGATCGCCGGGGCGGGCAGGCTGCTTTTTATCCATCTGGACTTCGTCTCGGGGTTAGGGCGTGACGAGGAAGCGCTGGAGTTCCTCGTCCAGGCAACTCATCCGGCCGGGCTGATCACGACCCGTTCCGCCCTGGTGCAGTCGGCCCGCCGCCTTGGCGTGATCCCGCTGCAGCGCCTCTTCCTGCTCGACTCCCAGTCGGTCAACACGGGGATCGATGCCGCCCGAAGCAGTCGGGCCGAGGTAGTCGAGGTGTTGCCGGGGATCATTCCCCGGGCGATTGGCGGGATTCGGGCCCAACTGCCCCACACGCTGATCATTGCGGGGGGGCTCGTCCGTTCGGCCCGAGAGGTGGGCCGGGCACTCCAGGCGGGAGCCTCGGGGGTATCGACGAGCAGCATCCCCCTCTGGCAGATGGAACCCGATGAGTTTCAGGCAGCGGCAAAGGGAGGAGCCAGTTCATGAGATCGTTGACGGAATTGTACACGCCGTCGGGGCTCTTCACAGACCAGGACGGCGATGGACTGCCCGACGGGTTCGGCTGTCGGTTTGTGGTGGGCCGGACCCCCGGTGCCATTGACGTGGCCGCCCGGCTCGGACTGGAGTCGGCGGCCTTTTCACCTGGCTTCGCCGTGGCGGGCGGTGAGGGTCTGATCCCCTTCCCGACCCCCCGCACCGTGCCGGTCCTCTTCGGACCGGAGAACCCCTTCTGTCCGGCCTTGCGCATGGAGCCCGGCTCCGGTGTGGTCGCCCTGACAGCCGAGGGCGTGGTGGTCTCCGGCGCCGACGCCGACGCCGGTCTGATGGCTGCACGCTGGCTGGCATCCACCTTTCCGTACGCCGCTCCCGGCGGCCCCCTCCTGAGCGAGATGGCCGAAGGGCTGCCGGTTCGGGTGGTCCACCTCCATGAGGGGAGGGTCTTCGCGATCGAGTGCGAGGAGACCCCGACCACAGCGGCGGCCGGCAAGGTGGATCTGATCGGCGCTCCCCCGGAGCCCCCCTTCCGGGCCGATGTGCCAGGCGACCTGCCCCCGCCGGGGCCGGACCGGCTCTTCACCGTCGATGGCCTCCTTGGTTCCAGCGACTCCGCTCAGGTGGACCGGACCCACTGGCAGGTGGTGGTCCCGCCCTCGGTGACGGCGGAGGAGATTGCTGCCCTCTGTGAGTTGGCGGCCCGCGTGGGCGTTGAGTCGACCGGTCTGCGCTTCCCGGTGGCGGTGGAGCAGGCGGAGCCGGGCGCCAAGCAGGTGTTGCTCTCCGCAGAGCCACCGGCAGAGCCCCTTTGGCGGTATGACTATCCCCCGGCGGGGGCCGACATCGCATGGACAGCGGAGGGGCTGGTCGTGAGTGGCTCTCCGGCGGGGCGGGCCGACATGATCCGCTTTATGGCAGCGGAGTTCGGCCTTGTGGACCGTGTCCACGCCACCCTCTTCACCCGGCGGGCCAACCTGCCCGCGACGCCGGTGGAGCGGGACGAGCCGGTCTTCGATCTCAGCCTCGCCCTGGACTGGGAGGTGGATCGGCTCCGCCAGACCTGGCAGAGCGACGTTCTTCCACGGCTCCAGTCCAACGCACCAGCCCACGTGACCCTGAGGCTGAGCGAACCCCTCGCCGTGCGGCAGGCGGTCGGTCTTGAACTGCAGAGCACCCTGTCGCCGGGCTCTACGGTGCGCGTCCAGTCAGCCTACAAGCAGGGCTTCCACTGGCTGGAGGAGGAGGTGCTCCCTCGCCTGCAGGGCCTGCAGAGCCTGCAGGGCCTGAGCCGGGTCGAGGTGGTCGCTCCGCGGTTTGATGCGGCCTCCGTACCCTCGGCTGATCCGGGCGCCCCCCCGCTGGAGATGGAGATCCGCTGGCTTCAGGAACTCTATCCCGCCGATGAACTCCTGGCCCACCGGTTGGGGCTGCCCGTCACGGTCACCCTGGGGGATGACATGAGGAGCGACTATCGCCTCACCGCCTACGATTCCGGCGGCCAGGTCCTGCATCAGGAAGGATTCACCCCGTCCTTCACCGCACAGGCGTACCTGCAGGAGTTCCCACAGCGCGGGCGGGTGCATCCGCCTACGGGCTGGCTCCGGGTCGAGCAGTCGGGTCAGGTCTTACTGGAACAGGTCGTTCAGACTGACGCAGAGGCGCTCTGGGCCGCCTATCAGACCCGGGTTCTCCCGGCCCTGCGGGGGTACCTGTTCGAGGCATTCGGTCCGGCTCCCGATCCCGCCGAGCAGCCCTTCTTCGGCGCCCTGGTGGTCGAGGCGGCGCTGAGCGAGGATGATCGGCGCCTGGGGATTCGGGAGGAGCAGATCTCCCCGCTGGACGCGCTCCATGAGGACCTCTACTTCTATACCCTCGATTATCTGAATGAGTTAGGCCTCAGCCTGGCCGGCAAGGGCTACGCAGCCCCGGGCGCCGTGGAGCCATGGGTCCGCCACACGGACTCCGGCCCGTATATGCGGGTCCGGCTGTACCCCACGGCCGCAGGTGGCCCGCCCGAGTTGGCCAGGCACCTGCCCGACGAGGCGGCCGTCCTGCCCGAGCCGGCCCCGGGCATCCCCCGGGACGTCGTGATCGGGCCGGACCAACTGCCGCCCTACCTCGCCCATCTGGCCACGCTTCAGGGCGTGAGGGTCTGGCGGGCGGGCCTTTCCTTCGGCGGGCGCCCCACCTGGGCGCTTAGCGTCACCGCTCCCACAGCGGGGCGCATCGCTCCGCCGCAGAAGCTCTCTGCCTGGCGCCCCACCCTGCTTGTCAACGCCCGGCGCCATGCGAACGAGGTCTCATCGACCAACTCGATCCTCCGACTGGCTGAACTGGCGGCTACCGGAGACCTGTCACGGCGGGTCAACCTGGTCCTCAGCCCCATGGAGAATGCCGACGGAGCCGCCGTTCACTACGCCATGATGCGGGAGCACCCGAACTGGAAGCTCCACGCCGCCCGCTTCAACGCCGCCGGCGTCGACTTTGGGTTCGACTGCTTCTCCCCCAACCCCCGCTTCGGCGAGAGCCGGACGCTCCCCACGCTCTGGCGAGCCTTTCTGCCCGACGTCGTCCTGGACGATCACGGCTATCCCTCGCACGAGTGGGTTCAGCCCTTCTCCGGCTGGAACTCGCCCCCGTACTTCCCCACCTCCTGGTGGATGCCCAACGCCCTGATCTACGGGATCTTCCGGTGGATGGATCCCGACCGGTACCCCGCGAACCACGCCGTTCAGGAGCGGATCCGAGACGCTTTGGCTGAGCGCCTGACCGGCGACCGGGAGATCGAGTCGTACACCCGGACCCTGCTGGACCGTTACGTGACCTACGGCCAGCGCTACGTGCCGGGCAAGTTCCCGCTGGAACAGCACAAGGGCTTTATCTCCCTCACCCGCCGCACGGCCGACGGCCCCGAGGCAAGGACCTTCGTGGGTCGCTTCCCGCAGATCACGGCGGCGGAACTGGTGACCGAGGTGCCCGATGAGACCGCCCAGGGCGAGTACCTGGCGCTTTGCGCCCGGGCCCATCTGGAGGGGGACCTGGCGGTCCTCAGCGTCTTGACCGCCAAGCCGCAACCCGTCATCCGCCGGTTCTGGATGGACCCGCAGGGCGGCCAGTGGATCCAGGTCGGGCGCGAGCGGCCGGTCCAAGTGTAGCCCCACGTTGGGCTTCATCTCGGGGGCTGAGGTTGAGCCAGTGGTCATAGAAGATGGAGAAAGCAAAGGCCAGGGGCTCGCGTGCCCCTGGCCTTTGACCTTACCGAATCCGGTTCCGCGATGGATCCGGGAAGGAGTGGTACCGCTGGGTGCCGCCCTCCAGCCAGTGCGTCAGCGGCTCGAGCCACGGGCGCCACCGAATGTACTGGGCAATCTCCCCGATCGGTACCCACTTCACCCCATAGATCTCGCCGGGGCGGGGCGCCAGGGTCCCACCGACCAGCTTCGCGGCGAAGAAGAACTGAACCAGATGCTCCCTTGCCTCGAGGTTGCGGAACTCGGTAATGAAGGCCAGGTCGCCTACATCGACCTTGAGTCCGGTCTCCTCGAGCACCTCACGCACGGCGGTCTCCGCCAGCAGTTCACCGGGCTCCCAATGACCCTTGGGCAGTCCCCAATGCCCCCGGCGGTTCCGAATCAAGAGGATTGAGCCCTTGTTCAAAACGAGGCCGCCGGCCGAGAGGTGCCGTCGCAGATATTGCATGGCTACACCTCTCCAGTTTCTGTGGCCTATAACGTCCATCATACTATGACAGGTTAACGCCATCAAGCGATTGGGCAGAGAAGAGCACGCCAATGGCAGGAGAATCTGCCATTTCGATCGAAACATATGTTCGGTGAGTATCGTCTTGAGGAGGATGACCCATGGGCAGGTATGATGGAACACGTTGGGGCGACCTGGTCCGGTTTCAGAACAGCGGTGCCCCTGGGGAGGACGGTCTTGCCGGTCTGACGCTGGAAGAGAAAGTGCTGGATCTGGCGGCGTCGCTCAGCAAGGACGCCGGTTATTTCGCCAGCCGGGCACAGCGCTACTTTCACCACCGCCGCCAGCTCCCGTGGGCAGGCGAGGTGCCACCAGAGCAACTGCTGGCAGAGATGCGCCGTTCCCTTGCCTACGTGCTGGGGCACGTGATCAACGCAGCGCATCATTTGGACGCCGACCTGCTGCAGGAGTTTGCCGACTGGAGCGCAGAGATCAACGCGATCCTGCCCGAAGCGCCCTACGATCCTGAATCTGATAGATCGGAGACGGGCGCACCGAACTCCGGGTAGTCGCCTGAATGGGTGGGCCTTCAACATGCGCCAGACGCCCCCGCGACCGCATCGGAGGGGGCGTTGCCGTTGAGAGGGCGAGGTTTGTCGAGTTCTCGACATACTCAAGAAACTAATGTCCGTTAATTGCGAACCCCATTGACCTTGCGGTATCCGAAGGGATATCGTTGTGGGGTGCGGAATCTCTCTGTGTCATGTGAGGACTCAAGTGCGTCTGTAGTGCTGGGGATGAAAGAGGGGAAAAGGCCTTTGTCGGTTTTCGCTAAGCTGAAGCGGTTCTACATGCCCTATATATGGTGGGGAATTGCTTCCGTCATCTCTATGGGTTTTCTGACCGCCGCAGGCCTGGTTCGGCCCTGGCTCTTGGAGCAGTTGATCGACCGGGTTATCGAGGAGAGCAAGTTCAACGAGCTGCCCTATTGGGCGCTGGCGGTCATTGCCGTGGCGCTGGTGCGCGCGGTCTTCAACTTCGGCCGGCAGTACTTGGGTCAGGTCTTTGGCCAGAACGCGACCTTCGACCTGCGCAACGCCATGTACGACAAGCTACAGTATCTCCACTTCAAATTCTACGACAACGCCAGGACCGGTGACCTCATGTCCCGGGTGACGGCCGATACTGAGGCATTCCGCCAGTTCCTCTCCTTTGGTTTCGTCCACCTGGTGGACGTCATTTTCATGACGGTTTTCTCCCTGGTAGTCATGCTGGCCATGTCGGTCAAGCTCACCCTGGTTACGCTGGCCACCATGCCCTTCCTCCTGGTGGTCGTGTTGCGGTTCGAGCGGGTGGTTCACCCAGCCTTCACCCGGATCCGGGAGGCGCTGGCCAGCCTGACCACCGCCACGCAGGAGAACCTGAACGGCATGCGGACGGTCAAGTCCTTCGCACGGGAGGGCTTCGAGGTCTCCAAATTCTCCAGCCGCAATCGGGACTATGTCGAGGCCAACCTGAGTGCGTCAAAACTCTGGGCCAGCTTCTTCCCCCTGATTGAACTCCTCTCCAACCTGGCGATCACGCTATTGCTCTGGTACGGCGGCTCTATGGTGCTGAAGGATGAACTCTCCCTCGGCAAGTTGGTCGCCTTCTTCAGCCTGATCTGGTACTGGATCTGGCCCATGCGAGAGGTCGGCTACCAGATCAACAACATGATCCAGGCGATCGCGTCAGGCGAGCGGCTTCTGGAGTTGCTGGAGCATCCGGTCGAGGTCAAGATGCCGGCTACCCCGGTTCCCATGCCCGACATGCGGGCTCATGTCCGGTTTGAAGATGTCACCTTCCAGTACGAGTCGCCCCGACCCGGGACCGACGAGATCTCCGACTTCCCGGCGCTGGCCGAGATCAACCTGGACGCCCCGCCCGGCTCGGTGATCGGTCTGATCGGCACGACCGGCTCCGGCAAGTCGTCCCTGGTCTCACTAATCACTCGCTTTTACGATGTCACCCGTGGTCGGGTCACCATTGACGGGGTCGATGTCCGGGAGATTGACCTGGTCGACCTGCGGCGCCAGGTCGGCGTGATCTTGCAGGAGACCTTCCTCTGGTCGGCGACGATCAAGGAGAATATCGCCTATGGGCGCCGGTCCGCCACCATGGAGGAGATCATTCAGGCGGCGAGGTTGGCCCAGGCGCACGACTTCATTATGGAGACGCCGCTTGGCTACGAGACCGTCGTTGGCGAGCGTGGTATGGGCCTCTCGGGCGGTCAGAAGCAGCGGATTGCCATCGCCCGGGCGATCCTGAACAACCCCCGCATCCTGATCCTGGACGATGCCACCGCCGCTGTGGACATGGAGACAGAGCACGAGATTCAGATCGCCCTGCGAAACCTCATGCAGGAGCGGACCACCTTTGTCATTGCCCACCGCCTCTCCTCGGTCAAGCATGCCGACGAGATCCTCGTGCTGGAAGACGGCCGGGTGATCGAGCGCGGGACCCACGAACAACTTCTCGCCAGGGGCGGGGCCTACCGGGCGATCTACGAGATCCAGTTCAAGGACCGGGAGACCGAGATCTTGCGGGACGACCCCTACGGTCACGCGGCGGTCGCTGCGAATGGGGGTGAGCAGTAATGGCCATGGGAGAGTTACGGACGGCGAAAGAGCTGCACCACAGGGCGAAACCGGAGGCCGGTGAGAATGCGGAGCGGTTCCACTACAAGGAAGAGGTCGTCTTTGAGAAGCCCTTCGACTGGGCTCAGGCCCGGCGCCTTGGTGGTTTCCTGCTCCCCTACAAGGGCTGGATCGTTGCGGCCATCTTCATGATGTTCGTGGCGACGGTCACCCGCCTGGCTGTACCGGCGATCATCGCCCAGGCGATTGACGTGGCCCTTTCCGATGGTGAGAAGCCGGCCTTGTGGGCCAGGTGGCTCATGGGCTACGAGAAGGGCGAGCGGCTGAATATCCTTGTCGTGATCATGGTCGTGGTCCACGTGCTCAACTGGATCGCCAACTCGCTGCGGATCCGGTTCACGAACTACGTCGGCCAGAAGGCGCTCTACGACTTGCGGCAGGCGCTCTTCTCCCACGTGCAGACGCTTTCGCTCAAGTTCTTCGATGCCCGCCCCGCGGGCTCGATCCTCGTGCGGATCACGAACGATGTCAACTCGCTGCAGGATCTCTTCACCAACGGCATCATTGCCCTGCTACAGGATATCCTGACGCTGATCGGCATTATCGTGATCATGATGACCATGCACTTGCCACTGGCTTTAGTAGTTTTCGCCTTCCTGCCCTTCGTGCTGCTCGTGACCGGGCGGCTCCGCAACCAGGTGCGGCGGGGCTGGCAGACAGTCCGGGTGAAGCAGTCACGCCTTACCGCACACATTGCCGAAGCGATTCAGGGTGTGCGGGTTACCCAGGCCTTCCACCAGGAGGAGCCGAACAAGGACTTCTTCAGCGACATGAACGCCGACAACCGGTTCCACTGGTTGAATGTCCTTCGGCTCAACGCCTGGTTCAACCCGATCGTCGAGATCATGGCAGCGGTTGGGACCATGGTGATCTATTGGTACGGGACGCACGTTCTCCAGCAGGGAGCGATCACGGTCGGCGTGCTGGTCGCCTTTGTCACCTACCTGGGCCAGTTCTGGGAGCCGATCCAGCGATTGACCCAGCTCTACGGCCAGATCCTCGTCGCGATGGCCTCCAGCGAGCGAATCAGTGAGTACCTGGACACGAAGCCGACCGTCGCCGAAGATGAAGCGGCCAAGGCCCTGCCCCCGATCAAGGGCGCCGTGGAACTGGACAATGTCGTCTTCGCCTACGAGAAGGGCCGGACCGCCCTGAACGGGGTGTCGCTCAAGATCGAGCCAGGTGAGACCGTGGCCCTGGTGGGCCACACCGGAGCCGGCAAGACCTCGATCATCAACCTGCTGACCCGCTTCTACGACGTGCAGGAGGGATCGGTCCGGATCGACGGTCGCGATGTGCGTGAGGTCACCCTGGATTCGCTCCGTCGGCAGATCAGCATCGTGCTGCAGGATACCTTTATCTTCAGCGGGACGATCATGGACAATATTCGTTTCGGGCGGCTGGAGGCCACGGACGATGAGGTGATTGCCGCAGCCAAGGCGGCGCGGGCTCACGAGTTCATTATGAAGATGCCCCAGGGCTACCAGACCGAGGTGAAGGAGCGGGGCGCCCGGCTCTCCATGGGCGAGCGGCAGTTGCTCAGCTTCGCTCGGGCGCTGCTGGCCGATCCGCGGATCCTGATCCTCGACGAGGCGACGGCCTCGATCGACACCAAGACCGAACTGCTGATTCAGGAGGCGCTGGGTAAGCTGCTGAAGGGGCGGACCTCCTTTGTGATCGCCCACCGGCTGTCCACGATCCGGGAGGCCGACAAGATCGTCGTCCTGGATCACGGCAAGATCGTGGAGATAGGTGATCACGAATCGCTTATGGCCAAGCGGGGCATCTACCACGGCCTGATCCAGGCACAGTTCAAATTCTTCGAAGCTGTATAGGGCGGCATAAGAACGCAGAGGCAGTGGCCGGTTGGCCGCTGCCTCTTCCCTTCACCGCTGACTATGTGGAGCACATGGGCATGATTCCTACGGACAAGGTCATTTCCGGGCGATTACCGCCTGCCGTCTCTGGATCTCCCTGACCGTGCGATAGACCGCCAGTCCGGCTACGGAGATGCCGGTAAAGCGGTACATATATGCGACCAGCGGCTGGCTTGTGTCGGTGCCCAACAGCACCCCATGAGCGAGGGCCATGACGAAAGCCACCAGGCTGAGCAGGTGGATCATCCGCCAGGTAGATGCGGCCATGCGGGACCGCAGGTAGGTGGTGACCGTTACCAGCAGGCCGAGGTAGAAGGTGAGAATGCCGAGGGAGACCAGCACCGGCTTGAAGGCCGAGAGCATTGGCACGGTGATCGCTGCCAGGGAGAAGGGGACGTAGGAGTCCCACAGGAGAATGACCGCGTGGAAGACGGTTGCATAGAGCGACCAGAGCGAGAGGTGTTCGTGGACGTCAAGGTTTGCCAGGGGGGCGGTGACCCCCTGCAGCATGCCCAGGGACTGGAGCAACCCCACGGCCACCGCGGTCCAGAGTAATAGATAGGCAGTAATCCCCGAGGCCCGGGTCAGGTACCAGGGCTGAAGCCAGCGGGTCGGGTCCACCGGACTACCGGCCAGAAGCAGACCGGCCAGTCCGATCGCGACGACAAGGGTAACCAGCCCCGCCCAGGGGCGCCGGGGCGTTTTAGCGGGCGATTGCATGACGCACTCCCTCCAGGCCTGGACTGAGGATCTGTTGACCGGTCTCCGTGACCAGCAGGCCGTGGGCTCGCTGGGAAGCAAGCAGCCCCATGGCCCCCTCCGGACCGAGGATGATGCACGCCTTGGCCAGCACGTCTGCCAGCAGGGCCGACGTGGCGAAGACCGTGGCGCTGACCAGTGGCGATTCACTTGGGCGCCCGGTCCGTGGGTCGATGAGATGATGACCGCCCTCCCAGCACCGACCCAATCTGGACGATGTGGCCACCGCTCCGGAGTGCAGGGCAAACCGGGCGATAGACTTGCTGGGCGAGAAGGGGTCCGACACGTTTACGTTCCAGGGAGATCTGTCCGCAGACGTCCAGAAGGCCATGTCCCCGCCTGCGTTGACCAGGCAGGAATCGGGTGCGCCGGACCGCTGCCGTTGCTCCCGACGCAGGCGGCGAATGACCAAGTCCACCGCGTACCCCTTCCCCATACCGCCCAGGTCAATCTCCACGCCAGGCGGCAGCCAGATTGCACCAGGCCCCAGTTGCACCTCTCGCCAGCGCCCAGCCGGCTGCGCAGGCCGGATCGCGGTTGGGCCCAACTCGAAGGAGCGTCCGTAGCCGGTCGCAACCAGCGCTGGCAGGATGGTAGGGTCATAGATACCATCGGTCAGACGGGCGGCCCAGAGCGCCTTCCGGATAGCCTGATAGAGAAGCCGGGGCACCACCACCCAGCGCCCGGGCATCCCGTTTAGCTGGCAGAGTGGGCTGGCGGGGTCAAACCGGGTGAGGGTGGCCTCGAAGAGCCGAAACCACTGCTCCCAGTTCCGGCTGGAGCCGGCGATCTCGACCCTGGTATTCATGGCCCGGAAGGTCTGCCGGGAGGGGCTAGGAGTGGCCGGTCGTGACTTCCTGGCCATTCGGGTTAGCGGGGAGGGTGTTGGTGGGAGCGGTTACGACCGGAGATGTCGCGCCTGATGCAGGTTGGGCGACCGGTGGGGTGGTACTCGGTTCTGCAGGCGTTCCCGCGGCCGCCGGGGTAGAGAAGAGGACAGGAGTCCACACGACCTCGTCGTCATGGTCGTCATCGTCATGGTCGTCATCATCGTCATGGTCGTCATCATCGTCATGGTGCTTCCAGCCGGCCTCCGCCTGCTTCTTCGCGAGTTCCCGTTCCCATTCGGCCCGCTTTTTTGCCAACTCCGCCTGGATTTCCGCCTGCTTTTCCGTCAACTTCCCCTGTGGGACGACTTGGGCGGTCTGCACGACCTGCGCAGGCGCTTGTGCGGGAGCCTGTGACGGAGCCTGTGCGGGAGGCTGCGCGGGTGAGGGCGGTGCGGATGCCTGTACTGCGTCCCCCTCCGAACTGGCAGCGGGTACCGGAACTCCTGGGACAGCCGGAACGGCATCTACCGGGCTTTCCCTCTGTGAGAAACGTCCGGCGAGCCCCGCCATTGCCGCCACCCCAACAATCGAGATGGCCAGCTTCGCCAACTGTGCATTTGCGTTGGTTGCCACAGTCAATCTCCCTCCACGTGTTCGTTTCCCCATCACCCCAGGGTGGATGGGTCCCCCTGCATCTTCCTCCGTACGTCCCTCCGCTTTTTTGGGGGGTAGACCCCCCTAGCAAGCAGTCTCCCGCCAGCCAGTTGTGGTAGTCCCTATAGCTAGTCACTTTCCGAAGGACTCCCTCTTCGTTGTGCCAAATATCCTGCGGATCATATCCAAAGGGTGGCAGGGATTACTACCATGGCCGATGAACACATCCGAACATAGTCAGTTCGCTCCTTGTACGGATCAGCAACACCCATTCAGCGCGGGACTGGGGGGGAGAGCTTGAGGGGATTGTTGCGGACTTTGTTCCGGTGGCCGGGTCACAGAGCTATGGCGGGCAGGTTTACGGTCATTCCGATCATGGTAGGCCTTGCTATCCCCTACCTGGTAACGGTCTTGCTCTACCTTTCGCAAACCTATCCTGATCAGTGGCTGCCGGAGACCCCCTGGGGTCTTGTGGCCGGCAAAGCGTTCCTGGCGGTTGCGGGTCCAGTTAGCCTAGCACTTGTCTGGCGGCGCTTTCAGGCCCCGCGTCTTGGCATTTGGGCCTACGACTGGGTCGGCGGTTGGATGGTCGCGTACGCGATGGGTTGGATTGGAGCGATTGGGCAGGACCTGATGGATCGGACGAGTCTCGATCCCACCGGCAGGCTGATCCTGGTCTGGGCCGCCGTCTCCTGGGTGCTCGTCGGAACGGCCCTCCTGGTGTCGGGAGCGCTCACCCTCACCGGGTTGATGAACTCCGAGCGCTCCGAACGGAAGCGGTTGGAGGCGCTGATCAGCTTCACCCAGCAGATCACGAGCATGGACTTCCAGACGACACTGGACTCCGCGGTCCGGGAACTCTACCATCTGCTGGATGCCGACGCCTGTGTACTCTACCTTTGGAATGACCAGGATCAGGTGCTCATCCCTGTGGCGGGGATCCATTCGGAGTCTGTGTACACCAAGGAGTACATCGACCGAATGATGGCCTTCCGCTGTCCGAAGGGGCACGGACTGACCGGCGCCGTTATGGAAAGCGGTGAGCCGTACATATCATCCGATGTGTCCACCGATCCGCGAACCACTTCCATGCCGGGGTATGGCGAGGGGCATAAGTCGAGCATTTTGGCGCCGCTGCTCCTGGAAGGGCGACGGCTGGGCGTGGTCCGGCTGACGAGGCGTGGGATCAATCAGTTCACCAAGGATGATCTGGACCTGACACTCTCTTTTGCCGGCCAGGCAGCTCTAATGATTGAGCATGGGCGGGTTTTGCAGGAGCTCGCCAGCCTGTCCATGACCGACGCCTTGACCGGCCTTTTCAACGCCCGGCAGTTCCATCGGATCCTTGAGCGAGAAGCCAGCCTGGCGCAGCGGCACCAGCAGCCGCTCTCCCTCGTCATGATCGACTCCGACTCGCTGAAACAGATGAATGACCGCCTCGGTCATCAGACGGGAGATCTCTATTTGAAGCAGATCGCCCAGGTGATCCGGGAGACGATTCGGCGCACGGACTTTGCCTTCCGGTATGCCGGGGATGAGTTCCTGCTGATCCTGCCCCAGACTGAGCCGGAGATGGCGCTTACGGTGGCCGAACGCATACGCCAGGGAGTGGAGCGGATGAGGCTCTCTCCAGTGGTTGCCGGCACCATCAGCCTTGGTGTTGCGACGCTTCTGATCCATGCCACTACCCCGGAGGGGCTGCTGGCCGCCGCCGATGATGCCATGTACCAGTCCAAGCGCGCTGGGAAGAATCGGACGACCTTGGCTTCCAGTTCCGCGTTGAACGCATCGCGATAGGAGGTTGCCTCTGTATGGGTGTACTGAGCCGAGTTTCCTACCTTCTGGTGAGTCTGATTCTGGTCGCTGTGGCGATTGCAGCGACGATTCTGCTGGACGGAGGGGTAGTCGGCCAGATCGGCACGCTCACCCTCGTGGCAGTTCTCGTGGTCCTTTGGATCGCTGCACGCCGGGGAGATGTCACCCCCGCCGATCCGGAGAAGAAACTACGTCGCTCCCGAAACAGCGGGCGCCCGGTGATCGTGCACTTCTTCAGTGATTACCACGTTGGCTCTCTGCTGGGCCGTCCCAGCTCTGCCAAGCTCGAGGCCAAGTATCGGGGCCGCTTCGAGTTCATTGAGATCAGCGCCTTCCATCCGGAGGCCGAAGCGATGATGGAGAGTCTGAAGGCCAACATTGGTGACTACGTCTTCTTTGACACAACGGGCAAACTGGTAGGACAGTACCGGTCACTGGCCGAGGATCAGATGCAGCGGTTCCTGGAGATCGCTCCCTGACGTCTAAAGAGAGAAACAGAAGCACGCCGGAGTAGATTCGGCGTGCTTCAAAATGGGGTGGTAGCCATGCAGTTCGACGAGCTCTTCGACCTGGTCCAGACCCGGCGCTCCATTCGTAAGTACAAGCCCGATGAAGTCCCCGACGAGATGCTGCTCAAGGCGATCGAGATGGCCACCTGGGCGCCTAATGGCGGCAACTTTCAGCCCTGGCAGTTCTGGGTCGTCAAGAACAAGCAGGTGATCGAGCAGATGGCGGATGCCATGGATGCCCGTTCCCGCCTCATGGCATCATGGCCGGAAGCCGAGCCCTTCCGGGAGCACGCTGACCGGTGGGTGCGGGTAGGTGCCTTCTACCGGAATGCACCAGCATGTATTGCGGTCATGATTGGCGGGTACCAGTCGATTGCGGACAAGTTGCTCGCCGCCCGAGGCGGCAGCGACCCCGCCGCTGCCGAGATGATCGAGTGGCGCCGCTTCGGGGCCTCTCGTATCCAGACCATCGGCGGAGCGATCATGATCCTCCTGCTCGCCCTGCATCAGCAGGGGTTGGGCGCATGCTGGATGGCCGGCCCGCAGCAGGCGAAGGGGGATATTGAGCAGATACTCGGCGTCCCAAAGGAGTATGAGTTTGTCGCCCTGATCCCCGTCGGCTTCCCCGCCGAGGAGAAGACAGGCGCTCCCCGTAAGCCGCTGGATGAAGTGACCCGGATCATCCGGTAACGGCTCAGATCCTCCCAGTCCGCTCCAGCGCTTCCCGCCAGGCCACGGCGGGCCTTTTCTCAAACGTGCAGGAGACCAGATCGCCTACCTCCCGGAGGTGGGCGATCGCTTTTTTCTGCCAGCCTTCGCTCCAGGGGAAGATCTCCTCGAGTCCCTTCTCCTGGATCACCGGGGTCAGTTCGAAGAACCGGCGCAGAAGTCGGTGGGCAGCCTCCCGGGTGGGGATCTCACTGCCGGCATCCACCGCTTCCGGCCAGAAGTTGGGGAAGAGGTCCCAGATGTTCGCAATGGAGTTGCCGCCCTCTGCTCCTGCCTTCACGATCAGCATGCCGTTGTCCAGGTAGAAGAGCGCCTGGTTTATGGCCGCCTTGGCCGGCTTGGAGCCATCGGTCAGTTTGGCCAGGAGGGTACGGGTTCCGGTGGGGCCATGCTCCTGCAGGTATCGGATCACCTTGATCGCCGTGTCGGGCAACCGGACCGATTCCTGCAAATGGAGCAGGTCATCTTCCAGGTCGCCGGTATTGCCGGTCAGGGCATAAAAGACCGGCAGCCATTCCCGAGAGACCAGGGTCGGTTTGCCTCGCACCACCTTGCCGTAGTAGGCGAGGCGTTCGGCGGCCAACCTCTCCTTCCAGCCCCAGACCCAGTCCCAGCGCTGGTGCTCGCTCTCGGTCTTCAGCGCGGAAAAGAGCGCCGGCAGATAGCCCGGTGCCGGGGTAAAGGCCCATAGGAAACCGAGGCGTTCTACAGCCGCGAGGGTCTCCTCCAGACTCTCGATCGAGTCAGGGGGCAGAAGATCGGCTCGCATTGCCTGAAGATCGGCCATGGTGAACAGCATGAGCACCCTCCTGTGCTGAGGTCTTGCTCCCCTACCATTCGACGAAGACTGGTATCGCCCTCCTAAAACCCGGGAAGACTAGAATCGTCTTCTCCTGGTAGCGATAACACAAAAAAGTTCAAAAATCGACGGGGAAGTTAAAACCTGGGAGGGTCCATACTCGTATTAAGGATATGAGAGGGCTTGTTTCCTGATTTAGGGGACTACCTTGTGAGTATACCCTATTTCGACCCTCGCAGGTCATCTTTCAGGCGGTGGGCCGGTGGCCTCCAGCGGGAAAAAACGGGGAGTAGGGGGGGACTGCTCATGTGGACGCGCGGCTCCAGGCGGCGGCCGTCGATGCCCATACGGGACGTGAGACGGTCGCGGGGGAATGCATGGGCACGGACTGCGGTACAGACCGCGCCAGTGCAGCGCAAGGCGAAGCAGCGGACAGGCAAAGCGCTGTGGCGCAAGGTTGAGCGGCGATTCCGGTCGATTTGGCGGTGGGTGATCCTTCGGGCGATTCGGACCTGGTACCCGGTAGGGCGTAAAACGGCTGCCGAATATACGATGGGGGATGTGCGGGAGTTCCCGCAGAGTCGCTGGCGTTAACTATTACCATGAGACGGGCGGGTATCCAGGTGGGTACCCGCCCTTACCCGTGCTGATTTCGCTGACGGGGAGGAGGGGGGCGCCACCTGGTCACCGAACCCAGAGAGGGTGAGAAAGAGACAGGAGGATGAGTGTGGAGTACCTGCTGAAGCCGACAGAGCCCTACAGCCTCTCCTATAGCCTGAAGCGACTGCAGGACATGCCCCGTCAGGTGCTCAGCCGGGTGGAGGAGGGGCCTTCTCTTGTGCGAGCCCTTGCGCAGGGGGAACGAGTCGGACTGGTCCGGATCCGGGACGCCGGCGTCCATGGCCTTCGGGTCACTCTGGAGGGAGAGCTTGAGCCGGTCTCCGCCCTCGCAGGCGTTCGACAGGCCCTGGCACTCGATCTGGATCATGGGGACTTTCTACGGCAGATGGACCAAGCCGATCCTGTGATTGCGCGCCTGGCCCGGACCTATCTGGGGGCGCGCCCGATCGCCCCCTTCAGCCACTGGGAGTCCCTTGCCTGGACGGTGATCGCCCAGCAGGTCAACCTCTCCTTTGCCTTCGCCATGAAGGAGTCGCTGGTCCGGCTCGGCGGACAGGGTTACCAGGGTTACCCGGCCATGCCGTCGCCCGAGCGGGTCGCACGCCTTCCCTACGAGGCGTTGCAGGCCGAGAAGTACAGCCGTCGGAAGGCGGAGTACGTGATCGATCTCGCCAGGGCCATTGCCGAGGGCAGCCTCGATCTGGCGGTCACGATGGCCCTGCCGTTCTCGGAGGCGGTCGATCGCCTGGTCGCCCTCCGGGGCGTGGGCCGGTGGACCGCTGAATGTGTGGCCATAGACGCCGGTCACCTTGACGCCCTGCCAGCCGGCGACATTGGCATTCGCAACGCCGTGCAACGGTTCTACGGGTTGGACCACCAGCCCACCGAGGTCGAGGTCCGCACGCTGGGCCGGGCCTGGGCACCCTACTCAGGCCTCGCCTGCTACTACCTCTGGCTGGGGCTGCTCGATCGGGGGTGATCCCGGTGCTCGTGATGCTTCTGGCGGTTCTGGGCTGGACGATCTCGGTCTTCGCGACGATCTGGTATCTGCGGACCTTCTACCACATGCATCAGGAGATGAAGGCAATCCGCCGCTACCTTCAAGCTCTTTACGACCGCATGGAGGGCCGGTAGACCGGCCAAAAGCCCCCACCCGCTGCCCGCAGAGGCAGACCGGTGGGGGCTGTGCTGTCGATTCTTCTCCCTAGGGGTTAAAAGTCTCCGTGGAGCGCGTAGGTGCGGGCCTTTTCAAGCTCACGGTAGACAAGGTTCTGTCCTTCTTCGGTGTGCCACCAGTTGTCACGGGTGACATCTTCGCGGCGGTCCGGGCAGCAGGTGATCACGACTTCGCGCGGGATATAGTGGGCGACAGCCTGCTTCACCCGCTTCATATGGTAGGGGGAGGTGACGAGGAGCACGTTCTTCATGTTCTTCCAGCCGATGTTCTTCTCGATCCGGTCTACCGAGAAGCGGACGTTCTCCATGGTGTTGACCGACTCGCACTCGATCTCGATCGCTTCAGCAGGCACACCCAGTTCAACCATGCGGTCACGTAGCCGTTCGGACTCGCATACCCCAAGGCCCCTCTTGTCGCCCCCGGTAATGAAGACTCGGGGAGCCAGGCCGGCCCTGTAGAGCTCTGCAGCCCGGTCTGCCCGCTCCAGCCGCTTGCCACCGAAGACGAGGATCAGATCACCGCTCGTCGGTTCATCCTCCACGAACAGGTACTCGGAGATCTCACGGAGCGACATGCCTTCATACAGTCTCGGACCCATGTGGCATTCCTCCCGGCGCAGTTATTTGCGGCGCCTTATCTCCCACCTGAACTTCCCCCGCACCGCTGCGACTCACGCCGGGCGCCATACAGCGTGACTGACAGTGCGGGCTGAGCGAGTCGGATCAGACACCTCCTGAGTCGGACTGGTTAAGGGGAAGCAAGACAAAAATCGCCCTCACTTCGCAGGCAGCGTAGCAGTCTCCGCCTGGCCAAATTGGCACATGGCGGAACAGACGCTGACTCCGAACCAAGGGCGACCCCAGAGACGTGGACAGGGAAGGCCGCGGACACACGATCGAAAGACCGGCGCCCCGAGCCCCCATAGCGCTCGATCATGGCGCGCGCCGCATGCACAGGTGATGCGTTTGGGCCGGTCAACTTCCGCGTGAAGAGTGGGTAGCGCAACGGCTTCACCTCCTCGCCTCTTTGTTAAGATATTCGCCAGGGGCGAGCGATTCCCCTCTCCCGCCCGCATTCCCCATTGTCATCCTTTTGCGATGAGCCCAACGAAGGAGGAATATAGACTTCCATCTAGGCTCAGTGCCTTACGTGGTGCTAGAATAGCCATGAGATTCCCCCCAGGAGGCGCTCCAACCCACCATGAGTCAGGCCTTGGCCGCACCGGCCATCTTCCTTTTTACCCTCTACCTTGTTCTTGCCCGCCCCAGGCGGATTGACACCGGCGTAGCGGCCTTGATCGGTGCCCTGCTGGCGCTCCTCTTCGGCGTGATCACCCTGGCCGATGTGCGCACCGTGGCAGGGATTGTCTGGGACTCGACCTTTGCACTGATCGCCATTGTGATCATCTCCGTGATTCTGGACCAGGCTGGGTTCTTTCGCTGGGCCGCCCTGCTCATGGCCAGACGGGCCGGCGGGGATGGCCGGATGATCTTCACCGCTGTCATTCTCCTGGGCGCCTTCGTCTCCACCCTATTCACCAACGATGCCACCGTGCTGATCCTGACGCCGATTCTCTACGAGATGCTCAGGGCGCTCGGTTTTGACCCCCGCATGATGATCCCCTACATGATCGCCTCGGGCTTCGTGGCTGATGCCCTCTCCATTCCCCTGGCGGTCTCCAACCTGACCAACATGATCACCGCCCGCTACTTTGCCTACCCTTTCGCCCGCTTCGCCGTTCTCATGCTCCTGCCATCGCTGGCGGCCCTGGCGGCCACACTGCTGGTCCTTCGCTGGTACTACCGCCGGCAGATCCCGGCCCGGTATGATCAGTCGGTACTCCCCGAGCCCACGAAGGCGATCCGGGATCCCTTCCTCTTCCGGGTTGGGGCCGGCGTCCTCGTCGCCATGGTTGTCGCATTCTTCCTGAACAGCGCCGCCGGTGCAATTCCGGTCTCCTTTGTGATCGCCTCCGGGGCCATGATCCTGCTGGTCGCTTCGCGGAAGAACCGGGTGGTTCGGCCCATGCAGGTGTTGCGAGGGGCCCCGTGGCACGTGGTGATCTTCGCTCTGGGGATGTACCTGGTCGTCTACGGCATGGGCAATGCCGGCCTGACGACCTGGGCGGCCGGGTTGCTCAGCCGGTTGTCTGACCTTGGCCTGGGCTGGGCGGTGCTGGGCACGGGCTTGCTGGTCGCCCTCTTCTCCAGCCTTATGAACAACCTGCCCGGGGTAATGCTCGGCGTACTGGCCATTGGCGCCACCGGGGCGACCGGCCTCCTTCATGATGGGCTCGTCCTGGCCAACGTGATCGGTGCGGGCATTGGCCCAAAGCTGACCCCAATTGGCTCTCTCGCGACCCTGATCTGGATGCACAATCTGGAGCAGAGGGGGCTGAAGATCACGTGGTCCTACTACCTGAAGGTTGGCTTGGTGATCACACCGCCCGTTCTGCTGGCGGCGCTCGGGGCTCTCTGGCTGAGCCTCCTGCTCTTTGGTTGAGCCGACGTCCATTGGGCGCCTGGCAAGGGGTCAACCCGGGCCGGGCGCCTTTCATTTCGCCGTCCTGCCGGTGTCCTGTAATCTTCCCAGCGCAGGGGGGAGGGGAGTCTCTGGCTCCCTGGGAAGGCCATGCTCTATCCTTCTTCTAAAGCGCCAACTGGGAGGATGTTGATTCATATGAAGCATGCTGTGGTAATTGGTGGGAGTGTCGCTGGGCTTCTGGCCGCCCGAGTGCTGTCGGATCAGTACGATCGTGTGACCATCATCGAACGGGATGCCCTGCCCCTGGGCCCTGAGCAACGCAAGGGGGTACCCCAGGGCAGGCATATCCATGCGCTGTTGGCCCGGGGCGCGCAGATTATGGAGGAGTTGTTCCCCGGCATCTTAGGTGAACTGCGGGCCGAGGGCGCCGTCCACATGGACCAGGTGAGCGACGGACTCCTCCACCAGTACGGACAGTGGAAGAGCCGGTTCGAAAGCGGCTTCATGGTCCATGTCATGAGCCGGCCCTTTCTGGAGGCGGGCATCCGCCGCCGGGTCTCTGCTCTGTCCCGGGTCACCCTGCTCCCGGAAGCAACGGTGACGCGACTGACAACCACCCCTGACAAGCAGAGGGTGACCGGGGTCGTCATCGAGCGAGCGAGCGGGGAGCAGAGCATCGAGGCGGACCTGGTGGTTGAGGCCGGCGGTCGGGGGACCCGGGCGCCTCAGTGGCTGAAGGAACTGGGCTTCGGCGAAACGCCCATCTCCACGCTGAGGATCGACCTGGCCTACTGCAGTGCGCTCTTCCAGCCCCCGGCGGAGAAGGTGGTCGACTGGAAGATGATGGCCGTCGTCGCACCGCCCCCGGCCCTGCGCCACGGCACGATTCTGGAGATTGAGGGTGGGCGATGGCTTGTCACCCTCTGGGGCTACTTCGGTGATCATCCACCCACCGAGATCGAGGGATTCAAGGCCTTTGCCAAGTCAATGCCCGTACCGCAGATGTACGACGCCATTGCCAGTGCGACGCCGCTTACACAGCTGTCACTCCACAAGGTGCCGAGCCAGCTGCGCCGGAACTATGAGCGACTGGAGCGGTTCCCATCGGGCCTGGTGATCATGGGCGATGCGGTCTGCAGTTTCAATCCGATCTATGGGCAGGGCATGGCGACGGCCGCCCTGGAGGCCATGGAACTGCGCCGCGCCCTGCGCAGCCAGGGAGTGAACGGACTCCCTGCCTACACACCGACACTGCAGAAGGGGTTGGGTAAGCTGGTGGATATGCCCTGGCAAATGGCCACCAGCTCGGACATGGCCTATCCGCAGGCCGAAGGGGCCCGTCCATTAGGTTCCGGCCTCCTCAGCAAGTACACCCGTCGCATGCTGGACCTCGCAGCCCATGATCCGGTCCTCAATGATGCTTTTCTTCAGGTCCAGCACATGCTAAAGTCACCCACCTCGCTCTTCCACCCGAGACATGTGGCCCGGGTGCTTCTCAGCCGTCTGCCAGCGGCACCATCGGCACCTCCTGTGAAGGTGAGGCCTGCCAGCAGTGTCGAATAGGTGGGGTGTGACCGACCCTGTTTGGTTCGAGGAGGTTTCCGTTCATGACCCCGTATGAACGTTTGGTGGAGGCCTGGATCAAGGCCGGCTACCCCAAGGAGTACATTCCCAAGCAGCAGTTCCAGAAGGCGGCGGAACCGGTGGCGGAGGCCTATGCCGCCGGCGAGGAGGATTTCCTCAAGGTCGGCTGGACGAAGGCCAAGGTCGACTTCCCCTTTGCCCCTTCGCATCCGCGGTATCAGGCGATGATGGAAGCCTATGTCGAACTGGCGGAGCAGGAGCAGGATGACCAGGCGGACCCGGATGTCCAGGACCTCCCGGTGAACGACGAACAGGAGCCATAGTGAGCGAACCCCGGGCACTACCCCGGGGTTCTGCCATGTCCCGGCATCTTCCCAGGACGGACAGGATGCGCTCCCCTGGGCGTTGGGAAACGCCTCCTCTAGAATTCAAGCAAAGAGGAACGAGGGAGGATGGTCTAAGCGCATGAGACACGCAGTCGTGATCGGTGGGAGTGTCGCTGGACTGCTGGTCGCTCGGGTTCTGTCAGAGCAATATGACCGGGTGACATTGGTTGAGCGAGATACTCTGCCCGAGGGGCCGGTGAATCGGAAGGGGGTGCCGCAGGGGCGCCACGTTCACGCCCTGCTGGTCCGGGGCGCACAGATTCTCGAGGAACTCTTTCCCGATATCCTGCGGGACCTGCGCGCAGAGGGGTCGGTCCACATGGACGGGTCGCTTGATTCCGTACTCTATCAGAACGGGATATGGAAGAGCCGGTATTCCAGCGGGTTCATGTTCCATCTGCAGAGCCGGCCGTTCCTTGAAGCCATGATCCGCCGACGGGTCAGAGCGATCCCACAAATCGCCGTCCTGGAAGGAGCGACGGTAACACGCTTGACCGCAACACCTGACAATAAGCGGGTGACTGGGGTCGTGATCGAACGGGAGAGCGGTGAGGAGACCATAGTGGCGGACCTGGTGGTCGAGGCGGATGGACGGGGGACCCGGGCACCCCAGTGGCTCAAGGACCTCGGCTATGGTGAGACCCCGATCTCCACCCTGAAGATCGACCTGGCCTATGCAAGCGCAATCTTTGAGCCGCCCGCCGAGAGCCCACCTGACTGGAAGATGCTCGCGGTCGTTCCGGCAGCGCCGGCCCGCAGGCACGGTCTGATCACCGAGATCGAGGGCGGGCGCTGGCTGGTCACCCAGTGGGGGTACTTCGGGGATCATCCGCCCCTTGATCCGGACGGCTTTCAGGCGTTTGCGCGGTCGTTGCCCGTTCCGCAGTTGTATGATGCCATTTCCAGCGCGACGCAAGTCACCCCGCTCGTTCTCCACAAGGTGCCGCATCAGCTTCGGCGCCACTACGAGCGACTGGAGCGATTCCCCGAAGGGCTCGTGATCATCGGCGATGCGCTCTGTAGTTTCAACCCGATCTATGGGCAGGGCATGACGACTACCGCCCTGGAGGCCATCGAGCTGAGCACAGCTTTGAAGAGTCGGGGGGCTGAGTCATTCGCTACCTACACACCCACGCTGCAGAAGCGCATGGGCAAGGTGGTGGATTCGCCCTGGCAAATGGCTACCAGTTCGGATATGGCTTACCCGCAGGTAGAGGGGGTTCGCCCGTTCGGCTCGGGCTTGATCGCCAAGTACTCCCAGCGACTCACCGACATTGCCGCTCAGGACCCGGTGCTGAATGAGACCTTCCTGCAGGTGATCCACATGCTCAAGCCGGCCACGGCGCTCTTCCAGCCCAAGGTGGTTGCCCGGGTGCTCTTCGGTCCACGCCCGAGGGCCCTGCAGGAGGCGCCCATACGCAGGCCCAAGTCCCGTGAGATGAACGCCTGATCGCCCCGTTTCACTCTTGCAGGACCCGAAGGAGTTGCGCAGAAATTCTGGGGGAGGTCCACTCTTGGGCCTTCCCTGCGCGTTTTGGCCTGTAGTGGAGGGGGAGCGGAATGATTCGGATCGATCAGCTTCGGGTTGCGGGGAAACTGGCCGATCTCACCCTGGCTGTCGACCCTGGCGAGGTGGTGGTGGTCGTGGGTAGCCGCGGGAGCGGCAAGTCGACCCTTATCCGCACCCTCGTCGGGTTGCACCCAATCGCCGCAGGGAGCGCTGCGCTCGCCGGACTGCCGGCGAGCGATGCGCGTAACCGGACCAAGATCGGCGTTGTCGGGGGAGGCCTGGGGCTTCATGGGGCGGCTCACCATCTGGGAGAGCATGATCACCTACGCAGGCTTCTATGAGGTGCCCGAGCGCCGAGTCCTGGAACTGCTCAAGCGGCTCGATCTTCTTGCCCAGATGCGTACTCGGGTCCAGCGGCTTCAGGCGGGAGAGCTGGCCCGCCTGCGCCTGGCCAGTGCCCTCCTGCACGAGCCGCCGGTCCTCCTGCTGGACGAACCCGCCTGCGATATCGACGGCGAGAGCGCATCGATGATCGCCTTTACCGTTGCCGAGGAGGCGGAGGCCGGGAAGGCGGTACTGGTCAGCCTGTGCTGAACACGACCGCATCCGGCTCCCGCACAGCCGGTGGCGCCCGGGTCCCACATATCGCCGCTAGGAAGGGCGAGCACCTCCTGCTCTTCCGGCCTGAGGAGATCCGCTACGCCTACGCCCAGGAGAAGGCGGTCTTCGTGCGGACCCACGAGGGCGATTGCGGAGTCACCTTCACCCTGAGCGACTTGGAGGAGCGGTTGGCTGAGCACGGCTTCTTCCGCTGCCACCGGGGCCACCTTGTGAGTATCGGCTATGTGAAGGAGGTCGCCACCTGGACCCGTGATTCCTTCTCCCTGATCTTGAAGGATGGTACCGACGTCCCGCTCTCCAAGCATCGAGCCAACGAGTTGCGGGTCCGGCTCAACTGGTAGCCCGCTGCGCCACTCAGTCGGCCCCCGCTCGTCAAGCAGGGTCTGCGCCAGTCGTCGCTTCCCCATCGCCAGTTGTCGCAGGTCAGCGGCAATGCGCCATCGCCCTGTGCGATGATCGGGTCGAGGTGGTGCATGATGATCGAATTGAACGGCCTGACCAAGCGCTACGGACCGGTGACCGCTCCGGAGAACCTTACCTTCGCAATTCCCACGGGTGAGATCTTTGGTCTGCTCGGCCCCAACGGGGCGGGCAAGACCACCACGCTTCGCCCCCTGGCCGGCCTGAACCAGCCCGATGCAGGTAGTGTTATTGTAGACGGCATGGACCCCTGGTCCTCGTCTGACTCCGTCCGTCGCATGATGGGCGTCCTGCCCGACGGCACCGCCCTCTGGGATCGGCTCTCGGTCGAGCAGAACCTGCTCCTTTGCGCCGGTCTCTTCGGTCTGCCCCGCACCGCCGTGACCCACACCATGGAGCAGACGGGCGTTCGCGACCTGACCAACCGCCGGGCAGGGAAGCTCTGGAAGGATCAAGGTGCTTGCGGCTACGCGGCTTTGGGATTGCGCCCGAAACCCGATGATCCTCTCGCCGATTCTCATGCTCCCATTCATGGCCTGGATGATCTCCGCCACGATGAAGCGGGAGGCAGAGGCGACAGGCCTTGGTGTCCTCCTGGTTATGCCTGCTTACTTTGTCGGTTGGATGACATCTTCCTTCACCCTGGCCGAAGCCAAGGAGAAGCGGGTTCTGGAGTCCCTCCTGATCACCCCGCTCCGCTCCTGGGAGTACGTCGCCGTGGAGGCCGGTCTGGGATCCGTGCTCAGCCTCGTCGCCGGTGGCCTCGTCGTCCTGATCGTGGGCCGCGTTCCCGAGAGGATCGGGCTGCTTCTCTTTGGCTACCTGCTGCTCACGCTCTTCTCTGTGGCCGGCGGAACGCTGATCGGCCTGCTGGTGCCGGATACCCGGACGCTCGGCTCCGCAGGTACTCCCGTACTCCTTCTCCTGATGTTCGGCACCACCATGCCGTGGGAACTCTTCCCCCCCGCTGTCTGGGATGCCCAGGTCTTCCTGCCCACCCGCCCCGCCATGGAGTTGCTCAGGGCCGGCTACCTCGGTGTCGAAGCACCGATTCTGCAGAACATCCTGGTCATGGTGGGCTATACTGCTCTCGTCGCTTACTTCTGCATCTACCGGCTCCGCCGCCTCGCATTCTCACCTCGCTAGCTCGACCAGCGCCGCCCGGCATCATCTGCGGGGCGGCGTCTTGCTTGCCTTCTGGCCGCGTAAACCATCCCCCGGAGTACCCCAGAGGTCGTAGTCACCGCTTTGTACGGCTTCGTAGTAGCGGTCGACGATCTCCCCCGTGGCGCGACCGCCTCCGTGTACGAGTCGGCGCGTAGTATCTACTTGTTCAGGAACTGACTTCCGATTTCTACCAGCGCATCGGCCGCCGCCTCGATCTCCTCCGGCGTCGTGTACCGCCCCAGGCTGAGCCGCAGGGCCGCCACGGCTTGGTCGGGGCTGAAGCCCATGGCTACGAGCACTTCGCTGGGCTCGCTCACCCCGGCATGGCAGGCCGAGCCGGTCGATGCCGCCACCTGGGGGCAGGCGGTCAGCAGGTCGTTACCCACGACCCCATCGATTGTGAGATGCAGCGTATTGGGTAGCCGCTCCACATTCACACCGGTCACCCGGGCGGGCAGGGCCTCGACAAGGCGCTGCCGGAGCCGGTCCCGCAGCCCTGCCAGGCGGCGTCCCTCGCCGGTCGCCAGCTTGATCTCCGCCAGCTCACATGCCCGGCCCAGGGCCACGGCGTAGGGCACATTCTCCGTCCCTGCCCGCCGGCCCCCTTCGTAGGAGGCGCCATGGATCAACGAGTGCAGGTGAACGCCACGCCTCACGTAGAGAGCACCGACCCCCTTCGGGGCGTATAGTTTGTGGCCCGCGATCGTCAGCAGGTCGCAGCCGATCGCCTCGACATCTACCGGAATCTTGCCGATCGTCTGGGCAGCGTCCACATGGAAGAGGACCCCGGCCTCCCGGGCAATGGCGCCGATCTGCGAGACCGGCTGGATCACGCCGGTCTCGTTCTGGGCGTGAATCAGTGAGATCAGCACTGTTTCGGGACGGATCGCTGCCTGTACATCGGCGGGGTTGACCCGCCCGTCCGCATCCACCGGCAGAACGGTCAGGGTAAAGCCGAACTCGGCGGCCAGGTAGCGGCAGGCGTTGAGCGCCGCCGGATGCTCCACACCTGACGTGATTAGATGCGCCCTGGCCCGATCACGATGGCCGAAGGCCACGCCCTTGATCGCTAGGTTGATCGATTCGCTGGCACACGAAGTAAAGACCACCTCGCCAGGGCGGGCACCGATCAGACTGGCGACTTGCTCCCGGGCGGTATCCATGGCCATTTGAGCCACGGCGCCGTAAGCGTGGGTCGAGTGCGGGTTGCCGAACTGCTCGCTCAGGTAGGGGAGCATCGCCTGCAGCACCGCCGGGTCGACCGGGGTGGTGGCGTTATAATCCAGGTAGATGGGCCGGTTCATCAGGACCCCTCCTCTCGCCAGAGGGTATTCGGCCCCTGAGCGCTACCTTCCTTCGATAAAGGGGCGGGGGTGCAGACCGCGCCGGGCCTCCCACCAGAGCTTCACCGAAACTTGCAGGTTCCCGCCGGCGTGGGCCATGACACCCGGCCAGAGACTTCCCGTCGCTATGAAGGCCCAGCCATAGAGGAGACCGGAGAGGGTGGTCACCACGACATGGGGCCATTGCCGGCGCTCCCCCTTCAGGACCGGCACCATATGTAGCCCGCCGAAGATCAGGGCCGAGAGCCAGATGCCGTAGACTGGCACGAAGAGCCCTCGGAAGACCAGTTCCTCCAGAAGGCCGGCCAGGCCGATCCAAAGGACCAGCAGCAGCCCCCCGGCCCCCAGGCGGGCCCGGAAGCCGGGGTAGTGGACTTCGTCCACATACGAGCGGAAGACAGGTAGCCAGCGGTAGAGGCCCAGGCCTATCAGGTAGCGCAGGGTGAGCAGGCCCGCGCCGAGCAGGAGCAGTCGGGGAGAGAGGGGGACCAGCAGGGTGGAGAGCCCCTCCCACAAACAGTCCGGGCAGCCCGAGACGGCCCGGAAGGCGAAGAGACCACCGACTACCTCGCCGGTGATGCGCAACCAGAGACGAGACAACGCGAGAATTCCCCCAACTGATCCCTCTGTTTCCACACAGGACCAATCGAAGTATTCGTCCGAGAAACGCAAGTTTCCTGCCACGAAAAGGTAAAAAATCCAGCGGTCGTAAAGAATGGCCGGACAGGCGCCCCGAGCTGAACAACGCGCACATCATCCATGGTGATGGCCCCTGTCTGTCCCGGGTTGCTCGGCACGATCGGTTGGAGAGCACCCCGTGATCTGGATCGTGACCACCCCTTTACACGAACGAGGGCGGTACGCTCGACGCGCACCGCCCTTGGCTCTATGACCTATCCGATCGCCCCGATACCCGCCTCCAGCGCCTTGCGGTTGACCGCCTCGGTCCCCTTGGGCACCGAGTCCAGAACGGCCTCGACCAGCGACTCCGGCGCCACTAGCCGAGCCACCTTGTTCAGAGCCCCCAGCGCCACGATATTCGCCGTGATCGTCCGGCCCGTCGCTTCCTTGGCCAGGCGGGTGATCTCCACCTGGTGGACGGTGCCGTCGATCGCAGGGACTGAGTTCACATACATTGGGTCGACCACCAGCACGCCGCCGGGGCGCAGCTTGGTGTGGAACTTGTCCACCGCCTCCTGGGTCATCGCCAGGATCACGTCGGCCTGGACCACCTTCGGGTAGTCGACCGGCTCCTCGTCAAGGATTACTTCCGCCCGGCTGGCGCCGCCGCGGGCCTCCGGCCCGTAGGACTGGGTCTGGGTGACATGGAGGCCATCGAGAATGCCGGCCTTGGCCAGAATGATTCCGGCCAGGATCATTCCCTGGCCGCCGGAACCTGTCAACATGACCTGTCTCATTGACCTATCCCTCCCGATGCGCCTTGAGCAGCACGGTGTCATATGCCTTCGTATACTCCTGCCGGGGGGCGCTATGGATCTCGCCCACCACCAGCTTGCCGGCCAGGTCGGGCAGTTCCATGCTCTTCGCCTTGGAGACCGGGACCGACCGCTCCTGCTGGAGCTTCATCATGTTGTAGGCGTCGCCCTGCTTGTTCTTCCGGCCAAAGTAGGTCGGGCACTGGTCGACCGCTTCCACAAAGGAGAAGCCGTCGTTCTGGAGGGCCTTGACCATCAGCTTCTCCAGGAGGCGGGCCTGCATGGCGGTGCCGCGGGCTACGTAGGAGGCGCCGGCGGCGGTGACCAGCTTGCAGAGGTCGAAGGAGGGGTCGATGTTGCCGTAGGGGGCGGTGGTGGCCAGGGCACACTCCGGAGTGGTGGGGGAGTACTGGCCGCTGGTCATGCCGTAGATGTTGTTGTTCAGGCAGATGCAGGTGATGCCGATATTGCGCCGGGCGGCGTGGATCAGGTGATTCCCGCCGATCGCAGCGGCATCTCCGTCGCCCGTCAGGACGATCACATTCAGCTCCGGGTTGGCCATCTTGATACCCGTGGCGAAGGCCAGGGCCCGGCCATGGGTCGTATGGATCGTGTCGAAGTCCATGTAGCCCGAGGCGCGGGAAGAGCAGCCAATGCCGCTGACGATCACCGTCTTGTTCTGATCGAGCCCGACGGTGGCGATCGCCCGGACCAGAGCCGAGAGGACGATGCCGTGACCACAGCCGGGGCACCAGATGTGCGGAAGCTTCTCACGGCGCAGATAGCGCTTCACGTTCACCTTGTTGGCCAGTGCCATCTAGCACACCCCCTCAATCGCCGCGAGGATCTCCTGCGGCGTCAGGATTTCGCCGTTCACCTTGGTCACCGGGATCACCCTGGTCGTGCCGTGGGCTACTCGCTCCACCTCTCGGGCCATCTGTCCCAGGTTCAGTTCGGGTACAATCACGGCCTGCTTGCCCTCGATCGCCCAGCGGACCATTTCGTCGTGGAACGGCCAGATCGTGATTGGCCGGTAGAGGCCGACCCGCATGCCGTTCTTCCGGGCCATCTTCACCGCACGGCGGGCCGCCCGGGCCGTGCCACCGTAGGCGAAGACGACAATGTCAGCATCCGCCGTGTCATGGATCTCGGCCTGGTAGATATCGTCCAGGTTAGCGGTCAGCTTGCTGCTCAGGCGTCGGACGGCGCTGTCGACCACCTTGGGGTTGGACGTGGCGAAGCCGTCCTCGGCATGGATCAGGCCGGTGACGTGGAAGCGGTAGCCGTCGCCGAAGTTGGGCTGGCAGGGGACGCCCTTTGCATCGGGCCTGTACGACTTGTGAACGCCGGGCGGCTCCGTAGGCCGGCTCCGGTCGATGATGTCCAGGGTGGAGGGGTCGGGTAGCGAGACCGCTTCCCGCATATGGCCGATGATCTCATCGGTCAACAGAATGACCGGTGTCCGGTACGCTTCGGACAGGTTAAAGGCCCGGATCGCCAGGCGGTAGGCCTCGTCGACCGAGGAGGGGCAGAGGGCGATCACGCCGTAGTCTCCATGGGAACCGTAGCGGGCCTGCATCATGTCGCCCTGGGCGGGGGAGGTGGGCAGACCGGTGGAGGGGCCCATGCGCTGCACGTTGACGACCACGCAGGGGATTTCCCCGTGAATGGCGTAGCCCAGGTTCTCCATCTTGAGGGAGAAACCGGGACCCGATGTGGCGGTCATCGCCTTGACACCGGTGAGCGAACCGCCCACCACGGCCGCCATGGAGGCGATCTCATCTTCCATTTGGATGAATCGGCCGCCCACCTGGGGGAGCCGCTCGGCGGAAAGCTCAGCGATCTCGGTAGAGGGTGTGATCGGGTAGCCGGCGTAGAAGCGCATGCCAGCGGCCAGGGCGCCCTCTACGATCGCCTCGTTGCCCTGCATGAGACGGCGGGGTGCGGCCGGGGCGTCGAGCTTAGCCATGGACCTCCACCTCCTGCACGTCGATCGCGAAGTCGGGGCAGTAGATCTCGCAGTTGAGGCATCCGGAACAGGCATCCAGGTGAACGACGATCGCCTTTTGCCGGTCGTTCATAGCCAGCACATTCTTGGGACAGACCTGGACACAGATCTCGCAGCCCTTACAGTAGGACGAATTCACATCGACTGTGAACTGTCTGGTCTTCGCCATGTCGTCCTCCCCACTTCCTTTGAGAGTTACCTCACCGAGCGTATACCGGAGGAGGGGGAGGGTCCATCCTCAGACCGGGGAAATTGCTTGGCGCGAAAGCGCTACCGCTGGGTCATCTCGCGGCGAACTCGGGTAGCCATTGGGCGTGGTACCGGCAAGGGACACGGGGCCTCTCAACCTTAGTGACGCCTTGGTTCTGGGCGATATAGACCAACGATGGCCTGCGAAGAGCGGCCCGGTCAGATGGCGTTTACGCATGAGAGATATGCGTGGTACGAATGGATCAGGTACGGTATAGCGATCGTTGATACACAAATGATATAGTCAGTTCGTAAGATTGCCAGGCGGGTAGCCCTCGGACGCGGCCCGCCGGGCCAGATGGGATCGCTCGATCCAGATACGTGAGATGGGAGGATCCCGCTATGAAACCCTCCATGCTTCGCCCCGGTGACAAGATTGGCATCATCGCTCCGTCCTGGTGCGGTCCCGCCACGGTACCTCACCGGGTCGAGAACGGCGTTCGTGCCTTGGAGGGCTTGGGTTACCAGGTCGTGCTGGCCCCCAACGCCAAGGGGCGCTACCGGGGCTACCTTTCGGGCACGCCGGAGGAGCGGGCTGCCGACCTCCACACCATGTTTGCGGATCCATCGGTCAAGGCAATCATTGCCGCGATCGGCGGGAACCACTCCAGCCAGATACTCCCCTACCTGGACTGGGATCTGATCCGGGCTAACCCGAAGATCCTCATGGGCTTTTCCGATGTGACGACACTGAACATAGCAATCCATGTACAGACCGGAATGGTGACTTTTCATGGTCCGAGCCTCATGGTCGACTTTGCCGAGTTCCCCAGGCCCTTCGACTACATGCTCGACTCCTTCCGGCGCACCCTCTGCCAGGTGGGGCCGCCGGGCATCTGCGAACCCTCGCCGGCCTGGACCGATGAATACCTGACTTGGACGGAGAAGCTCGACCTGACCCGTCCCCGAGTGCTGACGCCCAACAAGGGCTGGACCTGGTTGAAGGAGGGGCAGGCCACCGGCCGGCTGATGGGTGGCTGCCTGGAGTCTCTTCAGCACCTGCGGGGCACGCCCTACTGGCCCGACTTCGATCGAGCGATCTTCTTCTGGGAGACATCCGAGGAGAGACCATCGCCCAGCTGGGTGGATGGAGTCCTGGCCGACTACGAGAACATGGGGGTCCTGCAGCGGCTGAGCGGCATGATCGTCGGGCGGCCGAAGGACTACCCGCTGGAGTGGCACGAAGAGGTGCGCCAGGTGATTCTCGAGGGGACTCGCAAATATACATTTCCCATCATCACGGATATGGACTTTGGCCATACGGCCCCACAGTTTATCCTTCCGCTGGGCGTGCAGGCCGAGATCGACACGGCGGCCGGCCGGTTCGCCATTGTCGAGGCCGCTGTCACGGAGTAGTACCGCCTTCGCTCAAAGGAGACCCGAATGCAGGTTCGGGGTTGGTCTGTGGCGAATCTACGCTCGAGGCTCTCTTCGTGGATGAGGTGATTGGCACCATGGGACGACCCGAGTTTGTCCATCTGCACCTGCACACCGAGTACTCCCTGCTGGACGGGGCCAACCGAATTGAGCCCCTGGCCGCACGCGCCGCCGAACTGGGCATGAAGGCCGTCGGTCTGACCGACCACGGCGTTCTCTTCGGCGTGATCCCCTTCTACCAGGCCATGAAGAAGCACGGGGTGAAGCCGATCCTGGGTTGCGAGCTTTACGTGGCCCCTGACTCCCGCCATATCAAGACTGGCGGTGAGAAGGCCTTTCACCTGACCGTTCTGGCGGAGACCTACGAGGGGTACAAGAACCTCGTAAAGCTTGTCTCTGCTGGTCATACCGAGGGCTTTTACTACAAGCCGCGGGTTGACCGCGAACTCCTCGCACAGCACAGCAAGGGCTTGATCGCCCTCTCCGGCTGCCTCGCCGCCGAGGTGCCTCGCAAGTTCCTCTCCGGTCAGGCGGAGGAGGCGCGCAAGACCATCGGTCTCTACCGTGAGATCTTCGGCCCCTCCAACTACTTCCTCGAACTGCAGGACCACGGCCTTCCCGAGCAGCCCGAGCTCAACCAGTGGCTGATCAGCCAGGGTCTGCCGGTGGTGGCGACCAACGACACCCATTATCTCTTCCCCGAGCATGCCCGAGTGCAGGACGTACTGATCTGCATAGGCACCAACAAAACGATCGATGATCCCAATCGCCTGAAGATCGGCTCCCAGGAGCTCTATCTGAAATCGGCCGAGGAGATGTACTACCGCTTCGGTCACGTGCCCGGCGCTCTGGAGAACACCCTGGCGATCGGTGAGCGGGCGAACGTGGAACTTCCCTTTGGCCAGATCCACCTGCCCAACTACGCCATTCCCGCCGGTTACGATGCCGCCAGCTACCTCCGGAAGCTGTGCTACGATCGGCTTCCCGGGCGGTATGGCGGAGAGCCACCCGCGGGGGCGACCGAGCGACTCGATCACGAGTTGAAGGTGATCGAGGGGATGGGCTTCCCGGGCTACTTCCTGATCGTCTGGGACTTTGTCGAGTACGCCCGGTCCCGGGGGATTCCCGTCGGGCCCGGGCGTGGCTCCGGCGCCTCCTCACTCGTCGCCTACGTCTTGGGCATCACCGATGTCGATCCGCTGCGCTACGGCCTTCTCTTCGAGCGCTTCCTCAATCCGGAGCGGGTGGACATGCCAGACTTCGACATTGACTTCTGCTATGAGCGGCGCGGTGAGGTGATCGAGTACGTTCACAACAAGTACGGCGCAGAGTGCGTCGCACAGGTGATTACCTTCACCACCCTGGCGGCCCGAGGAGCGGTGCGCGACGTTGGCCGAGCACTGGGCATGTCCTACGGCGATGTGGACCGAGTCGCCAAGCTCCTGCCCTGGGGACGTGACCTCGCCACGGCCCTTGAGAAGGTCCCCGAACTGAAGGAGATGTACGCCGAGCGGGAGCAGGTCCGGGTCTTGATCGACACAGCCAAGGCCGTGGAGGGGATGCCCCGGAACCCCTCCGTTCACGCCGCCGGCGTGGTGATCACCGCCGAGCCGCTGGTGGAGCACGTGCCGCTCTATCGGATGGGCGATGAAGCGATCGTCACCCAGTTCGACATGGACCAGTTGAAGGAGATCGGCCTGCTGAAGATGGACTTCCTCGGCCTGCGGACGCTAACCGTCATCGATTACGCCGTCCGGTCCGTTCGACAGCATATGCCTGACTTCGACATCGAGCAGATCCCGGCCGATGACCCCGCCACCTTCGCCATGCTCTCCAGGGGTGAGACCATGGGGCTCTTTCAGATCGAAGCCGGCTGGGTGGCGGACGTCCTGCGGCAGATGAAGCCGTCTAAGTTCGAGGATATCATCGCCACGATCTCGCTCTGCCGCCCGGGGCCCATGGAGCATATCCCGGACTACATTCGCGGAAAACAGGACCCAGGATCGGTCCAGTACCTGCACCCGGACCTGGAGCCAATCCTGGCCGAGACATACGGTGTCATGGTCTACCAGGAACAGATCATCCAGATCGCGAACCGCCTTGCGGGTATGTCCCTGGGCCAGGCTGACCTGCTGCGGCGGGCGGTGGCCAAGAAGAAGCGGGAGGACTTGGAGAAGTACGGCAAGCGGTTCATGGAGGCGCTGACCGATCACGGCTACAGCAGGGAGATGGCGGATGCACTCTATGACCAGATCATTCGCTTCGCCAACTACGGCTTCAACAAGTGCCACGCCACCCCATACGCCAAGGTGGCCTACCAGACCGCCTACCTGAAGCGGCACTTCCCTGTGGAGTACATGGCTGCCCTCATGAACTCGGTCCTGGGACAGGAGTCGAAGGTGGCGCTGTACATGGAAGAATGTCGCCGGTTGGGGATCCAAGTCCTCGCGCCGGATGTAAATTCTTCCATGGCCCGCTTCACGCCCGATGGTCAGGCGATCCGGTTTGGTCTGGGCGCCGTCAAGAACATCGGCTGGGGCGCAGTCGATGCGATCGTGCAGGCCCGTACCGATGCCGGCCCCTTCACCGGGCTGCGTGATTTCTGCGAGCGGGTAGATGTTCGACATCTTAACCGCAAGGCGGTGGAGTCGCTAATCATGGCCGGCGCCTTTGATCACGTGGCACCGCCCGGGGGCAAGAGCCACTATCGCTCCCAGATGCTCGAGGTCCTGGACCGGGTGCTGGACGATGCGCACAAGTTGCAGCGGCATCGTCAGGCGGGGCAGATCTCGCTCTTCGACCTGGGCGTCCAGGCGACGGCCGGTGGAGGGCCTGAGGTACTGCCGGAGATACCGGAGTTCCCGCCCCAGCGGCTCCTGGTCATGGAGAAGGAGGTCCTGGGCTTCTACGCCTCCGGCCATCCGCTTCGACAGTATCAGGTAGCGATCGACAGCCACGGTGCTGTGCCGATCGGCACGCTCGCCGAGCAGCAGGATGGTGTACGCATTACCGCCGGTGGCATTCTTGTGGGCCTGAAGCAGGTGACCACCCGCAGCGGTTCCAACATGGCGTTTCTGACCCTGGAGGACCAGACCGGCCAGGTGGAGGTCGTCCTCTTCCCCCGGGTTCTCTCCGCCTCGTCTCGCCTGCTCAAGCCGGACCAGCCACTCCTTGTGCGGGGCAAGCTTCAGGTGCAGGAAGAGGAGGCCAAACTCCTCGCCGATGAGGTCCTGCCCTTGTCAGCAGCGGTCACGCCCCCGAATCAGGCGCCAGTTCAGGAGCGCCCACCTGTTCCATCTGGCTCCGAGACTACTGCGGAAATCGGTGCGCCCAAGCCAGCACCCGTTCTCTACCTCCGGGTCGCTGCCATGAGCGATGACGCCCCGCTTATGCGCAAGGTCGAACGGGTGATCAAGCGGTATCCCGGGACAACCCCCGTCCATATCAAGATGGAGCCCTTGGGCAAGTGGATCAAGGTGCATGAGCACCTCCATGTGGCGGTAACCCCGGCTCTGGTGACGGAGTTGAAGGCCCTCATCGGCGAAGATAACGTCGTTGCCAAGTAATTTGTAAAAGTTTGGCGGATCAGGGAGGGAACATGTCCCACACATCGAATAAGTTGGTAGAGGGTTATCATCGTGTGGAGGAAGGACTACCATGATCTATCTGGTCTCCGCCCTGTCCATCGGAATCGCGATACTCTGCTTTGCGCTCCTACGCCTGCAGCAAAGTCTGCGCGTAGAGCGGCAGCGCTTGGCGCGGGCAGAGGAAGAACTGAAGGGCGCTGTCGACATGGTTGGCCTCGTCTCCCGTGCTGAGTGGCGCCGATCCGCCCATGAGCTGGTCCAGAGCCTCGTGCGCCTGGAGGCGGCTCGCAGTGTTCTCCTTCTGTCCGGTACCGATGCCAAGACCGCAGAGGTGCTCGCCTCCGCTTCAGCGCAGGGCGAAGCCGCGTGGGAGAAGGTTGACGATCAGGTTCTGAGCACAGTCTTTCGCAACGGAGAACCGAGCACAGTCGGTATCGAGCGCTATCTCCCTGTCAATGCCGACAGCGGCATGGTCGGAGTGCTGGCAGTACGGGGGGTGGCGGAGTGTCACGGTACGACTGTTCAGGTCGCAGCGCATCTGGCGGGGTTGGTTTTGGTGGGCACAAAGCTCTATCAGAAACAGGCGGCAATCTCCAATACCGATGGTCTGACCGGTCTGATCAACCACCGCTACTTCCAGCAGCTCCTGGGGGTCTCCCTCGGGCAGGCTTACCTGGAGGGAGCGCCTCTGAGTATCATCTTCATTGACATCGACCACTTCAAGTCAGTGAACGATACGTATGGTCATCAGTTCGGTGATATGGTTCTCCGTGAGATCGGCTCACTGCTCCGGCGCGAGCTCCCATCCGACGCCATTCCCGCCCGCTACGGTGGCGAGGAGATGATCGTTCTGGCCCAGGGCGAAAGTGCCCGGCGCTCTGATCAGTTGGCCGAGCAGATCCGCCAGGCGGTGGCAAACTATCGCATACTCGATCCGGTCTCGGGCACACACATAGGTGTGACCGTTAGTCTGGGAGTGGCTAACTACGAGTTGGGACAGGGCAAGAGCAAGCTGATCGCCCGGGCCGACGAAGCGCTCTACGCCTCGAAACGATCCGGTCGGAACCGGGTGACGGTTGCCACACTGGAGAACGTCACCGTTTCACCGAACGTCTCATAAGAACGGAATAATAACCGTACCCCAGGTAGAAATGGAGGACCTTGTACGAATGTACAAAGCCGTGTTACAGATGCTTGAGAACCGAGGTGTCAGCCTCGATGAGATCGCCCAGGTGGTCCTGCAGATTCAAAAGGGATACTATCCCGAACTGACCATTGAGGAGTGCCTGGGCGGGGTGGATGCTGTGATCAGGAAGCGGGAGGTACAGCACGCGATTCTCACTGGTGTTGCGCTGGACGTGCTGGCCGAGGAGCAGAAGCTCCCCGAGCCGCTGCAGTCCATTGTGGCCAAGGATGATTTTCTCTTCGGTGTCGATGAGATCGTGGCGCTCTCTATCACCAACGTGTATGGTTCGATCGGCTTAACAAACTTTGGCTACCTGGACAAGACCAAGCCATTGATCATTGGCAAGCTGAATGCCCATAAGGGCGGACGCTGCCATACCTTCCTTGACGATCTGGTCTCCGCCATCGCAGCCGCCGCCGCCAGTCGAATTGCCCACGCCCGGCGTCCCGCCGAGGAGTAGGCAGATGCACGCTATATGATGGAGGGGCATGCCCACTGGGTATGCCCCTCCACTTTCTTGTGGGACCGAGTGGTTGAGTTGGTCGTTCACCGGCCCGGTCTCCGCGTGATGGTCTATGCTTGAGGCTGCGCTTTCGTATTGAGTTGGTAGCCATTTGGGTTCAAAGTGCACCGTTTGCAACACGTGCCAACTATCTAGTGAGACGGGACGGACTGATATGGTAAAGGGCTCAGAAACATACAGGGCGGGGTATATTGTCTCAACCTAGATGAACGTGCCTTGGCGACCTTTCTGCAGGAAATACGCAGTGATTCGCGCAAACCGGGTCAGACCGGCGCTCATCGCCGAAAATGGCTCCTTGGTTTCCTGAGAAACCTGAGAGTAAGATGAGAAATGTAAGGACTTTGTAAGACGGCTACGTCTCTTGCCCCTGCTTATTGGGAGAAAGGAGGAGCCAACCAATGACCAGTAAGACTCTGAAGTTGGCTGCCGTTTTGATCGTCCTCATGTTAGCCGTTGTGACCGGAACCGTTGTGACCGCCAGAACCCCGGCTGAACTTCCCGAGTACGTAGGCTCCAAGGCGTGTCTGGGCTGCCATGCTGATCAGGTGACCGCATGGGAAGGCTCGCTGCACCATGAATCGTTCCTGGTGATCGACAGCCCGACCGTCTTCCCGGGCGACGCGTCCACCGCTTCGCCAGAACTGATGACTGAGTTGCAGAAGGCGGATTACCTCTGGCGTGGCAAGCGCTTCATCGACAAGGACCCTGTTACGGGTGATCTCAAGTACCTGAATGTCCAGTGGAACGCCGACAAGGGCGAGTACGAGTCCTACAAGGGCGGCAGCGTCTGGTCCGATTCCTGCGGCGGCTGCCATTCCGGTGCTGTCAACTCCGGGATTCACCAGATCGCCACCGAGCCTGGCATCAGTTGCGAGAACTGCCATGGACCGGGCCGGGACCATATCCTCGGCAAGGGTGACGTCTCGAAGATCATCAGCAGCACGATGCCCAGTGAGACCTGCGCTGTGTGCCACAGCGGATACAACACGATTCAGGGGGCTTCCCGGTTCACCCAGGGCTACAAACCTGGCACTCCTATTGAGGATTACGCGGAGACCTTCAAGCCGAACGTCTATGAGTACGGTCAGGCTCCGCCCGAGAAGGACGGCCACCACCTGGAGGAGTACCCGCAATGGCTGGCCTCAGGCCATGCCAACGCCACGAACCTTCTCATTGATCATGGGCCTGCGTATCCGCAGCGGCAGGAGTGCATCTACTGCCACTCTACTGCTGCCGGCATCCAGATCAAGGGTAGGGGCCTTCCGTTCAACGCAGAGACCGATCTCGTCAACGATGGCGTCTCCTGCGCCGCATGCCACACCTCCCACGGCAGCGAGTTTACCGCTCAGCTGAAGATGGAGCCGCAGGCTCTCTGCGTCTCTTGCCACAGCGTTGGCCGTGGTAACCCTGCTCCCCAGACAATCGGTATCGTCCGGGCCCCGCATTCTCCGCAGGCGGACATGCTCTGGGGCCAGGCCGCCATCGGTGTCGCCCCGACCAAGGGTGCTCACTCTGAGCTAACCTGCGTCGAGTGCCACATGACCGAAGGCAACCACATGATGTCTGTCATCAAGCCGGCCGACGTCATGGGCACTGATCGAGTTGACTCCTGTACGAAGTGCCACACCGACTCCAGTGCCGAGTCTCGTGGTGTCTACCTCGAGCTCTGGAATGAGAGCGTGAACAGCCGCCTGGCCGCCATCTCTGCCGACGTCGACATAATCGATGCTCGGATCAAGGCGAACGCCAACGCCCTCACTGGGGATGATCTCACCCTGTACCAGAACACCCGGGCCAACTTCTGGTATGTAAGGAAGGATGCCTCGGGCGGCGCCCACAATTTCGAGTACGCCATTAAGATCCTGACCCAGGTCCAGAAGGACATGGCGAAGGTCAAGGCGGCCCTCAAGTAAGACCGCTGGAAGCCATAAGCGACCGGGAGCTAATGCTCTCGGTCGCTTCTGTCGCGCTCCCTTTTTCCGCTAGTTTGCATAAACTGCTCATACCAGCCGGTGAGACTCAGGAGCAATAGGGAGGGGGACGACCATGGCCTCGACGTCTCAACACGACTGGTCCCTGCATCGTAACCGATTCAGGGCCAATGTACTACAAATAGCTTGTCCCAACGTTGGATTGCTTGTGATCTCCTGATTTTCTGTCCTCACCCATTAGGAGGGCTACGGAAGGTTTACTTGTGTATTGTGCAGAAGATTGATAGGGTGAATGGAATAATTCGGTCAAAGTGAAAAGGAGAGAGTGCTTTGACTGACTTGCTAACAGTCTATGTCCCGATACTGGTTCCATTGCCATCACCCCTGATGGATGAGGTGTGGCATCAGCACTTTGACAGGGCAGTTTCTGATTTGAACGGGGAGAGTTTCGAGGTGTCGCTGTCGGCTTCTCAGAAGGTTACTGTTAAAGTCGAATACAGCCCCACCGCCCAAGATTGGCCAGACCTATCCTCTGTTTGGGAGGTCCCCAATCTCGCTCGTAAAGTACATTTTCTTCGATTCTGTTCTCAGTTCGAAATACCACTTGTCGAGACACCGCCCGAATTTGAGGTATCAAGAGCGGTTATCGCTCAAGACATCGCCTGTGCCGATCTAGCGAAGGCTGTAGCTGATTTGGTGGTGGCAATGAACATTGCCAGGCCAGGGGTTCTCGATACACTTGAGGGGTTCGGTTTTGTCAATGGGAGGCTCATGAGCCGAACGCGTCCACTTCGAGGTGGATACCTGCAGGAAGCCATGGAGATCGTTCGTCACTTGAACTGGCCCCCAGTCGAATATATCGGGATACAGGAGACTTGGCGGTGGGTAAGCAAGATTCCTGGATTGCCTGACGGCATTCCTCGAGGGAAGGCTGGACGAGCATTTGCAGCTGTTACATATCTACATGAGGGCGATCACTCGTTGAGCTTAGTGTGGGCACTGTTGGGGCTTGAGGCCATTTACGGTCAGGGCAATCATGGTGTGAAGGAGCAATTGATAGGGAAAGCCATAGCCCTCCTAGGGTCTCCCGAGTCGAACAAAAAGGTGTTTGGCCAAGCCTATGATTTTCGATCTCGCTTAGTCCATGGTGACATCGATCTTCCGGTTGCCTATACACCGTACGATGCGTTGCCCCAGTTCGAAAAGTATGAGACAGATCTAGTACGATCGGGAGCGCTGACGATCACTGTGCTGCTATCGACTTTGCAGAAGTTGATTAGCGTAGACAGCTACGACTTGACGTTCTCATACATGTGGGAGCAGGCTTAGTCGTAGAAGCCCCCTACCGGTACGCAGAGATAAAGCAGGGTGTCAGTAGGGTTCTAGCACTTGTGGGACATGGCCTGGGCACGGTGCCATGGACGATGGGGAATGGTGTCGTAGTCGTTCCAAGCCAGGCGGGGCAAGGTTAGGCAAGGGTGTCCTGCCTGGACGGCAGGATAGATGGTGCGACTCCGCACCATGTAGCGTTACGGCAACAAGCCCTGAGCCGGGGCGCACATGGTTTAGGTGTGCGACTCCAAACCCTGGTCAGCTAGAACCACTTGACCTGGAGCGAGGCGCACGGGGCCGGAGGGACGAAACCCGGATACTCTGCTCCCCTAACGGGTGCGCAGAGATAAAGAGCGTGGAACGATGGTATTGCAGCCCATGTGCTGTCTGGCTTCGGCAGTGGGCCTGCCTTGTCCAAGGAACCGGTGGACGTGGGCGCGAAGACTCCAAATTCAAGTGAGACAAGGCCTGGGCCGTGGGACTCCAAGCCAGACCGGGCCGGGGGTTGAGCGATGATACACCTGGGGCGCCCGCTCCAGTCAAGTCCCAAGCGGTGCAGAGCACCGCCGCCGCTTGGCGGCGAGGACTTGACAGGGCAAGCGCCCCAGATAGAATGCTCCATCAACCCGGCCCCCAGTATAGTCTAGAGGCAAAGCAGGATGCCGGCAGGTTACGGTTGAGAGGAGGGGAGTCATGAAGAGGCCCAAGACACATCCGAAAGAGATTGAAAGCGTTATCAAGCTCCCTTACACGCGGCGATACGAGATCTTTGTCAAGACAGTAGCTGACTGGGGCGTAGTGTGGGGGCTGTATAACGATGGCTGGGCGGTGGGGAGTGACGGTGCGGGCAACCTAATGCTGCCGTTCTGGCCCAAGTTCGAGTATGCCGAGATCTGTGCCCTTGGAAACTGGGCGGGGTGTACGCCTGCTGAGATTCCTCTCAAGGACTTTATGGAGGCATGGCTTCCTGGAATAGAGAAGGACGGCAACATGCCGAGCATCTTCCCAGTCCCAGACAACGGCGGTGCGGCGGTGAATCCGTCTCAGCTCCGGGAAGACCTCTTGGCTGAACTGAGCCGACTGATCTGAGGTTACTCAGCACAGAAGACCCCCGCACGGTCCTCTCACGGACTCGCCGGGGGTCTCTTCGTATGTGAAGCCGCTTTCCTCTCCTCCAGAGCCGCTGCTGTCGCCTCATCAGCCAGCATGACGGCCCAGGAGTAGAGCGCCCGAGCCAGGGCAGCCTGGTCAGCCACAACCGTCTCTGTAAGCCGTACACCAATCGCCCTCTGTCTCGGTCTCGCCACAGCCTCACCTCCTGAGTTAGAGGTTCAAAGACGAGACGTGAACAACCTTGACCCCACAAGATGAAACCCAGGTGGAATTGGCACCGCCTGGGTTATCCTATGCCCTCAGCCGATCCACTGGACCTGCAGGTCGATGTCCTTCGCCCGTCCCTGGTAGAAGACTGTGATCTTCGTGGTAAGCGCTCGTAGCAACTCCTTGCGCTTGGCAGGTGTGAGCACATCCCACTCGTCGAGCGTCTGCAAGATCCGCTCCATCTGCTCCAGGATCGCACGGTTCTGTCCCGTCGCTGCGTGCTGGATCTGCAGATCCCGCAGCCGCTCCTCCAGGTCTGCCATCTCTGCCTCGGCGTCGGCCTTGAACTCCTCGTACGTGGAGGCCTTCAGCTCCCCCTGCCGGGCCTGCCGCCGGAGCCGGGCCAGGTCGGCTAGGACCTCTTGCTTCCGCTTCTCAGTCGAGCGAATCGCTTCCTCCAGCTCCCGCCGCCGGGAGTCGGAGGCGAAACGCTCCCGCAGGATCTCCAGCGCTTCCGACTTCCGGCCCCCGCCAAACCGTTCGCGCAGAGCCGAAACGATCCGATCCTCCACCGGCTTCCCCCGGAAGGCCACAGCCCCAGCCCAGCACCCGGCCCCCTGCTGCTTCCGCTGGCACCGGTAGTAGACGTTCCCGTAGCGATCCTTCACCGCCCCCAGCGGCCCGCCACACTTGCACACCGCAATGCTTGTCAGCAGGTACTCCCCGCTCGCCCGGTTGCTGTTCTTGGGCTTACTAGTCTGCCGTTGCCCCAGGAGGGCATGGACCTTCTCGAAGGTCTCCTCCGAAACGATCGCTGGGACCGCATCTTCGACCTGAGCGATTACCGAGCCGGAAGCATCATGCCGCCCGATGCCACCGGGGGAGGAGGGGGGCAGGTTGCGCCGCCCGTAGACCACCATCCCCGCGTAGACGGGATTGCGCAGCAGGGCGGTCACCGTGGTCGCCCACCATTTCCCCCCCGCCGGCCCGGGGATCCCCTCCGCATTCAGCCGCTTGGCGATGTTGGTCGGCGTAGCGGACACATCATCCAAAGCCGTCTCGAAGATTCGGGCAACGGTATCAGCCTCCCCTGGCTTCACCCGCAGCTGCCCCTTGCCGGCCCGCTCGTAGCCGAAGGGGACCGTGCCGGATATGTACATGCCCTCCTTCATCCGCCGGCGGGTGCCTGCAATTGTCCGGTCCCGGATCACCGCCCGCTCAAACTCAGCAAAGGAGGCCAGGATGTTGAAGATCAGCCCCCCGGTGGGGGAGTCCTGGGAGGTGTCAAAACCCTCCGTAGCGGACCTGTAGATGCACTTTCCGGCCCATTCCTGGCGCACCAGCGTGACCGTATCCACCAGGTTGCGGGAGATGCGGTCCAGCCGGTAGGAGACCACGCAGTCCACCCACCCATCGGCCACCGCCTGTCGCAACCGCTTCAAACCGGGCCGCTCCAGGTTGGCCCCGCTATACCCTTCATCCACGAAGGTGAGATCCTCCCGGACCGTCCAGCCCTGGGACCGCACGAAGAGCGCGCACCGCTCCTTCTGGATCTCCAGCGTCGTCCCCTCGCCCTGCTCCTCCGTCGACCAGCGGATGTAGATCGCCACCGCATCCGGCCGGATATCTTTGCTCCGTAACAAGGAACCGCACCCCCATCAGGAAAACCCTCTAACCGGAGTATAAGGGAATTTGTAGTAGATAGGAAGCGCGTTCTAAAGGGCCCGTCGATCAGGCCCGGCATGGTGAGAAGATCAAGGAGGCAATCAAAGAGAACCTACCTGAGATCATCGCAGAGGAGAGTGTAAGTACGTCCCCCGGGCCGAACCTGTCCGCCGTAGCCGCACCACCAGCTGCGGGGGGTTGAGGGTCACCCGCTCCACAACCAGGCGCAGCACGCCTTTCCGGGCCGCCGGCTCCAGGTGCTCTACCGCCTGTGGCCCCTGCTCAACGCCAGACTCTGTCTCGGACAGGCTGTGCTCCGTCTCCGCAATGGCCTGCTGCAAGGTCGTGAGTTCGGCTTGGTATTCGGCTTCCGCCAAGCCGCCCAGCCGGAAGGCGGTCGCCAGCCTGCGCCGCTGCTCCTGCTGATCCTGGTGAAGCCTCAGCAGATACTCCCGGCGAGCCATACCGCTCTCCGCAACGGTCAGGTCGAGCCCTCCGAGGTACTTTGCGACGGCGGCCCAGACCCGCTCCTCCAGTGGCTCCGCCCGCTGCAGCGGCAGCCGGCAGCCCCGGTTGCCACACGCATAGTACGGGACCGCAACCGGGCGGGTCCTCCTCCGAAGCCACTGCGTGGACCCATGTAGGAGATGCCCGCAGAGACCGCAGCGGATCAGTCCGGACAGCAGATATGGGTGATGCGGTCTTCCCTGATATCGCCGGCCGTTCAGGGCCAGCGTCGCATTCGCCTGCTCAAAGAGCGCCAGGTCCACCAACGGCGGCACCGGCACGGTGATCCAGGTTCCCTCGGGCGATGGGCGCCGCCGGCCCCGCTGCAGCGTGGTCCGGAACGTGACCAACTCACCCACATAGCGCCGGTTGCGGATAATCTGCCGCACGGTGTTTCCGTGCCACCGCCCACCACGGGCCGTGGGAACCCCCAACCGGATCAGTTCGCGGGCGATGCGTCCCGGCCCGGGCGGGCCGTCGGCGAAGAGAAGGGGATCCCCGCAGGCAGCCCAGCGAAAGATCTCCCGCACGGTGGCTGCCCGGACCGGGTCGACCTCCAGGCGTTGCGCCTCCCGGTCGTAGCGGTACCCGTACGCATCGACCGGACCGCAGGGAAGCCCCCCCTGTTTCGCCTTACGGCGCCGCCCGGCATAGGTCCGCATGCGGATCTTCTCTCGCTCATATTCAGCGATCGCCCCCCGCATCTGCAGAAAAAGCCGGCCGTCGGGGGTGTCCTCCCAGTCCAGGTTGACGAACTCAAGGGCGACACCCAACTGCCGAAACTCATCGTGCAGGACAAGTTGCAGGTACAGGTTACGGGCCAGTCGATCGGGGTCCAGCACCACCACCAGGTCATGCATCCCTGCCTGAACCGCCTCCCGCAACCCGCTCAAGCCAGGGCGCTCCAGTTTCGACCCGCTCTCCCCGCCGTCGCAGTATACCCGGACCTCTTCTGCCCCGAGGGATCGCGCCAGTTCCCGGCAACGCTCCTCCTGGTCGGCAAGGGAGTAGCCATGCCGGACCTGTTCATCCGAGGAGACCCGGAGATAGATGGCTGCCCGGCGGTACCGGATCTCCTTCGCCGGCCGGCTTCTCATCCTCCCTCGCCTCCTTCGGAGTACCTGTCGAAAGGCCCGCTTCGCGCAGCAGGGCCCGAAGCGCTGCCAGGTTAAGCTCCTCCCCCGACCATTCGATGACTAACTCCACCACCATCCCCCCTCGGGGAAGGATATGCGGGGGGAGGGGGGCGAAGGTATGCAACTGTGTCGCTGCCTACCCTCCCCAAAGGATGGATCAGTATGCCTTCGCTTCAGGCGATTGTGCTCCTGGTGGCCCTTGTGGTGCTGCTCTTCATTGGCGTGAAGTGGATCTTCCTCTGGCGCCGCGTGCAGACCTTGGGCCAGACGCCCCCACCCCCGGGCTGGTCCGCAGGGTCGGTGGAGCCCTCTGAGACGTCTCCAGATCCTTCGGCGACCGATGAGGGTACGCCACCCTCCGAGGAGATCACTCCGCCGTCTAATGGCCCCCAGATCGAGAAAGCGCACAACTGATATGAAGGGCGCCCGCTCCGAGGAGGAGCAGGCGCCCTGACCTGATTAACCGACAGGTACCGGCGTTGCGTAAGGATCGAAGAGGGAGAGGCTGTACTGGCCAGACAGGTACTCCAGCATACGGAGCCCGGCGATCGAGTTACCCCGACGGTCCAGCGCCGGCCCGAAGGTGGCGACAGCCGCCCGGCCGGGAGTCACGGCCAGGATCCCACCCCCGACACCACTCTTTGCCGCCATGCCGACCCGAATCGCAAACTCCCCTGAGCCGTCGTAGAGGCCGCAGGTTGTCATAAAGGCCAGGGCAGTCCGAAGAACGGCACGCGGGATCTGGCCATCGGGATAGGCCAGGCGTGAGGCGATTCGTGCCAGGTCCTCCACCGTCACTTCGATCGCACATTGGTTGAAGTAGAGCCGCAGCGACTCCTCCACACCGCGCTTCAGGATGCCCGCATCTTTCATGAAGTAGGCCAGCGCCCGATTCCGGTGTCCGGTCGCCCATTCAGAGTGGGCCACCTTCCGGTTGACCCCGATCTGATCGTTGCCGGCCAGTTGCCGCACGAACCGAAGCAGCCGATCGGTCCGGTCATCCAGATCCTTGCCGGGAATCAGGTCCGCAATGGCGATCGCCCCGGCGTTGATGAACGGGTTGAGCGGCTTGTGATCGGGCAGGGTCTCCAATCGGACGATGGAGTTGAAGGCGTCACCGGTCGGCTCCCGCCCGACCCGGGCGAAGACGGCTTCCTCACCCGCCTCAATGAGGGCCAGCATGAGCGTCAGTACCTTGCTGACACTCTGCAGGGTAAAAGGGACCTGGGTATCCCCGGCCGCGAGGTGCCGGCCTGCGGGCAGAACCGCAGCGATTCCAACGTGTTCAGCGTTTACATGGGCCAATTCCGGGATGTAGGTGGCCACCATCCCCTCCGGGGTGGCAGCCTGTCCAAGGCGCACGGCATAAGCGAGATCCACGTTCCATGGCTGCTGCATGTCCTACTTCGACCTCCTGCGACCGGCCGGCTACTCCTCAAGCTCTCCGGTCAGCCACCGTTGCACATCTTCCAGTTCCACCGGCTTGATCTTCAGGTCCAGGTCCTTCCCGACCACCACCTTGGCCCGCTCTGGCACCGCAAAGAGAATGTAGGTCTGATCGCCTACCGTCACCTGCCGGAAGTGGGTCAACTGCGCTGGTGTGAGCGTCACCTGAATATCTCCGGCCTGCATTTTCATCTTCGTCGGTTTCTCGCCGGAGTCGCTGAAGAGGGCATCGTAGGCGGGGCGGTAGGAGAGATCGCCGAAGGTCGACTCCCAGCGCGCCTGGAATCCCAGCCGGTCCACACCGTGGCCCACCGCCTTCTCCAGGCTCTTGACCACGCTGTCGGCATGCAGTCCATCATTCGCCTGCTCCAACAGCTCCTCGCCCATCGTCTCGAACAGGTCGTGCGGAACCTCCCCGGTCACGTTCTGCTCGGTGATCATCCGCAGTAGCGCCTGCCCCTCCTTGCGGGGGCTTAGCCGGCGGGTCGCTTCGAGCGCCTTGAACCAGGCGGCCGCGCCGCTGCCGGCATAGACCAGCAGGTCTGCCATCTCACGGCCGTCATCATCTAGACACGGAAAGAAGACAGCTCGGCTGACGTTGCTCCGCTTGATCACGTTATTCAGCACCTGGGTGATGAACTTGCCGGTCGCCTCATCGAACAGCGATTCTTCGCGGTCATCAAGGTCCAGGATCGTTGCAAAGCTGAAGAGTACAGGTGGTGCGCCCAGTGATGGCACGATCTGAAACCGGAGAACCGAGACCAGATGGTTCTTGATCGCCCCGGCCGCCATGACCTTGTATGCCAGGACATTGCCAAGTTCGAGGAAGACCTCGGTCTGGATCTCCTTCAGGTCCCGAATCGCCTCCAGGACCTCGACCGCTGGTCGATTCTTCAGCCGATCAAAGTCCGCAGATGCTACCTTTTCGACGGATAGTACCTCGCCGGTATACATGCAGGGGAAGTTTACCTCGCCCAGCGCCCCCTCGATCGCCTGAAACAGATGCTGTGTTAACAAGCCCCTCAGGCTTGGGTCCACCTCATCCCACGACAGAGCGTCGGCGTGCGCCAGCACCTTCCGATCTTCGTCACGCTTGATATGCCCCAGGTAGGCGTGAGTGAGCTTGATCGTCCCCTCCTGCGCTACCTGCTGCAGTTTTGCCAGCATGCTCAAATGGGCCCCCCAACCACATGGAAGTACGCCGCCCGCGATGGCGACAGCCAACGTTATGGTACCACGAACGGGCTCTGTCGGGGAGAGCGAACAACAGAGGAGTCGATTATCACCTCCGACGGCAAGCGACTGATCAAGGTGCCCATCCGCACACTGGAGGAGTATCGCTTCCGGTTTGATCCGAACCAGGGGAAGCGGGTTGGCCAGGGGGAGGGTGGTTCCGAGGTCGGTGATCTCGTGGCAAGAGGACCACGATCGAGCGAGGGCACCGGTCAGGGAAGGCAGCCGGGAGATCAGCCAGGTGTGGATTACTATGAAGCGGAAGTCTCGGTCGATGAGCTGGCCGAGTTGATCTTCGAGGACCTGGGCCTGCCCGATCTTCGTCCAAAGGCGTCCCAGGAGATCCCAACCGAGACGGTGAAGTATACGGAGGTCCGCAAGAAAGGACCGATGGCCAACCTCGACCGGAAGCGCACGATCATGGAGAACCTGAAACGGAACGCCCGCCTCGGTATGCCGGGGTTCGGCAACATCTCCAACGATGATCTCCGCTTTAAAGTGTGGGAGCAGGAGTTGCGCCCCAGCAGTTCCGCTGTCGTGCTCGCCATGCGCGATGCCTCCGGCTCCATGGGCGAGTTCAAGAAGTATATCACTCGGAGTCTCTTCTTCTGAATGAGGGCGCGCTCTACGCGAACTGGTCGCTGTGAGAGAATGTACGCAAACTTGGCAGAATGGCTTGACAAGCCCCAGGGGTATTGCTAGACTGAGGTTAGAAACCAGGGGTCTCGATAATGGCAAACCCGTCGAAAGGCGGGGACGCAAAGCTACGGGTCTAAAGACCGCAAGGTCAACGATCGCCGGGCCGCCGAAGGAGCCTGATTTGGCTTATCAAGCCTATCTCTCCAACGGCGAGAGATAGGCTTTTTGGTTTCCTATGATCATCACCCACCCGGACCGAAAGGGCAAACCCGTCGAAAGGCGGGGACGCAAAGCTACGGGTCTAAGGGCCGATAAGGCCTATGACCGCCGAGCCGCCGAAGACCAGGGACTCCAGGCCTTCGCCTGAGAGACCTGATCTCCTTTCAAGGGGAATGGGGAATCTCGGGAGGAGGCGTTCTGCATGATGCGCCACATCCGGAACCTCATCAGCACCACGCTCATCGCGGTCGCACTGGTTGCCATGCCGGGCGTCGCTGCCGCCGCCGGCGAGCAGACCATTACCAACGCCGTTACATCGGTCGCCACCGTTGCCGGGCGGCTCGTGGAGGTTCGGACCAGCGTAACGGTTCGCAACGTGACCAAGGATGAAGCGAATAACCTGACGATCGTGGTACCCCCAACTGTTCTCGACCAACTCGGGACTCAGAAGGTCCTGGCGGTCAAGTTCACCACCGAGCCGACCAGCACCCGGGAGACCCCGGCTGGTATCGAGGCCACCTACAAGTTTGGCAGCGTCCCCGCCGGTGCAGTCCTGACCTTCGAACAGGTCTATACCGTGGAACTGGCGCAGGGCGCCGAGGTGATCACCGAGGAGCAGATAGATGCCCGGTACCTGCAGCCTGAGGCCGGCATCGAGTCGGACAACGCTGAGATCAAGGCCAGGGCCAGGGCCCTCACCCTCAACAAGAAGACGACCACGGCCAAGGTTGAGGCGATCGCCACCTTCGTCGTTGACCGGCTCAGCTACGATCTCGCTTCCACCAGCCGCAACAAGGGCGCCCTCGCCGGCTACGAGAACGGTACCGGTGTCTGCTCCGAATACGCCAGCCTCTTCGTCGCCATGGCTCGGGCCTCGGGTATTCCGGCTCGCCTGGTCTATGGCTGGGCACGTGACACCGGCCTGGAGGGCGCTCTGAACGCTCAGGTCCGGCACGTGTGGGCCGAGTACTACGACGCCGAGAAGGGCTGGGTCGCCATCGATCCGACCTTCGCTGAGGCGCAGAGCGACGTTCTCGCCTTCGATGCCGCCAACCACATCGCCCAGGACTGGAGCAACAGCACCCTCTCCGCCAGCTTCGGCGGCCGTGGCATCCTGAGCGTTGTCGCTGCTCAGACCCTTACTCCGGTTACCACCGCTCAGCGGTAACAGATATAAAAGTATATACACGAAACGCAAGAGAGGGCAGCCATCCGCTGCCCTCTCTTGCTTGGTTCGCACAAGCAACCGTGACTACTGGTCAGTCATCTTGACTAGCTTGGCCTGTACAATCAGTCGGCGTTCATCGGTGCCCGGGGGATCACAGGTTGTCAGGGTGAGGGCTGAGTAGGGGGTGGCATCAAGGACGGAGAGGTCGTAGGCGGTGGTCAGGAAGACCCGCTCCACCTGGTAGGTCAGGCGGGTGTCCGCGTAGTTCACGTAGATCAGATCGCCCGCTTCGAGCCCATCAACCGCATAGAAGAAGGCGGGCCTGCCGCGAATCGTGCGGTGGCCGGCGAGTGCAGCGTTGCCCTCCTCACCCGGCAGCACCGTGTTGCTGTAGTGCCCCGGTCCCCTGGCCAGCACCGGATTCTCCGTCCCCTCGCCCACCTTGTAGCGCAAGTCGAGCTTCGGGATCTCCAACTCGTAGACCGGTATGCCCTTGGAGCGATCGATCTGCAGGAGTTGAAGCTCACCAGGAAGGTTCGGTTCGAACTGATCGGCCGCTCCTTCGGAGAGGGAGATCTGCTCCGGAGGCTCCACGACCTCGCCCACAGGCGTAAGCACCACGGGGCTCAGTTCCTCGGCGGCAGCCGCCATCTCCTGGCGGTACATGTACTCGTTGTACCCGAAGAAGGCAAGGGGCGTTAGCAGAACTAACGCCCCCACGATCACGAGCAGGTTTCCGATGGTTACCCGGCGAGGGCGGTGTCCCCGCCGGGTATTCTCATCACTCATTACGCCTCAGCCTTTCCGAAGCGGCGGAGATAGAGGCCGGCCATCACCATCAGGGCGCCGATGGCGTAGTAGATCCACAGCGTGGGCATAGGTGCAGGTGCACCGGTGCAGGCCAGGGTGAAGTCGGAGACCTGCACAGCCTGACCCTCGACGACGGTGACTGTCTGCTCGGCCGGAGCATCACCCGGGTTGTTGAGAGTAACGGTCCACTTGCCCGGGATCAGGTTGGTCAGGGCGTAGTCCATCCATGCGCCCAGAATGCCGGTAGCGGCGATGAAGGTCTGGGCAGTGACACCGCTCTCGTGGGTGGCCACGATCTCGGCGCCCGGAGCACGCGGGGCGCAGATACGGCCCTGGAGCGAGCCCACTGCTGTAGCGCTGGCGAGGGGCGGGTCCCACATGAGAACGATCGTGATCTGCCCCTCGGGGCTGGCCAGGTTGATCGGTGTGGAGCCCGAGCCGGACTTCTTCTCGCCGAGGGTGGGATTCATCGGGTCAATCGCCTCAGCCAGAGCGGTGTAGTCCGCAAACTCGAGGTTGTCGAAGACGATCAAACCATCGGCATTGGTTTTGCCCTTAATGCCGGCGAGCATGACGTCAGCGCCGGGAATCGGCAGGAGATTGCCGTTGTTGCGGGGGCTGCCGTCCAGGACGAGAACCGTGATCTTCCCCAGCGGCTCGACGGGGACCGGTGGCAAGGAGGTGATACCGACGAGGGCCGGGGTCCAGCTGAGCAGGATGTTGATCACGCCGTCAGGGTTGGCGGAGTCGATCGACGTGCTGCCGTCGCCGGACTGGGGCTCAACGCCGGTTACCGGGTCGACCGAGGAGCCGGTTGCGCTATACGAACCGTAGACCAGGTTGTTAAAGACGATCTCGCCGCTGGCATTGGTATGGCCAGTCATGCCGTTGGAGAGGGAGACATCAGCGTTGTGGATTGGCTGCGGGACACCTTCGTTGCGGGGGCTGTTGTCGAAGACCCGGACCGTGACGGTGCCGCCCTCGGGGGCGTTGTTGGTAACCGAAGCCGAAGCGGTCTTGGGGCCGACGGTGGTCGAACCCCACACGCCCGTGACAGAGATGGTATTCGTCTCTACCTGAGGGGCGCTGCCGACCGAGAGAGCGCCGAACGTCTTCTGCATGGTTGCCGTCGCCGTACCGCCGACCGAGACCACATTCGGCGTGAAGGCTACGTTGCCGAGCTTGTCATCGGTGGCCTCCGTGATCACCAGAGGCGTGGTGCCCGTGTTCGTCACGTTGTAGAAGTAGTAGACGGTGCCACCATTGTTCAGGCTGACCGAGGAAGAGCCGGTCGCCGGATCATTCGTGGTACTGGCCGACTTTGTCACAGTGAAGTTGACCACATCCGGAGTGGGAGGCGGCGGCGGGGGCGGGGTTGTCGACTTGGTTACGGTTATTGTGGCCGCAGCTGTGCGTGTGAGTTCCCGCTCACCCCGCTGATAGAAGCCCACCACCTCGAAGGTATTGGTCTCTGTCAGATTGGCGTTCGGGAAGCTCTTCGTCGTGCTGAACGTGACGGTCTGGTTGGGGGTCAGGATGTGCCAGGACTCGACGTTGTCCTCTGGGAAGAAGTCCAGGACATCCACGGTGTCGATCTTGTCGTCGAGTACATCGGTGATGGCGAGATCGACGTTGCCGGTGTTCTTAATGGTGTAGATGTAGGTAACGGTACCACCGCCAACCAGGCTGGACGGGGTGGCAGTCTTGGTCACCTCAAAGTCCGGGTCTGGCTCAACCGGGAGAAGGGTGACCGTGACGGTTGCGTCGTCAGACACCGTCTGCTGATTGTAGATGCCGGTAGCGGTGAAGATATTTGTCTCTTCCTGCTCATCACTGTCGGGAGGAATGGCCGCAAAGGCCCTGCTGTCCGAAGCGGTGACCGACGCATTGGGCTGGAGGATGTACTCCTCGGTTGGCCAGTTGAAGTCGTTCAGGGTGAGCGTCGCAATCTTGTCATCCACCGCTGAGTTAATCACCAGCGGGACGTTGCCGGAGTTGGTGATCGTGTAGGTGTAGGTGATCGTACCGGCACCGGTCAAGGTCTGACGGTCCGCTGTCTTGGCGACGGTAATGGCCGGGCTGCCAGCGGGCGGGGTCCGTAGGACCGACGCAGTGTCTTCCTGGGTATCCTCCCATTCCTCATACGTGGCGGTCACGGTGAAGGTGTTGACCTCGGTCCGCTGGGCATCGGTCGGACTCAGCGCCGCGAAGGTCTTGGAAGCGGTACGGGTAATGGTATTGCCCGCTCCGATCGTGGACGGGAAGAGGCCAGCCACCTCCGGGATCATGTCGTCCGCGATGCTGGAGATACTCAGATCGACATTGCCGGTGTTGGTGATGGAGTAGGTGTAGGTTACTTCGCCAGCTCCACCAGGGAGGCTGTCGGTGCTAGCGGTCTTGTCGACCGTGAAGGATGGGGTGGGGGTGGGCGGGGAGCAGAGGTTGTTGTTCGCGGCCTTCTGCGCCTGCTTGTACCCATCGATCTCGATCTTCACGTTGACCGTGGTACCAGCGGCCTGCGGGGAGATGGTTTCGAAGAAGGCGACGTCGCTGGCCGGGACCGTCAGGGTGCCGGTGCCAGAGCCGCCGGTGAGGACCGTCCAGACAACGGTCACTTCCTGGTTGTTCGGGTTGGTTACCCGCCAGGTATGCAGGTTGGTCTCCGCCGTGGTGCAGATCGAGGTCAGATTGACCTTCTCCAGCGGATTGTTGGCGACGGTGGCCGTGGCCGTCTTGGTCATGTCACCGATGCCGTCGTTGACCGTGACTGTGAAGGTATTGGTCTCCGAAGTCGCAGTGCCGCCGAAGGGAATGACCGGGAACGTCTTCGTAGCGGTCCGTGTTTCCGTTTCGCCGGCGTCCAGGGTGACCCCGCTGAACAGGGTGGAAACGCCTTCGATCTTGTCGTCAGAGGTGCTGACTATGGTGAGCGGGATGCTTCCCGTATTGGTGATCGAGTATGTGTACGTGACCGGACCGCCGCTCTTCAGTGCGGTCGGGCTCGCCGTCTTGGTGACAGCAAAGGCGCCACGCAGGGGCGGTGCGGTCTGGATCACGGTCGCCTGGGCCTGCTTGGTGTCGACTTCCGTGCCGGCATACGATGCCTTGACGGTGATTACGTTGGTATAGGACACATCTTCGCTGCCGTCGGCCAAGGCCGCGAAGGTCTCGGTGCCAGTTGCTGTGGCAGTACCGCCAGCCAAAACCGTGCTGGGCGAAAAGATGATATCGCCGATGCGGGAATCCACTGCCGAAGTGATGTCCAGCGGAACTTCACCAGTGTTCGTGAAGGTGTAGGAGTAGGTGACAGTCTGCGCCCCTTCAAAGGCGGTGGGGCTGGCGGACTTCGAAATGGTGAAGTCCTTCGTCGGGACCTTGGGCGCAGAGCAGTCAGGAACGGTGACGGTTGTTACGACACCGTGACTGCCAAACTTGGCAAAAGCCTTCCCCGACGTGGTCTGCCACAGGCCAGGGTAGGTTACGGTAACCGCGAAGCTCTGCTCAGAACCGGTAACAGACTTCACCACGGGGCCCGAATAAGGGTTATCCTCATCGTTCTCCCACGATCCATCCTTGTTCATCCAGGATACGGTGGGGCCGTTGTCGGACGAGCTCGTGATGCCGGGGTCGGACGTGAAGCACGTCTGGATGCTGTAGTGGCTAAGTGCGTTCGCAGTACCGCTTACGTTGACATTGTAAGTAATCACCGTGTTGCCGTCTTGATACGAGACAGCTCCTGATGAGATCGACCAACTACCGCTCTGGTCTGCGAAGGCAGGGATCGTTGGTACGAGCAACCCTGCAATAATGAGCAGGGAGCTTAGGATCGACATGAGCTTCTTGAGCACCTGGTTCACCCTCCTACTGTAAGAAGTTCGGTTATCTATCTTGTGGTCGGAGCCGGCACCTGGGCAGGAACCGGTATTGGGAAAAGATTTGTTTATCAGAAAATAATACGAGTTCCGCGCAATGGTATACGACAACCCAAGTGAGTGTCAATCATATTTGTGCGATAGTTCCGGGCCTTTTTCTGAGGGCCCGGCGTAAGAATGTACCACCTACCTTCACAAAAATATGCCATCAACGTTCATGGGGGGGAAGGAAGATGTGGAGTCCCACAGCGGAGCCGGATCGGGTGGCCGTTTATATTCGCTGGTCCACTGACGAGCAGGGACTCGGAACCACGCTGGATGTGCAACGGGAGCGGGTGGAACTCTTCGTGCGCAGCCGGGGCTGGCCGTTTCGGGAGGAACTGGTCTATATCGATGATGGGTACAGCGGGGCTACCCTGGAGCGCCCCGCCCTCTCCCGTCTTCGGGAAGCGATTCAGCAAGGCGATGCTACCTGTGTGGTGGTCTACCGGCTGGACCGGCTCTCCCGCAGTCTGCTGGACACCGTCACCCTGGTCCGGCGGGAGTGGGCGGGAAAGGCTGTGCTCTGCTCAGCGACCGAGAACTTCGACACCCAGAGCCCGATCGGGCAGATGATCTTCAACCTGCTCGTCTCCTTCGCTGAGTTCGAGCGGAACTTAATCCGTGACCGCACCCTGAGCGGGAAGCGGAAGCGGGCCGAGCAGGGACGAAACGCAGGTCAGCGCTACCCGTTGGGCTATCGAAAGGGAGCGAATGGCTCCTGGGCCCTGGACGGTGTCGATGAGGAGACCGGTGATCTGACCGGGGCCGCTGCCCTGGTCCGGCGCATCTTTGATGCCTTCCTGCGAGGGATGAGCACCGGGGCGATCGCCCGGCTGTTGAACCAGGAGCAGGTTCCCACCCCGATGGGCCGGCAATGGCGCTTTCATTATATAAGCCGGATCCTGCAGAACCCGCTCTATGCAGGAGAGTACCGCTATGGATCGCGGAATGCTGTAGCCGTAACGCAAGCGGCACCGACGATTGTCACAGCAGAGGAGTTCCAGCGTGTCCAGGAGCAACTCCGGGGGCGCCGGGTGAAGCGATCACCGCATGCCCTGTACCCACTCTCCGGTCTGGCCCGCTGCCTGAGGTGCGGCGAGCCGCTTGCAGGGTCCCGGGGCCGGGGGCGGCGATACTACGTCTGCACCGGGCGGACGATCCTGCATCGCTGTGACTGTGCCTACCTGAATGCCGAGGCGCTGGAGAGCGCCCTTCTCAGGGAACTGATGAACCACCTTCCCGAGCCAGACCTACGATGGGTCGAGGAGCGCTGGAAGGAAGAGGCGTTGACCGCAAGGGAGCAGGTCAGGCGGGGGGAGGCGGAGCTGGCCACCTTGCTGCGGCGGCGTCAGCGGCTGGAGGATCAGTATCTGGACGAACAGTTGTCGGGACCGGCTTACAGCGGCTTGATCGAGCGCCTGGAGCGAGACCTGGCAGCCGCAACCGTCTCGCTGGACGAGTCGAGGGGCTTGCTCGCCATGTTCCAGGCCCCCCTGGCACGGCAGTTGCGTTGTACCCGGGAGGCAAACCCGTTGCAGGAACTGTCACCGGATGAGACCCGGTATCTGATCCGGCTCATGACGGCCTCTCTGGTCGCCTACCAGCCGCCCGGGGCTAGGGGGTCAGGGGAGATGCAGGTGGTCTGGCGGCCCAAACAAAAAACCGCCCCCATTGCCGTAAACACGGCTGGGGCGGTTTCACCACTTGCTCCTGCAGGTCAAGGTGACCAGGTAAAGACCTGCGATCGTCGCATCCCTGAATTTGTATGATGTTCGTGCATTGTGAGTATAGCACGCTACCGGAAGGAACGCTAGCCAGATAGTGCAATACATATAGACATTTAACACCAGATAACAAGGGGTGGATGATAGGATTGACAAAGAAAAGGAGGGAACGGAAACCCGTTCCCTCCTTTCCTACTTGTGGCAGATGCTAGGGCGTGATCTCAACGACGAGTGTGGCGGTGGCAGAGGCTCCGGTGGAGTCGGTCACCGTCAGGGTGACGGTGTAGGTGCCAGCCCGCCGGTAGCTGGTGCGAACCAAGGACCTGGTGAAGACCCGGCCGTCGCCCATTTCCCAGCGGTAGGAGACGATCTGCCCGTTTGGCGAGGTGCTGCCCGCTCCGTTGAACGAGAGCTGCTGCCGTACTCGCCCTTCCGTGGGCCCGTCGATCACGGCGTCCGGACCGTTTCCGGGATGGCTGGAGATGTGCAGGATGCCCGGAGCGGTCAGGCGTGTGGTGTTACCGGCGGCGTCGACCGCCCGGAACTGGACGTAGGCGGCGTCGACCGAGAGGCCGTCCGGTACTGTCCAGGTGGCTTCGTAGTGACCGGGGCTCACCTCGGACATGGCCATCTCGCCAGGTTCGAGGCTGAGGCTGCCGGCCTTGTCCGTCGACTGGCTGCCCGATCCGATGTCGAGGACGATCCGATAGGCGGCCATGGCCAGCCCGGGATCGGCGTCGAAGGAGACGGCCAGGGTGTCACCGGAGACTAGATCCTGGTCGGTTGCGGGTTGCAGGTTGGTCAGGACCGGGGCCTGGCTGTCGACCATGACGGTCCGCTCGACGGTGGTGGCGTTGCCGGCCATGTCGGTGGCGACCACCTGGAGCAGGTTCTCGCCCTCCTGGCCGATGATCTCGACCGTGAAGGAGCCGTCGGCCTGGACTTCGGCCTCGGTGCCGTTCACCGAGACGCCGGCCAGGTGAGCGTCCAGGGCCTGGCCGCTAATGGTCAGGATGCGGTGGTTCTGGCTGTTCCCGTTCTCGGGGGTGGTCACCGTCAGTTCGGGAGCTGTCATGTCCACGATCACATGGACGGGAGCCGAGGGGTCGGTGACACCGCCGTCATCCACCGTAGTGGTGGCGGTCAGGGCGTGCTCGCCCTCGCTCAGGCTGATGGCAGCGCTGAAGTGACCGCTGGCGTCAGGCGCCGTCTCAGCAGCCATGGCGCCATCTGCGTAGATCTGGACGGTGGTGTCGGCCACACCCTCGCCCTCCACCAGGAGGTCGGGGTTGTTGGTGAAGGCGCCATCAACCGGGTTGGTGATGGTCGGGGCGTCCACGCCATAGCGGACCAGCGCCCGAATCATCAGGTTGCCACTGTCGGCCCACTCGGACCAGGCGCCTTCGACATACTGCCAGTTGCGCCCGGTGTCTGGGGTCGACTCGTCGACGGCCATGCCGGGGACGTCGGGATAGTCGGCATCCTGGATGTAGGCGACGTAGAAGTCACCATTCACCATGACGCCGTAGTCGCTCAGATCGACGTCGTTCCACGCACCGCGCACGCCGTTCTCCACCCGGACGGGACCGGCCAGCAGGGCGCCGGGGGTGCCATCGGGATTGGCGGCGAAGATCGCTGCCTGGAAGGAGTTGCCGCCCGGGGAGGGCCAGGACTCGTCCCAGAGGTAGATGCGGGCGCCGGTGACGAACATGGTCTGGCCCGGACGCTCGGGGCTCATGCGCACCGCCCAGCCGTTGTTGGCGGCGTAGAAGCCCCAGGCATTCTCGGCGACGCCGTCATCGTACCCGATCTCGCCGGGCATGCCGACGAACGGGGTGAGTGCAACGGCGACATCGACCGAGCCGTCACCCGGTACCGTGGCCGGGGTGTTGGCGGGATAGTAGCTGCCATGGCGGACCTCGACGGTGTAAGAGCCGGCCAGGACATCGAGGCTGAACTGGCCATTCTCGTCGGTGGTGGCCATGGGGATCCGCAGGTCCTCGGCGACCCAGGCCCGGGCGCCTTGGACGGGCTGTCCGGTGCGGGCGTCGGTAACCACGCCGTGAATCATGCCACGGGGCATCGGCTCCAGCATGAAGATGGCGGAGGTATCGCTGCCATCGATCACCTCGACGGTCCGCTCCTGCGGGTAGTACCCGTAAGCCTCAGCCCGGAGGGTGTACATGCCGGCCGGCAGGGTGATCTGGAAGGAGCCATCGACCGAGTTGGTCCGGACGACCCGCCCGGTCTCCATGATCGTGACTGTGGCATCTGCCACAGGCAGCGATGTGATCCCGATTCCCTGGGTAAAGACGCCACCCGTGCCGGTGGACTTGTCCAGCCGGTAGGAGCCGGGCCGCCCCTTCGGAATCACCATCTCGATCCGCTGCGGGGCCATGGGCTTCTGCTTGTTCTTCAGTTCGATCCGGGGCTCCTTGGTCGCCAGGCTCCGGTCGTACTGGTTGGAGCCGCTGGCCGTGCCGGCGACTGTCACATCGTCGATGTACCAGCCGGGGTAGACGACCGAGGTGTCGCTGGTGAAGCGGAACCGGAGTTGGACCGTCTGGCCAACGTACGCGGTCAGGTCGATCAGGGGGGACTCCCAGCCGACCGGCTGCCCGCCGCTGCCCGGAGCGGTGTACTGCGAGAGCTGGGTCCAACTGGAGCCGGCGTCTGTGGTGATCTCCACCCGCCCGAAGTCGAAGTTGCGCTCGATCGAGTACCAGTGGTTGAACTGGAGCGCTGCGGTGGACATGCCGCTCAGATCGATCGGCGGGGTGACCAGGGAGGCGTTGGTGGAGTCAACGTAGTCACCGTCCAAGTTGGTCGCCCAGAGGTTCGTGCCAGACGCAGCGCCGGCAGGACCGTAGGTCGGGGTGCCCAACTCCCAGGAGTCGCCGGCACCGCTGTGGGTCCAGGCGCCCTCGCCGCCCTCCATGTCGTCGTGGAAGAGGACGGTCACGTCGGGGGCGGTTGCCGAGGCCACATCGGACAGGTGGCTCTCGTTGCCGAACGTGTCGCTGGCGGAGACGGCGTAGTAGTACGTCGTCCCGACGCTGACGTTGCTGTCAACGAAGTCGGCCCTGCCGGTGGTGCCGATCGGGTCGAAGGTGGTGTTGTCTCCCGACCGGTAGACCGTGTAGTGGGAGAAGTCCCCCGCCGTCACCGGATCCCAGTGCAGGGCGATCGAGCCCACGGGCGTGGGGGTCGCCATGAGGTTGCTCGGGACCGAGGGGGCCTGGCTGTCGTTGTACAGCTCGACATCATCGATATACCAGCCAGCCATGTTGATGACCGAGTCGGAGGCCAGGACGAAGGCGACGAAGACCGCCGGGTTGCCGGCGTAGGCGGCGAGGTCAACGACGCCCTCATCGTACTGCCCGTTGGCGCCTGTGAAGACGCTCATGATCTCCCAGTTCTGGCCACCGTCGCCGGTCACGGCCACGATGCCGTAGTCCCAGTTGTTCTCCAGCTCATACCAGTGATGATACCGGAGGGCAGCCGGGCCGCCGGAGAGGTCGATCGGCGGGGAGACCAGGAAGGACTCGGCGAAGTCCGGGTAGTTGCCAGCCAGCTTGGTGGCCGCCACCTGAGTGCCGGAGTGAGCTGCGCCGGGGCCGGAGGTCGGCTCGCCAACCTGCCAGGTGCCTTCAGGGGTGCCGAGTTCCACCCAGCCAACCGCCGACCCCTCAAAGTCCTCCATGTAGCCGGGGGTGATCCCGTCCAGCAGGGTGATGATGTGGGGACTGGCCTTGGTGCCGTGGAAGCCGTTGTTGCCACCGAAGTCGACCGCCTGGATGTAGTACTCGACAGCGTCGTCACTGGCGATCTCACCGGGGATGATCCCCTCGTAGGTGCCGCTCCGGTGGTCGCCACCGATCCGCTCCATGTCTACGATGCCCCACCACCGCATGCCGGGGCGGCGGAAGCGGAGGTAGACGGCGGTGACGGAGGTATCATCGGCCACATCAGCCGTGATGGTGGTGTCGGTGTACCGGAACGCTTCGCTCACCGGCGTGTGGGTGATCACGGGGGCGCTCAGGTCGTCACCGCTGGTCAGGACCCGGCCGGAGACACTGCCAATGCCGCTCACGACCATGCCTACGGCGGTGTAGGTGTTAAGAATGCCGTGGCCGTAGCCGTTGTTCGGCACGTCGGGGTACTGGGTGCTGGTCATGGCATCGGCCGACTCGGTGAGGAGCAACTCGATCTCATCGACCGTCAGGCTGGCGTCAACCTGTCGCAGGAGAGCGACGGCGCCGGCCACGTGCGGAGCAGCCATGGAGGTGCCGTTCCAGCCGCCCTCGTACCCGCCGCCGGGGACCGAGGAGCGAACGTTGACACCAGGGGCTGAGAGCTCGGGCTTCATCTCACCGTAGGGGCTGGGGCCCCGGCCGGAGAAGGAGGCAAGCCCGTCGCTGCTGTCGGTTGCGCCGACGGCGATCGACTCGGGGTAGTTGCCCGGAATCGAGACCGTGCCGACGCCGGGGCCGTCGTTGCCGGCGGCGAAGACGGGCACAATGCCGGCCTCGCGCCAGGCGATGACGACATCCCGGAACCACTCATCGAGCCCGGGGCCGCTGCCCCAGGAGTTGTTGACCACATCTGGCGCCTTGGAGGGGTCACCGCCGGGGGCGAGGATCCACTCACCAGCCGCGATGATGTTCTCAATGGTGCCACCGCCAGATGCGTTCAGGATCTTGGCGCTGATCCACTGGGCGCCCGGGGCGACGCCGACCTCGTTGACACCCGCCGGGTCGCGCCCCACCATGGTGCCGGTGGTGTGGGTGCCGTGACCGTGGTCATCGTACGGGGCGGACTGTCCGTTGATCGGGTCGAACCAACTGTAGGTGTGGTCGACTGCTCCGGTCACCGGATCGTAGCCCCGGTACTGGTCGTGGAGGGCTTCGTGCATCCAGTCTCCGCCGGTGTCGAGGCTGGCGACGACGGTGCCTGCACCGTCAATGCCAAACTGGCTCCAGACGGAGGGAGCGCCGACCCGCTCGATGTTCCACTCGGCCGCGAGGGGGGCCGGTTCTGAGCTGGGCTTGGTCGCCTTCAGATCCTGCCGGATCGACGGCAAGGTCGGGGTCCGCTGACGGTCGCCGAGCAGGTAGATGGGGGTGTTGGCGACGACCTTCTCGACATCGTTCCGTTTGGCCACCTGCTCCATGACGGCCTTGGTGGAGGTGACGGAGACGACGTTGCTGATCCAATACGGCTGGACCCGGGTGACCTGACCCGTGGCCTCGTGCCGAGCCAGATCGGTCAGAAGGCCCACCTGTGTTGCGTCTGCGGTCTCCTTCAGGCTGGTGATCACGGCGTTCCGTGCCTTGAGCGATGCCTGCGCCGGGGTAGCGCCGGCACGGGCGGACGCTGCTGCCGACTTCACATCGACACGGGTACGGAGCTTGACCAGGTAGGTGACCTGATCACCGCTCTTGGTGAAGGCTTCGTTCACCTTGGGATCGATCTTGGTGGACAGGGATTCAGGGGCCTGCTGGGCCCAGCGGGAGAGGGCCGCCGCCTCCTTGGCGACAGGCTTTCCGACTGGGCCAGGCCGGCTCGGGACCGTGAGGGCCAGGGCCTGAATCGGGAGCAGGGCGGTCATGATCAGGGCCACCCCAGCTCGCAGGAGCCCAGACCGCAATCTGGTGGTCTGACTCAGGGCATTGGATCGCATCGACCCACCTCCATTCGAGAGCACTGACGGGGCGAGCATGGGCCTCGCCCTCGCATCAGTCAATTTCGGCCCACTGAAACCAAATCCTTCCTGAAATGGGACAATCGGTGCGTATAATCTCCCAGCGAAACGTTGGTGTCATGGGGATTAGGCTAGGGGCGTACCCCTTTCTCGCTGGGAGGTGGGGGGAAATGGGGGTTCGCGTTACCCTGACGGTCCTTCCGGCTGAGCCGGATGATCAGGCGGTAGATCAGGCGCTGGCGATGCTCCAGGCGGCGTACTGGCGTGGATTGCTGCGGCGGGTTGAGGCGGAGTACAAGGAGCGGCAAGGACTGAACACCAAACGGGCGGATGAGTAAAGAGAAGGAGAACCCACGAGGGGTCCTCCGCTGGTGTGGTTTGACGGTCGTCTGGACGCGCGGTTCATCTGGATGACCCGGTTCCTGCGGACGAAGTACCAGGATGTGGAGATCGTTTTTATCACGCATCATAGTGAAGCGCAGGAGGTGGATGAGGACGCCTTCTTCAGCATGGGGGAGAGCGGCGGGACGAAGGTCTCCTCGGCCTATCAACTCTGCTGGGAGATCATCAACCAGCGGTATCATCCGGACCTCTTTAACATTTATCCCTTCCACTTTTCGGATGGAGATAATTGGTCCGACAACGACAACAAGCTTTGCGTGGACCTGGTACAAAAGCTGCTGGGCGTCTCGAACCTCTTCGGATACGGCGAGATCCGCGATGGGGGCTACACCAGTTCGCTCATGAGCGCCTTTACGCAGATTCACGACCCTCGTTTTGTGATCGTGAGCATTTCGGAGAAGCGGGACGTGTACCCGGCGCTGCACAAGTGGTTTAGCCGGGGTGGGGCGGCGATAGGGTGAGAGGAGGAGGGTCCGGCCGTGTGGCTGGACCCTCTTTGACGATCGAGGAGTCGATGAGTTGAATCCGGGAGACCGGCCGGAGCCTGGGGCTCAGCCCGTTGCTTTGGCAGGGCCAGGAGCGAGTTCGGCTCACTACTACCTCCGTCATGGGATGCCTTAGCATGGTCTCCCTAAACAGACCCTTTCGGAAATGGAACTCCATCACCCGGAGCAGTTTGGAACAGCAAGGCTCTCAAAGCACGTTATTGAGCCTTACGCCGGCATCTGCCTTTACTCGAGAAAACGGCTCGCACCCAAGACTACGGGGGTGTGAACCGCCTGTTGGAGCCTCTACTTGAAGGCGTTGAGTTCCTACAAGACTCAGGTCTGACGTGAAGACCTTCGGCGATTATGTAGAACGAGATGGCCCAGATGGGTCATTGACATGATGGCCTCCGAAGCGTGTGTAAGAAAGGGGCGGTTACCCGCCCCTTATCCCCTATACGCTACTTGCGCAGGCCCATCGCCTTGGCAGCGACGGCCTTCTTCAGGTTCTGAATCGCTTCCGTCTGGTTCACGTGCTTCGGGCAGGCCTCGACACAGTTGAAGGCCGTATGGCAGCGGAATACGCCGTACTCGTTTCCCACCAGCTCCAGCCGCTCGTCATCTGCCGTATCCCGGGTGTCCATGAAGAACCGGTTAGCCCAGACCATCGCGGGGGCGCCCAGGTACTCCTCGTTCTGCGTACCACTTGGGCAGGCCGCGAAGCAGGCGCCGCAGAGGATGCAGTCGATCTCCATGTTGTACTTGGCCCGGTCCTCGGGGCTCTGCAGCCGCTCCTTCTCCGTGGGCACCTTGGCCGGGTTGATCAGCCAGGGCTTCACACGCTCGTAGTTGGCCCAGAACTTGTCCATGTTGACGACCAGATCCTTGACCACCGGCATGTGGGGCAGCGGGGCCACAGTGACGGTGTCGCCCTCCACCGCATCCTTCACCTGCAGCTTGCAGGAGAGGGTGTACCGGCCGGAGATATACATGGCGCAGGAGCCGCAGATCGCTTCCCGACAGCTGAACCGGAAGGCCAGGGAGCTGTCCTGCTTCTCGAGCACCGAGACGAGCGCCTCCAGGACGGTCATGCCCTCTCGGTATTCAACAGTGTAGGTATCGTAATGCGGATCTTCGGTCTTCTCGGGGTCATAGCGGAAGACCTTCAGCTTAAAGTTCTCCATCGGCTCTATAACCCCCTTAGTAGGTCCGGGCCACGGGCTGGAACTTGGTGATGTTGACCGGTGCGTACTCCAGCCGCACGCCGTCGCCCGCACAGTAGGCGATCGTGTGCTTCAGGAACTTCTCGTCGTCACGAGTCGTAAAGTCACGCCGTGCGTGGGAGCCGCGGCTCTCCTGGCGGGCCAGGGCGCCGGAGGCGATCGCCCCGGCCACGTCGATCATGCCCTTCAGCTCGTACTGCTGCATCAGGTCCAGGTTGAACAAGCTGCCGGTGTGCTTCACCTTCACCTTGGCGTAGCGGGCACGGAGCTCCTGCACCTTGGCCACCCCTACGCTCAGCCGCTCCTCGTCGCGGAAGACGCCGACGTTGTTGAACATGTTCTGCTGCAAGTCAAACCGCAGGGTGGCGCCGTCCTCGGTGCCCTCGCCGTTAAACAGCTCCTGGAACCGGGCCTCCACCTTGGCCTTGGCCCGCTCCAGCACGGCGTCCGACTTGGCGGATGGCTTCTGGCCCAGCACGTACTCGCCCATCCGGTCGCCGGCGATCCTGCCGAAGACGATGGTGTCAAGCAGGGAGTTGCCACCCAGCCGGTTGGCGCCGTGCACGCTGACGCAGGCGCACTCGCCGGCGGCGTAGAAGCCCCGCACCTTGGTCTCGCCGTAGACGTTGGTGTCGATGCCGCCCATGGTGTAGTGCTGGCTGGGCTGCACGGGAATCGGCTCGTAGACCGGGTCGATGCCGGCGAAGTTTTTGCAGATCTCCCGGACCTCCGGCAGCCGCTCATTGATCTTCGCCTCGCCCAGGTGGCGCAGGTCGAGGTGGACATAGCCGCCGCCCTTGCCCCCCAGGTTGAAGCCCCGTCCCTCGAGAATCTCAGTCAGGATCGAGCGGGCGACAATGTCGCGGGGGCCCAGTTCCATGGCCTTCGGCGCATACTTGGCCATGAAGCGCTCGCCCTGGTTGTTCACCAGGTAGCCACCCTCGCCGCGGCAGCCCTCGGTCATCAGGATGTTGGTGCCCCACAGGCCGGTGGGGTGGAACTGGATAAACTCCATATCCTTCAGGGGGACACCCGCATGGAAGGCCATGGCCATACCCAGGCCGGTGTTCAGCATGTTGTTGGTCGAATGGGCGTAGATGCGGCCCGCACCGCCGGTGGCGAAGAGAATGGCATCGGCCTTGACGGTGCCGACCTTGCCGGTCAGCATCTCCATGATCACCGCACCGACCACCTGGCCCTCTTCCACGACGAGCTCGAGAACGAGGTACTCCATGTAGACCTTAATGCCCCGCTTAATCGTCTGCTGGTACATGGTGTGTAGCAGTGCGTGGCCCGTCTTGTCAGAGGCGTAGCAGGTGCGCGGGAAGCCGGCACCGCCGAAGGGGCGCTGGGCAATGGTGCCGTCTGCATTGCGGGAGAAGGGGCAGCCCCAGTGCTCCATCTCGACGATCCGGAGCGGGGCCTCCTTGGCCATGACCTCAACGGCATCCTGGTCGGCCAGGAAGTCAGAGCCCTTCACGGTATCGTACATGTGTTTTTCCCAGGTATCATCCTTGCCCTCGGGATGGTTCGCCAGCGAACCGTTGATGCCGCCGGCAGCGGCCACCGAGTGGGAACGAACGGGCGGAAGCTGCGAGATCACAGCCACGTCCTTGACGCCCATATCGTGAGCGGCGATTGCGGCCCGCAGGCCGGCGAGTCCGCCGCCGATAATCACTACACGATGCTCCAAACGCATCAGGGACACACCTCCCAGTCTCTCTGGTTACACGTTGAGGAAAACCATCAGGGCGCTTGAGCCGTACGCCACGGCGCCGATCCAGACAGCCGTCAGAATCCAGCTGGCAGCCTTACCGGCCTTGGGCCAGTAGTCGTAGATGATCGCCCGGAGACCGTTCAAGCCGTGGAAGAGGCCCAGGGCCAGTAGGCCGGCGTCAACGATGAAGTACAGCGTGCCCTTAAGGCGGAGACTGCTGGAGGCAAAGGTGATCTCGACGGTCGGATCAACAAAGTGCATGATGCCAAAGTGAACCGCAACCAACACTACGAGCAAGGCAGCGCTGATGCGCTGGATAATCCATGCCCACTGGCTTCCCTTCACGGTGATCCCTCCTATGCCAAATGAGGCGGTTTACACGGACCAGGGGTAGGCCAGGAACCGCATGATGAAGAAGTAGCTGCCCCCAGCGATGATGATGGCGGAGATGACGAAGGCCGCCCAGAAGAGGGTCTTTTGCTTGCGCACGCCCCAGCCAAGGTCGTGGGCGAGCAGGCGAATGCCGTTGATGCTGTGGAAGGTGATGGCCAGGAAGAGCATGAACTCACCGATTACGAACGGCTTGGTAGCCAGTGCCGACATCGTCAACTCGAACCCCTCACCGCCCCCACGCACGACCGACGTAACCTCGAAGATGTGCATGAGTAAGAAGACCACAATTGCGACACCCGAAACCCGGTGCAACACGTGCGACCACATGCCGGTCCGGTAGCGACGCGGGCTCAGATCTGCGAATACCCGGACGTCCCGATTCTGCCGTGGCGACTCCATGCGTCTCACATCCCCCTCGTTCTTCTATAGACATCTTCGCAAACCGTTGCGCAGTGTTGGTTGCTTAGGACACCTGGCTGCAATCCTTGGGGATCAACACCCCTCAGTGGAAGACAAGAGGCGGCCTGTAGTGGCCCGTCCCCAAACTGAAAGAAGGCGGTGCTTACCTGGTAATTAGCAGGCACCGCCTCCCTATCGTAGTATGGCCCGAAAGGTTCAGTTACCAGAACAAAGCCTGCAAAGCAAAGCCAATGGTCACACTACAGATCGTTGCCACCAGACCAGGCACCTGGAAGCTGTGGTTAATGACGAACTTGCCGATGCGAGTTGTACCCGTTGTGTCGAAGTTGATAGCGGCGATCAGCGTGCCATAGGTTGGCAGGAAGAAGTAGCCGTTGACGGCGGGCATCATCGCGGCCAGTAGCGGTGCCGGAATGCCAAGGGAGAGGCCGATGGGCATCAGCGCACGGGTCGTTGCTGCCTGCGAGAAGATCAGCGCCGAGAGGGCGAACAGCACGAAGGCGAAGACCCAGGGATACGAGGTGACGAGGCCCTGCATGCCACCCCGCAGGAACGTCGCGTTTGCGTTGAACCAGGTATCGCCCATCCAGGCGATGCCGAAGACACCAATCACAGCGATGATACCTGCGGTGAAGACACTGCCCTTAACGAGCTTGTTCAGGTCTGCCTTACACGCCAAGCAGATAAGGGCTCCACCAGCCAACATAACGAGCTGGATCGTGTTAGACATATCAAGCCTGACCAGGGTACCGTCGATCATCCAGGAGGGACGCAGCGCGGGGAACATGCCGCAAATCACAACCGCCACAGCAGCCAGAACGAAGATGATGACCGAGCGGAGTGCCTTCGGATCATCCTCGAACTGCTCGTCCTTCCTTGCCGCGGGCGGCGCGATCAGTCCGGCTGCAAGGCGCCGCTTATACTCAGGATCGTCTTCCATTTCCTTGCCATAGAAGTTCATGACGAAGGCAGCGATCATTGACCCCATAAACGTGGCTGGAGCAGCGATGAGCATCAGTTTGGGAAGTGTCATGCCGCTGTCTGCAGTCAGGGCTACCATGGCAGCCATGGCCGCAGAGACCGGGCTTCCAACAATGGCCTGCTGGGACGCGATCGTGGCCACCGACATGGCCCGCTCCGGGCGAACCTTCACCTCACGGGCGACCTCCGCAATAACCGGTAGGACCGAGTAAGCCACGTGGCCCGTTCCTGCGATGAAGGTAAAGAACCAGGTCACGATCGGGGCCATGAAGGTGATTCGCTTCGGGTTTCGACGCAGCAGGCGTTCTGCCCACCGAACCATCAGGTCCATGCCGCCGGCTGCCTGCAGCGCACCGGCGGCGGTGACCACTGCCAGCATGATGAGCATGACATCGATTGGTGCGGAAGTGGGCTTGAGTCTAAATACAAAGACGAGTACGGCGACGCCGAAGCCACCAGCAAGTCCGAGTCCGACCCCACCGAGCCTAGCACCGAGGTAGATAAAGCCAAGCATGACCGCTAACTGGATCCAGACCATGTATTCCGCCTCCTTGTATGGGCAAACGCGGCACACCAACGTTCATAGGCATAGCAACATAGACCGCCCTATGCTCTGCTCCCGGGCAGTGCATTGCCAGGGCTAACGCATAATTAGAGTTGACGTGACATATGGTGACATATGGCTGGTAGGTTGATCATGCACCACCGGTGGCCTGGCGCTGTTGGGGTCAGACTCTATCCCTTTGTATTCCGCTCCCTCTGCAGTGCAAGAATTCGGCTGCTCACCTGGTAGTCTGTCAGGGAAAGGGGATCCATCAGCTCATCGGCCTCATCTTGCGTCAGTAGCCCCAGCTCAATCGTGGCTTGCTTGGCGCTAATCCCTCTGGCCTGCGCGGTCTTCGCAACGGCGGTTCCTTGCTCGTAGCCGAACAGGGCGGCCGGAACTGTTGCGATAGCCAGCGCAGACTCGGCGTAGGTGCGACAGACCTCCTCGTTCGCCCGAATGCCAGCCACACACTGATCGGCAAAGAGGCGCACGCTGTTCGTCAGAAGGGTAGCTGACTCAGCGATGCACTTGATGATCACCGGCTCCCAGACGTTCAGGTCGAGCTCGCCGCCTTCGACGGCCATGGTCACCGCCACATCATTGCCACAGACCTGGTAGCAGATCTGGTTCATCAACTCCGGCATCACCGGGTTGATCTTGCCCGGCATAATTGAGGATCCGGGCTGAACAGCCGGGAGCTCGATCTCCCTGAAGCCGGCGCGCGGACCGGAGGACAGGAGCCGTAGGTCTCGGGCCATCTTGCCGAGGCCTGTGGCCGCGCTCTTGAGCGCTGCAGAGACCTTGACGTAGACATCCCCGTTCTGCAGGCCGTCGAAGAGGTTCTTGTCCTGAACCACCTCCAATCCAGTGATCAGTGCCAGATGGTGGAAGACGTGTTCCATATAGCCCGGGAAGGTGCCCAACCCGGTGCCGACGGCGGTACCACCGAGCGGGAGCACCGTGCAGTCCTGGGCGGTCTGCTTCGTCAGGGCGATCTGCCGACGGATGAACGACCAGTACCCGCTGAACTCCTGGCCGAGAGTGATGGGCAGGGCGTCCTGAATGCAGGTGCGGGCGATGGTTACGACGGCTTTGAACTCCTCGGTCTTTCGCTCCAGAACACGCTCGAGGTATTCCAGGCTCTCGGCTAGGTCTAGCAGGTAGGCGTAGAAGCAGAGGTGCATGGCCGAAGGGATGACGTCGTTGGTGGACTGCCCCATGTTCACATGGGTGTTGGGGTGTACCTTTTCATAGCCCTTGCTGCCCGTCAGAATCTCGTTGGCCCGATTAGCGATCACCTCATTCGCATTCATGTTGGCCGAGGTGCCGCCACCGCCCTGAAACACATCCATCGGAAACTCCCCGAAGTGCTGCCCCGCCATAATCTCGTCGGCTGCCCGGCAGATCGCATCGGCCACCTCAGGCGACAGGGCACCGATATCCTTGTTGGCCAGGGCAGCAGCCTTCTTAATGGCCGCTAGTGAGCGAATGAACAGCGGGTACTCGCCGATGGTTTTCCCCGAGACAGCGAAGTTGCGTTGGGCCCGCTCCGTCTGGATGCCGTAGTAAGCAGTTGCAGGTACCTTCATCTCGCCGAGGGCATCGTGCTCAATGCGGAACTCCATACGTACACCTCCAAACCGTGATGGCGCAGCACATCAAAGAATCTTGCCGTTGGTGTGATCACCCCATGACTCGGGCCTGTCCTTGTCCAGCGTAAAGACGTCCATCCTATCAACAAAGGCCTCAAAGCGCTCCAACTGCTGCTTGGTCCGCTCCTGATCCCTGAGGGTGATGGCCAGGATGATCGCGTTGATCAAGCACATCACCGGCGCTAGGCTGTCCAAGAACCCGTCGTACCGGATTGGCGCTGGCATCAAGACCGTGGCGTAATGGGAAAGCTGAGACAGCTCACTGGTTGTCACCAGCACAATCGGTACGCTGCGTTCCTGCAGCAGTTGAATCAAGCGCACCGTGGCGAAGGGGTAGCGAGGGTAGACGTGCACCCACGCTGCGTCCTGTGGGCCTAACTCGCTGATGACGGAAAACCCGGCGTCGTACCCCTCCCGCAGGGTGTACACTTCACTGCGAACCTTGCTTAGCAGGTATCCAGCGTGGCTAGCCAGGGCCGCCGACGCCTGGTGCCCTGCCACCAGAACCCGCCTGCTGCCGAACAATAGATCAACAGATCTGTCGAACGACTCTGTGGAGAGGCCGGCCAGCACTTTGTTGAGGTGCTTGGCTTCGCTCGCGAACACCCGTGACAGCAGTCCCCCACCCCCATTCGGCGTGGGAAGGAACGACGTCGTGGACATGGTTTCGCGGACGACTGCATGGATGGAGTCCTGAAAGGTCGGAAAGCCTGAGTAGCCAAGGGCGACCGCCAGCCGAAATACTGTGGCCTCACTAACACCGGCAGCGCTGCCCAACTCAGCAGATGTCATGAAGGCGATATCCCTATAGTTGTTCAGGACGTATTCGGCAAGCTGTCTCTGCTTTGGTGAGAGCCCGGCTCCCAGGGAGCGAATGCGGTCTAGAACCGAGGTGGATGTTCTCGGCATGGTGAAACTCATCTCCATTTCGGGGTTAATGACTTTCTGCCTTTCCATTATTCGCCTCGGTGCTCCCCGGTTGCCTGTCTCTGTGCCAAATCTGCAGACAATCCTTTCGTGAAGAAGCCGAGTCCCGGTCCAACTGAGTACTGGTTAGGCCTGCGTTAGCTTGGCCTCCGCCGCCTCCAGCCGGCCACGGGCTTCACTGAGCTTCTCTTCCTGCGCCTTCCACCAGGCCTGCTGGTCAGCGAACCGGCTCTGGCTGGCCGCAATACTGCGGAGGGACTCTTCAGGTGCAGGTCCACCGGTCATCGACCGAACAGCAACGTTCTCCTTCGGCGTCAGCGCCCGCTTAAGTGAAGCCTCGGAAAGGCCAGTCGGTCGTCCCAGGCGCTGGTGTGCGATGCGCTCCAGCAGCTCTAGGGTAACGTCGTCAGTCCGGCCGCCGTGCTCGTGCAGTTCGCCGACCATGGCCCCTACGATGGCGTGCGCGTCTCGGAACGAGAGCCCAACCTCACGCACCATTACGTCGGCCAGTTCCGTGACGGTCGAGAAGTTGTCCGCTGCACGGGCCTCTGCCGCGTCGGTGTTGACATTCATCGACCTGAGCGTGCTTGCCATAAGATTCAGCATGGCTTCTGCCTTGGAGAAACCGTCTGCGAGGGGGTAGGTGGACTCGTAGCAGATGTCCTGCAGGTGGCCGAAGAGCACGCCCTTCTGGGCGGTGAGCGAGCCAACCAGGTCGCCCACGATATGCCCGGCCTTACCCCGGATATGTTCAAAGGTAAACGGATTCTTCTTCTGTGGCATAATGCTTGATGTGACGGCGAAGTCATCGCCAACCTCGACCAGACTGAACTCGTCGGAGGACCAGATGTGCAGATCGTTGGCGAGGCGGCTCAGGTTGATGCCCATAATGGCCAGGGCAGCCAGCACCTGGGGAGCGTAGTCGCGGCTGCCAACGGCATCAATGGAGTTCTCCACCAGTCCGGCAAAACCGGTGAGATCGGCGAGCATATGCCGGTCGATGGGGAAACCGGTACCGTTGAAGGCGCATGCACCTAGGGGACACAGATTGGTGGACTCGTAAGCGTGCTGCAGGCGAATGTCGTCGCGCTCCAGCGCGTTCGCCACACCGTGGAAGTAGTGTCCGAGAGTAGTGGGCTGTGCCGGCTGCATGTGCGTATAACCGGTGACGATCGTATGAGCGTGAGCCTTCGCCAGATCGAGCAGCGTACCCCGCAGCTGATGCAGCCATTCGGCCGTCTTGAGCAGCATGTTTCGGGCAAAGATGCGGTTCATCGCGGCATACAGGTCGTTTCTACTGCGGCCCGTGTGCATCTGACCGCCGATGATCGGGCCAACCTTGCCGATGATGTGGGCCTCGACGTTGAAGTAGATCTCTTCAAGATCGAAGTCCCACTTGATCTCGGTGGGCCCTGCTACGACGGTTTCATGGATTGCACGGATTAGGGCCGCTGCGGTCGACGGTGAGATAATGCCCTGATTGGCCAGCATGACGACATGGGCGCGGTTGAGGTTCATCAGGGGCAAGAAGGCATTTGCCACGTCCTCTTGGAGCCAGGGGCGATAGATGTAGTCGATTACGACCGGAGCCGGCGGGACCTTTATCCGTTCTCTCATGGATGGGACCTCCCTTGTTACTGAGCAACGTCTGCAGAATCTACTTCATCTGCAGGTTATCGTGAAGGAAATCTTTCATCGCCATCGGTTTTCGGCGGGTCCGGAGGTGGTTCCTTCCGCAAACGTATTGAATAACACCAAATCGTCAGCATTGCCAGCAGGTGCGGTCTTGCTGGGCCAATTTCCCCGAGAAAGTGGGCCATAGGCGAGTGACCCTAGTGGTGGAGTCAAAGAGATTATATTTACCCATGACTAGCACACCTCATGGAGAGCCACTCGTTGAAGAGTGAGGTTACGCGGGAAGGCCAGGGCTCCGGTCATTCAACCGGAGTTCTGGCCCTCGACATCCCTGTACGGTGGTGTACGCTTCACACCGCAGTGGCGGCGGGGCGGCAGCGTTCGGTGGCTATTTGCCCCACACTAACGGAATCCAGAAGTACACGAACAGGGTGTAGTGACAATTGAGGCTAGGTTGAGGAAGAAGCCGACCTTGATCATCTGCTTTATGCTGATGTAGCCGGTGCTGAACGCAATGGCGTTGGGCGGCGCGCCCACCGACATCATGAACGCCAGCGTGGAACTGAGTGCGCCTACCATCATCAGGCCCACGGGGGAGATATTCAGCGCAGTTGCAGGGCTGGCCAAGATGGGCATGAAGATCGTCGCGACTGCCGTATTGGAGGTGATCGCAGCGCGGAGACAGCGAGGACGATGAAGAAGTAGTTGACCCCGTAAAAGGCTGCTAGAAAGCCAGACAGCCAGGCGGCGACACCGGTGGTCTGGAACACGCCGGCCACCGAGAACCCGGCGCCGAAGAGCAACAGAACACCCCAGGGTATATTGGAAAATGTCTTCTCATCTAGCAGGAGTTGACCGTTGCCCTTGCTGCTGGAGATCAGGAACAGGAGCACTGCACCGAAGAGAGCGACCATTGTGTCGCCGATGCCGGGGATGATGCCCTTCAAGAAGAACGGGTAAACGATCCACAGGAGAGCGGTTACGCCAAAGACCCCCAGCACCTTCCACTCTTCGTTCGACATGGGTCCCAGCTCAGCGAGTTGCCTACGGACGAATTCCTTGCTTCCCGGCGTCTCCTTGAACTCAGGAAGGCATGACCTTCAGCAGGATCAGCCAGGCGATTAAAGTGAAGACAATGAAGAGTGGTATTCCCACAATCATGTAGTCGAAGAAGCTGATCTCAATTCCCAGAGTCTCAGCCACTGCACCCACCATGACGGCGTTGGGCGGCGAGCCGACGCCGCCGATGAATGCGGCGTAGGCAACGGCCAGCATGATCAGTGCAGCGAAGTTGGACTCTGGCAACTCCCCGTTCTCACCCTCAGTTTTTGCAGGTCCATGACCTGGGTGACTAGGCCACGGCGATCACAAAACCGCCCAGGAAGAGGTAGATGGGCTGGTGACTGGGATCGGCACTGCCTCGGTGACCCACCAGATGGCGATCCACGCTGTGGCTGCCAGTGCAGAAGACCTGCTGGCTCTAGGCCTACAGGCTTGAAGAACAGGTACATGATCAGGAATACCCTGGGACCAAGGAGGAAACCGACTTTCTGACCAAGTCCGAATAGAGACTCCTGGCCGGGTGACCCGTCTACTGTAGGCTGCTGCTTCACCGTTACTGCTCCCTCCATCTCTAGGTAGGATTCCGTCTCGGGCTCCCGCACCATACCGCAAGTGGCGCACAAGGACGCTCTCGCCCCAGTTGGCCCAGTCGTCAGACATGCCGCCGGAGCCGAACACTCGAGCCAATACGCCTTCGCCTGACTGAGAGGATGTGGTGCCGCATGCGGCAACTAGAAGGGACAGGGAGGGGACTGCCGCTGCGGTGACCGGCCGGTTCTTGCGCCGTCAGAACACCCGTTTCTTTCGCTGGTGGCGGCGAGGATTCGATCGCTTTCTGCACAATTAACCCATGTTCTGATCAATACAAAAGCACTACAGATTTAGTGCATGCGGACGGCAGGAACCCTTCCAGGCGTCGCGGAACTAGTCCTCGTCAACAGAAGAGACCCCGAGAGATCGCATGCTCGGGGGGAGCAATGGTGCTCCTGCCGCCTGCCCTGAGCAGGCGGCAGGAGCCTTTTTGTCAGATGCCCACAAAGGCGGAGGTGTTCACATGGAGGAGAAGCACCGCATTATCCAGGAGTTCGTGCCTGGCAAACAGGTAACCCTGGCGCATGTGATAGCGAGTCCGGTTCGCCCCCTGTACGAGAAACTGGGACTGGAACCCGCGGGGGCCATCGGCATCCTCACGCTGACCCCCAGCGAGACTGTCATGATCGCCGCCGACCTGGCCACCAAAGCCGCCGACGTCGAGATCGGATTCTTAGACCGCTTCACCGGGGCCCTCGTGATCACCGGCTCGGTCTCCAACGTCGAGACGGCGGTGCGGGAAATCGGTGCATACCTATCCCGTACGCTTGCCTTCTCCACCTGCGAGGTGACCCGGTCATGAGCAGCAGTCGGCAAATCGTACTGATCGGCCCCATCCGGGCGGGTAAGAGCACGTTGATCCGCGCACTGGAGGGGCAGAATGGGCCTGCACGCAAGACCCAGGCCATCACCTACACCCGCATCGCTACCGACACCCCCGGGGAGTATCTTGAGAACCCCATGTACTACCGGGTGCTGCTGCCCAGCGCTCAGGAGGCCAGGTGGGTCCTCTTCGTACACGATGCCACCTCGACTCGAAACCCGTACCCGCCTGGTTTCGCCCGGGGCTTCCCCGGCAAGTCTGTCGGCGTAATCACGAAGATTGACCATCCGGATGCCGACCTGACCAGAAGTCGGAGGCTCCTGGAGGCCCTGGCCCTCACAGAGCCCGTTGTCGCCGTCTCCGCCTACACGGGAGAGGGGGTCGCCCAGCTAAGGGACCTGCTCGGTCTGGGCGACTCATCGGCGGAGACCAGCCAGGCAGCTGGCCACAAAAGCTGATCATGTCAGGGGGAGGCGAAGCCCATGCCAGTTCCCAGTGCGACCGTTGGACTCAGGCACCTCTGCGCCGCCCAGACCCCACTGGATAACGGCGACATCGCCTTGATCGAACAACTGGCCCAGAGCCTGCCGCTCCTCGCAGAGCTGGCCCATGCCGACGTATTCATCGACTGCCCCACCTTCAGCCCCGATATGGCCGTGGTGGTGGCAGAGGCTCACCCGTCGGGCGGACGCTCCCTCTATCGCTCCCCCGTGGTCGGACAACTGGCGCTATGGGAGAACGAGCCCGGGGTGCTGGAGACGCTCCTTACCGGCAAGCCCACCACCGACCGCAGGGCCCTGACCCAGGATGGGATTCCGGTCAGGCAGTGCGTCGTGCCGATCACCGGCGGGCCGGGCCGTGCCATCGGAGTAATGATCATGGAGCAGGACATCACCGACCAGATCCGGAGGGAGTCTTGGCTTGGGATCCTCTCCCAGACCACCGAGCACCTGACCGAGATGCTGATGACCATGGCGACGAAGGTCCCCACCCTACCGACCTTGCTCAACGACGGGATGATGATTGTCGACGCCACCGGCGTTGTCTCCTATGCCAACCCCAATGCCCAGCGGTTCCTGCGTGACCTGGGGGGGCCGCCCGATCCCGTGGGCTGGTCTCTGCCGGAACTCCCTCTCGGGCTCAACCAGGTGGGGCGGGACGATGTGGGGGTGGTGACGGTGGACCTGGAGGCGGCGTGCGCCTCCTTCGTCCTTCGGGCTGTGCCTATGGCATTTGACCACCACCTAGCCGGCCAGGTGCTCCTACTGCGGGATGTGACCGAGATCCGCATCAAGGAGAAGGAACTGATGATCAAGTCGGTGGTGATCAAGGAGATCCATCACCGGGTCAAGAACAACCTGCAGACCATCGCCAGCCTGCTTCGGCTCCAGTCCCGCCGGGTGGAGAGCGCCGAGGCGAAGCGGATCCTGGTGGAGAGCATCAACCGCATCGCAAGTATAGCCACTGTCCACGAGGTGCTTTCCAAGGGCGGTATCGAGCGGGTGGACGTAAAGCAGATGGCCGAGGACATCGTGAGGCTCATCATGGGCTCGCTCCTCCATCCGGAGCAACGGATTGGCGTGGAAGTAACAGGCGACAGCCTGGTGATCGACTCCGACAAGGCCGTCTCTATCGCCCTGATTCTGAATGAACTGGTGCAGAACGCTGTCGACCACGCGTATGGGGAGGGGGAGGAGGGCCTAGTCCAGCTCTCCATTTCCGACCTGGGCCGGATGGTGGAGGTCCGTGTAGCCGACGACGGCACCGGCCTGCCCGAGGGCTTCGGAGGGCAGGCGTCAGGCCACCTGGGGCTTCGGATTGTGCGGACGCTGGTGGAGCAGGACCTTCGGGGCCACTTGGCTATCAGTAGCGACGGCGACCGCGGAACCGAGGTGCGCATCGCATTTCCCAAAGCAGAGGGGGAGGTCCGCCATGCCGACAGCACGAATTCTGCTGGCAGAAGATGAACCAATCACCCGCATGGACCTAGCGGAGATGCTGACGGAGACGGGCTACGAGGTCGTTGGGGAGGCGTCTGACGGCTGGGAGGCCGTCCAGATGGCGAGCCAGCTTCGGCCCACAGTGGTCCTCATGGACATCAAGATGCCGCAGGTGGACGGCCTCGTTGCCGCCCAGAAAATCGTCGACCGGGGCTGGGGAACGGTGATCCTGCTTTCGGCATACAGCCAGAAGGATCTGGTCGAGAAGGGTAAGAAGGCCGGGGTCGCTGCCTACCTAGTAAAGCCGGTCCGGGAGGCGGAGCTGCTCCCCGCCATTGAGATTGCGGTGGCTCGCCAACGCCACATCGAGCAGTTGGAGCAGGAGGTGCTGGCTGCCAGGGCCGAGGTCGAGTCCCGCAAGCTGATAGAGCGGGCCAAGGGAACTCTGATGCGCCTCCACGGCCTTTCCGAGGAAGCGGCCTACCGGCAGATCCAGCGGATCAGTATGAGCCGGCGCCAGACCCTGGCCGAGGTAAGCCGGAGAATCCTGGAGCAGTAGCCGTCAATCAGCGGCTTCCCACAAGAGAATTACCCTGGGCAACGAAGCCCGCGCCACATCCCCACCGGGATGCGGCCGGGCTTTGTGTTATATCGAGAAACGTTGCGAGGAGGACTTTCGATGGCTGAATCTCAGATCGCGTTGGGCATGGTCGAGACCAAGGGGCTGGTGGCATCTATCGAGGCGGCTGATGCGATGGTGAAAGCGGCAAACGTGCACCTGATCGGTAAGGAGCATGTGGGTGGCGGTCTGGTGACCGTTATGGTCAGGGGCGACGTGGGTGCCGTGAAGGCGGCCACCGATGCTGGGGCCGCTGCGGCCCAGCGGGTTGGCGAGCTCGTCTCCGTGCACGTGATCCCGCGGCCCCACGGCGACGTGGAGGCAATTCTGCCCAGTGTGAAGGACTAGCGCGGAACATGCAGGGGCAGGGCGAGACGCTGACTAGCGTCGGCATCGACGTTGGTACCGCCACCACGAAGATCATCTTCAGCCGCCTTACGTTCCGGAACGACGGGCTGGGCCTGGGCGTCCCCCGCATTCGGCTGACTGGGCGGGAAATCCTTTGGCGCAGCCAGGTGTGGGCCACCCCGGTGACGGGCAACCACCTGCACGGTGACCAGCTACTGAAATATCTGCAGCGGGCCTACGCCGAGGCTGGCGTCGACCCGGAAGACGTCTCCAGCGGAGGGGTAATCATCACCGGCGAGGCGGCTCGCAAGGAGAACGCACGCCACCTACTGGATTTGCTGTCCCGCAAGGCCGGTGACTTCGTGGTCGCCACGGCCGGACCCCACCTGGAGGCCATCATTGCCGGGCGGGGCTCGGGCGCCGCAGCCCGCTCAGAACGATTGGGCGGCGTGGTCGCCGGCGTAGACATCGGTGGCGGCACCACTAACATTGCCGTCTTCCGCAACGGGCGGGTGGTCGACACCGCCTGCCTAAACCTGGGCGGGAAGGCACTGCGGCTGGACCCTTCTACCGGCCAGATTCTGTCACTCAGCCCTGCGGCCCAGACGGCGCTCAGCGAGCGCGGCATGCTCCGAGACCCGGGACAGGCGCTGGACCTGAACGGGATCCGGCGAACAGGGAAGGCCCTGGCGGAGGCCATCGTCGCCGCCCTGGTGGGTGACAGGCCGAGCGGAGGCTCCACCGGGCTCTACGACGGCCGACCGCTCAGTGTCGGCCGTGCGATCGCAGAGGTCGTCGTGTCGGGCGGGGTGGCGCAGGCGCTCTACTGTCCGGAGCCGCCGAGCCTGGAGGCCGCCCTGCGCCACGGCGACATCGGGCCGGCGATGGGCTGGAGCCTGCGGACCGCCTTGGAGGCAAAAGGCCTCCGCGTCGGGACGCCGGTGGAGACCGTCTTCGCCACGGTGATCGGCGTCGGCGTCCACACGCTGAAGCTGAGCGGCAGCACGATCCGGCTACCCGACTCGGTGAGCCTGCCGCTGACCAATGTGCCCGTGGTCCGCCCGTTCCCGGCTGGTGTCCCCGCCGACAGCCAGTGTTGGGCCGAGGCGCTCAGCCGGCAACTGAACTGGCTGGAGGCAGACGGGCCCGTCGTCGTCGCGGTGGGCCCTCTGGAATCCGTGTCATACGATGCGCTGACCCGTGTGGCGCAAGGTATCGGGCGGGCGCTGGCCCCCCATGGGGACCGGATCTGCCCGCTGGTGGTGGTGGCTCAGCAGGATGTGGCCAGCAGCCTGGGAACCATTCTGACGCTCCAGGGTATCCGAGGGGTAATCGCCATCGACGAGGTTCGGGTGACCGAGGGCGATTACCTGGACGTGGGCCGGCCGCTCTATGGCGGCGCCGTTGTCCCGGTAGTGGTGAAGAGCCTGATCTTCGCCACGTGAGGGGGAGGAGACATTGCGACTTACAACGACCCTGAGGGGCCAGACCTATTCATTTCGCGATCTGCGGGACGTGATGGCGAAGGCCAACGAGGAGAAGACCGGCGATATCCTTGCGAAGATTGCGGCGGGGTCGGTGGCCGAGCGTGTGGCTGCGAAGTCCGTCCTGGCCGAGATTACGCTGGGCGAGATACGCGCCAACCCCGTTATCCCCCCGGAGACCGATGCGGTCTCGCGGGTGATCGAGGAGCAGGTGGATGAGGCTCAGTTCCGGCAGATTCAGGGATGGACCGTGAGCCAGCTGCGCGAGTGGCTGCTCAACAGCCGTACCCGGCCTGATGCGATCGCCCGGGTCAGTGCCGGCCTCACCGCTGAGATGATCGCCGCCACGGCTAAGCTGATGTCGAATCTCGACCTGGTCTATGCCGCAGCGAAGATGCGGGTGGCGGTCACCGCCAACACGACTATCGGCCTGCGGGGCGTCCTTGCAGGCCGGCTACAGCCCAATCACCCTACCGACAGCGTCGCTGGCATCCTGGCCTCCACCCGAACCGGCCTCTCTTACGGCATTGGCGACGCGGTAATCGGGGTCAACCCGGTCAACGACACCGCCGAGTCGGTCACCCACGTGCTGGAGGCCCTGGACCAGTTCGTACAGGCGTGGGAGATTCCTAGCCAGACCTGCGTGCTGGCCCACGTCAGCACGATGATGAAGGCGGTCGAGCAGGGCGCCCCCTTCGGGCTGATGTTCCAAAGCCTGGCCGGCACCGAGGCGGGCAACGACTCCTTTGGAATCACTGTAGCCATGCTGGATGAGGCTTACGCCATGGCCCGGGAGCGTAGCCGGGTTTCCGGGCCAAACGTTATGTACTTCGAGACCGGGCAGGGATCCGAGCTTTCCGCAGGTGCTCACCATGGGGTGGACCAGGTGACGCTGGAGGCCCGGTGCTACGGCCTGGCCAGGCGGTATAACCCGTTCATGGTAAACACGGTGGTGGGGTTCATCGGCCCCGAGTACCTGTTCGACAGCAGGCAGGTGATTCGGGCCGGACTCGAGGACCACTTCATGGGCAAGTTCTCGGGCCTCTCCATGGGTGTGGACACGTGCTACACCAACCACATCGAGGCGGACCAAAACGACCTGGAGAACCTGGAGGCCCTGCTGACCGCTGCGGGCTGCAATTTCTTCATGGGACTGCCCCAGGGTGACGACGTAATGCTGAACTACCAGTCCAGCAGTTTCCATGACATCGCTGCCCTCCGGGAGATCCATGGACTCCGCCCGGCCCCGCAGTTTGAGGTTTGGTTGGAGCGGATGGGCATCATGGCCGAGGGCCACTTGACGGAGCGGGCTGGCGACCCGACGATCTTCTTCCGGTAGGGGGTCTCAGCATGCTGACCGAGCAAGAGTTGAAGGCAATCGTGGCAGACGTCCTGGCTGGCCTTGGACACAGGGCAGAGGCACCGATCCCGGCGGATGGCCCCTGGCGGGACCCACAGGCGATGGCGGAACTGGCGGCAGCGACCCCCGCTCGCATTCAAATCGGGCGGGCCGGCGCCCGGTACGACACCGAATCCTGGCTCCGGTTCCGCATCGACCATGCGGCCGCCCGGGACGCCATCTTCCACGAGGTGAGGACCGACCTGCTGGACGAGTTGGGCCTGCTGCCCCTCACGACTCAGGTGACCGACCGGCACGAGTACCTGGTGCGCCCCGACCTGGGCCGCCTGCTTAGCCCTGAGTCTGCATTACTGGTGCGGGAGCGGTGCCGGGCCAGTGCCACCATCCAGCTGGTAGTAGTAGATGGGCTCTCTGGCGTCGCGATCGAGGCGAATGCGGGGGACTTCCTGCGGGCCTTCGGTGACGCACTCCGGCTAGAGGGGCTGGATCCCTCGGCCCTGGGGGATCCGGTTTTCGTGCAGATGGGCCGGGTGGCCGTGATGAACCAGATCGGCGAGGTGCTGCAGCCTGAGCTGATCATCGAACTGGTGGGCGAGCGGCCAGGACTCGTGACGGCGGAGTCGATGAGCGCCTACTTCTGCTACCGGCCCTGCGCCCAGAGCATCGAGTCGGATCGGACCCTGATCTCGAACATTCACCGGGGTGGGATACCGGCTGCGGAGGCCGGGGCTCACTCCGCCCGGCTGGCCAAGCGGATTCTGGAGACGAAGGTGAGCGGCGTCAAGCTGGCGCTGTGAGAGGGGGGATCCAGGTGCGAGGAGATCTGACGCCGATCCGCGCACAGGTGCTGGCGGCCCGGATCATCCCGAACGTCAACGCAGGGCTCCACGGGCAACTAGGGCTAAAGCCCGAGCAGTGCTCGCTGGCCTTGCTGACGGCTACCATAGACGACGTGGGCTACACCGCTGTGGACGAGGCGACCAAGAAGGCCGCCGTCGAGGTGGTCTATGCCCGTTCGTTCTATGCGGGGTCCGCCCATGCGTCTGGGCCTCTGTCTGGGGAGTTCATCGGCATACTGGCCGGGCCCGACCCGTCGGAGGTGAAGAGCGGCCTCGAGACAGCCGTGGAGATGATCGAGAGCGGTGCCTGCTTCTACGCCGCCAACCCCGAGGCGACCCTGGCCTTCTACCCGCACCTCATCACCCGCACCGGGAGCTACCTCTCTCGGGTGGCCGGAATCGCAGAGGGGGAGCCGCTGGCCTACCTGATTGCCCCGCCTCTGGAGGCGCTCTACGCTCTGGACCTAGCGCTGAAGGCGGCTGATGTGCGGCTGACGGCCTTCTACGGCCCACCCTCTGAAACCAACTTCGGCGGCGGCCTGCTGACGGGCAGCCAGAGCGCCTGCCAGGCGGCCTGCGACGTATTCGCTGAAGGCGTTTTGGAGGTAGCGGAGCGGCCGCGACGCGCATGACATACGGAAGGGGCCTGCGAAATGGCTGAACTAGATTTGGATCTACAGTCGATTCAAGCGGCCAGGGATCTGGCCGCAAGGGCGAGGGTGGCCTGCGACGCAATGGCCGACCTGACGCAGGAGCAGGTGGACCGTGTTGTCGCTGCCATGGCGAGGGCGGCGGAGGAAAACGCCCGCCGTCTGGCAGAGATGGCGGTTGAGGAGTCGGGCATCGGCATGGTGGCCGACAAGGTGGTCAAGAACCTTTTTGCCGCCCGGCAAGTGTACGAGCACATCCGCAACTTCCGGTCGGTAGGGGTGATTCGCCGGCTGGAGCAGGAGCGGGTGATCGAGATCGCAGCCCCCGTGGGGGTGGTCCTGGCGCTGGTCCCCACCACCAACCCGACCTCCACCACCATTTTCAAGGCGCTCATCGCCCTGAAGGGCCGGAACGCCATCATCTTCAGCCCGCACCCACGGGCTGCGCGATCGATCTGTCGGACGGCGGAAATCCTGGCCGACGCGGCCCGGCAGGCCGGGGCGCCGGCGGGAGCCATCACCTGCCTCGCCACCCCGACCCTGGAGGCGACCCGGGAGCTGATGGGACATAAGAGCGTGGCCATGGTGCTGGCCACTGGCGGGTCGGACATGGTTCGTGCAGCCTACAGTTCTGGCAAGCCCGCCTATGGGGTCGGGCCCGGGAACGTGCCGGCCTACATCGAGCGGACTGCCGACATCGAGCGGGCGGTGGCGGCGATCATCGCCAGCAAGAGCTTCGACAACGGAACGATCTGCGCCTCGGAGCAGGCCGTGGTCACCGAGCACGTCATCAGAGACCGGGTGCGGGCGGAGTTCACCCGGCAGGGGGGCCGTTTCCTCACTCCCGAGGAGACCGCCCGGCTGGAGCCGGTGGTCATTCGGCCCAGCGGCGGGGTGAACCCGGCCGTCGTGGGCAAGCCGGCCGCTACGGTTGCCCGCATGGCGGGGATCGACGTGCCGGATGGCGTACGGGTGCTGTTGGCTGACCTGCAGGGGGTGGGGAGGGCGTATCCCCTCTCCGCCGAAAAGCTCTCGCCCGTCCTCGGCTTCTACACCGTCAATGATTGGGAGGAGGCTTGCCAGGTCTGCATAGACCTGCTCAACTACGGCGGCCTCGGCCACAGCATGGTAATCCACTCCCGCGATGAGGAAGTGATCATGCAGTTCGGCCTGCGGAAGCCGGTCTTCCGCATCTTGGTCAACTCCCCCTCGTCGCAGGGGGGGATTGGCTTCACGACAGGGCTGACCCCGTCCCTCACCCTTGGCTGCGGCACGTGGGGCGGCAACATCACCTCCGACAACGTGGGGCCTCAGCACTTGATCAATATCAAGCGGGTGGCCTACGGGATCCGACCATACCCTCCGGCAACGGAGGCGGTGGCCTCAGCCACGGCCGCGGCGGGGAGTGTCCCACGCCAGGTCGGCCAGGAGGCCCCGGCGGTCATCTCTGCCGACGTGGATGCAATCGTATCCGCCGTGCTGGCACGGCTGAACAGCGGGGGGAGAGGGTGACCGGCCGATGGAGAGGAAGCAACTGGTCCGGTTGATCCAGGACGAGGTGGTCCGGCGCCTCCGCAGCCAGGTCTCCATGGTACCCGTCGCGGTCTCCAACCGGCACATTCACCTGAGTGAGGCTGACCAGCGGGTGCTCTTTGGCGACGCTCCGCTGAGCCGCCTGCGGGACCTCTTCCAGCCCGGCGAGTTTGCGGCGAGGGAGACTTGCACCCTCGTGGGGCCACGTGGAGCCATCGAGGGGGTCCGCATTCTCGGGCCGCTGCGTTGCTCCACGCAGGTGGAGATCTCGCAAACCGACGCCTACCGCCTGGGGGTAAGCCCACCGGTGCAGGAGTCTGGCAATCACGAAGGCTCGGTGGGCCTGACCCTCGTTGGCCCAGCCGGGACTGTGGTGCTGAGCCGGGGGGTGATCATGGCGCTCCGCCATATCCACATGACCCCTGAGGATGCCGACCGGTTAGCCGTGCGGGACAGGGAGACGGTCGCGGTGCGATTCGGCGGCGATCGGTCGCTGACGCTGGGCAGCGTGCTCGTGCGGGTCAGTCCTCGCTACCGGCTTGAGTTGCACCTGGACACCGACGAGGCCAACGCTGCACTGCTGAGGAATGGCGACCTAGTGGAGCTGATCCGTCCGTGAGAGGCGGTGAAACGATGGAGAGAGAGGAACTGATTCGCCTCGTGACTGCGGAGGTGGAGCGTCGGCTGGCTGCTCAGCAGGCCGAGCAGCCAGCTCCTCGTACGCTGGCCCTGGTGGAACCCGGTCCGGGATTCCGCAGCGCCATTAGTCTGATGCTGAAGCGGGAGAGCGCTGCGGCAGTGCTGGTGGGAGGCGCGGCACAGATGCCCGAGGCTGCGGGGCTTCCGGCCCTGCTCCCCGTACTCGCCGACGACCCGAACCACCTGGAGCGGGATGTACTGTCCGGGATCGAGTGCCTGCTCCTGCCCTGCCTGCGGCCGGCTACCGCCGCCCGCATCGCCCTCGGGCTTGACGGCGGCACCGTGCCCCGCCTGGTTTCCGCCGCCCTCTGGGCCGGCAAGCGCATCGAGGCGGCGGTGTGCTGGAGCCGCAGCGCTGGCCCGACCGCCTATCGGGCGATGTACGAAGAGTACCTGGAGCGGCTCCGCTCTTTCGGGGTGACGCTTCTGGAGCCGGAGGGGGGCGAGCCGGACCGGCCCAGGTCTGAGGCCTTCCACGGTAAGCTTCTGACCGAGGCCGACGTGCAGCGGCTCTCAGACGGGGGCCTGCGCCGTCTCGTTCTGGAGCCCTCCACCCTAGTAACCGCCCTGGCCCATGATCTGGTCCGGCTGCGAGGGCTGCAACTCGAGCGGAGGTGACCGGCTATGCTCCTGGCTAAGGTAATCGGGAACGTCTGGGCGACCCGCAAGGATGAACGGTTAACGGGGCTGAAGCTCCTGGTGGTGCAGCCGGTCAACGCTGACGAGAAGCCGTCCGGGCAGGTCCTGGTGGCCGCCGATCGCATTGGCGCTGGCATCGGGGAGACCGTGCTGGTGACCCGAGGCTCCTCCGCTCGCCGGGCGGTGGACGGCGACATGGCCATCGACGCCGTGGTCGTCGGCATCATCGATACAGTCGAAGTGACGAAACGGGGGCGAGTCCGTTGACCCCATTGGAACGGGTGGAACGCTCCGGGACGGTGGGGGCGGGGGGCGCTGGGTTCCCGACGCACGTCAAGCTCTCCCGCCCCATCGAGGTGCTGATCGCCAACGCGGCCGAGTGCGAACCGCTGCTCCACGCCAATCAGGAGCTGCTGCTGCACGAGGCGCCTCGGGTCCTGGCGGGCCTGCTGGCGGCGGCGGAGATGACCGATGCGCACCGGGTGGTCATCGCCCTCAAAGCCAAATATAAGGAAGCGATCTGCGAGGTCGAGGCTGCCTTGACAGCCGCCAGCGCCCCGCCGGTCGAAATCTTCCACCTTCCCGACTACTACCCCGCCGGCGATGAGCAAGCCATGGTGGCTGAGGTGACCGGGCGCGTTGTACCCGAGGGCGGAATCCCTTTGGATGTGGGCGTGGTGGTCGCTAACGTGGAGACCCTAGCCAACGTGGCCGACGCTCTCGAGGGAAGGCCGGTAATCGACAAATGGGTCACCGTGACCGGCGCCGTCCGTAAGCCCACCACCTTCCGGGTGCCCGTGGGTACCCCGATGGCGCTGCTGGTTACGGCTGCCGGCGGTGCCACTCCCGTCGACTGGGCCATCCTGGAAGGGGGCCCGATGATGGGCCGTGTGGTGCTTGACCCCAATAGCCCGGTCGCCAAGACCACTGGCGGGGTCATCGTGCTCCCCCGCTCCCACCCGCTCATTGCCCGGCCACTGCTTGACATGGCGGTAGAGCGCCGTCGGGCGCGCACCGCATGCATCCGCTGCGCCCGCTGCACCGAGCTCTGCCCCCGTTACCTGCAGGGGCACGATCTGCGGCCTCACCAGGTGATGCAGGCCTTGGCACTCTTCCCCGACAGCGATCCGGTCTACGACCAGTCGTGGCTGTGCTCCGAATGCGGACTCTGCGAGGTCTTCTCCTGCCCGATGGGGCTCTCTCCCAGGCACGTCATGGCCCAATTCAAGCGAAGCTTCGGAGCCGAGGGCAGGCGACGCCAGAAGCGGGAGAAGGAATACCACCTCCGCCCGGACCGTAGCGCCCGGCGGATCTCCGGCAAACGGCTCCTCCTCCGAATGGGTCTGGAGCAGTACGACCGGCCTGCCCCGCTTCGGCCGATGCCCCAGGTGCCCCCGGTCGTGACTCTTCTACTGCGCCAGCATATCGGTGTGGCGGCAGTGCCCGTGGTTCAGGCGGGCGAACGGGTGGAGCGGGGCCAGTTGGTGGCGGCGGTCCCCGAGGGCAAACTGGGCGCACCGGTTCACTCATCCATCGACGGAACGGTGACAAGCGTGACCAGCGCGGCCATCCGGATCGAAGGGAGGGCTGATCGTGCATAGATCGATCGGCATGATCGAGAGCCAGTCGGTGGCCCGCGGAATCTTCATGGCGGACGCGATGCTGAAGGCAGCCGACGTGGAGGTGTTGGCCTCCGGCACTGTCTGCCCGGGCAAGTACACGACCCTAATCGGAGGCGAGGTGGCCGCGGTGGACCACGCAGTCGCCGTTGCGCGGGATCTGGCAGAGGGCTGCCTGGTGGACAGTATCGTAATCCCCAACGTCCACGAGCAGGTCTTCCCGGCCATCAAGGGGGCGGTGGACGTCTTACTGGCGGACCACTACACCTCCATGGGCGTGATTGAGTCCTTCTCCATCGCCTCGCTGATCGAGGCGGCCGACACGGCCGTCAAGACTGCCGATGTGACCCTATACGAGGTCCGCCTCGGCTTGGCCATCGGCGGCAAGGCCTTCGCAATCCTACTGGGCGAAGTCGCAGCCGTCCAGGCGGCGGTGGATGCCGGGGTGCTGGGCCTGGAGAGCCAGGGACTCCTGGTCTCGAAGGTGGTGATCCCGGCGCCGCATTCGGACCTGCTCAAGACGATGGGCTAGTATGGAAGCAACATCACTGGTGGTGATGGCGTGTGGTGGTGGGCGGTGGTGCGGGGGGAATGCGTGCTGCTGCCCAGCGACTGGCTCGTGCACTTGATCAGAGAACAAGGTGGTGGCCCAATGCCCAAGTTCGTGACGGCAACCGATATGCAGGAGTGGATTACCCGAGTAGGCGAGGGACCCAAGCTGCTGGTCGTGTACGGCTGTCGGCTTACTCCCGGCGCCGTCGACAGCGCTCGCAATCTGGGCGTGCAAATCCTCTACCCTGGACCGGAGCTACAGGGTGTGATTCGGCGTCTGGCTCAGGGGCTGGTTGACAGCCCTCTTCGGGATGAGGAACTCGCGGCCGTGGAGGCTCGGGTAATGGCGGTACTGGAGAAGGGCATCGATTAGAGCTTCGGGCTGCGATCGGGCCTCCTACATCCGGCTATCCAGGGGCCGTGCAGTACAGTAACGGCCTCGGTGTCGAGTATGATTCTGTAGTGATGATCGTTTTTATCAAGCATCATAGTAAAGCGCAGGAGGTGGATGAGGACGCCTTCTTCAGCATGGGGGAGAGCTGCGGGACGAAGGTCTCCTCGGCCTATCAACTCTGCTGGGAGATCATCAACCAGCGGTATCATCCGGACCTCTTTAACATTTATCCCTTCCACTTTTCGGATGGAGATAATTGGTCCGACAACGACAACAAGCTTTGCGTGGACCTGGTACAAAAGCTGCTGGGCGTCTCGAACCTCTTCGGATACGGCGAGATCCGCGATGGGGGCTACACCAGTTCGCTCATGAGCGCCTTTACGCAGATTCACGACCCTCGTTTTGTGATCGTGAGCATTTCGGAGAAGCGGGACGTGTACCCGGCGCTCCAGAAGTGGTTCAGCCGGGGCCAGCCGGTGCTCGGCTAGCAGAATCTGGCGTCCTCCCCCTTGGGGTAGGCGCGCCTTGCCTCGAATCCCTCCCATCTACGAGTTTACGCCCGGAATTGGTGGACGTAAGCTCGGAGTGCCTCCCTGCACAGGGCAGGCCAGATGGGAGGGATTATCTTGTTCGCGGAGACCATCAACGCCCCGCACCTGCACGGTACGCTCAGTAAGAATCGTGGGTCCACCATCTTCTCAGTGATTCCGGCGGTCGCCGTCGTGATCAGGTCCTTCAACTGCACTCGCTGCCACTCGCTGTTGCTGGAGTGAACCGGCCGCGGCGAGTTCTTGTTGGTCAGATCAGAAAAAGAGGGGTAGATTATGAAGCTGCGTGTATTGGGCCTGATCGCCTTGGTCATTTCGCTGGCGAGTCACGTGACATGGGTGGCTGCCGCCCCGGACGAATATCGGTGGGTGCTGGTTGATGTCATCGACAATCCGAACCAGACCGGGTGGGAGTCGGCCAACGAGTCGGATGCGTATACCTATGAGCCGGAGTATTCCCGCGGATCGTACAGCGTCAAGACGACGTACAAGGGTCCAACCGATACGTACTATACCCCGCCTTATTTGCACGGCGAAGCATTAGCGGTGAGTGCCACGTGGAGCCAACCGCCGCAGATTATCAAAGCGGGGGAGGCTGTAGTCCTGCATGTCCGCGTCGGCACCTTGAGCAATTCCCTGTCGGCGTTCAAGTTCTCCGGCAGCGCTCGCGCCTTCCTGGGCGGGGCAAACATGGTGACCGGTGAGGGGACGTATCATTTCGAGTGCAAGAGCAGCACCAACTGGAGCACCATAAATGAGACCGTCAGCGCGACAGCCGGGAGCGGTTCCGGAGAGGGAGACAGACTGGAGCTGGAGGTGACGTTCTATAGCAGTAATCCCATGTCTACCACGTACATCTACGAGTGGACAGCGACGAAACCACCTGTAGATCCGATGACGCACAACTGGCAGCCCCCTGCAAGGGAAGCGCCGCGAAAGACCGTGGTAGACAAGAAATCAGATCTCGACATCTACCCCCCAGGTCCTGTCTACGATGAGAAGGGACAACTGATGGACTCCGGGATCAAGGTCAGCGATCTCTATGGCGAGGTCGAGTACCTTCTGCCCGATCGCGACGACGAAGATGGCCAGTGGGAACTGCTGGAGATGGGGACCGTCCTGCCCATTAACACGAGGATCCGCACCTCGGGGGAAAGCGGCGTGATCCTCTCCCTGCCCGACACGACCTACGAAATGAAGTCCGACTCCACGGTCATTCTGACCAGGTCTACCGGCAAACGCAATCTGCTAAAACTCGTCGCCGGCAACATTATGACCAACCTGAAGAAGATGGTCGACCACGGCATGATTGAGGTGGAGATGTCGCAGGCGATAGCGGGTGCCAGAGGGACGACCTTCGTCTGCACCGAGGACGAAAACGGCTCGACGCTCAAGGTGCTTGAGGGAACGGTCGAGTTTGCTCCGCATGGCAAAGCTCCGCTCAGCCTCTCCGCCGGGGAGACCATTTCCATGCAGCAGGGGGTTGTGGGCGGGATCTCCACGTTCTCCCCAGCTAAGGAACTGGCCACGTGGAGCGACAAGACGCAGGAGCGGATCCAGGGGATTCTCGCCGCTCAGGGTATAACGCTCGAGGGCGGGGCCGAGGCGGCGCCGGAGGTCAAGGCAGAGCTGGAGGCCCCTGCCGAACCAGGGGCCAAGGGGGTATCGAAGGCGGCCGACATAGCGGAGCCCTCCGGTCAGTGGTTCCTGATCGGTGGGGGGCTAATGGCTGCGGGCATTCTCGCGGGTCTCCTGGTACTGCTGTTCGGGAAACGGCGGTAGCTACCGCTCGCAGCAGGATCGGTGATGGCGGGGTGCCTATCCTGGTGGAACGGTAGACGGTGGTCGGGAGCGCGAACTAACCAGGCGGCGGTCATGATGATCCGCCGCCTTGCCGCGTGTCCCGGGCGGGCCCCATCCCCATGGTTTGCATAAGATGAAGCAGACCGCTGGGGGGAGGGCCTACTCATGGATGAGAGAGACCTGCCTGTGTTGGAAGAGGCGATCGGAACGATCTGGGAGAAGGCCCGGGAGCTCGGCCTCGACCCATACCCCACCCACTTCGAGATCGTACCGGCGGCCATTCTCTACGAGTTTGGAGCCTATCTGCTGCCGGGGCGCTTCAGCCACTGGACCCACGGGAAGGCCTACTACACCATGAAGGCGTCGTACGATTACGGGCTGTCCAAGATCTACGAGTTGGTGATTAACGCGAACCCGAGCTACGCCTTCTTACTGGACACGAACTCACTTCTCCATAACAAATTCGTGGTGGCGCACGTTTTTGGGCACACCGACTTCTTCAAGCACAACATCTGGTTTGCTCCAACCAACCGGCAGATGGTCGAGACGGTCAGTCAGAACGCCCAGCGTATTCGCCAATACGGGATCGATGAAGGCAGCCTGGAGGTGGAGCGATTCCTGGACGCTGCCCTCTCGATTGCGGAGCATATTGATCCGTACCCGAGGCGGGAGCGGCCAGTGGAGCCCAAGGAGCCCCGCCCGGCAGGTGATCGGGCCTATGGGGATCTCTTTCCCAAACCGGGCATCTCCACGAGTCTGGCTACGGGCCGGCCGCTCAAAGGGGTACCAGGTGCGGGGCGCAAGAGGGTGCCACCCGAGCCGGAGAAGGATCTGCTCCGCTTCCTTCTGGAGCATGCAGAGCACCTGGAGGACTGGCACCGGGACATTCTGGCCATTGTCCGCGAGGAGTCGCTCTACTTCGTCCCGCAGATGATGACCAAGATCATGAACGAGGGCTGGGCTTCGTTCTGGCACATGCGGATCATGCGGGATCTGAACCTGACCGATGATGAGTTTGTCGAGTTTGGCCGCCTCCACTCATCGGTCTGCACGCCGGGGCGAAGCCATATCAACCCCTACTACGTAGGGCTGAAGGTTCTGGAGGATATCGAGCGCCGGTTTGGCCGGGAGAAGATCTTTGAGGTGCGGGAGATGGAGAACGATGTCTCCTTCCTGCGGACCTACCTGACCGAGGAACTCTGCCGGGACCTGGACCTCTTCGTCTATGAGTTGGAGGACGAGGAGGAGGGGGACTGGCGGGTGACCGACAAGCAGTGGGAACGGGTGCGCGATGCGCTCTGCGACTCGATGACCAACTTCGGCCAGCCCTATATCGTCGTGGAGGATGGGGACTACGGCGGGCGCCGTGAGCTCTACCTGAACCACCACCACGATGGCCGGGACCTGGACCTTTCGTACGCCGAGCGGACCCTGCAGTACGTCTACCAGATCTGGGGCCGGCCGGTCCACCTGGAGAGCCGGCAGGGCGAGAAGCGGGTGATCCTCACCTGCAAGGAGGATGGGGTGCAGAAGATCGAGGTGTAGCAGACGAGGCCCTTGCTGAGCCGGTGCTCGGTGAGGGCCTTGCAGGCCGCATGGAAGTGATCGCTCTCCCAATTGATGGCCTCTGACTTAGCGAAGCATCAACCCGTGACGGGGATCGAATCGCCCTCTCCGAGCCCCCAGCCCGCCCAAGAACGGGATGAGCGATCGACCCAGCCGTACCGTCTGCTCTGTCCGCCGCTGAATCTGCCCTGCGACTACCGCTAGCGGCGCCGGAAGGACAGCACGGTCAGGCTGGTCAGCAAGATCGACTCAGGCATCCAGCCAGTCGCTACCCATCGGTCGGGCAGCCCAGGAAAGGCCTGAGCCGGTCGTCCGTCGGTACCTCCACGCGGGGCTGGAAGGGCGTTGCAGTGCGTTTGACAGCCGAGCCCTTGAAGTCCTGAGACTCCATCGCCACCCTGATCCTGATCCAACCACTGGTGCCCGCTACACGAGCCGCAAAACCGTCGCTCTCACCTAGCGTGAGGGGCGCTGGTATCTCGCCGAATTCGCCGAACAATACCGACCGTCAGGATGCCCTGGCGATTGCGCGCGTCACGGCCAAGCACGTCCTGCATCTGCCGGATGCCAACCTGGACCCGCTGCAGTGGGCGCTGCTCTCGCTGGTACAGTACCGCCGGGGACTTGTGTCGGAGCAGACGCGGGTCAAGAACCGGCTGCAC
>JAWLHU010000012.1:0-249167 GCA_041690255.1 Symbiobacteriaceae bacterium
TCCAGTTCTGGTTGCGATTCGGGTTGTGGCCTCATTGCCATTTCTTCCACCTCTCCTTCATCCTTATCATCCCTCTACACAATCTTCATGTCCACTCCCACACAATCTTCATGTCCACTCCCCGTGATAGCCACTGGAAAGCCACGTGATAGCCAATGGAAAGCCACGTGATAGCCAGTGGAGAGCTACGTGGTAGCCAATGGAGACCTACGTGATAGCCAATGGAGACCTACGTGATAGCCAATGGAGACCTACGTGATAGCCAATGGAGACCTACGTGGTAGCCACAGGACACCCACGATACAGCCACTGGAAAGCCCCACCCAAACCAAGGGGTCGCTGTGCCCGAAGGCGCAGCGACCCCGCTCAGACTAGTCCGCAGCGCTACTGCTGCCGTGCTCGAACTGCTCCTCCTCGGTCGAGCCCCGCAGCGCCAGCGTCGACGACATGCCACCCGAGATCACCTGGCTGACCTCGTCGAAGTAGCCGGTGCCAACCTCACGCTGATGCTTCGTCGCCGTGTAGCCGATCGGCTCCATGGCAAACTCCTGCTCCTGCAGCCGCACGTAGGCGGACATGCCCTCCTTGGCGTAGGCGTGGGCCAGCTCAAACATGCCAGCGTTCAGGCTGTGGAAGCCGGCGAGCGTGATGAACTGGAACTTGTAGCCCATGGCCCCCAGCTCCCGCTGGAACGTGGCGATCGTCGCATCGTCCAGGTGGCGCTTCCAGTTGAACGACGGCGAGCAGTTGTAGGCGAGCATCTTGTTCGGATACTCCTTCAGAATCGCCTCCGCGAACTCCTTGGCCTGCTGCAGGTCCGGCTTGGAGGTCTCGCACCAGATCAGATCGGCGTACGGCGCATAGGCCAGGCCACGGGCGATCGCCGCCTCGTTGCCATTGCGCACGTGGTAGAAGCCCTCAGCAGTCCGCTCGCCGGTCACGAACTGCTGATCCCGCGGGTCGATATCGGCCGTGAGCAGGGTGGCGCCCAACGAATCGGTCCGGGCGATGATCACGCTCGGCACGCCCATGACGTCCGCCGCCAGACGGGCCGAGACCAGGGTCCGGATGTGCTGGCTCGTGGGGACGAGCACCTTGCCGCCCATGTGGCCACACTTCTTCTCCGAGGCGAGCTGATCCTCCCAGTGCACGCCGGCGGCACCGGCCTCGATCATCGCCTTCATCAGCTCGAAGGCGTTCAGCGGTCCACCGAAGCCAGCCTCCGCATCCGCCACGATCGGGGCCATCCAGTCGATCTCATGATGCCCCTCGGACCAGGTGATCTGGTCGGCCCGGCGCAGGGCGTTGTTGATCCGCTGCACCACCTGGGGCACCGAGTTGACCGGGTAGAGCGACTGGTCTGGATACATCTGCCCGGCCAGGTTTGCATCGGCCGCGACCTGCCAGCCGCTCAGGTAGATCGCCTTCAGGCCAGCCTTCACCTGCTGGACCGCCTGGTTGCCGGTCAGGGCGCCCAGGGCGCTCACATAGTCGGTCGTCTTCATGAGATTCCAGAGCTTCTCGGACATCTTCCGAGCCAGGGTGTAGTCTATCTGGAAGGAGCCGCGGAGCCGGATCACATCCTCCGCTGTGTAGGGCCGCTCCACCCCGTCCCACCGGGGATTGGTCGCCCAGTCCTGCTGCATCGCCTCTACCTGCTTCTTGATCTCTTCCCGCATGTTCAAAAGCCCTCCCCTGTATGATTAAAGCTGTTCATAAGCCGGGATCGTGAGGAACTCCGGGAACTCCCTGGCCATGGCAACCTGCTCGAACAGCGTCCGGGCGCCGTGGAACCGACCACAGAGGAAGGCACGTGGCCCAACCGCTTCGTGGATCTTGTGCAACTCTTCATCGATCAAATGGCGGATGAGCCTCGGGGTGACCTTGTGGCCGCCTGCCAGTTGCGCCCGATGATGGAGCCACTGCCAGATCTGCGAGCGGGAGATCTCGGCCGTGGCCGCATCCTCCATGAGATTGTGGATGGCAGCCGCACCGGTGCCGCGCAGCCAGGACTCGATATATTGAATGGCCACGTTGATGTTCAACCGCAGGCCCTGCTCCGTGATCTCGCCAGGCGTGGCGGCGAAGTTCAGCAGATCGCCGGCGCTCACACTCACCTCGGGCCGCTGCCGCTGGATCTGGTTGGGGGCGTTGCCCAGGACCTCATCAAAGACCGCCACTGCGATCGGGACCAGGTCAGGATGGGCCACCCAGGTGCCATCGAACCCGTCGTTTGCCTCCCGGAGTTTGTCGTCGCGCACCTTCTCCAGGGCCATCGCCGTGATCTCTGGGTTGCGCCGGTTGGGAATGAAGGCGGCCATACCGCCCATAGCGAAGGCACCGCGCTTGTGGCAGGTCTTGACCAGCAGTTCGGTGTAGGCCCGCATGAACGGCACGGTCATGGAGACGGCGCTCCGATCCGGCAGGGTGAACTCGGGCCGGTTCCGGAACTTCTTTATACAGCTGAAGATATAGTCCCAGCGGCCGGCGTTCAGCCCCGCTGAGTGCTCTCGGAGTTCGTAAAGGATCTCCTCCATCTCGAAGGCGGCGAGGACCGTCTCGATCAAGACCGTCGCCCTGACCGTGCCCCGGGGGATCTCCAGGGCCGCCTGGGCGTAGGTGAAGACGTCATTCCAGAGGCGGGCCTCCAGGTGGTTCTCCAGCTTCGGCAGGTAGAAGTAGGGGCCGCTCCCCTTCTCCAGCAGCCGGTGGGCGTTGTGGAAGAAGAAGAGGCCGAAGTCGATGAGGCTGCCCGATGCCGGCTCCCCATCGATCTCGATGTGCCGTTCAGGCAGATGCCAGCCACGGGGCCGGACCATGAGGGTCGCGACCTCATCGTTCAGCTTGTAGGTCTTGCCACCGGGGTTCGCGAAGGAGATCGTCCCCTCGATCGCATCGATCAGGTTGATCTGCCCTTCAATGATGTTGGCCCAGGTCGGGGAGTTGGAGTCCTCGAAGTCGGCCATGAAGACCTTCGCCCCGGAGTTCAGGGCGTTGATGATCATCTTCCGGTCGACCGGACCGGTGATCTCGACCCGCCGGTCCTGAAGATCGGGCGGGGTGGGGGCTACCTGCCACTCGCTTTCGCGGACGACCTGGGTCTCGGGCAGAAAGTCGGGCAGTTCGCCGGCATCAAGCCGGGCCTGGCGCTCCGCACGCCGTGCGAGCAGCTCCAGCCGGCGAGGGTTGAAGCGCCGGTGCAGCTCCACGAGGAAGGCGAGTGCCGCTGGCGTGAGAATCTCGTCGTACCGCTCCTTCAGAGGTCCCCTGATCGCAATGCCTTCAATCGTCAGCATGGGGTCTCCACCGCCTTCCGCGAACTTGTTCACGCTGTCAGTATAGGAGTCGCCCGGTTCATCGTCGCCAAAGTAGCGGCAGATGGCGCGAATCGATCGATAAGTGTTGTTGATGGGCGACTTGTTTGACTGTTCTACCGTTCATTCCGAGATGCTGACCGTCTGCCGTGTCTGGCAGGCCGTTGGTCGCCGGACTGGCACCTGGAAGATTCGCACCCATGGGGGAGCACCGCGGTTCACCGGCGGTGGATTGCCATTCACCGCCCTGAGTAAGCTCCTTGTAAGCAGGGCCTGTCCCGTGGGCGCAGAATCCCCACTCCGGAGGAGAGGAGAGGGTTGACCATGCGTACCAGCCCATGGACCTACTTTGGACTTGCCTTCGGCCTCACTTGGGTCTTCTGGATCCCCGCAGCCCGATTCCGCGGGGAGAGCGGCTCGCTTTCGGTCATGGCCTTGATCGCCCTGGGCGGGCTGGCCGGCCCCCCGCTCTCCGCCCTGCTCCTGACATACCTGAGCGGCGGCGCCGCCGGGCTGCGGGAGTTCGGCCACCGATTGGTCGACCTCCGCCGGATTCGACCCGCCTGGTGGGGCGCCATTGCCCTCCTCGCCCCCACGACCAGCCTGTTGGGAATGCTGAGCGCCCGCCTGACCACGGGAGCCTGGCCGGTGCTGAGCCGCCCCGGCGAACTGCTGGCCAGCCCGGTCGCGCTCCTCGCCTTTCTGGTCACGACCCTGCTCTTCGGCCCGCTGCCCGAGGAGCTGGGCTGGCGCGGCTATGTGCAAGACCGACTCCAGGCCCGGTGGACCCCCCTGACCGCCAGCCTGGTGCTGGGGCTCCTCTGGGCGCTCTGGCACCTGCCGCTCTTCTTCATTCGCGGGACCTACCACCACCAGTTAGGACTCGGGTCGCTCCAGTCGGGGCTCTTCTTTGTCGGGGTGGTCTGCGCATCGATCCTGACCGGATGGATCTACAACGGCACGAACCGCTCGATTCTGGCTGCCGTGCTGGTCCACTTCATGGATAACCTGACCGGCGAGTTCCTCGACCTGCCAGGCCAGCCGGGGCTTTACCGCAGCCTCTGGATGATCGTGATCACCCTTCTGGTCAGCCTGGCCTGGCGGGCCGCCCTGACCCGCGGGGCCCGGCACGCCAGCCGCACGATGTGACCGATCCAACCGTCATGCAAAACCCCGCTGCCAGCGCTGGCAGCGGGGCTTCTGCGTCTGAGTTACTCGGCGGGCTCCGTGATCAACCCGAGCGCTTCGAGGGAGCGCAGGACCACCACGACGCCCTCGGCCCGTGTCGCCTGGCCGTTGGGCCGGAACTGGCCCCGGTCATCGCCCTTGAACAGCCCCTTCGCCGTGGCCCAGACGATGGGCTGCATCGCCCAATCGGCGATCTGGCCGGCATCGGTGTAGGGGAGGCTCGGGCCGGAGAGCTGCTCGCTCTGGGCCAGTGCCCGGTAGAGCATGGTGGCCAGTTCCTGACGGGTCACGGTGTCGTCCGGTCGGAAGAGGCCGTTGTACCCCTTGATAATCCCCAGGGCGGCCGCCGTCTCAATGTAGGCGTACTCCGCGCTGGAGGGGTCCACATCCGCAAAGGTCGGCTTCGCCGGGGCCTCCAGGGAGATGCCGCGGCTCTCGTCTTGCAGAAGGATCAGGGTCAGGAGCTTGGCGACCTCGGCACGGGTGATCGCCTGATCGGGGCGGAAGGCCTTGGCCGTGGCGCCCTCGGCGATCTGCCGGCTCAGGAGGACCTCCACATCGGCCTGGCTCCAGTGGCCCTTCAGGTCGGGGAAGCTGGGCTCATTGATCATGACGGCGTAGGTGCCGAACTCGGCTACATGGGCCATGACGTAGCCCTTGCCGGGGTTGACCACGCCGCCCACCAGGATCCACATGCTCGGGTCACTGGCGCTCTGGCGGTAGAGGCCGAGCTTCCGGTGATCCTTGCCGTTCAGGAGCGTGGGGTCGTAGGCGAGCCGAATGGCCACGGGACGGGCAGGGGTGGCGCCCTCCGCCTCTACCGTGTAGGCGGAGCCGAGCGCAATGAGCGGCTGGCTCGCCGGCAGGGTGGGAGGGTTCTGGCGGGTCACCTTCACCTCGGTCTCCTGCCGGAAGGTGCCCTCCTTTAAGGTCAGGGTAATGGCACCATCGTCCGATGCGATCCGGGAGGCCTCGTCGCTGATGCTCGCCACCAGAATCACGCCGTCCTGGGGCAGCGGCTCCACCGGGGGCTCGACTGGGGGCTCAGTCGGCTCGGTCGGCTCGGTCGGCTCGGTTGGGGGCTGCGGGGTCGGGCCACCGCCACCACCACCACCACCACCGCTGGGGTTGCTGGCCAGGGTCGTGACCAGTTGGGTGATGCGAACCGAGTCGTTACCGGCCGTGTCACGTGCCATGACACCCACCAGGTAGTCGGCGCTCTTGATCAGGTTGTTGATCGTGTAGGTCCGGGCGGTGGGCCCCAGCTCGAAGAGCTGGTTGACAGCGCCGTCCGGGGTCGAGAGCGTGACAAACAGGTGCTGGATATCCGTATCCGCCGGGTTCTGCCAGCGGAGGGTCAGGTAGGTGCCGGCCGGTGTCACGGTCAGGTTAGAGACTGCGCCTGGCGCCGTAGCATCGATCGGGGTGCCAGTGAGAAGGTCGGACTCCGACTCCTTGAGAGCGCCGTAAATCGCCTTGATTGCGACGGTTGTCGTGCCGCTCAGGCCGGTGATCCGGTAGCGCTGTACGCCGGGCTTCACCCCGATGACCGTATTGCCCCAGGCCAGCCGGATCTCGGTCAGGTCAAGGGCAGCCGGATCGGTCCACTGCACCTCCAGGGAGTCAGGGCCGGGGATCAGCTTCGGGTCGGTCACCCGAGCCGGGGGCGTGGGAAGCGGAATGGTAACCGGACGGTTGATTTCCTCCGCCAGCGGACGGCCGGCGTAGTTCAGGACCAGGTCATCGATGCTGATGGTGTAGGTCTGGCCCGCAGGCAGGCTGTTGTTGGCGACGAAGCGGACCTTCCGGGTCAGGCCGGTCGCCTCATCGGGATCGATCGGCTCTATCCAGCCTGCCACCTCGAACCCTTCCGCATCAAACAGCTTGACGGTGGTCGTGTTCAGGGTTGCGGCCTGTACATACTGGTCGAAGAGGACAATGATCTCCCGCTGATCGATGGCGGCCACCTCAGTCACCGTCGGCGCGCGGAGGGAGATCATCGAATGGTTCACCTCGGTGCGGGGGGGCGGGACCTGAAGGACGGGGCTCTCGCCGGTCTCGTAGCCATCCTTCTCCCAGATCACCTGCCAGAAGCCCTCGGGGACATCCCAGCCGTACTTGCCGGCGGGGTCGGTCCACTGCGGGTTCACCTGGCCGTACCATTCGGCGTCCCAGATCTCGACAGAGCCGTCCTCCTTGTGCTGCACAACGGTAGCCTTCACGTCCTCCAGCGGGTTGGTGGGCAGGGCCTCGTAGACGTAGCCGCTGGGGTCGTAGATCCACTCGGGGGCGCCGGCGAGTCCGCCGTGGCTACCGGGGCCGGAGAGGCCACCCCCACCGCCCCCAGCACTGCCGCCGCCGCCGCCGAGGCCACCCAGTCCGCCAGAGCCGCTGCCACCACCGCTGGGTGCGCTGCCGTTGCTGCCACCGCCATCGCAGTCGGCCAGCTGGATCCTGGCAGCGCTTTCGGTGTTACGGATGAGCGCATCCAGGTCACGGTCCATGCCGAAGGCGACCAGGTCGGCGAGCAGCTCCGTCGAGAAGGTGAGGTTCAGGTCCTCCTTTTCGATCTGGAGCGAGGAGGCGAGCAGCGCCCACTGGAAGTAGTTGTCGATCACCCAGCGTGCGGGGATCTCCTCGATCTTGGGCACTACCGCCTTGGTGGTCTCGCTACCGTCGATGCAGAGTGCGGCCTCCTCCAGCATCTCCACCGCCCGGGCGGGCTTGTCCAGGATGCCGAAGGGCTGCCGGAGCGCATGGAACCAGTCGATCTCGCCGGCCAGCATCTGCGGATGCTCCGCAATCAGCCGGATCTGCACGTAGACCGCATCGATCTGATCGGGGACGGGGTCCGACAGACCGGTCGGGATGTACGCCGAGACGGTCATCTCCACCCGGTCGGGATCGTCGATCAGGGTCCGGGTCAGGCCGAAGACCGGCAGCGGGTTGAACTCGTGCGCCGTCCGCTCCAGAATGGTGGGCCGGTAGGTCTGGCCCTGCCGCATCCGGATCTCAACCCGGCCGGTGACCTCGGGCATGCCGGGCACCGAGTAGGTCGCCGAGGCGCTCTTCATCTCACTGGTGGGCGGGAGGCCCTTTTCGACCAGGACCTGCTGGAGTTCCTCCGGCATCGAGCGCCGAATGGCCTCATCTTCCAGGAGTTTCGCCCAGTCGATCTCGGTCCTCAGGTCATAGGTGAAGTAGATCGGGCCGAAGTAGGTGGTCGTGGTGACTGCGACGAACCGCTGCTCCTCCTCCACCCAATAGGCACGCTCGGTGAAGACGCCCGTCGGGTTCGTATCCAGGTGGACCCGCACGTTCGTCACCCGGGTCGGGTCGCTGAACTTGATCTTGTAGGTGATCGGCATGTCCGGCACGACCACGTAGGGGAAGACCGCCACGCCCTGGGTCGGGTGGAAGGTGACCTCGCGGCCATCCTCCTGCCGCATGACCACCTCTTCGATGTAGGGCACCGTGGGGTCGTACTTCACCTTGAGCACGTTGGAGCGGTAGGTTCCGGTCGCCGACTGGCTCGTGGCACTCATGTTAAAGATGCGCAGGGCGTCGCTCTCCGGGAGCGCAACCGTGGTGCTCCAGTAGCCGGTCGGACCCGCCGTGGTCTCTGCCAGGAGCAGATCGTCGGCGTAGACCTTGACCGTGGAGTCCGCCACCGCCCGACCGGAGGCCTTCACGGCCGGCTGGGCGACCAGGAGCGGCATCGTAATTGAGGCGTAGGTCAGGTTCACCTGCGCCCGGCCGATCAGGTCGGTCAGGGTCCTGGTGCCCTGGGTATAACGGATCCGGACCATCGGGGCGATGGTGGACGTGCTGACCTCACCATCTACCCGGAGCTTGTAGGAGACGGTGCCGCCGCTCTTGGCCGCCACATCGCCGATGGCGACTTCGTAGTAGCCGTTGGTCGTCGCGGTCATCACGTCGGGCTCCCGGCCATTTACCAGGACGCTCCCCTGGACCAGGGTGGTGCCGTCCGGAACCTCCAGCCATAGGGTCGCGTTCGTCACCGGCCGCTTGCTGTCATAGGGGTTGTAGTACTTGGCAGTGACGGTGACCTCGCCGCCCGGCGAGACCTCCCGGGGCTCGACCCGCACGAGGTTCCCCTCGGCCGTAAAGTTCCCAAGGCTGCTGAGGGCCAGGGGTTGGTCGATCTGCACCACCTTGTTATGCGGCACATCCACGATCTGCCGGGCCGTGCCGTAGGGGGTGGCGAACTCAATCTCATAGCGCCCCGCCTCCGGCACACCAAGGGCGAACTGGTTCGTCCGCTTGATCGTGCCGCCGTCAATGGCCTGGCGCCACTGCCCGTTCTCGTTGGTCCGGATGAGGAAGACGGTGTAGGTCATGGCATCGTCTGCGGTCAAGGGGGCATTCACACTACCCTTGATCAGGCCGCCCTGGACCGCGTGGATCTCCACAGAGGCCGTCAGGTTCGCATCGAGAACAGCCTCGACGCACTTCTCGGGCAGTCCACCCTGGCGCGCATCCAGGCAGATCTCTACCGTGTCACCGGCGATCCCCTGGAGCTTGAACGGGTACTCGCTGGAGTAGCTGCCCCGGGTCTTGTTGGTGGCCCGGAGCCGCAGGTGGGCCCTGAGGCGCCCGTCGGAGAGGTCGAGTTCGTACTCCGCCTGCTCGGCGTACTGCACGAAGCCCCGGACGTTGATCGTCGCCCTCTGCTGGCTCGGCAGGCTGATCGGATCGAGCACCGTATCGCCCTCGATCAGGTCGATGTTCAGGGGAGCGACCGTCCCGAGCCGTGACGAGTTGCCGGAGACGGAGAGGGTGGCTCCTGCGCCTACATAGACGGGGAGAGTGTACTGGCCGGCCTCGTCCGTGTAGACGGAGCGGCGGTGCCCGATCGGCTGCGTCACCGTGACAATCGCCCGGTGAATGGGATTGCTCTGGTCATCGGTGATGGTACCGGAGAGGGTGGCCGCTTCGTATTGCGGCACCTCAATGGTATGGGTGTTCTCGCCAGGGGCAAGGGTGATTGCGCCGGTCTCAGGTCGGGAATAGGGCAGACCATAGTCGATCGTCATCTTGAGCGTGCTGCCGCTGAGCCGGTTCTCAAGGACCGTCTCACCGTTGGCATCGGTCGGGCGAATGGCGAGGATCATACGGTTCGGCGTGTCCATCTCCGTGAAGACGACCCGCGCCCCCTGGAGCGGATTGCCCTCCTCATCCACGACCTTCACCTTCATCCAGGCGGGCAGGGTCAGGGTCGTGAAGGCTGCCGAGGCGGTCCTGCCGGCCTGGACCACGACGCCAGTCAGGGCAGCGGCCATGGACTTGCCGTACTGGTCGATCAGCTGGACCACGTAGTCCTCGGCGGGGGCGAGGTCTACCAGGGTGAAGTCGCCGGAGGCCTCCGCAGCCATGGTGGTACCGCTGTTGCTCGCGGCGCTCTTCACCACGATCCGGGCGCCCGTGAGAGCGGAGGTCTCCGCCAGCTCAGGGACGGTGACGGTCAGGTGGCCTGCTACATACAGGTGTCCGTTCCCTGCCGCCTGTGTGGCTTGGTTGGTGCCGTCATCGGTCACGGCCACGCCGATATCGCCGATCTGGAAGGTGTCGGCCGGGATGGCGATATCAGCGGTGTAGCGGCCGATCACGACCGAATCCTCCGTGAACGGGATCCCCTCGGCCTGCAGGGAGTTGGTTGTGTCCGGACCGGTCCAGACGTGGTAGATCATCGTGCCGGTCACCGTGCGGTTGGGCTCGGTGAAGACGCGCACCCTGATCGTGCCGCCCTGCTTGAGGAGGCCGTTCCGGGTAAGGGACGAATCCCACGAGACAGCGTCAATGGTCAGATCAGGCGTAGTGACAGCGATCGGCTCCATGTCGGAGGCATTGCCGGCGGCATCTACCGCGGCGACCTTGTAGTAGTAGGTGGTCGAGGCGAGAAGGCCGGCGTCGGTATACGTAAGCGTCTCAGCGCTCAGGTCGCCACCGACTTGGGTCAGGGCGTCTGCTGCGAGACCCCGGAAGAGGCGGTAGCCCGCCACACCTACGTTGTCCAATGCAGTCGTCCAGGTGAGGATGGCCTTTCCGCCTCGTTGTGCAGTGGCCGTCGGGTCCTCTGGGAAGGTCGGGGCAACGGTGTCCGGCCCGGCGGCAACCGCTGTGGCGGTCACGCCCTGGGACCGGTTGCCGGCCAGGTCCTCGGCGACCAGCTTGTACTCGTACGCCGTGTCCGGCTCCAGCCCCTGGTCACGGAAGGTCAGGGTGCTGCTGGCCACCTCGGCGATCTGGGTCCCGTCCCGGTAGATCAGGTAACGGGCCACATCCACCGATACAGAAGCTTCCCAGGTCAGGTCGATCCGGGTCTCATCGACCCCTGTGGCCCTGAAGTCGGCCGCATCGCCGGGAGCGGTACGGTCAACGGTCAGAAGCAGCGGGTTGGATGGGGCACTGGTCTCATTACCCCGGACTGCCTGGGCCGTGAAGGTGTACTCCCCCTCCGAATCGAGGGTCACGGTCAGGGAGAAGTCGCCGTTGGCGTCCGCGGTGGCGGTGGCTGTCCGGGTGAGGTCGTTGGTGGTGTAGGTGAGCACCACGTCCAGGTTGGCAAGGGTCTTGCCGTTAATGGTAACCGAGCTCTCCCGGGTGACCGGAGTCTGGAGGGCGGTGAGGGTCGGGGCGGGCAGAGCGCCATCCACCTGGAAAGTGGCCGTCTTCCTGATCGTGCCGCCGGGGCCGGCGTCCAGTTCCAGCACGGCCGTATAGGTGCCGCCGGTGGCGCCCTCGGGCACGGTATAGGCGCCCTGGTAGTAGGTGGACGTGCGATCAGTGTTCAGGGAGTTCTCCAGGCTGCCGATCGCCGCCCAGTTCCCCGTGATTTGCGGCGCCACCTTCTGCACGTAGACCTCGGTTTCGCTCTGGTCCAGGATGCGCAGGAAGGGGGCGATCTGCTCGTGGCTTTGGGTGGAGATCGCGCCGGGATTCGCGTCCATGGCGATCAGGCGGAACCCATCTTCGTTGATGATCGCGGGCGCGAGTGCGACCGTGCTTCCCGCGCTGACCGATGTGGGCGAGAGCGAGAGTGTGGTCGCGGGGAAGACCACCAAGGGTGACAGGGTCACGTCGCCCTGGACCGTGATCTCCTTCTCCAGCACATAGGACCAGGTCCCGTCCAGGGTCGCCATGTCGGCCACGACCAGGGCGCGATAGGCTCCCGGGCTGACGTAGATGCTGTCGGCGAAGCTGCTGTTGTACTTGACATAGGCGTCGGTGTCGCTGTTGGGCATGGCGCTGCCGAACAGGGCGATGGCCTTAACAGGAAACCGACCGATTGTCGAGGTTGTCCCACCGAGGGTGAGCTGGGCCACCTGGCCGGACCCGCCCAGGGTGAAGGCAGAAGCGGCCTGTACCTTCCCGGAGTGCAGGATGTATTTCGTCCCCCACAGGCTCTCGACCGAGACGGCCAGGTCGGCGCCGTTGGCGAACCCGACCGTTGCCGGGCCGGGGTCCCTGTTCACCAGGAGGACCGGAACGCTTGCGCCCTCGGCATCGTAGAGCTCGGCGCGCCACATGAGGTCGCCGGGCAGGGCCTTGCCGTCCCTGTCGAGAGCGGACAGGGTGGTGGCCTGTAGCATGTAGGCCGCCAGGTCAATGGACACCTCGCTCTGGTTGGCGGCCACCGGCACCAGCACGTAGAACTTGGTCGTGTTGTCCGCCAGCTTACCCTGCAAGAGCAAGCCCTTCGGGAGGTGGGTGTCCAGGTCGCTGAAGGTGACGACACCGGTTTCCGGATCGGTGTAGTCATCGTAGGACTGCTTGTAGCGTCCCCCTTCCTTCAGCCAGACCTGGACCGAGAGGGCGACAGGGGTCTCCCCGTTCTTCACCGTGACCCTCAGGTCGGGGGCCGTGTTCGGGTCTGTAACGGTGGCGGCAATGGTGGAACTCTGCTTCAGACCGCCGAAGACCTGGGCGTTAACCGAGGAGTAGATGGTGAAACTCCCAGGTGCATTCGGGTACCAGTTGGATATCCACCCCTGGTTGTTCACCACGTCCCACGAGAGATCGGTCTCCTCCACATTGATCCCCTCGGCGTCCACCACAATGAACTCAGGGATAACCTGGTAGGTGGAGCCGTTGTACCACGAAATCCCCGTGGTCGGGTTTCCATACTCGTCGGTGATCTGCACTGTGAGCGGGATTTCGTCCCAGATCATGATTGGGGTGGAGAGATCGTCAGGTGTGGCCGGGGAGCCGATCTGGACCTCGCCGCCGAAGAGCAGTTCGTTTCCGCCGGCCACGGCTTCGAAGGACCGGTAGTTCATGCTCCAGGTGTAGGTGCTGCCCGAGACAGAGCGGACCGCCTGCAGTGCGCCCTCGTACTGGCCGGGGGTCACGTAGAGGTCCTGGGTCAGCGTGATCGGGGGAAGCTTGACGCTGTCCGAATCGACCAGTTCCAGGGTCGCAGAGTCAAAGCTGCCGGTCGGCATCAGGCTCAGCTTCGCCGCCGTGCCCTTGGGCGCGAACTGGTAGTCCATACCATTGCTCTGGAGGCTGCCGGCCAGGAAGTAGCCTGGAGCGCTGAGCCGCAGGTTGTAGTCACCCTTGGTCAGGTAGACCTGCAAGGTGCCGTCCTTGTTCGTCTGGCCGAGCCAGAGCAGCTCCGCCTGGCGGTACGGGGTGGTGACGGGCACCGGGTCCAGGATCTGCCCGTAGACCGTGGCCATGCTGAGCGGAGTCTCGTTCACATCCTCCGCCGTCACGGTCACCAACTGGGCGTTACTGCCGTCCAGGACCTCCAGCCCGGTCTCCTCTGCCCGAAACACCTTGTGGAGCAGGAAGTTGGGGGTGGAGCCCTGGGCGACCACGAGATAGTCGTGGCCACTGGTCACCTGGGTGTTGGGCAGGGCGAGCCGCCCGTTAATATCAGCGGTGGCCTGGATTGGCGGTTCGGTCACGGTGGCCTTCGAAAGGTCGCCGCTGTGAATGAGGTGGTAGATCCTCACAGCCGCACCGGCTGCTGGTTCGCCCGAGTCGGGCCGCTTCACCTCAAGCTGAAGGCCACGCAGTTGGGTGTTATCCACCATGACGTCCCGGTCGAACCTGGCCAACTCCAGGTCGTCCGACCGCCATGCGACAGCTCGCAGGGTATAGAGGCCGTCTGCCACAGTGGTGGTGTCAAAGGTCGCCTCGGCGAACTGCATCTTCAGTTGGGTGAGCGCCTCAACCCTGCGCATGATCGAGCCATCTTGCTTGGAGACGAGCTGGAACTCGACCCGCCAGACCCGCTCCGGGTTGCCGACCTCGGCCACGAGCCGGGTCATGCCGCCAATGCGGGCTGGGCTCCCGTCAGTCGTCTGAGCCGGTTCCACCAGCAGAATCGAGTTGTTGAGGTTCACATCTTCCAGAACCTTGGTCACCAGTTTGTACGCATCAAAGATATAGGTGGGTCCATAGGGGCTCCGCTCCGCCAGGTCGATGGCGTTGATCACCTGGGCGGGTGTCGCATCGGGTGCGACCGAGAGGGCCATGGCTGCGGCGCCGGCCACGATGGGGGCGGCCATTGAGGTGCCGGAGAGGCGCCCGTAGGTGTTGCCCGGCAGTGTGCTCAGGATCTCCACGCCCGGCGCCCGGGTGTCGGTCAGGTTGTTGCTGGTGGGGTCTGCGCTCTCACTCCGGCCGACAGAGCCGACCGAGACCACCCCCGGCAACGAAGCCGGGTAGAAGCCCTCCACGGAGCGCCCCTCATTGCCGGCCGCAGCCACGACCACCACCCCGTTGTTCACGGCGTACTCAATCGCCTGGGCCAGGGTGATCGGGTAGTCGGGAAGGCGGGCGCCCAGGCTCAGGTTAATCACTTTGGCCCCATTATCCACCGCCCACCTGATGCCTTCCGACACCGAGAGTACGGTGCCGTAGCCGGCGGCGTCCAGAGCCTTGACGGGGAGAATCTTGGCCGGGAAGGGGCCCGCCACGCCGAGGCCACCGGTGCCGTTGTTGCCCTCGGCCGCAATGACACCCGCCACAGCGGTGCCGTGGCCGGTAGCCGAGTCATCGCCGGCGACCTGAGCGGGTGCGCCGCTCTGCTGGGTGAACGCGTCGTAAGCGACTTCTGCCAGACGGTTTTTCAGGTCGTCGTGTCCAGCGTCAACACCGGTATCAATGACGGCAACGCGCACCTCGGCGCCCGGCAGGTAGGTCTCGGCAGTCTGCCAGGCCGCCACGCTGTTGACCTCGCCCACATGCCACTGCGCTTCGGAGAGGAACTCGGGATCGTTCGGGTAGTACGACGCCGCTTGGAGCGTGTAGTTCGGTTCCACGTACTCGACGTTCGGGTCCTGTCTGATCTCGGCCATGGCGGCCTTCAGATCAGCCTCCGGCGCCAACTGGAGAAGCTGGGTCTCCGCGGTAGCCTGCTGCACCGACTCGACCTGGGCGCTTAGCAGGGAGCTGGCCGAGAGGCTGCTGACCGCATTCGCCCGGTAGCGGACGATCAACTGGCGGGTCGGATCTGCGATGGGCTCTGCCCTGGCGGGGACCACCTCCGCCGCGAAGCCAGCCGAGCCGGGTAGGAGTACGGCCAGGGTCATGACAAGGGCAAGAAGTCCGGAACAGATTCGTTGTGGTATCCCTGCTGAGGCTCGTCCCTGTTTGTAGCTCATAGTGCCCTCCTAATAGTGGGTACCCGTATGTCTAAAGCCTTCGGCCGTCCGGCCGTAAGCAAACGGATATCGTCGCCGTGTTGTAGTAGAGCGCCATCTCGCTGATCCGATCGCCCGCCACCCGGTAGATGGCACACATGGGAAGGATCAGGTCCAGGTGGGAGGGCGCGATCTCACCCAGTGGCTGAATCTGCCGCTCGCCTCGAAACGTGAACTGCGCCGTGACACGATCACCATCTCTGCTGAACTCCTCGTCATCCAGATGGGTCCGGAAAAACGCCTGCCGAAAGGCCATGACATAGCGCTGAACAGCCTGGGGCCCCACCAATCGCATTCCTGGGGTCGTCATGTCGCGAAAGACCACGTTCGGAGCAAGGGCTGCAGGGGAGCTGCCGAAGCCCCAAGCGCGGACAATGTCGCACAGCCGATCCGTGAAAACCCACCCCCGTCGTCCTGCCACGTGTTGATTACCGGATTACTATAGATTGCGGAGCGTCTCAAGATCGTCACAGAGATCCGCTCCACACCCGATTCAATCTTCTGTTTTGGGAGATATCATAGAGATTAAAGCCTAAACTTGCCCACATGAGGTGACGGACCGATGCTGAGGATCCATCTCCTGGGGCCGTTCCGAGCGGTCCTGCCGAGCGGGGAGTCCGCTCGGTTCGCCGCACAGAGTGCGGCCGCCGTTCTCGCCCTCCTCGCCCTGCGCCCGGACCACCGGCTGACCCGGGAGATGATCGCTCAGACGCTGTGGCCCGATCACCCTACCGCCAGAGCGGCGGCGAATGCCCGTCAGGCCTTGTGGCGTCTCCGTGGAAGCCTCGGTGACCAGCTGCCCTGCCTCATGATCGACCGCGAGGAGGTCTTGCTGGAGTCGGGACCGGATCTCTGGATCGACCTGGACCATTTCCGGGCCACCGGTGACCCCGAGGTCGTTCTGGGCCACCTGCTGGAGGGCTGGACCGACGAGTGGGTCGTGCGTGAGCGCGAGCTGCTTATGGTAGAGGTGAACACCCGCCTGGCCAGTGCTGCATCTGCCGCCCTGGCCAGTGGAGAGCCTCAGGCCGGCCTGGCGTGTGCCCAGCGGCTGGTCTCGATCGACCCCCTGCGGGAGGATGGCCACCGGCTGATCATGGCTGCCTATCTGGCTCTGAACCAGCCTGCCTCTGCCCTGCAGCAGTACCAGGCCTGCCGGTCGGCCCTCTCCCGGGAGCTTGGCGTGGAGCCGACAGCCGAAACGGCCCGCCTGGCACAGCAGGCCCGGTCGATCACGGTAACCACCCAACCGGGCTCTGCTGCGGGGAGAACGGCTGAGAGCAGGCAGACGCCGCTGATCGGCCGGCGCGAGGATCTCCGGCGAATGATCCAGGTGCTCACGGGCCCTGGGCCCACCCTCGGCCTGATCACCGGCGAGCCGGGGATCGGTAAGAGCCGATTGATCGAAGAAGTGGTGCGCGAGGCGCATGAACTCGGGTTCCGCGTCCTGCGGGCCTCGTGCTATGACGGCCCGACGCCCCCGCCCCACCAGGTGCTCGCCGACCTGCTCCGCTCGATCGGCAAGGAGCGGCTGCAGAGCCTACCCGCGCCCGCGAAGAGGGCCCTTGCGCTGATCGTCCCTGAGTTGGGTACTCCCGTGCACTCCACCCCCGGCGATGAGCGGCACCGGCTCCTGACGATCCTCTCGGAGACCTTCCAGTCCCTGCTCCAGGAGGGGCCGGTCCTCTTTTTGTTGGAGGATATTCAGTGGTCCGACCCTGCCTCCATACGCGCACTGGAGTTTCTGGCCCCGCGGATGAATACCCAGGGGCTGCGGATGATCGGCACGTGCCGCACTGACGCCCTTGCCGAGCGGGAGGACATCGCGCAGGGCGCCTTTCGACAGGAGAGCGGCGGCATGCTGCAACGGGTTGACCTCCAGCCGCTGGACCAGGCTGAGACCGCCCGACTGGCCCATGCGCTGGCTCCGGAGGTCTCCCCGCTCTACTCCACCTGGCTCTACCAGGAGACTGCCGGAAACCCCCTGTTCATTACCGAGCTGGTGCGAGCCACCACCCAATCGCCGGAGCGGCCTCCCGCCGAGCTCCCCGCCGGCATCCTGCGGGTGCTCCGCTGGCGGCTGACCGATCTCTCCGCCGAGTCCAGGGAGATCCTGCGGGCCGCTGCTGTGCTTGGTGAGAGCTTCGGGTTCGAGCAGTTGAGAGGCATGCTCTCCATGCCGGAAGAGGAGCTGGTCACCCACCTGGACTTGCTGTTAGCCAGAGGGCTTCTGATCGAGCATGAGTCTGGCATGCGCTTCTACCACGCCCGCTTCCGCGATACGGTGCTCACCGATCTGACGAAGCCCCGGCGGCTCTCCCTGCACCGCAGGGCGGCGCGCATTGTCTCCGATGACTCGGTCTCCGCCTACCATGCTGAGGCCGGCGAGGACTGGCGCTTGGCGGCTGAACGCCTGCGGACCAGTGCACGGCGGGCATTCTTCCTTGGTGAGCACACCGATGCCATCACCCTGGCAAACCGTGCGGTTGCGGCCGTGGAGAAGCTTGACCGCGACCGGGCTGAACTGGAGATCGCTGTGATCGAGACCCGGGCGGAGATCTTCGGGGACCTGGGCCGCTACGACCAGCAGAGCACGGATCTGGACCGGCTCGAACGGCTCGCCCTCCAGACCGGGAACCACGGGCTCGTCGTCCTGACGGCAGCTCACCGGTCCACCCTGCATGCCAAGCTCGGGCGGTACGAGGAGGCGGAGACCGAGGGCCGGCGCAGCCTGCTGCTGGCCCAGCGGCCCGGCATGGAGCCGGAGCGTCTGCTCACCGCGCAGATGGGCCTGGTACGGATATACCAGCACCTCGGGCGGTGGCCGAAGTGGATCCCCCTGGCGGAGGAGGCGCTGGCGAATGCCCGGCAGATGGGCAGCTTGATCTGGGAAGGGAGGCTCTCGCTCTCCCTGGCGGTCGCCTTTCGCGACCGGATGCAGCCTGGCAAAGCCCTCCCCCTGGCGAAGTCCGCGGCGGAAATCGGCAGACGGCTGGATGACTTCGATCTGGAGATGGGCGGGTATGTCCTTCAGGCCGCCAGTCTGATTGGGCTCGGCCAACCCGAGGAGGGGCTCGAACTCTACCGCACCGCCGCCGGCCTGGCCGGGCAGAAAGGTGCGAAGGTACTCGAGTTGGCCGGGCGGGCCTATGTCGGGTTTTACCTCCGCCACCTGGGCCGGTGGGAGGAGGCCGCAGCGGATGCCCCGGCGCTCTACGCCGGTGCGATCACGCTGCAATGGGCGCGGCTCACCATGGCGGCGCAGCGCGAGATGGCCTGGATGCACCTCCGGATGGGCCGGGCGGACGAGGCCCTGAAGTACGCCACCGCCATGATGAATGGGCTGACGCCAGCCGATTTGCTCAAGGACTACAGCGAAGGTGGAGAGGTCTGGGCCAGGGCCCTGCTGGCGGCGGGAGATCTGGACGGAGCGCTGGCGTGGGCCAGGGCACAGCACCCCACCGTTCCGGGACGACACCCGTACATTAGCCTCCGTCTGAGCCGGACTGTGGCCGAGATCCATCGAGCCGCCAACCAGGTGGATTCGGCGCAGCGGTGGGAACGGTGGCAGGACCGGTGGCATCGGTATGTAGGAGATCGGTTCCCCGTCTTCGTCCAGAGCCTGTGACAGGACGGACAGCGAAGAAAAGAACGAGCCCCGCTGCCTGTGCTGGCAGCGGGGCTCGGGTCTCATCGGGGCTGGCCGATTCCCTGAAAGAAGACGTGGTAGCTCACGGCGATGGTCTGGGCGAGTGACTCCTGGTTGGGCGCCATCGCCCAGGCCCAGAGGGCCCCAAAGTAGGTCTGCACGATGAGATAGGCGATCTGCCCGGCGGGGAGGTCTTGCCGGAACTCCCCGCGCTCCTGGCCCAAGGCAATCACCGGGATGATCGCACCGACCAGGTCCATGGCCGGCGCCACGTGGCCCGAGCCCATCTCGGGAGTCGCCAGGGAGGAGCGGAAGATCGCCCTTACGAGGGCTGGGGTGTAGGGTAACGGGCTCGCCAGCCCGACCATGATCCTGCTCAGTTCGTCAGCCAGCGCCAAATCGCTGTCTGCCAGTTGAGCCAACCGTTCCTTGGCCTCGGCCACCTGTTCCTCGATTACCCGGATCAGGAGATCATACTTGGTCTCGAAATAGTTGAAGAAGGTGCCCTTGGCGACGCCAGCCTCCTTCGTGATCTGCGCCACGGTCGTCTCCTCAAACCCGTTCCGGGCGAAGAGATCCAGCGCGGTTCGGATCAAGGCTTCCCGTGTTGCCGCCTTCTTGTCGGATCGTCTCATGCCGGCTGACCCTCTCCCCGAAAGGCCTCAGAGTCTCTGCGCCGTGCGGCGAGAGCCTCTTACCCTTTCGTGACCAGCCCGCGCTTTCCTGTCTTGATCATGGACTGAATCTCCATGACCGCCTGGAGGAACGCCTCGGGCCGTGGCGGGCACCCTGGCACGTAGACATCGACCGGGATCACCTTGTGGGCCCCATCCACTACATTATATGTATCCCAGTATGGGCCGCCGTTGGAGGCGCAGGCGCCCATAGCGATCACGTACTTCGGCTCCGCCATCTGCTCATAGAGGCGGCGCAGCACGACGGCCATCTTCTCGTTCACGGTGCCGGAGACGACCAGGAGGTCCGCCTGGCGGGGCGATGCCCGCACGGCTTCTGAGCCAAACCGGGCGATGTCATACTTGGATGAGCAGGCTGCCATGAACTCCACGGCGCAACAGGCAATGCCCATGCCCAGGGGCCAGGTGGAGTTGCCCTGCCCCCAACCCAGGATCTTCTCGACCACATTGGGCAGCTTACCCGCCACCGCGAACTCATTGACATGGACATCCGTCTCCACGATCGGGTCGTTCAGCCAGTCAAGCTCCGGCCCCTGTTTCAGCGACACGGGAACCACCTCGCCGATTGAGATTGGTCGACTTCTCCATCGGCAGTATAGAGCAAAAATGACCTCGGGTCAATAATATAATGACCTTTGGTCATTTATTCGCGGCCGGCATCGGCACTTGGACACAAAAAAGCCCCGGGTCCGCGCACGGACTCGGGGCGTCGCAATCGCCGCCAGGCTAATCCAGGTAATCCTTCAGCTTCTTCGAACGGCTCGGGTGGCGCAACTTCCGCAGCGCCTTCGCCTCAATCTGACGAATACGCTCACGGGTGACCCCAAAGACATGGCCGACCTCTTCGAGGGTGCGGGCCCGACCATCGTCCAGGCCGAAGCGGAGCCGTAGGACCTTCTCCTCACGGGGCGTCAGGGACTCCAGGACCTCCTCCAACTGCTCCTTCAGGAGCGTAAAGCTGGCGGCCTCAGCCGGGGCAGGGGCATCCTGGTCCTCAATGAAGTCGCCCAGGTGGGAGTCCTCCTCCTCACCGATCGGGGTCTCCAGTGAGACCGGCTCCTGTGCGATCTTCTGGATCTCCCGGACCCGTTCCACCGAGATCTCCATGTGATTGGCGATCTCCTCGGGCAGCGGCTCCCGGCCCAGCTCCTGGACAAGCTGGCGGGTGACCCGGATCAGCTTGTTGATCGTCTCGACCATATGAACGGGAATGCGGATCGTACGGGCCTGATCCGCAATCGCTCGGGTGATCGCCTGACGGATCCACCAAGTCGCATAGGTGGAGAACTTATAGCCCTTACGGTAGTCGAACTTCTCGACCGCCTTGATCAGACCAAGGTTGCCCTCCTGGATCAGGTCCAGGAATTGCATACCGCGTCCCACATACCGCTTGGCAATGGAGACGACCAGCCGCAGGTTAGCCTCTGCCAGCCGGCGCTTCGCCTCTTCATCGCCCTGTTCGATCCGCTTCGCGAACTCTACCTCTTCCTCGGCGGAGAGGAGCGGTACACGACCGATCTCCTTGAGGTACATGCGGACCGGGTCATCAATGGCAATCCCTTCGGGTACGGAGAGGTCTATCTCTACTTCTTCATCTTCGAGGGTCTCTTCGGTCTCCTCCAGCGGGGCGACCCCTTCCTCGTCGGCCGCTCCGTCGGTCCGCTCGCCGGTCACGTCAATGCCGGCGTCGGCCAGCGCTTCGAGGATCTCGTCCATTTGATCGGCTCCGACTTCCAAGCCCTGAAGGGTATCGGCGACCTCACTGTAGCCGAGCGCACCCTTCCGCTTCCCCTTCGCGATCAGATCTCTGACCAGATCTTTGACGTTTTCTACCTTGATCTCCTTGGACTCCATGGATGACTACCCCCCTTCCGCAGCCGCCTCAAGATCGGGACGGTTTATGTCGCTTCATGAGTTCGGTGAGTTCCAGCACGATCGCCGGGTCCACCTTCTGGCGCGAAGCCTCTGCGGCCCTAATCAAGTTCGTCAAGTCCTCTATTCTCCTCGAATCTCTATGCTTCCTTATCTTCTCGATGCAATCTGCCGCTTCCTTTTCCGAATCGCTTGTGACCATGGGTTTGGCCACCATTTCGGAGAGGATCAGCCTCGCATCGGGATCGGACAGGCGGTCGAGCACGCGGGCCGCAATAGAGCCGCCGGCAAACGGGTCAGGCTCCAGGCAGATCGGTCTGGCCACATCGTAAATCATCTGGTGATGGGGGTCCGAGAACGTCGCGCCCATCTCCCGTTCGATGCGCTGCAACACGCGAGGGCTGTTCAGGAGCAGGGCGAGCAGGGTGCGCTCTGAGCGATGCGCCAGGTCGGCCAGGGTGACCGGTGCGTTCACTTGCGAGGACCGCTGGAACCCGAGTTGACCAGATCCGGCGGGCTGTCTCCAGCTGGGTTGTCCCAGTCCTTGGGACTGTAGGCTGCCAGGGGATGTTTCCCCCACGTCTACTCTATTATTCCTGGAATCTGGTTGGTTATGCTGGAAACCTTGACGAAGTAGCCGATTCATCTGACGATCGATCGCCAGCTTCAGATCCGGCTTCGACAGCGGATTGTCACCAGACAGTCGATCTGCCACCTGATCGACGTACGCTTCCCGCAGGAGGTCATCGTTTACGTCGGCCAGGACCCGGGCTACTGCTTCAAGGGTTCGTGCCTTTGCCTCGGGCGTATTCCCGGTGTTCTTCGCCATCGCGCCCCTCAGCTTGAACTCAAGCAGGGGGATCGCCTCGGTGAGCGCTTTTTCAAAGGCGGCTACGCCGTGCGCTCGTATGAACTCGTCGGGGTCCTTCCCGTCGGGAATCTGGAGCACCCTGACGTCGCAACCGGTGTCGTATAGTTTCTCCAGGCCGCGCAACGTCGCCATCTGGCCGGCCGTGTCCATGTCGAAGGCGACGATCGCCTGCTGGGCCTGCTGCCGGATGACCCGGCACTGCTCGTCGGTCAGGGCGGTCCCCAGCGGTGCGACCACGTTCTGAACACCATACTGGTGCGGCATGATAACGTCCATATACCCTTCTACGAGGATCGCCTGATTCCTCGCGCGCATTGCCTCCTTGGCCTGGTCGAGTCCAAAGAGGACCTGGCGCTTCGAGAAGAGCGGCGTCTCAGCGGTATTCTTGTACTTGGCCCCCTGCCCTTCCAGAATGCGACCACCAAACCCGATGACGCGACCGTTCAGATCGGCAATCGGGAACATGACCCGATCGAAGAAGGCGTCGGTGTAGCCAGAGCCATCCCGTCGAGGCAGGACCAGGCCGGCCTTCTCCATGATCTCGATCGGAAACCGGCCTCGCAGCGCCCGGTAGAGCGCCCCCCGACCCGGAGCCCATCCCAGCCGGAACCGGCGGATGGTCTCCTCGGTCAGCCCGCGGCGCAGGAGGTAGTCCAGACTAGGCTTCCCGGCCTCCTCCATCAACTGATGATGAAAGAAGCGGGCGGCCAAATCCAGGGCTTCGAACATGCCGCGGCGCTCCCGGTAGGCCTTCTCCTCCTCCGGCGTCCGCTCCTCCTTGGGCAGCGGGATTCGAGCCCGCTTGGCCAGGTGCACGAGCGCCTCGAAGAAGGTCATGTGCTCCTGCTGCTGCACGAAGGCAAAGACGTCGCCGCTCGCCTTGCAGCCGAAACAGTGGTAGAACTGCTGGTCAGGGATTACGTGGAACGATGGGGTCTTCTCCCCGTGGAACGGGCAGAGACCCACATACCGGTTGCCCCTTCGCTCTAGCTTGACGTAGGACGAGATCACCTCAACGATATCATTCTTCGCGCGCACCTCGTCTTTGAACGCCTGGTCGAACTGGGCCACCGATCACCACCCCATCGCTTTGTGCAATAGAAAACCCTCCGGCCACCGGACATGTCGAAAAAGAGCGGCGGTGAGGGTTCTCTTTGGTGTCCCTTTCCCTTCTACAAGTTCGAGACGGATTCCTTCCGTATGTTCAACAAGTCACGAGGGATCGGGTATAGACCCTAGCAGTCTATTTTGAGACCGGAGATTGGACGGTATTCACCCCGTAACCGTTCGTGTCAATGTGTCAATTTCCTCTACATCATTGACGAAACTCGACAGATTACCAGATACGGCCCGTTGCCAGAATTTCCGTCATGCGCACAAGCACCTCTGGACCGCGTCATTGCCGCAAAGAAACCCGCCCCCGAGGATGAGGGGGCGGGTTCGGCTGTGCCCGCTTCTAGATCGTGCTGGCCGTTGCCTTCTGGCCCTTGGCCTTTGCGGCTGCCTGCGCCGCCGCAATGCGGGCGACGGGCACCCGGTAGGGCGAGCAGGAGACATAGGTCAGGCCGACCTGGTGGCAGAACTCGATCGATGCCGGGTCACCGCCATGCTCGCCGCAGATGCCGAGCTTGATCTCAGGCCGGACCTCCCGGCCGAGCTGGCAGGCCATGTCGACCAGCTTGCCCACACCCTTACGATCCAGGGTGACGAAGGGGTTCTCGGGGAGGACCTTCTTCTCGACATACTGGGCCAGGAACTTGCCCTCGGCGTCGTCACGGGAGTAGCCAAAGGTGGTCTGGGTCAGGTCGTTCGTGCCGAAGGAGAAGAACTGGGCGTGCTCTGCGATCTCGTCGGCCGTTATGGCCGCGCGAGGCACCTCGATCATGGTGCCGGTCAGGTACTTGAAGGTGGCACCCTCGGCCTGCATGACCTCTCCGGCAATCCGGTCGGTCATCTCCGCGAGGAACTTCAACTCGTTCACGTGGCCGACCAGCGGGTGCATGATCTCGGGCTCCACCTTCATGCCTTCCTTGTTGCAGAGGGCAGCGGCCTCGAAGATCGCCCGGATCTGCATTTCGTAGATCTCGGGATAGATCATGCCCAGGCGGCAACCGCGGAAGCCGAGCATCGGGTTGACCTCGGAGAGCGCCCGGACCTTCCGGAGCAGTTGCTCCTTCTGGTAGAGCTCCCTGCCGTCCTCCCCCTTCTCCTTGAGCAGGGCGACCTCAATGGCGAGGTCCTCCTCACCCGGCAGGAACTCGTGCAGGGGCGGATCGAGCAGGCGAATGGTTACGGGGTAGGGATCCATGGCCCTGAAGATGCCGTAGAAGTCCTCCCGCTGCATGACCTGGAGCTTGGCGAGCGCCTCAAGGCGATCCTCCAGGGTCTCAGCCAGGATCATCTCCCGGGCCTGCTCCATGCGCTCGGGGTGGTGGCCACCCTGGCCAAACATGTGCTCCGTGCGGCAGAGACCGATGCCCGTCGCGCCGAACTCTCGGGCCTTGGCGGCATCCTTCGGGTTGTCGGCATTGGCCCGGACGCCGAGGGACTTGATCTCATCGGCCCACTGGAGCAGCTCGCGGAAGGCCGGCGAGAGCTCGGGGTCGATCAGCGGCACAGCACCGAGGATCACGTTGCCGGTGGCACCATCGATCGAGATGACCTCGCCCTCGGTTACCTTCCGGGAGCCGGCCATGAAGAAGCCGGCCTCCAGGTCGATCCGGACCGCCTCGCAGCCCACGACGCAGGGCTTGCCCATGCCACGGGAGACGATCGCCGCGTGGGAGGTCATGCCACCGCGGGAGGTGAGAATGCCCTGGGCGACGACCATACCGTGGATATCATCCGGCGAGGTCTCCGGTCGGACCATGACCACCTTCTTGCCCTCACCGGCCAGCTTGGCGGCCTTGTCTGGGTCGAAGACGCAGATGCCGGAGGCGGCGCCGGGGGAGGCGGCCAGGCCGGTGGCGAGAACATCCAGCTTTGCGTCTGGATCGATCGCCGGGTGCAGGATCTTGTCGATCGCCCCGGGCTCAATGCGGAGGGCCGCCTGCTCCTTGGAGATCTTCCCCTCGTGGACCAGGTCGACGGCAATCTTGATCGAGGCCGCGGGCGTCCGCTTGCCTGAGCGGCACTGGAGCATGTAAAGCCGGCCCCGCTCGATCGTGAACTCGATATCCTGCATGTCGCCGTAATGCTTCTCCAGGAGCTCGCACAGGTCGAAGAGCTGCTGGTAGGACTCGGGCATCGCCTCGTTCAAATGAGAGACGGGGAAGGGGGTCCGAATGCCGGCGACGACATCTTCGCCCTGGGCGTTGGGCAGGTACTCGCCGTAGAACTCCTTCGCGCCGGAGTTCGGGTTGCGGGTGAAGACGACGCCGGTGGCGGAGTCGTTGCCCATGTTTCCAAAGGCCATCGCCTGGACGTTTACTGCGGTGCCCAGATCATCGGCGATCTTGTTGATCCGCCGGTAGACCTTGGCCCGCGGGTTGTCCCAGGACTCGAAGACAGCGTTGATCGCGAGGTAGAGCTGCTCCCGCGGGTCCTGCGGGAACGGCTTGCCCTGCATCTTCTCAACGAGGGCCTTGTACTCGGGGATCAGCGCCTTCAGGTGCTCGGCGTTCAGCTCGGTGTCCAACTTGAAGCCAAGCCGCTCCTTATGTGCTTCCAGGATCCGCTCAAAGTTGTGCAGGGTGATCCCCAGGACGACGTTGGAGAACATTTGAATGAAGCGGCGGTAAGAGTCGTAGGCAAACCGCTCGTTGCTGGTATTCTTGGCGACGGCCAGGACGGTCTCGTCGTTCAGGCCCAGATTCAGGATCGTGTCCATCATGCCAGGCATGGAGACGGGGGCGCCGGAGCGGACCGAGACGAGCAGCGGGTTCTCGTTGTCGCCGAACCGCTTGCCCACCTTCTCCTCCAGCTTGAGGAGAGCCTCGTCGATCTGCTCCCTGACCTCCGGGGTGAGTTGCTTCACACTCTGGTACTCCCGGCAGACCTCGGTCGTGATCGTAAAGCCCGGAGGCACCGGCAGGCCGATGACCGTCATTTCCGCAAGGTTAGCACCCTTACCGCCGAGCAGCATCTTCATGTCCGCGCGGCCTTCTTCGAACAGGTAGACCGACTTTCTAGTCACCGTACTTCACCCCTCGATTCATAATCTCGAGCACTCGAACCGCCGTCTCCTCGACCGCCTTGTTCGTCACGTCGACGACGGGGCAACCGACCTTCTTAAAGACCGATTCCGCATAATCCAGCTCCATGAGGATCCGTTCCATGTTCGAATAGTTGGCGTCGGAGCGCAGTCCAATCGTCTTCACCCGCTCCTCGCGGATCGAGTGAAGCTTGTCGGGGCTCACCCGGAGGCCCACTACCTTCTGGGGGGGCACCAGGAAGAGCTCCTTGGGCAGGCTGACCTCGGGCACGAGCGGCAGGTTGGCGACCTTGAAGCGCCGGTGGGCAAGGTACATGGAGACAGGGGTCTTGGAGGAGCGCGAGACGCCAAGCAGGATCACATCGGCCCGGAGAAAGCCACGGGGATCCTTGCCGTCGTCGTACTTGACGGCAAACTCGACAGCCTCTACCCGGCGGAAGTAGTCATCGTCCAACTTGTGGAGGATGCCCGGCTCCAGCTTGGGGGCTTCCCCGAAGATCGTGGTCATTCCGTCCATCATGGGGCCCATGATGTCCACGGCGGGGATCTGCCACGCTGCCGTCAGCCGCTGCATCTCCTTGCGCACCTCAGGCACGATGATCGTGTAGACGATCAGGGTCGTCTGCTGGCGCGCAACGTCCACCACTTCCCGGACGGCCGTCGGATCATCGACCATGGGAAAGCGACGGATCTCAACACCCGTGGAGTTGCCGTATTGGGCCAGGGCTGCCCGGGTGACCAGGTCAGCCGTCTCGCCCACGGAGTCAGAAACCACGAAGACCACCGGTTTCTCGGCCATGTCAGTCCTCCCTATATGTTCCGGAACGCACATGAGCGGCGTTAACTCACGCTGTCCACGCAAGATGGGATATACGATTCGCGTCGTGCCAATCCTCCCCCAGATGGCGGATATCAGGCGTTCCGGGCTCTTGAAGTTTTCGATCGCGGTTCAAGCCCCTGTCTATCGCTCGCCCTCTTGCTATAGAACCACTTTAGCAGCCTTGATGGAGATAGGGGTCCGGGGCACCGGCTACCCGAATCATATGCCGGACTGTGCGGCTACTGCCCTGCTCGGTCCATGGATTCAGAACCTTCTCTGGACAGCCAGCCGTTTCCTGTTGCAGTGGATAGAAGAATCACACAGGCTTATTGGTATGAGTAGAAAGTCTTGCGTGTCAAGTGGGTATCGGCATCAGGAGAGCCGCTCGGGGGGCGTAGCGGTCGCAAGGTAGGCCCGCAGTCCGAAGACCAGGTAGATCACCGCAGTCATCCACCAGATGAGAAAGCCGGGCTGGCTGAAGACGGTGAACTCCTTCCAGATCCACTGGATGATGATCGGCAGGCTCATGGCGTACAGCCCGGCCCGATAGCCCAGGTCGAAGGGGATCGGCCGCCGGATGCTGCCGGCGTAGAGCATGGCGATCAACCCGAGAATGGCCGCGTCAAGCGCCTTGAAACCCAACTGGGCCAGGTAGACGAAGAGGTAGACAAAGGAGAGGAGGCGCTCCGGGCCAGCGGCGAGGAACTGCTGCAGATCCGCCCGGGTCAGCTCGCCCTGCAGTCCGGCCAGGTTTGTGGCCCGGGGTTGCAGGCCGGGCTGGATGACATAGAGGCTGGTGCGGGTCACCAGGACTGCGCCACGAGATGATTCGATCAGGCTCTCCGGGGCTGTCTGCCCCGTGGTATCGACCACCAGGCGCAGGCCACCCGGCAGGGTCTGGGCGAAAGGCATCGGTCCGGCAAACTCGACCTGACCGCCCGCGATCCGGAACTCCGGCCAGGTCTCGACCTGGCGGGCCAGTTCAGTGGTCATCTGCCGCAGGGCGACCATATTCATATAGCCGTTGATCGCCACCACGATAGCCAGGAGGGTGGCCATGAAGCCGAACCCGCCTCTCGGGTCGCACAGAAGCCTTGCATACCCACTGAACCCGATGGTCGCATCTCTTAGCTTGGCGAAGAAGGACACGGTCTCTCACCCTTCTGGTGGGGATTTGGTGCGGCTCATCTCTCAATTCTACTGGAGCGGCGTGCCGGTGACTACCGTTCTCGTTCACACCGGCCATCAAGGAGACATAACATGGTGGCGGAAGGGGGGAAGAACCCGGTGTTCTATGGAAAGGGCTATCCTTACACCTTGGGAAAGGGCTTCTCGAAGGCCTTTCCGGCTGCCACCTTCGGCGTCTCTCCCTGGGGTTGGTGGTAGCGGAGAGAGGAGGGCTTCGCTTTGCGGCGAAGCCCTTACATATCACTCCACCCCTCATCGCTCTCCGCCTGTGGTCCAATCCGCACCACGGCACATAGCCTAATACACCAGGCAACGTGCGCCGGCAGTACTGCGAAACCAGATCATGCGGGAGTGAATCGTGTATGTCTGACTTGCCGAGGGAGTTGCAGGTGAAGCAGGGAGCGGGGCAAGTGCGCCCCGTGCAGATAACACCTGCCCTGTCCATTGGAGCGGGAAGGCCGGTGATCATAGCTGGACCCTGTTCCGTGGAGTCGCAGGAGCAGATTCTGACCACGGCCCATGCCGTTCGCAAGGCCGGTGCCCAATTGCTGCGGGGCGGCGCTTTCAAGCCGCGCACCTCCCCGTACAGCTTTCAGGGGTTGGGACGGGAGGGTCTGGCGTTGCTGGCGGAGGCCCGCCGCCAGACCGGGCTGCAGATCGTGACCGAGGTGCTGGATGTGCGGGACCTCGACCTCGTCTGTCGCTATACCGATGTGATCCAGATCGGATCGCGGAACATGCAGCACTTTCCCCTGCTCCGTGAGGTTGGCGGTGCCGGCAAGCCGGTCCTGCTCAAGCGCGGCTACGCCTCGACGCTCGAGGAGTGGTTCTTGGCGGCGGAGTACGTTGTCGCCCACGGCAACCCCCGGGTGATCCTTTGCGAGCGTGGGATCCGCACCTTCGAGACCGCCACCCGCAATACCCTGGACCTTGCAGCGGTCGTCCTGACCCACCTGGAGACTCACCTGCCGGTCATCGTCGACCCGAGTCACGCCTCCGGGCGAAGCGACCTGGTCCCAGCCTTCGCCAAAGCGGCTCTGGCAGCCGGGGCAGACGGCCTGATGATCGAGGCTCACCCGAGCCCGGCAACGGCGTGGAGCGATGGGCAGCAATCCCTGTCCCTGGAGCAGTTTGCCCAACTCATGCACGAAATGGGCCTCACCCCCGCCGAGGCTCAGCGCACACGAAGCGATTAGTGTAGCGTGGAGGGAGAGACGTGGTCCCCAAGGAGCACCTGATCGCTGGGTACGACCGCTCCGCAGCAAGGTATGATGCGGTGGTCGGACAGCAGTACCTCATGGGAATCTGGGGGCTTCTGCCCCTTGTGCGCCTGCCCCAACACCCGGCCATTCTCGATGCGGGATGCGGCACAGGCGCTGTTCTTTTGGCCCTGGCAAAGGTGTACGCCCCCTGCCGGCTGCTGGTCGGGGTAGACCTCTCCCCTGGAATGGTGGCCCAGGCCAGGCAGAAGGCGGCCGCGGAGGGGATACCAGCCACCTACTACGTCAGCGATATCGAACAACTGCCGCTGCGAGATCAGACCTTCGACCTGGCGGTATGCAGCGGGGTCTACCACTGGCTGGAGGACCAGGAGGCCGCAGTGAGGGAGCTGGCACGGATCCTCCGACCCGGGGGAGTGCTTCTATTGACCGGTGTCGCAGCACCGGGCTTCCAGGAGTGGATCGATCTCTGCCGTGCGGTCTGGAGGCGGCTCTTCGGCTCATCGGCCGAACCGTGGTTTCCCCCCATGCCCACCCCAGAGGCTCTGGAGGCGCAACTGCTGCGGGCGGGCTTTCGAATCACGCTGCTGCAGCATCCGGTGCAGTCTGTCACCATTGACGATCCTGACTCGTTTGTTCGGTACATGGCAGCCACCGCCCCAAACTGGCTGGCGGGGCTCTCTGCGGCGGAGGGGGCCCAGGTGGAGCAAGAGTTGCTCCGGACGCTCCAGACCGAGTATCCGAGTGGCTTCCCGTGCACCTCCGCCTCGTTGGTGGCGGTCGCCGAGCGAGCCTGACCCGTGCGTGCACACCTCCCCGCGCCGTCACATAACGTGGGAGCGGGGGTGATTCTGTGTTCTACGGCTGCGGCTTTGGCAAGCCCTTTGGCAAGTTCGGCAAGCCCTTCTTCGGCAAAGGATTTGGTTACCCAGCCACCAAGGCGAGCGGCTTTACCAGTGCCGTGCCCGCTACGACGATCGCCACTACACCTTTCCCCTGGTAGTGCTCAATCAGCAGCAGCCCCCTCACCGGGGCTGCTGCTTTCCTGAGGGACCAGATGGCCCCGGAGCGCATAGTATGGCTGCGACACCAGGCTCATGACCCTACATGCTGGGAGGAGTCGCCGCGTGCTACAGCCATTTGGAGGGGGCCTCCCTCCCGGAGCGCCAAGTGGGGCCATCCTGCCCGGCGGAACACAGGATGACCCTCTGGCCATGACCAGCTATCCCAGTCCCCCCGTGATCAGCCTGCCATTCAATCAGTTCCGACAGATCACCATACAGAACCTGGAGCGGAGCCGCCAGAGCGCAGTACCGGTCTCGATCTTCGCGGAGCTCGATGCCTCCAACCTCATAGCGGCCCGTGAGCGGCTAAAGCCGTTGGCCGAAAGTCTGTTGGGCCTGAAGCTGACATACCTCCCCTTCTTCGCTCGAGCGACGGTCAAGGCCTTGCTGAAATACCCGGTCATGAACTCGGTTCTCTCCCCGACCGGCCATGTCATTCCCCGGCAGATCCATCTGGGCATCGCCACCAGCGTGCCCGGAGCCGTGCTGATCCCAACGATCTTCGGTGCCGAGCGCATGAACTTCTGGGAGCTTGCGCGGGCGATCGATCTGCAGACGAGCAGGGCCAAGGCCGGCCAGCTCAGTCCCGCCGAGATGGCCATGCAGACCTGCGTGATCAGCAATACCGGGAGCATGGGCGGCGAGTCACTCTTCGGCACCCCGGTCCTCCTGCCGACCAATACGAGCAGCCTGGCCTTTGAGACCATACGGAAGCGACCCGTGGTCCTGGCGAATGATCAGATCGGTATTCGCCCCATGATGTACCTATCGCTGACCGCCGATCATCGTGCGGTCGATGGTTCCGACATGGTCCCGTTCATCGGGCGGATCAAGGAGATCCTGGAACGGGTCGATATCTGAAGGGTAGAGGGCCCGGGGAGTGGAACCCCGGGCCCTGGTCATGCACTCTCCCCGGCCCCGGGCGCTGCTAGACCCCAGGGGCCGGCAGCGGCGCGGCCCGGGCCTTCTCCTCCGCCTCGTCGAGGAGCCTCTTCGTCCCGGCCTCCCAGGCCTCCTCGTCGGCGAGCGGGAGCAGGCCGGCATCCCGCAGGTAATCCCGCACGCCCGGAAGCGGGTCGTTCTGCGCTTTCAGCTCTTCGGCGGGGCGGTATATGGCCTGGTTGTCATCACAGGTGTGGGGGTCGAGGCGCGGGACGTGGACCTCCAGCAGGGTCGGCCCCTCTCCTGCGCGGGCCCGGGCCACCGCCTCCCGGGCCGCAGCGTGCACCGTGAACGGGTCGGCGCCATTCAGAGAGAGACCGCATACGCCATAGCCCACCGCCCGGGCCGCGACGCTCCCGCCTGCGATCTGGCGTGCAGCCGGCACCGAGATCGCCCAGCCGTTGTTCTGGCACAGATAGATGACCGGTAGCTTATAGAGCGCCGCATAGTTCATCCCCTCGTGGAACTCCCCCTGTGAGGCGGCGCCCTCCCCAAAGCTGCAGTAGACCGCGGCTGGATCGCCCCGCCGGCGGGCGGCAAGCGCCACCCCCGCCGCCTGGGGAATCTGGACGCCCACCGGGGCCGAGCGGGCGACGATCTTCAAGCGCCGGTCCCCCCAGTTGTAGGGCGTCTGTCGCCCGCCCGATGCCGGGTCGGCCGCACGCCCGAACGAGGAGAGCATCAGGTCCAGCGGCGTGCTGCCGGCGACCAACACCGCCCCCAGGTCCCGGTAGTAGCAGAACCACCAGTCCACCTCACGCTGAAAGGCCAGGGCGACGGCCACCTGGGCCACCTCGTGCCCCCGGCTGGAGACCGCCAGCGGGATCGCCCCGGAGCGCTGGAGCAGGGCGAGCCGCTCGTCGAGCCGGCGGGTCAACAACATGTAGCGATAGATCTGCCGGGCCTGGTCATCGGTCAGGCCGGCTGCCAGATGATCCACTCAAAGCACCTTCTCAAAGAGGATTCGCTCGGCCCTGCAGCCCTCGCCCCGAGCGTGGCGCAGCGATGGCTCGTTCCAGGGCGATATGAACCGGCGAAGCACCTTCACCCCGGCTGCCCGGACAATCGCCTCGCCTGCGGCGGTCAACTGGCTGCTCACCCCCCTGCCACGCCAGGCCGGATCGACCCAGATATCCCAGAAGAGCCCCGTCTGGGCGCCGGTCAGTTCGTCGGGCATGAAGGCGACCACCAGGTAGCCGATCGGCCTCCCCGCCTCCCGAGCGACCAGCGCCACGTTCCCGGGCTGCTGCAGAAGCGCCCAGAGTCCGTGCTGGGACGTGGTGGCCACGCTCTGCGGGGTGGTCTGGGGCCGGAGGGCATCGGAGACGTGCTTCCAGGCGGTCTCGGCGGTCAGGTTGGCGAGCCACGGCCACTCGGCCAGGGCGAGTGGTCCAATCTCCATGGCAGCGACACCTCCTCATCTCACGGTCAGAGATATGCACGTGGCGTCGCCGGAGTCCCTGCATATATTGGGCCGTAGTTGCGAGTGAGACGGAAGGAGGCAGGCATCTCCATGCGCATAGTCGATCTGTCGCTGGGCTTCAGCCACGGCATGCCGAGCTATGGGGCCTCGTGGTACCCGAGCATGGCGATCCATGCGATCATGACGCCGGAGACCGACCCCGCCGGTCAGGGCAGGCGCTTCAGCCAGTTCAGCATGAACCCGCACAACGCCACCCATATTGATGCACCAAACCATTTCTTTCCCGATGGCCCCGGCGTGGAAGATCTCGATCCGAGCCTCTTCATGGGGCCGGCCCTGGTACTGGACCTGAGCCGGAAGGGGCTGAAGGAGCCGGTGGGCGCGGCGGACTTGGCGGCGGCGGCGAATGGGAAGATGCGCCCCGGGCTCCGCCTCCTGCTCCGGACCGATTACCTCGATCAGCACTGGGGCGATCCGGACTTCTGGAAGAAGCCGCCCTACCTGGATGAGTCGGCTGCCCACTGGTGCGTGGAGCAGGGCGCCGCCCTGGTCGGGCTCGACTTCCTGACCGAGGAGCCGGGCGACAGGGCCTTCCCGGTGCACCGGACCCTGTTGGGGGCAGGGATCCCTATCCTGGAGTACATCTGTAATCTCCGGTCGCTCAGCCAGGCGGAGGTCTGGCTCTGCGCCCTGCCGGTCCTGGTGCACGGGGCTGAGGCGGCGCCGGTCCGGGCGATCGCCGTGGAGGGAGATGAGCCGCATGGCAAGGCGTGAGTGGCCGGTGGAGCGCTTCCCCCTGCCCGCCTGGACGGCCATCGATCTGGTGGATGCCCTGGCACCGGGGCCGGTCGCCCTGCTGGATGGCCTCACCTGGGGCGACCATCGATGCACCCTGGTGGCCTGGGCGCCCGCTGTCACCGCCCTCACCCTGGCCGATGCGCAGGCCGCCGCCGGGTCGGTCCCCCTCCCGCCCGATGCCCCGTCCCTGCTCGGTGCGGCGGTGGGGAGCCTGACCTGGGACGGGGAGGTCCGCTTCTGGGTGCCCGCTCAGGCCGCCCTCTTTGACCCGGCCGGCGGGGCGCTCTGGGTCCGTGGGGGACTGCCACCCATGAGGCCAGTGGAACACGGTCACCAGCCCGCGGCAGACGCCCCCTCCCCCGCCCGCCCCCTCTGGACGAGGGAAGCCTACTGCGCCGCCGTCCGGGAGGCCCAGGCCAACATGGCCACCGGCCAGATCAGCAAGCTGATCCTGTCGGTCCCCTTCGAGGCCCGGACCGAGCGGCGGCCCCTCGAGGTGTACGCCCGCCTGGCCGACGGCGACCCGCCGGGCCTCCGCTTCCTCCTGGACCACGGGCCGGGCAGGGGGGCCCTCCTCGGCATCTCCCCGGAGCCCCTGGTCACCCTCTTCGGCCGACGGGCCGAGATGCACCTGCTGGCCGGCACCCGCCCCGCCGGGGCGGTGCACGAGCGGGAGCTGATGACCAGCGCCAAGGACCGGGAGGAGCATGCCGTGGCCGTGGAGCAGGCCCGGCAGGACCTGCTGACCGTCTGCGTCCCCTCCAGCGTCGCCGTCGACCGCTTCATGACCCCCGAGCAGCACCCGGGGCTGGTCCATCTCGCCTCCCACCTCTCGGGGCTGCTGCGGCCCGATGCGACCGGCCCCGACCTGGTCGCCGCCTGCTTCCCCGCCGGGACCGTGGGCGGTATTCCCCGCAGCGAGGCCATCGGCCTGATCGACCGGCTCGAGCCGGCGCCCCGCGACTGGTACGCCGGGGCGGTGGGCGCCCTGCTCCCCGACGGCGACCTCCAGCTCTGGCTGACGATCCGCAGCCTATTCCTGAAAGATGGTACCGCCACCGTGCGGGCCGGGGCCGGCCTGGTCGCCGCCAGCCAGCCCGAGCAGGAGTGGCAGGAATGCCTGAACAAGGCCCGCCGGGCCCTCCTGGCAGTGGGCGCGGAGGTGTCGCCCCATGAGTGACCTCGATCTCGATCTGGACCTGAATCTGGATGCCCGCGTCCAGGCGCTGATCCGCTGGCACTTCGATCCCGCCACCGGCTCTCCCTACTGGCTCCGCAGGGCCACCACCCTCCCCTTCGACCCGCTGACCGAGATCCGCTCGTTCGATGATCTCAGCCGCTTCCCCGACGTGGCAGATGAGTGGCGCCAGATCCCCGCGGGCGATCTGATCCCGGCTGGTGCGACCACCGACTTCGCCGTCTGGGAAACCGGCGGGACCACAGGCCCCCCGACCCGCATTATTGATGGGGTCGAGCGGACCCGGGGGATCGAGCGGATCGATGCAATCCTTGATCAACACCACTTCCCACGAAGCCCGAGCGGCCACCCGGGGTGGCTCCACCTCGGCCCCACCGGGCCCCACCTGGTCGGGACCAACGTGGGCCGGCTTGCCCGCCGCCGCGGCTACCTGTCCTACACCATCGACCTCGACCCCCGCTGGGTGAAGCGCCTTTACCGGGAGGAGCGGCCACAGGATGCCCGCCACTACATGCAGCACCTCGTCGACCAGGCGCTGAACCTCCTGCGGACCCAGCCGGTGCAGGTCCTCTCGGCCACCCCGCCCATCCTCCAGGCGCTCTGCGAGCAGCCCGAGGCCTACGCCCACCTGGCCGGGTCTGTACGCGGGATCATCTGGTTCGGCACCAGCCTATCGCCCGAGGCGCTCCGCCTGCTGGAGGAGGAACTCCTGCCCAATGCCCGGCTGGTCGGCTGGTACGGCAACACCCTCATGGGCATCGCCTGCCAGCGCCCCCGGCGGCCCGGCGATCCCCACCCGTGCATCTTCACGCCGCCGGTGCCCGGTGCGATCCTGCGCCTGGTCGATCCCGCAGACCCCATCCGCCGGGTTGCCCCCGGTGAGGAGGGGCAGGTGCGCATCAGCCTGCTGAACCGCGAGCTCTTCCTGCCCTGGCACCTGGAGCGGGACCGGGCTGTCCGTGTGGCCTCCGCCCAACCCGATCTGTGGGATGATGTCGCCAACGTCGCCCCGCTGGATGGTGGCGGCGCCAGAACCGAGGGGGTGTACTGAGTGCTGGAGATTCCGCTATGGCGGGGCGGCGCCGGGCGCAGGAGCCTGGAGGACCGGACCCTGCTCGACTACCGGGCAGAGCCGGTCGCCAGGGTCCATGTCGCACCGGCCCTGCTCGTCCACCGGGCGGTGGCCGAACTCCGCCGGGCCGCCCCCTTGTACAACGAGGACCCGGCGGAGCTCTGGCCTGTGATCGCCCGGGCGGGCCGCCTGCTGGCGACCGGCGACCTGGGCGGATGCAGCGCCGCCGAGCACGCTGAGCTGACCACCCGGGCCACCGGCGCCCCGCTCACCTGGGCGACGACCGGCCTGGTCGAGCTGGCCCGGGGCATGGAGCAGATCGAGGAGGCGCTCCGCCGGCAGGCGCCGGGCGGCGACCTCTCCGCCTTCCGGACCCGCCGGGTGGGCTCGCCGGGCCACGCCTGGGTCCCCGTGGGGCAGGTACTGGGCTTTGTCGCCCCGTCAAATCATCCCGCCGTCCACCTGACCTGGGTCCTCGCCCTGGCCATGGGCTGGTGCGTCGCCATCCGCCCCGGTGCCGACGACCCGCTCACCCCCTGGCGTGCCCTGCTGGCGCTGAAGGAGGTCGGCTTCCCCATCGACCGGGTCGCCTTCCTGCCCGGCGACCATGAGCTAGTTCCCGCCCTTGTCGAAGCCTGCGACCGGACGGTGGCCTACGGCGGCGAGAGCCTGGCCCGCCTGCTGGGTAACGACCCCCGGGTCCTCTTCAACGGCCCCGGTCACTCCAAAGTCCTGGTAGATGGAGCCCTTGTCGCCGAGTCGACGCCAACGTTCCTGCTGGACTGCATCCTCCACGATGGCGGCCGCAAATGCACCTGCGCCAGCTCGATCATCCTGCGGGGGGAGGCGCCCGGCCTGCTGGATGACCTGGCCGAGCGGCTGGCGGCGGTCCCGCTGCTCGACCCGCTTGACCCTGCGGCCCGGATCCCGGCTTGGAAGGTGCCATCTGCCCTGCGGGCCACCCCGGCCACTCCGGTTGAGGCAGATGGCCTCTACTTCGCCCGCCCTGCGCTCATCCGGTGCAGTGGTCCGGAGAGCCCCCCCTTCGGCATCGAGCTGCCCACTGCCTGGGCGACCGCCCTCACCCTGCCGGCAGATGCCGATCCCCTGCCGGTGCTGCGTGGCTCCCTCGCCGTCTCACTGCTCACCGCGGACCGGCCGCTGATCGAGCGCTGTCTGCTGGAACCGGCGATTACCAAGCTGTTCGTGGGGCCTATTCCCCCCTGGTATACGGAGCCGGGAGCGCCACACCACGGGCTCCTGGCTGACTTCCTCTTCACCGCCAAGGCGTTCAAGGAGGTGCATCCATGGAACTGAAAGGCAAACGAGCCCTGGTCACTGGGGCCTCGAAGGGGCTGGGTAGGGAGATCGCCCTCGGCCTCGCCGCCGCCGGGGCCGACCTAGCGATCCATTACCACCGGGACCGGGCCGGGGCGGAGGAGACCGCCCGGGCCGTGCGGGAGGCGAGCGCCCAGCCGGCGGAGGCCCGGGACACCGGGGCCCGGGTGCTCACCCTGCAGGCCGACCTCTCCCACCCCGACGATGCCGGCGTGATCATCAGCCAGATTGAGGAGGAATGGGGCGGGCTCGACCTGCTGGTGAACAACGCCGGCGTGGCGCCGATCCTCCCCTGGGACCGGGTGACGCCCGTCGAGTGGGCCGATGCCCTGGCCACCAACCTGAGCGGCCCGTTCTACCTGCTCCGGGCGGGGCTCCCCCTGCTCAGGACGGGTCGGGAGGCGAGCGTAGTCAACATCGGTTCGGTTGTCAGCTTCAACGGCGGCGCCTTCGGCCCGGCCTACGCCGCCGCCAAGGCGGGCCTGGTCGGGCTCACCCGCTCCGCCGCCCGGGAGTGGGGGCCGCTGGGGATCCGGGTCAACTGCGTCGCCCCCGGCCCGCTGGACTCGCCCCTGGCGCACGCCCTGCCCGCCACGGCGCTGGAGGCCATGAAGGCCCAGACCCCCCTCCGCCGGTTGGGCAGCTTCGGGGACGTGGCTTCCGTGGTCCTGTGGCTCCTCTCGCCCGCCGCCGCCTTCGTGACGGGCCAGACCATCGTGGTGGATGGGGGCCGGGTCATGAATTAGGCCCGCTATCGAATCCGGCGGGGCCGAGGGCGCACATGGGAGATGGGGGACGATCGCTCGCCCCCCATCAGCCCGCCTGCCCTAGATCAGATCCACCAGAGCCGTGCCCTGGAGGCTGCGGCCGAAGTAGACCTGGATTCGCACCTGGTCGCCCGGCTCCAGCCCGTAATCCGCTGCCCGGAAGGACTGCAGATACTCGCCGGTGGCCGGCTCGTAGCTGATCCCGTAGCCGTAGGTATAGCCCGTGATCAACTGACCGTTCTGATCCCGCACCCGGATTGTCACCGAGTCATCCAGCGTCGGGTTGCCGTTGACCACCCACTGGAAGCGGATCGCCAGATGCTGCACGGCGGGCAGCAGCAGCGTCTGGGTCTCACTGAGCGGGTCGAGGAAGGTAAGCCCCTCCTCCAGGACCGGTGTCGCCCCCTCGAACTGGGTGAAGAGGTAGGGCTGGGTCGTGTGGAGTGAGACCCGGTTCAGGCTGTGCGGATTGTAGAGCCCGTAGAGGGAGAAGTCCCGTACCTCATACGGGCCGTTCACCCCGTGCTGGCCGATTGCCTCGCCTTCGAAGAGCAGCGTGACCGTTCCGGTACCGTTCAGGTAGGCGTCGCCACCGGTCCAACCGATCTCCTGGCCGCTGCTGTCGACCAGGCGGGCGTTAAAGGCGTACGTGCCGGCCTCCAGCGCCTCCACCGGAACGGTCACCTGCAACTGGTCAAACAGACCGTTCCCATCCAGGTCGATCCCCTGGTCCGCGATCCCCGGTAGGAGCCGGAGCGGCGCCTGACTGAACTGGGTGGAGTCGTAGCCGGTCAGCACGGCCAGAGGCGTGGCCACGTCGGCGATCACGCCATCGCTGCGCAGGAGGGTGACGTGCAGGAAGAGGTCGCCGGTGAAGCCTGACTCGCCCAGCGGCTGGCCGTCGAAGGCAAGGGCGACTGGGCTCGTCCCGCCGGGAAGGCTGCTCAGGGTGCCCGCCTGCACCAGCGTCTGGCCAGTGGAGTCCGCCAGGTGGGCGGCGATCAGGAAGTCACCGCCCTGGGCAGCCTCGACCTCCAGGTCGACCGCCAGGATGTCGAAGAGACCATCGCCGTTCTGGTCATGCCCCGCGTGGCCGAGCAGTTGGACAAGCTGGTCATCGCCCCCGACGGCCAGAAAGCCGGTGAAAGCGATCCGGGGGACCGGGGCATCGGACGTGACGACCACCGGGTAGTAGCCCGCCTCGACCGGTACATACATACCGGTATAGATGAGGTCGCCCGCGGACGCATCCGCGCCCTGGCCATCATCGGTCATTGTGACATATTCGATGGCCCCTGCGGCCTCCACATGGGCTGTCATGGCCGAAGGCGCCACCATGCCGGTCGGGCCGCTCAGCGTCGCCTGGATCACGGCTCCGGTTCCCGTGGCGACCATGGTCGGCGCCACCTCGGCAGCCAGGCTGATCGGGCTGCCCGGCGCCCCCACCACCAGCAGGTGCGGCGCCTCGGCGGCGTGATCCACGATCACCTGGTACGGGCCCGCTGCGGGCTGGTCGATCTGGGCAAAGGCACCGTTCAGCCCCAGGATCGAGCCGGGCGAGAGGGCCACGGGCAGGCCGCTCGGATCCAGGATCGTCGCCGTGGTCTCACTGCCGGGCCAGAGCAGGCCGATAAAGCTGGCCGCCCCGGGCTCCAGCGCCACGTTGTGCACGGTCACACCGGTCGATGGCGCCGTCCAGGCCAGGTGGCTCAGGTTGAGCCCGGCCAGCGGATCGACCGAGGCCGGGGCCACCGCCGCAGGAGACATGGCACCAGCCTTTGGGACGGAGAGGCCGCTGGCGGCGCTCTGCTGGATCACCGACCAGGCCGAGTTCCACTCGCTGGGGCCGGCGGTCATGTCGGTGTGCAGGTTCCCGGTCTGCCCCAGCGAGGAGGCGTATGGCAGGGACTGGACGCTGCTGACCGCCACGACACTGTCGTCGGGGCCGGGCACGAGCGGGTTGCCGTTGGGCAGCCCCTGCCAGTTTCCCGCCACGGCATAGTAGCTGGTGTTGCTGTTCTGGCCTACGATCGGGTTGTAGACCGTGTTGGTGTAAACCACCGTCAGCTCGGTCAGGGCCGGGTCACCGATCAGTGTTGCGACGGTGCCGAGCAAGGGGCTGAGGATCCCCGCCCCCTTGACGATGTCGGCCACCGGGCTGCCGGCGTTGGGCGTGCCGAGCATGACCAGGTTGGGCACCGACTCCCCGGCAAGGAAGGCGAGGTAGGCCCTGGAATCGATGCCGCCCTTGCTGTGGCCCACGATATGCAGTTTGTCGACGCCGAAGCGCTGCTTGGCCGCCTCGATCTGGCCCTGCTCCTCGAAGAGGTGCTCGATCCAGGAGCCGTGGTTATTGCCGAAGCTGAAGGCGTGTACCGGCAACCCCACCTGCTCGGCAAAGCCACCGGGCTGGGTCCAGGCGTCCCAGGTCTCCGCGCCGCTCAGGAACCCGTGGACGAGGACCGCCGGCCGGATCCCCTCTACCACCAGGCGGGCCCAGTCCACCGCCACCGCCCAGCAGAAGTCGCTGTTCATGGTGTCAATGTCAACCCGGATCGTGTTGTTGGCCGGGACGACCTGGGTCCCCGCCATGGTCGGGAACTTCAGCTCAGAGACGGGGACCTGGAAGGTGACGGTCGACCACTGGCTGTTCCAGCCGGAGAGGTTCCCCAGCGGATAGCCGTTAATCGAGACCGCATCCACCTCCGGGTAGCAGTCGCTGCCGGTGTAGTCGGCATCCACATCCCAGACCCGGAGGGTCAGATCGACCATGTTGCTCTTCAGGTTTGCGGGATGAAGCAGGTGACCGTTCGCATCTACCGGGCCGAAATAGCGGGTGATCGGCACGTTGAAGATGATCGGACCCTGGTCGCGATAGAGGTAGTAGTCAAGCGGATACCCAGAGTCAGCGACAAACTCCTCATCGGCGTCGGCCACCCGGTCGCCGGGGCCGTAGCTCATGGTCCCCACCAGCGGCCCGGGGAGGGCCTTGTCCCCCCTGGACCCGGGTGCTGGCTTGATCGCCGGGGCCGACGGCACCGGCCTGATGACCGGAGCCGGCGCAGCCGCGACCAGCGCCTGGGCCGTGACGACCAGCGCGGCGACCATGACCGCGACCCACTTGAACGGTTTGGTTCGAGACATGCGAAACCAACCTCCTTCTCTTTCGGTCTACGAAGGATGTTGGTCCCCGATGGGGTTATTCCCTTTATTCCCCAGGATTAGATGCATCGGACCTCGTCGAGCCGGCATTCTAACATCTTTCCAACATATGGGCACTAGGCATAACCGATTTCGGGTCCCTCCGTTATAGGAGGTGGGCCCAGAACATTCAAGGAGGAAGGAATCATGAGACGCTTCGTGTCACTGTTAGCTGCCATGCTCCTGCTGGCTGCCATGACCACCGGCACGGCTCTGGCCGAGCGGGCAGTGCCGAGGCCCGACCAGGCGATCGTAACCATGGACAACCCCGAGGGGCTGCCCGGCGAGAGCGCTGAAGTCCGCCAGGCCCTGCAAGAACGGTCGGTGGTTCAGTACCGGATCCTGGTGATCGATGATGTGAAAGAGGAGAGCCGCGAGGCCTACCTCGACCGGGTGCTGGCCCATTGGGGCTGGCCGCCGGCCGACACGCTCCAACTGGTGATCTTCGCGCAGGCCAATTATGACCTCTACTTTGCGATGGGCAGCAACTTCAAGGAGAGTGGCGTGACCCTCCAGGAGATGCTCGACCTGGTCCACACGATTTACGTCCCCGCCAAGCGGGAGGGTGACCCGGCGAAGGCCCTGGCCCAGTTCATTCGGGCGGTCAACAAGCGGATGATGCCTGCGGAGGGCATGAGCCCTGAGCAGGTGGTCCGGGCTTTCTACGGCTGGCATATCGGCTCATTCTCCCATACCGACGAGTCTCTCTCGGCAGGAAACACCCTGGCCAGCGGCGCTTACAAGACCAGCCCCTACCTGACCCCGGACTATATCAGGCGGATCGGGGAGACCCTGGCCGGCTTCCAGGGAGGCGGCGCTGATCTCTTCGTCTGCGCCCAGGCCTTCCCGGAGCGGATCACCTTCGACAAGGCGAGCATTTCTGGCGACGAGGCGACGGCCTCCGCCTACACCCACTGGAGCACCGGCACGAAGCAGCTGACGATCAGCCTGAAGCGGGCCGACGGCCAGTGGCAGATCGACCGGATCGGCTGCCCGAAGAACTGAGCGAAATAAGAACCGCCCTGCATCTGCGTGAGATGCGGGGCGGTTCTGTGTGAGCTGACCCGCTCGTGCCTGGGCCCTAGTGGGAATCGGGCGCCCATTCGATTGAATTCCGCATGTAATCCGATATCGTAAGGGATAGGGGGTGAGATCCTCGATGCAACGGACTCACTGGATGCTGATCGGGTTTGCGGCGGCGCTCGTACTCTTTGTGGCGTCTGTCTACCTGGTCACCTTGCCGGATGGAACAAGAAGCCTGACAGCCCGTGCCCATGGGGGAAACTGGATCGATCTCTCCTTTACGCCCGGCGAGACGGAGGTTCGCTTTGGGCTTCGCCTGGAAGGGTTCAGTGATCACAGGGCGGCGGAGATCAAGGCCAGCTCATCTGAGCAGTGGGCCCCGACATGGGATGCCAGGCTGGAGGGGCGCGTCGGTGAGTTCGTCAGCTTCAGCGGTTACGGCGCCGCCCCCGAACCCGTCACCATGGAGATGGCCGAGCGCATCGCACGGAGCTATCGGGTGACGCTGGTCCTGGATGGTGAAGAGCAGACGATCGACTTTGCGGAGGCACAAGTGACCGAGCCGCTTGTGCTGCCTACAATCGAGGTGCTCCGGTTCCGCTTTGGTCGGTAGATGCCCCCCGCCGGGGTGAACAAGGAAGGCGCCAGAGGTCATTCTCTGGCGCCGCTCTTTTTGCTATACGGCCAGCTTGGCAAGGTCGGCGGGGACCAGGAGCAGAGAGCCCAGAGCGGTCAGCAGGCTGTAGCGGTTCGCCTTGACCTGCTCGTTCTCCACGTTAACCCGGACGTTGTCCAGGAAGGCGTCGACCGGGGCCTTCAGCTTGACGGCGGTCCGGTAGAACTCCTCGTAATGGCCGGCCTCCAGCGCCCGCTTCATGTCGGGACGCAGGTCCACGAAGGCGCCGTAGAGTTCCCGCTCGGCGGCGTCCTCAAAGAGCTCGGGATCGACCTCACCGATCTGGACGCCAGCCTCATCGGCCTTGGAGGCGAGGTTGGAGATCCGCTTGAAGGCGCCGGTTACGGCGGCGAACTCCGCATCGCCCATCATGGTGGCGAGGGCCTTCGCCCTGAGCATGGTGTCGGTGGCGTTGCGGAAGCTGGCGGAGAGGACGGCATCGATCACGTCGTACCGGTACTCCCGCTGCTCCATGAGCACCTTCATGCGGGCCTTGAAGAAGTCGAGCAGGTCGTTGAGGGCCTTCAGGGCGACCTCGGAGTCCAGCGTGTACTGATCCAGCGCCAGGGAGCAGAGCTGCGGCAGGTCGAGGACCAGGCCGTTCTCCACGATCGTCTGGACGACGCCCTGGGCGGCACGCCGCAGGGCGAACGGGTCCTGCGAGCCGGTCGGGATCATGCCAATGGAGAAGTAGCCCGCCAGCGTATCGAGCTTGTCGGCCAGGGCCACGGCCATGCCGGGACCGGTCCGAGGCAGCTCATCGCCGGCGCCCCGGGGCAGGTAGTGCTCAAAGATCGCATGGGCCACGGCGGGATCGCCGCCCTCACGCAGATGGTACTGCTTGCCCATGTAGCCCTGGACCTCGGGGAACTCGAAGACCATCTTGGTGGCCAGGTCGGCCTTGCAGAGCCAGGCAGCCTGGCCGGCCTGGGCCTGCTCCGCCTGGGAGAGATGGAGTTCCCGGGCGTAGGCCTTGGCCAGGTTGACCAGCCGCTCCACCCGTTGGAACTGGGTGCCGAGCTTCTCCTGGAAAACGACATTCTTCAGCTTGGCGTTGAACGATTCCAGGGAGCGCTTCCGGTCCTCGTCCCAGAAGAAGCGGGCGTCGGCGAACCGGGCGGCCAGCACCTTCTCGTTGCCGGCCCGGACAATGTCAATATGGTCCTGCTCGCCGTTGCGCACGGCAATGAAGTAGGGCAGCAGCTCCTCGGAGCCCTCAGCCTTGTAGACGGGGAAGTAGCGCTGATTCTCCTTCATGGTCGTAACGAGCACGGCGGGGGGAACATCCAGGTAGGACTGGGCGAAGGAGCCAATGAAGGCGGTCGGCTGCTCCACCAGCCAGGTCAGCTCCTCCAGGAGGTCGTCATCCATGGGTACGAAACCGCCCACCCGGCCCGCTTCGTGGGTGATCTGCTGCCAGATCACCTGCTTGCGGATCTGCTGGTCGACCATGACGTAGCCCTTGCCAGCTGCGGCAAAGTACTCGTCCGCATCCTTCACGGCAATGGGATCCTTCGGGCCGAGCACCCGGTGGCCGAGAGTCGTATTCACCGTCTCAATGCCGTCCACATCGAACGGGACACGCCGGTCGCCCAGCATGGCCAGGATCCACTTGATCGGCCGGGCGTAGCGGATCGTCCGGTCGGCCCAGCGCATGGACTTCGGCCAGTCGATCGATGTGACCAGAGAGGCGAGCAGGGGCGGCAGCACCTTGGCCACCGATTCGCCCTTGAGCATCTTCCGGGCGTAGATATACTCGCCGCCCTTCTCATCGGCCCGGATCTCCAGGTCCTCCACGGCTACCCCCTGTCCCTGGGCGAACTTCTGGGCGGGGATCGTCGGCTTGCCCTCGGCATCGAAGGCGACCTTTTTGGCGGGGCCCTTGGCGACCATCTCCACATCGCGCTGGATCAGGGCGAGGTTCTTCACGTAGAGCACCAGTCGGCGGGGGGTGCCGAAGACATCGACCAGTTGGTAGTCGAGGCGGGCGTCGGTGAGAGCCTTCATGGCGTTCTGCTTCAACTGCTCAAGCGCCGGGGCGCAGAAGCGGGCGGGGATCTCCTCGGTGCCGATCTCCAGCAGGAGGTTGCGGGTTTCGGTGGTCATGGCTTAGTTCGCCTCCTTTGCAACGTCGGGCAGGTCCTCGCCCTTCGGGTCAGGCCCCACACCGGCGCCAGCCTTTGCGCCGAACCGAGAGTCCCAGGTCGGCCGCTCCTCCAGCGTCTTGAGCAGCGGGAAGCCGAGCGCTTCACGCATGTCAATGTAGGCCTTGGCGGCGGTCCGGCACATGTTGCGCACCCGGAGGATGTAGCCCTGCCGCTCGCTCACGGCAATGGCGCCGCGGGCATCCAGCAGGTTGAAGGTGTGGGCGCACTTCAGAATGTAGTCGTAGGCCGGGTAAACGAGCGGCTGCTCCAGCTCCAGGAGGCGCTTCGCCTCCTTCTCGTACATCGAATAGAGCTGGAAGAGCATCTCGGAGTCGGAATGCTCGAAGTTGTAGGTGGACTGCTCCCACTCCTGGCGCTCGAAGACGTCGCTGTAGCGGAGCTTCTCGTTGTACATGATATCCCAGACATTGTCCACGCCCTGAATGTACGAGCAGAGGCGCTCCAGGCCGAGGGTGATCTCCACGGCGACCGGCTTGCACTCAATGCCGCCCACCTGCTGGAAGTAGGTGAACTGGGTGATCTCCATGCCGTCGCACCAGACCTCCCAGCCGAGGCCCCAGGCGCCCTGGGACGGGGCCTCCCAGTTGTCCTCCACGAAGCGGATATCGTGCTTCTTCGGGTCAATGCCAATCGTCTCGAGCATCTCCAGGTACATCTCCTGGATATTCTCGGGCGAGGGCTTCATGATCACCTGGTACTGGAAATAGTGCTGCATGCGGTTCGGGTTCTGGGCGTAGCGCCCGTCGGCCGGCCGGCGGCACGGCTCAATGTAGGCCACGTTCCAGGGCTCAGGGCCCAGTGCCCGGAAGAAGGTGGTCGGGTTAAAGGTGCCGGCGCCCTTCTCCAGGTCGTATGGGGTCTGGATTATGCACCCCTTGTCGGCCCAGAACTTGTCCAGGGTGAGAATCAGGTCCTGAAAATACATCTTCGTCGTTCCTCCTTAACAAAGGTAGGGATGGTCTTCCGCCTCTGAGGCGGAGACTGTGAGGCATGGAACGGCCGGAAATGCAAAGCTCCCGTCTCCGGCCAATACAACTTGGCCAGGGACGAGAGCCGTAAGTCTCCCGCGGTTCCACCCTGATTGGCGCCGGCAGCGGCGCCCACCTCTGGTGATTCGGTTTTGGCTCCCGGGCGCCCTTCCCGCTGCTTGCCCCACCCTGCTTGCACCGTGCGCAGGGCTCTCTGAAGAGGTGGCTTGCGGTACTCCTCCCGTTCCTCGCGTGACTGTACTCTAGCAAATCCTGTCTGCCATGTCAAGGGAGGTCGATTCCCCTACGAGGCAATCGGCGTCTTCCGGGCATAGGCGTCCAGCAGGTCCAACTCCCGTCTGTAGACGCCGCGGATCGCCGGGGTGAGCAGCCGCTCCAGAAAGCCCATAAATCCGGGCTTCGGACGGAACTTGGTCTCCAGGTGAAGCTCACAGCGGGCACCGCCGTCAACTGGGGTAAAGGTCCAGAAGGTGTCGACACCGGCGGCCTCGTCGGTCTCGCGCATCACCCGGCCTGGTTCGGGCTCGGTGACAGTCAGGGTGTAGACCACCATGGAACCCATGGCGTTCATGTGAGCACGGGTCACTGTTCCCGCACCGATTCCGCCCTGCACGATCTCCAGTTTCGCGAACTCCTTTGGCAGGAAGTTCCGGTGGTGGTTCATGTCGCTCACGAGCCGGTAGACGTGCGCAGTGGGGGCGTTGATCACCTTGGTGACCACGACGGAATAGGTCTTCATCCGTGTTCCTCCTTAAAAATGACCTTGGTCAATTTTGACCACAGTCACATCGTAGTGCGGTCAACCCCAAATGTCAAGCAAAAAGTATAAAAAAAACAGCCAGCACTCTTCATGCTGGCTGCTGATTGATCAGCGCCACTCGATCGGCTTGCCGTCAAGGTAGACTGCGCGGAGCGCTGCCCGCCCCGTAGCGTCTACCAGCGCCTCGACCTCCATTTCGACCGGCCGTCCCTGCAGGTCCTCCCCCTGCCCCTCGGGCACGTAGAACTGCTCAATGCCATAGCGCAGCCAGATCCGGTCAATGATCGACTCCCCGGGTATTCCGGGCTGTATCCAGCTGATTCGCCCGCGCAGGGCCACCTGGTCCGGACCGGGCCCGGGCTTTCTATCCGAGATCGCAACGGCCGTCCAGTAGGGTTGCCCCTTCTGGAGCGTCACCCAGACCCGCTGCCCTTCGGTGTAGGGCCACCCGGTCAGTGTGACCTCATCCACCGAGATTCCGGAGATCTCGTAGGCTAGTTCGATATACTGGCCCCGGAACGGGTCCCAGTAATCGAACGGGGCGGTCTTCAGCAGGACTGGATCACCCGTCATGAGTGTGAAACCGTGCACGCCCACCATCAACAGGAGGATGATGACCTGGACGGAAACGGCCAGCCAGAACCTACGCGTCACCTTCGCCACCTCCCCAGTCGCCGACCCAGCGGCGCCGGTTCCGCTCCAGGAACCAACCGCCGGCCAGCAGCAGAATCCCGCCAAGCACGAAGAAGAGCGACTTGTTCATGGCGGTGAAGAAAAGGTCGAAGTAACGGGTGATCAGGTGGATGAGAAATGCGACCACCCCCAGGTTGATCAAGAGCTCCAGCCGCTTCTGGATCCCGACGATCACCAGACCAACGCTCCCGCCGAAGAGCAGCAGGTTGAAGACGACCATGCGCGGTGCCTCCATCAGCATATCTGGCAGGAGGACGGCCATGACCGGCACGAAGGCTGCCGGGAGCAGCAGCAGAGTCTCACCCCGCCGCCAGTGGTACCAGCCAGCCAGCCCAGCACCGATCAGCATGACCGTCACGCCCCCGAGGGTATAGGGCCCGAGCTCGAAGAGGGCCGGAGCCCCGTGGCTGCTGTAGGTCTCGAACGTGAGGAGATAGAGACCGAGCAGTCCGAGGAGGCCGCCGCTGCCCAGATACGTCTTGGCGTCGCCAAGCCTGGCGAGCCCTGCCAGGAAGATGGTCGCCCCGTAGAGCAGTACCAACCGGCCCACCAGCAGGGTCGGGGCCGCACCATGGTACGTCAACTCCAACCGGACTACATTCAGCATGTACCAGAGGAAGATCGAGCCAAGTACAGCGCTCTCCGCCAGCCGCGTCTGGCTGCGCCTGGCCAACGGAAGGACGGCCAGGAGCATCACCGCCGGAAAGAGCCAGTTGTACTGGCTGAGCTCCGCCTGCGTCGCGCCGGTCCAGGCGATGAGTACTGCTGTGGCCAGGTAGAGGAGTGGACGGGAGGTGGTTGACCAGGCCAGCGGCAGGATGCCTGCACCCCAGGCCAGGAAGCCGAGCGGAAAGTCGCGGCCCAGGTGGAAGGTCTGGGCCAGCAGCCAGATGCCTGCCCCGTAGAACAGACCACCCAGGAAGATAAGGGCCTGCCCGAGCCGGGGCATGTCGGCCCGCCGGTACTGGAAGTAGTAGCCGGCCCAGTAGCTGCTCAGGGTGGCGACCAGGATCAGCAGTACCCTTACGGCAGCCGGAATGTGGGGCCAGTTCGCAGCAAAGTAGAGGATCACGCCGGCTCCGACCAACAGACTCCCAAGTATGCTGAGGATCATGACAGCCCGGTCCCGCCCAGTGCCTTCCCCGGTGGGGTAGAGCCCCAGGATCGCCTCCTGCTGCTCCGTACTGATCAAGCCCTGCCGGACCCACCGGACCGACTCACTCCGCAGTCGGTCCCCAAACTCGTTGGCCATGGTTCTCACTCCTTCCTACCACGACCTTCGCCTCTGATGACGTCCTTCCTCCACTAATGATGCACTATTCTCTCAGAGAAGAGAATAGGCCCTTCTCACTACGAGAAGGGCCGATCGTTATCGCTGCTCCAAATAGCGCACAACCCGCTTCAGCGGACCGATGTACTCCTTGCGTCCGAAGAGCCAGCCCCGATCGAAGGCGGCGACCTTTCGCCGGACTCGGGTACCGGGAATCTGCTCATAGAGGACCAGTCTGGCGATCCGGCCCGCTCCCTTGTAGAGCGAAACCGGGTCGAGGCCATAGCTGACCGGCCCACGGGTCAGCCGGGCCTCCCAGTGGAAGGGGCCGCACTCCCCCCGCAGCACTCCGTCTCGCGGGCCCAGATCGATCAGACGCACACTTCCAAACATGACAGAACCCCTCCTGAGAGGGATTCTGGACAACTTGACCCGGAAATAAACCGAATGCCCTAGCCCCGCAGCGTATCCAGGAACTCCTTCGACTTCAGCTTCTTCTCAGTCCGAAGCAGAATGTAGTGGGTAAGCGCACGGTCCAGTTCGTCGGCCATCTCCTTCGACAGCCGGATCACGTTCGCCTTGCGAATGTCGCCGTCTAGCAGGTGCTTCATGGACTCCAAGGCCCCCCGGGAGATGCGGAGCACCGCCTCGCCCTCCCCGGTGCAGGTCGGGCAGAGCACCCCACCCAGGGCCGGCGAGAAGCGAATCTGGGGGCCGGCGATCTCCCGGGTGCCGCACCTGACGCAGGCCTCCAGGCTCGGGCGGAAGCCCAGCATGGAGAGCAGCTTCAGCTCGTAGGCCCGCAGCACCGGCTCCGGCTGAATCGACGGCTCATTGAACAGATGGAGGGTGGTCAACAGCAGCAGGAAGGGCGCTTCGTGCTTCTGCTTCTCCTCCAGCAGGGCGTCCATCACCTCGCAGGCATAGGTCGCATAGGCCATGCGGACCAAGTCCTCCCGCAGATGGCGGAACGACTCCCGAATCTCCACCTGGCTCAGCGTGTCGAGGCTTCGCCCGTGGAAGAGCTGCGCCTGGACCTGGGTGAAAAGCTGCACCGCCGCCGAGAATCGGTTCCGGGGGCGGCGGGCCCCCTTGGCCAAGGCCTGGACCTTCCCTTCCTCGCGGGTCAGAAGGACAGCGATCTTATCGGCCTCATCGAAGTCACGGACACGAATGACGATCGCATCTACATTATAGAGCGCCACTGTTGCACCTCCGGCATCGCTGCTTCCACTATATCATGATCGCGCCTCCTGCGGGAATCGCACGGCACTACCTGCGAATGGCACTGGCATCGTGTGAGTTCCATCACTTCGTTTCCGACCCAGTCCGGGGGATACTGAGAGCGAATCTCACTGTGACGGAGGCGCATCTGCATGAGCACACGAATCAACCGGTTTCCGCTGCTGGCCATGGCGATCAGTATGCTCCTGGCCGCCATGTGGGCCGGACTGCTCAGGTTTGGCTGGGCGATTCCACCGCTCACCCCTACACTCGCCGACAGCCATGGCCCGGTCATGGTCTCGGGCTTCCTCGGAACCCTGGTCGGCCTCGAGCGGGCCGTGGCCCTGGGCAAGCGGTGGATGTATCTCACCCCTCTCCTGACCGTGCTGGGTGGAGCCAGCCTGATTGCCGGCCTTCCTGCCTGGATCGGAGTGGTCGCCATTACTCTGGGCAGCCTCGTCATGCTCCTGGTCTTTGTCCACCTGGTCCGGCTCCAGCCCGCCCTCTTTACCTATGTCCTGGCGCTTGCCGCACTCGTATGGCTCGGGGGGAACCTTCTCTGGCTATGGGGACTGTCGATCCCCGACATTGTCGGCTGGTGGGCCGGTTTCCTCGTCCTCACCATCGCCGGAGAGCGACTGGAACTGACTCGCCTGCTGCGCATCTCCAGGGCCAGTCAGGTTGCCTTTGTCGGGGTGATCGCCCTGTTTCTCAGTGGCATCGTCCTGATTCCGATCACCTACACAACCGGATGGCGGGTGACCGGGGCCGGCATGATCGCTCTGGCAGTCTGGCTCTTTCGGCATGATATCGCCTGGCGAACCGTCCGGCAGCAGGGTCTCACTCGGTTCATTGCCACCTGCATGCTCTCTGGCTATGCCTGGCTCCTGATCGGTGGTGCTCTGGCCCTGATCTACGGCTTCCTCTACGGCGGCAGCTACGATGCGGTCCTCCACTCGATCTTCCTGGGCTTCGTCTTCGCCATGATCTTCGGGCACGCCCCCGTGATCTTCCCGGCGGTGCTCGGCGTCACCATGGAATTCAGCCGTCGCTTCTACGCCCACCTCGTCCTGCTGCACCTCTCCCTTGTGCTACGTGTGGTGGGCGGACTGCTTGACTGGACCCTCCTGCGCCAGTGGGCGGGTATGCTAAACGTCATCGTCCTGCTCCTCTTCCTGGCCAACACACTGCTCTCGGTTCGCCGGGCGGCCAGGCGATAGTTACTACCCACGGACAGACTCAGAATGAGGGTGTCGAATGATATGTCATAAGAGACATAACGCCCGGCACCCTCAGCGTTTGCTGCGTTTGCGTATCAATGAAATGAAATGTAGCAATAATCCGCGCGCGATGCAGGAATCAGAGGTAAGCGTCGCGAAATCATGCACAGATTGTGCCGGTTACCCTTCCGTGCTATTTGCAGGGCATAGGCTCGTGTGTTATAAATGAGCGGAATGGTACGCATACCGTTGTGGGATCGCGCCGGGAGAGGGGTGGCGCCGTGGACCAAGATGATCGCTTCGATCTTCTGAAGCGACGCTTCTTCTTGATCACGCTTCCGATCGCCTCTGTAGCTTCTCTGGCCGAGTTGGCATTGCACCCCGGTCCCCAAGGAAATCTCCCGGGCCCCACCACCTGGGTTGGTTTCCTATTGCCCATCGGGCTGACCCTGCTACTCTGGCGACGCCGGCGTTCCATCCGCTTCGTTGAGACTGCATCGCTCGCCCTGGTACTGGGTGTCCTCCTCTCCACCCTGTACACGATCCTCTTCCACAGGAGCGGCCCGGAGGCGATTGACCACTTCGCCTCGGTCGGCCCCTGGTTCTCCGTCTCCCTCGTTGCGATCTTCCTGATCTTTGACCCGCGCCGCGCAACGTGGATCGCAACCGTCGCCTACCTGGTCTCGCTGGTCTTCGGAACGACCTACATGGTCATGAATCGATTGACAGGTCATGAGCCGGTGCTCACTCGACCGCTCCTGCACCTTTACCTGGCGAACGCTGCGTTCATTACCTTCCTTTTCTTCTATGGCCGAATGCGGGAGCAGTACGAGCGTACCCGCACCCTGGCCCGCTCCATGGCCGACCTGGCCAATACCGATTCGCTGTTGGGCATCCCCAACCGGCGGCAGATGGTCGCCATGATCCGCGATGAGATTGGTCTGGCAGAGGACGGGATTCGCTGTGCGACGTTGGTCATGTTCGATTTGGACCGGTTCAAAGAGGTAAACGACACCTTCGGTCACGATGCCGGCGACAGTGTCCTGAAGGGGGTGACCAGCGCCGTCAAGCAGGTGTTGCGCTCTTCAGATCGGTTTGGCCGCTGGGGTGGTGACGAGTTTGTCGTCCTGCTGGCGGTGAATGACATGAACCAGGCGAGCGCAGCCGCTCAGCGGCTCCGGGACGCGGTCCACCAACGCCTGGGTGACCGCTTCCGGCGGGTGACGATCAGCGTGGGAGTGGCCCAGTACCACCGGGGCGATACGGTTGAGGACTGGGTGAACCGGGCTGACCGGGCGCTTTACCGGGCCAAGGAAGCAGGGCGGGACCGGGTTGTCGTCGGCGGATGACGGGAAATCATGAGGGGGAAGGATGTAGCTCATCCTCCCCCCTTTGCACTATCTAGTACTTGTCGGTACCCTGGCCACCGCTGACGATAGCAATGCCAGCACTGGCACCGATCCGGGTCGCACCGGCCCTTACCATAGCCATGGTCGACTCGTAGTCCCGTACCCCGCCCGATGCCTTGACGCCCATCTCCGGGCCAACGGTCTTTCGCATGAGGGCGATGTCGGCCACCGTGGCACCTCCGGTGCTGAATCCGGTCGAGGTCTTCACAAAGTCCGCCCCGGCCTCCTTGGCCAGCTCACAGGCCTTCACCTTCTCCTCGTCGGTCAGCAGGCAGGTCTCGATGATCACCTTGACCAGGGCCTTGCCGCTTGCGGCATCTACGACCGCCTTGACATCGTTTAGAACGACTCCGTACTGCTTCGACTTCAGCGCTCCGATGTTGATCACCATATCAACCTCGGTCGCACCCCGTTCGATGGCGTCCTCCGCCTCCACGGCCTTGATCTCACTCCGGTTTGCTCCCAGCGGGAAGCCGATCACCGTGCAGACCTTCACGTCCGAACCTTGGAGCAGTTCGGCGCAGAGGGGCACCCAGTACGGGTTGACACAGACCGACATGAACGCGTGCTCCCGTGCCTCCTGGCAGAGTTTCCGCACCTGATCTTCGGTCGCCTCTGGCTTCAGCAGGGTGTGATCGATCAACTTCGCCAACTCAGCCGGCGTCAGGCTCTTCTCATCCATGAGCGACTGCCTCCTTCTCGAGAGAAGACTATCACTTAGTCTCTCTCCCTACCTTCGTTTTTTCCCGAGGGTTCGCTTCATGAGAGTTCGTCAGTGCCCTACCAATTCCTGCCCTTAACGGAGGAGCCCGAATGAAATGGCACATACGCCCTAGTGCTTCCGCGGATTGGCCACATCTGGCCATGATCCAGAACCAGCGAAGCCTCCGGCCCCTCTCCGTCGAACAGTTCATCCGCCAGGAAAAGGAACGGTCCCGGCATGATCCTTGGGCGCGGCTGGTTGCACACCGGCCCGATGGTGTGATCGGCGGTCATTGCCTCCTCTTCCGGAACCCATGGCGCCCAGCCGGTACATACTTCCTTGAGGGTTGGGTGGATGAGATCCATGGGCGGATGGGGGCCGGCACTGTGCTGTTGATGGCTGCGGAGCGGCAGGCACGGGAGTGGGGCCAAGGCCTTCTGGAACTGGAGGTCCGCGACGACCGACCCGAGGGGCTCGCCTTCCTTGCGAAGCACGGGTTCCACCCGATTGAGCACTTCCTCCGATGGGAACTGGACCTGGATCAGTTCGATCCGGGACCATTTCGTGCGCCCTTTCTCCGGGCGCAGGAGAACGGCTATCACTTCTTCTCCCTGGCTCACCTGGAGCCTGGGGAGGGGCGCCGCCTGGTCTACCAGTTGGACACGGATTGCGCCCGCGATGAACCAGGGCTGGGGCCAGACTGGAGCCCGCTCTCCTATGAGGCCTATAGCGCCGAGATCTTCGAGAACCCCAATTTTGATCCGGCCGGAGTCTTCCTCGCGGAGAAGGACGGTGAACTCGTCGCCATGAACGGCCTCCACTTTCCCGGCGGGGATGCTCCTGCATGGACCTTCTTCACCGGGGTCCGGCGGGGCCACCGGGGCCAGGGATTGGCCCATGCGCTCAAACTGCTGGGGCTGGAGTACGCCCGCCAGAAGGGGTACAAGAAGGTTGGGACCGGGAACCATGAGCGAAATGGTGCCATGCTGGCAGTCAACCGGAAGTTCGGATTCATGCCCCTGCCGGGGGTTTACGCGTACCGGAAGATGCTGTAGGGGAGGCCGGACGGCCTCCCCTTCTGTGTACCAGAATCCCCTCCGTGACGCCCTGACAAGGCTCCCTACGGATTGTTGTCCATCTGAATGGCGTGGACCGTGAAGTCGACGACCAGCTCCTTGCCCTGGTAGCTGTTGTCGGCGGTGAGATCAAAGGTCACGTTGAACTTCACGTGCCGGTTTGCGGTCAGGTAGAGCGGGATGCGGCTCCCGTCCGGGTAGCGCATGAGCACCGGCCCGGAGAGGAAGTCGCTGAGCCACCCTTCGGCCACCTTCTCCTCCACCCCAAGTTGGGGGGTGGTGACCTCGACGTACAGCTTGTCGGCCAGATCGGCATCGCTGCCGGCGTGGAGGCTCGCCTCCACCGAGTCCAGCCATGCGTTCATGGAACTGCACGACATGGGGTTCGAGACAGTCAGGGTACGCTGGTGCTCATCGCCCGGGGCCCAGAGACCGGTCGGGAAGACGCCTGGCGCACCGAAGGGCGTCTCGCCCTGTTCGGGCGTGACGTAGAACATCGGGCCGGGCACCGCCTCACCGTCGTTCCGCTGTGCATCAATGCAGAGCGTGCCGGCAATGAACTCAGACTGACCGGTTGCTGAATCGGAGAAGAGGGCCAGCGTACCACCGATTCCAAGGGCGATGGCTGTCAGGGCCGCTACCGAGACCAGCCAGAGCTTCTTCTTCATAGGGCTTCCCCCCAACCCCCGCCGGGGGGTGGTACCCCGGCGGGAGTAACGTCACGGTGCTAGTTCCAGGAGATCGGACCGGTGCCGGTGCCGTTGATGTTATTCCGATGCTGTACGGCCTTGACCATCAGCGAGACGGCGGCGCCGTCGCCCTGGCAGTCGTTGCCGGCGCTAAGGTCGAGCGCCCAGTTCAGGGTCAGGTTCAGGGTCTGGCCGGGGGTATAGACGCCGGCCACCTGGTCGTTTGCGTTGCCGGAGTAGGTGTTGGTGCCATCGGTCAGGCTGGTGGTGAACTTGCCGCCTCCGTCGCAGGTCATCAGGTCGCCGGTGGTGGCGACATCCAGACCGATCCAGGCGTCCAGGCTGCCCGTGTACTCAATTGAGTACGACCGGGCGCCGGAGTCGCCGGGGGCGATGTTGTTGATCGCCATGAAGTCGGTCGTGGGCGCACCCAGGGTCACGGTACCGGCGGTGAAGGTGTTGTCAGCGTTGCCGGACTGAGCCGAGAACAAGGCGAAGCTGGAGGCGCTGACCACGAGTGAGACCATCGCGATCGCAAGCAAGCTCAGGGAAATGCGCTTGGCGAACATCGGAATTCCTCCCCAATGATTCTCTCTGTTTCGCGAGCATCTGCGGAACCAGGGGCCTGTCAGGGCGTCACGGAGGGGAGTCTGGCTACCCCCGCTCCTCCGGCTCAGCCTGCGCCTTCGCCTTGGCCGCTTCGGCCTCGGTCAGCGCCTGCCAGATCTTGCGGAACTCCAGGCCAATGAGCACGAGGCCCGGAAGAATCACAATCAGGATCACGCCCAAGGGCTCGCGAACGAAGCGGGCCAGGTAACCGAAGTACGGCAGCCGGAACTCATAGCGACCAACCACCTGGCTGAGGGCGACAGTCGAGAGGTCCTCGGTCTCGTTGGCATCACCCTTGGTCACGTAAGCCGCAGGCTCCTTGTTCACGGTGACAATCCCGATCACACGATGGGTGATCAGCATCTCGGCCTTCTCCTTGGCCCGGAAGGTGATGATGTCGCCCTCCGCAATCTCCTGCGGTCCTGCCACCGGCTTGATTACGATCACGTCGCCGGTGTTAATGGCCGGCTCCATGGACCCGCTGATCACCGAGAGTGCCTTGTAGTCGCGGAAGGTGGGGATCCCATCCGCCGACCGCTTGCCGGCAAGGGCCATGAGGCCCGCTCCAACCATGAGCAGGACCAGAAGCACGGAGACCGTCCCACCCAGGAAGTTCATCAACCGCTTCAACGCATCTCCCTCCTTAATCGTCCGTCAGGGCCGGGGCCTCCTCCTCCGGGGCCGGGGCCTCTTCGACCGGAGCCGGGGCCTCTTCGACCGGAGCCGGGGCCTCCTCGACCGGAGCCGGGGCCTCCTCCTCCGGGGCCGGGGCCTCTTCGACCGGAGCCGGGGCCGGGGCCTCCTCCTCCTGTGGCTTGGGTAGCACCTCGGCGGTGACTGGAATGGAGAGCTCCAGGTACTGGCCCAACCCCCGCACCACAATCCGCCCGGCGATCGGTTCTGTGGTCAAGGGGGTGCCCTCAAGCTGCAAGACCGCTTCCTCCTTCGGTGCGACAACATCGCTCAAAAACTGAGCGCTGAACCCCGGCATATCGACCAGCTCCACCGACAGGTGCAGGGGCTTCTTGTAGATGTTCCGCACCCGGAGAAGGTCGACAATCATGAATGACTCGCCCTCCGTCAGATCTCCGAGGCTGACTTGCGTCTCTTCGATCCGTAGTGCCCCTGAGGTCGGGAGCGAGCCAAAGCGCACCTCTCCGGGCTGTCTTCGGGCCACGCCATTGGCCTGGGTTGTCTCCAACTGTACCGATATAGCCATGAGTCCGAGCACAACCAGAATGAGGGCTCGTGCCGAACTTCGACCCAACGGAAAGGGGCCCCACCCCTTCATCCGAATCACCGCCCTATGTTTTTGAATCATTTTCCAGTACTGGGTGATGTTTCTTCTGCCCTGCTGATCTTGATTCCTCCTGAAACATGAGGACCATGATTCTTCTCGCCCCCAGAAAAAGCCGAAGAGAGGAGACCGGTGGGTGCTGCCCTCCTGTTCCCTCTCTTCTTCCTTTGTTAATCCCCTTACTAAATGTACGCAATATTCGACACCGCGTGAGAAGTTGCGCGAATGCGACATAATTTTCACGCGCGCGTGAATTCTTGCGTAAAATCCTCAAGTGGTGCTATAGTAGAGAATGTCAAACTTAACGCGTGCCGAAATTACATCCTTGTCTATTCTCCCGAAATGGCACACCTGTCAAAAGGCAGGGCCGCAAAACCACGGGGCTACGGAAGCTCAGCTTCTATGCCGGCCGGGTTACCGAAGAGGGGTCTGCCCTCCCATTTCGTGGAGGGTTTTTTCCGTTGCACGGGTGGCTTCCAACACCCCGATCTCAGAGGAGGCTAAGCGTATGTCCCAGGTGATCCAGGAGCACCGGGAGGAGCAGATGGTCGTCTTTCGGCTGTCGCAGGAGTTCTATGGCCTGAGCATTCACGTGGTGCAGGAGATCGTTACCTGGCGGGAGGTGACCCATCTACCCGATGCTCCAGGGTTCGTGGAGGGGATCATTAACCTCCGTGGCAAGGTGATTCCGGTGATCAACCTGAGCAAGCGTATCGGGCTGGCGCCGTCAAGGATCAGCCGGACGACCCGGATCGTGGTGGTGGAAATGGAGGCGACGGTCGCCGGGCTCATAGTCGATGAGGTGTCGGAAGTGCTGAGGCTCTCCCGTGACCTGATTGACCCGCCCGAAAGGATCCTGGCCGGGGCCCAGACCACCATGCTGCGAGGCGTTGCCAAGGTAGGCGATCGACTGATCCTCGCCATGGACCCCGCCACTGTCCTGGCGCAGTCAAAAGTGGTCCTCCAGGACCCGGTCTACAGCACCGAAGGTCAGGCCTGAAGGCTGTGGGCAGGGGGCAGAAAAGTGAACAGGCACAAGGAGAGGCAGGGGCATCGACCGGGTCATGGCCAGACCGGGGAGCCTTCCGAAGAAACGTCCCGACGAATCTGGGCAGATCGCATTGACGCGGCACTCGCCACAGATCGCTTTCACCTGCTCATGCAGCCGATTCTCGACCTGCGGCGCCAGCAGATCGCGGGGTATGAGGTGCTGTTGCGCATGGTAGAGGCTGACGGATCCCTGGTTCCACCCGCCACCTTTCTCGATGCGGCAGAGCGTACCGGACGCATGCAGGCGATCGACCGTTGGGTCGTCCGACGAGCGATTCGGATCCTTGCCGAACAGGCGCAGCTGGGGAGGAGTCTCCGGCTGAGCGTCAACCTTTCCGGTCGGGCCTTCGCCGATGCAGGACTGCTGCCGCTGATTGAGCAGGCACTGGCGAATGAGCGAGTCGACCCAGGGAATCTGATCCTGGAGATCACTGAGACGGAAGCAATTCCCGACATGGAACAGGCCAGGGATTTCGTAAAGGCTCTGAACAGCCTGGGCTGTCAATTTGCCATCGATGATTTTGGCGCGGGGTTCTCATCCATCTACTACCTCAAGCATCTACCTGTGGACTACGTAAAGATTGATGGCAGCTTCATTCACAATATCGTCCATGATTCGGTGGATCGGGAGTTGACGAAGGCCCTCGTGGAAGTGGCCCGGGTACTGGGAAAGAAGACGATTGCCGAGTTTGTGGGTGACGCCGAAACCTTGAAGATTCTCGAAGCCTACGGCGTCGACTTTGCGCAAGGCTTCTACATAGGGCCGCCTGGTCCACTGGTCTGATCCTCAATGTGGGTTCTCGAATGGTGACATAGCAGCAGTAACTCTCTCATCTCTAGAAACGGAGGCCAAACGATGAAGTTGAAGATCATGACGAAGCTGATCGCAGGGTTCCTGTCTGTGGTCGTCCTGCTTGCTCTGGTAGCCGTCGTCGCTGTAACCGCACTCTCCACCGTCACCGCCAAATACGAGGACCTCACCGGCCGAATCGATGAGAACACCATTCAGGCCAGAACCCTAGAGGCCAGCATGATAGAGGAGGCCAGAGCGGTTGCGGTCTACATGGTCACCAGAGAGGTCAGGTACCGTGACGACTTTGACGAGGCGAAGCAGCGAGCCGATGAGTCGCTCGCCTTCCTTCAGCAGAATGTGAAGTCAACGGAGGGACAGGCGATCCTGAAGCGGATCGAGCAGGCAAAGGTCGAATACGGCTCGGTTGCCCAGGATGTCCTGAAGCGGTCCTCCTTCACCGACGCCGAGTTGCGTGAACTGACATCCACACGACTGCGTGAACCCCGCACCGCGCTAATGACCGCTGTTGACGAGTTGGTCGCCTACCAGTACACGAGGGGTGACGAGGTCCGGCAGGAGGCCAAGACGGCCACCTCGCAGGCGCAGTGGATGATGCTGATTGTGGCCGTACTGGCTGCGGGGATCGGCCTGGGAATCGCTGTCCTCATGGGGCGTGCGATCTCCCGCCCGGTCAATGCGGTGGCCAGCACCGCACAGCGACTGGCAGACGGCGATCTCACTGTCGATCTTCTCCGGGTTTCCAGCCGTGATGAGGTGGGCGACATGGCCACCTCCATCAACCAGATGGTTGAGAACCTGCGGCAGCTGATCCAGGGCGTCAGTGCCAACACTGAGTCGGTCATGTCCGCCTCCGAGGAGCTCTCCGCCGCCGCGGAGCAGACGGCTCAGGCCGCTCAGCAGGCTGCCCAGGGGGTGGGCCAGGTCGCCGCCGGCGCCTCTGAGCAGGCCCATTCGGCCAATGAGGTGCAATCCACTATGGACCAGCTTCAGCAGACGATCCAGCAGATTGCCAGCGGCGCGGGGCAGTCGGCGAGCGAGGTTCAGAGGGCATCCCAACTCCTCACCCAAATGGCCGGCGCCCTACAGAGCGTGGCCTCCAATGTGGCCGGTGTAGCCGAGGGTTCCGAGCGGGCAGCCCGGACCGCCAAGGGCGGGGCGGAGGTCGTCGGAGAGACCGTCGCCGGCATGGAGCGGATCCGGCGAGTGGTGGGGGAGACGGCGGACCGCATCCGGCAGTTGGAGGCACTCTCTGCCCAAATCGGCGACATTACCGAGACGATCTCCGGCATTGCCGATCAGACGAACCTGCTGGCGCTGAACGCCGCGATCGAGGCGGCCCGGGCCGGGGAGCACGGCCGCGGCTTCGCCGTCGTGGCTGAGGAGGTCCGCAAGCTGGCCGAGCGGTCATCGGCATCGGCCAAGGAGATCAACGGCCTGATCAGCAACATTCAGGGGCGGACAGCCGAGGCGGTACGCACTATGGAGCTCGGGACGGCCGAGGTCGAAAACGGCGGCAAGCTGGCCACCGATGCGGGACGCTCCCTGGAGGAGATCCTGGCGACTGTCGAAGGGACAGCCCAGGATGTGAAGGGAATCGCTCAGGCGATCGTTCAGGTCCAGAGCGACGCACAGAACGTGGTCCGGGCATTCGAGGGCATGGCGGCAGTGACCGAGGAGAACACCGCGGCGACCGAGGAGATGGCAGCCGGCGCCACCCAGGTCACCAATGCGGTCGACCGGATCACCGGTGTCGCTCAGGACAACGCAGCCGCAACGGAAGAGGTCTCGTCCTCGGTCGAGGAGGTAACAGCCTCCTCGGAGGAGGTGGCAAGCTCGGCTCAGAGCCTGGCGAAGATCGCTCAGGACCTGCAGCAGCAAGTCGCTCGCTTCCAGGTGTGATCGCAAGAGCAGAAGGGGTGCCAGCCGCTCGCCGGCTGGCGCCCTTTTCTCGTAATCTCCCCCTGTATCCGGTATAGTCACATCCATGGAAGATTGTTTGTATGGACCGCATGGCCGCTGTGCGGTTAGGGTATATATGAAGGCGTGGTACACAGGATCGCTTAATTCCATTCTGGAAGCGGGGGACCCAGGCATCTTGGGGCAAAGTGCAGCCGAATCGGTGGCTGCCCGGGCGACACTCCTGCCGTCCGCGTCCGACAGCTAACCTCGCAAGCGTCGCAGGAGGAGAATCCCTCCTCCTCGTTCTTCCTGCCTGTGTATAGACTCACCCTTCATACACGAACAGGAGGAGATAACATGGTCACCTTCTCGCGTATCATGAAGAGCGCCGCCCTCTCGATCGCGACCATCATTGCTGTAATGGCCTCGGCCGCGCCGGCTTCCGCTGCCTCCTACTACTACCAACTCCGCTGCTCCTACACCACCTACGGCATTCGTTGCGGCTACGTGCCTGTCACCTACAGCACGGCTACGACGCAGCGGACCACGACCACTGCGCCGGCCCAGGTCACCTCGACCACTCCAACCGCAAGCGCGACTGCTGCCACGAGCGGTCTGACCGCTGCTGAGCAGCAGATGCTCAACCTGGTCAACCAGGAGCGGGCCAAGAACGGCCTCTCTCCGCTGAAGGCCGACCTGGAACTGACCAAGGTGGCCCGACTGAAGAGCCAGGATATGATCAAGAACAACTACTTCAGCCATCAGTCACCGACCTACGGCTCGCCCTTCGACATGATGAAGCGCTTCGGCATCACCTACAACACGGCGGGCGAAAACCTGGCCGGCAACGGCTCCGTGAGCGGCGCCCACACCGCCCTCATGAACTCCTCCGGCCACCGGGCGAACATCCTGAGCACCAAGTACACCCACATTGGCATCGGCATTCAGTCCGGTGGCAACTACGGCATGATGTTCACCCAGATGTTCGTCGGGCGATAACCTATGAGACAACCCCTGCCACCGTGGCAGGGGTCTCTTTATGTCTCGTCGACTACACCCGCCCCTTCTTGGGGCGGCGAAGAGAACGGGCTCCCGAACTGCCGTATACTCGTACCCACACCGAGCATCCAGAGAGGCCAGCAAGGATTCAGGGGGGTCCACCCCTGAGATATTTTTCGCCCTGCGCTCAGCCATGGTGGGTTGCCGAGAGCATCGGGCGGGAGGGAATCGGCATACTCATCCTCTTGGAGGTTCTGTCCTTGCAGAACCTGAAGAGAACGGGGCATGACGCCCGGAAGAGAGGCGTGTGATGGCAGATGCGGAACTCGCTGCATTCCCCCGCCTGGCACATGGGTTGGACCTGGTATATGGCCCGAACGACTCTGTACAGCTCAGGGGAGTGACTCCCCCTCTTCGCCTGACCGGCGAGCTGGCCCGAAGGCTGCTGCCCCTGCTTGACGGGAGTTGCCCGCTGCCCGATATTCTGGTGAAACTGAATGATTGGCCGGCGGAAGAGATCTTACTGGCGCTGGAGATGCTGTCCGCACGGGGACTCATTGAGAGTGGCCCTCCATCCGCTCCGAATCCAGCCGGGGATCAAGCCGTGTTTTACTGGTCGGCCACTACTGGTCCGGCCGGCAGAGGCGAAGGGGTGCTTCAGGAGCTGGTCAGGGCAAGGATCCGTCTCTTCGGATGGGGCGCCCTCGCAGGGGCATTGGCCGAGATGCTGCGGACCTGCGGCTGTAAAGGGTTGGCGACGGAGTTCTGGGCACCCCGGCCTGGCGTCGACGCTGCGACGCCTTCGGTCTCTCTTTTGCCTTTTCCGGAACCCTCGGAACTGGAGCAACGGATTCCGGGGTGCGCCGAAGCGGACCTGGTGCTCCTGACCCTACCGCGCCCCGCACCCACCCTGACCTCCGCCGTAAACGCAGCGTGCGAGGGGCGGCCCCTGTCTGCCATGGACCACTTCCTGACCACTGCCGACCGAGCCATGGTCGTCCAGGTACCGGTTCGGGGGGTACGGACACTCTATAGCCGGATCGGTGATCTGTTTGCATGGGCAGCCCTGACAGGGTTGGGACTGACGGCCGGTCTGGCCGTTGTTCGACCGGGGTTCTGCTCGGCACCCCGAATGAGCAACCTGGAGGATCATCGGATTCTTCTTCTTTTCCGCCGCTCTGGGACGGGCCGGGACGGCCTGCTCCGCCGAACCGCCTCCGGCCAGAAACCGCCAGTGCCACTGGTCCCGCGGGGGGCCAACACCGCCCTCATGAACTCCACCGGTCACCGGGCGAACATCCTGAGCACCAAGTACACACGCATAGCAACCCCTGCCACGCCAGCGCGGCAGGGGCCTCTTGCTGTCTGGTCGACTAGACCACGCCCTTCTGGTCAACAGAGACTGATGGGGGGATTGGTCATGCCGAAGGGAATGCTCCGCTGGCAGCGATCTGTTTCCATTTGCGTAGGCAGCGGAATAGCCCACAACGGCCAGGGGTCTCGATGGGCTGGCCATAGGTTTCCATAGCTTCGGGACCCGTAGGGCAGAGGTTCCCCATGGGCTGCCCATAGGCTTCCATAGCTTCGGGACCCGTAGGGCAGAGGTTTCCCATAGGTTCGCCATAGGTCTCCATAGCTTCGGGACCCGTAAGGCAGGGATTCCCCATACGTTGGCCATGGGCTTCCATAGCTTCGGGACCCGTAGGGCAGAGGTTTCCCATAGGTTCGCCATAGGCTTACATAGCTTCGGGACCCGTAGGGCAGCGCTTTCCCATGGGCTGGCCATGGGCTTCCATAGGTCTCCATAGCTCCGGGATAAGGAGGGCAAGGGAAGGGTTGAGCGAACCGGCAGCGAATCACTGCAGCAGAAATCCTACAGGAGTTGAGAGCCATGACCCCCCATGATATCGCCAGAGCTACGGCGCTCCTGGACGAGGGCAGAGCGCACCTCGACGCCGGGAACACAGCTAAGGCGGAAGCCTGCTTCAAAAAAGCCGCATCGCTAAGTGACCTGCCCGCAGCCCGCAACAATTGGGCCCTGTGCCGGTACGTGGCCGGTGCCCATGCTGAGGTCCTGCAGATACTGGCCCCCATTTTGCTGGATGCTGACCCGGCGCCGTTCGCGCGGGCCCTCGCCTGCCGCTCTCTCGCTGCGTTGGGCGAAACGGAAAAGGCCAACCGCGAACTCAAAGGAGCCATTCGTGACCTGGATGCCGGACTGGCACAATTCCAGCGACACCGCCTCATCCCCGAACCTGCGTGGGTGGAGTACACCGTGCCGATCAAGCAGGCAGCCGGTGCGCTGGGGCACGACCGCATGGTCCTCGACCTCCACGGCCGCTGGCCTGGCCGGGACCTGCCAGGCGGAGCCTTCGCGGCCGGCGTTGCGGCATTCCACCTGGGCCGGTACGAACAGGCCGCCAAGTACTGGGGGCGGATCACGACCCATGGTTGGGCAGCGCCCATGCAAGCGTATGTACGCACAGCTACCCTGCTGGAGGCCGGACTGGTTCCCCCCTTCCGTCTCGAGCACGAACCCCCCGCCGATTCACTGGAAGAGCTGCAGGGCAAGGAATCGGCCGAGGAACTCTCTGCGCGCGGCAGCGTTCGGATTCGCATGCTGGCCTACGTGTTTGAACCAGAGGCGCCTGACAAGAGCACCGCTATCTCCGGCCTGATAACGGCCACCGGCGAGTGGGGCATGGACCTTGGCCAGCGGCTTCTGGACGGGCCCACGGTGCCGATCGACGTAAAGCTGGGCGCCGCTCAGGCCCTCACCGAGCTCGGCGTCTATGCCCCGGGCGAGCCGATACCGATCATCCATGAGGGCAAACCATCCAGTATTATTGTCAAACGGGTCGAGGAGGACGAGTCCGAGGAAGGCGAGCAGGTCTTCCAACGGGCCAGAGCCCTGCGCGATGCCGGGAAGCCAGGCGAGGCGATGCGCCTGCTCGAAGACCTCACCCTCCGTGGCATCGCCTATCCCCCAGCGCTGATGATGCAGGCCAACCTGATGCGCACCAGCGGCGATCTGGACGGCGCTCGCAGGATCCTCGAGAGCCTGGAGAAACTCGGCCCTGACGACGCCGGCGTCCTGTTTAACCTCGCCAGTCTCTGGATTCAGTACGGTAACCTGGAGCGGGCTCGCTCCTACGCAAACCGCATTCAGACCACCGACATGCCCAAGGAGTTCCAGCGCCTGCTGAACGAGCTGAAGGACTACCTACGGCGAGCTGCTCTCTTCGAGAACCTTCCCAGCCCGACCGAAATCGCCAACGCGAGGCGTGAAGAGATCGAGGAGAGGCCGATCTCCCTCACCGTCACCCTAGCAGGAGCCCTGAGGCAGATTCCTGTCGAGTGGCTGAACGCTGCGGCCGCGGTCCACGGCCTCCCTCCCGCGAAGCGCAGATCGGAGCGAGAGAAGGCGTTAGCCGGAGCACTGAAGGACCCGGGTCGCTTACGGACAGCCCTGGCAGCTGAAGGAGATGAGGTCCGCGCCTGTCTTAAGTACCTGCTGAACGCAGGCGGTTGGAGCAAGCTTCAGGCGCTGACCAAGTCCTTCGGCTCTCAGGAGGAAGATGGCTTCTTCTGGGATGAGCAGCCCCCCACCTCCACGATCGGGCGGGTGCGACTACTCGGACTCGCCTTCGTGGGACGGGCTGCTGTGGGAGGGAGACGGTACAAGGTCGTCGTCATCCCAGAGGATCTGCGAGCCCTGCTGGTCGCAGCGATCCAGGCTTAGCGGGCGAAGAGATCGGCGGCAACTGCGGCGTGGTGTTTACCCAGATGTTCGTCGCGCCGATAGACGATAGAAAGGAGCCCACCTCCGTCAGCAGACGGCAGGGGGCTCCTTTCCTTCTTAACCGTGCCCTTCACGGTTTGCAACGCCTGGCTACCATGGGCTGGGACCACCATACCTCTGCCAGGTACGCCCTTCGATCGCCGTGCTCCCCGCCGAACTGTCTACGCCACGTTCCTTATCTCGCTTTCAGCCACCCTCCGGTGGGCCTGGCCTACAGCACCAGAAGTCCGGCTCTCATCCGCCAGCCAACCCGGAGATCTCGCCCAATACGCTCCATCGCCTCATCCAGCCGACTCTCGTGGCCCCGGTGAGATCACGGACCGGTTCTGCTACCGTAGACTCGGAGGCTGAACGTCATGGGGAATAGACGAATTCTGATCGTAGATGATGAGGCGCGGATGCGCGAACTCATCCGTCTTTACCTCCAATCGCCGTACGCGATCAGTGAGGCGGCGGACGGCGAGGAGGCCATTCAGCGCATACCCTCCGAATGTCCGGATCTGGTCCTGCTGGATGTGATGACGCCCAACCTGGATGGCTGGGCGACTCTGGAGCGGATCCGGGCAGAGTCGGCCGTCCCAGTGGTTATGCTGACGGCCCGCGGCGATACCCCCGATCGGGTCCGAGGGCTGCGAATGGGGGCCGATGACTACATTGGCAAGCCCTTTGACGGGCGTGAGCTCCTCGCCAGACTCCAGGCTGTCCTGCGGCGGTCCTATAAGGCTGGTTACGAGGTCGAGGCGATCACTGTGGGTGACCTGGTCATGCAACCATCTGCCAGGACCACCCTATGGCGCGGGCAGGAGATTCCCCTCACTCCAAAGGAGTCTGAGCTACTCCTCCTGCTGGCCTCTCACCCCGGCCAGGTCTTCCCCAGGGAGCGACTGCGCGGCCGGATATGGGAGCTTGACCACGACGGAGTGACGCAGAGTAGGCTTCTGGTAGGTTGCGCGTGACCATCAGTCGGACGGGCGGAAAATCCGTACGCCCTCCCTTATTGCGATAGTGGGGCCTGCTGCCGGGACCGGAGGAGGAGCACAACACCCGCTCCTGCCGCAAGCAAAAGGCTGGTCAACTGGGCGGCCTTCACGCCCATGAACATCAGACTGTCCGCCCGCAAAAACTCCAGGCTGAACCGACCCAACGAGTAGAGCACTACGAAAATGAGGAAGGCATGACCCTGCCGCAATCCCCCTCGGCGTAGCAGCCACAGAATCAGGCCCATGATAGCCAGGTCCCAGACCCCTTCAAAGACCTCCGCCGGCCAGAGGGGTACCGGCCCAAACGCTTCGTACGCCGGCGTTCCCGGAGCGTATACCACACCGAAGATCGAATTCGTAGGCTTTCCATAGGCGTCTCCGTTGAGGAAGCAGGCGCCCAACCGCCCGACCGCCTGACCCAACAAGAGGGCCGGTGTCAGCGTATCTGTGAAGTCCCAGAAAGAGATCTTCCGAGACCGGGCGAACCAAACCGCAGCCAGAACACCACCCAGGATCGCTCCCTGAATGGAAAGGCCACCATGCCAGAGGGCGAAGATCTCCCAGAGATTCTCCCGGTAGGCCTCCCACGTGAAGGTGACCTCCCAGAGTCGAGCACCCAGAATGGCGGAGATGAAGGCTGTGAAGGCAAACTCCTCAATCAGCGGGACGTACGCAGGACGGCGCCTGGCCGCCACCCACTTAGCCAGCCAGATGCCTGCCATGAAGCCGATCGCAATAAAGAGTCCGTATGACCGGACGGGAAAACCAAAGATCTCAAACAGAATCGGGCGCACAGTATCAGACCCCTTTGCGAGTGAATTGGGTAGGTGTACAGCCATTCTGGCACAGATCTGTCGGGTTTCTGTGAAGAGGTTCGGATAATCGTTCTTCACAGTTTGGACACGAACTGGCTATAGACTGGGATCATTATGAATTGGAAGAGAGGCGGAGAGATGCGACGCAACAGGATTCTGGCAGGCTTGGCCCTCGCAGTGCTGCTGGCTGGCTGTTCCTCAGCAGGTGGCGACGGCCCTCGGGCTGTGGTCCCCGAGACAGAGGTGGACTTCGGCGATGTGCCGGTATTGACCGACATGAGCGATGCCAGGCGAAAGGTCTTCACCATCCGCAATGAAGGAACCAAGACGTTGAAGCTGCTCGATGGCGATATCAAGGTGCTGGAGGGCTGCTGACCGCCTTCTCTGACCGTAAGTTCTACGGTCATTGAACGGGGCAAGAGTGCGGAGTTCATCTTCCCCTACGCCATGCATCCCGGGATGGGTGGAAAGCACCACTTTGAGGTGCAGATCAAAACGAACGATCCCGCCAACAAGACCCTCGTCTTTCACATTCGAGCGAACTCCGTAGAGTGACCGCAACCAATGAAAGGCCCCGGCTCAGGAGATCTCTCCCAGGGATGATGGCGGCATCGCCACCGAAAGGGCGCGAGGCTGTACCTGAAAGGCCAGGGAGCCCGGTTCAAGGGGTTCCCCATCGAGATGCGCCCGAGATGCTCCCCTCACCTGAACGCGCACCTCTTCTCCCCGAAGCATGAGAACCTTTGGGTGACGAACATGCGCCCCCGTATAGACCTGACGGAGCAGGTTGAGTAGGGCGAGACGCTGTACGCTGCCAACGATGCAAACATCAAGCTGTCCATCCGACCGGTAGGCCTGAGGCGCGACCTGCATACCACCGCCGTAATACCTGCCATTGGCCACAGCGATCAGCATGGCCGCACCCGAGAACTGCTGGTCATCAACTGCTACATCTACATGTATCGGTTTGTACCTGAAGGTCGTCACCAGGCCACCCATCAAATACGGCAGGGTCCCCCTCATCCTGGAGGGAAACCCTTTGGCTGCAACAGCGACCTCAGCGTCGAACCCAATGCCCGCCACATTGAGGAAGACTCGGCCATTGGCAGCCCTGCCCATATCGATCTGCTGTGTGTGGGCCCCCAGAGCTACCTCCAACGCCGCGGTTGGATTCAGGGGGATGCCGGAATTCCGGCAGAAGTCATTCCCAGTCCCCGCGGGAATCGCTCCGAGCGTGGTGTCGGTCCCCGCGATCTCAGACGCGACAGTTGCCACGGTCCCGTCACCCCCGACCACGATCACCCGGTGGACGCCGGCCCTTACGGCATCGCCGGCAATCCGTCGCGTCTCCGCGAGGGTGGCCGGGATGACCGCATCCACCATCTCGTTGCTCGCTACTTTCATGGCCAGGCGGTTCCAGACCCTCTGACCCGCTCCACCACCGGCACGCGGGTTCACGATAAACAAAGCTCTCATTGACGTCACGACTGTACACCCTTGTTACTCTCCCCTGAGCGGACGGACCTGCCTCGGACCAGGCGGGCATAGAGGCGGTCAACCAGGCCGGGAAGGGCAGCGCTCAGCCGGACCGCAGCGGCGACCCGCCGAGGAACGATCACCTCAGGGAGTCGTTGATCGATGACAGACTGTACGGCCGCGGCAACTCGGTCAGCCGTCAGGACCGGAACCCCCGGAGGGACCGGGTAGTGGACGCCGCCCAGCCGCCCGTGGACCATAGGCGTGTCGACAGGCCCCGGCGACACGAGCCCCACATGAATCCCCTCGGGGCCTAGTTCCTGCCGAATGGCGTGCGAGTAGCCACTGAGGGCGAACTTGCTGGCCGCGTAGGCAGCCATATACGGGGGTGCCATCTTCCCCGCGATCGAGGAGACGTTGACAATGACCGGGTCCCGGCCCATGCGCAGCAGGGGAAGACAGGCATGAATGACCGCGACCGTTCCCAAGAAGTTGACCCGGATCAGCCGTTCCGCCGCCTCCGGTCCGAGCACATCGGCCGGGCCCACCGCCAACTCCCCGGCACAGTTGACCAGCACATCCAGACAGCCCACCCGATTCCGGACGGTCTCGATCATCGCCTTGACATCATCAGGATCGGCGATATCCGCGATCAGCGGCGTCGCCTGCAGCGCTGTGGCGACAGCTTGAAGCCGGTCCACGCTCCGCCCCACGAAAAAGAGCTGCGCCCCGGATGACGCCAGGGCCCGGGCCGTTGCCCGGCCAATCCCGCTGGACGCCCCAGTAATCAACATGACACGTTGCTTCCGCAATGACTTTGGCACCCTTTCCGATCGGATGGATGAGGCCATGGCGTGCGACCTCCTCATCAGGTCATGGGAACCTGCGGCAAGAGGCGGCCGGAGATGCGCGCCATGATGTCGTCCAGACTCCGACCCGTGATCGTGAGTCCATGGTTCCTCAGCCCGATGACCGCCTGAGAGGGATCCGGATGGCGGCGAACGAGCTCTGCCACCTCCTGGGCCAACTCGGCTGTACCGCAGGGATAGTTGACACGGGTGCTGGGGATCCCCTCCATCCAGGCATGCACGTGGATGATCGCACCGATCTCGGGGTGCTCCTTATAGAGCATCCAGTGCTCAATGGCATCCACAGATGCCCGACGCGGTTCGACGTGGGGAGGAACGCTTGCGTGGATCGCACTGCGTTCGGGGTCAAAGCCGGTAATCAGGAGCATGTCCCTGCCGATCACCTGCATCTTCCCCTTGTCCACCCCGCTGGCACTCATCCAGAAGGACCGGGTATCCTCCCGGACGCTCAGGTTCCCGTAGCTGAGTCCCCCCAGACCGAATAACCGCTTCACATGGGCCATGTCGCGGGCCGGAAGCAGTTCGTGGATCGGGAAGGGGGCCGGCAGCAGGTTCATCTGGTCCAACTGCTGCCCCGCCATCCGCAGTGCACGGGTGTTGGCGTTGCCCTCCCATAGTTCAGGAGGGAGGGACCGGGAGAAGAGGTTTTTCACCACCAAGCGAGATGTGGCCAGCGGTCTCAGCCGCCGGTAGATCGCCTGGAAGTAGGCCACGTCGTCGCCGTCCTCGTATTCGACCGGGTAGTACCCTTGCTCCAAGGTCACGAAGTAGGTGCGCCATGTATCACCCGGCCCCGCAATATGGTAGATAAGGAGATTCGCCAGAGAGCGAATCAGGATCGGGTAGGCCGCCTTCAGGATATCGGTCGGCTCCTGGTCTACCTCCACCACGGAGACCACAAAGGTTCCCTGCGCCTTGCGCCGTATGGGCCGGGGGCGGTTCGCATTGGTGAAGTTGACAATGAGATGGGGAACGCCCACCCCGTCAGCGAGGAGAACATGGCCGTTTTCGATTAAGGTCCGTTCCAAGTTGCCGGCAAACCATTGCAGCTTGCCGGTTCTGGGGCATCCTGTGAACATCGCTCCCGGTGAGGCTCCCCGTGGGGAAGACGCGAGCTGGGACACTGCATCCAACTCCTCTGTACCAGTTTCCTGCTTAGAATTCCCAATGGGACCGATAATATGCAAAGGTCCTGACTCCGTCACCCTGGTCGCCGAGCGTCCAGACCCAGCGGTGCAACCGTTTCCCGGGTGTATCATGATATGATGTTTTTATCATATGATCAACACTTGCCAAGTAGGTTTTTTTGCCCCATACTTAGTGAATGAGGAGCGTGAGAATCGTGGCACTGTCACCTCGTGAGCTGGAGGCCGATCTGCTCAAGGTCCTCGGCCACCCTGCTCGCCTGCAGATCGTCGAGATCCTGGCGCGGGAGGATACCTGCGTCTGCGAACTCATGCCTCAGGTGGGGCTGGAACAGTCCAACCTGTCGCAGCATTTGAAGCTGTTGCGGAAGCATGGTGTGGTAACGGCCCGGCGAGAGGGTACGCGCGTGGTCTATCAACTGACGAACCGGTCGCTGGTCAAGCTGATCTCGGCGGCCAGTGAAGCGGTTCAGGAGCATCTGGACCGGATTTCGGCAATGGCTGCAAGCCGGCGGTAAGCGAAGTCGAATGATATGGCGCCCGGGGGTATCTGCCCTCGGGCGCTTCGCATGCCCTGCGGGTACCAGGTGCGCAATGATAGAGTCTTTTGGCGCTATAAAGTAACTGAGTCCTGAGAAATCGGGCACACACGTGCCATAGGGAATGCCCGAAGGGGGTCTACTAGGTCTGCCACCCCCCAGCTAACATGGGTGTGAGAGCCATGTTCGCTGGGAAGGGGTATGCCAGATGCATATCGTGGTCTGCATCAAGCAAGTGCCGGATAGCCGGGAGATCCGGATCGATGGCAGGACCGGCACGCTGATCCGGGAGGGTGTCCCATCGATCATGAATCCGTATGACCTGCACGGCCTGGAGGCCGCCCTCCAGCTCAGGGAGCAGCATGGTGGGCGTGTTACCGTGGTGACCATGGGACCGCCCATGGCGGAGAAGGCCCTGAAGCAGGCGATCAGCCTTGGGGCGGACGAGGCTGTGCTGGTGACCGACCGCAAGTTCTCCGGGGCCGACACCCTGGCAACGGCGTACGTGCTGTCCGAGGTGATCAAGAAGGTGGCGGCTACCTGGGGCCCGGTCGATCTGGTCATCGCGGGCAAGCAGACCCTGGACGGCGACACCGGCCAGGTGGGTCCGGGCATCGCCTGCCGGCTGGATCTGGAGCAACTGACCTACGTGGAGAAGATCGTGGCCATAGAAGGAGGCCGCATTCGAGTGGAACGCCATCTGGAGGACGGGATTGAGGTGGTGGAGACCGCCCTGCCCGTGCTCCTGACGGCGCTCAAAGAGATGAACACCGTGCGCCGGGCCACCTTCCCCAACATGCTCGCCGCAGCCCGGTACAAGCCGATCGTCTGGACCACCGCCGACTTCCCCGACATCGACCCGCAGCAGATCGGCCTCAAGGGTTCCCCCACGATTGTGAGCAAGTCGTGGGTACCCGAGGTGAAGAAGGTCAATACCACCTATGTGGATGGGGCCGGCGCCCTCTGGCAGGCCCTCTGGACCACCGATCTGCCGGACCGGCTCGGCTGGGCAGCCAGGGAGGGGGCGAAGTAGATGGAATACCAGGGCATTATGGTCTGGGTTGAGCACCGGGATGGCACGGCCAAATCGGTTAGCTGGCAGTTGATCGGACAGGCTCGTCGGCTGGCAGAGAAGCTCGGCACAGAGGTCTTTGCGCTCGTGCAGGGTGATCACGTGGGGCATCTGGCCCAGGAGGCGATCTTCCGGGGAGCGGACCGGGTCTACGTGCTGGACCACCCCGTTCTCAAGGACTACCGGACCCGTCCCTACAGCACTTCTGCGTTGACAGCGATTCGGGAGGTCAGGCCGGAGATCGTTCTGATCGGCGCGACCTACCAGGGCCGGGATCTGGCCGGGGCCATCGCCACGCACCTGCCCACTGGCCTGACCGCCGACACCACCATGCTGGATGTCGAGCCCGACCCATCGCGACTGCTCCTCGCCTCCCGCCCCGCCTTCAGCGAGAAGCTCATGGCCACCATTCTCTGCAAGAAGTACAAGCCTCAAATGGCCACTGCCCGGGCCGGGATCTTCGAGGCCCTCCCGCGCGATGAGAGCCGCACCGGCCAGATCATTCCCATTCCCTTCGAGATGGATGAAGCGGCCATCGCCACCAAGGTACTCGCATTCCTCAAGGGCGAAGACCGGGTCAACCTGGAGGACGCTCAGGTGATCGTCGCCGGTGGACGGGGCCTTGGTGGCCCGCAGGGGTTCGCCCTCCTGAAGCAACTGGCCGACTTGCTCGGGGGCGTCGTCGGGGCGAGCCGCCCCTGCTGCGACCTGGGCTGGATCAAGAACACCCACCAGGTGGGGCAGACCGGGCAGACCGTACGGCCCAAGCTTTACATAGCCGTCGGCATCTCCGGTGCGGTGCAGCACACCGTGGGAATGGGCGGCGCCGACATCATCGTGGCGATTAACAGAGATCCCAACGCCCCGATCTTTCACGTGGCCAATTATGGCATTGTCGGTGACTGGCAGAAGGTCGTGCCTGAATTGATCGAGGCGGTCTCCGCCGGGCGGCCCCTCATGGGCGTAGCAGGAGGTGAGGCCAGGTGAGTGAACGGTTTGATGCGATTGTCGTCGGTGCTGGGCCCGCCGGCATCGCCGCGGCCCTGACCATGGCCAGAGGTGGCCTCAACGTGCTGGTGATCGAGCGGGGTGAGTTCCCCGGTGCGAAGAACGTCTTCGGAGGTGTGCTCTACCGCCAGCAGTTCGAAGAGTTGATTCCCGAATGGTGGACCAAGGCTCCGTTGGAGCGGCCCATTGTTGAGCAGAACTACTGGCTGCTCGATGAGACCGGTGCCGCCAAGGTCGGCCACCGCAGCCGCCGCTATGTCGATGGCAAACCCAACAACTTCACCGCCATGCGGGCGAAATTCGACCCCTGGTTCGCCGCCCAGGCCGAGGCCGCCGGTGCCGTGATCATCTGCGAGACCGTGGTCACCTCCCTGATCATGGAGGGGGACCGGGTGATAGGCGTGCGCACCGACCGGGAACAGGGTGATGTTTACGCCGAAGCGGTGATCATCGCCGACGGCGTCAACTCCCTGCTCGGCAAGCAGGTCGGCGCCCACCGGGAGTGGGCCCCCCACGAGGTCTCCCTGGTGGTAAAGGAGACCCTCGCCCTGCCAAAGGAGAAGATCGAGGACCGCTTCGGCCTCGAGGAGGGCGAGGGAGCCACCATCGAGATCCTGGGCAACCCCAGCCAGGGCATGGTGGGTCTGGGTTTCCTGTACACCAACAGGGAGTCGCTGTCACTTGGTCTCGGCATCATGGTCAACGACCTGGCGGCATCGGGCCGCACCCCCTATGACCTGATCGAGAACATGAAACAGCACCCGGCGCTGCGCAAGCTTCTGCAGGGTGCTGAACTGAAAGAGTACGCCGCCCACCTGATCCCCGAAGGGGGGCTCCGGGCCATGCCGAAGCTTGCCGGCCACGGCTGGATGATCGTCGGCGACGCAGCCCAGATGGTCAACTTTGTGCATCGCGAAGGAACCAACCTGGCTGCTACCTCCGGCCAACTGGCCGGTGCGGCGGTGTTGGCCATGGCGGCGTCAGGGAGCTTCTCCCCCGAGGGCTTCCAGCGGTACGCACACGATGTGGGGGCCTCGTACATTCAGCGGGATCTGGCCAAATACCAGCGGATGCCGGCCTTCCTGCACGACAACAGAGACCTGGTGATGGGCAAGGTGCCCCAGGTACTGAATGAAAGCTTCTACCAGTGGTTCAGCGTGGACGAACGGTCGAAAGCCGAGCATCAGAAGCAGATTATCGATGGTGTCAAGGGCATGACCGGCGGCACCTGGAATCTCATGAAACTGGCCTACAAGGGATGGAGGGCGATGAACGAATGAGCGTCGCCATTGAGGAAAAACTCTTCAGCATCCGGTACCGCTGCGATCACCAGTCACACCTGACCATCAGGCAGCAGTCGGTCTGCCAAGCATGTACCGACAAGCCGTGCCTGACCTTCTGCCCGGCAGCAGTCTACGCCTTCCGGGACGGGGAGGTACACGTCGCCTTCGAAAACTGCATCGAGTGCGGGACCTGTCGCATCGCTTGCCCCCGTCAGAACATCGAGTGGCTGTACCCCAAGGGCGGCTACGGGATCGCCTACAAAATCGGCTAGGTATGAAACGGAGGGGGGCAATGCCCCCCTCCGCAGTTCACTGCGCCACTGCGGTCATTCACCGCTCAGTGCAGGGCGGGAGAAGCTCTGGAATGCCGTGGAGAAACGCTACATCATACTGATCGGCCAGGCCCTGGTCGCAGAGTTTGGCCAGCAGTGGATCCAGGGGAAGCACCCCAAGGAAGCGAAGGCCATGCTCACTGCACATGCGCCGGGTCTGCCCCTCTCCGAACAGGGAGAAGGATTCCCCGCAGTACGGACACTTCACCGAACTCATATTCTCAACCACGCCTATGATCGGGATCTCCAGCTTCTGGGCCATCTTGACCGCCTTCATTACGACCATGGCAGCCAGGTCCTGCGGCGAGGAGACCACCACCAGACCATCTACCGGCAGCGACTGGAGAACGGTGAGCGGAGAGTCGCCCGTACCCGGGGGTAGGTCGACGACGAGGTAGTCAATCTCACCCCAGGAGACGTCGGTGTAGAACTGCTGAACCGCTCGGGCCACCAGCGGCCCCCGCCAGATCACCGGATCTGAGTCGTGGGGCAGGAGCAGGTTCATCGACATGACACGAATACCCGATTGACTGAGCGACGGCAACAGCAGATCCCCATCGCTGGCTGGCTTGTGCCGTAGGCCCAAGAGCTTGGGAATACTCGGGCCGGTAATGTCAGCATCGAGAATGCCCACACGATGTCCGTCATGCCGCAGGGCCGCAGCAAGGAGTGTGGTGACCGTCGATTTGCCGACACCACCCTTTCCACTCATCACGGCAATGATGCGCCTGATCCTGCTATGCTCCGACACCAGGAGCTTTGGCATACCACCTGCCGCCTTCTGTGCGTCGATCATCTGTGTCACGCAGAGGCCCTCCCTTCTGGATTTGCATGATCTCCTGCCGTGCGGGAGACCTTCACCTTACATCCCGAGCGTCATGAGCACCGCTCCCGCGGCGAGACCTGCGACAAGGTTGATGCCCTTCACCAGGAAAAAGGCCCGACGGGACTCTCCCAGCAGCGGCAGCATTCCATGGCCATCCTGAACAATGGAACTGGTCAGAAGGACACTGAACGGCACCGACCCCTGGGCGAACAAGGTGACAAAGACCAGGTGCGGCCCGGATTCCGGTATCAGACCAAGCAGGCCGGCGGCCAGAAGCAGGAGCCACTGCCCACTCAGGGTGAGCGGCATCTCTCCAGCCACGGTGGTGACCCAATCGCTTACAAGTAGCGCGCCCGTCGTCCACAGGAAGATGCGCGGCACGTGCTGCTTCATCACATGGACCCAGATATGCTCACGCAGGAAGTGATCGTCTACCGTACAGATGATCGCCAACCCACCTCCGGCCATGACCAGGATCGTCACCCGTGCCCAGTTCCAGACCGAAGGGCCAACCACACCAAAAATCAGGCCGAGGCAGAGCGCTGCAAATGTGACTGCCAAGCCCAATCGAAGCGGCAGAGCACGCCTGTTCCGAACAGCTTGCTCTGCATGGTCATGCCTGCCGGAGAGTTGCTTTGGTAGGTGAAGGAGCGGGGTTCCGCAGAGGCCCCCAACGAAAGACCAGGAGCGCACCATGCGATCCACAAGCAGACCCGTTACCACCCCAAGGACCAGCAGGAGCAAATGAAGCAGGATCGCTTCGCGAGGTACCATGGCGAGCATGACGAAGGACTCGTCCCCCGCCGTAGCAAACATGGCCGCGACAAGGGCCCCGAAACTGACCGTGCCGTGCGCATAGAAAGAGACCACGGCAAAGGCGCCAAAGCACCCAGGCAGAGCCCCAAGAAGTGCTGCTACCAGATACTGCCCCCAACGGGACCGGATCAGCCGGTCGCGCCACTTCCCTTGAGAGTGAACGTTCACAAACTCCAGAAGGAGCATGATCACAACGACAAATCCAGTGATTGCCGTTGCCTCCCGCAGTGCGCTGACCAGGTCTGCCACTGCAAGCACCGCCTTTCCGGGACCACCTAGCCAGCCTCTGGCGTGGTCGTACAACGATAGATGTAAGATTCATTTAGATGAATCAATCACCTATATAATCATCCCGGCGATAACGGTATGACAATAATCCAAAACAGCTATTCTCCGTTCACTATTCTTCGAACGCCTAGCTAAAAGGTCTAAAGAAAAATTCCGAGTCTATCCCTTGACAAAACTCTCATCATGAGCGATGTTATAGGTGAAAACTTCACCTATATGAAGATGTCATCAGGATGGGAGGATGGGAAATGAGAGTCGCGGTGACGGCTGAAAGTCCAACCCCCGAGGGTGCTGTGGACCCTCACCTGGGACGGACCCGGTATCTACTGATCTATGACACGAAGGACAGATCTTGGGCTGTGCTGGACAATCAACCGAACACAGACGCCCTCGATGGCGCCGGTGTGGGATTGGCCGAAATGCTGGCCAGAAACCAGGTTGATGTTGTGCTGACCGGCAGCTATGGCCCTAAGGCGTTCCAGGTGCTATCGGCCGCCTCAATCCGAGTGCGAGATGGTGCCACGGGAACGATTGCCGAGGCTGTCGACAAGTTCCTGTCAACTTCGCACAAGGCCGAAGTAATAAGGAGGTGAAGTGAGTATGCCAGGACGTGACGGGACGGGTCCTGCTGGGCGGAACCGTGGAATGGGCTGGAAGGGCCGTGGAACGGGTTCCGCTGGGCAGGGCCGTGGAATGGGTCGGGGAGAAGGCCGGTGCCGCCGGCGTGACGGTACCGGTCCGCGAGCGGAGTGGGGGGGTTGCCACCACTCCAATCGGTGGGGGGGCCAGGATCGCCGAGGGGCGGGTCAGGGGTCCATGCAGTCTTCGAACAAGGCAGGCCAGTCGGACCCCACATAAGGAGCACTACGCCCCATGAAGATCGCGTTTGCGAGTGGTAAGGGCGGGACCGGCAAGACTACCCTGAGCACCAACCTGGCCTGGGTACTCAGCCGGAACCGCCCGATCCAGTACATTGACTGCGACGTCGAGGAGCCTAACGGCCACCTCTTCCTCCATCCTGCGGTCGAGAATCTCTTCGACGTATCGATCCCCGTCCCCGAGGTGGACCAGAGCCGGTGCATACACTGCGGTGCCTGCAGTCGGATCTGCCGGTACCATGCGATCGCAGTGGCTCCGACGATCACACTTACCTTCCCGGAACTATGCCATGGTTGCGGCGGATGCGTTTCTGTCTGCCCATCAGGGGCGATTACCGAGGTGCCATGGGTCATTGGAGCTGTGGAGCAGGGGCGTGCCGGACATCTTCAAGTCATTCAGGGCAGCCTGAACCCGGGCGAGGCCATGAGTCCACCCGTCATCAGGGCGGTGAAGGCGCATGCCGACCCGGCCATGCTCACAATCCTGGACGCCCCACCCGGCACTTCCTGCCCCTCGACTTCAGCGCTGCAGGGAGCAGACATGGTCGTGCTCGTGGGCGAGCCGACCCGCTTCGGCCTGTACGACCTCTCCCTGGCAGTCCAGGTCGTGCGCAGCCTGGGCCTTCGCTTCGGCGTGGTGATCAACCGGTCAGACTGGGGCGACGAGCGGCTGGATCAGTACTGCCAGCAGGAGTCGATCCCGGTCTTGGGGCACCTTCCGCACGACCGGCGCCTGGCCGAGGCTTCCGCCTCGGGTAGGCTGGCCGCGGAGACTCTGCCGGAGTGGGCTGCCCGGTTCACAGTACTTGGTCAACGAATTCTGTCGGAAGTGCAGCTATGAGAGAGATTGTTGTCATCAGCGGGAAGGGTGGAACCGGAAAGACCAGCCTCAGTGCCGCCTTCGCGTCCATCTGTCCATCGGTTGTCCTGGTCGACTGCGACGTGGACGCCGCCGACCTCCACCTGATCGCCGCCCCAACCGTTCAAGAGACCCACGACTTCTTCGGGCTTCCGCTGCCCCACATAGACCCGGCCCGGTGCATCGGCTGCGGTGACTGCCAGGAGGTCTGCCGTTTCGGGGCGGTCGAGCAGACCGGCGACGATTACCAGATCAACCCCCTGGCCTGTGAGCGCTGCGGGATCTGTGTCGACTTCTGCCCTGCGCACGCCATCGACCTGGTGCAGAGTCCCAACGGCACCTGGTTCATCTCCGACACCCGCCTGGGTCCCATGGTGCATGCCCAACTGACACCGGGGGCCGAGAACTCCGGCAAGCTCGTGACGCTGATCAGGCGAGAGGCGCGCAGGCTGGCCAGAGCCACGGGCGTACAGACCGTGCTGGTGGACGGGCCACCGGGCATTGGCTGTCCGGTCATCGCCTCCCTCTCCGGGGCCAGCGCCGCCGTCGTCGTGACCGAGCCGACCCTGGCTGGTCTTCATGACCTCGAGCGGGTCGCGCGGGTCGCCACCAACTTCAAGGTTCCCGTCATGGTCGTGATCAACAAGGCTGACCTGAACCCCGAGTTTTCCAGCCGAGTGGAGGAACACGTTCGGAGCCTCGGTATCACTGTGCTTGGATCCATTCCGTATGACCGATCCGTCGTGGAGGCGCAGTTGGCCGGGCTCAGCGTTCCGGAGTACACGCACGGCCCCGTTGAACGGGCGCTTCGGGCGATTTGGACCCAACTTGACGCTGCTCTCCCCGTCTCCAAATAGGAAGGAAGAAGGGATACCCATGCGATTTGCCGTGCCAGTCCAAGCAGGGCGACTGACCACTCACTTCGGCCACGCCGAAGCATTCGCGTTCATCGACGCAGACCCGGATACGCACCAGATTATCAAAACCGAGACCGCAGCCGCGCCGGAACACCAGCCCGGGCTACTCCCCAAGTGGCTGCACGGGCAAGGAGCCAATGTGGTCATTGCCGGGGGCATGGGGATCAGTGCACAACGGCTGCTCGAGCAGAGTGGAATCGCCGTGGTGATCGGAGCGAATAGTCTTGACGCTGCGAGCTTAGTGAGAGCGTACTTGGATCGAACGCTGGTCACCGGGAACAACCGCTGTGACCATTAAAAGAATCGGGTGACACCTATGTCACGAGGTTTTTGCCGGCGTCACGGGCAGGGTCACTCATGCACGTGCGCCATGGGCAACCTGTACCGCTTCGTAGAGCCCGTGGTTCTCTACGCCCTGAGGATCAGGGGAGAGACGCACGGGTATGATCTGGCGGGCGCCGTCAGTCAGCACGCGCTGACCGATGCAGAGATCGAGCGCGCCTCGCTCTATCGCGCACTAAAGCAGTTAGAGTCCAACGGGTATGTGACCTCCCGCTGGGAGACCGACGACGGCGGCCCGGCCCGGCGGCTCTACCGCCTGACACCCGAGGGGGAGAGCCACCTGCAGGAGTGGGTGGTCGTTCTGGACCACATGTCGCAGAGCATGGCCCGGTTCGTGAGCAACGCCCGGACGCCGGACCAAGCGGGACCGAACTAGGACACGTACAGGTATGAAGAGACCCCTGCCACGCTGGCGCGGCAGGGGTCTCTCTATCTCTGCTCGACTACTCCGCCATGACCTCCCGCCACATCTGCAGGTAGTCTTCCCGGGTATAGACCGGCTGGAAGGCCGACTTCACCGCCGCCATCTTCGCCCCGCCATCGGCCAGCAGGTCGATCACCGTCATAGCCATCGCCTTGGCCGGCTCAATGTAGGCCATCTGCCTGTCCACGATCTTGAAGTCCTCGCCGTGGAAGCGCCCCTCCACCGCCCCGAAGGTCGGCTGAATGGTGGGCAGCAGATGGCTCACGTCGCCCACATCCGATGATCCGGCGCCGTGTTCAGCATCGGCCACCTGGTCCGGACCGGCCAGGCTGATCGCATTCGCCCGGAAGAGCTCGGTCAGGGCGTCGCTGGGGAGCTGGGGCAGGTAGCCCGGGATCTCGGTGATCTCCACCGCGGCATCCAGGGCCATCGCCCCGGCCCGAAGCGCCCGGTTCACCTTCCGGTTCGCATCGATAATCGCCGGTACGGTCTTGCCGCGCACATAGGTCTCCATCCGCACATCGGCAGGGATGATGTTGACCAGGTCGCCACCCCGGGTGATGATCGGGTGCACGCGGATGTGATCCTCATCGCGGAAGGTCTCCCGCTGGGCGTTGATGGCGGTCAGTGCCACGGTGGCGGCATTCAGGGCGTTGATCCCCTTGTCCGGTGCTCCGGCGGCGTGGGCCGGCCGCCCGACAAAGCGGACCAGTTTGCCGAAGAAGCCGTTGCTCGTTCCGCCCACCTTGATCCCGGGCTTGCCCTCCACCTTGTTCGCCAGGTGGACCATCATCGCGGCGTCGACCTGATCGAACTCGCCCAGGCGAATGAACTCCTGCTTGCCGCCCAGGTACTCGATCTTCCCCTGTTCCCGCAGGCCGTTCCGGTACTCGATCTCCACGTACTCCTCGGCAGGGACCGCCATGAAGGTGACCTGGCCGGAGAGTTCGCTCATGACGCCCGATGCGTGCAGCCCGATCGCAACCCCCAGCATCTCGGCAATCTGGGCGTTGTGGCCACAGGAGTGGGCAGCACCGGTCACCGGGTCGGCGTGGGGCGCACCGGGGATATTCAGGCTGTCCAGTTCGCCCATGACCGCCACGTTGGGGCCCGGGCGGCCAGCGCCCATCTGTGCGACCACCCCGGTCAGGGCAATCCCCGTCCGATGCGGCAGCCCGAGCTCCTGGAAGACCTCGGCCACCAGCCGGGCCGTCTTCACTTCCTTGAACCCCAGTTCCGGGTTGTTCCAGATCGACTCCCCGATCCCGATAATCCTCTCCGCATGCGCATCGATCGCCTCACAGACCCGCTGCTTCAGCTCCTCGGTCGTCACAGAACCACCCCTGTTTCTTCTAGTACCGGGGCATTCGACCTGTCAGATGGTTCCCCCTGCAAAAGATCCCCCTGCCAGTTGCGGCAAGGGGGATTACCAGGGGAGTGTTCAAATCGGGAGCCCCTGGCAACACTACGGGAGGGCTATCAACCCACCTGGGGGTGAGCGAAGGAGATGCCGATTCCACCTACACTGGAGTCCGTGAGAGATGCCATAGCGGCATCCCTCCACTGGCCCAACAACCTGGGCGTGGAGCTTCAGCCGGTTCACCCGGCAGAGCCTCAGGGAGCTGAGATGCTGCTGCTCTACATTCAGGGCCTGGCCGATGAAGAGTTGATCCGGCTGCGGGTCCTGGAGCCGGTGAGCCGGTTCTCCTGCCAGGACGGCAGGCTCACCCCTGCCCGGATACGGACCGCCCTGCACTCCCCGCGCGTCCGGCTTGAGGGTGACTTCGACGCCATGATCGAGGGTGTGCTGAAAGGCGCAGCCGCCCTGTTCGTGCAAGGAGGCGCTGATGCGGTCATGGTGGAGATTGGCTCGCCCGCTACGCGAACCACCGGCGGCGTCACCTCAGAGCAGCCTCACATGGACGTGTTCGGTACCGAGCTGATCGACAATCTGGCCCTGGTTCGCCAGCGGCTCAGCGATCCAGCGCTCATTGCCGAGCCGCATTCGCTCCCCCGCCAGCGGGGCACTGCAGCCGTGCTCTTCTTGGAGGGCCGGGCCGATCCGGAGGTCGTGGCTCAGGTCCGGGCCTGGGTCGAGCGGCGGGGCGGCGAAGAGGCCATGCGCCGGGGGTTGGCAGCCGGAATCCGGGGCAAGGTCGGGCTTCTGCCGGAGCGGCTCAGCTCGAAGTGGCCCGACCATGTGGCCACCATGCTGGACACCGGCTACGTGGTAGTGATGATCGATCGGGTCTACCACGCCTACATCGCCCCGGTAACGGCCACGGCCATGCTTACCGGCGCCTTTGACGCCGTCCAGATCCGCCCGAACAGCCACCTGCTGCGCCTGGTCCGGTTCACCCTCTGCGTGCTGGTGCTGATCGGGTCATCCTCCCTCGTGGCGCTGATGAACTACCATCACGAAATGATCCCCGCCCCCTTCCTCATGGCCCTGGTCTCCATAAGGGAGAGTGCACCGCTGCCGATTCTGGGCTCGGTGCTTGCCCTGGAGGCCTTTCAGGAGATGATGCGGGAGGCCGGGTTCCACCTGCCCGGGCGGTTTGCGGCGGGGGCCGCCCTGATTGCGGGCAAGATCCTGATTCTGATCCTGGTCCAAGGCGGGGTGATAGGTGCCCTCGAGGGGGCGGTCTCAGTCGGGGTGGCCTTCGCGACCCTGGGCCTCCTCAACTACGAACTGGTCTACATGCTGCGCCCCCTGCGCTTCGCCATGATCCTGGGTGCCGGCGCCTTCGGCTTCTTCGGCATGGCCACCATCCTCTTTCTGATCTCCATGTACCTGGCCCAGTCCAAGTCGTACGGCGTTCCTTTCTTCGGAGAACCCGGCATCCACTATGCGGCCCCAGGCGGGATCTCCAGCCGCACGCAAGGAGGTAGGACACATGGCCCGTGAGATCCGCTACGGCAGTTGGTCGCTGGCCGCCGCCGGGTTGACGGTCCTCTTTGCCCAGGCTTTTCACCCGTCCATGTTGGGGGTGTTGTGGGCGGCCGAGACGGCAGGGTGGCTCGCCTTACTGCTGGCCGGGCTGTTGGCCTTCGCCCTCTTCTGGCCGGTCGCCGTACAGGTGGCCCGGGTACCCGGCAGCAGCCTGATCAGCCTGGCTCGGGAGACGGGCGGTCGACCCACAGCCGTGGCAACCGCTCTGCTGGCGGGCGGGCTCCTCGTCTACCATAGCGGGCTCGTACTGCGCGAGGCCTCCGAGATGGCCGTGACCCTGGTCTACCCCCACACCCCGCAGACCTTCGCCATGGTCGCCCTCGTGATCTGTGTCCTGTATGGCGCCCTGGGTGGAATCGACGCCATGGTCCTTCTGTGCCGTTCCTTTCTGCCCGTTCTTCTGCTTGTGACCGTGGGCATTCTCTTCGGGACCCTGGGGTGGGGGGAGATTCGCTACCTCCTCCCCCTCTGGGGCCCAGGACCCGGCCTCCTGCTTGCGCGGACCCCTCTCGTTGTGGCCATTTACAGCCCCCTTCTCTTCCTGCTGGCAGGCGCCTCCAGGTTGCATGACCGGCAGCATCTCTGGCGGGCTGGACTGGTCGCAACGGTCGGGGTGGCCCTGCTCTTCGCCGCTGTCAAGGTGGTCCTGGTTATGACCTTCCCCTACCCTCTGGGCTCCACGATCGCCTTTCCCCTCCATGCCCTGGCCCGGCTAGTGATCGGCGGGCGCTTCTTCGAGCGGATTGAATCGCTCTGGCTCTTCTTCTGGGTGTACGCCACCGCCTGCCATCTGGGAGCGGTCCTGCATGCGTCCGCTGCCATGTATGCGGAGGCCGTCGGCTTCCCCTCCCACCGGACCGCGGTGCTCCCCCTGCTCCTGACAGCCGGCACCATCGCCCTCTTCCCGCCCGATATCGGCCGGGCCATAGCCTGGCATGTGAAGCTGGCGCCCGTCGCCCTGGGCATTGCTTTCGGCCTGCCGTTTCTCCTGGTCGTCGTCCATCTGATCAGGGGGAGGGTATCAAACGGTGGGTAAGAAGCACAGACTGGGCGTGTTACTCCTCCTGGGCGTCATGCTCCTCCCCGGATGCTGGGACCGCATGGAAGTGGAGGACATGGCCTACATGGTCGCTCTGGGTGTGGATCGGGACGAGGAAGGTGAGCTCATGGTCACGGTCATGGTCGCCACCACCCCGGAGCTGACCGCAGGGGGTGTCCCGGCCCCCGTGAAACCCGATTATTCCCGGCTCTCCGCAAAGGTGCTGACAGCCCGCGGTAACACCATTACCGAGGCACTCTACGTGATCAACGGAGGATTGACCCGCCGCCTGGATCTGCGACAGGTACGGGCCGTGATCGTCGGGGAGGGACTCGCCCGCGAGGGGCTCGAGGCCTATGTCATGGAGTTGACGCGCAGCCCGTGGGCACGGGGCAACGTCTTCTTCGCCCAGGCCCGGGGCCGGGCCTATGATGTGCTCGCCCGGATCGAACCCGTCGCTGAGGTCAACCCCCCCAAGATGATCGAAGGGCTGATCATTCAGGGAAAGAGTCTTCACCTGGCACCACCGCTCCGCATGCACCACTTCCTTGCCCGCCATGCGGCGAACGGTGGCGATCCCTATCTGCCGGCCATGGCGATGAATGCCGAGGCGACGGGTTCACCAGCGGAGCCCCGGGTCTCTGACGAGTCGGCGCTGCCCGGGGAGTTGCCCCGCGGCGGGGGGAGCCCGGTGGAGTATGCGGGGACCGCCATCTTCAGCAGCGACCGGTTGGTCGGGTTTCTCAACGTGGATCAGACACAGATGCTCCTGGCCCTGCGCGGCGAGATGGGGAAAGCGTACACGACCTTCCCCGATCCCGATCATCCGGAGAAGAAGGTCACCATGCGATTCCACATGGAGAACATGCCGAAGTACACCGCAACCTTTCGAAACGGCAAGCCCCACGTGAGGGTCCGCCTCCTCTTTGAGGGGGAGGTCCTGGCGGCTCCTGGCGGGACGGACTACTCGGTCCCCGAGGCTCGGGTGCGCTTGGAGGAGGCCGCGAGCAAGTATGCCAGAGAGAGAATCCACGGGCTGCTCGAGAGACTGGAGGAGTGGGAGGCGGATCCCGTTGGCTTCGGGCACCTCTACCGGGGACGGTTCATGAGTTGGCAGGCCTGGGAGTCCTACGACTGGCGCACGCATGTGGACGATCTCACTGTAGATGTGGAGACAGAGATGCGCATTCGTCGGCATGGCCTGGTGGTCGGACCCGATCAGATCAGCTGAGGCAGGTGAACAGATGCAGGACTGGGATCAACTGGTAATGGTCCTCCTCGGCGTAGGCGTAGCGCTTCATACCGGCTATCTGGCCTGGCAGATGTGGCGCAAGCAGAATCGCGGCGGCGCCCTCGGCGCTCTCTTCCTTGCCCTTCTGGTGATCCTGATGCCCGTGCTCCTGGCCATGGAGGGGGGCTGAGGCCTTCCGCTCCTACGCCTTCGTGAAGAGGTAGATCGCCCAGCCCAGGCAGTCCCGGCCCCAGCGCAGGTATGCGTCCCTCCCCCGGCGGGCCCGGTCCAACAGCGCGGGTAGATCCGGATCATCCGGATGCGCCCTGGCGAACCGCTCGGCCGCCAGCCAGCGGCGCCCCTCGTACCGGTCCCAGTCCGACTGGCTGCTGACCACCGTGTAGAGCAGGGTGAGCCCCTCCTCCGCCCCGGCGGCGGCGTTCTCGGCGTGGGTCCCGTAGGCCTCCCTGACCTCACCGCTGGCGGCCTGGTACTCGGGGGTGGGCTCCTGCATCCAGTACGGCTCGCCCACGAGGACCTGGCCCCCGGGCTTCACCAACTCCGCCAGCCTGCGCAGCGTGCCCCTGTGCCCCTTGAAGACCCAACTGGCCCCCAGGCAGATCGCCAGGTCGAAACTGCCGGCTGGGGCCGAGAAGGCCGCACCGTCCATCTCCAGAAACTCCAGGGGGGAGCCCTCCGGAAGGCGCTCCTGCGCTGCCTTGCGGGCCGCTGCGACAAAGTCCGCCGAGATATCCACCCCGACACCGCTGATCTGGTAGCGCGAGGCGATGCGCAGCAGGGGCTCCGCCTTGCCGCACGCAATGTCCAGGACCCGGGCACCGGGGGGCAGGTCCAACAGGTCGATGAGCTCATCGAAAGCAGCCGAGTTCATGGGGTTGAGGTAGGTCAGGGCCCCGCTGGTAATGGAGTGGTACCGCCGTGGATTCATCGTTCGACCGACCACCTTTCCGGATGTGCCATATCCGGTAGGCTCATTCCGGTTCGGAACCGGAAACTCCTGCCGGATGCGCCCCGCGCCGGCGAGTTCCTGCGCGGTATATGAGGCTCGCCTCCTCGAGCAGGTCGATCAGCGGCTCGCGGCCGGCTAGACTGCGCAGCGGCATAGACTGCCCGATCTTCCGGATCATCCCTTCCAGGGTGAGGTCCTCCGCTGTGATGATCACCAGGTGAATCCCCCGGTAGAGGCAGATCCCGGCCTTGATCAGGTCCCGCACGTGCTGGGCATCGGCTTCGGCTTGCGTGAACCGGTCCGTGGCGCCAAAGTGTTGGGCGCCGTGGTACTCGAAGGCGACGTTGGGCGGGTAGAAGCGGTCCAGTTCGAGCCGCTCCCCGGTCAGCGGGTTGATCAGGAAGCCGGGCCGGGCGTTGTCGGTGAACTGGTCGGAGTCGATCAACAGCGACAGGTACTCCTGCATGATCGCCTCTCCGCCATATTTGGCCCGCTTCAGTCGCCGCCTCGCTTCGATTACCTCGGCCTGCCCCCGCCTCAGGGCCGGGCTCCCCAAGGTGAAGCGGATCGGGCTGAGCCGCGTCGCCCGGGAGGTCTGGATCCATGAGGCCATCTCCAGCTGACCGATCCCCTTCTTCAGCGTGCCGATGCCCATGCGTGTCTGCTCCCGCAAGGCGGCATAGGTGAACTCGCCGGACGCCGAGCGGAAGCTCGGGATGGCCTGGAGCAAGCCGTAGAGCACCTTGGCTGAGCCACCTACGCCGGGCTCCCGCAACAGGCGAGCAGGCAGGCGCACGTTCGGCCCGCCGGGTGCAGGACGATATGCCCTGGCCCGGTCCAGCCCAGCCTGGATCGTCTGTCGAGAGAGCCCTGTCCTGCTTCGCAGTTCGGCCGGGCCGGCGCTGGGGTGATGGCGCAGGGCGATCCAGATTACCTTGGCGGAGGCAACCAGGTCGGGATCGAGCAACAAGGAAAGGGGCACCGAGAGCATCCGATTATCCACGGGTACACCCCCAGATCGGGTCTCTGACTGGAAAGTCGTGGGATATGGTTGGGACTCCTCGCGACTCTGACCGGTTTCGACCACATTGATCTCCCTGGAGGCGACGAAATCGGGCGGAGTCGCCGCGCATCCGACCCGCAGGGCCCGGAGAATGCCGGAACACCGCACGCCTCCGAACGACTCCGACCGATTTCGACCACTTCAGCCCCCCCTGGGGCGACGAAATCGGGCGGAGCCCCAGGGAGAGCCCACTCTTTCGCCGGGCGAACCCTATTGCTTCGCCGGGCGAACCGTTGCGAGGCCAACAGGACCCCCGGGACGGCGCTGGGCCGATTCGCCGGGGGTCCCCTGCTATTCCATGACGAACACCGGTCGATCACTGGCCCACTCCCGGTCGATCACTGGCCCACTCCCGGGCGACCGCCGGCCCACTCCCGAGCGCCCACCGGCCCACTCCCGGGCGACCTCCCGCCTACTCCGAGCCTTTGCTCTCCTGCCCCTGGCTGCCTGCCGCCGACTGCCCGACCGGCATCCGCTTGATCCGATCGCCAACCGGCAGCGCCATGACCGGCTTCCCATCCTTGTCCCTCACGGCGATGCCATCCATCCAGAGCGTGACCCCCTTCGGTGCATCGATCCCCAGCACCGCGGCCAGGGCCGCGAAGCCGAAGCCGCACTCCGTACCCGACTCGTTCCACGTCAACCTCGCGGCCCGCTTGTCCCTCCGATCGCAGGGGCGCATCTCGAGGAACGGCCCGCTCTTCAACTCCTCCGGCGCATCGTTCAACGCGGCCACATCACCATCGAGGAAGAAGATGCCGTACGGGAATGGCGAGGTTCCGCCATGCTCGGTGTTGGCCTGTCCAATCCACTCCGCCAGAACCGCTGTGCAGCGCGCCCAGTTGTCCTCGCTCACGTGGATCCCCGCGCCCTTGTAGCGGGCATCCTTCACCTGAGACAGATCAAGAATCCGGCGCTCACGATCACCCGGGTCAGCCATACGACATCCTCCTCACCTGACATAATGATGCCTCTGGTTCCACATTATCTATTTCGATGTTCCCATTCATTATCCTTTAACGTTTGCTGTAACACGTTGTAACATGTATGAAGAGGGGGTCTATCTGGTGCCAGACCATGCCATTCGCCGCTTTGCGGACCTGGCTACCCTGAGCCGAGCTGCCGCGGCGACGTTCGCAGCCCTCGCCGCCGAGGCGATCGCGTTGCGGGGACGGTACACGGCCGTACTCGCCGGGGGGCGCACGCCGGCGCAACTCCACCGGCTCCTGGCCACGGAGTACCACAGCGAGATCGACTGGACCCGGGTCCATATCTTCTTTGGCGATGAGCGCTACCTGCCGCACAGCAGCCCTCTGAGCAACTATCACATGGCCCGCGAGACGCTCCTCGACCACGTGCCGGTCCCGATGAAGCAGATCCACCCCATGCCGACAGAACCGGCGGACCCCGACCAGGCAGCCAACGCCTACGATGCCTATCTGCGCGACACCGCGCCCATCTTCGACCTGCTCCTGCTCGGCATGGGCGCAGACGGGCACACCGCCTCCCTCTTCCCCGGCGCACCCGCCGTGAATGAGTGCGATCGCTGGGTCGTGCCGGTCAAGGCGAGCGCAGAGCCCCCGATCCGGCTCACCCTGACCCGGCCGGCCCTCGCCATGGCCCGCCGCACCCTCTTCCTTGTCGACGGTGCGGAGAAGCGACCCGTCTGGCAGGAGATCAAGGCCGACCCGGTCGCTGCGGCAGAGCGATACCCCGCCGCCAGAGTCGCCATGGAGGCCCGCCAGGTCGCCTGGTACCTCACTACTTCGGTCGACAGCACCGACTAGAACGACCACTCCGACATAGAACCTTCGGACCATTCATCACAATGGTTCTTCCCACCCGCACCGAACCCACTCCATAATAGGCAACGTCTATGCCAACAATCCCTCCCGCGAAAGGTGGGAATCACGTGCGACGAATCGATCGGGTCCTCGAGTACGCTCGCAAGAGCTATCGCCTGCGCAAGCAGGGCGTGACCGCTGAAGATGTGGCCGATGCTCTCGGCCTCGCCCGGTCGAATGCCAGTGCGGATCTCAATGCCCTCTGGAAGGAGGGTGCGCTGGTCAAGACCACCACCCGGCCCGTTCGCTACCTCCCGCCCACAGGTGGCAGCGCACCGGCCCCGAAGACCCCGAGCAGCGGGGTCGTGGCCAACACCAGCCCCGCTGTCACCATAGCCGCCCCGGACGAAGACCCCTTCCAGGCGCTGGTCGGCTGGAAGGAGAGCCTCGCCCCCGCCATCAAGCAGGCCAAGGCGGCGGTGCTCTACCCCAGCGGCGGGTTGCACACCCTGATCTGCGGCCCCACCGGCGTGGGCAAATCCCGCCTGGTGGAGCTCATGTACCAGTTTGCCGTCCAGACCAGTGCGATCAAGCCCGGCACCCGCCTGGTCACCTTTAACTGCGCCGACTACTCGCACAACCCACAGTTGCTCCTCGCCCACCTCTTCGGCGTGGTGAAGGGCGCTTACACCGGCGCCGAGCGTGACCAGGTCGGCCTCGTGGAGCAGGCAGACGGCGGCATTCTCTTCCTCGATGAGGTCCATCGCCTCGTGCCCGAGGGCCAGGAGATGCTCTTCCGGCTCATGGACAAGGGGCTCTTCCGCCGCCTGGGCGAGACCCACGCGGAGCGGAGCGCCCGGACCATGATCGTCTGTGCGACCACCGAGCGGCTCGACTCCTCCCTGCTGCGAACCTTTACCCGCCGGATCCCCATGGTGATCAACCTGCCCGGCCTGAGCGAGCGGAGCCTCCGGGAGCGGCTGAAGTTCGTCAAGCACGCCTTCAACGACGAGGCCCGCAAGATGGGCGAGCCCCTGACGATCCACCCCGAGGCGCTGCGCTGTCTCATGCTCTACGACTGCCCCGGCAACATCGGCCAGTTGAGCAGCGATATCCAGCTCGCCTGCGCCCAGGCCTTCCTCCGCTTCCTGAGCGATCATCACTCCCCGATTGAGATCGGGCTCGATCTCCTCCCCGACCACGTCAAGCGGCAGATCCCTGGCGTGCGCCAGCGCAGCGCTGAACTGGAGGACCTCCTTCAGACACATGCAAAGGGATTGTTCCTGCGGCCGGGCACCTCGCCGCAGCAGGCCATGGCCGAGGAGCCCGAAGCCGGGCTGCCCAACTTCTACGCCTTTATGGAACAGGAGACAGAGCGGCTCCTCGAAGCGGACTACACCCCCGATGCGATCCAGGCCCACCTCGGCGCCAGCGTAGAGGCCCGCTTCCAGCACTTCCTCAGCACCGTGCAACGGCGGTACGAAGCCGATCGGAAGGAGTTGACCGCGGTGGTGGACCGGTCGGTGCTCGATGCGGTCGAGCAGGCGGTCGCCCTGGCCGAGGGGCACCTGCGGCGAGTCGTGCCCATGCGGGTGGTCTTCGGCCTCGCGCTGCACGTCAGTGCGGCGTTGGAGCGACTCCGCCTCAACACCACGGTCCCGTATCCACCACTGGAGTCGATCGAGGCGCATCATCCGCAGGAGTATGCCGCTGCCGCTGCCATGGTCCGGCTGCTCTCCGACCGGCTTCAGACCAGCTTCCCCGATGGCGAAGTGGGCTACACCGCTCTCTTCCTGGCGGCCGGCAAGACCGGCGAGCGGCCCAAGATCGGTCTCGCTGTCGCCTGCCATGGCGAGGGAATCGCCGCCGGTATGGCCGCGGTCGCTGAGCATCTGGCCGGGCAGGTGGGCGTTCTGGCCCTGGACATGCCGCTGGATGAGCACGCCGAGGGCATCCTGGCCCGCCTGACCCAGTGGGTGGCCGAGGAGGAGTACGCCTCGGTCCTGCTCCTGGTCGACATGGGCTCCCTCGCCTTCATGGCCGGGCAGTTGCAGACCGCCACCGGTGCGGCGGTGCGGGTGATCCCCATGGCCAGCACGATCCTGCTTATTGAGGCGATCCAGCAGATCCAGCTCCCCGGGGTCACCCTCGACCAGGTCTATGACGGCGTGGTCGAGGCCCAGCGGCGCCTCTTCCTCTCCAAGTCCGAGGAGAGCCAGCGCCCTCCGATCATCGTCACCTGTTGCTTCACCGGCGAAGGGAATGCCCTGCTGTTGAAAAAGGTGGTCGAGAAGTCGCTTCGTGCATGGGAAGTGCCGGCTGAGGTCATACCCACCTCGATCACTCCCGGCACCGATGGTCAACGCATGATCCAGTCCCTGCTGGGCGGTCGCCGGCCGCTGGCCGTGATCGGCCCCCTCAGCCCCGCCATTCCCGGCGTGCCCTTCCTCTCCAGCGCCGAGATCGTGACCGCCGCCGGGCAGAACCGGCTCCGGGCCATTCTGCAGCAGCGGGGCCATGGGGCAGGACCCGAGATCCTGCTGACCGAGGACCCGCAGCCCGCTGACTTGGCGGAGACACTGGCGGAGAGCCTTGGCGAGCACTTCCTCTTCTCGAACCCGCGCACCCTGCTGCCCAAGGCCGCCGAGGTCACCGAGGCGCTGGAGTCAGAGTTTGGCACCCGCCTGCCCGGTGATATGCGAGTCGGCATGCTGATGCACCTGGCCTCCCTCGTAGAGCGGCGAGCGACCACCCGGAACATGGCGCAGTCCCCGGCCTCCCTTGAGCCGCACATGCTGCGCATTCTGCGCTGTCTCGCACCGCTCAGCCAGACCTTCCAGGTCACCTTCCTGCCCGAAGACCTCCTGCGGATCCATGAGGTACTCCAGAATACACTCCGGTATGATGGGTAAGATTCTGTATCATCGATAGTGTATTGATCCAGGGCAATACAATACAGTGTATTATCGCGAACCCGGAAAGCGGCGCCCGACAACGAAATGCAGAGACCGATCTCCCATTGGCACGACTCGTGCTCTAGTAGGAGGTCGGTCTCGTTCTTCTGATGGAGACAGGGGGATTCACAGATGGAACAAGCAGTCATTCTCACGAACGGAGCCGGACTACACGCCCGCCCGGCCTCGCTCTTCGCCCAGGCCGCCCAGCGCTTCACCGCCACTGTCACCGTTCGCACGCAGACCAGGCAGGGCAATGCCAAATCGGTCCTCTCCCTGCTGGCTCTGGGAGCGAAGAAGGGCGACGAGGTGATCATCTCCGCTGAAGGTCCCGATGCGGAAGAGGCGGTCTCGACCTTGGTCGAGCTGACCCGTAACCTGCACGAGTAACCGTTCCCAAATCACCAGGGGGGGATTTAGATGCACAAGATTCTGCTCGTCTGTGCCGCCGGTATGTCCACCAGCTACCTCGTCGAGAAGATGAAGAAGTCCGCCGCCGCCCGCAGCATCGAATGTGAGATCGTGGCCCACGCCACGCCCGACTTCAGCGAGATCTACCGGAACTACGACGTGATCCTGCTCGGTCCGCAGGTCCGGTTCCAGAAGGCCGCCTGGGCCCCGCTCGCCGAGGCAGCCGGCATTCCGCTCGATGTGATCAATCCCATGGACTACGGCACGGTGAACGGTGAGAAGGTCCTGGACCATGCTCTGAAGCTGATTGCCAGCAAGAAGTAGGGAGGTACCCGCAATGAACTTCTTCGATTTCCTCGAGACCAAGTTGATGCCGGTCTTCGCAAAGGTCGGCACCCAGCGCCACATTATGGCGATCCGCGACGGCGTCGTTGCTACGATCCCGCTTACCGTCATCGGTGGTCTCTCCCTGATCATTGCGAACCCGCCCTTCGACAAGACGGCGACCGGCTTCGGCAAGCTCTGGCTTGACTGGGCCACCGTCAACAAGTTCGCCCTCTCCATGCCCTTCTACATGACCATGGCGCTCATGTCGATCTTCGCCGTCATGGCCATGGGCTACAGCCTCTCGAACTCCTATAAGATGAACCCGCTCAACGGTTCCATTCTCTCCCTCATGACCTACCTGCTCATGTCCGCCCAGGCGGTCAACGCCGACGGTCTCGGCCGTCTTCTCCCCACCAAGTACCTGGATGGCCAGGGCATCTTCACCGCAATTCTCGCTACGATTCTTGCCGTCGAGGTCACCCGGTTCCTGAAGGCGAAGAACATCACCGTCAAGATGCCCGACGGCGTCCCGCCGGCCATCGCCAACTCCTTCGACGCCCTCGTTCCCGCTTTCGTGCTCGTCCTGATCGTCTACCCGATCACCCTGATCGTACAGAGCACCGCCGGGGTTCCCGTGCCCCAGTTGATCATGAACCTGTTCAAGCCGCTGATCTCCGCCGTTGACAGCCCCTTCGGCATCGCCTTCGTTGCGATCCTGGCGCAGCTCCTCTGGGCGGTCGGCATTCACGGCTCCTCGGTCGTCGGCTCGGTCGCCAACCCGTTCAAGGAAGCCAACCTGGCCGCCAACGCCGCCGCACAGGCCGCCGGTGAGGTCATGCCCGCCATTTTCACGCCCCCGTTCTGGTCCTTCTTCATCGTGATCGGCGGCTCCGGTGCGACCCTTGGCCTGCTGGTCCTCCTGCTCCGCTCCCGGTCCTCGCACCTGAAGGGCATCGGCAAGGTCGCCCTGGTCCCCGGCCTCTTCAACATCAACGAGCCGATCATCTTCGGCATGCCGATGATCTTCAACCCGACCATGTTCATCCCGTTCGTCTTCTCCCAGACGGTCTGCGCCCTGATCGCCTACTATGCCGTCAAGCTGGGCTTCGTCATGCGAGCCTTTGCCACGGTTCCCTGGACCACCCCGGCCCCGCTGGGCGCCATGATCGGTTCCGCAGACTGGAAGGCCGGTGTGCTGGTCCTGATCCTGGCTGTGGTCTCGACCGTGATCTACTACCCGTTCTTCAGGGTCTACGAGCGCTCCCTGATCAAGCAGGAAGAGGCGGATGCGGCCGCTGCGGCCGTCGCCGCCGACTAACACAAAAACGAGGAGGCCTTCACTGTGTCGGAGGTAATGGATATCGAGATGATCGCCATGCAGGTGATCCTTGCGGGTGGCAACGCTCGCAACGAGGGCCGGGAGGCGCTCAAGATGGCCAAGGAAGGCCGCTTTGCCGAGGCAGAAGAGTGCCTGCGCAACGGTGACCTCGAACTCGCCAAGGCGCACGACATTCAGACCGGGCTGATCCAGCAGGAGGCCGGGGGCAACTCGATTCCGGTGAAGCTCCTCATGGTCCATGCCCAGGATCACTATATGTCTGCCATGTCGGAGCTCTATCTGGTCCGGGAGCTGGTCGACCTCTATCGCAAGCTCGAGAGCAAGTAAGTATACAGGGGGGCGGGGCTCCCGCCCCCTCCACGAAGGAGTGACGCCCAGTATGTCCGGTTTGAAGATCGCGATTATCGGTGGCGGTTCCAGCTATACCCCTGAGATTATTGAGGGCTTCATTCTCCGGCATCATGAGCTGCCGATCCGGGAGATCCAGTTGGTGGATATCCCCGCCGGCAAAGAGAAGCTCGAGATCGTAGGCGCCCTGGCCCAGCGCATGGTGAAGAAGGCCGGCCTCGACATTAACGTGGTGCTGACCATGGATCGCCGGTCCGCGATCGACGGCGCCGACTTCGTCACGACCCAGTTCCGTGTCGGCCTGCTCGACGCCCGGATCCGGGACGAGCGGATCCCCCTGCGCTACAACTGCATCGGCCAGGAGACCAACGGCGGCGGCGGCTTCGCCAAGGCGCTGCGGACCATTCCGGTCATCCTCGGGATCACCAAGGATATCGAGGAACTGGCCCCCAACGCCAAGATGATCAACTTCACCAACCCCTCCGGCATGGTGACCGAGGCGGCCCTGAAGTACAGCAAGGTCGACACCATCGGCCTCTGCAACGTGCCGATCGGGATTCAGATGAATATCGCCAAGCTGTACGATGTTGAACCGAAGCGGATCTTCATCGACTTCGCCGGCCTGAACCACCTGGTCTGGGGCCTGAAGGTCTACCTCGACGGTGTCGATGTCACCGCCAACACCCTCAAGGAGCTGGCCAACGACGCCAACTTCTCCATGCGGAATATCCGCCCGATCAAGTGGGGTGAGGATCTGCTCCAGCAGCTCGGCGTGGTGCCCTGCCCCTATCATCGGTACTACTACATGACCGAGACGATGCTGGAGGAGGAGCTTCGCGACGCCGCTCCTGGCGGCAAGGGCACTCGCGGCGAGGTCGTCAAGCAGGTCGAGGCTGAGCTGTTCGAGCTGTACAAGGATCCGAACCTGGCGATCAAGCCGCCCCAGTTGATGCTTCGTGGTGGCGCCTACTACTCCGATGCCGCCTGCAATCTGATTGCCTCCATCTACAACAACAAGATGGACATCCACACCGTCAACGTCCGCAACAACGGGGCGATCGCTGACCTGCCCGACAACGTGGCGGTCGAGGCTAACGCCGTGGTCGGCAAGTTCGGCGCCAAGGCGCTGAACGTCGGTCACATGCCGAAGCAGGTCCGCGGCCTGCTCCAGCTCATGAAGAACTTCGAGGAGCTGACCATTGAGGCCGCCGTCTCCGGCGACTACAACCTCGCCCTCCGCGCCCTCTCGGCCAACCCGCTGGTCCCGACCACCAAGATTGCCAAGGCGATGCTGGACGATATCATTCGGGAGAACGCCGAGTTCCTGCCCCAGTTCGCCAAGTAGTCGCTCCATGGTAACCGAAGGCCCCGGGGCAGGCCCCCGGGGCCTCTTCTCACCCCTCGGAGGTGCGCCGTGTACAAACTGCTCGCGATCGATATGGATGGCACCCTGCTCTCTTCGCGGCGGACGGTCTCCCGGGCCAATGCGATGGCGCTGCGCAAGGCGGTCGCTGCAGGGGTACATGTGACGATTTGCACGGGGCGGGGCCACGAGTCCGCCCGGATCTTTACCCGGTTCATGGGCGTCCGGGGATACGTTGTCTCGGCCAACGGAGCAATCGGGCATGATCCCGCGGGCAAGGTGCTCTTCTCTGATCCCATGGACCCGGCGGTGGTGACGACTCTGATCCGCATTCTGCGCCGGCACCGACTGATCTTCCACATCTTCACGGCGGACGGACTGGTGGCGGAGACACGGCCGTGGCCCCGCACACGGGCCTGGCCGACCGCATGGAGCGACCTGCTCTGGCCGCAGGCCTACCTCTCCCGTGAGGCCAGCCGCCTCTTCGGCGGACCACGGATCGTGAACGATGTGGAGGAGTACCTGCGGGACCACGGGCCCTGCCTCAAGTTCTTCTGCGTGGAGGACGAGCCGGGCAGCAAGGAGGCCGCCATGGCGGCGATCCGGCTGGCGGACCTCCCACTGGAGACGGCAGCATCGGGCAGCGACAACGTGGAGTTCACCGCTCCGGGGGTCCACAAGGCGAGCGGGCTGGCCCGTCTCGCTGCGCATTTAGGCGTTCACCAATCCGAGGTGGCCGCGGTCGGTGATCACTTGAACGACCTGGAGATGCTCCGCTGGGCCGGTCTGGGCGTGGCCGTGGCCAATGCCGTACCCGAGGCGAAGGAGGCCGCCCGCGAGGTGATTGCGCTCTCCAACGATGAGCATGCGGTCGCCGCCGTCGTCCACTCGCTAATTTTGACGTAAAGGTGATGAACATGCAGTTACAGGGTATTGGTGCGGCCCGGGGGATCGCCATGGGTCCCGCCCTGGTCCTGCGGGCCGAGGCTCCCACCTCCTCCAACGAGGGGCAGAGCGTGGCACCGGAGGCCATTCCCGCGGAAATGGAACGGCTGGCCCAGGGTCTGGCGCAGGCTCAGGAGGCCCTGACCGCCCTGATCGCCAGGAGCGAGGGCCCCGCGGCCGAGATCCTGACGGCTCACCAGATCATGCTGGGCGACCCGGAGCTTCTGGCCGCCGCCCAGCAGGAGATCCAGAGCAACCGGGTCCCGGCCGAGGTGGCGATCAGCCGGGCTGGCGAGGCGATCGCCCAGGTGCTGGCCGGGCTGGATGATCCCTATCTGCGGGAGCGCGCCGCCGACGTGCGCGACGTGGCCCGCCAGGTGGTCCGGGTCCTGACGAAGGCGGCCAGCCCGCTGGCGGCCCTCCGCCGTCCCTCGGTGATCGTGGCGAGCGATCTGGCCCCCTCGGAGACCGCCCAGTTGGACCCGGCCCTCGTCCTGGCGCTCGCCACCGAGACCGGCGGCCCCACCTCCCACACGGCGATCCTGGCCCGGAGCCTCGGAATCCCCGCTGTGGTTGGCGCAGCCAATCTGCTCGGGCAGATCGAGGACGGCCAGATGGTCGCGGTGGACGGCTCGAAGGGCCGGGTCTGGGTCCAGCCCGGGGGCGAAGAGCTGGAGCAGGTCGAGGGGCTCCTGCGGGCAGCGAAGCTTGAGGCGGAGGAGCTCAAGTCCCTGCGGAACCTGCCGGCGATCACCCGCGATGGACACCGCGTGGAGTTGGCGGCCAACGTCGGGCACCCCGGCGACAGCCATGCTGCCATGGAGGCCGGTGCGGAGGGGGTCGGCCTCTATCGGACGGAGTTCCTCTTCATGAACCGGGGCGATGTGCCGACCGAGGAGGAGCAGTTCGAGGCCTACAAGGCCGTGATCCAGGCCATGGGTGGGCGGCCGGTCGTCATCCGGACACTGGACATTGGGGGCGACAAGGAGCTGCCGGCCCTGGGCCTGGAGAAGGAGGCCAACCCCTTCCTGGGTGTGCGGGCCCTCCGGCTCTGCCTGCGCCGTCCGGATCTCTTCCGCACCCAACTGCGGGCGCTGCTGCGGGCCTCGGCCTTCGGCCCGACGCGGATCATGTACCCCATGGTCTCCGGACTGGAAGAGTTGCGCGCCGCGAACACCCTGCTGAATGAGGAGAGGGCAAAGCTGATCGCCGAGGGGGTTGCGGTCGGTACTGACCTGCAGGTCGGCATTATGATCGAGGTGCCCTCGGCGGCGCTGATCTCCGATCTGCTGGCCCCCGAGGTCGACTTCTTCAGCATCGGCACCAACGATCTGATCCAGTACACCCTGGCGGCGGACCGCATGAACGACGGCGTGGCGCACCTGTATCAGCCGTTCCATCCGGCGGTGCTCCGCCTGATCAAGCATGTCTGTCAAATGGCCCACGCCCACGGGAAGTGGGTCGGTATGTGCGGCGAAATGGCCGGTGATCCCACCGCTACGGAGGTCCTGGTCGGCCTCGGGCTGGATGAACTGAGCATGGCCCCGGCCAGCCTCGGGGTGGTCAAGCGTGCCGTCTGCAACACCTCCCTGACGGAGGCGAAAAAGCTGGCCCTGCGTCTCATGGCGGGTGGGGCCCTTACACCTTCAGCTTCTCCACCTGCGCCTGTAGGGTGACCGAGATCCCGGCCAGCTCACGTGCCGAGGCAGCAACCTCCCTCGCCACGGCGTTCAGGCTCTCTACTACCGACGAGACCTGGCTGACCGCCCGGGCATTCTCTTGCGAAACCTTAGAGACGCGCTCCATCGCCTCGGAGACGGTACTGGCCGAAGCGGACATCTCCTCGGTCGAGGCGGTCGACTCCTCGGCCACCGCAGCCACGGTACCGAATGTCTTGGCGCCCTGCTCCACATTCTGGCGCACCTGCTGTGCCGTCTCAGAGATCGACTGCACACCGGTGGCGGCCTGCTCTACCGTTGTGAGGATCTCTTCCAGAACCCGACCGGACTCGGCGGCCAGACGGCTTCCGGTGGCCGCCTCTGTCGTTCCCTGTTCCATGGATTGCGCGGCGTCGACCATGCGGGTCTGGACATCGTTCAGTAGCGTAGCGATCTCCCGGGTGGAGCGGGTCGAGCGCTCGGCCAACTTGCGCACCTCATCGGCGACGACGGCGAAACCGCGTCCGTGCTCCCCGGCCCGGGCCGCCTCAATCGCCGCGTTCAGCGCCAGCAGATTCGTCTGCTCGGCAATCTCCGAGATCATGCCCGTGATCTCACCGATCTTGGCCGAAACCTGGCCCAGCGTGCGAATCCGCTCTGCGGTCTCATCGACCACCCGTTGGATTCGACTCATGCCGACCAAGGTCTGCTGGACCACATTCGCGCCATCGCGGGCTTGAACGGCGGCCTGATTGGCTCTCTCTGCCACCCGTCGGGCACTCGCATCCACGCCGGCGATCGCGCCGCTCATCTGCTCCAGGCCTGTGGAGGCATTCAGGACCTCACTGGCCATCTGCTGAGATCCCTGTTCAATCTGGCGGATGGTGTTCTTCAGTTCCGTCATGGTCCGCTGCACATCCGCTGCCGACCTGGCTTCCAACTCCGCACCATCGGCCACCTGAGCCACCGCTTCGGCCACGCTCTTCGTCTCATGCGCTGCCTGCTCAGACATGCCGGAGAGCCGGTCGCAGGCCGACTGAACCGAGCGGGCCGAATCGGTCACACCGGCAATCAACTGGCGCAGGAACTGAATGGTCTGGTTAAACGCTGCGGCCACCTGGCCGATCTCATCCTTGCTGGCGACCATTACCCGTTCTATACGGAAATCGCCCTGCATCATCTGCCGTGATGCGGCTTCCAGAACCGAGAGATTCCGCCTGGCCGAAATGGCGAAGACCATGAGGAAGTAGGCGGCCACCAGCATGGTGAGCGCAATAAGCCCCAACGCCCCGGCCCTGCGGACTTCGACTTCACGAATCCGATCGGCCATCAGTTCATCGAGAATGAGAAAGGCCTCGTCGCGCAGGGCAAAGACGGAGTCAATGGCAACGGTCGCTTCATCGAAGAAGGTGGCGCCGGCGATTGTGATCGTCTGGGGCTGGATCAACTCCCGCTCCGCAAGCGCCTGATAGCTGTTGGCCAGGTCGGTCATGGTGCGGGTCTTCGCTTCGAGTCGCTCGGCCAGGGCGGGATTGGCGAGCACTGCCTGCTCCACGCTCGTCTGGGCCTGGCTGAGATAGGCCTCCGCCTGCGCCTTGAGTATCTGGATCCGGGTCTTCTCCTCCTGGGTGGCCGAGCCCTTGGTGGCTACCCCTGAGCCGGCTGCCCGCTCTTGCCCCTGGACCTCGCTGAGCCGGGAGAGGGTCTGGGTCGTCAAGATCGAGAGGTGGTATTCGTCAAGGTGGGAGTTCATGGAGAGCGACGAGCGGTCGGAGACGCGCTCGGCGAATCGCTGAATGGCCGTAACCACGTCTGTGTGCATCTCAAAAGACTTCGCGGGCGGCAGGGAAGGCAGCACAGTCAACAGCGCTTCCCAGTCATCCTTGATCTTCTCCCACTCGGCGCTGGACCCGAAGGCAGCCCCGTGGGTGGCATCCAGGCTGTCCAGCCGAGCGATTGCCTGGGCAGCGTCCGCCTGAAAACCGGTGAGGGCCTGCTTGGCGCTGGCATCGCCATTGAGAAGACGAGAAGCGGTGCCCCGATGCCGCTGAACCTCCTTAATGAAGTCCCCGGCAGCCCGCACAAACTGCATGCCCACACGCTGCTGCCTGGGAAGCGCGATCGCCTGGTTCAGTCCGACCGTGTAGTGGTAGGTGACATAGGTGGCTGGAATGAGGAGAAGAAGAACGACGAGCAGGATCTTCTGCGAAAAGCGGAGTTGGTCCATCGCAATCTCTCCAGGGCGCAGCAGCCGGCTGAACAGACGCTTCACTCATATCGCCTCATCTCGTGTAGGTTGCACCTGTCAGCTCTAATATCAACATTACTGGGTATTTTCGGCCGTGGATATGGCTCGTTTGACCAATGCTTGTTCATGATTTGGTAATCTTCCGAGATGCACAGAGGAGGACCCTGCCACGAAGGCCCGGTCCTCCTCTCTTCGCTCAGCGCCTCAGGGTCTCAAGGAACTCCCGGAGCGGCACGCGCGGCTGGCTCCCTCGCCGGTGGTACCAGCGCAGCTCCCGATACCCCTTGTCGCAGAGCCGGTCAACCACCTCTACCTGGTCCCGGGGCACCCACTTCAGCCGGACCGGTGCACCGGCCTTCTCCAGCCGGCGGAGGCTCCGCCGGGCCAGAGCGTCCAGGGTCATGCAGCCGGCCTTCTCCTTGATTCCCTTGCTGAGGCGCAGGCGGCTTAGCATGGTCTTGCAGTCAGAGCGAATCTCCACATCTGCGCCAGGTGGGGGCTTCACCCGTTCCAGCCAGCGCAGGGCCATGACCAGGGCGCCGTACTCGGCCATGAGGCTGCCGGCCCGGGGGCCGCAGTTGACGACAGCGGTTTGGGTGTGGATGACGGCACGCCCCACATAGACCTGCAGTCCCGCAACCGCCACGCCATACCGCCCTTCCTTCCGGCGATAGAGCCCATCCGTCACGATCAGGATCCGACTGAGTGCCAGGTTTCGCAGGGCCCGATCCAGGGCGGGGAGCCCCTCCGCGGCGGAGAGGACCACCTCGCCGCCCTCCGGCTGGTAGGTTCCGCCCAGCGACTCGACGAGGAGACGGCAGAGGGGCTCGCTCTCGCCGCAGTCGGTCACGGTGATCCGCCGGCCCGCCAGCACGTTCCACCGGGTCGATGCGATCACCTTCCGGAACTCCTGCTCCGCCCCCTCGATCTGCTGGGTGAGGATCTTCCGGTCCTGCTCGAAGCGGGCTGCCAGGGCGGCCCGCTCCCGCTCAAAGGTGTCAGGCTGCTCCCTCAGGGCCCGGCGTGCCGCCCCGACCTCGCCCCGGGCCTGGCTGATCTGTGCCAGCACCTCCCGCTCGACCTTGCGGGCCTGGCGCTTCAGCTCCTTGCTGTCCTTCTCCAGGCGGCGGACGTCCTGCCGGGCCCGCCCGGCCTGCTTCTCCTTCCGCCGCAGCTCCTGCACCGTCGCCTGTGCGGCAGCGGCCACCGGGGCTGCGGCTGCCTGATCAGGGTAGACGATTCGCCGGAGGGCGAGGCGGCCAATGTCCATGAAGATTCGATACTCCTGCTCCGCCCAGTCGGACAGCTCGTTAAGGAACTCTGTCATGTCTTCGGTCCGGCCCAAGTAGCGGCGAATCCGCACGATCCAGACGATGTTCAGACGGTTGTCATACCGCTCGGCCATGTACTCATCGGTCCAGAGCTCGGGGTTGTCGGCGGGAAAGGGCATGCCATCAAAGGTTAAGTTGGGGATCAGCCGGACCAGATGCTCCCTGAGAAAGGAGTCCTTCCACCGCCGAAGGATCGCCAGGGTACTGGTCCGAATCCACTTGGGCCCCTTGGTCTCTCCATTTGCTTTCTTGTACAGACCGGCCACCCGCAGCACTTTCTGGCGCATGAGCGGAGCTAAGGTACGCAGCATGAAGGCGACACAGAAGAAGGCTTCGGCCTCATCGTCGGAGATTTGCGCCGCCTCCGGTACCGCTTCCATCTGCTCTTTTACCCAGACCTCCAATTCGTCCCATGAGAGATGGGGGAAGCCGTAAAGCCAATCATACCGAACCTCCTTGTTGCCTTGGGCCATCGGCTCCACCCCCTGTCGCCGGCAACCACCCCTGCCGGAGGGCGAGAACTGCTTGGTAGTCCTGGAGTATGCGGCGCTGCTTCGCCCGAAGGTCACTCAGTTCCCCTTGCTGCCGCCGGTTCAGCTCGGCCAGTCTCTCTTTCTGCTCCTGCTCAGCGGCCCGCTCCTGCGTGCGCAGCTCGGCCCACTCTGCCGCCAACTGGCGCAGCTCCGGATGCTCCGAGCGTGCCAACTCCCGCAGGCGAGCCTGAACCTCCCGGTGCTCCTGCTTCACCTTGCGCAGGCTGCGGCGCATGGAGCGAAGCTGAACCTCCCGCAGCCGGATCAGGCGGTTCACCTTCTGCTGCTCCCACCGAGACCGGACCTGCGCCGGCCCCGCATCGGTCAGAAAGCGGTACAGCATTCGCTTGGCGTGCAGAAGCATCCCCTCATTCTGCGTGCGCAGCTTGGGGCCCAAGCTGTCCAGCAGCGGCTGGACCAGATCCGGCCTGCCCTTCACCCGCAGGAGGTGGCAGAAGGCAGGCGGTCCCCAGTATTCCGCGGTGTCATGCAGCACGGTCGGATCGACCACCTCGGCAATCCGGAGGTGTGGGCTCTCCTCAACCTGTAGGACATGGCGGAAAAAGGCCTCCCGGACCTCTGGATTCTCCCACTGGTGAAAGAGGAAGCGGGCAAGCCGGTACTCGCTGAAATGGAACTCCGGGGGATACCGCAACCCGGCCTTGCGAAAGCGCTCGGTGATCACGTCCCGATCGATGAAATCCATCTGTCGCGCCGCCAGAAAGAAGGCCTGGGCCTCCTCATCGGTAATCCGTGCTGCTTCCGGACAGGCCGCAGACTCCCCCCTCTCGACCTCGAGGAAGGCACTGGTCTGGGACCGGTAGCCTACCAGTGCTGTCAGATACCGTCGCCGCCTCGTCAATTCGCCCACCTCCAGAATTCTCTATCTATTAAAGAACACGTAGAAATGGGCGATAAGGTTCGAACATGCGCGTATCGAAGTTGTCGATTGCCTCTACTCTTTCAAAGAGTCTACGTATATACTCTCAGGGGAAATCGAAATCACGCAGGGTAGGGGATGATGGCGCCATGGCTCCACTGAGGTTCGCCGTTCTTGGTGCCGGTGGCCGGGGGCACACCTACGGGGATTACCTGTTGCGCAATCCGCAGGCCGGGGTAGTCACGGCGGTGGCCGACCCTGATTCGGAGCGGCGGAGGCTCTATGCAGAGAAGCACGGTATTCCACCGGAGGGGGAGTTCACCTCCTGGGAGGAGTTGTTGGCGGCCCGCCCCGCGGTAGATGCTGTCATGGTCACGACGCAGGATCGCATGCACACCGCCCCGACGCTGCGGGCCCTGGAACTGGGCTACGACGTCCTGCTGGAGAAGCCCATGTCGCCGGAGCCCTCGGAGGTCATGGCCATTGCGGAGGCAGCGGAGCAGCACGGCCGGACGCTGACAGTCTGCCATGTCCTCCGCTACACCCCGTTCATGCAGGTGGTGAAGCGGCTTCTGGATTCGGGGATCATCGGCCAGATCGTCTCGGTCCAGTGGACGGAGAACGTGGGCTGGTACCATGTGGCGCACTCCTACGTGCGCGGGAACTGGCGCCAGGCCGGGGAGAGCAGCCCAATGATCCTGGCCAAGTCCTGCCACGACCTGGACCTGATCCACTGGCTCATGAATGACGAGTGCATCCGCCTCTCCTCCTTCGGCTCGCTCATGCACTTCCGGCCGGAGAACGCCCCGCCCGGGGCCCCCGCCCGCTGCACCGACGGCTGCCCGGCGGAGGCGGACTGTCCCTACAGCGCCCATCGTATTTACATGGGCAACGGCCCGGACTGGGTGAAGTGGCACGTCTCCCCCGACCAGTCGCCGGATGGGATCCTGAAGGGGCTCCGGGAGGGGCCTTACGGGCGATGCGTCTACCGGAGCGATAACGATGTGGTCGATCACCAGGTGGTCAATCTGGAGTACCGGAACGGGGCAACCGTTTCGTTCACCATGGTGGGCTTTACGAACGATGTGACACGCACCGCGAAGCTCTTTGGTACCCGCGGGGAGATGCGGATCCACATGGATCGGAACGAGGTCGAGGTGAACGACTTCCTGGGCCGGCAGACAGTGGTCCGACCGGAGGTCCTGCCCGGCGGGCACAACGGTGGCGACACGGCGCTCATGCGGGCCTTTGTCCACCAGGTGCAGACCAGCGACAGCGGGCTGAACCTCTCCCCGGCCCGGGTCTCAGCCGAGACCCACCTGCTGGCCTTTGCGGCCGAAGAGAGCCGGCTGACCGGGCGGACGATCGACTTCCGGGCGTATAAGGAGCGGTTTGCGGGCCGGGCCCTTTCGTAGGAGGTGCGGGTATGGTATCACGTTGGACGAGAATTGCTGCTCTGGCCGTTCTACTGGCTGCCTTCGGATGGCTCTACAGCAGCATTTGGGGCAATCCCCTTGTCATCCTTACCATGAAGGGCCGAGCTCTTGAGTACCTGGCGGAGCGCTACCCGTCCGAGCCCTTTCTTCCGACCAAGACCACGTACGACTTCCTAAACAAGCGGTACGTGACACGGGTGGAGGCCAGGACCGACCGGCCTGTTGTCTTTCGCGTGGTCTTTGGGCGCACGCTGCAGGGCCATGACGACTATCGCGAGAGGCGGCGCGAAGCCGAGCTGGAGGAGCAACTCACTCCGGTCGTGAAAGAGACCATGCCGACAGCCAGGGTGGGCTCCTCCGTGGTCCTTCCCGATGCGTCGAGCAGCGGGGTGGTCTCCGTCTCGGTATCCTGGATCGAGCAGGGCGTGAGCCCCGAAGGGTTTGTGGCAGCGGTCATGGAGATGCTCCCGAACCTGCAGTCCAGCGGGCTGTCGGTCGATGAGTACCAGTTCTGGTGCGATGTCGCTGAGGATCGGGCCCTTGCACTCAGCCTGACCCCGGAACAGATGGGCTTAAGCAGGAATGACCTGTTGCCCCTGGTCGGAGAACCAGGGAAGTGGTGATGTGCAGGGAGCCCGGTATCCGTGTTGCCAAGCTAGAAGCCCCGCCCTCCATGACAAGAGGGCGGGGCTTCGGTGGATCTATCGCACGGCACCAGTCTGGCGGGCCACAAACTCCTCCACCTGCTGAACGGTCTTGGCGTCCCGGCTATACAGCCTGTCCACCATCTCTCCGTCCCTGAAGACCAGCAGGGTCGGGATGCCCTTGACATCGAACCGCTCGGCCAGGTCCACGTTCTGTATGGTGTCGACCTCGGCGAAGGCGACATCGAAACGCTCGGGAAAGCTGGCGTAGGCCTTCTCAATGCGGCGGCAGTCCGGACACCAGTCGGCGGCAAACTTAACGATCAGGTTGCGGTTTTCGCGAACAACCTCATCGAACGTCTGGCTGGTGAGCAAGCGCAATCCCATACCTCCTCCAGTGTGGCGCGGTTCTTCCTGTTTGGACGTGTACCACTCGGAGTTGGTCACGGGTGGTAAGCCAAGGCCCGCGAGCGCCTGATGCCCGCGGGCTGTTTCGTTTGGAAGCGAAACCCCCGCACCTTTCTGTCTTATCAACAGGTGTGGAGACTCTCCATGCCTAAACCATTCAGGAACGACCTGAGTGGGGAGGGTCCGCCCTTGCTGCACGTCATCTACGATCCGCATGAGACGACGACCTGGTATCCGAACTTCCTCGCCGGCTTCCGGGCAGCGCTGGACCGGGCCGGCGTGCCTTACGAGTACGCCACCCGTATGCCGGAAAGGCCGCACGGTCCGGTCTTCTTCACCCGCTATACGGTGCAGAAGCAACTCCTGGATGCGGTCACGCCGCCTGAACACGTGATCATTCACGAGCACGATATCTGGAACCCGTTCACCAATGCTTACGACCCAGCGGATCTCTGGATTTATGGACACCCGTCGCTCAAGACAATCCTTCTGACCAACCCCTCCATGGCACCCTGGGCCGAGCGCTACCTGCCGAAGGGCTCTCCCGTCAAGGTGGTCGTGGCCGGCTTTCCGTATGACCACACGCTGATTCATCGCGTGATCAATGAAGTGAAGCCCGCAGTCGAACGGGAGCGACTGGTCGTCTTTCCCGGAAGGCTGAACGAGTTCTACCAGCCCTACCTCTCGGCTCGCATGGGGTTTGAGCTCCTGGAACGCGGCTACCAGGTCTACATTGCCTCCCCGATCGATCCGCTCTCCTACTACCCAGTCTCACTCTGGCAGGAGATGGGGCTCCAGGTAGGACGTCTCCCCCAGGACGAGTACTACCGCCTCCTGTCCCGGGCGCAGGCCGCGATCTCCACCACCACCGGCGGAAGTCTGACGCTGGCGCTCTATGAGGCGCACCTGCTCGGTGCTACCCCGATTGCGCCACACGGCCGGCCGGATCTGCCACCCTGGACCGAGGTCTACCACCCCCGCTACGACCTGCTTTCGCCGCGGGAGGCCCTGGAGATGGTGGAGCAAAGGGTTCCGGTCACCGTGGAGACCAGGTACTTTCAGCAGGACTACTACGTGGAGCAACTCCTGCAGGCTGTGCCACTCTAGAGAAGGAATGGCCGCCTCTCCCACCGAGAAGACAGTTACACATCTCAGAAGATGGTGACAGTGGGGAGGGCAGCGCAACCACCCATGGCAATCATGCTCGCCTGCCCACCCGGTTCGCCAACCGATGACCCAGCCAGACAGCCAACAGCCCGAGGCTGAGACTGCCGACCACGTTCAGCCCGGCCCATGCCCACTCTCCCGCCTCCATGAGCAACACCGTCTCCACTGTCCACGTCGAAAAGGTGGTATAGGAGCCCAAGAACCCGACTGTGACCGGGAGATGCCAGGCGGCAGGCATCCGGCCCCGCTCAATCCCGTAGGTGGCCACAACCCCTAGCAGGAAGGCCCCGGTCAGGTTGGCGACCAGTGTGCCAATCGGAAACTCGACAGGCATGAGAGCGGCGATCCAGATGCCCAGGGAGTACCGGCTCAGCGCGCCGAGCGCTCCCGCCAAACCGATTGCGACGTACTTCACAGCCACCACCCCACTAGCACGCCGGTCCAGGCCAGGAGCAGTCCCGCCCCGGTGCTGACAAGGAGATGGGCCCAAGCGAGGCCCGGCGTCCCGTTCCGCCGGAGCCAGAAGATCTCCACCTGCCAGGTGGAAAAGGTGGTAAAGGCACCAAGGAAGCCTGTGCCCAGAACCGCTTTGAGAACCGGGCTGATCGCACCTCTTCCCAACATAAGACCGGTCAGAAGTCCAAGGAGGAAGGCTCCCATCAAGTTCACTGCCATGGTTCCCCATGGCAAGGCTGACCCGAAGCGTCGCCCGGCATAGCGGCTCACCCCGAGACGAGTGAGTGCGCCGGCAGCGCCCGCCAGACCGATCAGGAGCCAGGTCACGCAATGCACCCCCGCCAAGTTATGTGTACAGGGTAAATCCATCCCCCTACGCCGTCAAGACCGGGAGTTGTTGAGGAGGCAGATCCATGGCCGTCGCCAGTATCCAGTTCTACAGCCGCTCTTTGAACCGCCAGGTGCACTACAGCGCGCTCATCCCGGAGGACCATCCCTCGCCCTACTCGGTCCTGCTCCAACTCCACGGCTCCATGGGGAGCCAGAACGACTGGCTGCTCTACAGCAACCTGGCGCGCCACGTCAGCCCTTACCCGTTCCTGGTGATCCTGCCGGCGGGGGAGAATGCCCTTTACGCCAACATCCACCCGGACTTGCCATACGAGTCCTTCCTCATGCAGGACCTCTGGACCCATGTGCGGCACACCTTCCGGGTGGATGGGAAATGGGCGGTGGGCGGGGTCTCCATGGGCGCCTACGGGGCAATGCGGCTGGCCTTTAAATACCCCAATCGCTTCGCTTCGGTCTGGACCCATTCCGGGGCCTACCCCTACCTGGATGAGTTGCGTCTGTATCCGGAGACCCCCAACCCCAGTGACTTTGATCTCTTCGCTCTGACGGAGGGAATCGTCGGCCTCCACGATTCTCCGGCGATCGGCTTTGACTGCGGCACCGAAGATCACCTGCTCGGCCACAGCCGGCGGCTCCGGGACCACCTGCTCCATCTGGGGCTGGCCCACGAGTACGCCGAGCATCCGGGTGGACACACCTGGGACTATTGGGACGTACATATTCGCGAAGCCCTGCGCCACCACAGCCGGTCGCTGGGCTACGTCAAGGCCTAAGGGCAACGGGCAGGGAGAGATCCCTGCCCGTCTTAGCGCACCTTCATGCCAAGACCACGGCCCAGGCCGATCAGGCGTACCGCCTCCGCAGTGGCCCGCTCCAGGAGTTCCGCAGCCTGAGCCATGGCGGCCTCCAGGCTGAGCGGCCCATCGGCAGTGGAGAGCAGGGCGGCGATCCCCCGGTCGTGGAGCAGGGCCGCATCCGCCGTGAGAGCCCCCGAGATCACGACCACCGGGACCCCCTGTGCAGCGGCTCGCCGGGCGACGCCGAGAGGCACCTTGCCGGACAGCGTCTGGCCGTCCGTCCGCCCCTCACCGGTCAGGACCAGGTCCACCTGCGCCAGCAGGCGGTCCAGCCCCGCCGCCTCCCCCACCAGGTCGATGCCCGGCCGGATCGTCGCCGCCAGGAAGCCGATCAGCCCGGCCCCCAGGCCCCCGGCGGCCCCCGCCCCGGGCAGGTCTCGCACGTCCCGCCCCGTCTGCGCCGCCATGAGGTCCGCCCAGCGAGTCAGGGCCCGATCCAGCAGGGCGACCATCTCCGGGGTCGCTCCCTTCTGGGGCCCATATACTGCCGCTGCGCCCTGCGGACCGGTCAGCGGATTGGTCACATCGCAGGCGACCAGGAGTTCAGCCTGGGTCAGGCGAGGATCCAATCCACTCAGTTCGATGCGCTCAAGCGCAAGCAGTGCGGCCCCGCCGGGCGGCAGCTCCGAGCCGTCGGCTGCCAGGAGTCGGGCGCCCAGCGCCTGGAGCATGCCGGCCCCGCCGTCGTTGGTGGCGCTGCCGCCAATCCCGATGATGATCCGCCGAGCGCCCCGATCCAGTGCGTGAAGGAGCAACTCCCCGGTTCCGTAGGTGCTGGTCACTCGGGGGTCCCGCCGCTCCGGTGGCACCAGCAGCAGGCCCGAAGCGGCGGCCATCTCGATCACGGCGGTCTCGCCATCGCCCAGCAAGCCCCAGTTGGCGGAGACCTGATCCCCCAGCGGCCCGCGCACCAGCGAGGTCAGGCGCTCCCCGCCAGTCGCCAAGACGAGCGCATCGACCGTCCCCTCCCCACCATCGGCCATGGGAAGCGGGTAGACTGCCGCACCGGGCAGGGCGGCCCGAACCCCGCGGCGCATAGCGGCTGCCGCCTCCGCAGCGGTAAGGGAGCCCTTAAAGGAGTCTGGTGCCACAAGGATCCGCATACCTGATCACCCCTTCTGCCCCGAACCCTTCGCCTCCCGATCCGGCGCTTCCTGCAGGAGTCTTCCAGCCCCTGGCCGAACTGCTTTCGGTACCGTATTGTAACAGGAGGGATCTCTTTGTATCAAAACCAGCCGCCATACCCCTACCAGCCACAGGCTGCCAACCGGAGTAAGACCCTGGCCCTGCTGATCAGCCTGACAATCCTCTATATCCTGCTCCTCTTCCCGGCGTTTCTTGTGATCATCGCCACGGTCATGGTTGTGGGGGCCGAAGGTAGCTCCCTTGGGATCACTATACTCTGGTACGCCGTTCTTTTCGGCACTTTGGCCTACCCGATCATGGCCCTTGGGGGAACCGTTGCGGGCTGGATTTTCTTCGCCAAGCAGCAGTACCGGAAAGCGAAGATCTCGGGTCTGGTGCCCCTGGCCAATGTGGCCCTCGTCCTCGTTGCGATTGCAATGGTTTTCGTCTTTGGGGAGTAGAGAGACCCGACCTCATTGGCGAGGTCGGGTCTTGACGTTTACTTCGAGGGGAACTTGCCCCGGACGTACTGCACCGGCCACTGGGTCTCTTGCGCCAGTTTGTGGGCGGCCTCCAGCGGGAAGTACGGATTGCGGAGGAACTCCCGGGCCATGAGGACCACGTCGGCCTTGCCGGAGCGGACGATCTCGTCGGCCTGTTCCGGCTCGGTGATCAGGCCCACGGCACCGGTCGGAATCCCAACCTCCCGGCGGATGCGCTCCGCGAAGGGGACCTGGTAATTGGGCCCGAGGTTGGTGATCTGCTGTAGCGGGGAGTTGCCGCCGGAGGAGACATCCACCAGGTCGACGCCCCACTCCTTCATCATGCGGGAGAGCTCCACCGACTGCTCGATATCCCAACCGCCCTCTACCCAATCGGTCGCCGAAATGCGGACCCAGATCGGCCTGTCGGCGGGGAAATTGGCCCGGACGGCTTCGTAGATCCGCTTCAGCAGGCGGGCACGGTTCTCCAGGGAGCCGCCGTACTCGTCGGTCCGATGGTTGGACAGCGGGGAGAGGAACTCATGGACCAGGTAGCCGTGCGCACCGTGGACCTCCACCGAGTCACAACCGATCACGGTGGCCCGGCGGGCAGCGGCAGCGAATGCGTTTACGATCCGGTCAATGCCGGCCAGGTCAAGCGCCTCGGGGGTGACCCAGTCGTCGCCAAAGGGAATGGCACTGGGGGCCACGCCCACCTCGGGACCCTGGCCCTTGTGGAAGGACCAAGCCTTCCGACCGGCGTGGGCGAGCTGAATGGAGAAGGTGGAGCCCTGGGCCTGCACGAACCGGGCGATCCGGGTGAAGGCCTCTACCTGGTCATCGTTCCAAAGGCCGAGATCCTCCTCGGAGATACGTCCCCGGGGCTCCACGGCGGTCGCCTCAGCGATCACCATGCCGGCGCCGCCCATGGCTCGAGTCCCGTAGTGGATCAGATGCCATTCGGTCGGAATGCCGTCCTTGTTGTAGGCCGAATACATGCACATGGGGGCAACCACCAAGCGGTTCTTGAGCGTCAGCGACTTCTGCGTCAAGGGTTCGAACAGGTGGGGCATGAACAGGAACCTCCTCGTGGGAGTCTGGGTTCGCTCTTTACGACGAGGCGCCGGGCGAGAACGTTACGGGGAGCAAAAGCGTGAAGACTGCGCCACCTTCCGGTGAGTTGGCTGCGGTCAGGTCACCACCGTGCAGCCTGGCCAGTGATCGGGCGATGGGCAACCCCAGACCTGAGCCGCCGGTCATGCGGGTTCTGGACCGATCGGCCCGGTAGAACCGATCAAAGATGTGGGGCAGGTCCTCGGGTGCGATGCCAGATCCCGTATCGGCCACGCTGATCAAGACCTGACTCCCTCTCCGGCCGGCCCGGAAGGTGATCTGCCCGCCCTCGGGTGTGTGGCGCACCGCGTTGGAGAGCAGGTTAGCCAGCACCTGACGGATCCGATCGGGATCGGCGGTCACTACTGGCAGGGGTTCGGCCTCCATGGTCAGCCTGATTGCCTTGTCCACGGTGATTGGCTCGAAGTTCTCCCGGAGGGTGGCAATCTCCTCGGCAAGGTCGACAGGCTGGAGGTTGAGCGACAGCTTGCCCACCTCGGCCAGGGAGAGCTCCCGTACATCGGCCACGAGGCGGCTGAGCCGGATCACCTCATCTTGCAGGGCAGAGAGCGCTTCCGGAGAGACGGGGGTCACGCCGTCCTGCATCATCTCGATCCGGCCCCGCAGCAGGGCGATGGGATGGCGCAGTTCGTGAGCGATGTCGGCAAACAGATTTCGCCGGACCTCATCTTCTGACTGAATCCGCTCGGTCATGAGATTGAGGGCGCCGGAGAGTTCCTGCATCTCCTTGGAATCATGCGGGTAGAGGGCAAAGGTGCCGGCGCCGGGGCGGGCTGTCACCGCTTCGGCGGCCAGGCGGCGCAGCGGGCGGGAGACCCGCTCGGCCACGAAGTACGAGGCGACGGCAGCGATGCCGAGGCCGATCAAGCCGGCAATCAGCGAGACCTGGAACGCCAGGTCCTTCCCCTCATAGATTGTCTCCCAGAGCGGGCTGTTGGGGCTCGCCATGGTGCTTCCGCCCATCATCCCGCCCGGACCCGCACCACGCCCCTGTCCGTAGCCCTGCACTTGACCCTGGCCCATCACGGGGCCGCCCATGCGTCCGGTCTCCATGCGGTGTTGCACGGTCGACCAGAAGGCCAGGTTGAAGCCAAGCATGACCAGTGCCATAACCGCCACGGCGACCAGGAGGAAGGCCCAGGTCAGCCGGGTTCGAATCGACACGTTCTTCAACGGCCCACCCCCACCAACTTGTAACCCAGACCGTGCGCGGTCTGAATCAGGTCACCGCCCAGCTTCCGGCGGAGGTGGCTGATATGGCTGTCGATCGTCCGGTCATAGCCCTCGTAGTATTCGCCTAAGGCCGCCTCCATAAGCTGCAGGCGGGAGAAGACGCGCCCGGGCGAGCGGGCCAGTGTGGCCAGTAGCTTGAACTCCGTGGCGGTAAGTGCGATCGGCTCGCCCGCCCGCTCCGCGGCCAGGCCGGCAAAGTCAATGGTGATCTCACCGAAGGTGATCTTGTCCTCCCGGGTCTCCGGACGGGCCCGGCGCAGGAGAGCACGTATCCGAGCAGTCAGCTCCCGAAGGCTGAAGGGCTTGGTAATGTAATCATCGGCGCCCAGCTCCAGGCCCAGGAGCTTGTCTGGCTCCTCCACCCGGGCGGTCACCATGATCATCGGCATGGAGGACTCGGCCCGGATCGTCCGGCAGACGTCCAGCCCTGACATGCCCGGCATCATCCAGTCGAGAATCGCCATGTCCGGCCTCTCCCGACGTGCCAACTCGAGGGCCTGGCGCCCATCGGTCGCTTCAATGACCCGGTACCCCTCGCTCGTCAGGTACTCGCCGATCATCTGCCGCATGCCGGCATCATCGTCAGCGATGAGAATTCGTTCACCAGCCATGTTCATATCGCCTCCACTCCTTTCGCTTCGGTAGACGAGGCGTAGGCTCCTGCTCATAAGGATAGCCCGCCAGGTTAGGCGGGCTTTGGAGTGGATGTGTAGATTTTGTGGAGAAAGGATCGGGGGCGTCCCTCACTTACGATGACGCGACTTGCCATCTTTCCTTCTCCGCCCCTTGGTTATTGACGCGCCCTGAGTCGAAGCAACCCTCACCTGCGGCGATCCATCAGCCGGGATGGTCTCCACCGGGGTCACGTTGAGGATACCGCACAACTCGTGATACACAACCGTGCAGAGATCACCCTTAACCCAGCTCAGGCCGTACGGATCCTCCCTGAGCTTGGTGCTCAGGTAATGGAGATTACGCCCCGACATAAGTCCAACTTTCGCCGGCAACACTGGTGTTTCGTGACCTCTGGCCTTCGTAGCGATCAGGAAATGTTGTTGCCCATACCAAAGGAATAGTAGTTTCTCTAAGGTGTAATCCAACGAACCTCTAATGAGCTCGTACTCAGGGTTCAGGTAAGTCAGGGCTGACTTCGTTCGTTCGTCGACTCTTTGCAGTGTTGGGACACGAATCACCGGAATCTCGCCTGTCACTCTGTAGCTCTCAATCAGGTAGTCAAAGGCAGCAGCCGCATGATTCTGGTCGAATCTGGCCACGAACGTCTTCAGAAACGCCCCGGTACTCTCATGAGATGAGTGCTCGATCAATTTTAGCGCTGCGGTCCAAAGGATGCGGTACACAGCCTGAACCTGAACGGTCCGGCGAAGTGTCGCCGTAAGATCCTGAATCTTATACAGCATCTCATGCAGTGTACCTCTGTCTTCGTTGACGCTTGCCTCAACCAACACTACCTCATAGATGTACAGGAGTGCCGCAGCCAGCTCTGGAGAACGATAGTCCATGTAAACCCTATGGAACTCCCCTAACACAGCCATCAAGGTCAGTCTGTCTCGTCTCTGAATCAGCGTAGAAACGGCACGTCTCAGTGGAATCGCGCAGTGGACCAGGCACGAAGCGCCTCCGTGGCTTGCAGCCACCTTCTCCAGGGCCGTGCACGCCTCCAGTATCTCCCTTGTCTCAGGTCCATGGTTTTTTGCGCTGAGCACCAGCAAATGGTCGTAATACTTCTCGATCAGAAACCTTACCCTGGCATTGTAATCGATTAGGAGGATTCGGTCCTTCTCAATCTGTTGCATGGTCGTTACAATGGTTGTGCTCTGGAGTGTCACTTGCACTCGAAACTGGTCGTACATGACATCCATATCCTTTTGTACCAGCGTGGCCATGATTTGAAACATCGTTTCTACATTCACCTGAATGGAGTCAAGAGCGTGAGCCACTCCATCAAGACCGCCTGTTATGTCCGCTCGGGCGATGCCTTGCCGAATGAAGCGATCGATCTTGGCCTGACAGTAGGCAAACTCATCCGGTGCAGCCAATCGCTTGAACTGCTCAATTACATAGATGAGTGCTGTGATCACCGATACGCCAAATAGCAATAGATGGAGGACATCTCCGGTGAAACGGTCGCGTCCCGGCGTGTGAAGTAGATTGAGGTAGACCTGAATGGCCCCCATGACTGTGGTCCCGGAGAACAGGACCACAAGGTGCCGTAACACCGGGTTAGCAGTAAAAGTAAGGGACAGAGAGACATCCTTCACCGACGAGTATGAGAAGCTGAATATGCTGAGAGCAAAAGGCAGAATGCCGTAACTCCACTTCCACACTGACTCGACAAGAGGCGCAGTACGGACATCTGTCATTTGACTATAGCTAATAATAAACTCCGGATAAGGAAGCAAATCGATTCTCCATGCAAAGAGGAAAACAAGGGTAAAAATGGGCACGTAAAAAAGGAAGACCAACCCAGGAAAGTCAGCCTTCCAAAACATCCTAAACCAAAAACGCCGGAACACAACGGAGCGTCCTGACAAGAACTTGTTCAGATATTCGTCAAACCAGTTTAATAATCTTTGGCCCAACCGGCCCCTTGCCGGTTGGGCCTCTACGTCAGCGACTGTGGATAAGAACACGACCTGTAGTTCCTCCGTGAACCCGAGAATGAGACTTAACCTTCCAGGTTCGGACTCTCCTCTTAGTTGACGGAGGAGTTCCACCGCGCCGCGAAAGCTCTCGCTCCCTTTCTCTTCCTTTCTGCGTCAACCTGACTCGCCCACCATCCGCTGGCTCGACAAGTTTGTCACGTAGAAGAGAGGAAAGAGCTACGTCAACCTGTTGCGCGTACACAATTGAACTGGAGGGCTTGGATGGCGCTGACCACAGTGGCCGTACATGCTCCGCCGGTAGGAATCGGAGGTAATTTTTGACAACCAAGACATGCAGTTCAGGCAGTGCTAGTCCCGTCGGGTTGTTAGCTAACAGTGTCAACATCAGGGTTTCAATGTTAATCATCGTAAGCCCCCTTGCCTACAGTATACCACCTATTCTCCAAGAGTAGCGGTCGGTTCCTTCTTTTTTTACCACCAGTTTCTGAAAATCACCCATATTTCACCTAGTGCGAAGAACCCTTGGGCAATTTCATCGCCGACGGCTCGTGCTGGGCCGTGTGTGTCGGTCTCTCTGCAGCCCTTCCTTGACCAACTTCACTACATCGAACTAGGGATCCGGGTTACCGTTAACCTCCAGCATGAGCTGATTACGCTAGCGGTTGTTCGGTCCGACGATCCGGCGCCCCCGCCGCCTTGTCAAGGACTTCGGCCAGAACAGCGGAGACGCCAGGGTAGGCGGAATGGTGGGCGGGCGAATGGTGAACGGCATAACTGAGCACCTTCGGTTCACGAAACCATTCGGACAACGACCGTTGCGATCGAGAAATAGACCAGCATGGAGGTTGTGTCGGTCACGGTAGCGATGAACGGGCCGGAGGCGACCGCCGGGTCAAGGCCGATCTTCTGGATCAGGACTGGGACGATCGAACCGGCGGCCTTTGCCAGCATGAGGTTGATCGAGATCGCCAGACCCACGATCAGCCCGATCCAGACCGACCCGTGCCAGAGGGTGGCGGTCGCCCCGAGCACGACACCGCAGATCAACCCGATCGTCAGGCCGATCCGCGCCTCACGCCAGACGATGTTCCAGAAGTGCTCCATGTCGACCTCACCCGTAGCCAGGCCGCGGACCACGACGGTCAGCGCCTGGGTCGCCGCGTTGCCGGCGCCGCCTGCCATGGTGGTAATGAAGACCGTCAGGGCCGTGACGTTGTTCATGAGTGGGTTGAAATGCTCGATTACCTTGCCCGAGACCAGGCTGAGGAAGAGCAACCCCATGAGCCAGGGCAAGCGGGACTTGACCGAGGGCCAAATACCGCCCTCCAGGTCGAGCTCCTGCTCGGCCTCGCCAATACCACCGGCACGATAGAGGTCTTCGGTCGCCTCTTCTTCGAGGACGTCAATGACATCGTCGACTGTGATGATACCCCGGAGGACATCTTGATCATCGACGACCGGCACAGCGAGCAGGTTGTACTTCTTGACCACCCGGGCGACCTCTTCCTGGTCCTCATTCACGTGGACCGAAACCACACTCGTGCGCATGATCTCACGGACCAGGGCGTTGGGCGGAGCAATGATCAGTTCGCGCAGCGAGAGCACGCCGACCAGCTGCTCCTTTGCGTTAATCACGTACACGTAGTATGCTGTCTCGGCACTCGGTGCCGCCCGGCGCATTTCGTTGATCGCCTCATCGGCGGTCACCGCGGCGTGGACCGAGATATATTCGGTGGTCATAATACCGCCGGCGGTGTCCGACCGGAAGCCGAGCAGTTCGCGCACATCGGTCGCGTCCTCGGCGTCCATCAGCTTCAGGATCTGGCCTGCCTGGCGGGGGTCGAGTTCACCGACCAGGTCGGCCACGTCGTCGGCCGACATCTCCTCCAGGATCTCCTGCGCCCGCTCCTCGGAGAGAGCGGTCAGGATTGAGGCCTGGTCCTCGGGCTCCATCTCCGCAATCGCGTCCGCGGCAGCCTCTTCGGTAAGGAGATGCATAATCGATGACCGCTGTTCGTCTTCCAGTTCCTCCAAGATCTCGGCCAGGTCAGCCGGATGGAGGGGGGCGAGCAGGGTGCGGAGTTCATCTTCACGGCGCTGCTGCAGAAGGATAATGGTCTGGTCAAGGATCCCGATCAGTTCCTGGTCCATCGGTCTCGCCTCCTTTGCTCTGGACCGCCGCGCCTCTCCTTACAATGAAGAAACGCGGGCGCAAAGGCCCGCGGCAACCGCGTCAGAACAATAGGCGGCAAGGCCCGCCCTGGTCAGGCGAACCGTTCCGTCGTGTTTGGCGGCGGCGTGGACAGGCCTCTATCAGCATTCCGCATTCTCGATCGACTAAGACTCGGGCCAGCGTCCATTTGCCACCACCACCTTTCATCAGAAAACGCATGGGGGGACTCCCGTCCCCCGCAAATCGACAAAGAGCGCCTCACGGCGCCCGGCATAAGTCGAATCTGCCTCCATTATTGTAGGCTTCGTTTCTGGTCAATGCAACCCAATCACATAACCTGCTCTCTCACAAATTCGTAAACCTGCTCCACAGCGTCACGGCGGTAGAGCAACTCCGGATGACCGGACCGTGGCACGACGTGGAGTCTGGCCCCTGGAACCAATCGCGCCAGGTCCTCCGCTTGCTTGAGCGAGACCATCTGGTCCTTGTCGCCCTGCACGACGAGGGCTGGGACGGAGATGCCGGCCAGAGCTGCTGGGTCGAATCCGGGCCAGGTGGTGAGGAGGTCGCCTAACTCGGCTGCAAGCTCCTCCCAGGCGATCTCCGTGTGCTGCGTGGCCAGTTGCTGCGCCCATTGCGGAGAGCGGGCGCGAATGTTCGCCGGAGCGAAGCTCTCCCGCCCGTGCCGGGCAGGGCGAATGCGGCTGGCGAGGACGACCAGACCGGAGAGCAGGCCCCGGCAAGCCAGCTCAATGCCGACAATACCCCCCAGGCTGAAGCCGGCCAGCAGCGGGCGCCCCAGTCCCAGGTGATCGATCAGGGCGGCGATATCATCGGCCAATTGGGGGATCGACCAGGTGCGGCTCGGATTGGCCGACCGGCCATGGCCGCGCTGGTCAACCTGGATCAGCCGGAGGCCGAGTGGCGTGAGCACGTCCCTCAGCGGGGCCATGGACTCGCTGGTCTGGAGGGCGGCGTGCAACAGGATCATGGGCCGGCCGTGGGCCGGTCCGGACTCGGTATAGTAGAGGCGGGTCCCGGCAACCGGAAGGAACGGCATTGGACGGAGCCCCCTTCATTGACTCTCACTATCTCAGACGATGATGGACCACGCCTGGTGACGTTCAAATGGGAAGCGGTGCCCCCGGCTGAGGCACCGCTTCCGATTAATCTGCTTCCTTGTCGATCCGCGCCACCCGCGTCCGTCGCCACTCTGCCCCCTTCGCCTACCGTTTGCGCACGGTGAAGTTGTCGCGCAGCAGCACCCAATTCTGGGGGAACGCCAGCCCGAGCTTCCAGTAGCTGATCCCCCGCAGCCCACGCTCCCGGATCAGGTCAAACTTGGCCTGAATCGAGCGGGCGTCTTCAAACCAGACCTCATGGGTCCTGCCCTGGGCATCGGTGTAGCGGAAGAAGGGCGCCTGGGCGGTGGTGTCATACTGGATCGGCGCTCCGAACTGGCCCGCCAGCCGGATCGCCTCCTGCGGGCTAATCGCCCTCGCGTACTCCCCGCCAGGCCGGTACGGCAGCGTCCAATCATACCCGTACAGATTCTGACCGAGCATGATCTTCCCCGGCGGAATGGCCGTCACCGCGTAGTTGATCACCCTGCGGACCTCGCTGATCGGCGAGACCGCCAGCGGCGGACCACCGCTGTAGCCCCACTCGTAGGTCATGAGCACGACGAAGTCCACGATCTCGCCGTGGGCGGGGTAATCGTGCGCCTCGTACCACTGGCCCCTCTGGGTAGCGCTGATCTTCGGCGCCAGGGCGGTTGAGATCATGGCCCCGGCGCCGCGTATGCGAGCAGCGGCCTTGCGCAGAAAGCTGTTATACGCCTCCCGATCCTCGGGCCGCAGATACTCAAAGTCGAAATGGACATCGCGGAAACCGTACTGGTTGATCAACCCAATGATATTGGTCAGCAGCCTCTCCTGGACCTGCGGGTCGTTGAGGATCACCCGCCCCAGTTCAGCGCTGAACTGCCCCTCCTCCAGGTTGGTGACGACCAGCATAGGGGTGGCGCCGGCCCGCTGGGCAATGCCCGGGAGGTCATTCAGCGGGGGTGCATCGAGCGAGCCGTCCCGCTGGGCCCTGAAACTGAAGGGGGCCAAGTACGTAAGGAAGGGGGCAGTATCGCGCGAGGCCTGGATCAACCTCTCGGAAACCTCCTCGCCGAACGGCTCCACGTAGGCGTTCGAGTCAATCGGGGGCTTCGGGCCGGGCGGTATGTAGAGCCGTTGGCCGACCCTGAGGGGCATGGTGAGTGGAACACCATTCGCCCGGGCCAGTGCTGCCGGGTCCAGCCCAAACCGCCTGGCAATGGTGTAGAACGAGTCGCCGGAGCGGACCGTGTAGATCCTCCCCGTCACGGGAATCACCAGTGCCTGACCGGGAACCAGGGTCGGCAGATCCTGCAACTGGTTGACCTGAATGATCTCCGTCGTCGGAAGCCCGTACCCCTGGGCAATGCTGAACAGCGTCTGCCCTGGTTGCACGACATGAATCTGCACGCGACTCCGCCTCCATTCCGGCATGCCATGTCCGTCCATGGTATGCCGAAACGGAGGCGGGGGTGACCGGGCAACGTGGGGGGGCGGCTTGCTGTGAACGCTACTCCTCCCGATACCCCAGGTTCCGGAGCACCGAGTCCTTGTTCCGCCAGTCCTCCCTGACCTTCACGAAGAGCTCCAGGAAGATCCTCGATCCGAGCAACTCCTCAATGTCCCCTCGGGCTCGTGCACCAATCTCCTTCAGCATGGAGCCCCGCTTCCCGATGATGATCCCCTTCTGGCTGTCCCGCTCCACATAGATCGATGCAGCCACGTAAACCGTGCCGTTATCCCGCCGCTCCATCTGCTCGATCTCGATCGCCACCGAGTGCGGGATCTCCTCCCGGGTCAGGTGGAGGATCTTCTCCCGAATGAACTCGGCCACGACAAAGCGCTCCGGCTGATCGGTCACGGCATCTTCCGGATAGTACTGCGGCCCCTCCTCCATGCGGGAGACGACCAGGTCCAATAGCTTGTCGATATTCTTGTTGGCCACGGCCGAAACCGGGACCACATCCAGCCATTCGATCGTCCTGGCATCGGCCTTCGGCCTCTCGCTCCGGTTGGCCGGCTCGGCCAACGCCTTGTAGGCGTCCATGGCCCTGTACCAGTCCTCCCTCTTCACCTTGTCCAGCTTGTTGACCACCAGGATCACCGGTGCACCAGACTGTGCCACCACCTCGGCCACATACTTGTCGCCATCGCCAGGCTTGGGGTCGGAGCCATCGACCACGAAGAGGACGACATCCACCTCAGGGATCGTCCCAATGGCGACCTTGTTCATATACTGGCCCAACCGATGATGCGGCTTGTGGATGCCGGGCGTGTCGAGGAAGACCACCTGGGCCCCCGGCCGGTTGTAGACGCCGAGAATCCGGTTCCGGGTGGTCTGGGGCTTGTCCGACATGATCGCCAACTTCGCCTCCACAAAGGCGTTCAGCAATGTGGACTTGCCGACGTTTGGCCGGCCGACGATCGAGCAGAAACCTGAGACAAAGCTCATCGCGTCTCCTCCTTGCCAGGCAGGTCGAGGGGAGTAAAGGCGCCGGGCAGCAGTTCCCGTACGCTGGTCACCAACGTATTGCCGTGCAGATTGGTCAGCACCACCCGGGCCTCGGGACCGAACTCACTCATGACCTGACGGCAGGCGCCACAAGGGCTGCAGGCGTCCGGTGTATCGGCGATCACGGCGATAACCGAGAACTTGCGGTGACCCTCGCTCATCGCCTTGAAAATCGCGGTGCGCTCGGCGCAGCAAGTCAGTCCAAAACTCGCGTTCTCAATATTGGCACCCGTGTAAAGGGTACCGTCCTCCGTTATAAGGGCAGCACCGACGGGGAACCGCGAGTAGGGCACGTATGCCTTCCCCCGGGCATCCGCTGCCGCCTTGATCAACTGTTCATCGGTCATGTGCGATTCCTCCTAATGCGTGGAGCCACGGACCCCGAGGGCAAGAGCGACGGCAACCAGCGGCAGACCGTACCAGACCGGGTTCGCCTGCAGCAGGTTCAGCAAGGCGTAAAGCGTCGTCATGAACGACCGCTCGATCAGAAAGAGAAACGCCGCAGCGAAGGCGGCGTGGCCGGCGGCGAGGAGTACGCCCCCTGCCGCCACCTCCTTGGCCACCGCTGCCAGGGCATGGCGACGGCCATCGGCGGCGAGATCTACCGCCCGCTCCACCGCCGTGTTGATCATCTCGGCGAGGAGGACGAGGGTAATGGTGACGCTCAGATAGGCGACCTCCCAGCCCGCCAGGCCCACCGCTCGGCCAGCGACGACGGCACAGGCGGCGGCAAAGAGCTGGAAGCGAAGGTTCGGCTCCTCCCGGTAGGCCAGCCAGACCCCGCGGAAGGCATCGCTGAAGCGCGGCAGGATCTTCGTATGCCGGAAGGCGGTGCGCCCATTCATCGGGTCAGCCCCAACCCGCCCAGGATCTCCTCGGTCTTGGCCATCATGGCCGCTTCCTCTTCTGCCGTCGGGTGATCCCACCCCAGCAGGTGGAGCATGCCGTGGGCGGTCAGGAAGCCCAACTCCCGTTCAAAGGAGTGGCCGTAGTCCGCCGCCTGCGACAGGCAGCGCTCCAGCGAGATCACGATGTCGCCCAGAGGGAGGGGCTCCCCCTCGGGCAGGTCGGGCATCTCGTCGCCCTCCAGTTGCGAGAAGGAGAGGACATCGGTCGGCCTCGCCAAACCCCGGTGATCGCGGTTCAGATCCTGGATCGCCTCATCGTCCACGAAGGTGATCGAGACCTCCACCTCGGTGCCCAGATCGGGACCGGCCACCTGAAGGGCCCGCTCAACTACCTTGCGGACCAGTGCCTCCTGCTCCTCGGTCAGCGGTACCCTCTCCTGCTCGTTGCTGATCCAGATCTCCATTCTCACTGGCCTCCTCGGCCGGCCCGTCACCAGGTGCGGCCGCTTCCTTCTCTTCCGCCGATGTTGGCTCCGCCTCGATCGCCTGCGTCTCCGCAGCAGGCTTCTCCCCTGCCGTCGCCCCACCCTTCATATCGGATGGGTAGTCGATTCGAGCGTGATGGACGCCACTGAGCACCTTCACGAAGGTCCGGGCGATCACGTCGAGTTCCTTCAGGGTCAGGTCGCAGTTATCCAGTTGCCCCTGTTGCAGACGATCATCGATAATTCGCTTCACCTGCTGCTCAATCTGGTCATGGGTGAGCGGACCCCGCTGCCGCATGGCCCGGACGGAAGCTTCACAGCCGTCGGCCAGCATGCAAATAGCCGTCTCCTTCCGGTGCGGCTTGGGACCCTCGTACCGGAAGTCCTCCTCCAGCACGAACTCCGACTGCCCGGTCTTCGACGCCATGTGGTAGAAGTAGCTGACCAGGGTGGTGCCGTGGTGCTCGGGAATGAAGTCGATGATCTCCTGCGGCAACTTGGCCTCCCTGGCCATCTCCAGTCCTTCCTTGACATGGCTGGTGATGATCATGGCCGAGAGGCTGGGTGGCAACTTGTCGTGCGGGTTTTCGCCGCCGAACTGGTTCTCCACGAAGAAGGCGGGCCGCTTCGTCTTGCCAATGTCGTGATAGTATGCCCCGACACGTGCCAGTACCTGGTCCGCCCCCACCGATTCCGCCGCCGCCTCGCAGAGGTTCGCGACGAGAATGGTGTGGTGATAGGAGCCGGGGGCTTCCACCATGAGCTTCTTCAAGAGCGGATGGTTCGGGTTGGATAGTTCCAGCAGCTTCAGCGGGGTGACGACGCCGAACATGTTCTCAAAGAGCGGCAGGGCGCCGGTCACCAGGACGGCCACCAAGAGGCCGTTGATCCCGCCCACCGCCACGTCACGCCAGAGATGCCAGTCCAGCAGAGGCATCGACTGAATGAGGTAGAGTGCCAGGACGGTGGCTGCGTTGGACACCCCAACGAAGAATCCGGCACGGTAAATATCGTTCCGGCTCTCGACCCGGGCGACGGCGTAGACGCCCACCACCGAACCGACCACCGCCACCATGGTATGGCTGAGTTGATCGGTTGGGCTGAACATGCCGGTCACCAGGGAGATGATGACGGACTGGAGGAGGCCCACCTTCGCATCCAGCAGGATGGTCACAAGCATGGAGTTGAAGGCGATCGGCATGAGGTAGGCGGCACCGCTGCCCAACCGGTCGGTGAAAAGGTTCATGAACATGGCGAGCAGGAGAGTCAGAAGGCCGATCAGCCCCAGTAGCGCCAACTTCGAGTCCCGTTCGAGAATGTCGGGCCGGTAGCGTGTCAGGTAGAGCGCCATAAGGCCGACCAGGACGAGGGAGAGCAGCCCGTTCCCGATCCAGGAGCGGTAATCAGCCTGCTCCCCGATCATCCCCAGGTCCTGGAGCATCTTGAACTGCTCCTCGGTGACCGGGTCGCCCTGCTTGATGATCGACTGCCCCTCCTGCCACATGACCGGCTCCACGGCATCGGCAGCGAGTTGGCGCAGGTACTGGGTCGCCTCCATATCCTCCACGACGTTGGATTGGATTCGGATCTTGACCAGTTCCTTCACGAAGCCCTTCAGCCACGGCTCCTTGATCTCCGTGGCAAAGGGGTCGGCCTCCTCGTCGATCTGTTCACGAATCCGGGTGACGTCCTTCTCATCCACCCGGTCCTTCAGAGCTTCCCGGACCAGGCGAATCCCCTCGGTGCGGGCCAGTTCCAGGAGCGCCTCCTCCGAGGTGATCAGGTTGGCGTAGGTCTCGGCGGGCACGGCAGCGGCCAGTTTGACCCGCTCAGCCAGCGTCTCCACCTTCGCCTTCACATCCTGCCCCGCGAGGGCCCGGACCAGATTGATCTCGCGGAAGGCAGCGTTTACATACTCCTCCGCCTCTGTCAATACGGTGGTGTCAAGCTTGGACTGCACAGCGACAGCACCAGCGGCGGCCTTTTTCCGCGCCTCGGTGGCGATCGTGTTCTCCACCCTGCGCGGAGCCTTTACATCGATCGGAGCCGGTTGCCCAAGCTTCACGTTCAGCCGGTTCGGTACGGTCTGTTCCATGAGGATGACCGTCAGAAGCGCGACGAAGAGGATCCCCCAGAAAATCCGGCGGATGCGCGAGTTCTTCCATCTACTTTGCTCGGACCAGCGCAGCATTCGGTCGCGAAGGTTGTACCACATAGTCATAGATGATGATAGGGGAGGGCCTGGCTTACCGTCCCGCACCTCCTATCCGGAGAAATGGCCATCAGGCCTGCCGGTTCTTCGGCCTCGGCGGAAGGACGCCAGTACCCCCGCCTCCGGCCGCTTCGTAGGCCTTGATTATCAGTTGGACCAGATCGTTGCGGACCACGTCCCGCTCCGTCAAATAGGAGAAGGCGATACCCGGCACGTCGCACAGTACGCGCTGGACCTCGACGAGGCCGGACTTGGTCCCCTCGGGCAGGTCAACCTGGGTCACGTCACCGGTGACGACCACCTTGGAGCCAAAGCCCATGCGGGTGAGGAACATCTTCATCTGCTCGGGCGATGTGTTCTGGGCCTCATCGAGGATGATAAAGGCATCGTCAAGGGTACGGCCACGCATGAAGGCCAGGGGTGCGACCTCAATGACCCCCTTCTCCATCATCCGCTCAAATGTGTCCGTGCCCATAATATCGAAGAGGGCATCGTAAAGCGGGCGGAGGTAGGGATCGATCTTCTGCTGCATGTCGCCGGGCAGGAAGCCCAGCTTCTCGCCGGCCTCGACCGCGGGGCGGGTCAGGATGATCCGGGCGACGTCCTTCGCCTTGAAGGCCGCCACGGCAATCGCCATGGCCAGGTAGGTCTTGCCCGTACCAGCCGGCCCAATGCCGAAGGTGACGCCGTTGGTGCGAATTTTGTCGACGTACTCCTTCTGGCCCAGGGTCTTGGGGCGGATCTGCTTGCCGCGGTGGGTCTGAATCAGGATGTCGGAGAGGGCTTCATCGAGCGGCTGCTCCTGCCCCTCCTTCGCCAGGCGAACGGCATAGCGGAGGTCGCGCTCGTTCACACGGGCGCCGCGCGCCTGAATCGCCATCAACCGGTCCAGGAGGCGGGCAACCTGCTCGACCGACTCCTCCGACCCCTTCAGGATCAACTCATTGCCCCGGGGCACGACCGTGACGGGAAAGTTCTGCTCAATATAGCGTACGTGTGAATCGTTAAGCCCTACAAGTTCCCGCGCCTTTTCGTTGTCGGGAATCAGGATGCGTCTCTCATGGGTCCCGTCCAAATTGGTAGCGAACCCCCTCGTTTGATCGATGGTGGATGAGTTACGGTTTGCCGGTCTCGGCAGATGGGTCCGGCGAAACGGGTGCCACCGGGCCAGAGCCCTCCAGGGGCGATGAGATCTCCTCCAGCGTCTCCACGGTGACGAGAATGCCGACGTGCTCCTTGCCTGAATCGACAATCTCGGTCTTGATCGGTTGCAGGAGTCTGTCGGTCGGGCTGAGCAGCCAGGCGAGTCGCGCCTGCAGGGCGGCCCTTGCCTGTTCCAGCAGTTCCGCCGTCGGGATCACCTCCCGAATGGCGGTTACTTCAACTCTGTCACGAATGACGAGTTCGACAGGGGATTTCCAACTCCTCCATTGCCCGAGGGAGTAGGACCGGACGGATGTCTCGTAACGGGCGAACTCGGACCGGTTCTCCCCCCGCAGTAGTATGGACCGGTCGTTCCACTTCAAAACCCAGATGGTCTCGGTACGGCCCGTAGGGGTGAGGAGTTCCCGGGTTGTCGGGTACTCGACGTACTGCCGGTAGGAGACCCGGGCCTTGACCGAGCCCTGGGCGACGGTGGTGCGGGCCACGTCCTGCCGGGGGGGCAGCGGTGTGCCGGGGAAGACCGCCGGACGCCCGCCGGCGTAATAGCGGAAGGCACACTCCACCAGGAGATCCCCGGGGGATACGATATCGCCCTTCCTGACCATGGGCTCGCCCTGGAAGGGGACAACCTGCTCGATCACCCCAGACTTCCGGGCGACCAGGTGAACACAGACGGCCTGATTGGGCGGGCGGACGGCCGCCTTCTCGACCACCTCGATCACCGCGCGGGTTCCCTGCATTCTTATGACGGCCCAGGATACCTCTTCGATCCGCCGCTGGATATGCTGTGCCACGGCCGGCAGGTCGACGCGGGACTTCCATGCGCCCTGCTTCAGGCCCGCTTCCGCCGCCACCGCTGATACTGCCCGGGGGTCCAGGTAGTGTGGGCCGGTGATTCGCACCTCCACCACCCAGAGACGGCTCCCTGCCCAAAGAATAGCCGCAAGAGCCGCAGCGAAGCCAAACAGGAGCGCCGGCCTGGCCATTAGCCTCTGCGCCCTGAACGGAAAGCCGTTGCGCCGGCGGACGTGCACCCGGCACCGGCTGCCTCGAGCGACCGGGCGGAGGGCGAAGAAGTCGGCCACGGTAAGCGTCGCCCGCATGACGGTGGCGGTCCGCTGGACGTCCCACAGTTGGAGGCGGTGTGCGAGCGCCAGGTTGAGGAACTGCTCAAAGGAGCCGCGGGTGATCTCGATACGGACCGTGCCCAGGAGGAAGGCGATCAACCGACGCAGCATGTCAGGATGCCTCCCCGCCGGGCGGTGCGTAACGCATGCCCCGAACTCGGCCCAGGAGGATCACCTGCTCGGGGGAGATCGCTGCGATCTTCAGTTCCTCGCCCTCAATGGTCAGCAGGCCGTCGGGCGTGGTGAGCGCCACCCGGTTGGGGGTGTACTCCACGAGACCCCGGTGATTCTCAATGACGATCTCCATGTCGCCCACCAGGGTAATGCGGGCGACATCGAGCATGGCGTCTCCGGGCAACTCCAGCAACGAGACCAGCCGGTCCCGCAGACCATTCCTTCGCTGCAAGGGGTCTCCCCCTCCCCAAATTAGGATCCTACCAGGGATAGGTATGCAGCGACAGGTAGCGTTATCTCTCGCCGGTCAGCGTGGACTCCAGGTTCTGCGCCATCTCTCTGAGCGCCTGGCGCACCAGGTGGTAGAAAACGTAATAGCTCCGACGCTCAGCGGCAACCAGTCCGGCCTCCTGCAGTTGCTTGAGATGCTTGTTCACCGCCGCCTCCGAGATGCCAATGATCTTCGCCAGCTCAGTGGTGGAGCGGGGCTGTTGAGCGATCAACTGCAGAATCTGTACGCGCGTCATGTCGCCGGCTGCCCGAAGCATCTTCAGAAGCTGCTCGGGCGGCACCGGGGGCCGGCCCTCCTTCCGGTGCTCGAAGACCGGATAGGTGATCAGGTAAGGCGAGGATACCGCGTTGATCAGTAGAGTCGGCCATGAGAAGTAGGTGGGCATCAGACAGAGCCGGTCCCCGGGCCCGAGAGCCACCTCGACTTCAGATCGGCTCGTGATCATCAGACTCCGTGCCGTATGGTCCAGGCGTGCGTTCGGAGCGAGGTCAGTCAGGGCGCCCATTGCCCCTCGGCGGACCATGGAGCGGGCCCTGTGCTCAATGTCCTGTAGGAAGAGCTCCTGTATCCTGGGCCAGTCATCGGCGAGGGCATGGTCCCAGTAGGCCTGCAGGAAGTCGGCGAAGCGCTGGTGGCTGCGCTGGGGATCCGTGAGAAGCTCTGCCAGGACGGGGACACCTTCGGGTGAGCGCCCCTCGAGCGTCCGCAGCGCCTCCAGTTGAAGGAGCGGCTCCTCCTGCTCGGCCGGAGAGCACGTTCGCCCTAATGCGAAGCTGAGAAGGGTGAGCCGAAACTCGTGAAGCCCCGTACGGCGGAACCGCTCCACCTCCTCTTCAAAGGTGCGAATCTCGGCACCCTCCCGGACATCCCAGAAGACCGGAAGCTTTCCTTGTGCCAGGAACCGATAGGAGTCTGCCCACCCTTTCAGCACGGGGCTCATGCGCTCCCGGATGCGAATCACCCAGGGAATATGGAGCGGGTGATCCTTCGGCGCAAAGAGGACGTGGAGGCTGTGAAGCGCCTCCTGGGCCGGGCTGAAGCCCATGTACAGCCCCTCCGTCCCCAACTGCTCCAGCCGGAAATAAACCGTCAAAAGGCATCGCCCCTAACCTATTAACTCTTCAGCTAAAAAGTTGTCATTCTTCTCCATCATACGGTAAACTCCGCCTCAACGGAAGTGTTTGAGGAGGATGCGGACGATGAACGAGATGATTTCGCGGTTGGCTGAGTTGGTTGAGCAGTACTATCTCCTCCCGGAGGAGGGGCGGGCCATGGCGGAACGGCTCAGCGCCCGAGCGGGCGACCTGGCTCAGGCAGAGGCGGGCAAACCCCTGGCCGATGCCCTCACAACCGTCATGCGCGAGGTAAACCCCGATAAGCACCTGCGGGTCTTCCACCCCGGCGTACAGGTGCTTCAGCCAGGCGCCGCCATGACGCGGGAAGAGTTGGCCCGGAGCTCCGCCCTGGCGAACGGGTATGTGCGCAAGGTGGAGCGGCTGGCCGGGAACGTGGGATACCTGGAGCTCCTTCAGCTTGACAACCCGGCATTCTCCGGCGAGGTTCTGGCTGCAGCTATGACCCTGGTCGCAGACTCCAGCGCCCTGCTGGTCGATCTGACCCGGTGCCGCGGCGGTGCTCCGGAAATGGTGCAGTTCCTCTGCACCTACCTGCTGGACCGTCCCACTCATCTGAACAGCCTCTACTGGCGGGAGCGGGACCAGACCACGGAGTACTGGACCCTCCCCTACGTGCCGGGCAAACGCTTCGGCGGTACCAAACCGCTCTTCTTGCTCACCTCCCGCCGCACCGCTTCCGCGGGAGAAGAGTTCACCTACAACTTGACGAACTTGAAGCGGGCGATCCAGGTGGGGGAGACCACCGCCGGCGCTGCGAATCCGGGCCGCGTCCACCCCCTCCCCGACGGGTATGCCGTCTTCATTCCCAACGGCCGGCCGATCAATCCAATCACGGGCACCAACTGGGAAGGGGCGGGCATTGAACCGGAGATTGCCGTTCCGGCGGACGGTGCTCTCACAGCCGCCTACCGGGAGGCACTGAGGCAGGTGGTGGCCGGGCTGAAGGGGGCTGAAGCTCTGCCCGAAAAGGCGCTGCGACAGGAAGCGGAGGAGGCACTCGCCGGGCTCAAGGGCTGAGACAGGCAGGTCGGTCAGAAGCAGATGCCGAAGAGGGGAGGGTCATGGTACAAGGAGGGCATCTCGTGCGTACGTTCTTGATCGGGCTAATGACGATTCTCCTCACGGCAGGTTGCTCAGTACCATCCGGGTCTCCTCAGCCGCCCACTCCAGAGCTGGTTCTGGCTGTCGAGGGGGCGGCGGAGCTTCCCGAGCTACAGGGCCTGCGCCCTGTGCAGGTCCCCGACAGCGAGACCGCTGTGCGCCGGGGCCAGGCCGCCGCCGCCATCGTTTCGGGCCCCGTTCCGGAGGATATGGACGGCTTCCTGCTCCAGGCGTCGGAGACGGTGATCCTTCAAGCCTGGCTCGATCAGCCTCTGGCCCTGACCAGAGAGGAAGCACGGGAGCAACTACCGCGGCTGGAGCCACCGCGTGAGCCCAGTCCGGGCGCCCTGGCCAGGGGCCAGTTGAGCGACCTGAAGCCGGGCTGGCGCGCCGTCCCGGTCGATGGGATCACCCCCACCCCACAGACGGTTCGCAGCGGGCGCTACCCGCTGGTGGAGATGCGCTCGGTAATCTACCCGCCGGGGGCCGGGTCCATTCCCGGGCTGGATGCTCTGCGAGCTCTGGCGACCGAGGACCCGGCGGAGGAATGGGCCACTGTGCGGGTGGTGGGCGACCTCATGCTGGCCCGAGGAGTAGCACGGGCCATGCGGGAGAACGGAACACTCTACCCGATCGAAAAGGTGAAGGAGTACCTGGCCAGCGCTGACCTGACCTTCGCCAACCTTGAATCACCAATCGGTGTGAAGGGGACGCCTCTACCCGGGAAGCAGATCTGGTTCCGGGCGGCCCCCGAGGCCATGGAGATTTTGACCGCTGCCGGGATTGACGGCGTGACGGTGGCAAACAACCATATCATGGACTATGACGAAGAGAGCTTCCTGGAGACACTGGACCGGCTGAAGGAGGCCGGCATTCCCTGGACCGGCGGGGGCCGAAACCTGACGGAGGCTCGGCTTCCGCTGGTGCTGGAGGCGAATGGCATCCGGGTCGCCTTCCTGGGCTACAGCGAGTTCGCCGACCTCTTCTTCGACTGGGACTACCCCCGCTCGTTCGCGGCAACCGACGAGCGCCCGGGAGTGCCCGGGATCAACGAAGAGTGGCTGGCCGAGGATATCCGCAAGGCGCGTCAGAGCGCTGACGTGGTGGCTGTCACCCTTCACTGGGGCGTGGAGTTCACGAACCACCCCACCGCCGAACAGCAGCAACTCGCCCATCTGATCGTGGACCAGGGGGCTGACCTTGTGCTGGGGTACCATCCCCACGCTATCCAGGGCTTTGAGGTTTACAAGGGCAAGTTCATCGCATACAGCCTGGGTAATTTCGTCATGGATCGGCAGGATACTGACCTGGCCCGCGAGTCGATGATTCTGGAGTTCCAGATTGGTGCCGATGGGGTCAAGCAGGTTCAGGTGCAGCCTGTCCGGATCGAGGCGGAACAGCCCTACCTGATGACCGGGGCCGGGGCCGATGCCCTCCGACACAAGATGCAGTCCATATCCAACGATCTGGAGCAACCATAGCGGTCATGTAGAGCCCTTGGAGTTGTTCATGCAGGTTGACCCGAATCGACGACCGCCGATGAGCAACTCCATACAAAGGTCAGAATCTGCGAATGTGGCAGGATATTCATTCGTGGAGCTGGAATCACGTGCACGGTACAATCCCCATTCCGCGGAAGGTGGTCTGGCCATGGGTGATTCCGGTCGCGCACAGAAAGGGCCACGCTCAACGATTCTTGCCTGGATGCTAGGCTTCGGGATACTCGTGGGGGGACTCTTTCCCTTCTGGGCGATGCTGTTTGTGGACTTCCGTCCCGGTATGTTCCTCCCTTTCATGGGCTCGTGTATCGCGGCCGGCCTTATGATCGGGACCGCGAACTCGATCATCATGCGTCGCGGTCTGGTCAAACCCTTGAGGGGCTTGAGCCAGGAAATCCAGATCATGGCGGCCGGTGATCTGCGCACCCGCCCGCGGCAGCCGGTGCAGGCTGAGCTGGCAGCCCTTGGCGCCGAGGTCGAGCGGCTGCGAGAGGGGTTCCGGGATCTGATCCGCCAGACGGTTCAGGGCAGCCAGGCGGTCAGTGTCCAGGCCCAAAGGCTGACTGCGATGGCCGGGGCGGTGGCTGACGCAGGCAGAGCAATGGAGCAGATCGCAGAAGAGGTCGCCCGGGGCGACGCCACCCAGTCCAGGCTAGCCAACGAGTCCCGGCGGGTCATGGAAGAACTGCATCAGGCGATTCTGCAGATCAGTGCCGGCGCCCAGGGGCTGGCGGAGAGCGCCACCCGGACGGCGGGCTCGGCCCAACGGTTGCAGCAGACCACGGAGTCCGTCACGGGCAAGGCAAGCCAGGTCCGAGGGGCCTCGGCGGAGGCGCTCGGGCGGGCCAGGGAGTCGAACGAGGTGGTCCGACAGCAGGTTACGGCTATGAACGAGATGCGGCAGGTCGCGCATACCGCGGCTGGCAAGATCCACGCCCTGGGGGACCTCTCCTCTCAGATCGGGACGATTACTGGCGTGATCGCCGAGCTTGCCGAGCAGACTAACCTTTTGGCACTGAATGCCGCGATCGAAGCGGCCCGTGCCGGCGAGCAGGGCCGGGGCTTCGCGGTGGTGGCCGACGAGGTCCGCAAGCTGGCAGAACGCTCCGGCCGGTCGGCCAGTGACATTGCCAGCCTTGTGGCCAAGGTGCAGGTCAGTACCGCTGAGTCGGTGGTCCAAATTGAACAGGTCACAGCGAAGACCGAGGAGGCCACCAGCCTGGCCAGTGAGGTCGATCGGGCGCTGAATGCCATTCTGCACACCTTGGAGGACTCAGCCGCAGACGCAAATGCGATCGGTCAGGCCGCCGATGAACTGGCCCGAGTCGGGGCCGAGGTCGGCCGCCTGGTCAGCAACGTCGCTGCCAGTGCGGAGGAAAACATGGCCGCCACCGAGGAGATGGCCGCCGGTTCTGAGACGGTGGCCAACACGGTCAGCGAAATGTCGTCCATATCCAGCCAGACAGCCCAGGCGACACAGACGGTGCGGACCTCCGTCGCCCAACTGGATGCAGCGGTAGGCACCCTGAAGGAGCTGGCCAGGGCGACGGCCACACTTGAGCACCAAGTCTCCCGCTTTCAGGTGGATTAGCGAGCAGAGCCGAACACCATCGATGGTGTTCGGCTCTGCTGCTAGCTGGCACGGTCGGTAGCCGGCTTGAGTGGCTGGTTCGTATACGAAGCCCGGAATGCGAAGAAGGTGTAGACGCCGGCGGCAAGGAAGGCGGTCGAGTAACCGAGCAGGGTCGGACCTGGACCGAAGCGATCGGAGAGGAGACCCGCCGTGGTTACACCGATCAGATAGATCAGGGAGTTCATCATTCCCCAGGCACTGAAGACCCGCCCCCGGACCCGATCGGGCACCAATTCGCCAATCGCCGCCTGCAGGCCAACATTGGTGGCCCCGCTGCCCAGCCCGAGCAGGATAATGAAGGCCGAACTGGGGATCAGGCTGTTGGAGACCATGGCGGCGACCATGGTGAACCAGACATAGACTGCACCGTACGAAAAGAGATGGCGCCAGTGAACCTTGCCACCGATCATACCGATCACCAGGACGCCGATCACCGAGGTAGCACCGAAGAAGGCCCAGATAAATCCCATCTTCTCTGCCGCCAGGCCGAGGCCGACCGTGAAGAATGTGATCAGGAGGACGTTGATCGCCGAGTCGCCGATCGCCACAATGCCCAGGCCGGTCATCAGGTGGCGCACGAGAGGCGTGTCCCTCAGAAAGACGATGGTCTCCTTCAGGTCCGCAACAAACCGAGAGGATGCGGAGCCGGCCGAGGCCCCCGGTTCCGCCGCAGCGATCGGCGGGGCGACCAGGAGGAGCAGGAGCAGGGCGCTGAGCACGAAGCTGATCGCATCAATATAGAAGACGTTGTGGGCGCCCACCAGGATCAGGACAGCCGCTCCGATCCCGTTGCCCAGGAGCATCGCCAGGCGCTGGGTCATGACGTTGAGCGAGCCGGCGGTCACCAGTTCCTCCTGCTTCACCAGGCTGGGCAGCATGGCCGAGCTTGCGGGGTTGTAGAAGACGGACACAACAGCGGAGGCAAAGACCAGACCGATAATGGCGGAAGGCGACTGCGCGAATACCAGGGCGAGCACCAGGCCGGCGCGGAGCAGGTCCGAAGTGATCATGATCGCCTTGCGAGGAATACGATCTGCCAACACGCCCGCCACAGGACCCAGCAGCAGGTTGGGGAGGACCTTGCTGACCATGACCAGCGACATATAGAAGCCCAGGTGCGCCGGATCCTCGCTCAGGATCTTTACGAGGGCCAGGCTGTTGAAGAAATCGCCAACATTGGAGATGGCGCCGGCCATCCAGTGCAGCAGGAAGTTCCGGTTCCTGAGGAGAGCGCCATACTGCTTCACGAGAGTTCACTCCTGTTCGTCCCGTCTGACCTCATGATACTGGGTCAGCGAGATCTCTCCATCGTCCGGTCGGGACCAAACGGCATCGTACTCAGGTACGATCCCAGACCTTGGCGTGAAACGAGTGCGTACGCCATGGCGTCTATTGAGAGAACCGGCATGAGATGAGGAGTGCACATTTGTATGAAGCATATCTTGCGGCTATCCGCCCTCTTGACCGTCGCCGTGGTGATAACCGGCTGCGGTGGTGCTTCTCCCTACACGCCGCCCAGCACCCCGTCTGCGCAGGCCGTCAGGGTCGTGCCCGCCCGGCCTGTCGTGACCCCCGAACGATCGGCACCGACCTCTTTAAGCTATGAGGTACTGAACGAGTCAGCGCTCCCAGCGGAACTGTCGGTGTGGAAGGAGGCGCCCCAGCCGCCGAAGTCGACGGGCTCGGCCCGGATCGATGGATATCTTTACGTCTTCGTCACCGGCGGCACTGAGTCGATCGGGGCCAGTGCGATCACCGTTCGAGCCGTCACGCTGAGCACCGCTCCCCAAACGTCGGTAGAGGTCGCCGCTGTCCTGACCCCCGGTCAGCCTGGTAAGGAGACCTCCTCCTTCCCCCGCTCCTACATTCGGATTCCCTACGACGCCTCACTCCCCGTTCCGGATGTCTGGGTCAAGGTGGAGCATGAGGCCGCAGTTGTCGAACCGGGGACGCCGGTCACAAACCCACCACCTGTAACCACCCCGCCGGCCGATACCTTCGTCGTGATCAGTGAGAGGGAACTGCCGCCGGTCCTCTCCGCATGGCCCACATCGACCGTGCAACTCCCCGGCGGTGTGGCCCGCTACGAGAGTAGCCGCCTCTACCTCATGGTGACCGCCGGGCAACGAAACTCGGGCGGGTACTCCGTGGAGATCCGTGAAGTTCAGGTAACAGACGGCGTTATCCACGTTGCGGCAATCCTGCACACGCCAAAGCCCGGCCAAATGGTGACCACGGCGATCACCTATCCGAAGGCGTACGCTATGCTGAACCTGGTTGGTCAGGGCGAGCCGCAGATCATGGTTGATTTCCAAGAAGCAGCCAATTGAGCAGGTAATTCTTGGGTCGGCGGCGAAGGAGATAGGCAGGAGGTGCGAGGATGAACGCCGAACTGATGACGCTCTTTCAGGAGGACCAGGAGGAACGCCGGGAGGGTAACCAGTCAATCGAACGGGACCGGAGACGGCTTGCTCGGGTCCGGGAACTCCTGGACGACGGCGCTGTGCGTGACCCGGAGGACCAGTTTCACGCCGCGATGATCCTCCACCACGGGGAGACCGGCGAAGAGTTCGCCCAGGCGCACCACCTGGCCAAGGCTGCCTTTGAAGGTGGATACGAAAGAGCCCGGAAGCTGGTTGCCCTTACCCTGGACCGCTGGCTTTCCCACCAGGGCAGACCACAGCGCTACGGCACCCAGTACCTGTTTGACGGTCAGGCCTGGCGGCTCATGGAATTTGATCCCACCACGTCCGATGAAGAGCGCGCCGAATGGGACGTTCCGCCGCTGAGCGAACTCCTCGCCATGGTTGACCATCTGAATCAGGCGCGCCACTCATAACAACAACCCGCTGCCGTGGATGGCAGCGGGTCTTTTGCGCTACTGGAGCCTCGTTCCGGGGTTCATGGGGCGGTCGCCGGCCTTGTCGGTCCGGCCATCCAGGAGGTGGGTCATGCCGCGCACAAGGGTGTCATCCTCCAGGACGGAGTAGAGGTGATAACCGAAGTCCTCCCGGTCAATAAGGACCTCCTGGAGCACTTCCGCCGTGCCGAAGTCACCGAACTCGTGGGCCCGCTTGATCGTCTTGCGGAGCATCTCCTGCAGTTTCAGCTCGTGCTCCAGGTCGTTGCGCAGGAAGTCCCGCATGGTGTAGCGGCCCTCGACCTCGTGCTTGATGTACGAGAGTTCGTGCTGCGTAACCGGGTGTGCGGTCGGAACCATGCCCAGGCGGGCGACTCGCTCCCCGATCATGTCGATATGCCTCACGGTCTTGTCGCGGTGCTCATCCAATAGATGATGAAGGCTGAGGAAGGACTCGGCACCCTCGGTCAGCCAGTGATGCTTGTTGTACTGATGCAGCGCAACGGTCAGGGCGCACTGATGATCGTCAAGCATGAGGCCGATCTCATGGCGAACCTCCTTGGGCAGGCCAATGCCGGCACCGATATCCTTGGCGGTACGGGGCTGCTGGCGGAGCACCATCTGGTCTGCATGGCTGCTGGTGTGGCCGGGCATGTTCGGATTGAAGCCGGACTTGGTCAGGTTGAACTCACCCTGCTGGTTCGACTGGGTCACTGGGTTCTGCACGCCGAAGCACTCCTTTCCGAATCAGACACACTTAGTCTGCAAGGAGAGGCGGGGCTTTACTCGGGCAGACTAAAAGAGCAAGGGGGGTAATGCTCTGGTAAACCTCTTCCAACGCCTGGATTCCGGCGAGCCCCACCTTACTGCCGCACTCCTCACCCTGCTGGAACACTCCGATCCCAGCCTGTTGGCCGAGTTGGTGGGGCGGACGGGACTGCCAGCCCCGGGATTGGGCGGCGCCGAGTTTCTCTACCCGGCGCCGGGAGGGCCGTCGGGGGCGGGTGAGATCCGGTCTCCCCACTGGAGCCTCCGGCTACTGGCGTTCGGTTCCGAGGGGGATCAACCGTTCGAGCCGGCGGACCGACCCACCCTCGTGATCAGCCCGACAGGTCGACCGGTGGGGGGTGCGGCAGTGCTCTCGTGGGAGCAGGTGGACCGGTGGCTCGCCGCTGAGGCGGAGCGGTACGACCCGGAGAGCCGGACCGGCTTTCTGATCCGCCAGTTCCGTTCCTATCTCCCCGAGGCGGGAATCACCTATTTCACCGGGTTTGACGCGGCCAGGCTGGCCGGGTTGCCCGAGGCCTTCGCTGACCTGACTGGCTTCCTGCAATCGGCAGCCGAGCTCTTCGACCGCCTGGGGCCGGCCCTGCCCGCCGGGGTGGGCGAGGTCCGGCAGGCCAGGCCGGAGGATCTGCTGGCCGGGTATCTCTACCGGGACTACGCCGGCGGGCCGTTGGGGGCCGGGAACTTCCTGCGCATCGCCTTTCACCTGGCTCAGGGGGAATTGCAACTCGCCTGCTGGCTCGGGGTGGGGGGCGCGGCCCATGGTCAGCTACGAGCTGCACTCATGGCCGGCGACGAGCGTACCGCCGGCCTCCGGGCCATGGAGCCGGCCCCGCTGCTCTGGCTCTGGTCGGCCGAGGGAGAGCAGCAGATCCCCCTGGCCGACCTGGACCGGGAGACAGCGGGTGAGGTCACCTGGGACCGATATACCGTGGCGGTTCAGGTCGGCTATTCGTTTACCGAGCTGGGGGGCGATGGGCTCGTGGAGCGCATTGGACGGTGGCTCCTCAGCCTGCGGGAGGCGCTGGGGTCGGTCCTGACCGGAGTCGTTCACTGAGATGAGCGAAGGCCCAACCTGCGTATAACAGGTTGGGCCTTCGTTGTGCTGTCACTTGCGTGTCGTGTAGGGGCGTAGTGCCCGGGGCTTTCCGAGGATTTCCGCCGCCAGAACCGCCTGGGCCAACCCTTCCCGGGAAGCTAGAGCCTCGGCCATGGGGTTGGGGGACTCCTCGGGCGGGGCTACCACCTCAGCGGGATGATGCAGGAACGTATCGGGGCGATTCCGCCGGAATTGGTCGCCTTGCACCCGGAACCTCTCACGTTCCTCGGCGAATGTGCCGTGTACCATGCTGCTCATGCCCTCAGTCCGACGGCCTTCCACCGAGCGCCCCTCCATGGAGACGCCTTCACCTGTGATCACCGGCTCGGGTTGCCGGGGCTGGGGCCACTGAGCCTCCTGCCCGGGCTGGGGCCATTGCGCCTGCTGCGGAACCGGCCAGGGCGCCGGCTGCTGCGGGGGTGTGGGCCACTGCGGGGCCTGGGGCGCCCGGGGCTGAGGAGGCTGTGGCTGGGGCCAGCCGGGCCGGCCCTGGCCTGGACCCGCTATCGGGCCTGGCCACTGCTGACGGGGCCTATTCGCCTGGGCCTCACCCTTCTGCTTCGCAATCCGCCCGAAGATCGAGAGCCCTGCGAAGGCCAGGAATATCAGGGTACCAATCCAGTCTTCCAGGGTGGCTCACCTACTTCTTATCGGCCGTACCGCCCTGCCCCTTGCTCAGGTTATCACGCATGGCGGTATCCGCCTGGATGTTCTGCATGTTGAGGTAGTCCAGGTAGCCGATCTTCCCCTCACGCAGAGCGCTCGCCAGGGCCAGCGGGACCTCGGCCTCAGACGCAACGACCTTGGCCCGCATGCGCTGGGTCTCGGCCTTCATCTCCTGCTCCTCAGCGACAGCCATGGCCCGGCGCTCTTCGGCCTTCGCCTGCGCCATGACCTTCTCCGCCTCGGCCTGGTCAGCCCGGAGGCGAGCACCAATGTTGGCGCCCACGTCCACGTCGGCGATATCGATCGAGACGATCTCGAATGCGGTACCGGCGTCGAGGCCCTTGGAGAGAACTGTCCGGGAGATCAGGTCAGGGTTCTCAAGCACGATCTTGTGGCTCACCGCGGAGCCGATCGTCGTGACGATGCCCTCACCGACACGGGCGATGATCGTATCCTCGCCGGCGCCGCCGACGAGCCGGTTAATGTCTGCCCGCACGGTAACCCGAGCCTTCGCCTTCAGCTCAATGCCGTCCTGCGCAACGCCGGCCACGACGGGGGTCTCAATCACCTTCGGGTTGACCGACATCTGCACCGCCTGGAGCACATCGCGGCCGGCCAGGTCGATCGCAGCGGCCCGTTCAAAGGGCAGGTCAATGCCAGCACGGTGGGCCGCAATCAGAGCGTTGATCACCCGGTCCACGTTGCCGCCCGCCAGGTAGTGGGCCTCCAGCTTATCAATCCCGCTGTCCAAGCCTGCCTTCTCCGCCTTGATCAGCGGATTTACAATCCGGGCCGGGGGCACCCGCCGCAACTTCATGCCGATCAGGTAGAAGATACCGACCCGCACATCGGCCGCTGCGGCCGAGATCCAGAGGCCAAGCGGTACGAAGCTGAGGAAGAGCGAAACGACCAGGATCACCAGGAACGTTACGAGAATGAAACCGACATTGTCACCCATGCAAAAACCTCCTGTTGCCCAGGTTCACACAAAGCGGTCAGAACCGCGAAACCGCTGAGAAGGGTTACTCGTCAAGCGCACGCACGACTACTCGGGTTCCCTCCACCCGCATGATCTTCACCCGCTTGCCATGTCCGATATACTCGCCCTCGGTCACGACGTCCAGCTTCAGGTCGCCAAACTGAGCGGTGCCGGCGGGACGCAGCACCGTCAGGCTCTTCCCTTCACGCCCGACGAGGGCGGCGAGGTCGGTGCGGGGTGCCACCCATCCCTTGGCCGAATCCTCCAGCGTGAGTGCCTTGCCCAGGCCACGCTTGCCCACGGCACGAATAATGCCGAAGAGCGCCACTACAAGGGCAACCGCTGTCCACATGAGATACCGCCAGGCCAGTTCCTGCGAGGGGACGGCGAAGAAGATCGAGGAACCCATGGCGACCAGACCACCGATCCCGAAGATGCCGAATCCGGGGACGAACGCCTCCACGATCAGCAGGACAATCCCGATGATCGCCAGCGACAGCTCCAGCCAGCCGGCGGTGCCGACCAGCGTGTTACCCAGGAAGAAGAGGCCGAGGCTGACAATGCCGATCAGACCAGGTACGGTCACGCCGGGCTTCATGAACTCGATCCCGATGGCGATCACGCCCACGACCAGCAGCAGGGTGGCGACCCACGGCTGGGTCAGGAAGCGGCCCGCCTCCTCCGAGAAGGTGGGTGCAGTCTCCACCAACTCGAACTCCATGATCCCGGCGTTGTTGATCGCTTCGGTCAGATTCGCGGCGGAGCCGTCGGCGTACTGCTTCTGGATCGCTTCCTCCTGGGTCAGGGTGAGGAGTTCCCCCTTCTGCCCAGGGATTGGGGTATCCTTGTCAACCATGGCCCGGGCGATGTTCTCGTCCCGTCCACGAGCTTGGGCGGCGGACACGAAGTAGCCTGCCACCACAGACTTCGCCTTATAATCAGCGGTTTCGTTGGTCCCGGCGATCCGGGGCTCCGCTGCGCCAATGATCGAGCCAGGGTGCATATATATCTTCTCCGCTGCGGTCGCAATCAAGGCGCCCGCAGAGATCGCACCACCTTCGACATAGGCGATCGACTTCAGCTTGGAGTCGAGCAGCCGATCCTTGATTCGGTTCGCCGCATCCACATAGCCGCCGGGGGTGTCCAGGACCACGGCGATTCCCGCCGCGTTGGGATCGGCCTCCGCCATGTTAAAGATCCGCTCGCTGAACTGGGCCAGACCGGCATCGATCTGTTGGAAGTTATCGATCCGCAGCACATATACCTTCTTCACTGCCCCCTCTGCCCCTGCCACGGAGGGCAGGATCAGCAGAAGCGCCATGAGGGAGAGAAAGAACGCAGAGAACAGTCGGCGCATATAGGTCACCTCCAGGGTTGCCAGAGGCGTACCTCCGGCTAGATCAGTCGGGACTGCTCAGGGGTCGGTACCCACGGCGTCCCATCGGGAACCGCTGCCTTCTCCACCTGGACCAGATTCGTGTGGAAAGAGGCTCCACCGCCCATGTCAGCGGGGGTATCAGATGTCAGAACGTTGATTCCAACACCATCGGGCATGAATCGCGACCACCAGATCGATGGTGACACCGCCACCCCGACCTGTGACCAGTCGCCAACCTGGGCCTGGAGCCGGACGGAACCCCGGTCGTTGAAGACCCGGACCCAGTCACCCGAGACGATTCCCCGCCCCTCGGCATCTGCCGGGTTGAGGAAGATCGTCGGGGCACCCTCTCCCTTCATCATGCGAGCCTGGTTGGCGAAGGTGGTGTTCAGGAAGTGATGGGCGGCGGGGGTGATCAGGTTCAAGGGGTACTTCGCCGCCAGTTCGGGCGAACCGTCGATCGACTCCGCCGGGGGCACGTAGTCGATCACCGGATCAAGACCTGCTTGAGCCAGGGCCTCGGAGTAGAGCTCCACCTTGCCGGATGGAGTCCGGAAGCCGCCCTCGGCAAAGGGCGCCGGAGCCCGGTTCACCTTGATAATCCTCTCGCCCCTCAGGCGCTCCAGCGTGATCCCTTCCAGGTAGGGCGAGCCGGACGAGAGCGCCTGCCGCACCAGGTCCTCATCGGAGTCCTGGAAGCAGGGATCGCTGAACCCCATGGCCGCCGCCAGCCGGCGGAAGAGCTCCGTGTTGGGCACCGCCTCTCCGAGCGGGGCAATGGCCGGCTCATTCAACTGGACGTAAAGGTGCCAGTACGAATTGTGCAGGTCCAGATGCTCGAGCTGCGAGGTAGCCGGGAGGATGATATCGGCCCACTTGCAGGTATCGGTAAATAGCTGCTCGTGCACCACGGTAAACAGGTCTTCACGAGAAAGACCAGCCAACACCTTCGATTGGTTCGGTGCAACCGCCGCGGGATTTGAATTGTAGACCAGAATGGCCTTGACCGGGGGGGCGCTCACCTCGGTCAGCACTTTACCCAACTCAATCATGTTAATGGTGCGGGGGCGAGGCTCGGGCATGAGGTCGGGCCGCTCCAGGGCGAAGGCGTTGAAGCCGTACGAACCGGAGTTGGAGAGCAGGAAACCACCGCCCCGCTCCCGCCAATGACCGGTCAGTGCCGGCAGCATGGCGATCGCGCGGACGATCGTACCACCGTTCGTGTGGCGCTGCAAGCCATAGCCCACCCGCAGCAAGGCCGGACGGCTCTCGTAGTAGAGCTTCGCAAAGCGGACGATCTCCTCGGCGGGAACGCCCGTCACCCGGGCCGCCCGCTCGGGTGTCCAGTCCGCCACCTTCATGGCGAGCTGCTCAAAGCCCGTCGTGTAGCGCTCAATATAGTCTCGGTCGATCCAGCCCTCTTTGATCAGGGTGTGCATAACCCCCATGACAAAGGCCGTGTCCGTGCCGGGGCGGGGGGAGATGTGCCAGTCCGCCTCCCGGGCACCCTTGTACCGGTACGGATCGATCACGACCAGAGTCGCTCCCCGGCGGCGAGCCTCCTGAATGATCGGCCACTGGTGTGAGTTGGAGGAGATCACGTTCAAGCCCCAAACCACGATCAGCTTGTTGCTGACCATATCCTCCGGGTCCGGCCCCTGCTTCACGCCCATAACGGAGAGGATCGCCTCCCCACCGGCGGTAGCGCAGATCGTCCGATCCAATTGAGAGGCACCGATCTTGTGGAAGAAGCGCCGGTCCATGGAGCCGTAGTGGAGTTGGCCGACTGTGCCCGCATAAGAGTAGGGCAGAATCGCCTCGGCGCCGTACTGGTCAGCGATTGCCTTAAAGCGGGTGGAGATCTCGTTCAGCGCCTCCTCCCAGGTGATTCGCTCGAACTGGGCCGAGCCCTTCGGCCCGGTCCGCCGCATGGGATAGAGGATGCGATCAGGGCTGTAAACTCGCTCCTCGTAGTGGTTCGTCTTTACGCAGAGATAGCCGCGGGTCACCGGGTTGTCCGGGTCCCCCATGACCCGGACGGCGCGCCCATCCTTCACGTGCACAAGCATGGAACAACTGTCCCAGCAGTCGTGCGGGCAGACTGCCTTCCTTACCACGACATCGGGGTCCTTGCTGCGGCTCTCCAGCCGGCTGGTCCGGTTCTCGCTCAACCCCATCCGACCCCTTTCTATCGAAGCACACAGTGATTGTGCACTTAATGCCGTTACTATAGCTGATCATGATTATACCATGGTATGCCCACTCGGCGTGCGTCATTCCGAGTCCCATCCTTCGGCCACAGACGCAGACAGGTAGAAGCGGCACCCCCCAATCATAGGGCGGTGCCGCCTTCTCTGTATCATGGGGACTCCTTACACACGCAACGTAGCTGCCAGCCGGCCGGGCTTGAGCAACAGATCCAGCCCGTCGGTCGGATGCCGGACCACCAAATCGGATGCGACCAGGGCTGCGGTGGCCGCTCCTTCCGTCCCCAGGATGCAGAACCCGAGGGCGGCTCGCTCCAACATGAGTCGGTCGTTGGCACCATTCCCCAAGGCCACCACCCGGTCGGCACCCAGCGACTCGATCAGGTCCAGTTTCGCTTTGGCCTGATCGCCTGTGCCGATGATCTGAAGTGTCACGGGCAACTGCGAGGTCTCGACCGCCGCCAGCCCGAAGGTATCGGCGGTGATCACATGGATCGCGAGCCGCTCCGAGAGGGCCAGCAGGCGTTCGGCCACCCCTGCGATCAGCTTTCCGTCGAGGGCGAGAGTGCCGTTGTAGTCCAGCACCAGGTGATCGATCTCAAGCGGTTGACGCCCAGGAATCCGCACCTCCAGCATGTGCTCCACCCTCCCTACTTGGGTAGCAGTCCGCCATGACCCATGCGCACGAAGTCCCGTCTGGTCAGGACCTCGTCTGCCAGGACCGCCGGCAGCACGTGGTCAAAGATTGTCTCCTTCTCGTACATGACAGCGCCGGGCAGGCCCATGACTGGCCGGTCGCCCTCCAGATAGGCGAACATGAACATGGAGCCCGGCAGGAAGGGGGCCCCGTAGGTCACCACACTGGCCCCGGTGCGCCGGATTGCCCCGGGGGTGGCATCGTCGGGATCGACCGACATACCCCCGGTGCAGAGGATTACCTCAGCCCCTGCCGCTATGGCCTCCCGAATCTTCTGCTCGGTCATCTCGGCCTGGTCGTCGCTGTACGCCTTGTAGACAATCGGGCAGCCAAACTGAGCCAACTTCGCTTCGACCACCGGGCCGAAACGGTCGGGAATCCGGCCCTTGAAGACCTCGCTCCCGGTGACGATCAGCCCGACCGGCCGCTGGCGGAAGGGCTTCACCTCGATCCAGGTGCCAACCGCCTCAGCCGCCTCAATCTGCGCCTCCTCGATCACCAGGGGGGTCACCTTGCAGCCGGCCAGGACCGTGCCCGGCTGAACGACGCTCCGGTCTCGCAGCGTGGCAATGGTGATCTCGCCAATCTCGTTAAGCTGATCAAGCTTGGCTACATCGACCCGAAGAAGGCCAGAGTGCTCGGCCTTCAGCGAGACCTTCCCCTCTGATGGTGCCCCCCAGATGATGCCCCGGCGCGTACCCGCCGCGGCCAGCCGCTTGGCGGCATCCTCCTCGTGGATCATGCCGGGAAGGGCTTCCCAGACGTACAGATTCTCCTTGCCCATGGCCAGCATGACCGGGATATCTTCCGCACGGACGACATGGCCCCGACGGAACGCAGGTCCCTTTCCTTCGCCGATCACAATCCGGGTCAGGTCGTGGGCGAGCATCAACCCGACTGCGTCCTGGGTGGGAACAACCTTCAAATTGAACATAGTGGCAACCTCCCTGGTCAGTTGCGGGGTTCGATTGTAATGGAGCCGGGGGTGCTGACACAGACATAGGCGCAGATCCCGCAGCCCGTGCATGCATCGGCCACGATTTCGGGCTTGCCGTTCACGTAGCGAATGGCCTCATCGGGGAAGGGGCAGCGCTGGTAGCACAGGTCACAGATTGAGCCCTTGTGGGCCCAGCAGGTCTCGGTGTCAATGATGGCGAGTCCCATGCGCACCTGGCGCGGGTCTGAGATCGTGAGGAGCGCCTTGGGTTCACAGACCGGCATACACTTGCCACAGAGGTCACAAGCCTGCTCCGCCGGATCAATATAGGGGGTACCCACCGCGGCGCCGGCGTCGGGCGACAGGAACTTGATCACGTTGGTGGGGCATGCTTTCCCGCAGTCCCCGCAGCGGGTACAGGTGAGCAGGAAGGCGGCCTCGTCGATCGCACCGGGAGGCCGAAGGTAGCGCTTGCCGCCCGATGCCCGAGTCGCAGTTTCGGTCACCGCCTCCTGAACCGTGTCTACCAGGAGTCGCCCAAGGGCCCGAAAGTTCTCCAGCAGGAACCCACGCCGGTCGCTCGGCCGCTCTCCGGACATCGAAGGCTTCCCCTTTCTGGCCAGAATCTATCCTTTTACTATAGCACAAATCACAAGAACGGACAGAGGTCCTAATCGTAGCGAGAAGATTCCCTGTGATGACGTAGCTAACCTCGTAAGCGCTAGTTGAAGGGGCCGCCCGGAAAGCTGCGGAAATCGAACAGGACCGCTGATCTCTGGCCTCCGAACCAGTTGCCCATACCGAAAATTAGAGTCGGCGAGGCCACCGGGGGGCGCCCCGGTGGCCTCGTGCTGCTTCTCAGGAGCCGGTCGCCTGCCGAACATCCAATGGGTAACTGCCAATCACCGTCTCCTCACCGAGAAGCGCCTGAATCTCATATCGCCCAGCTACAGGGAAGGTGATGCCGCTGAAGCGGCTGATTGCCGTGTGAGTGCTGGCCCCGGCACCTGGTGTGATTGAGTGGGCGCCCGCCCTGGAGATCTCCTTTCCACCGGGATCCATGACCCGCAGAATCAGGCTGTGGGTCTGCCCTTCGGCCAGGCCCCAGACCTTACCAACGGCGTAGAAGGCCATACTCATGGGAAAACCCGTCGCCTGCAGTCCGTCGAAGGCCTGAATGAAGGAGAGGTTCTTGGTCTCCAGGTGCGATGCAATATCGCTGCAGATGATCACGGATGCCTTTGGCTGCTCCATCGTTGAATCGCCACCTCCAGGGTACTAGGCTCTCCAACACCAACCAAAACAAAAACCCCGGTGGAAGACCCACCGGGGATTTGCAGAGACTTAACCAAGCAACTCTTTGACAATCTGTTGGACCATCTTTCCGTCGGCACGACCCTTGGTGCGAGCGACCAGCGGTCCCATAACCTTGCCCATGTCCTTCGGCCCCTGAGCGCCGACTTCCGCCACGACCTGGCGAGCCAGGTCGCGCACCTCGTCTTCGCTCATTTGCTGGGGCAGGTAATCGGACAGGACAGCGATCTCGGCTTGCGCCTTCTCCACCAGATCCTGGCGACCACCCTTTTCGAACTCGGCGATCGAGTCCTTGAGCTGCTTCACTTGTTTGGTGACGATCCCAAGGATGTCCTCTTCGGTCAGCGGGCCCTTGCGGTCAATCTCGACATTCTTGATGGCCGCCCTCAGGAACCGAATGGTCTCCAGGCGAGTCTTGCCAGCAGGGCCGGCCTTCATCGCTGACTTCATGTCCTCTGTGAGACGTTCATTCAGGCCCATTGGCTAGCCAACTCCCTTGACCTTAGTCGCGATACTTACGCTTACGAGCCGCCTCACTCTTCTTCTTGCGCTTGACGCTGGGCTTCTCGTAGTGCTCGCGACGACGAACCTCAGCCAACACACCGGCCTTCTGAAGCTGACGCTTAAAACGGCGAAGAGCGCTTTCCAGCGTCTCGTTCTTACCGATTTTGACTTCTGACATCCTGGATTTCCCTCCCCTCCACTGGTGCCTGGGGGAAAAAAGAACACGCTCCGCGATTATACCGCGGCCCTTCGTTTATGTCAAACCTTAAGCGAGGGGCCCCAGCGTACGACCGCCAAGAACGTGGAAGTGCAGGTGGTTGACCACCTGACCAGAATCCTTCCCGGTGTTTGTGATCACCCGGAAGCCGGTCTCAGAAACTCCCAGTTCCTTTGCGATCTGCCGGATGGCAGCGAAGGCGTGTTCCAACCATACAGAATCCTCGCCAGTCATCTCGCTGACGGAGGCGAGGTGCTTTTTCGGGATCACCAGGACGTGAACGGGTGCCTGGGGGCCGATGTCATGGAATGCAAAGACATGCTCGTCTTCGTAGACCTTGGACGACGGAATCTGCCCGGCAACAATCTTGCAGAAAATGCAGTCTGCGGACAAGGGGATCACTCCTGAAACGTTGCTGGCGCACCGGGCGCACGAGCTTATTCTGATGAATCCTTGTCAAATTATTCTACATGCACCGGGGAAATTCCTCTACATCCATCGCACTGTCTTGCCGGAATTTGCTAGATAGAGGTTGCGTTCCGATCCTTATCCGCGTGCCGCTCCAGAGCAAGCTGGATCAGTCGGTCACAGAGTTCGCTGTAGCTGATCCCCGAGGCCTCCCACATCTTCGGGTACATGGAGATCCGGGTAAAGCCGGGAATCGTGTTGACCTCGTTGATCAGGATCCGGTTGGTCCCCCGCTCCAGGAAGAAGTCGACGCGCGCCATGCCGGCACCATCGATCGCTTTGAAGGCGGTGACAGCCTGGTGCTGGAACTCCCGCATGAGCTCCTCGGGCAGGTCGGCGGGAATCCGGGACTGCGACTGGTTGTCGAAGTACTTGTCCTGATAGTCGTAGAACTCGTGACCGGGCAGGATTTCGCCTGGTATAGAGGCGATTGGCTGGTCATTTCCGAGGACCGCGAGCTCGATCTCGCGGGCATCCAGCCCCTCCTCCACGATGATCCGCCGATCGAAGCGGGCTGCCACGGTCATGGCGGTGCGAAGGCTCTCCCGGTCCTTCGCCTTGGAGATTCCGACCGAGGAGCCGAGGTTGGCCGGCTTGATGAAGACAGGATACTTGCCGAAGGTGGCCTCAATCTGCTCGATCATGGCGTCGGGCTTGGTCTCCCAGTCCCGACGGAGGTAGACCTGGTAGGGGGCCACTTCGAGGCCGGCCTGCTGGAAGAGCGCCTTGGCCACGCCCTTGTCCATGCCGACCGAAGAGGCGAGGACGCCACAGCCCACGTACGGCACGTTGGCCATCTCGAGGAGGCCCTGAATGGTGCCATCTTCCCCGTAGGTGCCGTGGAGGACCGGAAAGAAGACGGCGGGTTGCTCAGAGGGCTCCAGCGGAGAGGCGGCGCCGCCGACCGGCACAAGCTCTCGGTGGGTGGGATCACCCAGGAGGCCGACCGGGAAGCCACCTGCCTTCTCCACGCCCTCGTTCAGCGCCTTCATGGGGTCACCTGTCAGGACCCACTGCCCCTGCTTAGTGATTCCGATCGGTACGACCTCATACTTGCTCTTGTCGAGGGCCTGCATGACATTCTTGGCGGACATGAGCGAGACTTCGTGCTCGCCAGATCGGCCACCAAAGATCAGATAGACTCGGGTCTTCGCGGTCATGGGGCATCTCCTTCCACCGGGAACGGGTACGTTGCTGGCTGGAATAACGGGCGGGAGCGCCCTGTGGTTACGGCCTGTGGCTCATATCGTTTAGCGTAGCGAATCATGGGGCGGGTGGCAAGTCCCGCTGGCGGAACCGCCGCCGGGTACCAGAGTATGTCTGGCCCCAGCAAGGTGTACGTGCGCCCCACCGTGATCGCTCCGGCGGGAGGTCAAGGGCCACACCCAACTCATAGTGTGTGATACGCATCTGCACGACCACCCTTCGCTGCATTGCCAGATTCGGTGAGTATGCAACCTTCTGCCTTCACATCACGCGGGGGAGCGTTTGTCATGCCTGACGATCAACTCGGCCCGGATGGCAGGCCCATTGGTATGGAGCCAGGAGATATTGGCAGCCCCATTGCCCAGGCTGTGGTCTCCGGCGGCGGCCCGATCGACCCGGCCGGGGTCCCGGGCAGTGGCGGTGCTTTTATCTCGGCGCCCGGGGCCTTCGTTACACCTGGGATTGCGGTGGAGGCCGGGATTACGCCGGGCACAGTTCCACCGATCTCCCCGCTCTTCAACATAGGCGGCGCCCCGATCGCCATTCTGGGCGGGGTCTTTAGCGGGGGTCTGCCCCTTGCCGGCCCGTTAACCCAAATCTTCCGGGGCGGCGGCGGTCCCCTTCCCCCCACCCTCTTCATTGCGACCATTTCGCCCTCTGGTCCGATTGGTGCCTTCTTTATCGGGACGGAAGGTGGACCGATCGGTGCCGAGACCTTCGGCGGCGGCGGACTGCCGATTGGCGCCCCGGCTGAGGCGGAACAAGTGGAAGCGATCCTACAACCCCGAACAGTGCTGGTCGGGGCGGGTGCGCCGATTATCGGCCCGGAGGTGCAGCCGGTCCTCATCTTCGAAAGCGCACGGGCCGCTGAGCCCGGCCAGCCGATTGGCGGGTGAGATCCGTGCCAGGGGCCGGGGCTTCGCCATGCTGCGAGCCCCGGCCCATTTGAGTCTATACACGCCGGACCAGCGCCACACCAGCCAGTGTGATTGCTGCTCCCGCCAGTTGGAGCCAGCTGAAGGGCTGCCCCAGGAAGAGTGCGCCCGAAACGGCCGCCAGGGCCGGAATCAGGTACATGACGAGCATAACCCGTGCGGGACCCACCCGGGAAATGGCAATGTACCACACCATATGGGCGAAGACGGTCCCGATCAGCGCCACGTAGACCAGTCCAAGCCAACCGCTCACCGAAACGGCGCTCCAGTCGAAGAAAAGGGCCGCCGGCCCCTGATAGGCCATGAATCCGGCCACCGCGACCAGACTGATCCAGGCCTGGACCTTGGTTCCGCTGTGATCCTTGAGGAGCGGCAGGGCCACAATGCCGTACCAGGCCCAGAGCACGCTGGCCGCAAGCGCCAGGAGGTCGCCCTGCAGGGAGGCCAGGCTGAAGTCCAGCCGACCCGTGCCGAATGCGATCACCATAGCCGCACCGCCAAATGCAGTGAAGGAGCCGAGCGCGAAACGAAGGTCAGGTGCGCCCCGTCCGCCGGCCCAGTTCATCAGTACACCCCAGACGGGCGAGAGGGCCAGCAGGAGTGCTGTGTTAGCCGCAGTCGTGAACTTGGCGGCACTGGAGAAGACCATACTGTAAACGAAGACGCCGATCAGCCCGGTCGCAATCGTTCGCGGCCAGTCGCGCCGGGGCAGGCGCCAGTCCTCGCCAGAACGGCTGAGTATGAGCCAGAAGAGCGGGGTAGCGATAACGTACCGGAGCAGGTTAAACAGGCCGGTCGGGATCTCCCGCAGGCCCATGGCAAATGCCACGTAGCCAAATCCCCACGCCGCCACGACCCCCAGCAGGGCCAGATCCATGGCGGAGAGGGCGGGGCGGCGCTCCGGTCGGCTTGCGACAGCGGGTGCTCGACTCATCGTTTAGCGTTCATCCTCCAGTTGAATGAGGGGCAGGTCCATTTCCGCAGCAGAGCGGCGTACCCTGACCGTCGGACCGATCGGGTGGCCGTCCATCTCACCGGTGCAGTAATCCTCATCGGCGTGGGCGATCCTGACCGGGATCAGGCAGTTCTTCAGTTCGTCGCCACCGGGCACCCGGACACGCAGGTAGTTGTCTGTGTAGCCCTCCAGCCACCCATCGCCGGCGTCGGCCTCCTCCTCGGCCAGCACGTAAAGGGTCTGCCCCTCGTGGCGGCGGGCGAAGTCCAGGCCCAGCTCGCGGCCCAGGGCGATCATCTCATGGGTCCGCCGCTCCTTGACCGCCCTGGGGACCTGGCCCGGCATGCTAGCCGCCGGCGTACCCCGGCGGGCCGAGTACGGGAAGACGTGAAGCCGGCTGAATCCCATCTCCCGAATAAAGGCCATCGACTCCTGGTGCTCCTCTTCGTTCTCGCCGGGGAAGCCCACGATCACATCGGTCGTGAGTCCCAGGTCGGGGATCCGCCGGCGCAGCTCCTGGACCACCTCTCGGTACTCCTGAGCCGTGTAGGCCCGCTTCATCCGCTCCAGGACGCCCTGGGAGCCGGACTGGAGGCTCAGGTGAAGATGGCGGCACACCTTCGGATGATGCTGCAGCAGATCCATCAAGTGCGGCGACAGGTGCTTCGGCTCCAGGCTGGAGAGGCGAATCCGGTCCAGGCCATCTATATAGGTCAACTCCTCCACCACCTGTGCAAGGGAGAAGGAGTTCTTGTAGTCCTCGCCATACGAGCCAAGGTGAATACCGGTCAAGACAACCTCGCGGAAGCCTTCTGCGGCGAGGCGCTTCACCTCTTGCACCACCGATTCGGGCTGCCTGCTGCGGGGCTTCCCACGAGCGTACGGGATGATGCAGAAGGTGCAGAAGATATTGCACCCCTCCTGGATCTTCACCACGGCCCGGGTGTGGCCCATAAAGGAGTTGACTGGCATCTCCTCAAACTCCCGGGCCATCCAAATGTTATTCACAGCACGGATGGGCTCGGGGGAGTTAGCGGCCTGCTCGCAGAGTTCCACGACACGGTTCCGGTCCTGGTTGCCAATGATCAGAGAGACGCCGGGAATCCCGGCGACCTCATCGGGCGCTGTCTGGGTATAGCAGCCGGTCACTGCCACCACGGCGAGCGGCGAGCGGCGGACGGCGTTGCGAATGAGCTGGCGGCTCTTGGCAGCCCCTCGTCCGGTTACCGTGCAGGTGTTGATGATGTAAATATCCGCGACATCCTGAAAGTCGACAATGCGATAGCCCGACTGACGGAAGAGCGCCATCATGGCCTCGGAATCGTACTGGTTGACCTTACAGCCGAGGGTTGTAAAGGCCACCGACTTCTGGGCCGTCACATCAATCCTCCTCTCCGCTATTCTTTCATATTACCGCTGGGGAAGCAGGCGTTCAACCTCTTACAGAGGTGTTCGCCTCTGCGGAGACTCCTATCTATCTACGCATAGCCATATTATACTAGCAATTTGCCCTGCATGAGCTAGACATAACACGCCCTACCAGAATCATCCTTGCGGGTCAAGGGAAACCTCACACGGGCATCCAATCCTTCTCGTCAACTTGGAAACGTTTCCAGATGAGCCGATTCGGCCAGGGCGAGTCTCCAGAACCCCTATCTCCCTAGGGTTTTCGTGATCACGATGCCGGAAACGTTTCCACGTGCCGACTCCCGCTGACTCAGGAGGTGCGGTCATGCAGAATCTACCAACCATTAGAGATGTAGCCGCAGCGGCCGGTGTGGGAATTGCCACGGTATCCCGGGCGCTCAACGGCCACCCGTCGATCAGCCCGGAGACTCGGGCCAAGGTGCTGGAGGCGGTCGAACTGCTCGGCTACAGACCGAACCAGTTGGCCCGTACCATGAAGACGCAGCGCAGCCGAACCTTTGGTTTGATCATCCCCGACATTCGAAACTCGGTCTTCCCTGCCATGGCCCGTGGCTTTGAGGATGAGGCCCACAAATCAGGTTACAGCGTCATTCTCGCGGACAGTGACGAAAATCCTCGTCGCGAGCAGGGACACATCGACCTGTTGGTCGAGAACCGAGTCGCGGGTGTGGCCTTCACGGGTACCGCAACGCCTGGTACCCGTGTCAATCAACTGCGCAAGAAAGGCATGCCAGTCGTCAGCTGCAACCCGATTCACCGGCAGCTTGGGGTCGACGTGGTCTATATCAATAATGTTGAGGCGGCAAGGACAGCCGTGAAGCACTTACTCTCGCTGGGCCACAGGCATATCGCCCACCTGTCCGCACCGATCAGGACCCGGGCTGGGCGTGACCGCAAGGCCGGGTATGTCGCAGCGCTGGAGGCAGCCGGACAAGCCGTGCGTCCGGAGTGGATTTTTGAGGGCGACTACTTCATTTCCAGTGGCTTCCAGGGTGCACTGCAACTCTTGCAGGCGGATCCCACCATAACGGCCATCTACACCGGTAACGACCTGATGGCCCTGGGCGCCCTGAGGGGGATCAAGCATCTTGGCCTCACCTGTCCGGGTGACGTCTCCCTCGTCGGGATCAACAACATTGACGAGACCATGATGGTTGATCCCGAGTTGAGCACCGTTGATACGAAGGCGTATGAGCAGGGCAGGGGCCTGGCACAGAGCCTGATCCGGCAGGTGGAGGGGCTGTCCATCGAACCCACCACTACCGAGGTTCCACACGAACTGGTCGTCCGAAAGTCCACCGCACCGCCCCGTCAAGTCTAGTCACCATCGATCCCAACAGCAGGAGGAAGAGACGTGGAGCATCTTCTCTTTGACACAGACCCCGGGGTTGACGACGCACTGGCGATTCTTTTCGCCTTGCGACATCAAGATATTTTGATTGAAGCGATCACGACGGTAGCCGGGAACGTGGGGCAGGAGAACACGCTGCGTAACGCGCTCTTCCTCGTGGAACTGGCTGGCCGGATGGAGGTTCCCGTGGCCAAGGGGTGTGACCGCCCCCTGATTCGCCCGCTCCAGGACGCTGCCTATGCGCATGGCCAGGACGGCATGAACGGTCTCAGCCAGGAGCCGCAGCGCAAGACCCCGGTCGAGACACACGCGGTCGATCTGATCATCAGCACGAGCAAGCGCCTGCCCGGCCAGGTTACCCTCGTCGCGGTAGGGCCGCTCACCAACGTCGCCCTGGCCCTGCTCAAGGATCCCAGTCTGGCCCATCGGCTTAAGGAGATCGTGATCATGGGCGGTGCGGTGTGGGAGTCGGGGAATGTCACCCCGGCCGGTGAGTTCAACATCTGGTGTGACCCAGAGGCGGCCCAGGTGGTCTTTCGCTCGGGTGCTCCCCTCCGCATGGTGGGGCTCGACGTCACCGACCGGGCTCCCTTTGGCGAGCGAGAGGTTGCCAGCCTGATGGCCGGCCCGGAGGACCCGGTCAACCACTTCATCGCCCGTCTGATTCAGTCGGCTTACTATGGTGACCGCAAGGAGCGGGCCGTTCATGATCTCCTGACCGTCGCCTCCGTGGTCTATCCCGAACTGATCGAGTGGGAGGACCTCTGGATCGATGTGGAAGCGCTCAGCCCCCTTACCCGTGGTATAACCTTGGCTGACCGCCGTCGGTGGCGCCGGCAAGACCCGCAGCGGTCGAAGGTCCGCGTCGCCAAAACGGTCAACCATGCTTGGTTTGTCTCTCGGTTCCTGGAAACCATGGTCGGCCCAGCCTGACCCGCAGGAGGTGCACAGAGACGGTTCGCTTGGGTACGTGACCCGATCGCATGGGATGTCACTAACTAAGGGGGACTCAACGATGAAACGGATCTCGACCTGGATTGCGATCATGATGATTCTTACGCTGACCTTCGCCCTCGCTGCCTGTAGCAAGAGCCCCGCCCCTTCCGGCTCCTCCACCCCTTCTAACTCCTCGACCCCCGCTGCGGAGAAGACCAAGGTAGCCCTTCTGGTTACCCAGTTGGGCGACCGCTCCTTCGCTGACAGCGCCTGGGACGGCATGAAGCGGCTGCAGAAGGAAATGGGCGATAAGGTTCAGACTAAGGTAATCGAAGCTCCCGAGATCGCTTCCTATGAAGAGAACGTGGTCGCCCTCGCCAAGGACGGCTATGACCTAATCATCTCTCTTGGCTTCACCTATGTGGACCTCTACCACAAGGTCGCCCCTCAGTTCCCGAACACCAAGTTCCTGCTCATCGATGCGGAAGCCAAGGGCGACAATATCCGCTCCGTCGTCTTCCGTGAGCATGAGGGTTCCTACCTGGCCGGCGCCCTGGCTGCCATGGTCTCAAAGACCGGCAAGATCGGCTTCATTGGCGGACAGGATATCCCCCTGATCCACCGCTTCCAGGGTGGCTACGAGCAGGGCGCCAAGGATGTCAACCCCAACATCGTGGTTGAGGTCGCCTATGTTGGCTCCTGGACCGACGCCGCCAAGGGCAAGGAGCTTGCCACCGTCATGTACAACAAGGGCATCGACGTGACCTACTCCGCCGCTGGCGGCTCCGGCGCCGGCACGATCGAGGCCGCCAAGCAGGCTGGCAAGTGGACCGTCGGTGTCGACTCTAACCAGGACTACCTCGCCCCCGAGAACATGATCGGCTCCATGATCAAGCGGGTCGACAATGCCGTCTTCACCGCCGCCAAGGACCTCGTCGACGGCAAGTTCACCGCTGAGACCATCGTCATGGGCCTGGCTGATGACGGCGTTGGCCTCTCCGGCCTGCCCCCTGTCAACTCTGACATCTCGATCAAGAACGCCACCAAGGAGAACCTGGACAAGGTCGCCAAGGTGCGCCAGGACATCATCGACGGCAAGATCAAGGTCGTCGACAAGATGCAGTCCAACTAGCCATGAACTCGCAGTCCGGGTGGCCCGAAACGGCCACCCCGGACCATCTCCAGCCGGTGAGGAGGACCTACGTTGGCAGAGCTCCTGGAACTCCGTGGGATCACCAAACGGTTCCCCGGCGTATTGGCAAATGATCAGGTGAATCTCACTTTCCGTAAGGGAACAATTCATGCCCTTGTCGGCGAAAACGGGGCCGGCAAGTCGACCCTTATGAACATCATCTACGGTCTCTATCATCCCGATGAGGGCGAGATCCTCATGAACGGGGAGCCCGTTACGTTCCACAATCCCACCGCGGCGATCGCCCACGGAATCGGCATGGTGCACCAGCACTTCATGCTCGTTCCCGCCTTCACCGTATACGAAAACATCATTCTCGCAGCCGAACCTCGCCGTGGCTTCATGCATGCCTTCCTCGATCGCAAGAAGGCGATCAAGCAGGTTGAAGAGTTGGCCACCCGCAACGGCTTCAAGATCGATCCCAACGCCCGGGTACGCACCCTGCCGGTTGGTACGCAGCAGCGTATCGAGATTCTGAAGACGCTCTACCGGGGCGCTGAGATTCTCATTCTCGATGAGCCAACCGCCGTACTCACACCGCAGGAGACCAAAGAGTTGTTCGTCATCCTGCGCGGCCTGGTCGATGCAGGCAAGACGATCATCTTCATCACCCACAAGCTTGAAGAAGTCATGGAGATCTCTGACCACGTCAGCGTCATGCGACACGGTAGGGTGACCATGGACAAGCCGACCAAGGAGACCTCCATTCGTGAGATGGCCCAGACCATGGTAGGCCGCGAGGTCTTCCTGGAGATGAAGAAGAAGCCGGTGGATCCCGGTGAGGTGCAGCTCTCGGTCAAGAATCTCTGGGTGGCCGACGACCGGGCAGTCCTGGCGGTGCGTGGCATCTCCTTTGAGATCCGCGGCGGCGAGATTCTGGGTGTAGCCGGGGTGGCCGGCAACGGTCAGAGTGAGTTGGTCGAGGCGATCGCAGGTCTGCGCCATACGGAGCAGGGCAAGGTGAAGGTCGCCGGGCAGGATGTGACCAACGCCACTCCCTTCGCCATTCGCCAGACCGGTCTGGCCCATATCCCCGAGGACCGCTACAAGCGTGGTGTTGCGGGTGGCGCTTCTGCTGAAGAGAACGCCATTATGTTCTTCCACAACACCAGCCCCATTTCGAAGGGCGTCCAGATCGATTATGTTGCCGCCGCCGCCCATGCCGAAGAGATCATGGAGAAGTTCGACGTCCGTCCCCGCCAGCGCATGACCAAGGCCGGGCAGTTCTCGGGCGGCAACGCCCAGAAGCTGATTGCCGGCCGTGAGATCAGCCTGAACAAGCCGGTGCTGATCGCCTCCCAGCCGACTCGCGGGCTGGATATCGGTGCGATCGAGTTCCTGCACAGCCAGATCGTCGCCGCCCGTGACGCTGGACACGCCGTGCTCCTCGTCTCCACCGAGTTGGATGAGGTCATGTCGCTCTCCGACCGGATTATCGTGCTGAACGAAGGGAAGCTGATCGGCGAGGTCTCCGGACAGGCCGCCGACCGAGAGACCTTGGGCCTGATGATGGCCGGCGTCCGCCCCACCAGCGGTGCGCAGGTCAGCGCAGAGTAAGAGGAGGAGAACGATGCTCAACAGACTGCGCAAACCCTTCAACTGGGACCTGAGTACCGCTCTTCCCCCCATTCTGGCGGTTGCCGCCTCCCTGATCATTGGGGGTTTGGTCATTATCACGGTCGGTGAGAGTCCGGTTACCGCATACTCGGCCATGTTCAAGGGAGCCTTCCTTGGAAAGGACGAGCTGGCCGCCACCCTCACCCGCCAGTTGCCGCTGCTCCTGACCGGTCTCAGCTACGCCGTCGCCTTCCAGGCTGGCCTGGTCAACCTCGGCGGTGAGGGACAGCTCTATCTCGGCGCCCTGGCAGCCGGTCTGGCCGGTTACATGATCGATCTGCCCTGGTTCCTGGAGATTCCCACAGTCATGGCTGCCGGCGCTGTTGCCGGTGGGCTGTGGGGCGCTCTGGCCGGCTGGCTGCGGGTCAAGTTCCGGGTCAGCGAGTTCCTCACCACCCTGATGATGAACTACATTGCCACCTTTTTCACCGCCTGGGCGGTGAACAACCCCTTCAAGGACCGGACCCCCGCGTCCAAGGGTATGATCGCCCAGACCCAGCGCATTGTGGAGTCCGCCCAGTTGGACGTGATTCTGCCCGGTACCCGCCTGCATACCGGCTATCTCGTGGCAATTGTCATGGTAGTCCTGTTCTGGTGGTTCCTCATGAAGACCCGCCGGGGCTACGAGTTCCGCATGAGCGGCCTCAACCCGCTGTTCGCCGAGTACGGCGGCATTAACAGCAAGCAGGTGATCATGCAGGCGATGTTCATGTCCGGTGCGATCGCTGGTATTGCCGGCGCCATTGAGGTCATGGGCGTTCACTACAAGTTCGTTGACGCCTTCTCACCTGGCTACGGCTTTGACGGGGTCTCCTCCGCCATTCTCGGCAGCTCCACCCCGATCGGTACCTTCGTCGCCTCCTTCCTCTTCTCCGCCCTCAAGACCGGTTCCATGGGTATGGATCGCATGACCCAGGTCCCCATGGAGCTGCGCAACGTGGTTCAGGCAACGGTGATCTTCTTCATTGCATCCAACATGTTCGTCAGCTCGCAGGGTTGGTTCAAGAAGAAGAAGGCCAATGCCGGAAAGGGGGCGCCTACAAGTGGAAACGCTGCGTAGTATCTTCGATACCGAGCTGATCGCCGCTGCGATCCGCATGACCACCCCGATCCTGCTCGCCGCCCTGGGCGGTATGCTCTGCGGTGCAGCCGGCACCGTCAACATCGCCCTGGAAGGCTTCATGCTGATCGGCGCCTTTGCTGCTGTGGCCGGCAGTTACTACACCGGTTCGTGGGTGATGGGTATTCTGGCTGCGGTCATCGCCTCCTCGCTCGTCGCCTTCATGTACGCCGTGGTCGTCCTGCGGTACAAGGCCAACACGCTCGTCATTGGCATTGCGATCAACCTGTTCGCGGCCGGCATTACGACCTTCCTCATGCGCTTCCTCTGGGGAGTGAAGGGTAGCTTTATCGACCCGCAGATCATCCCCTTGCCGAAATGGGACATCCCGATCATCGAGTCGATCCCCATTCTAAAGGCGGTATCCGGCCAGACACCGGTCGTCTACCTCTCCTTCCTGATCGTGATCATTATCAACGTGCTGATGTTCCACACCCCGTTCGGCCTCCGGCTCCGCTCGGTGGGCCAGAACATGAAGGCAGCCGACTCTCTGGGCATCAAGACCCCGCTCATGCAGTACTTCGCGGTGGTCATGTCGGGCGCCCTGTCCGGCCTGGCTGGCTCCCAGCTCTCCCTGGGCCTGGTCACCCTCTTCCTGATCAACATGACGGCAGGACGTGGCTTCGTCTCGGTCGTCGCGGTGATCCTGGGCCAGGGCGTCCCGTTTGGTGTGCTGATCTCCTCGGTGCTGTTCGGCGTGGCCGAAGGCTTGACCATGCGCCTTCAGGGAATGCGGATCCCGCCTCAGTTCGTGCTCATGCTGCCCTACGTGGTCACGATCATCGCCATGGTTCTGCTTCGTGAGAAGAAGAAGAGGGTCGTGCTTCCGCCCGAGGCCTACGCAGTAGAGGAGTAAGTTCAATCCATGGATCTGACCACGTACCAGGCGGAACAACAGCGGTACCACAGGCGAAACTTCCTCTCCCTGCTGTTCGATACCGCCAGCTTCGCCACAATTTCCAAGGTGCTGAACCCCACGGTCACCCTGGTCTACTTCCTCAGCTTCTTCACCGCTTCGCAGACCGCCGCCGGCATGATTCCGGCGATCCTGACCCTGGGCAACATGGTCTCCCAGCTCTTCTGGGCCAGCTACACAGCCCGGTTCCAGCAGAAGAAGCGGTTGTGGGTTCTCGGTACCATCTTCTCCCGTAGCTCGATGATTCTCTTCCTGGCAAGCGCTGCGCTGGCTACGGGACCCAACCCGGTCTGGCCGGTGGCGGTCTTCTACCTGGCCCTGGTGATCTATGCCTTCAGCAATGGCCTGGTGGGCCCGCTCTGGGCCAACTTCGTGGCAAAGGTCTTCCCGACCATGCGGGGCCGCTTCCTGGGCTTCGCCTACTTCCTGGACGCCTGTGTCAGCCTGGCCGTCGCTGCGGGGCTGCGCTGGATTCTCGACAACGTCGCCTTCCCGTACGGGTTTATCTACTTCTTTGCGATCCTCGCCGTCTTTGCTGTGATCAGCATCCTGCCGGCGATGATGTTCAAGGAGGTGCCGTACCCGATCCCGGAACAGCCCCAGCCGATTCTGGCAACCCTGCGTGAGATCCCTTCGATCATGCGCCAGTACCCCTCCTACGCCCGCTACATTGCGGCGCGGGTTGTGGTCACGTTCGCCGAAATGGCCGCCGCGTTCTTCACCTTCCATGCGGTGACAACGCTGAAAGCCACCGGCGCCCACGTTGCTACCTATACGATCGTCCTTGTTGTCGGCGGCCTGGTAGCCAACCTGCTCTGGGGAATGGTCGGTGACAAGATCGGGTTCATGCGGGTCTTCCAGGTCACCTTTGGCATCGGGCTGATCATGATCATCCTGGTCCTGATGGCCCAGTCGCCGGTGGCGCTCTACCCCGTCTTCGTGCTCCAGGGCTTCTACCAGCAAGGACTGATCCTCTCGGTAACCAACCTGAACATGGCGACCAGCCCGCCCGAGCGGACCCCGCTCTTCGTGGCGCTGGCCAATGCGATCACCGGTCCGTTCCTGACCGTGACGCCGCTCATTGGCGCCGCTATTTCGGGTGTCCTCGGCTACCGCTCCCTGCTGATCCTCTGCCTCGGTGTCTACGTGTTCGATATCGTCCTGGCGTCCTGGGCGGTTCGAGCGCCCCACTACCGTGTGGTTCCGGCTGCCGACTGATATAGACCCGCAGGACCAACTAATACTTTAGGAGGAAACATTCATGCCTATCCTCAATCCCGAACACGCCTATCGTGAGTATGTGCCCGCCCTGCCTGCCGGCGAAAGCTTCACCACCCATCATATCAAGGTTCGTCAGGAAGAGGTCTCCCGCTACTGCTTCATCCCCGGTTCCCACCTGCGTGGCCGCAAGATCGCTGAACAGCTCGATGACTGCCGGGTCGTCTCCGCCACCCGCGGCTACTACATTTACAGCGGCTATTTCGAGGGCGTCTTCATGAGCGTCTGTTCCACCGGCATGGGCGGCCCCGTCGTCGCCATTGCCATGGAGGAGCTGGCCCGTCTCGGCGTCGACACCTTCATTCGTGTCGGCTCCTCCGGCGCCGGCCAGGACTACCTGGGCGTGGGCGACATCGCCATCTCCACCGGCGTCGTCCGCCTCGGCGGTACCTCCTACAACTTCCTCCCGGCCTCCTTCCCCTCCGTGCCCAACTTCGATCTGACCCTGGATATGAAGCTGGCCGCTGAGGAGCTGGGCGTTACTGCCCACCTGGGCGTCACCTCTGCCGGCGATGCCTTCTACGGTCCGAAGGACCCGAACGTTGGCGCCCTGCTCCGCAAGGCGGGCCTGATCGCCATGGAGATGGAGGCCGACACCCAGTTCATCGTTGGCTCCTACAACGGCTGGCGCTGTGCCGCTGCCTTCGTGCTCGACGGCGGCAACGCCAAGAAGATCAAGCAGTCCTCCGCCGAGGGCATGGAGATCGCCAATCATGCCGACAACGCCGAGTTCATCAAGGGCGAGGACGACCTGATCCTGATCTCGCTCAAGGCGATGGCCCGCTGCGCCCGGCGCGACCAGGCTGCCGGCAAATAACAGACCGCTTTCGCATTCCACGAAGGGTGGGACAGGCTCTGACCCTGTCCCACCCTCGTCTTTCTCTACACATAGGAGGCGTTCTTTATGGCTCTGAAGATCTACTTTGCAGGCCCCCTGTTCCAGCCCTATGAGCGCGAGTTCATCAGCGCCTCGGCCAAGCGGCTTCGCGAAGCCGGTTACGAGGTCTTCGTTCCCCACGAGCAGCCCCGGGAGGAGGGCACTCCCCTTACGCCCAAGTCCTGTTTTGACAAGGACATGTCGGGCCTCGGCCCGGCAAACGTGATCCTCGCCATTCTGGACGGCGTCCAGGTGGATGACGGCACCGCCGTGGAGATCGGCATCTTCTGGGCCCAGATGCAGCAGAACAAGTCAAAGAAGAAGATCATCGGCCTGATCAACGACAGCCGGAAGCAGGCGGAGAAGGGGCCGGAGGGCATTGACCTCAACCTCTTCCTGGCTGGTGCGGTCCTCGACGGCGGCTGCTACTGCTACAACATGGACCAGGTCATGGAAGAACTGGCCAAGATCGAGGTCGAGTAGACATGCCAAAGCGTGTGATTCTCGATGTAGACACCGGGGTGGATGACGCCCTGGCGATCGCTTACGCCCTGCGTTCTCCCGGCCTCCAACTCGAGGCCATTACAACGACCTACGGCAATATCGACATTGACTCGGCCACCCGCAACACGCTGCAGCTCCTGGAGATCCTGGGCGCAGAGTCGATCCCTGTCTACCCGGGTGCTGGCCGCTCGCTCCTCCACCCCTACACCCGGGGCGGGAGCGTGGTGCACGGGCCGAACGGCCTGGGCGGCGTGGAATTGTCGGCCCCCCGCCGGGCGCCTCAGGAGCTCCATGCAGTGGATTACCTGATCCAGACCGCCCGGGCCAACCCCGGGGAGTTCACCCTGATCGCAGTGGGTCCCCTCACCAACCTGGCCATGGCAGTTCTGCAAGACCCGGAAGCGGCCAAGCTGTTCGCCTCCGTGGTGATCATGGGCGGGGCTGTCACCGTGCCCGGCAACGTGACCAGGGTTGCCGAAGCGAATATCTGGTCCGATCCCGAGGCAGCCCGCATCGTCTTCCGCTCCGGGGCGAACATCGTCCTGGTGGGGCTCGATGTGACCATGCAGACCCTGCTGACTCCGGAGGACCTGGATCGGATCAATGAATCGGCGGTTCCGGGTTCCCGGGTCCTGGCCGAGGCCACCCGCTTTTACATGGGCGGCTACCAGACCTTCTATCCGGGCATCCGCGGATGTGCCATGCATGATCCGCTGGCCGTGGCTGTGGCGGAGATGCCTGATCTGGTCAAGACCCGGCTCATGGCGGTCGATGTCGAGTGCGCCGGCGAGATCACTCGCGGACAGACTGTGGGTGAACTGCGCCGGGTGGCAGTCACCGATCCCAACGTGAACGTCTGCCTCAAGGTGGATGTAGACCGATTCATGAACCTCCTGCTGCAGCGGCTGGGCGCCTGATTGGCCCCAGCCCCGCGCACGGGACGGAGCGATGGAGGCGATCACCCGTGAGAGAGTCTGCGGATCGCGTGATTCTGATTGTGCTGGACAGCGTGGGCGCCGGAGCCCTCCCCGACGCCGCCGTCTTTGGCGATGTGGGGAGCAACACCCTGGGCAACCTGGCGCGCGCACGAGGCCAACTGAACCTGCCCCACCTGGGCAAGATGGGCCTCGGCAACCTGGTGGCCCTGCCGGGCACCCCGGCGACTGGCGCCGATGCGGTCGGGGCAGCGGGCCTAATGGCCACCGTAAGCCACGGTAAGGATACCATGACCGGCCACTGGGAGATGGTGGGCCTTCGGATCGACCAGCCCTTCCGCACCTATCCGGAGGGCTTCCCCGCCGAACTGATCGAGCGGTTCGTTAAGGAGACCGGCGTACCAGGTATCCTGGGTAACACGGTGGCCTCGGGCACAGAGATCATCCAGCAGCTTGGTGAAGAGCACATGCGCACCCGAAAGCCGATCATCTACACCTCGGCCGACAGTGTCTGGCAAATTGCCGCCCATGAGGAGATCTACCCTTTGCCCGAGCTCTATCGGCTCTGCGAGGTCGCCCGACAAATCCTGCAGGGGGAGCACCGTGTCGGTCGGGTTATTGCCCGCCCGTTCCTGGGAACCTCGGCGGCGACCTTCAAGCGGACCGCCAACCGGCACGACTACGCCCTGGAGCCGGATCCCATGCTCCTCGATTTTGTCCGTTGCGCCGGCCTCGCCGTGCAGGCGGTGGGCAAGATCGAAGATATCTTCGTCGGTCACGGCATTACGGAGAGCACCAAGACCGCCAACAATCAGCAGGGGATCGACGCCACCCTAGCCTACCTGCGGTCTGGCAAGCGGGGGATGATCTTTACCAACCTAGTCGACTTCGACATGCACTACGGTCACCGCCGCGACGTGGAGGGCTACGCTGCCGCCCTGGAGTACTTCGACAACCGCCTGCCGGAGATTCAGGGGCTCATGGGCGATACCGATGTATTGATCATCACCGCCGATCACGGAAATGATCCCACCTTCCCCGGAACCGACCACACCCGGGAGTATGTCCCCCTGCTCATGTGGGGCAAGCCGGTGAAGGACGGCCTGGACCTGGGCGTCCGGCCATCGCTGGCCGACCTGGGTGCGACTGTCGCCGACCTGCTGAACGTACCCTGGCAGGGCCAGCAGGGCACAAGCTTCGCCACCCGACTCCGGCGCTAGCACCCCATCCCTCGTTTGAAAGGAAGGTCCATTCATGATCAACGAAGCCGTCCGCGCAGTACTCAGCCAGGAAGGCTCGGCCACCTTTGTGACTAACGGTCCTGCCGGCCCGCACCTAGTGGCTACCTGGCAGTCCTTCCTGACCCTGCTGGACGACCAGACCCTGGCCTTCCCGGCCGGCGGGTACCGCCAGACCGAGAGCAACCTGCTCCAGGGCAGCCCCGTGCAGATGGTGGTAGGCAGCCGCCTCCCGTCCGGCACGGCCGCCGGATACCGCCTGACAGGAACCGCAGCCCTCGAGTCGGGCACGCCTGTCCACGCTCAGCTTCAGGAGCGCTTCCCGTGGTGCCGGAGTGCCGTCGTCATGCGGGTAACGCAGGTCGACAAGCTCCTGGGATAGAAGAATGGCCGGCCCGCTGCCAGACAGGTGGCGGGCCGGTCGAACAGGAGGTCAAGCTCCATGTATGACATCATCGTGATCGGAAGCGCCAGCATCGACTTCAACGTCACGACCCCGCACCTCCCCCGGCCGGGTGAGACGGTACTGGGCGACCGATTCTTCCAGGTATGCGGGGGCAAGGGCGCCAACCAGGCGGTAGGCTGCGCAAGGCTGGGTGGCCGGGTCGCCATGGTGGCACGCATCGGCCGCGACCCCGCCGGTCAGACCATTGCGGAGGCACTCCGCGACGCTGGCGTGGGCACCGAGTTCGTGACAGTGGACCCCGACGCATCCAGCGGTACCGCCCATATTGCCGTCGACCAGGCGGGCCAGAACGCCATTGTGGTCGTCCCGGGCGCCAACGCCCGCCTCAGCCGGGAGGATATCGATCGCGCCCGCCCGGCCATCGCCGCGGCCAAGCTGGTCATGCTCCAGTTAGAGATCCCCCTGGACACGGCGCTCTACGCCCTCCAGGTGGCCCGTGAGTGCGGCGTGGTCACCATGCTGGACCCGGCTCCCGCCCCCACCTCCCCCCTGCCTGGCGAGTTCTACCGGCTGAGCACCTGGGCCACCCCCAACGAGACGGAATCCTCGGCGCTCTGCGGCTCTGTCGTGGACTCCCCGCAGGCCGCTGCCCGGGCCTGCCGCGCGCTGGCAGAGCGGGGGATCGCCTCCCCGGTGGTGAAACTGGGCGCCCGGGGCTCGGTCCACCTGGTCCACGGCCGACCGGAGCACGTGCCCGCCTTCCGTGTGCGGACCGTCGATACCACCGCTGCCGGAGACGCCTTCGCCGCAGGCCTTGGGGTCGCGCTGGTGGAGGGCCGGTCCGGCTCCGAAGCGCTGCTGTTCGCATCCGCCGCGGGCGCTCTGGCCGCCACACGCCCGGGGGCGCAACCAGCCATGCCACTCCGGGCCGAGGTCGACTCCCTGCTCCAGACCGGTGAGACCACCCCTGTGGAGGTGCTGGCATGACGCATCCGACGTGGATCCTGGAAGGAGCCTGTGTCCTGACGCAGGATGCCGATAACCGCATTCTGCTCAAGGGCAGTGTTGCCGTGGTGGGAGAGACGATCGCCATGGTCGGAGAGGTAGAGGCAGTAGCCGCCGCCTATCCCGACGCTGAGCGCATTGACTGCACCGGGAGGATCGTGATGCCCGGGCTAGTGAACGCCCATTCGCACACCGCCCTGGTCTCTTGCCGGGGCCTCACCTATGGCACCGGCCACTCCCTGTATGACATCATGTGGCCACTGGAGAAGTTCCTCACCCGGGAAGATGTGAAGGACCTGGCCATGGTCGGCCTGCTGGAGTCGCTCAAGGCCGGTTCAACCACCGTTGCCGACCACTACTTCTTCATGGACGCCATTGCCGAACAGGTCACAGCCTGCGGCATTCGCGGGGTCCTGGGCCACACGATCATGTCGCAAGATGGCCCCTTCACCGGGCGTGCGGAGTTCGAAGCCGGCGTGGCCTTCGCCCGGAACTGGCGTGACCGCCACCCACGGGTTCACCCGGTGCTGGCGCCCCACGCCCCCGACACGGTGGATCCGGCGTGGCTGAAGGAACTGGCCCAGATCGCTGAGGCCGAGGACCTGCGCCTTCACCTCCACCTGGCCCAGACCCAGCGGGAACTCGCTCTGATCCGGCAGCGGACCGGCTACTACAGCTCGGTGCGCTTCCTGCAGGAGATCGGCTTCCTGAGCCCGCGCGTCGTGGCCGCCCACTGCATGTGGGTGACCGATGATGACCTGGACATCCTGGCCACCTCCGGGGCCACGGCCATCTACTGCCCGACCACCCACTCCCTGCACGGGCGTGGCCTGCGGGCCGTGGAGCTGCTGGAGCGTGGCGGACGGGTCGCACTGGGAACCGACTGTGCCGCCGGCAACGACGACATGGACATGTTCGGGGAGATGCAGGCCGCAACCCTCAGCCAGAGCCTGCTGCTGGGGCGCGATCGGGCCATGCGCCCCGACCAACTGCTCCGCATGGCCACAACCGGCAACGCCCGGGCCCTCGGCATCGGTCACCTGACTGGCTCCCTGGAGGCGGGCAAGCAGGCCGACCTCCTCGTACTCCGGGCCGATGTCCCCCGCATGACCCCCCTCCTCAATCCAGTGGCCAACGTCGTCATGTGCGGCAGTGAGTCGATTGTGGAGCGGGTAATCGTCGGTGGCCAGACCGTCGTGCAGGAGGGCAAGGTCCTGACGGTGAATGAAGCCGAAGCGGTACGGCGGGGTACCGAGGCGCTGCGCAGGGTCATGGAGAGAGCACGCACGGATAACCCGGTGCTCTTTGACTCCCTGCTCGCCTCCGCCCCCGGGCTGCAATAACCGACTGATTGGAGGTGCCGGTTTTGGATCAGTCCCTGCTGGAGCGCCTGGCCCGGGAAGCCGCCCCGTTTGGCGTGGAGACCCGGCGATGGCTGCATCAACACCCAGAGTTGGGCTTCCAGGAGAAGGAGACATCGGCCTACGTGGCCTCCCGGCTGAAGGAGATGGGCTACGAGCCGGAGACGGGTGTGGGCGGTGGGTACGGGATCAAGGCCGTCCTGCGGGGCGGCAGGCCCGGTAAGACCATCGCCCTGCGTGCCGACATGGATGCCCTGCCCATTCAGGAACAGACCGGACTCCCCTACGCCTCCCAGACCGAGGGCGTCATGCATGCCTGCGGCCATGACATGCACACCGCCACCCTGCTGGCTGCGGCCCGGGCCATCCGGGAGCTGCAGCCCGACCTGGCGGGAAACGTGGTCTTCATCTTCCAGCCGGCCGAAGAGGTTCCGCCCGGCGGGGCGGTCGCCATGGTGCGGGACGGTGTGCTGGAGAACCCGCATGTAGATGCAGTCTTTGGCATGCACGTTGACCCCGGTCTGCCCGCCGGCCATCTCTCCTTTGTGGCCGGTCCCTGCAACGCCGCTCCGGACAGCTTCGACATCACCATTCAAGGGCGGGGCGGTCACGGTGCAGCGCCCCATGAGACCATCGACTCCGTGGTGGTAGGGGCACAGGTTGTCAACGCCCTGCAGCATATCCACAGCCGGCAGGTCAGCCCCTTCGACCAACTCGTGATCACCGTGGGCCACTTCCAGGCCGGAACCGCCCGCAACGTGGTGGCGGATCGGGCGTTCCTGCAAGGCACCGTGCGCACCACCAGCCCCGCCCTGCGGGAGCAGGTTCCCAAGCTCATGCGGAAGCTGATTCAGGGCGTCTGCGATGCCTACGGTGCCACCTTCGAGCTGAACTATGACTTCGGCTACCCCGTCCTCGCCAACGACCCGACAATGACCGATCTGGCTCGCAGCGCTGCGGTCGCCGCCGTGGGGCCGGACGCGGTCCATACAGCGCAGCCCGGCATGTATGGCGAGGACTTCGCCTACTATGTGCAGGAGCGCCCGGGCTGCTTCGGCAATCTCGGCGTAGGCGGTCCGGATGGCGGCTACCCCTGCCATCACCCCAAGCTCATGGTGGCTGACGAGGCAGCGATGCCGGTTGGAATCCAGTATTACCTGAACCTGGTCACGGCCTATCTGAAGCCGTAGCTTCACGATCACAGAAAACGGGGCGTCGTCATCCATGGACGGCGCCCTTTTTCATGCGGAAGATGATGGCGGGAGGTGATTCGCTGACTTCAGGGCGATTTTGCGCATCCTAGAGAGAGGTTTGATTGGGGAGGCGGTATCCATGGAGCGACGTTCCGACTCCACGCTGCCCTGGCTGATTGCCGGCGGGGCCGTGGCGGCGGCCTGGGTCGTCTGGCGGCGCATGCAGCAGCCCTACTACCCGAGTGTCGCCCTGCATGCCGGGTTGGAGTTGCTAAGCCGGCAGCACCGGGTCCTGGCGATTGGCCCGCACCCGGGCGACCTGGAGCACTTTTGCGGTGGGACTCTCCGACTCATGGCGCAGAGCGGCAGTGCGGTCACCATTGCCGTGCTCTCACGGGGCGAGCAGGCGACCAATCGGGCGAATATCGGGGAGATCCGCACAAAGGAGGCCGAGGAGGGCGCCACGATCCTCGGAGTCAATCTGATCCAACTAGACCTGCCGGATGGAGCCATTCGCCCCGGCCCCGACCTGGAGCACGCCCTGGATGAGCTCTGGCATCGGGTCCGACCCGACGTAGTCCTGGCCTTCGATCCCAAAGGGCCACTGCCTGCAGGCAACAACCCGGACCACCTGGCGCTGGGGGCGGCGGTACTGGCCCGGGCTCGGCGGGCCGTCTCGCAGGGAGAGCGGCTCTACTTCTACGCGGCCCGCCAGCCCAACGTGCTGGTCGATGTGACCGAGGTCTTCCCCGAGAAGCTTAGCGCCGTCCGGGCCCACCGCAGCCAACTTTTCGGCCCCGATGCCGCCACCCGGTCCTTTGTGCAGTACGCCAGCCGCCTTTTCAGCAAGCGGGTACCGGCCATCTACACCGAGGGCTTCTACCGGCTCATCTAGCCCAAGGGAGGGAGTGCGAAATGCCCGAACAGGTAAGAGCCCACCCGGACCGGACCCTGCAGGCGAAGCGTGCGATCTTCGCCGCCCTGTACCGGGCCGGGAAGTTGACTTGGGTGGAAGGCCTGGCGGAGCGCTTCCTGGCGCCGGAGAATCCACCGCTGGCCCTGGCTCAGGGAGAGCTCTTGGTCAACTCCCCCCGCCGTGTGCTGGCCCTGACCGCTCACCCCGACGACCTGGAGTTCTTCGCCGGCGGAACCTTGCGACGCCTGGCCCTCGCCGGCAGCCAGATCACAGCGGTCGTCCTCTCCGACGGGGAGAAGCGGGGCAATTGGCGGGATCTGTCTGAGCAGCGGCAGAGTGAGCAGCGAGAGGCCGCCCGGCTCCAGGGCTACGAGTCGGTCACCTTCATGGGCCTGCCCGACTTCGGACTGCCCGAGGACCCTCGCCTGGAGATGTTGGTCGCCCGGGCCTGGGACCAGGTCGCTCCGGAGGTGATCCTCGCCTTCGATCCGAAGGAGCTGGTCCCCCAGTTCGCCAACCGGGACCACAAGGCGCTGGGCCGCACGGTCATGGACCTGGCCCGGGCCCGCTTCTTCAGCGGCGCCCAGGTCTTCTTCTACGGAACCCACCACCCGGACGTGCTGGTCGATATCACCCCGGTCATGGAGGAGAAGCTGACGGCGGTCAAGGCGCACCAGAGCCAGATGGTCTACCTGAACGAAGAGGAGACCGATGGCGCCTTCAAGCTCATGGCGCGGATCATGGCCGGTCGCTCCGGCGTCACCTACGCGGAGTCGCTCTTCCGTCTGATGTAGATCACCTTCCGGTCTCCTGCACCGTACGATGAGCACGAGGTGAGTTCTCGTGCTCATTCACGTAGTCCGGCTGGGTGATACCTTCTACAGCATCGCCCGGCGTTACGGTGTCCCGGTAGATGTGGTCGCAGCCGCAAATCGCGGCGTCAACCCCACGGCGATGCGCATCGGCCAGCGGCTCCTGATTCCCCACCCCAGCCCGCTCGCCGTGGCCGAGGTAGTCCTGCACACCGTGCAGCCCGGCGATACGGTCTGGGCCATTGGCTGGCGCTACGGCGTACCTACGTCCGTCATCATCCTCGCCAACGAGCTCACGACGCCGCAGGCCCTGAGGGTCGGGGAGACGCTGAGGATCCCCATGGCGGTGGCAGGATAGCCTGCGGAAAACCCCGGTCATCGCCGGGGTTTCTGCATTCAAACGTCCAGATTCAGCTTGATAAACGGCAGGTAGTCCCGCAGGTGGCCATCTGCGGGCATATGGTCCAACCGCTCCCGGCAGAACCGAGCATGGGCAAGAACCCGGTCCACGTCCAGGTCCCAGTGCCGTGGAGCATACGGTTCGAGCCACTCCGTGCACTTGTCCAACACCTTCCGGCACCCGGAGGGATTGTTCCGCTGCACGTGGACAAAGGCGGCGGCAAAGACGATCAAGCCCCGCAGAAAGAGATCGTTGTCGGTCTCCTTCCAGATCTCCTCCAGTGCCTCGTGCGACTCCCAGAACTCCTCGTTGTTGAAGAGCTCAAAGTAGCGGTGGTAGCCCTCCGGATAGGTCATCCCAAATCCCCCAGTGCATAGAGAATCGCCGATGCCGCCGCCAGCGGAGCCGTTTCGGTCCGCAGAATGCGCGGCCCCAGGGTCACCGGCACGCCCCCGTTTTCCCGAGCCAGTGACACCTCATCGGGCGAGAGACCCCCCTCCGGCCCGATGAAAACAGCGATCCGCTTCGCCGTCGGATGCGCTCCCAGGGCGGCCCGCAGAGGCTGACCCCCCTCTTCCCAGGGCACCAGCACCAGATCGAACTGACCGGCCCGGGCTACCGCCTGCTTCCAGGTCAGTACCTGGGAGACCGTGGGCACAGCCCCCCGCCGAGACTGCTCCGCCGCCTCCCGGGCGATCCGCTGCCAACGCTCAACCCGGTCCGCCGCCTTCTTGGGCTCCAGCTTGACCACCGCTCGGGCGGTCGCCACCGGCACAAACTCGCAGATGCCGATTTCCGTGCCGTGCTGGATCACCATCTCCATCTTCTCGCCCTTGGCAAGGCCCTGAAAGAGCGTGATCCAGACCGGTGGCTCGCCGGCGGCGGGACGGCTCGACTCAACCCGACCCACGGCCCGACCATCCTCCGTGCCCTCCAGCACGCAGGCGTACTCAACCCCCTGCGCCAGGACGGTGAACGGCGTCCCCGGCTCGGCCCGCATCACCCGGAGCAGGTGGTGGGAGTCCTCCTTGGGGAGCACCACCTGCTGCCCATCGACCGCATCGATGAAGAAGCGGGTCGTCATTGCTTGATCGCCACAATCGCCACCCAGCCGTTCTCCTCCCGGGCCTCCACCGGCAGGAGCCAGGTCGCGGTCATCGCATCCAGCACCTGCTGCTTCTTCTCGGCGATGATCCCCGAGGCGAGGAAGCGGGCGCCACTCTTCATGCGATCGGCTACATCGGGCAGGATCTCGACGATAATCGACGCAATGATATTGGCGATAACCAGGTCGTTCTCAACCATCTCCACCTGATCGATGGTGCCTGCGCGCACATCCACCAGGATCTCGTTCTGTGCGGCGTTCTCGCGGGCCACCTTGACCGCCACCGGATCGATATCGATACCGACCACATCACCGGCGCCCAGTCGCTTCGCAGCGATCGCAAGGATGCCCGAGCCGGTACCCACGTCCAGTACCCGGTCACCCGGCTTCACCAGCTTCTCCAGCCAGCGCAGGCAGAGCCCCGTGGTCGGATGAGTCCCCGTGCCGAAGGCCATGCCTGGGTCCAGGTGGAGCGGCAGGTCGCCGTCCTGCAGGTCATACTCCTCCCAGGTGGGAATCACCACGAGCCGCTGTCCGACCCGAGTCGGCTTGAAGTAGGCCTTCCAGGCGTTGGCCCAGTCCTCCTCCTGTACCCAGGCGTAGGCGGCGGGCTCAATGGTTCCGAGGCCCAGGTCCCGCAGGTCGTCGAGCTTCGCCTCCAGGTCCTGGCGAGTCTGCTCCACGTCGGCCGCCTCAGCCAGCCAGCCCTTCACGGTCACCCATTCCGGGTCACCCGGGACCAGATCGGTAATCTCCCACTTTTCGCGGCCCTCGATAATGTCCAACGGATCATCAACAGCGTAACCGGCACCGGTCAGCTCGGACAGCAGGTTGCCCACTGCATCGGCGGCACCCCGCTGGCAGCGAATCGTAATCTCAAGGTAGCGCACAGGGGTTCTCCTCTCATCGGACACGCATCTTGCTGAGCCATTATACCACAATTCGCCCCAGGCATTTCCCGGGCCGGAGCTTGACATATCTGCTCAATCATGAGATGTATGAACTAACTGATCTCGAAGGGTTGGATGATGGTTGCGGGCGATGATACGCAAAGAGTGGCAACACCTGCGACGGGACTGGCTGGGCCTGACCACCTGCCTCCTGTCCGTCAGCACGATAGCGGCTCCGTCCATGCTTCCCGTCGCGATCCTGCTCCTTGTCGGCCTGCTCACGGCGACCGGATTGGTCCGGGAGCGCACGCCCGGCCGGCTGGAGTTGCTGAGCATGAGTGGGCTCGCCCCCTGGCAGCTTCTCCTGGCCAAGTTGGTCGTGCCAGCGACCGTCGGTCTGGGCTTCCTGGCCCTCGGCCTCACCTTCAGGGCTCTCCCGTTGCAGACGGTCCTCCTCCTCCCCGCTGGGATCGGCCTGGGCATGCTGATCAGTTCGCTGGGCCGGAGCCGTGGTCTCTCCTTGCTCCTGCTGCTCGGCCTCGGGCTGGCACAGGTGCTCCTCATGGCCCCGGATCAGTTACCTCTGCTCGGCCAGTACCTCGCCTATCTGCTGCCCCTGGCCTACATCTCCCCCGGCCCGGCCATGGCCCTCCTCCTGCTGATCTATAACCTGGCGCTCCTCTCCCTGGGACTACTTCGGCTCCGTTTGCACTGGCTGCGGGAGGTGGTCTGGTGATCCTCCAGGTCCATAACCTGACCGTCCGATCCGGCGAGCAGACCCTCCTTACCGGGGTATCAATGGCTCTGGACCGAGGGGAGGCTCTTGGCATAACCGGTCCGCCCGGCGCCGGCAAGTCAGCCCTTCTGCGGGCAGTGGCCGGGCTGCTCAAACCCACCGCCGGCTCGGTTGAGGTTGGCGTGGGGCGGGAGCGGATCGCCTACCTTGCGCAGGAACCCGACCTCTACCCCGACCTGAACGCAGAGCAGCACCTCGCCTTCTACGGCGGGCTCTTCGGCCTCTCTGACCAGGCCTTGCGGCGCCGCTCCGGCTATCTGCTGGAGCGGACCGGACTCGGACCACACAAGGCCAAGCCGGTCCGTACCCTCCGCCCCTCCTTCCGACAGATGGTAGCCCTGGCTGCCACCCTGGTCCGCCCAGCCGACATCCTCCTCATGGATGAGCCCTTTGCCCCTCTGAGCGAGGGAATGCGCCTCGGGGTTTGGGAATTGATCAGGGAGATGACGAAGAGCGGAACCACCCTGCTCCTCGCTGGCCGGGAGCGGTATGAGATCCTGCCCACCGTTCGGTTGGAGAACGGCCGCCTGCGGGACGAGCCGCAGCGAGTGGTCGGTGAATAAGGAGATCCCGGCGGACTCCCCCGCCGGGATTCGTCTACTCACCGTTCGTCTGACTGGTGACCTCGTCCGGCAGAACCAGCGGCTCCGTGGGGCTGAAGTCCCAGGTGATCAGGTACTGAAAGCGGAGCGACGGCTTGGCAAGCTCGTCTTCGCTCTCTCGCCGCATGCTGATCTGGAACTGGGCGGGCCGGAGGGTCCGGGTGTAGACCCAGAGTCGGTACTCTACCCGCTCATTCTCCGCGACCGAGGGCTGAACCTGCATGACCTTCGGGTCCAGTTCCAGGCTGTAAAGAATCGCTTCCCCGCCCACCAACTGCTCCCGCCGAATCTCCTCGGCGCTGCGCAAGCCTGTCACCAGGGGGGCCGCAAGGTTATCGGGCTGGAAGGCGTACAGCTCATCCAGTTCGGCATCGGCCACCCGGATCCATGTCCCCGAGCGGGGGTTTTTCACATAGAGGTCGGCCCCATTCAGGTAGTACTCCAGGGGCACCTTGTTCTCACCCGAGCCGGCCTCACCGGCCAGGTGGAGCAGGAGCGGCTCCCGCTGATACTCCCCGTGCATGCTTGCCTCCGGGAAGTAGCCGTCGCCCGATTCGCCCGTGAGCTGGGCGAGGAAGCGGTAGGCCTCCGCCTTGGCCAGAAAGAGGCCGGCCTGCTCCACAACCTGCTCGGGCTGGAGGTCCCGCGTCTTGTCGAGGGACTGCTGGTAGTAGAACCAGGCGAGGCCGGTGCCCAGAACCAGAATCAAAACCAGAGTGACCAGCCGGATCCAGTAGACCCGGCGCGATGCACCCCACTGCTCCGGGGTAATGCGCGGATCAAGACGGGGGTCTCGCCGTGCGGCGAATCGCATGGAGCACACCTCCCATCTAAAATGGTTCGCCCTGCTAAGTTCCGATCCCTTCGCACATCGCCGGAAACTCTGGGAATATGAGTATGCTTCGGTACAGTCGATCAGGCCTCACCGACCGGCATACAGCAAGGCCACAATGCCGATCAGCAGGCAGAATAGGACCATTGGGCCGACCGTGCGGCGGATCATGGGCCCTTCCTTCCCAAGAAGGCCCACCACGGCATTGGCGGCGACCACGTTCGCTACAGCGATCATGTTGCCGGCAGCCCCTCCCATGGAACCTGCCGCGGTCATCACCTCATGGGAGAGTCCAATCCGATCGGCCACGCCCCACTGAAAGAGCGAGAACATCATGTTGGCGAAGGTGTTTGAGCCGGATACGAAGGCGCCAAGGGCGCCGATCCATGGGGCAAAAATGGGCCATGCGGCCCCGGCGATGGCAGAGGCACCCGCCGCCAGCACAAGCGGCATGGACTCATAACCCGCCGCCCCGCCCCCGGAGTTAATGAAGACCCTCACCATGGGTACAGCAAAGAGAAGGGCCGGCGCTGCGGCGGTCACCGAGCCCAGAGCCTGGCGGAAGCTCCGCCGAAGGGCCTGTCCGCTCACTCCCTGCAGCAGAACCGCAGCAAGCGCCACCAGCATAAAGATTGTGCCCGGCGAGTAGAGCGGGTCCCAGTCTACCCCAATCGTCGTGCCAAAGATGTTCATCCAGCCGATGCGAGCCTGCGAGAGGGCCCGCTTGAGCGGCAACTGGTTCAGCCGGGTGATCACAAGCACCAGGGCAAGCAGCCCGTACGGTGCCCACGCCCTGCCCAGCGACATCCTCCGCGCCCCAGGAGCCTCCGGCGGCGCCTCTACCGATCCGTGCCAGCCCTCCTCCCAACGATCGCGCTTCGGGAAGTCGAACCTCTCTTTGGGCAGGAACCAGCCCCGCTGCGCCGCGGGTATCACCAGGGCCAGCCCAGCCAGGCCGCCCAGGAGCGACGGAAACTCCACGCCGATAAACTGGGCTACCAGCCAGTAGGGGATCGTCATGGCGAGTGACGCATAGAGTGCGAAGCGCCAGACCGCCAGACCGGCCCAGAAGGAGCGCCGCTCCCCGAAAAAGCCCGTCAGCAGGCAGGAGAGCGCCAGCGGCACCAGGAGCCCGGTCAGGACCCCTATGCTAGCTGTGATCCCGCCGATCTCCGCCAGATAGGCGGCCCATGTCATGCCTCGCCCGGCCACGTAGGCCTCCACCTCTGGGGCCCGCAGCCCTGTGCTCACCCCTACCAGAAAGGGCGTGCCAATCGCCCCAAAGGCGGTCGGGGTGTTCTGAATGGCCAGCCCAATCATAGCAGCAGCGGCTGCCGGGAAGCCCAGGGCCACCAGCAGGGGCGCCCCGACCGCTGCCGGCGTGCCGAAGCCGGCGGCCCCTTCCACAAAGGAGCCGAAGAGCCACCCTACAATGATCGCCTGAACCCGGCGATCGGGGGAGATCGCCATGAACCCGGCCCGTATGGATCGTACAGCGCCGCTCTCGCTCAGCACCGCAAGGAGAAGCAGCGCTCCGAAAATGATCCAGAGAACGGTCAGGGCAATGCCCGCCCCCTGCACCACGGACGCACCGATCGTCAGGAGTGGCACTCGCCAGACCAGACCAGAGAGGATCGCTGTCACCCCAAGCGCCAGCGGCATGGCCGCAGCAGCGGGCCAGCGCAGGATCACCAGGAAGAGCAGCACCGCCAGTATGGGAAGCAGAGAGAGAAGAGCCAGCACAGGGAACCACCTCCCTCTCAGTCTGGCGAGCTTCGCCCCCTTTCACTCCTCCCGGCGCGACAAAACGCCCCGGCCGGGCTTCATCTCCCGGCTCGGGGCGTCTTATTCTATCCGCTCAAGCATCTAGTGGCCGCCGAGCACATCCTTCACCTTGCCGAAAAAGCCCTTGTCCTTGCCACCGTGGGCTTCGCCGGATCCCACCTTCTCGCCCCGGAGCTCAGCAAACTCCCGCAGCAGCTCGCGCTCCCGCTCCGAGAGCTTGGTCGGGGTCTTGACCGAGATCACCACGTGCTGATCACCGCGGCCGGAACCACGGAGATGCTTCGTGCCCTTGCCCCGCAGCCGGAGCCGGTCGCCGTGCTGCGTCCCTTCCGGCACCTTGACCATCTCGGGACCGTCAAGGGTCGGGACCTCAATCTCGGTTCCCAGCGTGGCCTGGGCAAAAGAGACCTCGGTCTCGCTGAAGAGGTCATCGCCCTCACGCCGGAAGCGCCGGTCAGGCTTCACCCGCATAACGATAAAGAGATCGCCAGGCGGGCCACCCTTCTCGCCGGACTCACCAAAGCCAGGCATGCGGAGTCGCTGTCCGGTATCCACACCGCCCGGCACGTTCACCTCGACCGTGTGCGCCTTCTGCACCCGCCCACGTCCGCGGCAGGTGGGGCACGGCGACTCGATGATCTTCCCCTCACCCCGGCACTTGTCGCAGGTCGCCACGTTAACGAACCGTCCGAAGACCGTGTTCTGGGCAACCTGAATCTGACCGGTGCCCCGGCACTTCGAGCAGGTGACCGGCTGGGTGCCTGGGCGGGCGCCCGAGCCGTGACAAGTCTCGCAGTCCTCGGTCCGGGGAATCCGGAGCTCCTTCTTAACGCCAAAAGCCGCCTCCTCGAGGGAGAGCTCAAGGTTATACTCCAGGTCGGCACCGCGAACCGGGCCACGCTGATTGCGCTGCCGGCCGCCACCGCCAAAGAACATGTCGAAGATATCGCCAAAGCCCTGGAAGTCGCCCTGCCCGAAGCCCCCCTCGAAGGGGTTACCACCGCCCATACCCTCTGCGGCGTGCCCGAACTGGTCATAGCGGGCCCGCTTGTCGGCATCGGCGAGCGTCTGATAGGCCTCGTTGATCTCCTTGAACTTCTCAGCGGCATCGGGATCGTTCTGGTTAGCGTCCGGATGGTACTTGCGGGCGAGTGTCCGGAAGGCCTTCTTGATATCGGCTTCACTGGCGCCCCGCTCCACGCCCAGTACCTCATAGTAGTCACGCTTGGCCAGAGGACTCACCCCCCTTTCCATACCCATTCTAAGCCGGAAGACCGGCCCCGCTCAAGGGGCCGGTCGTGCCGATAGGCCTCTCTCCCCCCGCAGGAGGAGCAGAGCGGCTCCTTACTTGTCGTCCTTGACCTCGAAGTCGGCGTCCATGTGCGGAATGTCGCTGTCGCTGCCCGGGGCGCCACCCTCAGGGCCCGCACCAGGCGCACCGCCGGCCTTCTCGTACATGGCAGCGGAGAGCTTGTAGACCGCCTCGGTCAGCTTGTCGGAGGCCGCCTTGATCGCCTCCGTGTCGGTGCCCTTCAGGGCCTCCTTCACGGGCTCGATCTCGTCCTTGACCGCGGTGATCAGGGCCTCGTCGATCCCCTTGCCCTCGGTCTCCTTGATCAACTTCTCGGCGCTGTAGACGGCCGAGTCGGCGTTGTTGCGGGTCTCGGCCTCCTCGCGGCGCCGCTTGTCCTCCGCAGCCATCGCCTCGGCTTCCTTGACCGCCTTCTCAATGTCCTCCTTGGACATGGAGGTCTGCGACTGAATGGTGATCTTCTGCTCCTTGCCCGTGCCCAGATCCTTCGCGGAGACGTGGACAATGCCGTTCACGTCAATGTCGAAGCTGACCTCGATCTTAGGAACACCGCGGGGCGCCGGAGCGATGCCATCCAGGCTGAAGCGGCCCAGGGTCTTGTTGTAAGCGGCCATCTCACGCTCGCCCTGCAAGACGTGGATCTCAACCTGCGTCTGCCCGTCGGCGGCCGTGGAATAGACCTGCGTCTTCTTGGTCGGAATGGTCGTGTTCCGCTCGATCATCTTCGTGAAGACGCCGCCCAGGGTCTCAATGCCCAGGGAGAGCGGGGTGACATCCAGCAGGAGGACATCCTTCACGTCGCCCTTGATCACGCCGGCCTGAATGGCGGCGCCGAGGGCCACGACCTCGTCCGGGTTGATGCCCTTGTACGGCTCCTTGCCGAAGAGGCGGCGAGCAGCCTCCTGCACGGCGGGGATACGGCTGGAGCCACCGACGAGCAGGATCTTGTCAATCTCGCCCGGCTCCATGCCGGCGTCACGCAGCGCCTGGCGGGTCGGCCCCATGGTCGCCTCCACCAGGTCGGCGGTCAACTCCTCGAACTTGGCCCGGGTAATGGTCTCGTCGAGGTGGACAGGGCCCTCCGCCGTCATGGAGATGAACGGCAGGTTCATGTTCGATGTGGCGACAGAGGAAAGCTCAATCTTCGCCTTCTCAGCGGCCTCGCGGAGGCGCTGGAGCGCCTGCTTATCCTTGCGCAGGTCCACACCGTGCTCCTTCTGGAAGCGATCAGCGACATAGTTCACGATCCGCTCGTCGAAGTCGTCGCCGCCCAGCCGGTTATTGCCGGCGGTCGCGATCACCTGGAAGGTACCGCCGCCCAACTCAAGGATCGAGACGTCGAACGTGCCGCCGCCCAGGTCAAAGACCAGGATCCGGTGGTCCTCGCCCTTGTCCAGGCCATAGGCCAGGGCGGCCGCCGTCGGCTCGTTGATAATGCGCAGGACCTCGAGACCGGCGATCGTGCCGGCGTCCTTCGTCGCCTGGCGCTGGGCGTCGGTGAAGTAGGCGGGAACGGTAATGACCGCCTGGGTCACCTTCTCGCCCAGCTTCGCCTCGGCATCGGCCCGCAGCTTGGAGAGGATCATGGCGGAGATCTCCTGCGGAGTATACTCCTTGTCGTCGATCTTCGTCTTGTGGTTCGTGCCCATGTGCCGCTTGATCGAGATGATCGTACGGTCGGGGTTGGTGACCGCCTGCCGCTTCGCCACCTTACCGATCAACCGCTCACCGGTCTTGGAGAATGCCACGACCGATGGCGTGAGCCGATCGCCCTCCGCATTCTCGATCACCGCCGGATCCTTCCCTTCCATAATAGCGACGACCGAGTTGGTCGTGCCCAGGTCAATGCCAATGACCTTCGCCATGATTCGATACTTCCTCCTTACAGTTCATCAAAGTCAAAAAAACTTACCCGTTCTTACTGACCTTCACCATGCTGGGACGAATCACCCGGTCACCCAGGCGGTAGCCCTTCTGGAACTCAAAAATCACCGTGTTCTCCTCGTGCTCTGAGGATTCCTCGGTCATAACCGCCTCGTGCTCGTTGGGGTCAAAGGGCTTTCCAACCGCCTCGATCGGGGTAACCCCTTCCTTGGTCAGCAGGTCCCGGAAAGAGCGGGCGGTCAACTCGACACCCTGGCGAAGCTTCTCGTCGCCGGCGGCCGGCTGCGAGGAGAGCGCTCTCTCTAGATTATCCAGGACCGGCAAAAGGTTCAGGAGGAGCTTCTGGTTGGCGTAGACCGCCAGGTCCTCCTTCTCCCGCTGCATGCGGCGCTTGTAGTTCTCAAAGTCCGCCTGCGAGCGGATCAGCCGTTCCTTCAGTTCTGCGATCTCGGCCTGCGCCTGCTCAAGTCCCGAGTCCGGCGTCGCGTTCCCCTCGCCAGCCTCCGCCTCGGTCCCGGTCGCATCGCCGAGGCCATCACCCGTGAGGTCCTGCGGGGATTGGTTCTTTGTCTCATCCGCCATGTATGCCGGTCACCTCTCCTTGTTGTTAGCACTCACGCACGACGAGTGCTAACGCATCCATAAAAGAACATAGCACCCGTGGGTATCCCTGTCAAGGTTCTCTCAAGCTTCTGCGCGCTATCCACTTGTAAAATCCGCCATATAATGGTATCATTTGGTTATCTGGTGATGGGGGTGAGAGGCGAATGGTCTGGTTCAGTCGTAGCCCCAGGACAGAAGATGGCCCGGGAGCCGCCGTCGACCTTCGGACCCTGGCAGGGCTCTCCGGCAAACTCCTCTTCGCTCATGGACTGCGAGCGCACCACATGGTCCAGATCACGTGCAATGTCCTGAAGGTGGACCGATCTGCGATCCTGGTGGAACCGACCGGCGGGAACGCCCGACCGGGGCCAGACAGCGCCGTCATTCTGGAGGTCCTTCACCAGAGTGCCCTGATCCAGTGCTTCACCACCGTCGGTCGTGTGGACAAGGCAGGCGGGATCTACCTGCGGGTCCCGGCTCGCCCCCACGTGGTCCAGCGGCGCCGGAATCCTCGGGTGGACATCTACCTCGGGGTGACAATCCATACCCCCGACCGGCCGATTGAGGAGACCGCCGCCCAGATGATCAACCTCAGCCTGGACGGAGCCGCCTGTGTACTGACCGAGCCACTCACACCCGGGACCGAGATTACGGTCAACCTGGCTCCGCTCGGTGTGCCGGCGCAGGTACGGGCCGAGGTGGTCCGCTGCATGCCGACCCCGACCCATCTCTGGGTGGTGGGGATCCGCTTTGACCGGCTTTCCCGAGAGTACGAACAGTACCTCACCCGGTATATCAACGACTCCACACTGTCGGTCCAGGGGGCTGGCGAGAGCCTGGATTCATAAGCGAAACCCCCGGTAAGCCGTTTGCGGCTCCGGGGGTTTCTGTATGCAATGGACTGCCTATCGATTCCGCTGGGTCGACTCAATCAGGTTGCGGGTGATCGAGTTCATGACGCCGACAACTCGGGCGTACTCCATGCGCTTTGGGCCGATTACGCCCATCTTGCCGATCACCTGGTCACCCAGGCGGTAGGTAGCCGAGACGACGCTGCAGTCGGTCAGTTCCCGCACCCGGATCTCCTCACCGATCTGAATGCTGACCCCCTCGGTATCCTGTCCGACCTCCAGCACATCGGCCACGATATCATCGTGCTCCAGCAAGGTTAGGAGGCTGCGAAGCTTGTCAACATCGCGAAACTCCGGTTGATTCAGCATGTGGGTCGTCCCGCCAAGGTAGAGCCGGTGCCGCTCACCGGGCTCCATGCGGTTCTCCAGGAACTCCAGCGCTTGCTCCAGCAGGGCGCCGTACTTGTTCAACTCCCGCTGGAGTGACTGGATCGCGGCTCGGGAGAGCGATTCGACCCGCTGTCCGCGCAACTGGTTATTCAGCACATCGGAGACCTGCTGGAGCTCCAGCATGGTCACCTCCATGGGCAGGTCCAGCACCTGATTCTCGACAAAGCCGCTGTCTGTAATGTAGATCAGCACCGCCTTGTCGCCACCCAGCGGCACGAGGCGCATCTCCTTGAAGGAGGCCTTTTCCTTCTGTGGACCCGAGATCACCGCTGTCAGGTGTGTGGTATCCGACAGGATCCGGGCGGTCTCTCGGACCAGGGTATCAATCTCACGGACCTTCCGCTCAAAGGTCTTGCGAATCAGTTCATTCTCCTGGGAGGAGACATCCCTTTGCTGCATGAGGCAGTCCACGTAGTACCGGTAGCCCCGGTCCGAGGGAATCCGACCGGCAGATGTGTGGGGCTGCTCCAGGTAGCCAAGTTCCTCCAAATCCGACATCTCGTTGCGAATGGTGGCAGGGCTGACCCCCAGGTTAAACTTTCGGGCGATCGTGCGCGACCCAACGGGTTCAGCCGTAGCCACGTAGTCCTCGATGATCGCCTGCAAGACCTTGCTCTTTCGATCGTCCATCAAGACTGGCTGCACCTCCCGATCGCGGTCAGATGAGGATCGTCCGGCTCACATACAGGAAGGGCCCGAACCGACTTAGCAGTCCCGGCCGCCGAGTGCCAACACACCTAGTATGAACATAGCACTGGCCCTGGTGCATCGTCAAGGTATCTCAGGGCCTGGATTCCCATCCCTTGGAGAAGCAGTCTTACTTTTCAACAAACAGCTTGACAATTATAGCCGAGAAGGTAATATAAATGGTGATGGTAATTCCAATAAAAGTAAATGTCAACATATAGAGTTATTTATCCCTCCCGCATCTTTCGTTGGAAGTAAGAATCTGATCGGAAGGAGGTTTCCGGATTGCCGGTCCCGACCTGGGAGACGCTCTGACTGTCACCGCTCATTATGACATCATGCGGATTTTCTAGAAACTATTGACAACAGTCTGCGGTAAGTTGTATTCTACCATTGACAACGTACAACTTTTCTTTGTCGATGTGCGGATGTTTCTTGACGTAGGGGGGCACCTCGATGATTCATGTGGACCCTACTCGGATCCCACTCTTGGCAGGATTGCCTCGTGTCGCTTTGGCACGTCTGGTGCCGGAGCTAGAGGCAGCGGCTTATGAAGAGGGCTCACTGCTCCCGTTGCCCGAGCCTCAGCGTGTTTGCCTGGTGTCCGAGGGGCAGCTCGAGTGTGAATCCGTGGAGTCCGACCAGGTCATGCCGATCTACAGGATCGCCCCTGGGGATATCATCGCCCGGCCAACCGACGATCAAGTGGCGCAGCGAACAAGGTTCAAGTGTCTCACCTCGGTTCATGTAGTCCTCATCCCTAAGGAACGCTTGGAGGAGATAGTCCACCAGTACCCGACCGTTGCCAGCGCCCTTCAGGGGCAGTTGGCCGACCGCTTGAACCACACGCAGTTGGAGTTGGTCCGGACCCAGAAGCTCCTCTCACGCTACGTAACGGAGCTGTGGGGATCGTTCCCAGAAGAGGACTTGGGGACAACAGAAGTTGCGGTGGCGCAAGAGGTGCCACGCTCTCCGGCAAAACAGGCATCCGAGCCTGTCCGAATCGATCCCAAGGCCCGTCAAGTACGCCCTGCGTGGTTTGGTATGCTTGTGAACCTCGTCGTTGGTCTCATAATCTGGTTTGCAATGCCACCGGATGCAAGTCCCGCGTACTACCTTCTCGGTGTCTTCGTCCTGGCCGGTGTCAACTGGGCGCTGGCCACTCTGCCCGATCACGTTACCGCCCTGGCCGCCGCCTTTGCCAGCGTTGTGCTCGGCGTCAGTACCCTGGAGAACTCATTCAGCGGCTTCTCTTCAGGCTCCTGGTGGGTGCTTCTGGCCGTCCTTGGCGTGGTCGTCCCCGTGACCCGTACCGGTCTTCTCTACCGAATGGCGCTCGTCATGCTCCGAGTGCTGCCCCCCACGTACTGGTGGCAGTCCCTCGCGCTGACCCTGACAGGGTTGTTCATGACGCCCTGTGTCCCCAACGGCAACGCGAGAGTCAGCATTCTGGCCCCACTTGCTACGGAGTTGTCCGATGCCATGAGGCTTCCCGCCCGTAGCAAGGGCTCAGCCGGTCTGGCCATGGCGACATACCTCGGGGCTGGACAGATGTACTTTCTCTTCCTGAATGGAGCCCCCATGACCATCATTCTCTGGAGCATTTTATCCCCTGAGGTGAAAGCCCGGATAAACTGGGGCTCCTGGACCCTGGCCGCTCTACCAATGGCCCTGGCACTGCTCTCCGGCTTTCTGCTTCTGCTGTTCCTGTACTACCGCCCGGAGACCTCAAGACCGATCTCCCGGTCGACAGTCGTTCTTCAACAGTCGGTGCTAGGTCCAGTCAGCAGGCAGGAGTGGGTGCTGATGACACTCGTAGGCGCACTGTTGATTGGCTTCATCACGGAACCCTGGCATCATATCTCGGCCAACTGGCTGGCCGTCATGATCTTCCTCTTCCTTATGGGATCCGGGCTCCTGGATAAGCATGGCCTGAAACAGGTTGACTGGAGCCTGACGATATACATGGGAGCGGTCATTAGTCTCAGTTCCATTGCACAGAAGGTCGGCCTGAATCAAACCCTCACGGAGATGATCGCTCCGTGGGTTACGCAGATCCACCTCAACGCAAGTGGCTTTCTCGTCTGTGTTGCAGTCCTGACTATACTCTTCCGTCTCGCTGTACCCCCACCAGTCGTAACGGTTGTCCTGACGGTCGCGCTTGAACCGGTTGCCGTTCTGCTCGGCGTGAGCCCATTCATAGTCGGCCTGGTCGTCATTGCCTTCTGTAGCAGCTGGTTGGTACCGCAGCAGTGGTCGGTCTACCTCAGCCTGGTTACATCCACCAACGATCGAAGTTTCACGTTCGATCAGGTGAAGGGGCTCTCGTGGGCGAACAACGCGCTGCTTATTCTAGGGCTTCTGGCCAGCATTCCACTCTGGCGACTTATGGGCCTGATGCCCTAAAGAGAGGCGGGTGAGGTATATGCGATTCGGACGCAGGTTTGGGCGAGCTACCTCATCGGAGGCGAAGCCGATCCGGTTTGGTATCGGCGTGAAGCTCACTGCAGCGATGATGCTGGTGGTTGGAATCGCGAGCGCAAGCGGTGCCTGGTTCCTCTACACACTCCGCTCGGTTCAAGCCGAGTACAACAACCTGGTGGAAAATGTCTACCCGTTAGCCGTGATGGCGCAGAGCCTGAACACGGAAGTTCAGATTCAGGCTCAGCAGGCAATTGCCTTTGCTGTCACCCGCGAACAAGAGCCTGTAAGTCGGCTTAACGCATCACGTGAGCGTTCCGCTCGGTACGCCGAGGAACTCTCGCTTGCGGTTCAGGGAAACGCTGAACTCGCCGAGATCATGCAGGAAATCGACACAATCCGGGCTCGCTTCGACCGGATGGCTTCGGCCACTGTTGAGGAAGGGAGCGACCTCTCCTCTAACCAACTGGCGGTTCGGGCGGAGAGTGCTCGAGTAGCCGGCGAACAGTTGGGCAGCTCGGTCAACAAGCTGATCCTTGGTCTTCGCCAGTTCGTCGATCAGAATGCCGCGGCGGCCCAGACCGCTGCCCACCGTGCATCCATTCTAGTTGGCGTACTGCTGGTCGCTGTCCTGATCATGGGCCTGGGCATCAGTTGGATGGTTTTCTGGTTCGTCGCCCGACCGGTGCGCGATGTCGCCATGCAGCTCTCCAATATTGCCCAGGGCAACGGTGATCTTCGTCAGCAGATCAAGATCCAGACGCGAGATGAGCTGGGGCTTCTGGCTCAGAGCTTCAACGCCCTTGTCAAAGGGCTGTCCGACACCGTCCGGCAGATCATCCGATCGAGCGAAGAACTCAATGTCAAGGCGCATCAGCTTCGTGAGACTTCAGCAGAGGCGGTCTCGGCCACCTCTGAGGTGTCCGCCAGTGCTCAGTCTGTCGCAGAAGGTGCTCAGTCGCAGTCACAGACCGCCTCCCTGGCGAAGGCAACGATGCAAGAACTCTCCAATGCGATTGGCCAAATTGCCTCGGGGGCGCAGCAACAGGCAAATCAAGTCGCCCAGACGGCTGAGGTTGTCAATGAGGTGGTAAGGGCTGTCGAAGAGGTTGCGTCCAAGACCTCTGAAGTGTCCGATGCAACCAGGCTTGCGGCGGACAGCGCTCACCGGGGCGCCGAGATCGTTGACCAGACGCTGGGCGGTATGAACACAATCCGTGACAAGGTCATGGCATCCGCCGAGAAGGTACAGGAACTGGGACAGCACAGTGGTCGTATTGGCGACATGCTTCAGGTCATAACGGAGATTGCCGAGCAGACCAATCTACTGGCCCTGAATGCGGCCATTGAAGCCGCCAGGGCGGGGGATTCCGGCCGAGGTTTCGCAGTGGTTGCGGAAGAAGTCCGGAAGCTCGCAGAGCGGGCCACCGTTGCCACCAAGGAGATCCGTGCGCTGGTATCCGGGATCAAGACTGGAACAGAAGAGGCCGTTTCTGCCATCGTTGACACGACCAAGGGAGTAGAGGATGGTGCCCGCCTGACAGGCCAGGCCGGACAAGCTCTCAAGGAGATCCTCCGTTCCGTCGAGCAGACTGTCCAGGCAATCCAAGAGATCTCGGGGCAGGCACAGCAGGTCCAGGAGTCGGCACGAAAAGTGGCCCTCTCTGTCCAGGGCGTCGCAGCGATCACCGAGGAAAACTCAGCCGCCACGGAAGAGATGGCCGCAGGTGTCGAGCAGGTCGCCGCTTCTATCAACCATGTCAGCAGCATTAGCGAAGATACCACCGGCTCACTCAGGGTTGTCAGTTCCTCCATGACTGCCGTGAACGATGGCATCGGGGAGGTAGCGGAGGCTTCCGCCGAGTTGGCCGAAATCGCTCAGCGCTTGCAGGCACTTATGGGGAAGTTCAAGGTATAGGACCTCAACCCACTCGTTTTGATGGGAAAGGAGCATCCTTATGCGATCAAGCTCGGTCGCGTTAAGTGCGGAGCAGGTTCAGTGGGTTGTTGACTGCGCCGGGCGCCCTGCACGCATCAGTTTCTTTACATCGGATTCGTCTCAGGTGGTCCGGCGGGTACACGGTCTGATCGATGAGATCGACATCTGCAAGACCATAGATGTCGCCTCCCACGGTGAAGTTGGCCAGCTGCTGCTGGAGAGCCCAACAATCGTTGAGGTCATGATCGCCGGAGAACTAACCATCCTTCACACGACCTTACAGGCGAAGTACGGCCCTTACCACATCGCCCTGAGTTGGCCATCTGCCGTGCGTACGCAGCAGCGAAGACAGCATCCACGTGTGGACATTGAGGTGCCTATGCACTACTTGGCTGAGGGTTCGTACATCACCCGATATGGGGTGATCAGCAACCTTAGTGCAGGTGGCCTCGCCTTCACAACCCGTGATGCGGTCGATGTCGGTGCTGAATTGTCCCTTGCCTTTGGCCTGGGCTCGGGGTGCTTCCTGAACAGCATCCAGGGTCGGGTGGTCCGGTGTATCGCTCTGGACCGAGGAGGCTACCAGGTGGGGGCGCAATTTATCGACCTGCACCCGACCACCTTCCAGCAGCTACGAGCTTGGGTGGAGAAGCGCCTCTCCCTACACGAGCCTCTATACCGCAACGCCTTTGATCAGTCCACCCGGTAAGAGAGGAACAGGCACCGTTTTCCAGGTGTCCTGACCGAAAACAGGAATGGGAGGTATACCCGAGATGCGTTCTGTCGCGAAGCTCCTGTCGGTTATGGTTCTGCTCTCCATGGTTCTGGCTGGTTGCGGTGGAGGATCCGGAAGTAAGGGAGTATCCACTGGCAATTCGGCTGAGACAGCGGCCAGCAAAGAGACCCAGGCTACTGCTTCCGCGGTGTCGCAACCGGCCCAGCCGGCGAAGGAACAGGTGACTGTCAAGCTGGGGAGCAGCGATCGCTCCTCTCTGAAGAACCTCATGTTCAACCTGAACTCCTTCGGTAAGGATGACGCCGTGGCCATCGATTTTCTCGAGTACAAGGGTGGCTCAAAGACCGCCCAGGCACTCCTGGCCGGTGAGGTGGACGTAGCTCTACTCCAGGCCGAGCACGTCCTCGGTGATGCCAGTGGTGAACTTGTTATGATTTCACTCCTGACACAGGTGCCCGGTAACGTAGTTCTGGTGGACAGCAAGTATAAGGACCAGGTCAAATCGATCCAGGACCTTCAGGGGAAGAAGGTAGGCATCAGCAGCCTGGGTAGCGGTACGCATCAGTTCCTGCTTGCCTTGCTCGACCGGCATGGCATTGACCCCTCCAGCATGACTCTCCTTCCGGTTGGCCTTGAGGCTCCGGAGATCTTTGCAAAGGGTGAGGTCGTCGCGACGGTGACAATCGAACCATTCGCGACGATCGTCATCGAGAATGGTGTCGCCTTCCCGCTGGTCGATGCCCGCAAGCCGGAGGGTGTGCAGGAGGTCTACGGTGTCGACTCGCTGGGGTGGATCGCCCTCGCCGCTCGTAAGGATTTCCTGACCAAGAACCCGGATACCGCAGCCCGGACCATTGCTGCTGTCCGGAAGTCGCTTGAGAAGATTGCCACGCTTACCATTGACGAGCTGGTAGCAGAGAGCCCTGAGTATATGTATCCGAACGGGGACAAAGCGCTCTTTGCCAAGATGGTGAAGGACAACCGGGCGGCCTTCGTGGCCGATGGAAGGGTTACCGAGAAGCTCCTGGCACCTGTCTGGGCCGGCATGCAGGCTAAGGGCGCCGCTCCGAAGGATCAGCCGCTGCCGCTCAGCCAGGTCGTGGCCTCGGTGAAGTAGCGAAAGAATGGACCCCCGCCAACACTGGCGGGGGTCTGTTTCTCACTGCATGGCCAGCAGACGACGGCCACGCTCCAGCTTACTCAACCCTGCCGGGAAGAGACCGCCCTGAGCAAGCAGCGTCAACTCTGTCTCAACCTTCCTGAGTGTGGGCTCTGCGCCGGCTCCTGGCCGAGCCTCCACTTCGATATCGTAGAACGGGCCGCACAAAACGCCTACGTAGGTCACCTTGTCCAATACCAGCAGGGCGTCCTGACCAATGGATCGGGTGAGACGAGCGGTTCTTACGTCCAAAACCGGAGCCAGGGAACCGCAAGGACGTCCATTCCCGAAGTCGACGCTGGGAAAAGGCCCCGGTCCCAGGCGGTCATGAACGTGCGCAAGGACCCGATTAAGCGACTCCTGGCTGAGTGGCTCCTCATACTCCTCACGACGGGTAAGGGCCCCATCGCTGCTTCGGTTGACCTTCAGTGTGACGTAACGTTCACCATCCTGGACACGCAGACGGAGTCCGCTGCCCATGCGGGCCAGAGTACCGCCTTCTACATCGTAGTACACGTCGCGCAGGTCGTGCCGACGGGACGGTCCCAGCGGGAGTCCGGCGATCAGATCCAGCGAAGCGAGCCGGGTGAAGAAGGCCTCAGGCCCTCCCGGAACATCCTCTGCAACGCTGAGCTTGATCTCCACCTCCATCTGGTTCATCCTCCCTTCAGACCGATTACACAGAGGCACCCTGTGTAGGCTGAGCCACAAGCGGCGCAGGACAGACGCCCTCCAGCCGGTACTCCTGCCACGGGCCGCTCCGCAATGGGGCCAGGGGCCCCTCAGCCGGCTCGCAGCCGCGGGCCATCCAGGCCCGGAGGGCAGACAGGTTGGCCGGAGCGGTCTGGATGACGGTCCAGGTATGACCGCAGTGGCAGGCGGTGGATATCATCGCCCAGCGGCCCTCCAGGTCTATAAGCTGATGCATCTCCTCGTGCTGCTGCCCACAGCGGCGGCACTGGTCGGCTGGCAAACGTCTCACGTAGGTCGTTCCTTTTCTTCACAGGTCTTTGCCCACGGTTTCGTAGGATAACCTGTGAATACCTTGTGAGTACTCTGTGGGTATAACTTTTCGCGCGAGATCTACTGCCGCGCGGGTTTCGCGCCTTTCGATCCGGTCATCTAAGGAAGCTGGAACTCCCCCTGGCCCAGCAGAACCACCTCGCCGCCGACCCGAATCCGCTCCTCGCTCACCTCGACCCAGAGCCGGCTGGGGCGGCCCATTTCGATCCCCTGCTCGTACCAGAAAGCGTTGCTACCCGCCGGCATGAGGTTGTGCCGGTGCAGGTAGAAGCCAAGGGGAGCGGCGGCAGAACCGGTGGCGGCGTCCTCGGGAATCCCGTAGAGCGGGGCGAAGAGGCGGGCGCGGGCATGAACCTCGCCGCCATCGGTCCGCAGGGCGAAGGGGTACGCCCCGATCACTCCGTACTTGCGGGAGATGTCGTTCAGGGCGGCCGTGTCGGGCCTGACCGACGCGAGGACCTCCGGTGTGCCGACGGGGACGATCATATGGGTGACACCGGCCTTGACCGCCAGGGGCTTGAGGCCGCTCGGGGTCACCTCCTCCACGTTCAGCCCCAGAGCCCGAGCCACCTCCGCCGGATCGGGCTCACTGGCCACCGCTGCGGGCGGCGCCTCCATAACGACACGCTCAAGCCGCTCGGGCCAGCCGACCAACTCGACCGGGGTGAGGCCGTACTTGGTCTGCTGGATCATGTGCGCATCGGGCCGCCTGGCATGAAGCGCCACCGCAGCGGCGGTGCCCAGGGTCGGGTGGCCGGCAAAGGCCAGTTCGCCGCCCGGCGTGAAGATCCGGGTCCAGTATGTAGCCTCCGGAGCGGTCGCTGGGACGATAAAGGTCGTCTCGGAGAGGTTGGTCTCCTTGGCGATCGCCTGCATCTCCTGGTCGGTCAGGCTGGTACCGTCCAGAACGACACAGAGCGGGTTGCCGGTAAACGGGCCGTTATCGCTGAAGACATCGAGCCAGAGATAGGGCAGACGGCGCACGGGCGAACATCTCCTTACATGTCAGATGGGGCAGACTAGACCGGGGAGGTGAACGATTCATGGCAACACGCGATGAGAACGGCTACATTCGATACAGCCAGGAAGAGCTCGAGCGGGTGCCGAGCTATGAGGAGCGGACCGCCGGGCGTGAGCCCCGGATCGCCGGCCTGGGGTTCCCTGCACTGGCCGCCCTGGCCGGTGGCATAGCCGGGACCGGCATAGGGCCGGGAGCGACTCTGGCTGGCGTGGCCGCCGGCAAGGTCCTGGGCGACCAGGTGGCCCGGGCGACCGGGGTAGGGCCGGACCAGGGCTCGGCCGATGTGGCGGGTCGCGAGACGGGCAACCTGACCGCCCTCACCCGAGGGCCCGTGCCGGCGGAGCAGCCTCAGACGATAACCGAAGCGGGCGCCCGGGCCACATTGCAGGCGTTGGACCGGGATCTCCGGGAGGAAGAGGTCGGCCGGATGCGACGGGGCAAGTCCTGAGCCGTATAGAGTCAGCCCGCGGAGTGCATCCGCGGGCTCTTTCGACTATTCGGGCAGGAACTCCTGCCAGACCTGGTTGCCAAGCCGCAGCCCGCGCTGGGTCAGGCGAACCGACCCGTCCCGAATCTCCACCAATCCCTGGCGGGTCAGCCGGTCAAGCGAGTCACCGTAGACCGACGTGATCCTCTCTCCAAAGCGTGCAGCAAACCGCTCCTCGCTCACGCCGTCAACCAGGCGCAGGCCGACCATCATGGTCTCCGCCATCTCGCCGGCCCGGTCGATCACCTCGCCGGCCTCCACCGGCAGCTCACCCCGCTCCAGGGCGTTGCGGTAGGTCCCGGGGTGCTTCAGCGTCCAGAAGCGATAGACTTGCCCCGCTTCGCCGGGGGCGGTCTCCACCGTGGCCCCCCCCTGGACGCGCGAGGCCGTCAGGGCGGGGCGTGGGGCACCCAGGTTGGGCAACGGGGCTGCCAGGCGCAGGAAGGAGTGGGCGCCACAACCCACGCCCAGGTACGGCTCATTCCGCCAGTAGACCAGGTTGTGCCGGCATTCGTAGCCGGGGCGGGCAAAGTTCGAGACCTCGTACTGGTGGAAGCCCGCCCCCTGCAGCAGGGCCGTCCCCTCCTCGAACATCGCCTCCTCCGCCTCCTCGGGCGGCAGACTGAGGCGCCCCGCCTCGTAGTCCACGAAGAACGGGGTCCCCTCCTCAATGATCAGACTGTAGGCGCTAATGTGCGCCGGCCCCATGGAGAGCGCCCACCGGATCGTCTCCGTAAAGTCCGACGGAGTCTGACCCGGCAAGCCATACATGAGATCCAGGTTGATGTTCGCAAAGCCAGCTGCCCTCGCCGCAGCGACCGCCTGCTCGACCTCCGCAGCCGTGTGGATGCGCCCAAGCAGCTTCAACAGATGCGGCTGGCGGGCCTGCACGCCGAAGGAGACCCGGTTGGCCCCCGCCTCGAAAGCAAGGCGGAGCTTTTCCCCCGCCACGTCCACCGTTCCAGGGTTGGCCTCAATCGTGAACTCGACACCCGGTACCACCGCGAACCGCTCGTGGACCCCTCGGATCACTCGGGCCAGCAGAGGTCCGTCGAGCAGGGTAGGTGTCCCCCCGCCAATGAAGACCGTCGGTACCGTCACGCCTGCGAGTTCGGGCCGGCGTGCCCAGGCGTCCATCTCTGCCAGGAGCGCCTGCACATAGCGTTCCTGTTCGGCCTGATCCGACCCGGCGTGACTGTTGAAATCGCAGTAGCCACACTTGTGCTGGCAGTAGGGAATGTGTACGTACAGAGAGATCTGCGTTCCGTTCACATCAATGCCCTCCGTGGCTGTGTCCGCCCGCCTCAGGAGCCGCCTGGATTGTCATGTCCCCACATACCCCCATCTCAATCGAGAGGGCCGAACCCATAACGGGCCGGCCCTTCGCTGTCAGTCGTCATCATCATCGGTGGAGAGCACGGCCATGAAGGCTTCCTGTGGAATTTCGACGGAGCCAACCGCCTTCATCCGCTTCTTGCCTTCCTTCTGCTTCTCCAGGAGCTTCTTCTTTCGGGTAATGTCACCACCGTAGCACTTGGCCAGCACGTCCTTGCGCAGGGCGGCGATATTCTCACGGGCCAGGATCTTGTTGCCGATTGCAGCCTGGATCGGCACCTCGAACATCTGCCGCGGGATCAGCTTGCGCAGCCTGGTCACGAGGGAGCGGCCCAGTTTCTGAGCCTTGTCCCGGTGGACGATGCAGGAGAGCGCATCGACCGGCTCGCCGTTGAGGAGAATGTCCATCTTGACCATGTCAGAGCCCTCGTAGCCAGACAGCTCGTAGTCAAAGCTGGCATAGCCGCGGGTCCGGGTCTTGAGCTGGTCAAAGAAGTCGAACATGATCTCGGCCAGTGGCAGCCGGTAATGCAGGTTGACCCGCTTCTCATTCAGGTACTCCATGTTGACAAAGGTGCCACGGCGGTCCTGGCAGAGCTCCATAAGCGCTCCGACATACTCCGACGGTGTGATGATCGAGGACTTCACCATGGGTTCTTCGACAGTATCAATGAGGGTAGGATCCGGCCAGGCAGCCGGGTTTTCGATCCGCAGCTTCTCGCCGTTGGTCAGATTGACCTGGTAGATCACGTTGGGAGCCGTGGTGATCAGATTCAGGTCGAACTCCCGCTCCAGCCGCTCCTGGATCACATCCATATGGAGCAGTCCGAGGAAGCCACAGCGATAGCCAAAGCCGAGGGCGTCTGAGGTCTCTGGCTCGAAGGAGATTGAGGCATCGTTTAGCTGGAGCTTCTCCAGGGCATCGCGCAGGCGGGTGTAGTCGTTGGACTCCACCGGGTAGAGGCCGGTGAAAACCATGGGGGTCGCCTTCCGGTAGCCGGGCAGCGCCTCCTTGGCGGGGTTCTCCGCGAGGGTCACCGTATCGCCGACCCGGACGTACTTGACCTCCTTGATTGCGGCAGCGAGCGCGCCGACCTCGCCGGCTCGCAGCTCGTCCACCGGGACCAAGCCGGGGCGGAAGACGTACAGGTCGTCCACCACGAACTCCTTCTGGGTCTGCATGAAGCGGATCTTGTCGCCCTTCTTTAGGCTACCCTCGAAGATGCGGAAGTAGGTCACAACACCCTTGTAGGGATCGTAGAAGGAGTCGTAGATCATCGCCTTGAGCGGCGCTCGCTCATCACCCTTGGGCGGCGGGACAAAGGTGACCACCGACTCCAGAATCTCCTTCATGCCGATGCCCGACTTGGCCGAAGCGTTGATTGCGATCGAGGTGTCGAGACCGATCACCTCTTCAATCTCGCTCCGCACCTTCTCCGGATCGGCCGAGGGCAGGTCGATCTTGTTGATGACCGGGATGATCTCCAGGTCATGCTCCAACGCCATGTAGACGTTGGCCAGGGTCTGCGCCTCAATGCCTTGCGAGGCATCGACCACCAGAAGGGCGCCTTCACACCCCGCCAGGGCGCGGGAGACCTCGTAGGTAAAGTCCACATGGCCTGGCGTATCGATCAGGTTGAGCACGTAGTGTTCACCGTCTTCAGCCACGTAGTCCATGCGGACCGATTGGGCCTTGATCGTGATCCCACGTTCCCGCTCCAACTCCATGTTGTCCAGGACCTGGTCCTCCATCTCTCGCGCTGAAAGGACCCCGGTGAACTCGATCAAGCGATCGGCCAGGGTCGACTTACCATGATCAATATGAGCGATAATGCAGAAGTTCCGGATGTGCTTCTGGTCGGCCATTCTGTTCTCTCGTAGCCCCCTATAATAGGCTTCAGACAATTATAGCACTCGCGGCCGCCAGGTACAACGGAGGTCTGCCCCATCATTGTGTACACACTATTCAGACCCCGTTTAGAATTTCGTTTGCATATGTACACAAAGGTGTTATAATTGTGGGTACAGAAAAAACTCCACCGGCCCAATAGCCTGCCTGAGTCGGGAGATGAGCTCTATGAATATCGGCCAACGGGTCGCCAAACTGCGCATTTCGCACGGAGAGTCACTTCGGGCTGCCGCGATCCGCACCGGGGTGAGCCACTCGACCATTGCGCGCATTGAAAAGGGCGAGGTAACCGGGAGTTACCATATCACGCTGGAGCGAATCGCTCAGGGATACGGGATCCCAACGGAATACCTGCTGACAGGGCGCTCCTCGGTCGACGTGCCGACCCCTCCCCGGCTCGATTCCGAGGAGGTCGCCATGCTCCTGCTGACCCCATCACCGAATCGAATGCTTCAGGCATACCGCTTCCTGACCAACGGAAAGCGAGGAAGCCTGCCTGCTGACGCCTTCGCGGCCGCCCTGGACACCGATCGAGAGAGTCTGGAGCAGGAACTCTCCGGAGACTCCCCCCTGCTGCCGGAGCGGGAGGACCGTCTCTGCCAGCAGATGTCCGCCCTGACAGGGCTCTCGCCTGCTTGGTTCCGACCGGTCCAGGATTCCCAGGGGGATAGGCTCTCCCATGACGATGTCGGCTCCTTCCTTACGCTGGTCGGAAAGGCTCATCGCGCCGGCATTACGCCGGAACTGCTTGCGATCGCAGTCGACCTGCTGCTGCTCAAGGCTGAGGTGGCAGATGCTCCGACCGAAGTCGCCCACCCTGCTCCCTGACCCACTGCCATAACTCCTGGACGCCCTCCCTGATCCGGGAGGGCGTCTTCCATGCCGTCGTTCCGCCTGACTCTCCACCCCATTCCCAGCCAAGGAAGCGAACCTGCAGACCGCCGCCGGCGGGCAGGGCCAGGCCGATGGTTCTGCTGGGGCCCGGTGGACGGGCTTCCATTCGTGCACCCACGGTCTCAACCCGCCAAAGCGCCAGAAGGGCGATCATCCCGATCAGGAGGAAGCGGCCAACCGGGGCCGGTCGGCGACGTCTGCGACGTCTCGGAGGTACCATGCTCATCACCGGGCCGTAGTCTTCCCCCCAACTCACTTTGGATATGCATCCTCCCGAATCATCTCGACTAGCACCTCCGCAAGGTAGCCGACGGCACGCTCCGCCTCCTCATACCGGTTCGTGGCGTTCCCTATCTCCAGCAGGATTGCCCCGGGGATCAGATCCTGGTTGTAGCGGTACTCCTGGGTGACTGTGGGCAGGGTGAGGCCGGGATGGGCATTCTCCAGCCTGTCGATAAGCGCATCGCAGAAGCGTTTGTTCTGCTCCCAGTTGGGCTGATCCTCCCGCTTGCCGATCACGCACCGGATGCGAGCCACGTCTTCGCCCTCGATCTGGGTGGTGGAGTCCAGCCCCCAGGTTCCATCGCGATGAAGATCCAGGAGCACCTTGACCGATGGAGCCTCCTTCAAGATCTGGCGGGCGGTGTTCCGAGAGGCTGAGTAGGCATAGTCATACCCCAACTCCTGGTGCCTGAACGGGGCGTGCACGGTGGTGACCCCCATGTCTCTCAGGCGAAGGGCCAGCACCTGACCGATGTCGACCACCGTCCGGAGGCTGTGATCGTACGATGCGATCTTGCCCAGGTCCCGGGGGTGGTTCACTGCCAGGGCAGGAAACTCGGACAGATAGGACTCCCAGTCATGGGTGTGATAGATGCCGATGAGCGGCATGCCGCCCGCGACGACCTGCCTCTCAGGCTCCTGCGCTACAGGGGTCCTGGTCGGGGCAGACGGCGTGGGGGCTCCACCCCCTACCGGCGGCTTAGGGTTGAGGGCGGGCGGGGTGGTGACCGGGGGCCTCGGTTCAGTCGCAGGAGGCTGGGTCGCCACCTGCTGGCTGGACCGCAGGAAGGGTAGAGCGACCTGAAAGAGGGTCTGGGGCCGTTCGGGGCCTGTCCACAGGACCCGCAGATTCCGCTGCTGCGAACTGCCCCCGCCCAGGGGGAGCGCGGGCAGAGCCCTGCGGAGCAGGAGTCGTGCAGTGGGTGGGCTGGGCCGGAACAGTTGGAGCCATAGGGGCGGTTCGGTGGCCTCCCGCTCACGCTCGTGGGCGGGCTGTCCGGTTGCCGCCACGACCGGGAGCGCCTCCTCCGGTTCAGGGTGACGGTTCACCAGCAGACCCAGGGTGGCCATGATCACAACGACATAGGCGACCAGCAGCGGGTTCGCCGTCCAAGTAGGGCGCCTGATTGGACTCACCTCACGTGGTTCGTCTTCGACCACACACCCCATACCTACGCCAAGGGAGGCCGCGTTATGACAATAGAAAACCCGGCTGGTTGACCCAGCCGGGTTCGCTCGCTTACTTCACATCGACGATCTCGTACTTGATCGCCCCCACCGGGGCTTCGACCTCTACTACGACGCCCTTCGTCTTCCCGATGATCGCCCTGCCTACCGGCGACTCATTCGAGATCTTGTTCTTGGTGGGGTCTGCCTCCACAGAACCTACGATGGAGTACTCCAGCAGATCGCCGTACTCCAGGTCCTTCAGAACGACGTGCGAGCCGAGCCGCACCTCGCCACTGGCAGCTTTTGCAGCCTCTTCGTCGATCACTGTAGCGTTGCGGAGAGTGTTCTCCAGCATGGTGATACGGCCCTCCACGAAGGCCTGCTCGTTGCGTGCATCATCGTACTCGGAGTTCTCGGAGAGGTCGCCGTAAGAGCGCGCCTCCTTGAGCCGCTCCGCCACTTCCTTGCGCTTGACATTGCGGAGGTAGTCAAGCTCCTCCTGAAGCTTGGAGAGACCCTCTGGGGACAACACGACCGGCTTGTTATCATCCATCTCGCTCATTCTCCTTGTAACGCACTGAATCACCCAATTACGGGCACCTGCCGATTGATAAAAAAGAAGAACCCCGCAGGCCGGGTCCACCTGCTGGTTTCGCAGACCATTTTACCCGGTCGCGGCTGAGGAATCAAGCGGCCCGTACGAAAATTCATAGCTAAACTGTGGACCGACCGCTAATCGACCGGCCGCCCGGACAGCTTCCCCTTGAGGCGCAGTTCCAACGCCTCCACCGCCTCGCCGAAGAAGACAACCGGTGCCTGGCCGGGCAGAAAGAGTGTCGCCTGCCATCCCCCAAAGAAGGTGGCGACCTTGAAGTGATACCCTTTCCCATGAACCGTGACCTCATACGGATTGTCAGAGGGCTCTACCTCACAGTCCATCCGCCGGGCCAACTCTTCCGCCACATCCTGCAGCGCCATGGAAGACCCCCCTTTTCCAATAGCTTACCATATCGAATCTAGGTGAGCGAGAGGGCCATCTTCGCATAGTGGCGTTGCAGCAGACGCACCCTACAGTGGTGAGGAGGTGCGACATGGCCGGGATGTACATGAAGGCGAATGTGGGGCTGACCGACCGGTATTTGCGTATCGCCCTCGGTGGGGTCCTGCTGGCCAGCAGTGCCGCTCGAATGGCCCGGGAAGGTTCCCTGTCCGGGCTGGGGCAGGGCCTGGTCGGCGGCACGATGCTGGCAGAAGGGGTCCTCGGAACCTGTCCGCTGTACAGCCTGTTCGGCATTGACACGCGGGAAGAGCATACGAACGACGTGATTCGGCCGTATGAGGGAATTTAGTACGAGGGAGGTCACCGCCCGGTGGGCAGTGACCTCCTTTGTGGGATCGGCTATTCTTCATCGTTCTCCCCGTGCCCCCGGCGGGTCTCAGAGGTGGTCCGGGGGAAGCCCAGGTTGTTCAGGATGTTTGGAGCCCGTCTTGCGGGGGCCCGCATGACGCCAATGCCCCAAATGGCAATAAAGACAACGAGTGTCAAGAGCAGCCAGACCAAGCGGAGCGCCTCCCATCGGGTTCAGACTCCCGAGTAGTCTGCCCCGCCCGGGCGGCAGGGAATCAGTCGGCGCGACAATCCCTTACTTCTCCGGCTTCAGCCGGAAGGCTCCAAGCTGGTGCCACCACTCTTCAGGCTCGAACCCAACCCGCCAAATGGCAATCCCCTTGAGGTTATACTGGTAAGCGAGGCGCATCTTCGCGTCGAGGCTCCGCTGATCGGGATACCAGGCAATCCGCTCACCCTCATCGGTCGTGAAGGTCGCCTTGTTCTCACCGGCAACCGGGTCCCAGATCACGTTGGCACCAAACGAAGTGAGGCGTCGGCTCATGCTGCCGGAACCATAGGCCCGGTTCGTCTTGGTGCCCAGATTCGGTTCGGCTGTCCACTCATACCCATAGAAGGGGACCCCAAGGACGATCTTCTGGGCCGGCATCACCCCGGTGGCGTAGCGAATCACCTTCTCCACCCACCCCAGTGAGGCGACTGGTCCGGGTTCACCACCGCGCCAGTGCTCATCGTACGCCATGATATAGAAGTGATCCACAATCTGGCCGATGGCGGCATAATCGGTGGCGCCGCCCCATCCGGTGGTGCGGTCCGATGTCTTTGCAGCCGCCGCGATCGAAAGCGTCATGTTGCGGCTGTGAAGCACAGTGGCCAGGCGGCGGAGGAACTCGGTGTACGCGTCTCGGTCTTCATCGGGGATGTTCTCAAAATCGATCTGGACCCCAGCCACCCCGAGCTCAGTGGTCTTCTCCAGAATGCCAAGGATCGCGCGGTCCTGGACCGCCTTGTCCGTCAGGATTGCGTGGGCCGTATCCTCGTCAAAGGCACCGTCGGTCAGATTCCCGAAGAGCAGGATCCGCTTCTGCTGGGAAGTGATGCCGCGGATCAGGTCCTGGTCCTTGCCGGTCACGTTCCCCTGCTGGTCGAACCCGTATCCGAAGATGACCACCTGATCCATGTGGCCGGCGTTCAGCATGACCGTATCGAGCGAGGAACGGTCGTAATCCACGTAGTAACCGGTCACCCAGAACCCGTCACCGGGGGCCGATGTATCGAGCGGGCGGTCGGTGTAAGCCCGGAACCAGACCTGGTCCCAGAGCGGAATCGGGGCGGTGCGCTGGCCCAGCAGATACCCTCCGACGGAAGCCACTGGCAGGAGAACGGCCAGCAGCACCAGCAGACCCAGCCAGCGGCGGCGAGGACGGCGAGGCGACGGCACGGGCCGGTGGAACTCGGGCTGTGGTACGGTCAATCGTCTCACCTCAGTGATGGTCATGGCGATAAGGCAGTAAACCTTCCGCTATGCCTATTCGTTGGTTTGACGTTTGCACCCTTCATGTAGTTTTCGGCATGGCTAGGCACCCCTGCCAGAATGACCAGACACAAGGTAGGGAGCACTTACTTCGCCACGTCACCAGATGTTCGGACGGCTTCTTGCATGACGCCTACCGCATGCTCTATAGCACGTGCGATCCGACCCGACAGCTCTTCGTCACGTACTGCCCGGGCCAAGGTAACTCCCCCCACTAGCATGGCGAGGGTTGCCCACGCACGATCCATGGCCTTGTCGTCGCTCTCAGGCGCTACTCCCCGGCTGGCTGCCTGAACAATCTGTCGCAATTCATCTTCAAACACCCCGCGGATGGCCATCTCGGATCGTCCCACTTCAGGTGCCAGACTCTGCATTGCGCAACTCTCCGCGAGGTCGCAGGTGCGCTTCTGGTTCATGTAAAAATGCGCAAACTGCGACCACCATCCATCCCCGTGCTCCTGCTGAAGCTTCTCGATTAGGGTCCTTACCTCGCCCATACCTGAGGTAATCGCTGCCGCGAACGCTTCCATTTTGGAATCGAAATGTCCATAGAAAGCGCCTGACGTCACGCCCGCCTCTTTTGCGATCCCGTCTACACCGATTCCTCCATATCCACCTTTGCGAAAGCAGCGCCCGGCGGCATGCACAATGCGCTCACGGGTCTGCTCCTTTTGACCAGGCTTGTATCTCACGTGAATAACACCTCCATCGTGGACTCATCTATATCATACCAAAAATCACGATCGTTATGATTGACATGATAACGATCGTGATATATTATAACATCACGGTCGTTATATAAAGCGACCGCGGTACCGCCAGAACCGTTGATCCGATGAGTCAGAAGGGGGAAGTATCCATGCCGCTTACGTTGACCGTCACCGAAGGGGCCCTGCCGAGGGGTACCGAGAAGCAAGCCTTCGAACGACTGAGCAGTCTGTTCCTCGATCTGGCCGGGCTGTCCGGCAACCGATTTATGGACCCGAATGTGGTTGGTTCCGTGCACGTCATCCCGCGCGAGCACACCTTCTCGGGCTCCAAGGAGGCCCCTGTCGTGTTCATCGAATGGAAGGTTCCGTCATTCGTGTTCACGGACCGGAAGTTTCAGGAGGCCTACATCGAACAGGCCACCCAGATCATTCACGATATGTCGGGTGGAAAGCAGCCAAAGGACCACATCTGGGTTAACGTCGTGCATGCGGTCGACGGAACATGGGGCATCGCCGGCAAGGCCTATACCAACGTCGAGCTCGGCGAAGCGATTACACGGGCCGCCAGCGGCGGCTAAGCTGCCCTTGGGCCATCTACCAGAGGGGAGGAGCCAATGCGCCAGGCATTCCTCGCAGAGTTCATTGGGACCTTCGGGCTTGTCTTCGCTGGAACTGGGGCGATAGTGTTTGACCAGATGACTGGGGTGATCACACACATCGGAATCGCCGCCGTCTTCGGGCTGGTTGTCGCCGCCTTAATCTACACCTTCGGCCACACGTCGGGGGCTCACTTCAACCCGGCTGTCACCCTTGCCTTTGCCGCAGTTGGGGATCTCTCTTGGCGAAGGGTGCCGGGGTATCTCACTGCTCAGCTTCTCGGGGCTAGCCTCGCCTCAGTTGTGCTGCGGTGGACATTCGGTCTTGTCGGGTCACTGGGTGCCACGATTCCTTACACGGTCCCGAGGCATTCCCTCGTCATAGAGTTTGTCTCAACCTTTCTGCTGATGATCGTCATCATGGGGGCTGCGGTCGATGCCGGGGCCGTGAAGGGATTTGCCGGTGTGGCCGTCGGGGCGACGGTGGGGGTTGAGGCCATTTTCGGGGGGCCGATCTCTGGGGCGTCCATGAACCCGGCTCGGTCGTTTGGCCCTGCATTGGTGGGAGGTACATGGAATAGCCACTGGCTTTACTGGGTCGCTCCGATTACGGGTGCGCTCCTTGCTGCCTGGCTCTACCGATCCCTCATCGAGAACAGGACCGCTTGAACCATATAGTCATAGGAAACGAGTGATCTCAGAAAAGGGTAGCCAGACCAGTCCTGGCTACCCTTCTTTCTCAGTCCCCCATGAGCAGGGTTCTGGGTCACCGGGGAGATACTACCGCAACTCGGTGGGAACAACCGCATCGGCCAGCCCGATCACGAAGGCGGCCAGCAGGGCACCCCACCAGGTGACGGAGATCCAGCCCGGGAAGAGCCAACCGGTCAGGTAGATGGTCACCGCAGCGGCTGCAAAGGCCGCAAAGCCCCGTCCACCGGGCGAGGCGCCGCGTCCGAGAGCCGCGGTTGCGACCCACCCAAGGCCCGCAATGACCAGTGAGGCAAAGAATGCCGCCCAGAAGCCAGCGACTTCGAACCCGGGGGTCAGCCAGCTAACCACAAGGAGAACAAGTGCGGAGACGAGAAAGCGCACAATGGCACCGAGCATTCCGTCTTTCACCTCCATCTTCCGTATCCTTAGTCTCGGCGCGCGACAAAACCCTTATTCGCGGCGCGAATTCCCTTGCATGGTAGAGAGACGCGTGCTAGAATACCGTTGTTGGAGGTGAGGAATTGGCTAATACGAAGTCCGCGAAGAAGCGTGCCCTGATCGCTGTAAAGCGCACGGCTCGCAATAAGATGGTCAAGTCCAGCCTCCGGACGGCTGTTCGCAAGTATCGGGAGGCTGTTGGCACCGAGAACGGTGCTACTCTCCTGAGCCAGGCTTTCGCCGCTCTGGACAAGGCTGCGACCAAGGGTGTTATTCATAAGAACACCGCTGCTCGCAAGAAGGCCCGCCTCGCGAAGAAGCTGGCTGCTGCGAACGCCTAGTTGTTTTGAGTACATCGGAACATACACAAAGCCCCAACTGTGGAGAGCACGGTTGGGGCTTTCTGTGTTCTCTCTACGCACCAAGCAGGTCAACGACCAGTGTCTCCAAGGTCAGTTTCGGGTCGTAGCCTGACTTCATGGCCAAGTCGGCTTCGAGGAGGCGGTGCATGGCGCGGACCACCTCGGAGCGCTCCAGGCCGGCCACGTGGCCGGTCATCTTCTCGTAGGCGAAGGGGTGCATGCGGGCGAGCGTTGCGCCGTCTTTCTTACTGACCCCCCGGGCTGTCAGCGCCTTCACCATGAGGATCTGCCGGAAACGATTGGTTAGCGCCGCAAGGATCTGCAGCGGGTGATCCACCTGCCGGAGGGTCTGCTGCAGCAGGGCGAGAGCCCGCGTCCGTTGCTTGAGCATCACCGCCTCGGTCAGCCGGAAGACCTCGGTCTCGGAGAGGTTGGAGACCACGGTCTCCACATCTTCATTGACGATCTCCCTGGCATCGCCGGCATAGAGGCTCAACTTCTCCAGTTCGCCGTCTAACAGGCGCAGATCGGTACCTACCTTCTCGACGAGGGTCCGCGCCACGAGCTGGTTCAGCTTCTTGCCTCGGGCCTGGGAGCGTTGCTGCGCCCACATTTGGGCATCCTCTTCCCGCAGGGGCTGGCACTCCACGACACCGGCCTTCGCCATGAGCGCCTTGGTCGTCTTGCGGCGAGCATCTACCGAGTTGGCCAGGAAGAGCACACAGGTAGAAGCGACCGGTGTGTTCACATACCGAATCAGAGCTTCATCGGCCCCGGCAGCCGGTTTCTCATCCCCTTCGTCCTCGCTGTCACTCTTGCGGCGGGAGGGGACGATGGCGGGGCAATCCTTGGCGACCACGAGCCGCCGCTCCGCGAAGAATGGCTGGGTCTGAGCCAGTCCCAGCACCTGGATCAACTGATCGGGTGCAGGATCGAACACGTGAAAGTTGAAGTCAGCGGTCTCGGGCTGGACCAGTGCGGCCCGCAATGCGTGGAAGAGCTCCTCTTTCAGGAAGTCCTCGGTGCCGTAGATCAGGTAAACCGGGCGGAACTTGCCGGCCCGGATTTCGTCCAGCGCTTCGCGATAAAGCAAGAATCGCCACTCCTTTGGCGGGCTTGGAGACCCTCTTCCTTTCTAATTCTGGCCCCCACCACAGCCTCCCTGCAGGAGCGTCCCTGGTCGAAACCGAATTCGAAAGGCGACGAGATTGAGGGGGGTCATTCTGTGCGCCGAGGTCCGGCCATCGTGCTGCTATTTTGCCTTCTGTTCGGCGCAGCGTACGGTGCCTTTCGAGCGGGGCAGGAGGGTCTTGACCGGCTGACTCACTTCACCCCGGGCCATCTTTCAGCGACGCCTCCCACCGCCGGCACTACGCCCCTTACGGGGCGGCTGGTTCTTATTCTGGTCGAGGGCCTCCGGACCGAGGACGCCCATCTGCTGCCCTCCCTCGAATGGCTCCGTTCGGCGGGCTCAGGTTACCAATTGGCTTCGTCAGGGTCCGGTCGGGAGCATGCGCTCGCGAGCCTGCTCACCGGAGCCCCGCCACCCCTGCAAGAGATCTTCTGGCCCGAGATGAGCAAATCGCTCCAAGCCGATCATCTCCTGCGGTCGGCCCAGCGGGCCAAGGTGAAGAGCGGGGGCGCCGGCGGCCCGGCGCTGGGACGCCTGACCAGCGGAACGGTCGACACCTGGTACGAGGGGCACTCCCTGGAGGAACTCCCGGGCGGCATCGCCTCACTTCTGAAGCCCGACGGGCCCCGGCTCGTGCTGCTCCAGGTGCCTGACCTCCTGGTCCAGATCGAGGCGGCTGGTACCGCGGACACCAGTCGGGCCGACTATCGCGACGCACTCGCCGGGCTCGATGCCGGCCTCGTTGCGATCTTCGACCAGATCGACTGGAAGGCAACGACCGTCCTGGTGGCGGGCACCCTTCCGCTGGATCGAAGCGGGAAGCGGCTCGAGCGCGGCACCGTACCGCTGATCATGGCTGGTAACGCCGTTCGCCCCGGCATTCGCGGTGACGGCTCGGTCCTGGACCTGGCGCCCACGGCCGCGGCGCTTCTCGGGCTGGCGGCACCGCTCCAGACCCAGGGCAAGCCCCTGCTGGGCGGCCTTCAGGTGGATGGACACCCCGCCGACGCGATCATGAAAAGCTACCTGACCACGCGCCGGACCTTCGCTGACCTCGCCCTCCAGGCCTACGGGGCCACGGTAGGGACGCCCGATCCGCCTGTGGATGCCGCCGAGTTCGATCCCTACTTGGCCAAGCTCGACCTGTCGGTCAGTGAAGCCAGGTTCGCCTGGCAGAAGGACGGTCTGCTGGAGCGTCTGCCGTACCTGGGCGGTGGGATTCTGGTTCTCCTCCTCTATGTGATCATCGTCTGGAGGCAACCGTTCGGGGGGACTGCGTTCCTCACCGCCCTCGCCTACGGGGTCATCTTCCATCTGCTCTTCTTCCTGGCCGGCGGATGGTATGACATCAGGCCACTCAACATGGAGGCCCCGCTCCCGGAGCTCCGCCTGCGCTTTGGGCTGGTGGTCGTTGCTGCCATGGCCGCGGCCGCCCTTGTGACCGGGCTCCTCCTCTCCCGGAAGGAGTTCAAGCGAAGCTCCTACCTGGTAACCTCTGCTCTGCATACCAACCTGAGCCTCGCCGCCCTCCTGACCCTGCCCGTTGCTGCAACGCTGCTCTTCACAGGGTGGACCTTCCCCGTTCTGCTACCCGCAACCGGGCTCTGGGTCTGGTTCTTCATGACCGTCCTTCAGGTCATCGTGATCGGCGTGGGCAGCCCGGCCTGGAGCTTCCTGGCCGTCCAGGGGGTCCGGATTGGCCGGCACCTCTGGCCGCTGCCGGAGGTGGGCGACCCTGAGATGAACGCCGACAAGGTGGTGCGCCTGAAGGCGATCAAGCGGTCCCGCAATCATGGACGGAGGGGATGAGTTCCGTGTGTATCGTCACGACCATCGCCGAGGTGCGAGAGGCGGTCCGGGAGGCACGGGCGGCGGGCCGGCGCATCGGCTTTGTCCCGACCATGGGATACCTGCACGAAGGGCACCTGACCCTCATGCGCCAGGCCAGACAGGAGTGCGGTTTCGTTGTGGTCTCGATCTTTGTGAACCCGACCCAGTTCGGACCCAACGAGGACTTCACCCGCTACCCCCGCGACCTGGAGCGCGATGCGAGCCTATGCGCTACGGTTCCGGTCGACCTGATCTTCCATCCTGGTGTAGATGAAGTCTACCCACAACCCTTCCGGACGACCGTCAAGGTGACCGGTCTGACGGAGACACTCTGCGGAGCTTCCCGTCCGGGCCACTTCGATGGCGTAGCGACGGTCGTCACCAAGCTCTTCAACATCGTTCAGCCCGATGCCGCCTACTTCGGCCAGAAGGACGCTCAGCAGGTGGCGGTGATCCAGCGCATGGTACGCGATCTGAACATGGACCTGACGATCGTGCCGGTGCCGATCGTCCGTGAACCGGATGGACTCGCCATGTCCTCCCGAAATACCTACCTCTCGGCGGCGGAGCGGCGGGCCGCCCTCGTTCTCTCCCAAACCCTGGCCATGGCGCGCGAGCGGGTCGCGGCAGGGGAGCGGGATATGCAGACCCTGGTCAAGGCCATGCGCTCCATGATCAGTGCGGAGCCCCTGGCCGACATTGACTATGTGGAGATTGTCGACTCCGCCACCCTTCAGCCGGTCGTACGGCTGGAGCAACGGGCCGTCCTGGCGGCCCTGGCCGTCCGGTTTGGCAGGACCCGCCTGATCGATAACACGATCTTGGAGCCATAAAGCGTGTGAGGGGGGCAGTGCCCCCCTCAGTTTCATTTGGCAATCTCGTCCTTAACCATCTGCACCAGACGGTTCATCTCTGCAGCATCAAGTCGCTCAAGCTGAACAATCTTCCCGTTTAGCAGGTAGGTCGGAGTGCCCTGAGCCCCCAGTTGAACGGCCTCTTCACTGAACTGGTCCACAGCATCGCGACGCTTTCCAGAGTCGAAGCATTGGTTGAAGGAGTTCGGTCTCTAGTCCCAGGCCTTCCGCATACCCCTTCAGCCTGGCCTTCGTCCACTGCTGCTGGTCAACAACAGGTGGCGATAGTCCCAGAACCTTCCCTGGTCTACCGCGCAGTGAGCGGCTTCCGCAGCCCACTGGGCAAGCCGTACTCGACCAGTTCAACGTGGGCCGAGGTGGAGCCTAGCGTGTGAAAGACCTCCCCCTGCGTCACGCCACCGGCAGTTGTCGGGATACCAGCCAAATCCGGCCCTCCTGTGCCAGCCGAGTAGAGGGAGAGTCCGATCAACCCGGCCAGGAGAATAACCGCTGCCCCGACAACCATCCAGACCGCCTGTCTGTTCACGCCGGAGGCTCTTCCCCTTTTCAATCTTACTGACCGAATCCGTTGACGTGGACCGCCTTGGGGTCGTGTCCCTTGTGGCATTCCAGACAGTTCTGCTCCCTGTCTCGCTTGGTGCGGGCATGCAGGGAGGTCTCCGCATGGCAGGCCGCACAGTTCGCTGCGACCACCGCCTTGGAGTCCTCGCGGATCGCGATCTCCTCGTGTCCCGCTACCAGCGCCCAGACATGGCGGGCGCCGCTCTGGTACTTCTGTACGATAGTGCTCGTGTGACAGGTGGAGCAGGTAGCCTCCTCCCTGTGGTAGGAGGTCTCGTAGGTCTGGCCTTGCTCGGCCATGACATGACAGGAGAGGCAGAACGCCACATCGTTGTTGGCCGTCGCGATCAGCGGATAGGCCATCGCACCTGCGAGCAGTACCCCAAAGATCGCCGCAAAAACCCAGCGCCAGCGCCGCACGAGCATCGCCTCCTGCCCATAGTGTAGCAGGGCCATACCGTGCCAGGTATCGAGCAGAGGTCGTATTTGGGGGTCTATTCCAATGGACCGTCCTCGGGCGCGGACCTGCCCTGGCTGGCGACCACAGCAACTCCGATCAGGAGAGCACCCGCGGCCTGCCACCCGGAGATACGGTCCCCCTCAAAGAGGCGGCCAAGCGCCAGGGCGATTGGGAGTTCCACCACGCTGACAATGGCTGCACGGTTGGCGCCGATCAGGGCGATCCCCCTGTAGAGGAAGAGAAAGGGCGCCACGCCTCCGACCAGGCTTGACCCAATCGCGATCAGATAGGCCTCCGAAGACAGGGTGAAGATCTCCGTCAAGACCTTGGGATAGAGCAGGACAGACCCAACCATGATCGCCAGGCGGGTCAACATGGTCGCGGTAACCGGCGAGAGAACAGCGCCGACCTCTTCACCCAGGATGATGTAGACTCCCTGACTGAGCGCGGCGAGCAGCGCAAGGCCAATGCCGAGCATGCTCAACTCCCCCGCAAGGGCCCCGCCAATGTCCACCGTGAGGACGGCCCCAACCAGGGTGAAGAGGAGCGCCGACAGGTGGAGCGTGGTCGGGCGCTGGCCCAGGAAGAACCACATTCCCGCGGCAACGAAGGCCGGGTAGGTGAAGAGGAGGATCGTACCCAGGGAGATCGAGAGATGGACCAGGGCCACGTTGAACGCCACACCGGCTGTCGAGCCCGCCACGGCGAAGAGCAGAAGCTTTGGCCACGAGAGCTTGGGGCGTGGCACGGCAGGCGAAGGCTCCCGGGCCTTGAGCACCGCCAGCTGAAGCAGGGCAAAGAGCGACTGAAGCACCGAGAAGGACCAGGGAGACATGCCGGCACTGAATCCGCGCTTCATGAACACGGACATGGATGCGAATGTAGCGGCTGAGAGTAGCATGAAGAGATAGCCCAGCTTCGTCTTGTTCATATCTGCTATTGTAGCGGGTTCGGCGGGCACGTCCAGTACTGACCGAGAATTTTGGGCCCCCGTCGGCCTCCGACCTCACCAGGCCCCGAAGAGCCTGCGCCCCAACAGGGCCAGCGGGCGGTACGCGTCATCATCCGGGGAACCGTTGGAGCCGACTAGACGCATGGTGAAGCCGTCGGTGCGAAGGGTCACCGTACCATGCCGGTCAGTCCGCCAGATCGTTGCCCCGCCCTGGCTCAGCCGGTCAAGGGCCCCCTTGTTCGGATGGCCGAACGGGTTGCCGTTCCCCGCCGAGATTACGGCATACCTCGGAGCAACCGATTTCAGGAAAGGTTCGGTACTGGAGTGGCCGGATCCATGGTGCGAAACCTTCAACAGGTCGGCCCGCAGATCTCTGCCGCTCGCAACCAGGCGCTCCTCGGCCACCGCTTCCAGGTCGCAGGCCAGCAGAACGGCGACCTGGCGATAGACCATCCGCATGGCAATACAGTTGGCGTTATCGTCGGAGCGGGTTCCCTGAAAGGGTTGCCGGGGAGCACCCAGGAGTTCCAGCCGAACCCCCGGGCCCAGTTGCACCTGCTCCCCCTCCAGCGGGGTTCTGGCCTGAACACCGCCCGCCCGTGCCAGGGCGAGTGCCTGAACCTGTCCTCGCTCCGGCGCGGCCGGGTTGCTCACCCAGAGCTCTCCCACCGAAAGCGCCTCCATCACCGCGGGAGCGCCCCCCACATGGTCCCCGTCCGGATGCGTCAGCACGAGGTAGTCGAGCCGGTCAAGTCCCATCGATTGCAGGTAGGGAACCACCACTTGGGCGCCGGCATCGAAGCCGGGGCGCCCACGCTTCGGGTCGGGCGGGTAGGCCTGGCCGACATCCATAAAGGTGATTGTCAGCAGGTCTGGCGGTTCTGCCAGGGCCAGATGCCAGGTCAACGCCGTAGCAGCGATGCCGCCAAGGCAAGCAGCAACCGTGACCCGTTGGCGTTTTCCAGCGGCAAGCCAGCGGGCACCGCCATAGGCAACCCCCGTGGCAAGAAGTCCCCTCGCCTTCGGAAAGGTGACCACCGCCAACCCCATGTACCAGGCAATCACCCAGGGAGCGGGGAGGTGTCCGACCTCGACCGAGGCGAAGGGAAGCGTGGCGGTCGCCTTCACCGCGTAGATCAGGAAGGTCAGCCCGATACCACCCCCGACCTTCAACAGCCAGGTGATGGGCATCCAGCCAACGCCCAGGATCACCACTCCCATGCCGAAGGGGACAAGCCACCCGACCACCAGCAGCACAATCAGGTTGGCCAACGGGGCAACGGTGGAGAAGATGCCGAACTGGTGCAGACTGAGCGGCTCGACCATGACCTGCGCCGCGAAGGTGACAGAGAGGCCGGCAGCCAACCAGGTGCCAAGCCATGGTCCGAAGAGGCGCAGGAACGAGGGTGTAAGCCATTCCTGGATCCGTCGGGCGTAGAGCATGATCCCCAGGGTCGCCATAACCGAGAGCTGAAAGCCCAGGTCAAAGAGCAGAGCAGGAGACCATACCAGGAGCAGGAGTGCGGCAATCCCCAGGGTGTTCAGGGCATCGCGCTCCCGGCCGAGCACGTCACCCAGCAGGACCAGGACGGCCATGAGCCCGGCTCGTAAGACCGATGGGCTTGCACCGGTCAGGAGGACAAAGAAGACCACCACACCAATCGCCACGCCGGAGGCCGCCCGTTTCCCAAGCCGCAGGAACTGGAGTCCCGCCAGCAGCGGCATCACCAGCATGGCCACGTTCCCGCCCGAGACGGCCAGCAAGTGAAAGACTCCCGCCGCCCGAAACGACTCCTTGATATCAGCGGGCAGGTCCGAGCGACTCCCGAAGAGCAAGCCTGCCATGAGGGCGGCCTCCCGTTTCGGCAGTGCCTCCCGCAGCACCCGCTCCAGCCGGATTCGTACCGCCACAGCGGCCCGGCGCAACGGGTCGAGGCGCCCCGGCCCCATGCTCTCTGCCGATCTGGCATCCAGCGTGAGGAAGACGCCCTGCCGCCCCAGGTAGGCCGCCTCGTCAAAACCCCCGGGGGTGCGAGGCCCATCTGGCCGGTCCAGCCGCCCTTTCAGGGCGACCCGCTCCCCATAGCCCGGTGCCCGCCCCGCCCGCTGCGTAACCTGCACCCGACCGCCGGTCGGGACCTCTCCCACCTGCTCTGCGGCGAGAATGTAGGCGATCGAGCCACCCGGGCGGACCTGTGGCTCCCCCACCACCGTCCCGACGAGTGCGATACGCTCTCCTTCCCAGACGGAGAGGCTTCCACGCCCCGCGGTCTGGTCGTAGGCGTGCCGGAGACCGCCGACGAGCGTGACCACCAGCAGGAAGAGCATTGTCTTCGGCCCACGGCGAAGGACCAGCCCCATGGAGCAGAACAGAAGGACGGCCATCACCAGCGCGGGATGAGGCCGTAGCCAGTCAGCTACGGTGATCCCAAGAGCCAGTACGGCCGCCATGATCAACCCTGAGCGCATCCGGAAGGACTCCCCTCGCCCGTGTGCAGGCAGGACGGGCTCATCCTCTACTACGGGTCCGGGAGCGAAAAGGTTCGAACCCGGCTAACGATTCTGCTCCAGGTGGGCGACCAGATCCATCTGCTTCAGCTCCGCCACCGTCTCCCGCAGGAGTTCCATGGCCCGTTCCGTCTTGGCCGGCAGTTCCTCGGGCCCACCGACAAAGACCAGCTCCCGGACCAGGGCGTAGACCGGCTCAGGCAGGTCATACTCCAGGTAGCGAAGGCCAAAGTTATGCCGCCACGGGCTGTACCGTGTCCGCAGCGCCTCGATCAATCGCGGGATGATCGCCCCCTGGTAGTAGCTGAGTGCGTCTACCTCACGGCCCCGCCGCAGCTCCTTCCCCACGAACACGTGAAACAGCTCTGCCGGCAGCATGAGGAGATCCGAGCGCTTCGTGAGGCGTCCGGCGAACTCGGTGGAATCGGTCGGCACCTGCCGGATCACGCCCTCCTTGTCGAAGATCACGGACGGGTGTCCGTGGATCTCCGGCTCCAGGAACCAGTTCTTAGCCGTGCTCTCCATGATCACCAGGTCCACGAGCAGGTACGGGCTGGTCCCGGCGAGCCGGTAGAAGGCCTGCCAGTGACCGTGCCATGAGGGCTGCGGCACAAGGAAGCGCATGTCGACGGGTCCGATCCGCTCCAGGGCCCGTTCCACCCGCTCCTGCGCCTCCGCCGCCGCCCCCGCTTCCACCACTACATGCAGGTCCAGGTCGGAGAGTTCGTCGGCGCGGCCCATGGCCGTCGAGCCCTGCTCCCAGAATGCCTTGACCTGATCACACCCCTCCAGTTCTGACCGGAGTGCCTGGAGAATCTGGTCGCGTGTAGACATTACAGCTACCCCCAAGTGTCAAGCGATAGTTCTATCATAGCGCACAGCATGCACATCCTACCATCGGAGGAGGAGAAGCTCGTCTTGTGATCGGATTCACGAATAGGACGAAAGGAGCATGGTCAACTAGTAGCACGTGGCTTATACTGAACTCAGACGGGATTGTTCGATCTTTCACGAACAAGTCGAGCCGAGTCGAGCCAATCGGACCGCAGAACCATGCCTAATCTACATAACCTGCCACCCAGGTCATGTTCTTTCCGAAGAAGGAGGGTGCGCCTATGTTCAGCGTCACGCCGGAGACCCACTTCCTGCTCAGCCTCTTCATCTGTGTGATCGCATTCCTCGTGGCCCAGATCATTACCCATCCGGATGTCGAACTGCCCAAGGAAGGGGAACCCGTTGGCAGGGTCGCTCCGACCCACTAGCCAGACCAACCAATCGAGGCGAGTCCCCGCCGGCCTCGCCTCGATTCATGCCCACTCAGCCATACAGAAGGCGACCTGCAGAAGCGGGTCGCCTTTTCCCATTACCCCGGTGCTCCTTGCGGGCGTCTAATCGTCGCCGGGGTCTTTCTGCTGAACTTCCTGGCCACGGTTACCACATTCGGCGCGAACGGCGTCTAGATCCTCAGTTGGCCGACGCCAACCTGGGACTACCGCTCGCCCACGGCTTTTTTGTGACTCGAAACAGTTGTGAGAAGGAACCGGGTAACCGAATAACGAATCATTTGTCCCGGCGTGTGCCCCCTGGGGTAAACACGCCGAAATCTATTAGGACGAAAGGTGTGAGATCGCCACGAACGCGATGGTCGAATTTCGCGGAGTGAGCAAGTACTTTGGCTTAACGGGAGCCCTTGACAACCTTCATCTCGCCATCCGTCCGGGAGAGTTTCTGACCCTCCTTGGCCCCAGCGGGTGTGGCAAGACCACCACCTTGCGCCTGCTCGCGGGCTTTGAGGAGCCTACCACCGGGGAGATTATCCTCGCCGGCGAGTCCGTGCAGAATCTCCCGGCTTATCGGCGACCCGTCAACACGGTCTTCCAGCACTACGCACTCTTCCCCCACATGACCGTGTACGAGAATGTCGCCTTTGGCCTCCGCATGCAGAAGGTGAGCAAAAAGCAGGTCGCCGAGCGGGTCGATCGCGCTCTGGCCCAGGTCCGGCTGGGAAACCTGGGGAACCGCCACCCCCGTGAGCTGTCCGGCGGCCAGCAGCAGCGGGTCGCCCTCGCCCGGGCCCTGGTCATGGAGCCCAAGGTCCTCCTGCTGGACGAGCCCCTCGGAGCGCTCGACCTCCAACTCCGCCGGGCCATGCAGGTCGAGCTGAAACAACTGCAGCGCGAGATTGGCGCCACCTTCCTCTACGTCACCCACGACCAGGAGGAGGCACTGGCCATGTCCGATCGGATCGCCGTCATGCGCGACGGCAAAATCGAGCAGCTCGGCACGCCCGAGGAGGTCTACCTGCGCCCCGCCACCCGATTCGTCGCCCAATTCCTCGGGGAGGCGAACCTGCTGGAGGGCATGGCGGAACCGACCGGTCGCCTCCGCTGGGCCGACCACCTGCTGGCTGTCGATCGACCCCTCCCCGGTGGTACAGCCACCGTCGCCCTGCGGCCCGAGCGGGTCCGCGTCGTCTGGCGAGGGGGCACCGACATCTCCCGGCCGGGCGAGAACCGGCTGAAGGGCCACGTGCTCGAGCGGCTCTTCGTGGGTACCGGCACTCGCCTCGTCGTCGAGGTGGCCGGCCAGAAGGTAGCCGCCCTCCTGCCCCCCGGCCCCGGCCCGGACCCGGGCGACGTGGTAGAGCTGGCCTTCCCCGCCGACCAGTGCGTGGTGGTAGCCTCATGAGAGCACCCCGCCCCTCTGCCTGGAAGGGCTGGGCAGCCCTCGCCCCCGGCGTGCTATGGCTCGGCGCCCTTGTTGCGGCCCCCCTCGTGCTCATGCTGCTCTACAGCCTGGCCTCCCGGCTGGCCCCGGGCTCTCCCTGGCCCGAGGGCTTCTCGCTGGAGCACTACAGCCGGCTCTTCGACCCGCTCTACGCCCGGATTTTCCTCCGCTCGATCCTCCAGGCCTCCCTCGCAGCCTTCTTCTCGCTGCTGCTGGGCTACCCGCTGGCCTACTACATCGCCCGAAGCCCCCTGGCCAAGCGAGACCGGCTCCTGCTCCTGGTGGTGATCCCCTTCTGGACCAACTTCCTGGTCCGGACCTACGCCTGGATGGTCCTGCTGCGCGCCCAGGGCGTGATCAACTCGCTCCTCGTGGCGACCGGCCTGATCAGCGAACCGCTTCCCCTCCTCTACAACGAGGTGGCGGTCCAGGTCGGCCTGGTATACACCCTCATGCCCCTGCTGATCCTGCCGCTCTACGCCAACCTGGAGAAGCTGGACCAGCGCCTGCTGGACGCCGCCAGCGACCTGGGCGCCAACCCAGCCTCCGCCTTCTGGTCGGTGACATGGCCCCTCTCCCGGCCCGGCGTGATCCTCGGCTCCATGATGGTCTTTATCTCCGCCTTCGGCATGTACCTGGTGCCCGACCTCATGGGCGGCGCCCGGTCGATCATGGTCGGCAACCTGATCCAGAACCAGTTCCTCCAGGCCCGCAACTGGCCCTTCGGAGCCGCTTCGGCGCTCGCCCTGACCGCCGTCGTTCTGGGCCTGGCCCTTCTGGTCCAGCGCTGGGGCCGGCTCGACGGACAGGGGGTGCGGCGGTGAAGAGTCGCTGGCTGACCGGCTACGCCTGGGCTGCCTACGGGTTCCTCTACCTGCCCGTCCTGATCCTCATGCTCCTCTCCTTCAACGCCTCCCGCACCAGCGCCGTCTGGAAGGGGTTCACACTCGACTGGTACCTGAAGCTCCTCTCCAACGAGATGCTCTGGGAAGCGGTTCGCAACAGCCTGATCATCGCCCTGGCAACGGCGCTGCTCTCCACCATCATAGGTACCATGACGGCGGTCGCTCTTCATCGGAACCGGATTCCCGGGCGGATGTTGGTCGAGGGGCTGCTCTACCTCCCCCTCGTCCTGCCCGATATCGTCCTGGGTGTCGGGGCGCTCGTCCTCTTCACGGCGCTCGGGATCAGGCTCGGTCTGGGCACGATCCTGGCGGCCCACGTGGGCACATCCATCTCGTATGTGGTCCTCGTCCTGCGGGCAAGGCTGGCCGACATGGATCAGAACCTGGAGGACGCCGCCCGCGACCTGGGCGCCACCCCCTGGCAGACGGTGCGACACGTCACCCTGCCGCTGCTGGCACCGGCGATCCTGGCGGGTGGGCTTCTCGCCTTCACCCTATCCCTGGATGATTTCATTCTCTCCTTCTTCACAGCGGGTCCAGGGGCGACCACACTGCCCCTGCGCATTTACGGCATGGTAAAGACCGGCCTCACCCCCGAAGTGAACGCCCTCTCCACCGTGCTGCTCCTGGTCACCGGCCTGGCCACGTACCTGTATCAACGGTTGACAAAGAGTGGGGAGAACACGTAGCAAGGGAGGACGAACAGATGCAGAATCGGTGGGGGCGGGCTCTGACCGCCCTGGCGCTGGTCGCGGCTCTGGCGGCAGGCTGCTCCGGAGGCGGGCAGAAGGAGAGCGACATTCCAGCCGCAGCAAAGGATTCGAAGGTGGATACCACCAAGCTCTCCAAGGAACTAAACGTCTTCAACTGGACCGAGTACCTGCCCGAATCGGTGATCGATGAATTCGAGAAGCTCTACGGGGTGAAGGTGAACTACGACACCTACTCCTCCAATGAAGAGATGCACGCCAAGCTCAAGGCCGGCGGCTCCGGCTACGACCTCGTCTTCCCTGAGATCTACATGATCAAGGTCCTGAAGCGCGAGGGCCTGCTGGAGCAGATCGACAAGGCAAACATCCCTAATCTGGCGAATGTTGATGACCGCTTCAAGGGGCTCCCCCACGACCCGGAGAATGAGTACTCGATTCCCTACCTGTGGGGGACGACCGGGATTGTGATCAACACCGAGAAAATCAAGCCGGAGCAGATCAAGACCTGGGCCGACCTCTGGAGGCCCGAGTTCAAGGACCGGCTGGTCATGCCGGACGATGCCCGCGAGATGATCGGCATTGCCCTGCGGACCAGCGGCAAGTCGCTCAACACGACCGATGAGGCCTCGCTGAACCAGGCCAAGGAGAAGCTCCTGGCCCTGAGGCCCAACGTGAAGGCCTACAACAGCGACAGCCCGAAGGATCTGCTGCTGGGCGGCGAGGTCTGGGGTGGCGTCGTCTGGAGCGGCGAGGCTGCGCTGGTGATCCGGGAGAGCGGCAAGTACCAGTACATCATCCCGCCGGAGGGCGTCACCCTCTGGATCGACAACGTAGCGATTCCCAAGGGGGCGGCCAACAAGTACACCGCCGAGGTCTTCCTCAACTTCCTGCTCACCCCGGAGGTGAGCGCGAAGCTCTCGGAGGAGTACCCCTACGGCAACCCCAACAAGGCGGCGCTCCAGTACATTCCCGAGGCGGACAAGCAGAACCCGGCCATCTTCCCCTCGGCGGAGGCAATGAAGAAGACCGAGTCGCTGGACGACCTGGGCGATGAGATGAACCAGGTCTTCGACCAGATCTGGACGGAGATCAAAGGGTAGATGGATGGGGGTCCGGAGCCTGATGGCACCGGACCCCTTCTCTTCGTGTGATGGTCTCTGCGGAAGCCGGGGGGCGCCCAGTTGCTGACACCCCCCCGACTCCGCCCGCTTTCGACGGGTTTGAGCCTGAGTTCTTGTCGAGATCGGGCAGAGCGGGCCCGGCGGGCGGTCACACGAGCGGATGAACGTCGAGGAGCCTGTCCAACAGCCCCAGGTAGTAGCTCGGCGCCAGCGCCAGATGCGCCGGGAACGGCTCCCGCAGGATCGCCTCGCCCCCGGCGGCCAGGTAACGCTCCAGGGTCATCTCTTCCCGGACCAGGCGGGCCAGCCAGGCCCGGTCCAGCAGGAGCAAGCCCCGGGTCTCCGCCGCCGGCCGGGGCGGGTCCGCCGTGACCGTGAGGTAGAGCGGGGTGAACCGCCCCGGCTCCCGCTCGTAGACCAGCAGCGGCGCAGGCTGATCGGGCCACGGCACCGGCACCAGTTCCCCCCCATCGGTCAGGTAGGTGGCGGGCACCGGGAGTGGCTCCACCCGCACGGTCGCCTCCTCCATGGCCTCACGCTGAACAGATTCCCACGGGCTCTCCCCCTCCTCCAGGTGCCCCCCCAACCGCACGACTCCCAGCCGGTCGCCCGCCTTATTGGGCCCCACCTGAAACAGAAAGCGGCTCCCGGTCCAAAGGTAGGCCCCGGCGGTCTGAATTCTGCCCGGGATCATCACGACCAGCTCCAGTTCTGCGCCCGAATTGTCGAACCCTGCGGCTCTCATACCCGTATAAGGAGTGAGGGCTTTTCCGCGGTAGAGCCGGCCAGAAAGAGCAACACTAGGCCCAGCCAGTGCGAACGCAAACCGCCATCCCCTCTATCTTTTACATTAGACGGTGCTCCGCTCGGAGAGGCTCCGGTTCCTTGACCCCCAGGCAGGACAAAACAGTCTATATGCGAAATTATACGGTATCTGCGGAGATACCGGGAGATCGATGGGGAGGAAGAGAAAACGATGTCCAACTTTGTTCAGGGCCCCACCGAACCGATTCTGAAGCCACGCGACCTGGGACAGATCCTGGATCAGTCCTTCCGACTCTTCGGGCGCAACTGGAAGTCGTTCGTCAAGATCGGCCTGATCAGTGCGATCCCCTTCATGGTCAACGGCTTTGTCGCGGCCTCCATCATGCCGGTTGGTGATCCAAGCAACCTGGAGAACAACCTCTTTGTCCGGGTGATCACCCAGGCAGACCGGGGCGACTTCAGCGGTTTGATCGGCCTCGGCGCCGGCTACGGCGTGCTCATGCTCCTCTTCCTGCTGCTCTATCCCCTGGTCCAGGGCGCCCTGATCGATGTCTCCGCCCGGGCGGTCCTGCACATGGAGCAGGTCCCGACCGGCGAGTCCCTGCGCATCGGTGCCAGCCGCTACTGGCCCATGCTCGGCACAATGGCCCTCATGATCCCGATCATGCTGCTCGCCTTCCCGGTGCTGATCCTCGGCGGACTCGTGATCTTCTCCCCGATTACCCTGCCCCTCGGCTACGCGGCCATCCTCGTCGTCACCGTCTTCTTTGGCCAGGCGATCATTATCGAGGGCAAGGGCGGCGGCATTCCGGCCATTTCCCGGGCCTACGAGCTGGGCCGCTCCCGCTTCTGGCCCCTCATGGGCCTGGGGGTTGTCTTCACCCTCATGACCACCGTGATCTCCAGCATCATCACCACCCCGCTCTCCCTGGGCGCCGGCATCGTCGCGGCCATGGGCAACTCCGGGGCGATCTTCAGCGTGGTCTACCTGCTGCAGGGGCTCGTCTACGCCGTCGTCACCCCCTTCACCGCCCTCGGCCAGACCATCGCCTACTTCGATGTCCGGGTCCGCAAGGAAGGCTACGACCTGGAGGTCATGGCCCAACAGCAGCAACATCAGCAGCAGGGCCCGCAGCCGGTGATCACCCCGCCGCCGCCCCAAGACTGGCAGCCATGATCTACCGGCGACTCCTGGCCCTGCTCGCCCTGCTCCTCCTCCTGCCCGGCACAGCCGCCGCCGCGCCCCAGCCAATCTCCCTGGCTGACTACCAGAGCATGCTCCGCCATGGGATCAGCCACCTGGAGAAGGCCGAGCGCTACGGGGCCGCAAATCCCACCGGGGCCATTCCCGAGATCGATGCGGCCAAGCCGTACCTGAAGGGCACCTGGCTGGTCCAGGGACCCCACGGCGATGCCGCGGCCGACCTCACCCCTGTCGCCACCCTCCTGGACCGGGCCGGCCCGACCCTGACCGAGCCCCGGGCCAACCTCTCCCGGGCCCTGGCCCTGGCGAAGGACCACCTCGCAGCGGCCGAGGCCCTCGGCACGGCCCAGCCGATCACAGCACCCGAGGCCCGCAAGACCCTGGAAGATGCCCTGGAGGCCACAAAGGCACGAACCGTGCTCCAGCGGATCCAGGAGTGGCTGCGGAACCTCTTCCTCCGCCCCGTGGAGGAGGGCGCCTCCCGGGTGTTCCAGGCCCCGCCCTGGGTCTACTGGCTGGGCGGTTCGATCGCCTTCCTCGCCCTGACCTGGATCGGCATCTCCCTCTACCGCTCCCTCTCCGGCCACGCCGCCCCTGGCGAAGCGACCCTCAGCCAGGCCCTGGCCGGCCACCCGGACCGGCCCACTACCCCGGCCGAGCTCCGCGCCCTGGCCCGCCAACTGGCCGAGCGGGGCGAGCACCTGGAGGGTCTGCGGGCCGCTCATCTGGCCCTCTTACGGCAGTACGATGCGATCGGCCTGATCCGCTACGTGCCCGCCCTGACCAACCGGGAGCACGAGCGGCAACTGCGCCGCCAACTGCCCGACCTGGCCCAGCAGTTCCGCACCCTGAATGACCTGGTCGATGACCGGCTCTACTCGGGCCACGGGGCGAGCATCGAGGACTTCCTGACCGTCGACGGACTCGTCGACCAGCTCTGGCGAGAGGGGGATGCCATATCGAGAAGCGCAGAGGCGATTCCTGGTCGATCATCATCGGCTTCATCGCGCTGATCTTCGTGGCGATCCTCTTCGGCCAGACCGAGCAGGGCAAGGGGATCACCGCCCCGGGCGGCTCCAGCTACGGGGTCTCCGACGACAACCTCTCCGGCATCTACGCCGTTATGGAATCGCAGAAGGCGGCCCGCCGCTGGGAGTTGCCCATGGACCGGCTCCATCAGTCGGATGATGTGGACCGGCTCATCATCTGGAACGTCGATACCATGGATGATACCGATTGGGATGAGATCCGCGATTGGGTGGCGGATGGCCACATCGCCATGATTGGTGGCTCCTTCGACCTGATCGATGGCAGCCTGCGACCCGGTGTAGGTGATACCGCCGGCTCCGGTGCCGCCCATCCGGCGACGGCCGGGATCAGCACGATCTCGGTTGGCGAAGAGCGCTTTGGCCTGAACGATCACCTGGCCCTTTTGCAGGATGATCACGGCCAGCCCGTCCTGATCACCTGGCCCCTGGGCGAGGGGCGGATCTACTGGTCGGCCGATGCCGAGTGGCTGAGCAACCAGCGGATCGCCGAGGCACAGAACCTGGACCTCGCCCTCTCCCTGCTGACCCCGGCGCCCGGCAGGCGAGTCGCCTTCGATGAGTACCATCACGGCTTCCAGGCCGCCACCAAGTGGTGGCAGATCCTCCGGGGGCCGCTCCAGTGGTTCCTGATCGTCCTCACCCTTGCGGTGGCGCTCCTCTTCTGGGGCTACGGCGTCCAGTTCGGCGCCCCCCGGCCCACGCCCCCCGGCCCGCCACGTGCGGCGGTGGAGTACGTCTTCTCCATGAGCCACCTCTACCGCCGGGCCCAGGCCCGCCAGGTTGTCCTCCAGACGCTCTACCGCTCCCTCACCGTGGAGCTGGGGCGGCTCATGGGCGGTACCCGCGGCCTGAGCCACGGTGAGATCGCCCGGCGGACGGCCCATCGGACCGGTATGGAGCCCGCCGCCCTGGAGTCCCTGCTGAACCGGCTCCGCCCCGACCAGACGCATACCCCCTCGGAGTCCGAGCTGATCAAGCTGGCCCGGGAGACCGAAGAGGCGCAAAGGAGAATGCAGAATGCCGGATTCCGCGATCAACGCGACGCTTGAGAAGGTTCAAGGTGAACTGCGCAAGGCGATCGTCGGGCAGGAGCAAGTGCTGGAGCAGCTCCTCGTCGCCCTGCTCTCGGGCGGCCACGTGCTGCTCGAGGGCGTGCCCGGCCTCGCCAAGACCCTCCTCGTCCGCTCCCTCGGCCAGGTGCTGGGGGTACAGTTCAAGCGGATCCAGTTCACCCCGGACCTCATGCCGGCCGATGTGATCGGTACGTCGATCTTCAATCCGAAGGAGCTCACCTTCCAGATCAAGCGCGGACCGGTCTTCACCAACCTCCTCCTGGCCGATGAGATCAACCGGACCCCGCCCAAGACCCAGTCCGCCCTGCTGGAGGCGATGGAGGAGCGGCAGGTGACGATCGATGGCCAGCCTCATCCGCTGCCGGAACCGTTCATGGTCTTCGCCACCCAGAACCCGATCGAATATGAAGGGACCTACCCGCTGCCCGAGGCGCAGTTGGATCGGTTCCTCATGAAGGTGAGGATGGGCTATCCGGAGGCGGGCGAGGAGCGGCAGATCCTGGAGCGCCACTACCACGGCTTCCGGGCGCAGGAACTGGAGAAGGCTGGACTGACCCAGGTGCTGGATGCAGCCGGTCTCGTCGAACTGCGCCGGGCGCATCGGGCGGTGACGGTCGAGGCGAAGGTGCTTGACTACATCAACAGTGTGATCCGGGCCACCCGGGAGTGGTCGGCCCTGGCCATGGGCGCCAGCCCCCGCGGTGCCGTGGCCCTGCTGGTGGCATCACAGTCGCTCGCCCTGATCCGGGGGCGGGACTTCGTCGTGCCCGATGATATCAAGGAGATGGTGGGGCCCGTCCTGCGCCATCGGGTGCTGCTGCGGCCCGAGGCCGAGGTCGAGGGGGTGCAGGCCGACCAGGTGCTGGAGCAGGTCCTCCAGTCCCTGCCGGTCCCGCGGTAATGGCTGCACCTGTCAAGCGGGGGCCCCTGCCGCCGCCGGTGATGCCCGCGAGAGCGCGGGTGATCCACCGGTTCAGCCCATCGATCCGGCTGCCGGTCGCCGTCTTCCTGGTCAGTCTGCCGGCCCTGGTACCAGGCCTCGCCTGGGTGAGTGGTCTCCTGCTGGCCGCCCTGGCGGTGGCGGCGGGGGTCGATCTGGCGACATCGAAATATGGGGTAGATGCGGTTCGCAAGCCCGGGCCGGTGCTCTCCCTGGGCGCCGAGAACCGGGTGATGGTGGAGGTTCGGGCCTCTGCGGCGGTGGAACTGGAGCTGAAAGATGACCTCCCTCTCCACTTCGAGCGGGTCGGCGACTGGCCGAAGGTGACCCTGAAGCCCGGTGAGTGGGCGGAGGCGGAGTACCGGGTCAGCCCCATGCGGCGGGGCCAATATATCCTCGGGCCGCTGCACGCCCGCTACCACTCCAAGCTGGGGCTCTGGGTCCGGCGGGTCAGCTTTCCCCTGGCGGAGCCGGTCCGGGTCTATCCGAACCTGCTGGCGGCCCGGCAGTATGAGATTGCCATGCGCCGGGGGCGCACGCTGGAAGGGCTGAAGCGGGCCCGCATGCGGGGGCAGGGGACGGAGTTCGAGTCGCTGCGGGAGTACCAGGAGGGGGACCAGTACCGGTCGATCAACTGGGCCGCCAGCGCCCGCACGGGTCACCTGGTGACCAACCTCTACCAGACCGACCGGTCGCAACCGATCATGCTGGTGCTCGACGCCGGCCGGATGATGATCCCGCAGGTCAAGGGGCTGGCCAAGCTGGACCACGCCCTGAACGCCGCCCTCCTGCTGGCCACGGTGGCGGCGGAGCGGGGCGATCAGATCGGCATGATGGTCTTCGGCGGCGAGGTGAAGTCGTTCGTGCCGCCCCGCAAGGGCCGCGGCCAGGTGATGGCCCTGGTGGAGTCGCTCTACGCCCTGGCGCCGGAGCAGGTGGAGCCGGACTACAGCCGCATGGTGGGTTGGCTGCGGGCGAAGCACAAGAAGCGCTCGCTGGTGGTCTTCTTCACGGATCTCATGGACCCGGAGATCAACCGGGGGCTGATCAATCATCTGTCGGCGCTGGCGGCGCATCATATGGTGATGCTGGTCAGCCTGTCAGACCCGGAGTTGCTGCGGGTCTCGCACTTGAAGCCGCAGGACTCACGGGAGGTCTACCAAAAAGCCTCCGCCCTGGAGGTGCTGGCGCAGCGGGCTGAGACCCGTGCCAGGCTCCAGAGCAGAGGCGTGCTCGTGATCGATGTGCCACCGGAAGAGTTCTCCGCAGCGGTGGTAAACCAGTACCTGCTGATAAAGGAACAGGGAAAACTGTAACCGCCCGGCCGCCCCAATCGTAGGGGAGGAGCGCATCGGTCCCGGCGAGAGGTTCAGGGTGGACCGCCCAAGCTTCCCCCCCACCGCCGTATGTGTCCCGGCATGAGCCTCAGAGTGGATTGCTTAAGCTTCGCTGCCACGCAAGGGAGGAGGCGTATGTGTCCTGGAGAGAGCCTTAGGGTGGTTAGTTCAAGCTTCGCAGCCGATTCAGCGCGGCGTAGCGGAGCTAGGACGCCTGAATCGGCGAGAAGCATTGCAAAGATAAGCCACCCTGCCCGCGAACGAAAGGACACATACGACCGACGAGCCCTGCCCGCGAACGAAAGGACACATACGACCGACGAGCCCTGCCCGCGAACGAAAGGACACATACGACCGACGCAGCCTCAGCGAGCGGGAGTGGCGGGGCGGGTGCGGCCCGGGAGGAGCCAGTAAGCCAGCCCGGCGAGCCCGGTCACGAGCGCCACGAGGTACTTGCCCCCGTTGGGCAGGGACTCCATGGGGGTGACGAAGCCCTCGATCGCAGCGGCGATCACGAAGAAGGGGAGCGAGCCCGCGACCATAATGGCGGCTCGCCTGGCCCCGGCGACCAGCGCCTCCTTACGGGTCAGCTCACCGGGTGAGACGATCGGCCAGCCCAGGACAAAGCCGGCAGCACCGCAGAGGAAGATCGCCATGAGCTCCAGGGCGCCGTGGGGCAGGATCAGGGCCCAGAACGGGTAGGAGAGGCCCGCCCGGAAGTAGTGAGCGGAGAGCGCTCCCACGATCAGCCCGTTGTAGAAGAGCGTCACAGCCGTGCCGATCCCGAGGGTGAAGCCCAGGCCGAAGGCGAGTATGCCGACCTTGATGTTGTTCACCATAATCAGTGCGCCAATCGCCGAGCGGATCGCCACCGGCCATTCGGCCCCGCCCTCCCGCGGGATGATATGCCGGATCCGGTCAGGCACGAACGCATCAGCCAGATTCGGGTCATAGAGAATGGCCAGGAAGCCGACCAGGCCGCCCAGGATAAGGAGCCCCGTCGAGAGCAGGAGCGGTCGCCACCCCTCCCGAACCGTGCGGGGGACATCCTGTGCGAAGAAGCGCCAGAGCGCCTTCAGCCGCTGGGGCTCCTCGGCATAGATCGTATGATGCGCCTGGGAGACCAACTGGTTCAGATAGGCGGTCGCCTGCGTGGCCGGGAAGTATGTACGGGCATACGCCAGATCGCTGGCCGTCTGCCGGTAAAGCCGCCCGAGCAACTGCACCTGCTCCAACCCGAGTCGCTTCGCCCCTTGCTTCTGCGCCTGGCCCAGGATCTGGGCGAGTTGCTGCCACTGTTGCTGGCGCCGGGCCACGAACTGATCCTGGTTCATTCGCAAATACCTCCCGAGGTGATAGGCATTGGATCACATTCGGATCGATACACCGGAGAGCGTCGACCTGGCGATGGAGCCAGCCGGTCTCGGCAGTCGCTTTATCGCAGCGCTCCTGGATGCCCTCATTCAGTACGCCGTGCTCTTCCTCTTCTACCTTGTCGGCATGCCGATCGCGATTGCGGCCATCAGTAGGGAGGGAAGCTGGAGCGAGACCACCGGTTTCCTCATTATAGCGATTCTCCTTGTAGGCACCGGTCTCCTGTTCTTCCTCTATAAGCTTCTGCTGGAGGCGTTCTGGAACGGGCAGACGGTGGGCAAGCGAGTCATCGGAATCCGTGTGGTGCAGGCCAACGGCATGCCCGCCGGGTTTCTGACCATCGCCATTCGAAATCTGCTGCGGATCGTCGACTACCTGCCGGGCTACTACATCGTCGGGGCGGTCTGCGTCCTGGCGACCAACAAGAAGCAGCGGCTGGGCGATATGGCCGCCGGCACGATCGTCGTGCGGGACCGCCCGGCCGGCGCACCGTTGATCCCGGTCGGCCATTTGAGCCACTCCCCGACCACCGATCTCAACCGGCTGCACGAGTACGTGATCCGGCTCCCCGAGGGGGACCTGGCCGCCGCCCGCGGCTACTGGGCCCGCCGTCACGAGATGGCCCCCCAGACCCGGCCCCGGGTCGCCCTGCAGATCGCTCAGGGCCTGGCCGCCGCCATGGGCTGGCCCGACCCCCTCCCCCCCTACCCCGACGACTTCATTGAAGAGGTTCTCTTCGTGCGTGCCCGCTAATCGGCAGATGATGGCCCGCTGACCATTGCAGTCAGCGGGCCATCTTGTCGCCAGCCCCTTCTACTCCAGCGGCCCCGGCCGGCCGAAGGCGTAGCCCTGCCCATACTGCACCCCCATGCTGCGCAGCATCGCCAGGTCGGTCAGGCTCTCCACCTGCTCCACCACCACCTTCACCCCAATCTCCCCCGCCGCCATGGCCATGGCTCGGACCATGGCCTGGTTCACCCGGCTCTGCTGGAGGTCCTGGACAAAGGCACCATCGATCTTGACCACATCGACCGGAATATTGGCCAGGTAGGTGAAGCTGGAGAACCCCGCCCCCAGATCATCCAGGGCGAACTGGACACCGGCCTGGCGCATGCGGTCTATCCACTGGCGGATCGCCTCGAAATTGTGCAGACCAACCGACTCCGTGATCTCCACGGTCAGGCGGCTGGTGACGAGCGGGCAGACCTCGATCAGGGTGGCCAGCCGCTCCATGGCACGGGCCGTTACCAGGGTCTGCGGCGAGATGTTCATGAAGATCCGCAGCGAGGGGTCGTCCTTCAACCGGCAAACCACCTCGGTCAGGACCCACTCATCCACGTACGGCATCAGCCAGTGGCGCTCAGCGGCGGGGAGGAAGCTCCCCGGGGAGATCAGGTCGCCGTCGTCCCCCATCAGCCGGATCAGCGCCTCGTGAGCGAGGACCGTGCCGTTTGTCAGATCGATGATCGGCTGGTAGAGCAAGCGGAACCGGTTCGCCTCCAGCCCCTGCCGGACCCGGAGCGCCCACCGGCTCAGATCGCTCTGGGGGAGCTTGCTCTCCATATCCATACAGCCGATGCTGCAGTTCTTGCCCCGTCCCTTGGCCGCATCGACCGCGGCTGATGCCGCGTTCAGCAGCTCGACATGGTCCCCATCCTGCTGCATACGGGTCAGCCCAAGCGATCCCGTCAGGTGAAGCCGGTGACCATCGACTGAGAATGTGTGGACCGCCAGGGCCTCCCGGATCTGCTCGGAGAGCCGCATGGCCTCCGGACCGGTGGCCGTCAGCAGCAGGCCGAACTCATCCTGCCCCAGGTAGGCCACGATATCGCCCGGCCCGGTCCATTCCTGCAGCAGTTGCGCCAGCTCAGCCAGGATCAGATCCCCGCCCTGAAAGCCAAGCTCCTCGTTCACGAGGGCGAAGTTGTCCAGATCGAGCAGGACCAGGGTCCCGTTGCGGTCCCGGATCGCCGTGCGAATCTGGAGCAGGTCGAGGAAGGTGCGCCGGTTGAGGAGATGGGTCAGCGGATCGTGGGAGTGCAATCGCTCCAGGTCGGTCTGATACTGGTAGCGGGCGGTCATATCGGTCTTGATCGCAGCGAAGTGGGTGATCGATCCACCGGCCCCCACCATGGGGATGATCGTCATCTGGTCGATGTACAGGCTGCCATCCTTGCGGCGATTGGTCATCTCGCCTTGCCAGACCCGCCCCGCGCAAATGGTCGCCCAGAGGTCCTGGTAGAACTCGGGCGAGTGGAGGCCGGATTTGAGAATGCGCGGCGAGCTGCCCTTGACATCATCCAGGGTATAACCGGTCAGGCGGGTGAAGGCGGGGTTGACCCATTCGATCACCCCGTTCCGGTCCGCCACCAGTACACCGTTGGTGCTGTGGCGGAGGATCAGGGCGTGGAGGCGCATCTGGGCGTTGGCTCTGGCCAGGCGCAGGGCAACTCCCAACTGCGTCGCAAAGCTGAGCATCTCCGCGATCAGATCAGGGCCCGGCGCCCCCTCCTGGGCCCGGTAGAGCGTGATCGCCCCGATGATCTCACCTTCCACCTGGACGGGGACGGCCATGCAGAAGCGAAGGCCGAAGTGGCGCAGTCCCTCCCACCAGGGCGCCATGACCGGCAGGCTGGCGTCGGCTACGATCTGCGGCTCGCCAAGGCGGATCGCGCGACCGACCGGCCCATTCCCCTCCGGGCTCTCATCCCACCGGATGCGGATGCGCTGCAGGTACGGACCTGCCTGACCAGAGGCCGCGACCACCGCCACGGACCCGTCGGGCCGGCGCTCCCCGAACCAGACCAGCGGGGATTCGGTCAGGGTACGAAGGTTCTGGACGACCATGTCGTAGATCTCCGGCAGTTCGGCTCCCGCCAGGATCTGTTGATTCACCTCGTGCAGCAGGTCACGGGCACCGGCCTGCCGCCGCTCGATCCGGAGCCGCTGGGCGATCCCCGCCCGCCAGGCCTGCGGAATCCGCCCGGCCAGGATCATCCGGCAACCACCCTCCCCCTGGCAGGGCGAGAAGACCCCCTCGAACCGATGGCTCTCTCCGCCTACGTGCAGGGCGAACCGGATCGTCCGATGAAAGGCCGGGGAATGCGGCTCCGTCTCGACAGGGTTGGGCAGGCTCGCTTCAAGCTGCTCCAGCGGGGTCCCCAGCAGCGGATTCAGATCAGCGGGGCGGTGCTCCGAAGCGAAGCGGCCTCTGAGCCACGCAATGCGCCCATGATCATCCAGGCCGATGATCAGGTCGATAATTGCGTCGAGACCGGCAACGCCGGTCTGCCACTCCTGCACGATGATCCCTCCCGTAATATCTTACATCCATATTACAAAATAGGTCCGCTGGTTCAAATAGACCGATGGGCGGATTGGACTCCACCCATCGGTCACCATTATGTCTCGGGCGCGTGCAGAATTGCTAGTCAGCGGCCTGCGCATTGACCCAGGAGAGATCGGGGCTGGGTTCGGCCAATCCGAAGCCTTGTCCGTAGCCGACCCCCATCTCCCGCAGGAGATCCGCCACCTGCTCGCTCTCCACCCACTCCGCCACAACCCGGATCCCCAGCGAATGGGCGACATCGATCACGGAGCGGACCACCGCCTGGTTGGCCGGGTCGGCCTCGATTCCTCGTACGAAGCTGCCGTCCAGCTTGACATAGTCGACGGGCAGCGAGCGCAGGTAGGCAAAGGAGGCAAAGCCGGTGCCGAAGTCATCGAGGGCGAAGGAGACCCCGAGCGCCCGCATACCGGACATCCAGGCTCGGGCTGCCGCCACGCTGCGAATCGCCGTTGTCTCGGTGATCTCCAGGGTGAGCCGTCCGGCCAGCGCGGGCTCATGCTCCAGCCGCCGCCGGATCTCCACCAGGAGGGACATGTCGTTCAGGGCCTGGCCGGACAGGTTGAGGAAGAGCCGCAGGGAGGGCAGTGCGCGCAGCCGTTCCAAGGCGGCGCTGATCACCCACTGGTCGATCTGACTGATGAGATGCAGCCGCTCCGCAATGGGCAGGAAGCGGGATGGCGGCAAGAGGGTGCCATCTGCGGAGTGCATGCGAATCAGCGCCTCGGCATGGGTGAACTTCCGATTCTCCAGGCAGACCACCGGCTGGTAGTGGAGCTCAAAGCCGCCGGTGCGCAGGCTCTCCTTCAGGGCGACCGCCCACTGGACCAGGTTCTCCGACTCGGTCAGTCCCTGGGTGTAGATCACGCTCCGATTTCCGCCCAGCCGCTTCGCCTCGTCAAGCGCCTGGTCCGCCAGCAGCTGCACCTCGCCCGGCGCGGTAACCGGCTCAAACGGCGCGATGCCCGCGCTGATCGGGATCTCAACCCGCAGGTTCGACAGGGTGGGCGGGTCTGCGGCCAGCATCTCCCGCACCCGGTCGGCGGCCGCTTGACCGGCTGTAACCGAGCCGCGAATCACCATGGCGAACTCATCTTCGCCGATCCGGGCGGCCAGTCCCCGGTTCTCAGCCACCTGGGAGACCATGTTCGCCACGTGGACGAGGATCTGATCGCCTGCCCAGTACCCCAGGCTCTGGTTCACGTTCTGCAACTGGTCGATATCGAGCACCACCAGGGCGACCCCCTCCGGTCCGATCTGCAGATCGTTGAGAAGGGTGAAGAGACGGGCTCGGTTCATGAGGCCGGTGGTGGGATCGATCGTGCGCAGCCGTTCGATCTGAGCCTCGCGCTCATTGCGCTGGGTCAGGTCGTTCTTCACGGCGATGTAGTGGGAGACCTCGCCACTGGCATCGCGAATCGGGGTGATGGTCATCTCCTCATCGTACAGGGTGCCATCTTTCCGGCGATTGCGGATCTCGCCCTGCCAGACCCGGCCCGCCTGAATGGTGGCCCAGATCCGCTGGTAATAGGCCGGCGGATGGACCCCGGAGCGGACGATGCGGGGCGTCTGGCCCACGGCTTCATCTGCCGTGTAACCGGTCAGGGCGGTAAAGGCGGGGTTAATCCATTCAATCGTGCCGTTCCGGTCCGTAATCACCACGCCGTTGGCCGTGGCGCGCAGGGCCGCCTCCAGCAGGTTCAGCCGCTGCTGCCGTAGGGCCTGGGCAAGTGCGCTCTCCACCCGGCGCTCCACGAGGGCCTCATCCTCCGGGTCGATCGCCCCCCGCAGCCAGAGCGACTGCCGGTCGGCTGCAAGGGCTGCGAGCGCCTCCGCCGATTCGCCCCGCATGGCGGCCTGGTCCAGCCGGTGGATCAGGCCCAGGACGGCCTGCTGCTGCCGGCGTTCGGTAATGTCGCGAACCATGCAGACCAGCACGCGCTGCCCGTTGCGCTCGGCCGCGAAGGCGCTCACCTCTACCGCAGCCTCCTCCCCGCTGCGCTTACGATGGATCGTCTCGAACCGGATCCCCGACTCCTGTACGCTCGCCATCCGGTCGGCTGCCGTGTCAGGGGCGTCCGGGCGGAGGTCGTAGATGGTCCTCTGCCGCAGCTCCTCCAGGCTGTATCCATAGAACTGCACAGCGGCGGGGTTGGCGTCCAGGATCCGACCGTCGCCACTCAGGAAGAAGCAGAGATCCTGCGAGTGCTCAGTGAGCAGGCGGTACTGACCGAGTGACTCGCGCAGTTGCCGCTCCTCCGAGAGATCCTCGACGAGGATCAAATACCCATCCGGCCCGCCCGATGCGGTGAGAGGGGCAGCGGAGAGGCGCAGGCTGATCCGCCCGCCATTCCGGTGGGGCAGCTCTACGAGCTCGCCGCGGAGCTGTGCGCCGCCCTTGATCCCCTTCAGCAGGCTGCCTATGTGCCTGGCACCCTCTCTGTGCGCCTGTGTCAGGCTCTTGCCGACCACCTCATCGGCCGTGTAGCCCAGGATTCGCTCGGTCGATCTGCTCCAGTACTGGATCCGGTGGGCGCGGTCCACCACGGCAATCCCAATGGGCGAGGTGTCGATCAGGGCCTGGAGCTGGGTATGGGTCTGGCGGTGCTCCTCCTTCAGCCGGTAGAGGTCGGAGACGTCCCGCACCAGACAGAGGTACCGGGCCGGGTCGTTCCGATGCGGGGAGATGGCCGATATGGCAAACTTGAGCTGGCGGCGGCCGGCCCCGGTCACGATGGTGATGTTCTTCCAGCCGATGTCGGGCTGCGGATCCCGCTTCACAGCCCGCAGGAGCTCCGCCATGGGAAGGGTCTCCCACGACGGATGAGCATCGATTGTACGAACGAGGTCGAACTGCTCATCCAGCATGAGCGCCAGGACCTGGAGGCGGTCGACCACGAGGGCGAGGCGCTGCTGCTGCAGCTCCTGCTCCTGGGCCAGGGCTCGCTGTTGGCGCAGGGCGCGCTGGATGCCCCGACGCGTTCCAACGAAGATTCCAGCGCCGGCGAGCAACACGTAAAAAAGCCCCTTCAGGCTGCTCACCAGGGCGAGGGTGCTGGTGTCGGTCACCAGGCTTACGAGGAGGTGATCCGAGAAGAGGATCCAGATTGTGGAGAAACCTGCGAAGAGAAGGGTAGCGATGAGGGGTACTCGCTGGAGTGACACCCACGACGGCCTCCGTCTACTCATGGGAAGCGCCCTCCTATGTCCTGCGACTCCTGCGGCATTCCTACAACATTCTCGGCTTTATCCACATATCCTCCCCTTTCGGCGAGGTTGGTTGAGAGCGGTATTTTGTGACATTACGGAATGTGGTTCTGGTCTGGTGATGGGGTCCGGGCTTGACGGTATCAGACTGGTCCTGAGATTGGATGTGTTCTTCTGCGCTGTCAAAAGCCTACGAGAGAAATCCCTGGTACTGATAAGTCCTCCATCTGCGTGAATAACCTTCCAGGATTTTGAATGACTTTCCATAAATCCCGATAATCTTGCAGAATTCTGGATAATTATTCATAAGTTTCCTGAATTCAGCTTGAAGGTTGCCTCGAGGGCCCGACGGCGGAGAGTTGATTCGGAATCCGGATGAATTACAGGGATTGACAAGAAAGGAATGTCCACGTAGAATGATGTTAAAGATGATACGTTAAACTCATACGTTGTGGTTCGATGGTGGGGCACGAAGAAGGGAGCGGTTGAAAATGGCGAAGGGGGATCCGTCCAAGGAGCCTGAGGTCAACTGGGGTGAGGGCTGGGGCGATGTCACCAGCGGCTATGAGCGGGGGGACTCTCACAAGGAGGGCTCCTACATTACGGTCTCGAAGCACGGCGCTGTAGATACCAGTGTGGAGGCGACGGACCTGATCCTGGAGTCGGCCCGGTCCCGCAATCTGGCCATGCACACATTCGTGCTGAGTCTCAAGGCGAACGAGAAGACGGGCCAGATCGCGGGGATTCCGATCCCGGTGGAGCAGGCGACAAAGGCGACGCCGGCGATTCGCTGGATCGAGGGGAGCGGCTCGCCCACGGCGGCCTGGCACATGGGTGGGTTGCTGAAGGACTACCCCACCCTCCGGCCGAAGGGGACGGTGCGGTGCCCGGTCTCCCTGGCGACCGGCCCCGACGGGCTACCGGTCCTGCTGATCCCGATCAAGGCGGGGGTCAGCACCCGGACCGTACCCCGGGAGGAGACTCCGGGCTCGCAGACGGCGGCGGGCGACGGGGAGAAGAAGTAGGCGCGAAGACCCCCTCCCGGGCGATCTCGGGAGGGGGTCGGTTTCTGTTGCGGGGTGTTAGTCGCCCTGCGGGTTGTCCGATCGAAGGGCCTCTCTTCCTGGCTCGTGGGTCGTGGGTCGTGGGTCGTGGCGGCGCCAGGCGAGCCGCGGCCCCCGTATCTGTCCGGAATTGCCAACTAAGACGTTCATTGGGTGGGCAAACTCAGACAGGTAGGGGTCTGAGGCGTCGATTTGGGCCTGATTCGGGCCCGAATCAGGGGTACCTGTCCGCTTTTCACACCCTCTGGCGGTGCGCTATGGGCAAATCCGGACAGCTCCGCCGGGCGCGGAAGGTGAAGACCCCCTCCCGGGCGATCTCGGGAGGGGGTCGGTCTTTGTGTGGTCTACTGCTTGGGCTGCTTGGGGCTAGGGTCCGCGAAGAATGAGATCTCAAGAGCGACGCTGCCTTGGTTGGCGTATGGGTCCATGCCCTTCTGAACGGGCATGCCCCATGTGATCGTACCGATCTGGGCCAGGGGCTTCCCCTCCTCCAGGATGCGGAGGAAGTGGAGAACCTGCGCCTCCGAGCCTGTGACGCTGAAGGTGATACCCAGGTCTCCGGCGCTGGCGGTCTTTGACTTCCCGCCACCAAAGGTGACAGGACTGGCCTTCACACCGGCCGTTCGAGCAGCGCGCACAACCGTCATAAGGAGTTGGCCGTCGACCTGGCCGTCAGCAGGTTGCAAGAGGCGGGGTTCAAGCGCTTCACGCTCCGCCCGACCCTGCTGCAGGGCGGCTTCTCGCTTACGGAGAGCGCTCACCTTGGTATTGGCTTCCTTTAGCTGTGCGTCCAGGTCGGTGTTGATCGCCTGCTGCGTGGAGCGCATATACTCCATGACCCCCACACCGGCCGCACAGACCAGGAAGGTGAGGATCAGGATTGTCCAGGGAAAGCTTCGGCGCTTCATTTCGCCTTCACCTCCCGGGGAGCCAGTTGCACACTCATGGAGAATGCGACATCCGTCTCGGTGCCGCTTGTGCTCAGCACCGGATTGAGGAAGTAGGGCGATTTCTCCATGGCATTCAATAGTTCATCCACCTGCTCGGGTAGGGGGGCCGTACCGGTTATCGAGAGGCTTGGAAGTGCGCCACTCAGGCTGGTTATCCGTACTCCCGTTGGGAGGATCTCCTTCAGCCGGGGAAAGGCCACGGTCCACGGATCAACCTTTGCCAGTGCTCCAAATATCGGCTGGAGACTAGCCGCACGAGCCTCCTCCACCTTGACTCCCGGCTCCCGCGCCAGGTAGGCGTTGGCCGTTCCGATGTCACGCCGTAGACGGGCCTCTTCACCGGTCAACTCCGGCATTTGGAGCGTCCAGAGGTAACCGTACGCCCCAACGCCTGCCACCAGCACTCCCGAGAGAAGCCAGGCCAGATTGCGCTGCCTCTTCTCCTCAACCGAGGTCTTCGGCATGAGATCAAAGCTGAAGGGTGCGACCCTCTGGCAAAGGGCCAGTCCATAACCGAGCGCCGCTTCGGGGGCGATGCTTGCCCCGTTGCCCATAGTCAGGTTGAAGCCAGGTGCGATTCGAGAGGCCATGGCGAGGCGGAACTCCCGGTCCAATGCTTCCATGAGTTCTGCCGGCGGCGCTCCCAACACGACCATGGCGTCGAGCGGGGCCTCCGCCCGAAGCTGGGTGACCATGAGATCGATCGAGCGGCGTACATCGGTCGGGAGGTCGTCGTTAAAGCCTGCCGCTCCCCACTGGGTGGTGCCGCGCACGCCGCGGGAGTCCAGGGTACGGGTCCCGACCAGGTAGCCGTTCTGGTAGAGCGCAATGCGCGGCCGGTCGGTGGTCAGGTCAACCATGCCGACCACCCCGGTCGCCTGCGCGGCGCCACTTGCGACGGCCGTCCGGAACAGAGCAGCCGTATCGACATCCAACGCGGCCAGCTTCAGCCCCATGGCGTTGACCGCCTCAGCGATTCGCTCTACCGTGCGGGTCGGTACAGCGACCAGCAGAACCTCCTGCTGGTGCGCACTCATGTTCGGATCGACCACGACCAGGTCAAAGGCTGCCCCTTCCCGCAGGAAGGGAATCCACTGTTCGCCCTGGGTCTCGAGCAGGTTGCGGAGGGCCGGGCCCTTCAGCTTGGGCAGACCAATCCGGCGCACCAGGACGTTCTGTGCCCCCAAGGAGACGGCGGCGCCAGGGGGAACAGAGCCCAGTTGCTGCCGCAGAGCGGTCCGAACCGCTTGGCTGAACCCCTTGCGGTTGACCACCTGCCCCTCATTATAGAGGTCGGGCCCCAGCGGGACCTCCAGGGTCCTGGGCCCCGACTGCTCCACCTTGACAAAACGAATGCTGCTGCTGCCTAACTCCACTCCAAGGAGTGGCTTACCTCGGCGTGCGATAGCTGATTCCTCCCTACCGTAGACCCCATGTCGGGTCAGCTAAACTGGATAATCGACCATTGGGGCTCTTCGTCGGGATCGGGCACGGCGTCCTCATCTTCCTCGTCGTCGTTGCCCGGGTCAACATTCGGCTTGGTCAGCTTAGTGATCAGGTAGGAATCCTTGACCAGGTTGGACATATTCAGTTCCCAATTGTCCGCAATGGCAAACCCACGAATAGTGGTACTCAATATCTTGATGTCCCCGGTATGGTTGACAAGGTGCCCTTGGATCTCCTGGTTACTGTTGAAGGTAATATCACCACCCATGGTCATGAGCTGAAGCACCGTCTTCTGCTTCACCTCACCATCCACGATATAGTCAAGCCGCGTAACCTCCGGCGCCGAGAGGACGATCCCTTCATTCGACAAGAAGATCACATTGCCGGTGAAGTGCTGCTCCTTGATCGGGCCCATAGCATTGAGTGCGAGCTTTCCGTCTACGTAGATGATGTTGGCAAAGTCGAGATCGCTGGGTCCGTCACAGTACGGCTCACGTGTGCCGGTCGGTGGACAGTACACCTTGAACTCGTTCTGGGGGCCCGATCCCGTGACGTAGGAGAAGCGGTACGACTCAGAGCCATCTTCGTTCCGGAAGAGTTCACGCCATGTGTTCACCACGGTCTCTGTCGGAAAGACAGCGGGCTTCAGGTACTCATCAAACTGAGGCGGGGCGATGGTGTCGGTCAGGTACCGGTTGTTGCAGCCCTCCCGGAGCGGATCCGGCTCGCCGTTGGGGTAGTAGACACCATAGGTCGCAGCGATCGTGCCACAGACCTTGGTGTTGCCAGTAAAGCGAATCTCTCCATATGAATAGAGCTCACCATCAACGGTGGAGCCGCCATCGATCGTGACACTGCCGCCGCCATAGGCCAGGGATACCTCACCACCATAGTTCAGGCCCACGACGCTGGAGAGGCGGTTGTAACGGAGCCTGGCCGTAATGGTACGGGAGGAGACTCGGGGGGCGCCACCGGCACGACCCGTGGAGATGACGTCGAAGAACTCCCCATCTTCTGTTGTCACACGTACCTCATAGGAAGCGCCTTCATAGGAGCCGCTCCGATTGCAGAGGGTCGCCGGATACGTGGTGATTGCCTCGATCTCGGCGTCGGCCGCGTCGTCCCAGACGAGGTAGCCCATGCAGTGCTCGATGCCTGCCATGGCAGCATAAGACGCCTGATCGTTGTTGATCTTGAGTGTACTGAGGCGGGCCTCGCTCGTGCCTCGGGAGAGGACGGCGAGCCCGGACATAGCTACCAGGGCCACGGTAAGGATCCCCACCGCCAATGCGTAGCCGTCCTGCCGGGAAAGCTTGTTCCAAAGGCGGATCATATCCCGCCAACCCCCTTGCGCGGAAGAATCTCGATCATAAGTTCTCGGTCACTGCCCGTTCCGGAGACCACGAACCTGACCCGGATCAGGCCGTTGGCCGAAATGCTGGGCTCGAATGAGTCCAGGCCACGGGTCAGGAGGGTGACCGTCGCGGTCGCTGCACCATCAGGCGTCTCCGCCCGTTTCAGGGTACCGTTGTCGAGGCTGTAGACGATCGAGTCCTGTAGCAGGGCGTTGGTTACTGAGCGCCGGTCCCGGACCAGGCGCAGCTCGCCACCCACGACCTCCCAGCCCGAGGCGAACTCGATATCGCGAGTCAGGAAGTTGGTCGCCTCACGCAGGGGCCGGTTCAGGTTAGCCGTCTCGGCATCCTTCCTGGACCAGCGAAGTGCGGCGATCTGTGTGCTGGTGATAAGCCCAACAACCATGGCCGAAATGGCCATGGCGACGAGCAGTTCTGCTATGGTGAGACCCGAGCTGTCACGCCTCACCCTCGCCAGGAGTCCCCGCACACCGATCACCTACCTGCTATTAGTTGCGCCGTGCCACACTGGAGAAGAGGGTGACGGACCTGTAGCCATCGCTTTCAGGCCAACGAACCTCTACGACGATCTTTTTCATATACCCACCGGGAGCCTCTTCCACCGTTACGTTGTACTGGTACTCGCTGTTCAGGCTATGGGTCGTCCAGTCGGCGGTGGAGGCAAGAGAGGCATAGCTCTGTTGCAGATATTCATCCATGGTCGAGCGAGCGAGGGCCATGGCCTCCACCTTGGTGGCTGCGCCCTGTACGTTCTTCTGGGAGGTCATAAAGGCCGCAAGAAGCGGGGCGAGGGCCACGGCGAGAATCGCCGTGGCCACAAGTACCTCTACGAGGCTCATCCCACTCTGGTCACGAAACCGCCGCACGCCCTCACCTCCTTCTCTTGGTGTGCGGATGTCCTTACGGAGTCTGCACGCAGTTGATCACGTCTGCAGCGAGTGCGGCGCCGGTCTCGGCGTCCACATTCAGGGCATCGTCAGCGGCGTCCGGGTCCTCAAAGACGCCGGCGCTGGTAATCCAGAGATCGTCTACACCCTCAACGCCCTGCAAAAAGGCGCAGAACTTGGGCGTGTAAGTTGCTCCGGCAAGGACCGATTCGTAGTTGATGTCCGTCGAGTCCAGGAAACCATCGGTCTTGCCGATGTTCATGTTGATCACGCGAGCAAGGTCAGACAGTTCCTGGTTGATCTCCGCACCAGCGTTATCGTCGGGAGGGTAGCTACCGTTGCCCTTGTCCGGGTCCCCGGCGTACCGTTCCATGGCAGCCATCAGCTCATTGCCGAAGTTCTCCATGGAAGCCGTCTTCGACTTGCCCAGGGCCTCAAGCACCCGGGGGGTGATCAGCCAGGCAAGGACACCAATAATAGCCACGACAACAATCAGCTCGATCAGGGTCAGGCCGGTCTGGTCCTTCTTCAGCCGATTCATGAACGCATGCATCTGTCGGATCCTCCTCTGTTCGTCTTTTTTTCGGCCACGAATCCGGTTCTATGCAACTCCTACCGCATTTTACTGGATATTTCCATACAGTTCGAACATCGGCAGGAGCAGGGGCACCACGATTACAAAGACGATGCCACCGAGGATCAGAATAAAGGTCGGTTCCATAATGGAGGTGAGCCGTTCTACCGTTTGCTTCACATCGGCCTCGGAAAGGTTCGCCACATACTCCAGGGCCTGGTCGGCACTGCTGATCATCTCGCCGATCACCAACAGTTCAGCAAAGATCGGCGGGAGGAAGTTCAGGTCCTTGATCGCCTTGCCCAGCGTCGAACCGCCGGCAATCGTGTCCGGGACAGAGGCCAGATTCTTGGAAATGTAGTTGTTCTCCACCACGTCGGCGGTCACACGGGCCGCCGTCACCACCGGAATACCGGCCTTCATGAGGGTGCCGATCGCCCGGGTGTAGCGGGCGACCTCCCGGTTCCGCATGAGTGGCCCAAAGATCGGGACCTTCAGGTAGAAGCGGTGCAGGTTGTACCGCAACTGCTCTGATCGCCTGCTGGCGAGAATGAAGCCGATCACGGCGAGGATCAGGATCGGCACGGCGTACCAGTGCGCCACCAGGAAGTCCGAGACCGCCAGGAGCGCTCTCGTCTGCCAGGGAAGCTGTGCCCCCAGGTCTGCGAACATGCCGGCGTAATTCGGGACGATAAACATGATCATGAAGATCGCCAGGGCGAAGGCCATGACCAGGATCGTTACGGGGTAGATCAGGGCGGAGACGAATTTGCGCTGGAGCGCATCTTCGGAGTCAAACTGCTCCGCCAGCATCTTGAGCCCCCGGTCCAGTTCACCGGAGTACTCGGAAACACTGAGGACCTGAATGGCCATGGCGTTGAAGGCCGGTGCCCGGTTGGCCATGGTCTTGCTCAGCGGCATGCCCGTCTCGACCTCGGACACCATGTGGGTCAGAATGGTGTTCAGCGGCCGGCCCGATGTGTTCCGCAGGACCTCCAGTGACTGGAGGACCGGCACGCCACCACCGATCAGCATGGCGAGTTGGCTGAAGAAGAGGGCCTGCTGCCGGAGGTTCAACTTAGGCGTGGTGATGTCCATATCCAGGCTGAGCTTGATTTTCGGGGCGGCCTTCACGGACTGGATCAACATGCCCTGCTCCCGCAGCTTGCCGGAGGCGAGGTCACGGGTGTTCGCCTCCACATAGCCCGACACCATCTGCCCGGTTGAGGCGTAGGCCGAATACCGATATCGCATGCTATCCCTCCGTGAAGGCGACCCGGCGCAGCTCCTCGAGCGAGGTCGTCCCGCTCATCACCTTCTCCAGCCCCGTGGACCAGAGGGTCCGCATGATCCCCGCCTTCAAGGCGTACTCCTGGATCTCGCCGGCGGTCCGCCGCCCGATGATCATCTCCCGCAGGTGCGCGGTGACCGGCAGCAGCTCGAAGATCGCCTGGCGGCCCCGGTAGCCGAGCTGGTCGCAGAAACCGCATCCGACCGCCTTGTGAATCCGGACCGGGCCCGTGCGGGGCACGCCCGGCAGGAACCGGTTCGGATCATCCTCCGCCATCTCGTGGGCCTGCTTACAGCGGGGGCATAGTGTGCGGATCAGTCGCTGCGAGACAACCCCCAGCAGGGATGAGGCGAGCAGGAAGGGCTCGACCCCCATATCGATCAGGCGACCGACGGCGCCGGCCGAGTCGTTCGTGTGCAGCGTCGAGAAGACCAGGTGGCCCGTCAGGGCGGCCCGAATGGCGATATCTGCCGTCTCCATGTCACGGACCTCACCGATCATGATGATGTCCGGGTCCTGGCGGAGGAAGGAGCGCAGGCCGGCCGCAAAGGTGAGGCCTGCCTTGTTGTTCACCTGCACCTGGCTGACCCCGGGGATGTTGTACTCCACCGGATCCTCAATGGTGAGGATGTTGACATCGGCCTTATTCAGATGCGAGAGGGTCGACATGAGGGTGGTCGACTTGCCGGAGCCGGTCGGGCCGGTGACGAGGATCAGCCCGTTCGGGCGGGTGATCATCTCATCGAAATACTTCCGCTCCGCCGGGGGCATGTGGAGCGAGTCGATGCCCTTCACGGCGCCGGTCCGCTCCAGCAGTCGGATGACCATGCGCTCGCCGTTCGAACAGGGGACCGTGCTGACGCGCAGGTCGATGCGCCGATCGGCGTGGGAGATCATGATCTGGCCGTCCTGCGGGATCCGCCGCTCGGCAATGTCCATGTTGGCCATGACCTTCAGGCGGGAGATCAGCGGGGCGTGGATCGACCGCGGCAGCGGGTTGACCTCCATGAGGACACCATCGACACGGTAGCGGACCCGCACCCGGTCCTCCAGGGGCTCCAGGTGGATGTCGCTGGCCCGGTACTGGACGGCCTGGGCGAAGATGGTATTGACCAGGCGGACGACCGGGCTGTCCTCAACGGTGCCAATATCGAAGACGCGGGTCGGAATGGCTTCATTCTCATCGCCCTCAGGGATGCCGAAGACCTTTACAAGGGCCCGCTGGAAGGTCTTGCTCGTAACGGCGATGGAACGGACCGGCCGGCCTGTCTTCAGGGCGATGTGATCCAGCGCCATAAAGTTGAGCGGATCGGTCAGGGCCACCACCAGCATGTTCCCCTCCGCCCGGACGGGCAGGGCCTGGAGCCGCTGGGCGGTCTCCTCGGTGATCAGCTTGGCGATATCGCTATCGATCTCGATCTCGGGCCCGGGCTCGTACGGAATGTTGATCTGCTGGGCCAGGGTCGAGACCAGGTCCGACTCGGCCAGGTAGCCCATCTGCACGAGGACCTCGCCCAGGCGGCCACCATTATGATGTATGACTTCGAGCGCTTCCTTCAGATGCTCGGCTGTGATCAGCCGGCGAGCCACGAGAAGGTCTCCCAGGCGGAAGCGGCTTAGCTTGTTGGAGTCTGTTGTCAAGATGACCACCCGTTCCTTCTCTGTAGGATCTAAATCGATGATCTCTGCCATGACGCAATAGTGCTGATTACGTCTATTCCGTGTATCCAACTTACTCGCGGCTTCATTCACATGCCATACATCGCTCTGTCAATGCTCATACAAACCCCTGAAGGACGCGAAAAACCGAAGGACCCCCCATTGGGGTAGGACCCTTCGGTTCGCGGGTGTATGAGTGTTGTGCGTCAGATGAAAGAGTCGTGTAAGCCGATCCGTTCGAGCAGCGTTCGGGCCGTGGTTAGCCGCTGTTCGGCGGTGTCTGTATCGCCCAACGAGCGGAGTGCGTAGGCCTGTTCAGCGTAGGCATGAGCGATCTCGTACTGCTCAATGAAGGGGCGCTCTGCCTGCGCGAGGGCCTGGTTCAGCCAGCGAAGCGCTTCGGCCGGCCGCCCCTGCCGCTGGGCGAGCTGGCCAAGCAGGAGGGCGTGGTAGACCTGCCACTCCCCATGGGGGCGGGGCAGCACGGCGCCCTCGGCCAGGGCCCGGGTCAGGTCGCCACTCTGGATCCAGGCGTCGAGTCGCACAAGCCGATGCTCCAGGCTTGGGCTCTTCCAGTCCGACTCGGCGGCGGCCAGAAGGCGGAGGGCCTCCTTGGGCTGGCGCAGGATCACAAGGCAGCGGGCCAGCCGGACCCGGGCGTTCGCGGCCACGTGGGTGAGCCCCTGTCCCAGTGCGACATCCAGGGCGGTGGAGACCAGGGCGATTGACTCCGCCTCCTCGCCCATCCAGGCCAGGAGGAGCCCCAGCTCGCCCATGGTTTCGCACCGCTGGGGGACGCGGCCATTCCGGGTGGCAACCAGGAGACTGGCCTCGAAGCACCGCCTGGCGTTGGCCCAACTGCCCGAAGCCCGCTCCAGCCGTCCGATCATATGCAGGATCTGGGGCCAGAGGGCCACCTCGCCGGAGAGAACGGCCGCCTCCAGCGCCTGCTCCATATAGTGGAGGGCTTCATCGGTCGAGTGGACGAGGAGGGCGGCGGTCAGGCGGACGAGGGGGGCGGCGGGCCCGCTGCCCACCGGCAGGCGCATGACAGCCCGGGCGCCCATCTCGGCCACGTTGGGGCGGGGCTGGCCCAACTGGGTCATGACCCGGGCGGCCTCACTGTAGAGGAGCCCTTCCAGGGTGTACGCACCCAGCGTCTCGGCTTCCTGGGCCAGTTGGAGCACCTCGATCAGAGAGGCCTCATCGGCCTGGGTCATCAGGCGGGCGCGGGCCTTCAGCGCCCGAATCCGGAGCTGATCGAGCGGATCGCTGCCATCGACCGGGAGACCTTCGGCACGGGCGAGGGCGGTCTTGAGCCCCTTCTCGTCGCCCGAGGCGAGGACCACCTCGCTGAACTGGAGCAGGATTGCCAGGGTCTCGTCGGGAGGCATGTCCGGGAAGAGCTGCAGCGCCTCCTGGCAGGTCTCGGCGGCGGTGCGGAGGTCGCCGGCAGCCTGGGCCACCCGGCAGAGTTGGAGGGCCAGCCGGCTCCGCCATACCTCCGTGTCGACCCCGGCCTCAGGCAGGCTATGCCAGGCCCGACTCAGGTGATACCGGGCCGCTGCGTAGCCGAAGCGGGCTGCGGCCTCCTCACCGGCGGCCACGTGATAGGCAAAGGAGCGTTCGGGGCTGCCGACCGCATCAAAATGGCGGGCGAGTTCGGCTGCGCTGGCGGTACCGGCCTCCACGAGAAGCATGCCGGCCAGGCCGTGCGCCACCCGCCGGGTAACCGGGCTCAGATTGGAGTAGGCCGCCTCCTGAATGATCGGATGGGTGAAGCGCATGAGGTCCGGTCCCACCGGGCTGATGAACTGCTCCTCGACGGCCCGGCTGAGGAGGAGGATCAACTCCTCCATGTTGTTGCCGCTCAGCATGCGCAGCTCCCGCGGGCGGAACTGGCGGCCGAGCACCGCTGCAAGACCAAGGGTCTCCTGCACGGCGGGTTCTAGCTGCCGCACCCGCCAGACCAGTGCCTGGAAGAGATCGCGGGGGGCGCTGGAGGCACTGGCAAAGTCAGCGGTCCAGCCCTGCGGGCCGGGAGAGAGCACGCCCGATTCGTTCCAGGCCTTGATCACCTGGGTGATATGGAGTGGGTTGCCGCCGGTGGTCTCATGGAGCAACCGGACGGTCGGGGCCGAGATCACGCTGCCGAGCAGTCCGATTGCCAGGCGGCGGGTGGAGTTCAGATCAAGGCCGGCCAACTGCTCTCGCACGAGGCGGTCTGTGGCCATGCCGACGATCTGGAGGCTGGTCCAGTCGAAGACCTCGTTCGCCCCAGACTGGATCCCCATGACCAGCAGGGCCCGGCTCTTGCCGATGTACCAGCCCAACTGGACAAGGGCGAGGGCGGTCAGGTTGCTCGCCTCGTGCAGCTTATCGATACAGATCAGTACCGGCGGCCCCTCGGCTATCGCGGCGAGCAACTGGTTGACGACGGCGTTCACCTGCGGGTAGGCATCCACGCCGTCTTTGAACTGGGGAGGCTTGCCGGTCAACTGCTGCAGGCAGGCGCTGATCGGCAGGTAGGGACCATCGACCATGTCAGGGCTGATCTGGGCGACCCGCCAGCCGTTAAAGCGGGCGGAGTCGGCCAGGTCGGTCAGCAGGCGGGACTTGCCGGCGCCGATCGGCCCCTCCAGGGTGACCATGCAGCCGTGCCCGGCCTCCGCTGCTGCCATGAGGCTCTGCAGTCGCTCCCAGAGTTGCTCGCGCCCGGCCAGGGCCGCCGACAGCTCAGGGGTGCGGGGATCGGAGAGGGGCGAGACATCGCTCACCTCTCGGGCCAGTTGGACCCGGCGGATCCGCTGGCGCTTGGCCAGGTAGACGGCCCCCGCTGCGGCCCGGTACAGGCTCTGGGGGTCGGTACCATCGGTCGGGTAGGCGGCAACGCCGGCAGCGAATTGGATCGCGCCATGTAGATCGGGGATGACCAGGGCCTGGGGCAGGCTGCTGATCACCTGCTGCACCAGACTGAGTACCTCTTCGGCCGGCTTGTTGAGGAAGAGGGCGGCAAAGCCCCCGCCCCCCACGCGGGCCACCACGCTGCCGGGCAGCTCCTCCTGGAAGTAGGCCGCACAGGCCTGCAGGACGGCATCGCCCCGCTCGTAGCCCAGGTGATCGTTGATCCGGCGAAGTCCCTGCATATCGAGCAGGACCAGCAGGGGCGAGTGGCCCGCACTGATCTCCATGTGCATGAGGGTGTCTATGTAGTGCCGGTTGTAGAGCCCGGTCAGGGGATCGGTCAGGGCGAAGCGGCTCATGCTCTGGAAGCCGGTCTCCTGCTGGATCTCCTTGACCGACCGGCCCGACCAGGAAGCGAGGACCTGGACATCGCTGGGGGTGAGGCCGGCCTGCTCGGCGGCGGCGGTCATCTCCACCGGCGGGGCGGGCAGGCTTGTGCTACGCAGGGGGAGGCGCTCCAGGTCGCCCCTCACGATCTGGTCCCGCAGGGCGAGGGTGATCGGGTCGGGGCTGGTCCCAAGCTGCTGCTCGGTCACCTGGGCGCAGAGGGTGTACTGGTTGAGCGCTGCCGCCCGCTCGCCGGACTGGTAGTAGGCGATCATGAGCCAGCGGTGGAACCGCTCCTGCAGGGGGTCAATGCTCAGCGCCTGCTGGGCGTGGTTTATCACGCGGTCCCAGGCACAGAGGCCCTCCCCCACCTGCACAAGCCGGGCCAGGGCCTCGAGGATCCGGCGCTCCCAGTGGTTGCGCTCAGCCTCCAGCCATTCCTCGTAGGTGGAGCTGAACGAGGGGGAAAAGCCGTGCAGCAGGGGCCCGCGCCAGAGGGCCACGGCCTCGGTCAGCGGCTGCCGTTGTCCCGGCGCGGCTGGGTTCTGCGAGCCGCCGTTGTCGAGCCCGAGCGGCCGGGTCAGGTCGAGGAAGCGCAGGGTGTCCAATGCGACGGGCGCGGTCCGGTCCCACTGGAGCATGTCGCCGTTCTGGCGAACAGGGAAGACCGGCAGCGCCTGGCGCAGCCGCGAGAGGGTGGTATTGAGCCGGTTGCGACCGTCGGACTCACTGTCATCGGGCCAGAGCAGCGTGGTCAGGTGTGAGCGTGAGAAGGCGTTCTCCGGCTGCGCTGCCAGGTACCAGACCAGGGCGAGCGCCTTGGTGGCACTGTACCGAATCGGCCCATCGGGACCGGTCAGGGCGGGCTGGCCGAGAATGGAGAGCGTATAGGACATGATGTGACCCCCACTGTGTGGATGCGCAAGCGGTACTCCGACAAGTATAATATGCTGACGATTTCTGGATGCGATGTTTCCGTTCCTGCTAGACTCTCAGATCGATTGAGACAAAAAGAAACACCACCGGCATGCGGTGGCGAGGCCGGGCTCGGTTGAGTGACTACGAGCGTCTCCTGGGGCGACCGGTTTCCTTCGCTACACTGCTATTCGAAGTTAAGCAACTCTCCGTCCACAGCGTGTAACAGCTCCTCGTGCAAATCGTTGTCCTCCGGGGCATTCACTTGGATCTCCTCGACCGTCGAGGTGCTTTCGCATCTCGACAATATCCCCAGCCCACACGCCACGTGCCGTCTTTCTACGACCGCTGTTCGCTGCCGGCCATTCGTCAAAGGGTTTCAAGGATGTCCTCTCGCCAACGAGGGCACCGTAGTAGCAATTGTTACGCCAGTCGTAGGGTCTCTGCCACTACCTCGACTACATTCAGGCCCACTAGAGGTCTGGTACGCTGGGGTAGCGGATTGATCAGGATCCGTACTGCCACGGATGCGGGAGCCCCGTCTCCCAGATGGCGGACTTCGAACGTCAACACCTCATCGCCCGGGACGAAACCCACCGTGCCGTCTGATATCGAGCCGCTAACGGTGATGGAACGGACCCCCTCAATAACGACACTCCGCTGTCCGTTTGTCCCTTCAATGTCGTCTGCCATGACTACGTGTAGTTGGGCCGTCTCGGGAACGAACCTAAACTCCGTTATAGAGTTGTCGTGCAGGCTGAAGGCAGTGCTGACAGCCATCCTGGAAGCCACGCCCCCTCACTTAATCCTTCGGAGAGAATTCGATGTGTGACTTGTCGCTACCCTTTTGGGACCGGGTTACCGTTTTGCGTCTATCGTAGGTGTAGCGGGCAACCCGGGTGATGCTGACCAGATTGCCCGCCAGGTCGTAGTTAAAGTTGCGGCTGGCAGCGAGGTCTATCACCTCCAGGTTGTCAAAACTGCGAGGCGGGAAAGTGGGCGTGCAGTCAGGAGACTACACGCCCATTTTCCTTCGTAGGACCAATCGATATGGACGGCTAGACGCCCAAATCATCTGACTCCCAGCGCCGGTATACCCAAACCATCAAACCCGTCAACCGTATCGGGCTGTCCACTTGCTGGATCTCTATCCTTGCGGAAAACCTGGGAACGAAATCTGCCAACACCTCGGTCTCGACGTCGCCGATCCGATCTCTGTCCTCGTTAGAGACTGGACCATCGAAGTACGCTACGGCCCTAATGCTCGTTGTGTCCCACTCCACCGCCACCCCTCTTAAGGATGGCGTAATGGTACCGAGAAGCGCTCTCTGAGAACCGACCATTGGGTATCGCCGAATCTTGAAGATGTACTACCCCCACCAAAAATGCATCCGGTAAACATCACTGCAAACTGATCAGGTTCGTAACGGTTGCCGGGTAGCCCTGACTCATCCGACGATCTATCATGCCCTCCTTAGCAGTCCGATGATCGACGGCTCTTGTTCTGGACAAACCAGACGGAAGCCCGGGAGGTTTTCCTGCTTTCGGGCTCGTGTTTCCCCTATTGCGTTGTCATCACGGTAATCTGCTCGACATGGCCGTCACGCATCCCGAGCTTGAGGGTGTGTTTGATAACCTAAAAGGGAGCCATTTTGACCGGTTTTGATCAGATGAAAAGGAGCCACCTCAAACTTCCAATCCTGTAAACTGGGTGTTGAGTGCACTACCAGATTTACAGGGGTGAAAGGAATGGTTGAGATGGCCCAAGTTGAGCGTATCAGATGGCTGCTTCATGTGGAAGGGAAATCGCAGCGACAGGTGGCGAAAGCACTTGGCATCGCCCGGAAGACGGTGGCCAAGTACGCCGACCAGACCAGCGTGCCCGAGTCGAAGGCCCGGCGAACCAACACCGCGTCCATCCTGACGCCAGAGATCAAGACGGAGATCGAGCGGCTCCTGGCCCAGAATGAGACGCTGCCCAGAAAGCAGCGGTGGATCGGCCGGACCATCTACGAGCACCTGAGGACCGTGGGGTATCGCGGGAGCGAGCCTTCTGTGCGGCGCCATGTGGCCAAAGCCCGCAGGGAGAAGCGAAACCGGCCGGCGTTTGTCCCCCTGGTGTACAACCCCGGGGAGGTGGCGGAGTTTGACTGGGGCGAGGCCGAGGTCGTCCTGGCCGGTAAGCGTATCAAGGTCCAACTTCTCTGCCTCAGGCTCCGTTGGAGTGGGATGCCCTTCGTCATCTCCTACCCGAACCAGCGCCAGGAGGCCATGTTTGACGGCTTGCGGCAGGGATTCGAGGCGCTGGGCGGGACCCCTGTCCGGCAGACCTCGGACAACCTGACCCAGGCCGTTCAGAAGATCCTGGAGGGTAGGAACCGCAAGGAGCAGGACGCCTACAGGAGCTTCCGGACGCATTACCTGATTGACAGTAACTTCTGCAACCCCGCATCGGGAAACGAAAAAGGGTCCGTTGAGAACCTGGTGGGGTTTGCTCAGCGGAACATCATCGGTCCCCAGCTCGAAGTCCAGTCGTGGGAGCAACTGCGGGCGGTCCTCTGGGAACGGTGCCTGAAGTACGCCGAGCGAGTGCCCCGCGGCGAGACCCAGACCGTACTGGAGCGGTGGCGACAGGAACAGCGAATACTGCGCCCCCTACCGGCACGTCCCTACGACTGCTGCAAGACCGTCCTGGTGACCAGCAACAACGTCGCCTGCGTGACCTTCGAGACGTGCCGATACTCCGTCCCGGTCCGCCATGCCGGTCAGCAACTGGTCCTGCGTGCCTATTGGAACCGCGTGGATGTCGCCCACGGACTGGAACGCATCGCGTCCCATCCCCGCTGCTACGAGCGGGGATGGGATATCCTCGAACTGGACCACTACCTGGACCTCCTGCTACGGAAACCGAGGGCGCTGGACCAGGCCAGGCCCTTCCGTGCGGCTGATCTCCCCCCCGTCTACCACCGGTTCCGTGAAGAACTGCGTCAGCGTGACGCCCGGGGTGACCGGGAGTTTGTCCGAGTGCTCATGCTCCACCGGGACTTCCCCGCAGAGCGGGTGCAGGCAGCCCTGGAAGAGGCGCTGCAGCGACGTACCGTCCAGTACGAGGCCGTTTGCCAGCTCCTGCTCGGTCAGGTTCACGTGCCGCCTCTCAGTGTACAGCAAGCGGATAGGCTCCCCCAGATCCAAGTGCGGCAGCCGGCCCTTGCACTCTACGACCAGTTCCTTAAGGGAGGCGCGGTACATTGAGCCGGGAGATGCTGCTAGACCACTACCTGAAGCGTCTGAAACTGCCCACCATGCGCCGGCTCTACAAGCAACTGGCCCGGGAGGCGGCGGACCATAACAAGACCTTCGAGGAGTACCTGCTGGCGCTCGCCGAACAGGAGGTGATCCAACGCGAGGACAACCAGCTCCGAGTCCGCCTGAAGGCTGCGGGCTTTCCCTTGCCTAAGACCTTGGAGTCCTATGACTTTTCGGTGATGCCGAACCTGAACAAGCACAAGATCCTGGCCTTGAGTCAGTGCGACTTCATCAAGGCGAAGGAGAACGTGCTGCTGGTCGGCAACAGTGGCACCGGAAAGACCCACCTGGCCACCGCACTGGGCATGTCAGCCTGCCGGCAGGGGTACCGTGTGCGGTTCTGGCGAGTCGGGCAGTTGGTGGAGGAGCTACTGGAAGCCCAACACGAGCACCGGCTAAACCGCCTGGAGAAGCAGTGGCTGCGCCTGGATCTGGCCATCCTGGACGAGCTTGACTATGTGACGATGAGCCGTACCGGCAGTGAGCTGCTGTTCCAGTTCCTCGCCGCTCGGTACGAGCGGGGGAGCCTGGTGATTACAACGAATCTGGAATTTGCGGAATGGCTACAGGTGCTTCACGACGAGAAGATGACGGCGGCTCTGGTTGACCGGGTTACGCACCGGGCACACATCCTCGATATGAACGGGGAGTCGTACCGCTTCCGAGAGAGCGTGCGCCGCCATGAGGCGACGGTGGCACCATGACCGGCGCAAGTACACCCACCGGCTAGACGGCGCACTCTGTATAGAAACCCTCGTTTTACCACTTCCCTCCCCTCGGGGAGGGAAGATGCCCCTCTTGAACCATGGTAACTGGAAGCTCCAATGGAAACCGAAATGCTTCTTCTAGCTGATAGGGTGGCTCCCTTTTATTTGATCACAGTGGCCTACTTTTACTTGACCAAACACATCCAGAACCCCTTCGAGGATGTTGTACACCGGTTTCCAATAGACTCCCGTACTCTCCATGGCCACGATCGTACACCCTGACTTCGCTAGCCAATCCCGCAAGACCATGAGGTCACCCGATGTCGTTCCGAACGTTCGGGTCTCCTTTCGGAGCAATCGGCTAAGGCCTGACCACATTAGGCACGCGGTATCTTTGTGCACGTCCATACCACAACAACACGCATGCAACACTTCCATCTCGATAACCTCCCCTGACAGCCACGAGGGCGCCCGGGTCCATAACGAATCTCCTTCACGTGCTCTCCTACCAGGTTGTACTAGTAGGAGGCCACAAGCGGTGCCGCCGACGAGCGCCTTGTCAGACTGCGTGACGAGCTTGAGGCACCAGTTTGCGGTCGACTTGTCGCACGTGGCCGTCACATCCAGTGTACCAAGGACTGGGCCATTTTCGTTCGCGGTGGCGGCGCCGGCGCCATGGAAGACTGCGTGCGAAGCTCGCCGGCCACCTGGACCGGCAGCACAGATACAAAAACGCGTCGCTCGTTGGGTGCCAGGGCTTTCCGGGCGCGGCGAAACATACCGGCTTCGGCGCCAGCCTGTACCATCTTTCCTTGCAAAGGGGCGGTGAAGGTTGGCGGGTCCGGTCTGTCTCTATCCCCTTGATTCGCGGTGCGGCTCGCAGGCTCCTCTCGGAGGTTGTTGGGCCGCTACCCAGTTGGAGCCACATCCGGTGTGGCTTCTACGGCCTGATCCGGCCAGGTCCAGGTCAGTTGCTCATGCCACGGCAGCAGGCCGATGTACTCCCACAGGCCCGGCTCCTGCGGCGGCCAGAGGATCGCCCGAATCGCGGCCACTGGCTGCGGGAAGAACCGCCGGCTGTAGCGAATGCGCGGCCCCGGCCACTCGCTCAGATGCGCCCGCTGGGCCTGCTTGCGGCGGAGCATGGTGTAGCCGATGAGATAGGCACCGGCATGCGCAGGGGCGCGCAAGGGCTGGATGTCGACCTTCCAGGAGCCCTTGGTGTGAAGGCGGCAGCGATCACTGAGCCACCGCTCCCCGCACCAGTATGTGCAGATGCGGCCGGTGGCCAGGGGTGCGCCTTCCGGTGGTGAGTTCCACCACGGCCAGGTACTCGATGGGGCCGTACTCTTGCCGGACCTCTTCGACTAGACGGCTCAGGGCTCGGGTCAGGCGCTGCGCCAGGGCCAGGGCCTGTTCCCGCATCGCTTCCTGCTGGTCAGCCAGTGCCTTCCGCCACAGCGGCAGTGGTTCTCGCAGCGTGAGCGTCACGAAGTACTCGGGCGCTGCGCCGTGCTTGTTTGTGATCAACTGGAATTGGAGGTTTGGATCAACGAAAATTCCCTGGTCCGATCAACAGAAAATCCTTGCACCGATCAATTGAAATTCCCTGGTCT
>JAWLHU010000013.1:0-245109 GCA_041690255.1 Symbiobacteriaceae bacterium
CATATTGCTATGGCCCGCTCGACTTGCATGTCTTAAGCACGCCGCCAGCGTTCGTCCTGAGCCAGGATCAAACTCTCCGAAGAAAATTTGTTCGGCTCTGCATCAATACGAGCTTACGCTTGGCTTTACTCTCTCCTCACCTCATAACTACCTCGGCAGACTAACCACGAAGGTCAGCGCCAGCAGTTCTGAGGTTCGCACTGTCTAGTTTTCAAGGTTCCAGGTTGCTCATCCGAACCCGTTCGCTCGGAGGGAGCTTTTATAGATTAGCAGTTCGCCCCGCTCTCGTCAACCACCCATTTCATGGGGTTTTTCGCTTCCTGCGGGCACTTTCGGCGGTTTCACGAAACCGTATTGCCGAGTCGCCAGTTTATCATCATCCTGACCCACTCGTCAACGCTCCAGTTTCTGCCAGCGGGTCAGTCTGCATCCACAAACCTGACCGCAACTGCGCCATCGACTGACGGCTTGAGGATCTTAACACGGATCTCTCCTGGAGCGCAAGAGCCCTTCCATGATCTACAATTCGTACTTAGGCTAGTCACCTTTGTCGAGTCCAACTATGGCTGCAGCAGCGCTGACTTCAGCCCTGGCGCCTACCCGTTCTTCCCGATAGGCGAACCAGACCGAGATCGCTGGAAGAACAAACGCCAGCCATGTATAAGGAGCAAACTTCAGCGTCGGCACCCCTAAGGCAGCAGCGGAAAGCATGCCCATTACGTTCCAGGGGATCAGTGCTGCCAAGAGCGTTCCGGAGTCGGCCAAGGTGCGGGAGAGCACCGCAGGTGAGAGCCTCATCCGCTCGTAAGGGGTGCGGAGCATCCGTCCAGGAATGATGATCGCTAGCGCCTGGTTGGACGCAATCCCCGCCACAGCCGTGGAGATCCCCATCGTCGCGAGCACTAGTGACAACGGCCGCCTCACCCGCTCAATCAGCCGCTCCAGCACCATCATCATCATACCGGTGCCCTCCATAATCCCGCTGAAGGCCCCGGCCACCAGGATAAGTAAGATCTGATGCACCATAGGAACCAGGCCACCGCCGGAGAGAATCCGGTTCAGCGACGGGTCCACCGTCTCGGCCACATGACCGAAGAGTCCGGCCATGACGGGCTGCTCGATCGGTTGTCCCCCCACCACAACAGCGAGCGCCATGCCGGACAGCACGCCGAAACCTAACGCCCACTTCACCTTAACCCGGAGGAAGGAGAGGCCCAACACGACCGCAGGAGGCAGGAGAAGCCAGGGCGAGATCACCACACTGTCGGCAAGGCTCGCCAGCATCTCCCGGCCCGCACCCTCAGCCCCGGGCGCGACACCAAGCCCGACGAGTCCATACAGGATCAGTGTGACGACCACTGCCGGACCACCGGTCTGCCAAAGCCGGCCCATCATCTCCCGAAGGTCCGTACCGGTCATCGCGACATTCAGGTTCAGGCTGCCCGACAAGGGCGATGTCCGATCACCCACTAACGCCCCCGAGACAAGCGCCCCGGCCACCAGCGGTAGCGGGACACCCACCCCGTGCGCCACGCCCATGATCGCAACCCCAAGGGTGCTCAGTGTGCCAATCGATGTCCCAAGCATCATAGACACAGCCAGGGCCAGCAGAAAGGCGACGGGCACCAGAAACCGCGGGCTGGCGAAAAGCAGCCCATAGTAGACGAGAGCCGGCACCGTGCCCGCCGCCATCCAGACCCCAATGAGCGCCCCGACCAGGACAAGAATGTAGAGGGCGATGAAGGTAGCCTTCATCCCGCTCCATGCCGCCTCGCCAATGGAGCGAATCGAGAAGCCCGCCCGATAGGCGACTACAGCCGCTACGGCCGCTCCAATTCCGAGAGGCCAGTAAAACTTGACCGGGTAGAACAGGATCGAACCCAGGAGCAAGACCGCGGCCGTGAAGAGCGGCAAGACCACCGCCATGAAGTGCATGCGTTGCGACAACGTGGACACCTTCTCTGTTCCATCGATAGATGACGATAGGTAGGACGATAAGACAACGTCTAACTGTTCGCCACTCCTTTGACGATCCCTTGTGGCAAACGCTACTGCTTCAGCCGCGGATCCAGTGCATCACGCAGACCATCGCCCAGCAGGTTGATCGACAGGATCGCAATGAAGATGATCAGACCCGGCGGAATCCAGAGCCACGGCTGCAGGATCAATACCCGGAGTGAGATCGCTGTAGAGAGCATGTTCCCCCAGCTCGGCGTCGGCTGCTGCACACCAAACCCCAGAAAGGAGAGGCCTGCTTCACCGAGGATCGCGGAGGCAACACCAAGCGTGCCAGCCACCATAATGGGAGCCATAGCGTTCGGCAGGATGTGCCGGAAGATGATCCGCAGGTCGCTGGCCCCCTCGGCGGTAGCTGCCTCGACGAAATCCCTCCGACGCAGCGTGAGAAACTCACCCCGAACCAACCGGCAGAGGCCCGTCCATCCCAGGACGCCAATGATGATCATCGTATTGTAAATGGATGGCTTCAATACCGCAGCCATCGTCAAGGCCAGTGGGAGAAACGGGATCACCATCACTACATCGGTCACACGCATAATCACGCTGTCGACCATCCCACCGTAGTACCCGGCGATTGACCCCAGGAAGACTCCGATCACCATGTAGATGGAGACAGCCACCAGTCCTACGGTCAGCGAAATCCGCCCGCCCCAGATCAGGCGGGAGAAGACATCGCGCCCCAGTTCATCGGTGCCGAGCCAGTGTTCCGCCGATGGCGGCCGCTCCACCATGACCATGTTAATCTGGTCCCGATCATGCGGCGCAAGCTGCGGAGCAAACATCGCGGACAGCCCGAGGACAATCAGCATGTACAGACCCAGCATCGCACGGTGGTTCCGTCTCAGGCGGCGCCACGCCAAAGCCCAGAGGCCGAGTCCGTCACTCGCTCTGGTGCCGGCAGCCCTCCGCCGCACCGGCCGCTCCATCTCCGGTCTTGTTGCCACAGTGCCACCTCCTCCTTAGTCGTACCGGATGCGCGGGTCCACCAGTGCGTACCCGATATCCGCCAGGAGGCTCCCCACCATGGTCAGGAAGGCAAACATAAGGTTGAGCGCCATAAGGACCGGGTAGTCCCGCTCCAGCAAAGAAGTGTAGAGAAGCCGCCCGATTCCCGGCCAGATGAAGATCGATTCCGTGATGATCGCCCCACCCACCAGTGTCGGCAGGTCCAGACCGAGGATCGTCACGACCGGAATCAGGGCGTTGCGAAGGGCGTGCTTGTACACGACGACCTTCTCCGCCAACCCCTTCGCCCGGGCGGTCCGAACGTAATCCTGCCGCAGCACCTCCAGCATGGCCGACCGAACGTATCGCATGAGGCCGGCTACGCCGGTGATCCCCAGGGCGAGCGCCGGCAATACCAGGTGGTGGGCCACGTCCAGGTAAAGTCTTGCCCCGCTCAGCTTCGCACCAGGCGTCATGAACCCCGACGACGGGAAGAGTTTGAGCCCGTCGAGGGCAAACCACTTGAGCAGCAAGAGCCCGAAGAAAAATGCAGGTATGGAGATGCCGGCAAAGGCGATGATGGTCGTGAGGCCATCCAACCACGAGTTCTGCCGGGTGGATGCCAGAATACCGATGGGAATGCCTATCGCAAAGACGAGAACCTCCGCTGATACGCCCAGGGCGACGGTGGGTCCCAGCCGCTGCAGAATCATCTCATGGACCGGCGTTTTGAACCGGATGGATGTCCCCAAATCCCCCTGCAGGGTCAGCTTCAGCCAGCTCCAGTACTGCTCGGGCAGCGGGCAGTTGAGACAGTAGCGCTGCCGTAGCTCTTCGATCTTGCGCGGGTCCATGCGCGGGTCGATCATGCCGCTGAACGGGTCGCCGGGCGCCATCTTGATCACCAGGAAGATCAGCATGGTGGCACCCAACAGAATCGGGATCATCTGTAGGAGGCGCCGTATTACGAAGGTGGTCAACTCTTCACCCCTCTTCCGCAACTTCGGGCAGAGCAGGAGGGAGCGGCAGCCAGTGCCGCCCCTCCTTCAGAACGCTACTGCTTATCCTTCGGGATCCACAGCTCCCAGGTATTCCAGAGGGTGCCGCGAGCGTCGGGCTTCAGCCCCTGAATCCGGTCGGAGCGAACGCCATCGACCACGTTCTGGCTGTAGAGGAAGACGTACGGCAGCTCTTCGTTCAGGATCTTCGCCCACTCGACGTAGATCGGCTTGCGCTCATCCACCTTCAGCTTCCGGGTTCCCTCAGCGATCAGTTGCTCGTTACGGGCGCTGGTCCACCCCGTCACCCTTCCCCACTTGTTGTTCGGCAGGAAGATGGCACCCGGGTCCGGATCGATCGTAAGGCTCCAGCCCATGAGCCAGGCGTCCATGTCCCGCTCATCGAAGACTGTCGTCGCCAGGGTGGTGAACTCCATCATCTGCAGGTCAACCTTGATCCCGACCTCCTTCAGATTGGCCTGGATCAGGGGTGCAGAAGCCTCCCGGACCTTGTTGCCGGAGGGGTACTTCAGGGTGAACGCGAGGATCTTGCCGTCCTTGGTCAGGTAGCCGTCGCTGTTCTTCTGCGTCCAGCCCGCCTCAGCAAGGAGCGCCGTCGCCTTCTGCGGGTCGTAGCCATAGGCGTTCAACGACGAGGGGTCGTAAGCCCAGAGGGCGGGGGGCATGTGGCTGTTCATCACCGTACCGTAGCCGCGGAGGAGCTGGTTAACGATCGCCTGCCGGTTAATGGCGTACATAAGCGCCTGGCGGACCTTCTGATCTTTCAAGATCGGATGGTCGTGGTTGAGCCCCATGTACTGATAGCCAAAGTCGGCCCGCTGGTAGATCGTAATGTTGGGATCGCTCTCAACCAGGGCCACATCGGTTGGGTTGAGCGGCAGAAAGTCGATCTCGCCGGACTTTATCTGGCCAATGGCGACATCTTGATTGGCAATCTTGTAGATGACCGTCGGGATATACGGCTTGCCCAAGTGGAAGTCGTCGTACCGCGTCAGTTCCACGTACTGATCAGTGACGTACGAGACAAACTTGTAAGGTCCGGTACCAACCGGCTGCTTGGTCGCCGGGTGGTCCTGCATCTTACCGATGTCGGAGCCCTCGAAGACGTGGGCAGGAATGATCGAGAAGGCCAACTGCTGCAGGAACGGGGCGTAGGGTTCGGCTGTCGCGAAGGAGATCGTGTGGTCATCGATCACGTTGATCGCCTGCTTGCCCTCGCCGTCGAGCCAGGCTTCCCAGTCAGCCATCTTCTTCGACTGGGCTTCCTCTGCGCCCATCTTCTTCTCTTCAACCTGGGTGGTTAGCTGGTCCCGAGCGTCCAGGAGCGCCTCTACTCCGACCAGCGCCGTGTAGTCGCCGGTGCGGACGCCGGTATAGTCCGGGTGCAGCATTGCCCGGAAGGTGAAGGCGACATCCTTCGTGGTAAAGGGCTTGCCGTCGTGCCACTTCACATCCTTCCGCAGCTTGAAGGTGACCGTCTTGTTGTCGGCGGAGATCTCATACGACTCACAAAGATCGCAGATCCAGCCGAGTTTCTCGTCGTTCCGGAGTAGTCCGTTGAAGACGAGACCGATCACGTTGGAATCGTACTGGTCTTCATAGAGAATCGGGTTGAAGACCCCCTTCGGTGCCGAGAACATGGACAGGTTTAGCTTGCCGCCCTCAACCGGCCCGTTGCTGCTGCCGGTCTGATCATTGGTCTCGGAAGGCTTGTCGGTGTTGTTCTCAGGCGGCTTGGATTTCGTGCAGCCCACAGCCACTAGCAACGCAAGCGCAAGCATCGTCGCGAGAAACCGCTTCATCACCCTTCTGCTCCCCCTCTTGGTGATTCATAGCTTCCGGGGTGGCACCCCATGCTAGCAGATGCACATTCACTCCGGCTTATGACACCTTTCGGACAGGCGCCGGGCAGGGGGAAACGTGTCGTCTGGCGCGACGAAGCCGGCGAAGAGGTCTCCGCTCTTCGCCGGCTGCTCTTGGTTTGCTATGCGCTTGTGCGGGGTATAACGGGCAGTTCAAGCGCCGCCCGTATCCTGCCCACCCGATCCACAATGCAAACCCGGTCGCCCGGATCTCGCCAGATGGCGCCGGTACGGTGCTGGTAGAGGTGGACGTGGCAAGCCTCGCCCGCTGTGCCGGTTGCACCGTTTCTGCCACGTCCCGTGTAAAGCAGGATCATACCCCCGGGAGCCAGCATCCAATGCTCCCCGTTGGAGAGGAATCGCGGAAAGAGGTACCGGTAATGGTGCACTCCGTCTGCCTTGAGATCGGTCAGGGACCAACCGGCCAGACTGACCGCCTCATCGCCTGTATTGACTACCACGACGTACTCATCTACAGCCAGTGAGCGTGGGTCTGCATCATTCACGTCGCTGAATACACCTGCGATCTCGACCGAGGGCGCCATCGGGCCAATTCCTCCTTTGACCTTATACCACGGGACCGCTTAGCTCTGTCCGCTGCTCGTCGGATGCCGCCTCTTCCCGCACCAAGCGGCGTACGGCTGCTGCCAGGCGGCGGACGCCGTCTGCCATCTCCTCTTCCTTCGGGTAGGTGAAGTTGAGCCGGAGCCCCCGGCGGGCCTCATCACCCGGACCATAATAGTCACCCGGAATGAAGGCCACACCGTCGCGGGCGGCCTCGGAGAGCAACCGCCGTGCCCGAAGCGGGCGGGGCAGCGTGCACCACAGGTGGTAGCCACCGTCGGGAACGTGCCACGTGACCCCACTCGGCATGTACTGCTGGAGCGCATGGATCAGCGAGTCCCGCCGGCGCTTCAGCACGGGGCGCAGGGCAGCCAGGTGCTGATCCATCAGCCCCTCCCGCAGGAAGGCGTCCATGACCCACTGGTTGAGCAGGGTTGCCCGGAAGTCCAAGGAGCCCTTGGCCCGAGCGATCCGCTCCACCACGGCGGGCGGCGCTGCGAGCCAGGCGAGCCGGAGGCCGGGTGTGACCGACTTGGAGAAGCTGGAAAGGTAGATCACGTAGCCACCCGGGTCCATCGATTTGAGTGAGGGAAGCGGACGCTCTGTAAAGTAGAGATCGCCGTAGGGGTCATCTTCCACAATCCCGACCTGATGCCGGGCCGCCAACTGGATCAGCTGCTTGCGGCGCTCCAGGCTCATGGTGACGCCCAGCGGATTCTGGAAGGTGGGCAGGGTGAAGATCAGCTTCGGTCGATAGCGCAGAAAGATCTCACTCAGGCCCTCAACGACCAGGCCATCCCGATCGACTCGGACCGGAACGACACGGACACCTGCAGCGTTGAAGATTCCGAGGGTGTTGACGTACGACGGCACTTCCACCAGAACGGTGTCCCCAGGCTGAAGCAGGACACGAGTGATCAGGTAGAGCGCCAACTGGGTGCCGCCAAGGAGCAGCACCTCCCCCACCGAGAGTCCCATGCGAGACGCTACCGCCTCACGCAGCGGAAGGTAGCCCGCCACCGGGCCGTAGCCCAGGGGCGCCCCGCCCCGGGTGAGTGCTCGACCGAAGATCTCGCCCAGTGCCTCCGCTGGATAGAGATCGGGCGACATCTCGCCGTGGGCAAAGGAGACCGCACCGTGCCGGCGGACAATCGCGTTGATGTCCGCCACGACGGAGTCCTCCGCATCGGCCACGCTCGCCCAGTGCATCGGTCGGACAGGGCCGTCCGGCGGGGGCGTTGGCGGGGGCATAACCACAGTACCGTGGCCTACCCGCCCTTCGACCAACCCTTCCGCGGCCAACTCCCTGTATGCGTTCACCACAGTGGTTCGGTTAACCCCCAGCGTGTTCGCCAGGGTTCGCTCCGGCGGAAGCCGTGTGCCGGCCGGGAGGCTTCCAGAGAAAACGCGCTGCCGGATCTGGTCCCGTAGCTGCTGATAGAGCGGGGTCGAACTGGCGCGGTCCAATTCGAACAAGGTAAACACCTCTCACAGATTGGCGGGGTCCAAACACACCTTTATTGTATCATAACGAAGACAAAGAGGCGACCCGAAAAGGGCCGCCTCACCCATGACGATATGGAATCTTTAAACATACCTTACTGCTGGATCTCCACAGGCCCGTTGGCTGTCAACTGACAGCAGAGCCGGTAGCCCGCCTTGATCTGGTCGTCACCCAGCATATTCCGCTCGTTGTCGTTGACCAGGCTAAGGTTCTCCATGCCCTTCAGGACCTTCACGCGACAGGTGTCACAGACACCGCTCTTGCAGTCCCACTTTACGTCAACACCCTTGTCATTGACGCCATCCAGGAGGTTCTCCTCCTTGGGAATCTCGATGTTGAACTCCTTGCCGCCCAGGGTGACCTTGACCTTGATCATCTCCTTGGGCTGCTGCTCAACCGGAGCCTTCTCTTCCTGCGGAGCCTCCTCGTGCGGAAGGACCTCCCGGGTAATCTCCACGCGGCTAGCCGTGTGGTAAACAAGCTCATGATTATGATGGCAGGAGGCGTTGAAGACACCCTTCAAGAGGTTGCGCCATGCATCCCGATGGTTGCTCGCCGCCGGATGGGTCAGATCATGCGGGACAATCGCCTTCAGGGTGGACCAGCACTCAAACACACCCTCGGTACCCTTCCGAGCAGCCGGCTGTTCGACCTCAAGGCGCAGCTGCTTTACCGTCGGGGCGGTCCGGCGCAGACGGCCAAGAAAATCCTGATAGACCCTGGCGGCGGCCCGTCCAGCGCCCTCGGCATCGGCGTGAACAGCTAGGTAGATCCGCGTCGCGTACTTGGTCTCTGGCACTACCGGTCACTCCTTTTTGATCATCATGCCTATTATACGGAAGTTTACCCGGTGGCTCAATCGGTTTTCTGCAAGCAGTTCTTTCGGATCATAAAAAAAAAGGTGGCGACCCACTGGGCCGCCAAATAAAACTATATACACACAGAGGGGGTCAACACAGGTAAAGCATAACCCCTCCGCGTTACAGTTCTGTGACACGGGCATGACGTTTCCGCCACAAATACGGGAGGGATAACCTTGGCGCAGTACCGGCTCGATGATCAAGTCGTTCATTACCAGTGGGACAACGCCCTTGCGCCCCGACTGACGATCGACTCCGGCGACACCGTTACCTTCACTTGCCGCGATGCCTCTGACGGCCACTATCATCCGGATCGCTCGCCAGATGAGATCAACCGTCCCCGCCAGTCCAAGGGCCACCCTTTGACCGGCCCCGTCTGCGTGCGAGGGGCCGAGCCCGGTGACAGCCTTGCGATCGAGATCCTGGGGTACGAGCACAAGGGCTGGGGCTGGACAGTCAGTGCGACCCGTGGCGGTCTCCTCCCCGGCGAGTTCGACTTCCTGCTCAAGCAGTGGAAGCTGGACGACAGCGGCTTTGCCGAGTTCAAACCGGGAATCCGGATCCCAGTCGAGCCCTTCGCAGGCATTATTGGTGTGGCCCCGGCAGAGCCCGGTGCTCATCTGACCGCCCCGCCCCGCAGTCATGGCGGCAACATGGACATCCGCCACCTTGTAGCCGGTGCCACCCTCTACCTCCCGGTCTTCGTCCCCGGGGCGCTCCTCTCCGCCGGCGACTGCCATGCGGCCCAGGGCGATGGTGAGGTCAGTCTGACGGCCATTGAGGCCCCGATGGATGTGACCCTTCGGGTCACCGTCCGCAAGGGTGTCACCATTTCCGGTCCGCAGTTCCGGACTCCCAGCCCGCTGACCCGGGCCGATTCCAAGGGCTACTTCGCCACGACGGGCATTGAGCCCGACCTCATGGAGGCGACGCGGCAGGCAATTCGCCACATGGTGAGCCACCTGGTGGCTGAGTACTACCTGACCCGGGAGGAGGCCTACATCCTCTGCTCCGTGGCCGTCGATCTGAAGATCAGCGAGGTGGTGGACGCACCCAACTGGGTCGTCTCCGCCTACCTCCCCCTTTCGATCTTCGAGGGGTAGACAAAGAAAGGCGTGTGCCAGACGGCGCACGCCCTTCCTGTTTACCCCACCGCCGCTTCGGTGAGGCCCTCCGCCTCGAACGATACCAGGAAGCCGGCAAACTTGGAGACATTCAAGACCCCGGTGCTCAGGATCAGGTAGTTCCCCTTAATCCCGAGCAAGCGCCCCTCTGCAGGCGCCTTCTCTATGTCGTGTGAACTGATCTTCTCAGGCAGTCCGGTGACCGGGTAGTGGAAGTGGCGGACGGCCTCATCGTTCAGAATGTACCCCTGATACTCTGACGGAATCAGCCCGAGCACCCTCTCCCGCACCGCCAGAATCGGCGTCTCCACGACCTCGCCCTTCAGCATCTTCCGCCAGTTCGTCTTATCCTGCAGATGCTGCGAGAGGAAGAGTTCCAGTTCGCCGGCCATCTTCCGGGTCGGCACCAGGGCGATCGGGATAGCCTCCACGGCGCCCTGATCCATCCACCGGCCAGGTACGTTTCGGGTAATGCCGACCTTCACGTCACTCGATTTCGCCAGGTAAACGAAGGTCGGGATCATGCAGTGCGCGTCGCCCCAGGCCTGCTCGCGGCAGGTCTCGTAGTGGCAGAGATGCGGCTTTACCTGGCATAGATCATTGATCGCCAGGTTCTGAAAGCAGGGCCAGCAGGAGCCACCGTTAAACAGCTTGTTCGCCTTCCGACCGCAGTGAATGCACCGCTTCTCCCCCGAAAAGGTCACCTTCACGTGCCCGCCGACAAGGTCGTTCAGGGGAATCTCCTGGTCATCGAGCTTCAGACTATAGAGGACCGTCTCCTCGCCGAGGCGCGGGATCAGGTCACGAATCAATCCCTTATGCACAGGCTTCACTCCCACCCTCGTACTCCCCCACACACTTCGCCACCGGCGAGCCAGACTCCTACCCCGGCCGCGCTGGAACGAACCGGGAGGGATGGCACAGTGTGCATCCCTCCCAACTTGCGCGACTTACTTATCGCCGATCATAATGCCGATTGTGACCACCCCATCTTCGGAGTTGATGGTGGTCATGGTCGACTCCTTGTCGGACTCGCCCATGAGGAGCGACATCTTCTCACCATCGGTGTCGGTGTCGGTCCGAGAGATCTCGAATCCCCGCTCCTGGAACGCCTTCTCGTAGAAGTCAGCGACGTCCGTCACGTCACCCTTTACCTGCAGTTCCACGACCCAGAGCGTCTTGCCCTCACTCTTCACGTCCGACCCACTCAGGACCTTGGCACCCCTGTAGACGGGGAGCGGGAAACCCTCAGGAATCTTCCCATCCTCTGAGTTGCTGAACGTCACTTGCTCGCCGTCCTTGCCCTTAACCGTAACCGAATTCTTGTCGCTCTCTACCTTCACACCGGTCGCAGCCTCAACAGCCTTCTCCGCCGCCTTCTCCGCTACCTTGTCAGCCGCCTTCTCCGCCAAGCCACACCCACTCAGGACCATGGCGAGCAGAGCCAGGGCCACTGCAAACTTACGCATGAGTCTTCCCCCTTGCTACAGCGCTTCCGCCAAGTAACCAGAATTATCGTCCTACCAATACTATTAGTGTAAGAAGTCCCGTGTCAATTCAGGTGACGAAAATGAAAGGCGGGGGCACGTACCCCCGCCATCTTACGCCGTCCGGTCACACATTGATATCCAGGTGCTGAACCGTGCCGGCACCGCCCTCTTCGCGGACGAAGACACCCGCCGTACGTGCTTCGCCGCCGGCCTGCGAGAATGGGGCGAGGATATTGCCAAGGAAAATCGCCCCGATTCCCTTCTGCCCGAGCCCAAACAGTTGACTCTGGCCAGCGGCGTCGCGGGTCCAAATGCGAAGCCTCTCGTAGATCGGGTCGCTCTCGTCGATCCAGTTGTTGCCGTCCTCGTCGTGCTGGGCCAGGTCCGCGAAGCCATCCCCGCTCTGCGGTCCAAAGAGCTCCGAGCCGTCGTTGATCAGCCCATCGCCGTTCTGGTCCAGGGCCAGGAAACCGCTTCCCGCCTGGAGGGTCGGCATCTGGTCAGGTGTGCCGTCCACGTCCAGATCGAAAGCGAAGCGCGTCTCTGTCAACTCAGCAGCCGTACCGCCGTAGTTGATCACAAGGGGATCGATCTTCCTGGCATTTCCGGCGCGCAACTCGAAGTGGCTCTCCTGGTAGAACTCTCGGGTCATGGAGAGCTCGACCGAGAAAGAGATCTCCTGGCCGTCCGCTGTCCGGATGATGCCCTCTGCGGCAAACGCGAGACTCTCCCTTTCATAGACGAACTCATGAGCCTCGTAGTGAAGACCCCAGTCCGGCTGCGGGTTGACCCCTGGGGCCTCGGTCCGCATCTCCTCAGGCGTCAGCACCTTGATCTTGATCTTAAAGAGTCGCTCCAGGATCAGGACCCGTACCCGATCCTCCGGGGCGAGATTCTTCAGCCGCTCCTCGTCCGGATCGGCGGCTCCCTCTACCCCCTCGACCGAGCGACCGTGCGCCAACGACCAGAGGCGGCGGGCCTCATCGGAAATCTCGACTCGATCCCCGGCCACCTGGCCAGCCCGCTGACCAGGTCGCTCCCCTACCCAAGCCTCCAGCTTCTCCTGCTTGCCATAAGCCTTAATCACGCCGTGCTGACTCGCCATGGCCACATTCGACCCCGCGATTCGCATAGACCAACACCATCCTTGGTAGTATTCCCGGTCATCCATGACCGTCTTTTCAGCTTATTGCAATGATTATACCAGTCTCGCGCCGGCTGCGGAAGAGTCTTTTGGCCAGTTCCCGTAGATCTGAGGCCAGGAGGGTCGGTGCCTTTAGGGATACCGGCTTACACTACCGCGCGAAAACAGGGACGCGTACTACGGCACATGTCCCTGTCTTCTCTCAGCAAGCATCGCAGCCCGCGACTACGAGCACTTGGAGTAGCCGCAGTTGTGGCAGGTAGCGCAGCCCTCTCCCACGGCCAGGGCATGGGATCCGCACTCCGGGCACGGATCCACGTGCCGGTCGACCTCTGCACCGGCCATGACGGCGGGGGTTGGGGCGGTGCCATGGAAGTCGTGGTTCTCGTCGGTCCCCACTGTGAGGGAGACCACGTTGGTCGCCTGCGCAGAGGAGTCCTTCCAGGCCAGATAGCGCTGCAGACCCTTGGAAATCGCCGAGGCGAGCGAGGTGACCCGGTTCGGCCCGAATCCGTAGGAGCCCGACCCACCGATGTTCTTCAGCGTGTCGATTACGATCTCGATCCTCTCGCGCACCGGCACATCGGAGCGAAGGCGGAGCATCTTCGAGACCAGCATCCCCATGCCAACAGCGTCGGCCATGAGATCCGAGCCGGCTGCACCGACGTTGACGATGATCTCAAACGGCTCACCGAAATCGTCCTGGTGGATGTCCAGGGTCATCTTCCCGAAGTGGGTCGGGATGACGAACATCTTGCCAACCGCTTCGGTCGGCCGAGGGCGGAGGGCCGGGCCCGTGGGCGCCGCCGCTGCAACCGGATGCTCTGCGGCCTGCTCTTTCTTCTCCGTCTTGTCGCCAGACGTGAGCACCTGGAAGGCGCGAGAACCATCACGGTAGACAGTAATCCCCTTCAGGCCAAGCTCCCAGGCCAGTGAGTAGGACCGCTCCACATCTTCCTTGGTGGCGTGGTGCGAGAAGTTGATCGTCTTCGAGACCGCGGCGTCTACTGGCTGCTGATCGACGGACAGGCCGTCCTTCCCCTGGAAAGCGCCCTGCATGCGGACATGCCACTCCGGCGCGATATCGTGGGAGGTCGCAAAGATGCGCTGCCAGTTCTCGGGGACCCCGTCGACCCCTCGGCAAGTGCCATGGTCGGCGACCGCCTTCATGAGCTCGTCGGAGTACCAGCCTTCCTGGCGGGCGACCGTTTCGAACTGCCCGTCAATATCCAGCATGATTGAACCGGCCTGATTCCGGGTGAAGACGAGGGCGAACTTCGGCTCAATGCCGCCAGAGCAAGGCAGGGAAGGCGTCGCCGCAAAGAGCGAAATGGTGCCCGTCGGGGCGACGGTGGTCATGGTCGCGTTGCGGACCTTGATACCCGCCTTCTGCCACTGGCTGCCCTCCCACTCGGGGTACGCGCCGCGGGTCTCAGCCAGGGAGATCGACTCCTCGGTCGCCTTCTGCTTAATGAAGGTCATCACCTGGCTGCCCAACTCAACGGCGTCTTCGGAGTCGTAGGCCAGACCCATCTGCACGAGCATCTCCGCCCAGCCCATGACGCCCAAGCCAATCCGCCGGTCACGACGGGCCTTCTCGGCGATCTGGGACAGAGGGTACTTGTTGGCGTCAATGACGTTGTCGAGGAATCGGGTCGTCAAGCGGGCGACTGAGCCAAGCCGCGCCCAGTCCACCACAGCGCCTGCCGTGTAGGGGTTCAGGACAAAATTGGCGAGATTGATCGAACCCAAGTTGCAGGAACCATAGGGCGGAAGGGGCTGCTCACCGCACGGGTTGGTCGCCTCAATCACTTCGGCATGATTGTTCGGATTGCGACGGTTCATGCGGTCAATGAAGACCACACCCGGCTCGCCAGTCTTCCAGGCGTTCTCGACAAGCTTCTCCCAGACCATGCGGGCAGACAGGGTACCCATGGCCTCCCCATCGCGCGGATTGATCAGATCGTAGTCGGTCTCATTCTCCAGGGCTGCCATGAATGCGTCCGTTATACCAACCGAAATATTAAAATTGGTAATCTGGGTAGTATCGGCCTTGGACTCGATGAAGCCCATGATATCGGGATGATCGACCCGCAGAATGCCCATGTTGGCGCCACGGCGGGTGCCACCCTGCTTGATCGCCTCAGTCGACGAGTTGTAGACACGAAGGAAGGAGACCGGTCCGGAGGCCACGCCCTGCGATGAGCGAACCTTGTCACCGGACGGACGGAGCCGGGAGAAAGCGAAGCCCGTGCCGCCACCGGTCTGGTGGATCAGTGCAGCCTGCTTCATCGTCTCATAGATCTCCGAAAGAGAGTCTCCAACCGGCAGCACGAAGCAAGCGGAGAGCTGGCCCAGCGAAGTGCCGGCTCCGGTAAACGTGGGGCTGTTGGGCATGAAGTCCTGCCGGTCCATAAGCCCGTAGAAAGAATCCTCGACCGCCTTGACCTCCTCCGGCCCGGCGCCGTACTGCGCCTCCATGGACGCGATCACACTTGAAACACGGCGCAGCATATCGTCCGGGGTTTCGCGGGTACCATCCTCCTTCAGCCGCAGGTACCGCTTCTCCAGAACCGTCTTAGAGATGTGAGTCAGTTCCAATGTGCGCCCTCCCTATGTGTTATGTAGTCGTAAGTCACCACACTCGACCGACCGCTCGGGTGGCCGGCCAAACGCGGGGTTAGTAGGCCCTGAGCAACTGCTCCAGTTGCTCACGAAACTCGTTTACATCTTTGAACTCCCTGTAGACCGAGGCGAATCGCACATAGGCGACGCCATCCACATGTCGGAGCCGGTCCATGACCTTCTCCCCCAGCAGAACGGACGGCACCTCCTTGTCCAAGGACGACCGCAGGTCCCGCTCGACCTCATCAACCAGTCTCTCGATCACTTCCAGCGAAACCGGACGCTTCTCGCAGGCCTTCAGTATACCCGAGAGCAACTTGTTCCGATCGAAGCTCTCCCGGCGGCCGTCCTTTTTTATGACGACCAGGTGAGGCACCTCCAGCCGCTCCATGGTATTGAAGCGCCTGGCACAGCCCGTGCACTCTCGCCGGCGGCGGATTGCGTCCTCCTCCGTGTGCCGGGACTCGATCACCTTGGACTCCTCGCCGCAGTAGGGACACTTCATGATGCAATCACCCTTCGGCCAGTCCCGACAAGGGGCTGTGGATTAATCTGTGGGTAAAACCCCAGATATGGGGTGGGCATGTCCTACTCTACCACTACATATGGGGGTAAACAACCTCTTTCGTCTGCCGAAATCCGCCATTGAGCGCGCGAATCTCGTCGTAGGTTGTCCGTTCTTCTGTTTTTGAGGACCTACAAAAAGTACTAGGGTGGACACCCTATAAACGTAAGGTTCACACTTTACAGCCGCCCGGATCCCTGCCGCAATATAGTCGCACCCTCCCAGTCGAACTCCTCACCCGTGAGTCCGTGCGCCACCGGTCACGCCCTGAAGCACCACACCGACCCGCCCAAGCCGTCGGCATACGCCAAGGCCGGAGCCCAGAGGGACCCCGGCCTGTACCGTCCTCTACTCCCCCAGCCCGAGTTCCCGAGCCAGGCGACTCAGTGCGACGCCCGCCTTCTCCCGGACCAACCAGCGGGCGTGCCGATCCATATAGGTCGGCTCCAGATTGAAGATCGCCAGATCCGCACCCTCACCGACCGCGATCGCCGGCAGTTGACCGACAGGGGCAACCTCCAGCGACGAGCCCACCACCAGGAAGAGATCCGCCTGGTAGGCCGCCTCCAGGGCCGCCTTGATCGCATCGACCGGAAGCGCCTCCTCGAATAGGATCACCCCCGGTTTCAGGACTCCGCCGCATTCCGGGCAGTGCGGCAGATCCGCGAACGACTCCACCTCCACGTCGATCAAGGTCGATGGGAAGCGACGCTCACAGGTGAGGCAAACGCACTCCCGCAATGAGCCGTGGGCCTCAATGACGCTCGTCGCCCCAGCCGCCTGATGCAGCCCATCGACGTTCTGCGTGATCAGTTCTTTGATCAACCCCGCACGCTGCATGGCGGCCAACGCCCTGTGAACCGGGTTCGGCTGGGCACCCCAGAGCCGGGAAAGCCTGTGTCGGTAGAACTGGTAGAATTCCACCGGACTCTGCCGCAGCGCCGTCATGGAGGCCAGTTTCATCGGGTCGACGTTCTTCCAGAGCCCCTCCTTGGAGCGGAAGTCCGGCAGTCCTGACTCCGTGCTGGCTCCGGCGCCGGTCAACACCACCGCATGCCGCGAACTCTGCAACACCGCAGCCAGATCCATCATCACGTCCATACCGGCTCACCTCACCCCAATAGTTTCGATGCGCGCAAAGCGGCCACCTCTCAGGGTGACCGCTCATGCCGCTACGCCCGAGTACCCGTCGCCGGGTAGGCGTCTATGTTGTGCTGCCGAACCTCACTGCAGGGCCACGCACCAATCATGAGGAAGTCGGTCCTGATGCCTAGCAGAGCGCTGAACAATCGTACGATGTACGGGGAGATCGGGTACTCACCCTGACGCATCTCCGCCAGATCCTGTTCATTGTGTTCGAGATAAACGAGCCAGTCTGCCCACGTCTCAATCGACCAAACCTCCTGGAGGATGTCGGTCACAAACCGGAACCGGGCACAGATCCCCTCGTCGGTCAACGCCCTCTTCTGGGTGTACGGCGCGCTGTTCCACCGCTGGGTGAACTTGCGTCGCACTCGGCGCAGATTGAGCTCGTCCAGGCCACTCCGCTCCATGAGCTTCCTGTCGACAGCTGTTCGGGTTGGGTGGAGCGGCCCGTTTGACAGCCGGTTGGACAACACCCTTGTCTCCCCCTTCCGGTTCACGGTACGGGCTAGTCCCTCATACCTTAATACGTAGCTTGTCGCAATTTGGTTCGAAACTTGTGGGCGAAGTTTGTTGAGAAACGCCCGATTTGTGCGGTTCGACACGCCGATGGACCAGCCAAACCCCTATCCCAGTTGTGGATAGCGAGGGCCCGTCGGTGCGCTTAGGTCGCCTCCGCCCCCAGGTGAAGCATTCGTACCACGCCCCGGATCCTGGAACGATGCCTGGAGGAGGCGGATGAACTCATCCACGGCATCCCAGACGAAGGGGTCGACCCGCCCCGTCTGGCTTCCGAAGCGCATTTCGTCGGTCGATGGTCCGGCCTTGCCGGCCTTGAAGTAGAGGTTGACCTTGTAGGTGCCATCGACACGGGGCGACTGGTTCAGCAGTTGGCCCGCCAGCCAGAGGTTCCCACCCTCGACCAGCTTGCTGACCCGCTCCATGGGCATCTCTCCGCCGCGGCTCAGGCTGAGGCCGTGGGTGTTGAGGAAGAGCGACGTATCCTCCAGGTACTGGTTGAAGATCAGGTGCTCGGCGAACTTTCCCGTTACCTTCAACTCCATGGGGACCATGACCAGGACGGTCGTAGCCCCCGCCAATGTGGCACCCAGCTGATCCTGCGCCTGATCCGGGGCCTCTGTCTGGCCCGTATGGTCCGCGGCTTGAGACTCGGCCTGTTCCTGCTGCTGGTCCGTGCTCGGCGCTACCGGCTGCCGCCCGACCTGGTCCGCCAGGTCACGTGCCACGTTGACCAGGGCCTTCTGCTCCACCCGGATCTCGACAATCTTCGCACCACTCAAGAGTTCTCCCTGGCTAAGATGCCAGATCAGGAGTGCCGCTGAGTTCCTGCCGGGCACCCAGGAGTCTATCGTCGCCTCCCGAGCCGCCACCAGCGCCCTTCGCTCAGCGAGGTCGCCCTCTCGCTTCAGCTTCTTCGTCTCCGTCAGGAGCTGATCCTCAGCGGTCTCCAGGCGGCCCCGCGCCTCCGCTCGCCTCGCGGTCAGCGGCTCATGCACGAACATGTAGGCCGCAATCAGCCCGCCCACGAGCACGAGCGACCCCAGCAGCGCCTTCTCACGCGCCTTGAGCGCCATTCGGCACGCCCCCCTCCTGCGGTACGAGCGTGATCACAATCTCGAAATCCAGTTGGCGAAGCGTCCCGGCCGGTTGAATCTCCTCCGCCGGCAGGGAGGCGGCCTCACCAGCCCTCGCCTTGTACTCCACCGTCACGCCCGCCTCAGTGGCGTAGCGGAGCCCCACCTCGGCCACTCGGGGATTGACGATCAGCCCGCCAAAGAGTTGGGCGACATCCACCAACCCGCGTGATGAGGCCCGCAGCGTTAACTGATCTCCCTGAATGTCAAGTTGCTGCCAGGTGACGTGCTGCGGGGTCAGATCCCGCAGGGTCAGCAAAACATTCGACCAGCGCCGCCCCGCAAGCCCCTTCAACTCCCCTTCGGCCATGGTCACCCGCTCTTCGCGCTGCCGGATGACCGACGCCTCCGCCAACTGCGCCTTCACCCGATGCAGATCCTGCTCTCTCTGCGCCGCTGTGGCAGCGAACGCCGATGCCTGCGCCGCCACCCCCATGTAGTAGACCGAGCCGACCACCACCGCCACCGCTGCCACTGCAGCCAGCCCCCACTCCAGGGCACCGGTCTTGCGGAGCGGGGCGTATTCCTTCATGAGCAGGTTGATCTTGATCGCCATGCCGATTACTCCTCCTCCCGCAAAGCCGAACCGAGGGCTGTCAGCAGGAGCGGTCCCACGCTGTTCACCTGCGGAAGCAGAGCAGGATTGATATCGATGCCCTCCAGTCGGACGGGCTCCACCAGGACGGGCTCCCCATCCGGCCGAAGCCCCATGCTGGGAGCCAGTCGCTCGGAGAGCACCCGACTGAGCCCCTGGAGCATCACCCCGCCGCCAGCCAGGAAGACCCGCTCCAACTGTGCGCCGCGGTGCTGGATCAGGAAGAACTCCACCGACCGACCGATCGCCTCGGAGAGCGAGTCCAGCCAGGGTCCGACCGCCGGCGCCAACTCCATATCCTCCTCGACGCCCTTCAGCCGGAGCGCCCGCTCGGCATCGTAAAGGGAGATACCCAGCGTATCGGCAATGGCCGCCCGTAAGTGGGAGATGCCGGTCGGGATCGTCCGAGAGAGCATCGGCACACCGTGGCGCATAATGGCGATGCGGGTCCCCACCTCGCCGAAGTCCATCAGCACGAGCGGTTGCGGGGACTCGTGCGGCACGGCACCCATCCACTCCAACGCCCGCAGGAGCGCAAGGCAGTCCAGTTCGACCGCATCCGCCTTGAGATTCGCCTTAGCCAGCGCGTCCAGGTGCCCCTGGACCAATCGCTTCTGCGTCCCGGCCAGAAAGACAGACATTTGATGCTCCGGCACGCCCGGCGCATCCGGCAGGGTACAGAAGTCGTAGACCAGTTGCTCCTCCGGGATCGGCAAGTGCTGCGGCGCCTCGAACTTCATAGCCGCCCGCATCTCCTCCGGCCCGACCCGGGGCAGGTTCAAGTAGCGCAACATGATCGCCGGGCCGCCCACCGAGCAGCCGACCATGGGCTGCTTGAGCCCCATGGCCTGGCCGAGCCTTGCCAGCAGTTCGCCCAGCCGCTCCGGGGCGACGACAGCCCCTTCCAGGATCATGCCAGCCGGCAGCGGCACCACGGCGTAGTTCTCCAGCCGGGGGCCGTTCCGGGTCCAGCGGATCTGGGCCAGTTTGATGTGCCCGGCGCCCAGGTCAACCCCTACGCCGGTTTTTCCCTGGCGGGGGAAGAAGCCCCAGCGAAAACCCACGTCGGCACCGCTCGGGAGCAGGTCCTGCTCCGTGCGGGCACGCTCCACTCGGCTCATGGCATCGCCTCCTTCTCTCAGTACTCCATGACGCCCGTGTTGGCGTAAATCCGAATCGTTCGCCCGACAGAGTCCGGCTGGCACTCCTGAGTACTATCCAGGTTGGTTTGGATCCGGCAGATTGGGATTTCCGTATCCACGTCCCGACCGAACCGGCCGAAGCGGTTGAACTGAAGGGAGACCGGCTCTCCTGACTCAAAGGGAACCGCCATGCCGAGGCCATATGCCAGCTTCCGATCCTCTCCTTGTTGCAGCCAAGACCCGTTGGGAATCCGGGACTCGACCACATATTGATTGATGACGGTCGAGCCGGCAACCGGGGGCAGGAAGCGAACCCGCCAGGTCTCCGAGCGGGCGATGGCACTCATACGAGCCACGGCCAGGTCGTTCGCGAGCTGAGAGGTCGCTTGGGAGAGATGGGCCGCCCGCAGCGTGGAGGACCCCGAGAGCACTGCCAGGCCAACCATGAAGGAGAGAATGGCCAGGGAGACCATCAGCTCGGCTAGCGTGAGGCCCGACTCATCGCGCAGCATGCCCCAGTCCCTCCTAGTCGTACGTGGTGATGGTCCGACGGGGGGGCGTGTACGGCGGGTCGTTATCCCGCTGAATGCTCCCCGAGACGACCCGCTCAGTTCGGAGTTTCCCCGTTCCATAAACCCCGGTCGATTTGACATGAATGGCGTAGTTCGTCGGATCCAGCGGGGTCAGATCCAGGGTGTAGGTCGCCTGCGACGGCAAAGTCACACTGGTGTTGTCCAGGCTCATGGTAGCGCCATAGACGGCATTACCCACAATCCGCGCACGAACCCGGTTGAAGCCGGCCTCGGCGGCAGCCTGCGCAATTTCCGCATTGGTCTTGAGGGTGGCAATGCGGGCCTCTCGGACCGTCCGGGCACTCGACTCGGCGGCGTAGAGCAAGAAAACCGTGATGGCTAGAAGTACGAGTGGCAAGGCATAGCCGCGCTCAGCGGAAGTGAACGAACACCTTAATCCGAATCGGAGTCTCCTGCCCCGAGAGTGGTTCGCGAACCAAGATCGCCTCAACACCCGAATGGATTTCGTCGACTGAGAATTTGGTACGATTCGTACTCCCCCCGCCTGGTGTAAGTAGGTTGGTTGCCAGAACCTCATCGGTCACGGTCCCTCCTTTCATTACCCAGCGGTGCAGGTTAGTCGGATCTGGGATAGGGACGGTCGGGTCGGCAAAGTTGTAGGACTCAAACGTGTACAGGATGTAGTCGCCGCCTGACACGTCCAGCCTAAGTTTGGCCCCCTGGTCGAAGGTATCTGCCACGGAGGCAAACCGCCCGTCTTGCATGACTTGGTGAGCCGCCAGCCGTAGTGCCTCATAGGCGTCGGTCTGCAGCACGTCGCGCCTGGCGTTGGTCTCGATCGCCAGCAGGACTGAGGTGATTGAGATCCCCACCAGAGTGGTAATGGCCAGAGCGACGAGCATCTCGACCAGGGAGAAGCCATCCTCACTCCGCTGGATCTGGGAGCTTCGCGCTATCTGCTTCCGAATCGAGCTTCGCAATGTAAGTCACCACCGTCACTGATGTGGCATCTTTACAGTTTGTGCACGAGACGGTAACTGTCGCCTGTCGCATCCAGTTCGTCTCCTGGTTCAGTGAGAGCTCCACGACCGAATACGCCTGCGAGAAGCGACGTCCACCGATCACTACGGTCTGGGCACCGTACTCAGGCCATTCGCCGGGATCAGTACGATAACTCTCACTCTGCAACTCCTCGAGCTTGGAGCTCGCCAGTGTCGCCGCAAGGAGCCGATCGTAGGCTTGCCCGTTGTACTGGTAGGCAGCGAACTCGAGCATGGGAAGGAGGACCAAGCCAAGGATCGCCAGGGCCGCCACTACCTCCACCAGGCTGACTCCAGCCTCGGACCCCAGCAACTGGCGGACCTGTTTCCACCGGTGGCGGATGAATGCACACATTAACCATTCCCTCCCGCATGGTCGGCAAGGCGAAATGCTCCGGGAAACCCGACAGGGGCCAGTCCCATGACCAGCCCCCGCCCTATCCGGATTCGTCAGTAACGATCACGAAGTTGGGGTTCAGATCGTCCGGATCGCAGAACGGCCACATGTAGTCATCCACCTGCCAGGGGTCACCCAGTGCCGCCTCTGGCAGGGTCAGTGTGGCTGTAGGGCCATTCTGGACATGAAAGACCCGCTCAACTGGCCACCAACCATCATCACATGTCACACGAACCTGCTGCCCTGGTGTTACTGAGTCATCGTCCTGTTCCTCACCGTTTAGATCGATAAGCCAGAAGTGTTGGTAATCCTGGCTCATGAGATAGAGATAACCCTGATCGAAACCGTTCCGAAAGGTAGTCGTAGGTTTGAGATAGCTACCCTGCAGGGCGGCCACTACCTGGGCCGCATCGTCGCCAGTCGGATAGGTATAGGAATCGGTATGGAACCGCTCCAAGGCGGCTGGAATCACCGCCATATCGCTGTATCCTGGCGCAAACTTGGCCGCTCCGAGGACCGAATACAGGCGAGGAACCGCCAGCGCCAGCAGGAGTGCGATCACCGCTGCAACTACCGTCAACTCAATCAGGGTCAGACCTTGCTGATTTCGGGCCAGTGCCATGTCCACCGCCTCCCGAACCAGAGTGAGCGAGGGGCCGGCGGTAAAGCCGGCCCCTCTGCTTGGCCGCTAGTTGACGACGTACCGCATCCCCGCCGGGGCGGTGCAGGTAGAAGGATTGGTCACACCTGCCAGATCGATCACCTGAACGGTGTTACTCGGAGTGAAGGGATGGGTGGTGGCACCGGCACCGGTACCGCAGGTGATGTTCACAGCGGTGGCAGTGTCCGCGTTGCCGGGGTCGATCAGAATATACCCGTCGCCGTTGGTGTTGGTCCCGTAGACGAATCCTCGACCATACCCGTTAACGAACGTGGTGGTCGTTTTCAGGTAGGTTGGTACCAGCGTGGCCTGGAGCGTGTCACCGCTGCCGGGATAGCTGCTGCCAGCAAAGTAGTGCCGTTCCAGTGCGGCCCCGATCGTGTTAAGATCTGCCTTGCCGGGAGCGGCCTTTGCATCGTTGATCGCCTGCCAGAGGCGAGGAACCGCAAAGGCGGCCAGGAGACCAATGATCGCCACGACAACCATGAGCTCGATCAGCGTGAAACCCTTCTGGTCACGGCGCACTCGACGAAGGATCTTGTGCATCCCTAACCCCTCCCCTTTTCTCCAATAAATGGGTGTTAGCTGCAAGACCCATTATGGTGGAAAGTGGAAGAATTGTCAAGTGGTTTCGATAAAATTTTCCGTTAATTCTGCAGCCGTTTAGTCCGTCTCCCGCGACAGCTAGAACATGGTCCAGAGGTTGAAGACGGGGAGCATCATCGAAATCACGATGAAGCCAACCGTTACAGCCAAAAAGACGATGATAAGCGGCTCCAACATGGAAGAGAGCCGTTCAGCGGTGCGTTCGACCTCTGCCTCGAAGAAGTCGGCCACCTTGCTCAGCATCTCGGATATGGTGCCAGTCTCCTCTCCAACCGCCAGCATCTCCACCACCATGGGGGGGAAGACCGTAGAGCGTCGAAGCGGGACGACCAGAGATTGTCCTTCCTGGACCTCCTCCAGTGCGTCCCGTACAACTGCTGCAATCACCCGGTTAGGGATGGTACGCTCCACCACTAACAGGGCCTTCAAGATTGGAACACCGCTGGAGAGCAGACCACTCAGGGTTCGCCCAAACCGGGCGATACTCGTCTTCGTTACCAGCATGCCAGCCACGGGGATCTTGAGGATCACCCTGTCGCGAATCATGGCACCGTTCGATGTAGCCCACCAGGCTTTCAGCCCAAAGTAGATGGTGACCGCTGCAGCAAGAAAGGCCCACCAATACGTGCGCGTGGCATGGCTGACGGACATGAGGAGCCTGGTCGGCACGGGGAGGGTTGCATCCATATCGGCGTACACCTGAACAAACTGCGGCACGACAAACATCATGAGGAAGGCCACGACCAGGACAGCTACACAGACAACGATCGAAGGATAGACTAGAGCCGATCGGATCTTCTGGCGAACCATCTCGTCTTTCTCGAGCTGTGTTGCGACCCGCTCGAGAACGTCATCCAGAATACCGCCGACCTCCCCTGCAGCGATCATCTGGATCGTCGCCTGGGGGAAGATGCCGGCGTGCCGAGCGAACGCCTCGGAAAGACCATCACCCGCCTCTACATCGTTGCTGATTCGCTCCAGACTCTTGGCCAATCGTCGGTTGGCTGTCTGCCTAGCCAGGACACGCAAACACTGCACGGCCGGTAGGCCCGCCTTGATCATCACCGAAAACTGCCGGGCGAAGATCGCCAGATCCTTTCCGCTCACTCGCCGGTTGAAGAGGCTGCCCTGCTGGTTCATGACTACGCTCAGGTCCCGCTCCGTCTCGATTCCCAGGACGAGAAGACCCTGGTTGCGCAGCCGCATGATCAACTCACGCTCAGAGCCGACGTCGGCCCTGCCCTGGACCAATTCGCCGGCTCCATCTCTCGCTCGATAGACATAGACAGGCAATTGCATGCCCTCCCCTGTGCGGGGCGGGGCCAGCCGGCCCTAGAAACGCCCCGGATTCCCCATACCGTTGGGGGCGGCGTGCTGCTGCAAGAACGACTGCTGCGACTGAACCATGTTCTGAAAGTCTTCCTGACTAATGATCCCACGCTCGTAGAGATCCCGCACCGAGGCCTCCATGAGCTTCATGCCTAGCTTACCGCTGGTCTGGATCACGCTGGGAATCTGATGGGTTTTGCCCTCACGGACCAGGTTGCGCACTGCCGGGGTAGCGATCATAATCTCCAGGGCGGCGATCCGGCCCGGCCGGTCGACCCGCTTGAAGAGGCGCTGAGCCACGACGCCCTGAATGGCACCGGCCAACTGCACCCGGACCTGCTGCTGCTGCTCTGCCGGGAAGACATCGATAATGCGATCGATGGTCGAAGCGGCATCGTTCGTGTGGAGGGTGGCAAAGACGAGGTGGCCGGTCTCGGCGGCCTGCAAGGCGATGTTGATCGTCTCCAGGTCGCGCATTTCGCCCAGGAGGATCACATCTGGGTCCTGGCGGAGGGCCGCACGGAGCGCCAGTGAGAACGAGGTGGTGTCGGAGCCGACCTCCCGCTGGTTGATCACGCTCGTCTTGTGCCTGTGTAGGTATTCGATCGGGTCCTCAATCGTGACGATGTGCTTGTCGTACTTCTCATTGATCAGATCGATCAGCGCCGCCAGAGTGGTCGATTTGCCGGAGCCGGTCGGACCCGTGACGACAACCAGGCCGTGGGGCTTGTCGCAGAAGGAGGCCAGCACTTCGGGCAAGCCAAGCTCCCAAAGCGTCATGACCTTGAACGGAATGACGCGTAGGGCGACCGCCAGGGTCCCCCGCTGCCGGTATACGTTGACACGGAAGCGGCCCAGGCCATTTATGCCATACGAAAAGTCGACCTCACCCCTCTCATCCAGCTCCCCTTTCTTCTCCGACGGAACCAGTTGATCAGCGACCGCCTGCAGGTCGGTGGAGACGAGGGGTAGATTCCCCTGTCGGATCAGGGTCCCGTGAATGCGGAAGATGGGGGGCTGGGCCTCGCACAGGTGAACATCGCTTGATCCCTTCCCTACAGCACCGCGGAGCAGTTCGTCTAGGTCCAGCAAAATCGGGCACCTCCTGCTTACGCCTCTCCAAAGGATGCCACTCGGAAGATCTCTTCCGGCGTGGTCTGGCCGGCCAGGGCTGTCTCCAACCCGTTGGTCACCAGCAGTTTCATGCCGTCCTGGTACGCCTGGGTCCGGATCTCAGCGGTGGATGCCTGCCGGAGCACCAGCTCCTGGATCACCTCGCTGACCCGCAGATACTCGAAGATTGGATAGCGCCCGGCGTAGCCCGTGTTTCGGCACCGGGGGCAGCCTTTGCCGCGGTAGAGCGTGACGGGCCGGCCCCGCTCGATTTTGCAGCCGTAGGCGGCGAATGTGTCGGATTCGGCCTCGTAGGCCTCCTTGCAGCCGGAGCAGACCCGTCGTACGAGCCGCTGCGCCAGTACGCCAAGAACCGACGAGCCGATCAGGTAGGGCTCAACGCCCATATCAACCAAGCGGGTCAGGGCACCGGCTGCATCGTTGGTGTGCAGGGTCGAGAGAACCAGGTGGCCAGTTAGTGCCGCGCGAACCGCCACATCAGCTGTTTCGGCGTCTCGCACCTCACCGATCATGATGATGTTCGGGTCCTGGCGGAGGATCGAACGGAGGCCATCGGCAAAGGTGAGGCCTGCACGGGAGTGGACCTGGACATGGTTGACCCCGGCTAGCTGGTACTCGACCGGATCTTCGATCGTGACGATGTTCTTCTCGGCATCGTTCACGAAGGCGAGTGTGGACATGAGTGTCGTGGTCTTGCCGCTGCCTGTGGGTCCGGTCACGAGGATCATCCCGTGTGGCCGGTGGACTACTTCAGTGTACCCCTTAAGTATTTCGGGTTGGAAGCCAATCTCCTCTAGCTTAGGAAGCGCCTTGGACCGGTTGAAGATGCGTAGGACGATCTTCTCGCCGTGAACGGTGGGCAGGGTCGATACCCGCAAGTCCACGTTTCGGTTCTTATCCCGTAGCTCAATACGGCCATCCTGTGGAATGCGCCTTTCAGAAATGTCGAGTTGTGCGAGCACTTTTATGCGGGCCACCACGGCAGAATGGTAGGTCATCGGTGGGCTCATGATCTCACGGAGGAACCCGTCGATCCGAAAACGGACCCGAAACTGGCCTTCGGCAGGCTCAATGTGAATGTCTGATGCACCGTCGGCCAAGGCGCGGTCAACTAGCTCGTTGACCAGTTGGACGACCGGAGCATCGTCGGGTTGGGCGCCGAGGATCATCTCGGGGGTGGCGACCGCCACCTCCGGGGCTGCGCCGTCTCGCTTGCCCAGGGCTGCCAATCGCTCATATTGGGCAATGGCCCGGTTGAGACCCGCCCGGGTGGCGGCGACAGGCGTGACCGTCCGACGGGTGAGGTGCTGGACTTCATCAAGCGAGAAGACGTCAAGCGGATCGGCCATTGCAACAACCAGAAAGCCGTTCTCCTCCCGGAACGGCAGCGCCAGGGTACGCCGGCAGACCTGGGGAGGGAGCAACCGTGCGATCGCCATGTTAACCCGCAACTCGTGATCGGCGACAAAGGGCACACTCAACTGGCCCGCCAGAGCCTTTGCGACGTCTGCCTCTGTTACGAAGCCCAGGGCGACGAGCACTTCACCGAGTCGCTGACCAGAGGCCGACTGAACCTCCAGGGCTTGGGCCAGTTCGGCCTGACCGATGATCCCGGCCTGGAGCAGTAGGTCACCTAACGGCCTTTTCTCCTGCACAATGCCCTACCCCCCATCCGATCGACCAAGCCAACCTTACAGGGAATAGATTCCATGTCTTTGAGAGATTTCCTTCTCGGTAAGTCCTAGATATTTGGTAAGAAGGCAAAATACAACCCCCCGCAACTTATGCGGAGGGCTGATCATGCATATTTCTTTAGATTCGTCTCGCGACATGTTATGTGTGAGCGATAGCGGTCAGGGCTATCCTCACTTTACAGTTATCACGAATCTCCGCGAGTGTACATAGAGGATTCAAAAGACTATCCATAGGGGTAGGGTGTAGGGTTGACGTCCCTGGCTTAGACGGGCTAGCATTGCGTGCGAGGTGTCGAACGCATGGAGACTGTCGTTGCCCTTGGGCTCCACCTGACCCAATGGGTAGGAGCCTTCCTTACCCTCGATCTCTTCTTCCGGACAATGCCGGTTGAGCCAACAGAACTGCGACGGCGGTTGCCCGGAGTCCGGGTCCGCTTTGGGCTGGTAGGGCTGGTGCTTTGCCTGTCGCTGGGCGGGGTCCAGGTGTGGATAGCGGGAGCCTGGGGCCTGGGGATCGGTCTGCTGGGCTGGGTGCCCTGGTGGGTGCTCTGGCGCTTCGGGTGGCGTAAGCAGTTCACATTCCTCTACAAAGATGATGGTGGAAAGGACGTATAGCGAGGAGGCTCTCCGCTCCGGCGGAGGGCCTCTTCTGCCGCGTGCGGCTCAAGATCATCTCACCTTCAGTCGCCCCGCCTTGTTCTCCCATCCGGAGACGAGGCCTCGGTAGTCGAAGGTGACGGTGTCACCTCCATAGTACCAGGCGAAACTGGTCGCCTCCTGCGGTGTGCCCATGGCGGCGACCACCTCCGCTCGGGTCGACCCCACGGTGAATGCCGGGGCCGACGGGACAGGGTCGCCCAGGAAGAGCTTGAGGCGTCCGCTCCTATTCTCCCACCCTGTCACCAGGCCACGGTAGTCGAACGTGACCGTATCATCCCCATAGTACCAGGCGAAACTGGTCGCCTCCTGCGGTGTGCCCATGGCGGCCGCTACCTGCTCCCGGGTGGCCTCCCAGGTAATAGGCGGGGCTCCTGGCACGTGGTCGCCCATCGACACCTTGAGTCTACCACTTCTGTTCTCCCATCCTGTTACGAGACCGCGATAGTCAAACTGGATCACATCACTGCCGTAGTGCCAGGCGAAGTTGGTAGACTCCAATGGGGTACCCAGGAGGTCGCGTACCTCGCTCTGGGTTGAACCATATGTGACGTAACCAGTGTCCGAGGGCACCGGCGGCTGGGCGGATGTAGGCGACACTTCGGATGACATGCTGCTCTCGCTCTGTGCAACCGGTTCGTCTGGCAGGGGGGCCAACTCGGCGAGAAACTTACCGCTCTCGTATGTTGATGCGGCCAGAATGCGGACCCCTTGCCATCGCCCGTTTGATAGGTGGGTCAGTTCGTCTTCGGTGAAACCCTGTGGCTTGTCGACCCCCTCCACAACCCAGGCGAAGACGACATCAGCCTCCAATGTGGGGAAATGGGTCCGTACGGTGGAGTGGACTTGTTGGATCCACTGCCGGACAGCATCAGTATCGTTTTGCTGCGCCTCCTTCCATGTCGCGTACTGCTGCGTGGAGCGGAGAAAACCGAAGATGATGCGTTTCGAACCATCGGCGGGATCAGAGAGTTGGTAGTCGACGTGTTCAACTCGTCCTACGTTGGGGTCCATCTTGCCATGAAGGACTCCGAGCCTGACTGGGAGGATGTCTTCCACGGGTACGGCCGGTGGACTCGGCGTGGGACTGCTGGCGCGTGGGCTTACTGCCGTTGGGGTCGGGGTGGTAGCGATCGGTTCTGAGACCTGCCTGGTCGGGCGGCTCCATGCCCAGAAGGCGAGGAGCAGAGTGGCCACCAAGGACCCGGCAAGGATCCACGGGAGCATCGATCTGGCGGACACTCTTGATGTAACCGGCTGCTCAGCGTGAAGGGTCCCTTCGAGGAGCGGTTCATCCACCGGGATCTCTCCCAGCAAGCGCATCCCGATCTGGCGGGTAAGGATCTCCTCTGCTTTGTCCAGATCGGTATCATCGCCGGGGACGGGTATCAAGTGTTTGCCCAGTTGGAACGGTGAGACCCCGAGGGCACCCAGTCGGTCCAGCAAGGCTGGGTGGGTATCCAGAGCGGTGGTCCGCTGGTGGAAGGCCGCAGAGACGGCCTGCTCAGCCCGATCGCCTGCCACGCTGGCTCCCTGTGCGAAAAAACGGGGAAAGTTCGGTTCCGCCCCCTGTTTCCAGACGAGACGGTAGAATAGTTGAATGGATGCCTCATCTAGCAGGGCGCCAAATCCGACCGCCTTGATCAGGCCGCCGGTCAGTGCCCCAGCCCCGTGCGCGCTTGCAGCAATGCGGTCGGCACGCAACTCCCGAGCACGGCTGACACGTCGGTCGAGTATCTGGAACAGCAGGTAGAACAGACCAACTATTAGTATCGGTGGCACATAGAAGATCCGCAGGAGAGCGCCGTACAGGGACCGCAACGGGGCCGTCAGGTTCTGCCACAGCCCCTGCAGAGCTACCCGGAAGGACAGGTGAATGGGAGCAACCTGCCGAGTATAGTCCGTGTCACGACCGGTGAAGTGAGCAAACTCGTGAGCAAGGATAGCCGCCACCTCAGCCTGCTTCATGAGTCGGAGGAGGGGAGCACTCAGCACCAGCACCCGACCAGTGATCCGGCGGCCAGTCGGAAGCACGGCGGTGCCCTCGTACACGTGGAAGCTGCCGGACAGGCTCAGGAGCAGGTAATCGGGCGGCGATGCCCCCACGAGGCGGGCCACCTCCCCGACCAGTCGAAAGAGTGAAGGGGTGGCTTGAGGAGTGAGCAAAACGGCTGGCTCGAAGACCGGCTGCCTCATGAACATGAGTATGGCGGCCCGTAAGAGAGCCCAGCCCGTAATCGTAAGGCCGACGATTGCAGGCAGAAGCAGATCACCACTGAGGGCCATGCCGACAAACACGAGCAGAAGCCAGGCCGTAGTGAGGATCAAACCTCCCCACAAGAGGTAAGCCAGGTAACGCAGAAACTTGGCCACGCTCACCCAGAGGAGTCCGTCGTTGGCTGAAGTGCGAGTGAGTGGATCCACCAAAGTCCCTCCCTTAATCATACGGGGAGATGGTTCCGGCTGCTCAGCGGAAATCCCTTCCCCATACCCCCCCGGATGATGTGAAAAGGCCTGACCCTGCTGGTCAGGCCCTCCGCTGTATTTACTGAACCGTAAACGTGTGCTCGTAGGTGTAGTCCCGGCCGTCATCCTCCTCCACATAGAGCTTCCGGCCATCGAAGCGGAGTTTTGTCGTCCCTGTGGTCGAGTTGGTCTGCCACTCACCACTGGCCTGAAGGTAGTCAAAGGCGTCGGCGGCGAGGCTGGTCAGGCGCTCTTCATCCGCGTGGCGACAGGAAGGGGCAAAGGTGAGCACCTGCCAGATCCGCTCGAACAAAGGGTAGTCTTGCGGATCCCGGTGCAGGCTGTCGTAGAGCTGCTTCACATCCATCCGGCTCTCTCCTCTCAGCTTTGAACATCGGGTAGTATGCCCAGTTCTGCCAGCCCCACACGGGACGCGCAAAGGCGGCCCTCCCGGGGAGGACCGCCCCTTCTCAGCTACTGTCTGGCCGCCCACTCCGTGGCGCCGGCTGCCTCAGCCAGTGCTTTCGCGCTCGTTTCGGCATTGTTGATCGCCTCGGAGAACCAGTTGGCCTCGGCCAGCTCCTTCATTGTGCCGTTGTTCTGGTGGGCGAGTCGGGTCGCCTCCTCTACCGACTTGACAAGGTCGACCATCTGGCTGGTCGTTCCCTCAGCCTTGGCCCCGAAGGACTCGACTGTGTCGGAGAGCTCGCCGAAGGACTGGAGCACCTGCTCAATCGCACCCCGGGTACCATTGACCGTCTCGACGCCTCGGGTCACCTCGGTCTGGGACTGGCCGATTACGTTAATCGCCGCCGTGGTGCCGGACTGAATGGTGGAAACCAGATCCTGGATCTGGCGGGTAGCGGCCCGCGAGCGGTCCGCTAACACGCGAATCTCCTGGGCAACCACGGCGAAGCCCCGGCCTGCGTCCCCAGCTCGGGCTGCCTCAATCGCGGCATTCAGACTGAGCATGTTCGTCTGATCGGCCAGGGTCTGAATCATCTTCACAATCTCGCCGATCTTGCTGGTCTGCTCGTCCAACTCTCGGATCGTCCTGGCCGACGAGTCGGCCGCAGTGCGGATTGCCCCCATGCCGGTAGTGATGTTCTGGAGCGCCCGCTGAACCCGTTCCGCTTCGGCCTTATGGCGGGCGGCCTCTTCTCTTGCCTCCCGAGCAGAAGCTGTCATCTCCTCGGAGACGAGCACGACCTCCCGGGCCAGTTCACGTGTGCGGTCTAGGTCCCCCAACTGATCCTTCGTGGCGGTATAGAGATTGCTGAGCAGATCGTTGACCCGCCCGGTCAGCCGCAGGACCTCCTGAACGGCTGCCTCGGTCTTCTCGGCGTCCCCCTTGAGGCTGGCCACCTGCCGAAGCACTTCTGGCGCCAGTCCGGCCCGAGCCTCGGCAGGCTGCTGTGCGGCCACAGCAGGGGCCTGTATGCGAGGAGTCGAGACCTCAACCGGGACGGCAGTCGCAGCGGATGGGGCAAGCGGGGCCTGCTCATTAAGAACGGCCTGATGTGCACGCTGCACCCACCAGGCACCAAGCAGCGAGATCAGGAGTCCGGCACCCCAGAGACCATAACGCGTGACGGGGTTGTCGAGCCACGAAGACGCAAGAACAAGACCAGCAGCGGCAACAGCGCCAACCCAAGCTCGCCAGAACAACGATCTACCCCTCCATCTCTGTCTGTCAATCTTTGCGTGTAGGTTATTCCGCCTTCCGAGAGGATTTCCCTGCCATTGTCAAGGAAAAAGGTAAACCCTTGGGCCAAGATGACCCAAGGGTTTGGGGTTTGTTGTTTGACTAGTCGGCAGATGATAGGGAAGGCTCGTACCGCTTCGTCCAGGTAAGATCGAGGTCGTACAGCTTGCCGTCGGTCGGCACTCCGGTCTCGGGATCCCAGCCGTTAAGTGCATAGTAAGCCCGGCGCGCCTCCATCACCTTGTCTTCTGGAACGCCCACTCCCTTGAGCGGACCGGACTCGAAGGCGGTCAGGAACCGCTTGGAGAGCTTGTCGGTCTCGTGTGTGAGTCCCTCCCGCAGGTTGAACAGACGGCTCAGGGTGTTCACCCGCTCGCCCACCTTGATCAACTCAAAGAGCGAGGTCTTCCAGCCAGTCGCAGCGGAGACGAGGTCAGTCACCTGCTCCATGGTCCAGGGTAGGAACATGCAGTATATGGCGGAGTTCTGGAAGTGACGCCAGTTGACCGTGTAGGCGACCATGCGGGCCTTCTCCGGGGAGAGGTCGTTCGCTGGCAGCGGCTTGGTGATCCCCAGCGGGTGCAGCGGGGTGGTTCGCTTGGTGTAGCCGGTATCGTGGAAGTTGTGCATGTGGTCGGCACCCGTCGGGCTGACCATATACCCCAGACCGAGACCGTGCTTGACGCGCGGCTCATGCGCCGGATGCTCCTGCTTCTTGACCACCGGGGCAAGGGCAACCGCCTCCGGCCCATACTTCTGACCGGCCCGGTAAGAGCCATCGGCCAGGAGGTTGCCGATAGGGCCCTTGCGGTAGGCGATCCGCTCGATCACCTCGAGCCAGGCCTCCACATTGCCGAAACGAAGATCAAGCCCATCCAGGTCCTCCTGCGGGATCAGCCCCTTCTCCGCGCACTCCATGGCCCAGCCGATCGTGGCGCCGCAGGAAACCGAGTCCATGCCAAGAGCGCCCAGGCGCATGTTAGCGTAGCCGACCGCCTCGAGATCATCAACACCGCAGTTGGAACCCATCATGCCGATCGTCTCGTACTCGGGGCCACCGTAGTCCGGATCAACCCGATACCGATCGCTGGAGGCCACGACCCTCTTGCACTTGACGCCACAGGCGAAGCAGCCCTCGGTGCCGATCAGGAAGCCAGTATCCTTCATGGTCTGGCCGGTGATCTTCTCGGCGCCGCCGTGGGTGTCGGCGGTCAGGCACGCCTCGGTCGGACTTAGGGTTTCGGTTGCATCGACCCGGTCCTGGTCGGGAGCGTCGCCGTGCATGGCGGGCAGGCCCCGGCCCGGGAAGTGACCGAACCGGAAGTTGAGCGTCGGCAGGTTGCCTTGCATGGAAGAGCCCAGGGTGCCGCCGGCGGTGCCCAGCTCACCCAGTCCGGCGTAGAGCTTCTTGCCGTCGGTGGCCATCCACTTATTCATCTCAAGGATCGTCTTCATATCGGCTACATCCGGCAGCTTGGTCCCCCGGCAGGCGACGCCCTTCAGGTTCTTCGAGCCCATGACGGCACCCATGCCGCCCCGGCCCACAAACTCGTTCAGGTCGTTGGAGATCGTCGCATAAAGAACCTTATTCTCACCCGCCGGCCCGATCTGAGCAAAGCGGATCCGCTGGTCGTTATGCTCGTCCCGTACCGCCTGCTCTGCCGGCTTGCACTCCAAACCCCAGAGATGGGCGGCGTCACGGATCGCAATCTCGCCGTCCTTGATCCAAATGTAGACTGGCTTCGCCGATGCCCCCTCCACGATCAGAGCATCGAACCCGGCCCGCTTGAACTCGTTGCCCCAGAAGCCGCCAGCCTCACCCGCACCATAACCGCCGGTCAGCGGAGACTTCGCACCAATGGCATGACGGCCGCTCCCCGCGAAGGGGAGCCCCGTCAGGGCACCGGTGGCGAAAACCAGCTTGTTCTGCGGTCCCAGTGGATCGCAGCCGGCGGGAACCTCCCTGAAGAGGAAGTAGCTAATGAACCCGTGCCCACCAACGTACGTGCGGTAGAACTCATCTCCCGGCTCCTCCATCGTGATCGCCCCGGTGGTCAGGTTGACTCGGGCGATCTTACCGTGGTAGCCTTTGGTTTCGAGTGGCATTCCGGAACGTCCTCCCCTCTCTCGCTAGCCGCCTTCCATCGGGGCCATGAGCATCACATCGTCGCCGCTCGCCAACACCTGGCTCTCCTCTACCTGCCGGCCGTTGACGGCGACCAGTCCAACCTCATCCCAGGGGATCCCGCTCGCCTCGATCAGCAGGCGGACCGTAGCCTCCGCTGGCAGTTCCAGGCTGAATCGCTCCTGCTTATCTGGGCGGAACTGTTTGAGGTGCCCCTGTGCACGTACATGAATGACCAGACTGCTCCCCTCCAAATAGCTGAACAGTATAGCCCAAAGAGGATCATACCATACTTTTCACGCAGATGGAGGCCGAACCTGCCCATGGGTCGCGTTGTCGTACCGGCTATGGTAGAATGATCCGTAACGAGTTCTGTCCGGAAAGGTGATAGATGTGCCCACCCGCAAGCTGTTTCATGACGATTCGTACCGTACGGAGTTCGCGGCGACGGTCCTCTCCTGCCTCTCTGCAGGTGACGCCTACGATGTGATCCTGGACCAGACTGGTTTCTACGCCGAAGCCGGCGGGCAGCCAAGTGACAGCGGCACGCTTGGTGGACGGCGCATCCTCAACGTGCGCGAGGAGAACGATGGAACCATCATCCACACGGTAGATGGGCCCCTGGAAGGATCGGTTTCCGGTCAGATTGACTGGGACCGCCGGCTTGACCACATGGAGCAGCACACCGCCCAGCACCTTCTCTCCGGTACCTTCGAACAGTTCTTCGATGCCGAGACCATCAGCTGGCATCTGGGCTCCGATGGGACGACGGTCGATCTGACGATCGAGAACCTGAGCCCTGAGCAGGCCGAGCAGATCGAACTGGAGTGCAACCGGGTAATCCGCATGGGGCTTCCCGTCATCACCCATATTACGGATGATGCCGGTGTGAGCAACTTCCCTTTGCGCAAGCCACCGACCGTGACCGGCGAGATCCGGGTGGTCGAGCTTCAGGGCTACGACTGGTCTGCCTGTGCCGGCACGCACGTGAGAACCACAGGCGAACTGGGCCTCCTGAAGATCAAGTCCTGGGAGCGGTACAAGAAGACCACCCGCGTCACGTTCCTGGCGGGCCGGCGGGCCCTGGGTGACTACCTGGCCCTGGACCGGCTCACCCGGGATCTATGCCGGGGGCTCTCGATCGGGGTGGCTGACCTGCCTAAGTATGTGGAGCGCTCGCAGGAGGAGATCTCTACCCTCCGGAAGCGTATGCGGACCCTCCAGGAGCAGATACTTGAGCACGAGGCTCTTGAGTTGCTGGCTGGCGCACGCAAGGTAGGTGGGGTGCGGCTGGTTCGGGCGGTCTTTGTCGGGCGCCCCCTCGATGAACTGAAGCTCCTCGCCGCGAAGGTGGCTAGTCATAGCGGCTCGGTGGCGGTCTTCGGCACAAAGGGTGCCATGCCCCAGATCGTGCTGAACCGCTCCGTCGATTTGCGACTCGATGTGGGCCAGGTGATCAAGCAGGTCCTGCCCCTGATCGATGGCAAGGGTGGTGGCTCGCCGCTTCAGGCCCAGGGTGCGGGCAGCCGTCCCGACCAGTTGGAGCACGCCCTCGACACGGCGATTCACCGGCTGGTCGAACTCCTCCCTCACTAACCTCAGACACGCCAGAAGCCCACCGGCTCGCGCGGTGGGCTCCTGCGCTACACTGGGAGGATTCTCCCGTGCGGGAGTGCCGCCAGGACCTCGTGCAGGAAGATCTGTACCAAATCAGGGTCGAAGTGTGCGTTGGCCCCCTCCTGTATTCGGGCCATGGCCTCCTCTGCCCTCATGGGTGACTTGTAGGGACGCTCGCTGGTCATGGTGTCATATGCGTCGCAGACCGCAACGATCCGGGCCTCCAGTGGAATCGCCTCCCCCGCGACTCCGTACGGGTAGCCCTGACCATCCCACCGTTCATGGTGCATGGCGACTGCTGGAAGGGTCGCCGCCAGCCACGGGATGTTCCGCAGGACAGAGGCCCCGATTACCGGGTGGAGCTTGATCAGGTCCCACTCGTCGCAGGTCAGCCTCCCGGGCTTCTCCAGGAGATCCTCTGGAATTGCCAGCTTTCCAACGTCGTGGAGGAGGCCGCACCTCTCCACGTGCTTTACGCGGGCCTCGGGGAAGTCCAGAGCACTGGCAAGGCGGGCCGCGTATGCGCCTACCCGATTACAGTGAGCTGCCGTGTGAGGGGATTTGGACGCGAGGGCGTTCAGGAGAGCGCTGATCGTCTCCTCTCGGCCGATCAGCGCCTTTGGCAGAGCCAATGCGTCGCGTACCGAGGTCGCCGCCGGCTGTTTCCATTCGCGCTTACGGTGGCGTAACGCCATCTGCTTCGATCCCGCCGTCGTGCAGAACCCGCTACCTACCATTCCGGAATCCCCTCCAGGCTCAAGTAAATTCCCTTATCATCCCTTATTCGCCAATGTTTTCCATTTTCCTTCTGATGAAGGGGATCTTTTGGGGAAAGCCCTACGAGTGCCATTTGGGTTCGGTGCTGGGCTTCTGGCTTTCCGCCAGTGAGGACGGCAGCCCATTCGTGGCGGATAGCATACTGGCCATCCATTGGAAAAAAGGACCGGGAGCCTAGCTCCCGGTCCTTTCTTCTGGTTCCCTATGCTTACTTCAGCATGGCAGCCGCATTCGACGCCATCTGCACGAACCAGTTGGAGGCGAGGGTGACGCCCACGACACCGATGACCGAAACGATCACCGTGGTGCTAATACCGAAACTGGGCTTCAGTGTCGGCTTGTCGGACGTCTCCAGGAACATCGCCTTCACAACGCCATAGTAGTAGCCGACGGAGATGACCGAGTTTACGGCCATGACGAGGGCCAGCCACAGATAGCCAGACTTCGCCGCCGCCTGGAAGAGGAAGAGCTTGCCCATGAAGCCGACCGTCGGCGGAATACCGATCAGCGAGACCAGGAATAGCAGCATCGCCCAGGCGTAGGCCGGATTCCGGTTGACCAGGCCCTTGAAGTCCGAAATCGAGACCCATCCACCCTCCTGATCCAGGTGGGTCAGGATGGCGAAGATGCCGAGATTGGTCAGGGCGTAGGCCAGTACATAGAAGATCACCGCAGAGGTGCCAGCCGCCGGCTCGGTACCGGTGGCGACTACACCGACGAGCATGTAGCCCGCCTGGGCGATCGAGGAGTAGGCCATCATGCGCTTGATGTTTGTCTGCATGAGGGCGGTCAGGTTGCCGACGAACATGGAGGCGGTAGCCAGGACAGCCCAGATCAGCGTCCACCGCTCCGTAAAGGGAGCGACGCCGAGGCCGACCAGGAAGACCCGGAGCACCGCACCAAAGGCAGCTCCCTTGGGGCCGACCGAGAAGAAGCCGGTGACCGGGGTCGGGGCGCCCTCGTATGCGTCAGGCGCCCAGAGGTGCATCGGCACCGCTGCCACCTTGAAGGCGAAGCCGCCTGCGACGAAGATGATGCCCGTGACGATCAGCGGGACGAGCGCATCGCCAGCCGCAGCAACCACTCCGGTGCCGGAGAGCGCCGCAGCGATTCCCTCGAGGCTGGTCTGGCCCGATACGCCGTAGAGAATCGAGACACCAAAGAGCAGAACCGCCGAGGCGATGGTGCCATTCAAGAAGTACTTGAGCGCCGCCTCATTCGACTTGGGATCCTTGCGGAGCATACCCGCCAGGATATACGAGCCGATCGAGGAGAGCTCCAGGCCGATGTAGATGGTCACGATATCCCGAGAAGAGACCATGAACATCATGCCCAGGGTGGCCGAGAGGAGCACCTGATAGTACTCGAGGTAAGCACCACGCAGGAACTTTTCAACGTAGTCGACAGAGAGCAGGATCACCAGGGCGGCAATCCCCAGCAGCACAGCCTGCAGGAAGAAGGTGAATCCGTCGGCGACCAGCATGCCGCCAAAGAACTCCCTCGGCTCACCAATGGTCATACCCAACTTGATATCTTCGTCGGTTGCAGCGAAGAAGACGCTGAAGAGCGACACTACCACACCAGCCAGGGTGACCCAGACCAGGTTTCGCTTCTCCTTGACGTAGAAGTCCACGATCATGACGAGAAGCAGCGTGGCCGTGATGATCAACTGCGGCATGATAAAGACGTAGTTGGGATGTACCGCCGTGGTCCAGTTAATTGCACCCGGCAAGTTACTTCCCTCCCAGTTCCATCACCTTCGAAAGCACCTCGACGGAACCCTGGAGCACATTCAGAATCGGCTTCGGATAAACACCGAACAGCACGATCAGGACGGCCATGGGGGCGAAGATGAGCTTCTCCTTCCAGGTCACGTCGTGCAGGCCGGCGTATTCCTTCTTGGCTTCACCAAGGAGGACATTCCGCATGGTCAGCAGGTGCCAGGCAGCGGTGATCACGAGGCCGGCGCCGGCGACCAGGACCCAGAGGCCGAAGGCCGGGTAGGAGCCGGTCAGGGCGACGAACTCGCCAATGAAGCCGGCCAGACCGGGCAGGCCCAGGTTGGCGAAGGCGATAAAGGCGGTCATGAAGGCGGCAACCGGGACGGTCAGGAACATGCCGCCAAGCTTGCCCAGGTCACGGGTGTGGGTCCGCTCGTAGAACATGCCGACAGCAAAGAAGAAGAGGGGCGAGATCAGGCCGTGAGCGATGGTGACGAAGTAGCCACCCTGCAGGGCGACCTGAGCCATAGCGGGATCCTTCGGGCCCAGGACGCTGGCGGCGGCCAGAGCCATGACGAAGAAGCCCATGTGGTTGACCGAAGAGTAGGCAACCTGCTTCTTGAAGTCCTTCTGCGCCATGGCGGCGAGAGCGGCGTAGAGAATGCCGACGACACCGAAGACGAAGAGGACCCAAGCGTACTTCTCAGCGACCTGCGGCAGCAGCGGATGGCTGATACGCACCATGGCGTAGGAGCCGAGCTTCAGCAGAATGCCGGCAAGCAGCATGGAGATCGGGGTCGGCGCCTCGACGTGGGCGTCGGGCAACCATGTGTGGAAGGGGAACATCGGCACCTTAACAGCAAAGCCAACGACAAGGGCGAAGAAGGCGAAGGTGGTCAGGCCGTCGATCGGCAGCTTCGAGGTCTCAGCGGCCATCTGCAGCAGGTTGAAGGAACCGACGCCGGTGGTGACATAGAGGTAGATGGCGCCGACCAGCATGACCACGGAACCGATCAGGGTGTAGAGGAAGAACTTAATGGCTGCATACTCACGCCGCGGGCCACCCCAGATGCCGATCAGGAAGTACATCGGCAGGAGTACGATCTCCCAGAAGACGTAGAAGACCATGAAGTCCAGGGAGACGAAGACGCCGTTGGTGCCGGTGGCCAGGATCAACAGCAGGATCAGGTAGTCCTTCACCCGGGTGTTGATGTACTTGTAGGAGGCCAGCACGGCCAGCGGGAAGAGCAGAGCGGAGAGCATGATCATGGTGAAGCCGAAGCCGTCAACACCGATCGTGTAGTTGACGCCGATGGCCGGGATCCAGGTGAGGTGCTCTACGAACTGCATGCCCTTGGCATAGACCTCGGTGCTAGCGTTTGCGGTGTTCCACTGGGCGGCCAGCACGAGCGAGAGCACGAACGGGATCAGGGTGCCGATACCGGCTAGCCAGTACAGAACCTTCTCCTGAGTCTTCGGAACGAAGAGCATAATCAACGCGAAGACCAGGGGAACAAAGACGATAAGTGACAGCATCCCCGAGAGCCTCCTATCTTATGACCTGGAATAGCAGCACGCTGGCGACGATCACGACCACGAAGGTCAGCATGTACTGCTGGACATAACCCGTCGAGAGCCGGCGGAAGCTGGATGCGAACCAGCGGGCGATATCGGCCCACATGGTGACCAGCGTGTCGACGACGTTGGCGTCGAACCAGGCCGAGGCATTCGCCACAGCGATACCCACGACACCGACCAGGTTGACCATACCATCGACGACGGCGCCGTCGAACCAGGAGATGGCCCTGGAGATCAACTGCGTGGAGCGGATGGCAACCAGGTCGTAGAACTCGTCAACGTAGTACTTGTTCCGGACCAGGGTGTAGATCGGCTTGCCAGCCGCGATCCACTTGGCACGGGTCTCGGGCTTCACCACAGCGTAGAGCAGCCAGCCAAGGAAGATCCCGCTGAGCCCGACGACCGTAGCCGTGATGGTAACGGCCAGTTCCGTGCTGAACTCGGCGGTGTGTTCAATCCCCGGCAGGTGCAGGAACTCCGGGATGAACATCATCCAGTCAGCGTGGAAGTAGTGGTAGAAGACCGGGGTCCCGAACCAGCCGATGAGCGCCGCCGGAATGGCCAGGATGATCAGCGGGATCGTCATGGCCCGCGGGGACTCATGGGCGTGGTCGTACAGATGCTGGTCACGCGGCTTGCCGAAGAAGGCCAGCCAGGTGGCACGGGTCATGTAGTAGGCGGTCAGGAAGGCGGTCGCCAGCGCCATGTAGTAGGGCAGCATGGCTACCCAGCCATGGACAGCATCGTTGTGCCAGGTGGCGGCGGCGAGGAGGAGCTCATCCTTCGAGAAGAAGCCCGAGAAGCCAGGGAAGCCGGCGAGGGCCAGGTATCCCACCATCCAGGCGAAGAAGGTGACCGGGATCTTCTTGCGCAGGCCGCCCATCTTGTGCAACAACTGGTTGTGGTGATGCGCATGGATGACGGAGCCCGCCGTAAGGAAGAGCATCGCCTTGAAGAAGGCGTGGGTCAGCAGGTGGAAGTTGCCGGCGGTCCAGCCGCCGAGGCCGATCGCCATGATCATGTAGCCGAGCTGGGAGATGGTCGAGTAGGCGAGAACCTCCTTGATATCCCAGCGCAGCGTGGCGATCGTAGCGGCGAAGAGCGAGGTGAAAGCGCCGACAAAAGCGATCACCGCAAGCACCCAGGCCGGCACGTTGCCGTAGACCATGAAGGCACGGCCCACTAGGTAGACGCCCGCAGCAACCATGGTCGCCGCATGGATGATGGCAGAGCCCGGGGTGGGGCCGGCCATGGCGTCAGGCAGCCAGGTGTGGAGCGGGAACTGTGCCGACTTGCCCATGGCGCCGGTGAAGAGCAGGAAGGCGCCGAGGGCGAGCAGAGCGGCGGTAGCCGGGTCGTGGACCAGCTCGGGAATCTTCTCAGCCAGGCCGTGCCAGGTCAGGTCGCGGGCAGCGAAGAAGATGATGAAGATGCCGACCATCATACCAACGTCGCCGACACGGGTGGTCAGGAAGGCCTTGATCTGGCCCATGCGGGGCCACTCCTGCTCATACCAGTGACCGATCAGGAGGTAGGAGCAGAGGCCCATGATCTCCCAGGAGATCAGCAGCAGGAACAGGTTGTCGGCCATGACGAGCATCAGCATGCCCATGGTGAACAGGTTGATCGCACTGTAGAACCGGGGGACCCGCTTGTCGCCGTGCAGGTACTCGCTCGAGTAGACCTGAACGGCAAAGGAGACCAGCGAGATCATGGGCAGCAGCAGGGCGGTCAGGTTATCGATCTGAAGCCCCATCTGGATCTCGTACGGACCGAAGTTGGCCCAGTTGAAGTGAATGTGCCAGGCGGGATGGGTGTAGAAGTTCGGACCACCCGCCTCGTGTGGATGCTGGATCACAGCGATCAGGGACCCGACCGTCAACAGGAAGGTGATCAGCATCAGACCGCTGCCGACCTTCCAGGCGTTCTTCTCGCCCAGGTACCGGGCGAACATCGCAATCAACGCCGAAGCGGTCAGGGGGATCACAGCGATCAGCCATGCGTAATGCAGGATCGTTTCCACGCTGTCTTTCCCTCCTAGCCCTTCAGCAGATTGACCTTGTCAACATCGATCACGCCTCGGTTCTTGACCATCGCCAGAATGATCGCCAGACCGACAGAGGCCTCAGCAGCTGCCACGGTCATAATGAACAGGGTCAGGATCGGGGCCTTGGCGGCCATCTCCGGGCTCGACTGCCAGTAGTACCGGCTGAATGTCACCAGGTTCAGGTTGACGCCGTTGAGCATGATCTCGACGAACATCAGGATCCGAACAGCATTCGTCCGGGTCAGGGCGCCCCAGAGCCCAAGGCCGAAGAGGAGCGCAGCCAGTCCGAGCGGGTAGTAGATCGGCAACTGCACTAGGACTCCGCCTCCTTCGCCGTCAGGATAATGGCACCGACCATGGCAATCAGGAGCAGGATCGAGGCGACCTCGAACGGGATCACGTAGGTCGTGAAGAGCGACATACCGATATCAGCAACCTTGGCCATGTTCTGGCCGGCCGCCTCCTTCGGCAGGTTCGCCGTAGAGTACAGGTAAAGCATGAAGGCGGCGAAGACCGCACCTACAACAACGACGAACGGGTTGGAATGCCAGACCTTCACCTTACTCTTCCGCTCGGCCTTAATGTCACCGATGCCGGAGAGCATAATGGCGAAGATAACCATGGTCGTGATCGCACCGGCGTAGACCAGGACCTGAATCGCTGCCACGAACTCAGCCTGGAGCAGCAGGAAGATGCCCGCTACGGCTGTGAAGGAGAGTGCCATGAATAGAGCGGCATGGGTAATCAGCGGGACCGAGACCATCCGGTAGGTGGAGATAAGGGTTACGACTGCCAGGATGATAAAGGTCCAAAACTGCCCGCTCATGAGGAGGTCTGTTGTCACGACTTCTTGTCCTCCTCCCCGTCCTTGGTACCGGTCTCGGTGTTGACCACCTGGTCGGGCCGCACCTCGGTTGCCTCCTTGCCGGAAGCCTCCGAAGCCTTGACGACCGGGGGCTTTGCCGGGCCCGCTTCCGCCGAGACGTTCGCCGGGTTGGCGTTGACAGGCGGGGTCTGGGTCGGCGTCTCCTTGGTCACAGCGGGAGCGGCGGGAGCCTTGGCCTCGCTGGGGGCCTCGGCCGGCTTGGGCTCCTCCTTCTTCTGGAACTGCGGCTTCAGCTCGGGCTGATAGCCCTTGCCCAACGGCGCACGTCCCAGGAAGCCGTTCACGTCCTGAATATCCTCTTCGGTCGCACCGGTCAGTTCATGGAAGACCCACGGCGGGGTGGCGTTCTTCTTCGCCTTCGGCCCCGGCTGCTCGGCGGAGGAGTACTTCAGACCCATGCGGAGCAGGTCCTCGAACTCGTAGACGAGGTTCTCCGGATCGACCTTGCAGAGTTCGTAGTCATAGCCCATGACCAGCGAATCGAAGGGACAGGCCTCGATGCAGTAGTTGCAGAGCATGCAGCGGGACATGTCAATTGCGTAGCGGTCAGCGACCTTCTTCTTGGTGACCGGGTCCTGGTGCCACTCCAGCGTGATCACGTTGACGGGGCAAGCCTCGACGCACATGCCGCAAGAGGTGCACTTGTACTCACCAGTCATCAGATCGGTCTTCTGAAGGGGAATGCCCCGGAACCAGGCCGGAACATCGTCGTATACGTCGGGGTAAAAGACGGTGATCGCAGGGCGGAAGGCCATCTCCCGGAATGTGATGTTCAGACCGGTGACGAAGGACTTCCCTGCGCGCCACGCCTCCCCAATGAAGCTGGTAACGCCCATCTGGGCTTACACCTCCCTACTAGAGCCACCATCCAAGTAGCCGGATCGTAAAGGACCCGAGGGTCAGGGGGAGTCCGTCGTAGGCCAGAGCGACATAGCGAAGCATGCCGGTCAGGAAGATGTTGAACAGCGAGACAGGCAGGAGGAACTTCCAGCCAAGGTCCATCAACTGGTCGATACGGACACGCGGGAGGGTCCAGCGGATCCACATGGCCAGGAAGACGAATACGTAGGTCTTCAGGGCGAACCACATGAAGCCGAAGAGCCAGTTCCAGACCGTGCTCCCCATCATCATCAGGCCCCAATCACCAATGGCCGTACCGACACCGTTGGTGAAGTAACCGAAGCCGTTAATGATGTTGCCGAGACCCGAAGCGATCTGACCCAGGGTCGGCCCGCTCCAACCACCCAGGAAAAGCGTGGCCGCAATCGCTGACCAGCCCGCCAGGTGAATGTATTCAGTCAGAGCGAAGACCGCCCAGCGGAAGCCCGAGTACTCGGTGTGGTAACCGGAGACCAGCTCGGACTCGGCTTCCGCCAGGTCGAACGGCGCCCGGTTCAGCTCGGCAAGCGAGGCGATCAGGTAGACGACAAAGCCGATGATCTGCGGGAAGAGGTACCAGCCGAAGAACCCACGCTCCTGCTGCATCAGCACGATATCCGAGAGCCGAAGGCTGCCAGCCATCATGACGACACCGATGATCGACATGACCAGGGTGACCTCGTAGGAGATCATCTGGGCAGCGCCGCGCATGGCGCCGAGGAGCGAGTACTTGTTGTTGGAGCCCCAACCCGACATGAAGATGGCGATGACATCGTAGCCGGTAATGGCGGCGATGAAGATGATGCCGATCTCCATGTTAGTGGCGACCGCGCCAGGAGCGAACGGAACGATCAGCCAGATCAGGTTGGCGGACAGGTAGGCAATGAACGGCGCCAGAATGAAGAGCCACCGGTCGACGTTGCGCGGCTCGATGTACTCCTTGACGAAGAGCTTCAGGAGGTCAGCGAGCGGCTGGATCCAGCCGTGCAAACCCGCACGCCAGGGGCCGACACGGTTCTGCATCCAGGCGGAGACCTTGCGCTCCAGCATAAGTGCGACAAAGAAGTTGACGAGGCCCCAGAGCAAGATCAGCGTGCCCTTGCCGAAGCCGAGCAGCCAGACCTGAAGCGTGGGCGGAATTGAGTTCCACAGGTCAGCCATGGCTACCGGTCCACCTCCCCGAGCACAATGTCAATAGAGCCGAGAATGGCGATGACGTCTGCAACCTTATGCCCCGGGGTCAGATGCGGCATCAACTGGAGATGGGTGAAGGCCGGCGAGCGCCACTTCACCTTGTAGGGGTTCGGGCTACCGTCCGAGATGAGGTAGACGGAGACCTCGCCACGAGCGCCCTCCACCCGGTGATAGACCTCACCCTTCGGTGGCTTCAAGATGCGCGGTACCTTCCCCATGATCTCGCCCGGGTTCTCGGCGAGCCAGGCCAGCGCCTGCTTGACAATGCGCGAGGACTGCCGCATCTCCTCCTGGCGAACCCACCAGCGATCGAAGCAGTCACCGTTCTTGCCAACAGGGACATCAAACTCGAACCGATCATAGATCGAGTAAGGCAGATTCTTACGCAGGTCCCACTTCACACCAGAGCCGCGGATAACCGCACCCGAAGCAGAGTATGCAACAGCGTCCTCCGGCTTCAGGACACCCACGCCCTGGGTACGCCACTGGAAGATCCGGTTGCCCGTCACCAGTGCGTCCCACTGCGGCCAGACGTAGGAGTCAAAATAGTTAATGAAGCCCCAGATTGTTTTGTCAGCCTTGTCCTCACCGTCGTTCGGCGTGCCGATGATCCCCTCAGGGAGATCGTTGCGCAGACCACCGATACGGAAGTAGTTGTAGAGGAGGCGTCCACCGGTGATCCGCTCGAAGAGGGTGTACATCTTCTCACGATCACGCCAGCAATAGAGGAAGGGCGTAACCGCACCCAGGTCGAGGGCCATCGAGCCCAGGGCCATGATGTGCGACGCAATTCGCTGCAGCTCGGCCACGAGCACACGGATGTACTGAGCCCGTTCCGGCACGACGATCGCTTCGCCGAAGAGCTTCTCCGACGCTTCGACGAAGGCCTGTTCGTTGATCAGAGCTGCGAGATAGTCAGTCCGGTCGGTGAACGGGATCACCTGTGGATAGGTCTTAAACTCAGAGAGCTTCTCAAAGCACCGATGGAGATAGCCAACATCGGGCTCGCACCACGTTACCGTCTCGCCATCCAGCTTCACCATGAGGCGAAGCACACCGTGGGTCGACGGGTGCTGCGGGCCCATGTTCACCAATAGTTCTTTTGTCTGTTCCACGTTTACACCTCCGCACCCGGCCTATTCTGCGTAGCGATGGCGCACGAGCCGTGGGCGCTTGGGCCGCTTATCGACGAAATCCTTCAGCAGCGGATGACCGCCCTGCCAGTTGTCGGGCAGGAGGATGCGCCGGTGGTTCGGATGCCCGTCAAAGCGGATCCCGTACATGTCGTAGGTCTCACGCTCGTGCCAGTTGGCACCCGGATACATGTTGGAGATGGACCAGATGCGGGCGCCCTGACGGGGCAGATCCACCTTCACATGGATGGTCTTGGTCCCGACCTCTTCCGCATCGATCCGCGAGAGCGAAGTGACAAGGGTCAGCCGGTCCTGCCAGTCAATCGCCGAAAGGATGCTGCAATACTTGAATCCTGCGTCATAGCAAGCACGGATCACCGCCTCGTACCGATCCTTCGGCACGAGTATCTCCGTGTCACCGTTGACCAGGTTGGAGAACTGGGCATCCGGGAACTTCTCCTTCAGAAAGTCCAAGCGGACTCACCCCCTGGTGAACTACCTACAGTGAAGCATGGAGCGAAGGCTCTGCAACGCCCGAAAACCCCGACCGGTACCCGGACAGGGTTAGGGAATTACACCCAGTGGAGAACGCCCTTTTTATAGGCGTAGAAGAGACCCGTACCGAGCACGTCGAGGAAAAGAAGCATAACGATGAGACCGCCAATGCCGAGCTGGTCAAAGACAACCGCCCAGGGATAGAGGAAAATCGCTTCCATGTCGAAGACGAAGAAGGTGAGGGCGAAGACGTAGTACCGGATGTTAAAGTTGACGAGAGCATCATCGAATGGCAGCTCACCGCATTCGTACGTCTCCAACTTTTCACCCTGAAGCGGGTTCTTCGGGGCCAGCAACGAGACGATGAGGTAGTTGCCCAGGACGAAACCGATCGCAACGATCGCTGTCGCCACTAGATCCACATAGGAGTAGCCCACCAGTTCGTATCTCCTTTCCTGTGGGGCACGGCCTCCGGAGCCCGGAAAGCACCCCACCCATTATACCGTCGGCCCGAAAGAGCGTCAACGAAGGCAGATCTGGGACACAACTCCAAGGACCACTGGCTTTGGCAGAAAAGGCAGGGCTGAGGCCCTGCCTAAGTTTTGCTAGCCCTTGGTAATGAGGCCCCGCTTACCGGTCTTGAGCATCTCCTGGATCTCCATGAGGCCCTGGAGCAGAGCCTCAGGCCGTGGCGGGCAGCCGGGCACATACACGTCTACCGGCACAACCTTGTGAACGCCGTCGACAACGTTGTAGGCATCCCAGTACGGGCCTCCATTGGAGGCGCAGGCACCCATGGCAATAACGAACTTCGGTTCCGCCATCTGGTCGTAGAGACGACGGACGACAACCGCCATCTTCTCGTTGACCGTACCGGCAACGATCATGAGGTCAGCCTGACGGGGGGACATACGCATCGCCTCGGAGCCAAAGCGAGCGATGTCGTACTTCGACGAGGCAGCCGCCATCATTTCGATCGCGCAACAAGCAATGCCAAAGCCAAGCGGCCATGTGGAGTTACCATAACCCCAACCAAGAACCTTCTGCACCACCTGGGGCAACTTGCCGACCAGGACGTTCTGGTTAGCCTCGGCATCAGAGATCACGACCGGGTCGTTCAGCCAGTCTAGCTCGTGAACCTTGTCCTCACTCACTTCGTTCCACCTCCCTGTACTGATCTAGTCTATAAGCGCTAGGCTTTGAACCCTAGGTCACAATGCCACTACCCATTATACTGTCCGGTTTCTTGACCAGTCAACGACGAGCACCCTGCGCTGCCTTAACCGGAGGCCAATCCAGAATGAAAAGGCGTTATCCTTTGGATGCATCTTTATAATGTAACACCCCCTGAAGGCGGATGCCTATGTGCCGCAACGTTCCGGTGCGAAAGAGAGGAAAAAAACCTTACTTACCCGAAATCTTTTGGCACGTATCTTGTATGGGGGCGGGGGATGCCGATGCCGCTGCAGCGAGCCCAGTGGGAGACCCTTCGCGTGGTGTGTGACACGCTGTTGCCTGGATCCAGTCCGGACTTGCCGGTTCAGATGGTTGAAGTGCTCAATACTTCCGAGGATCCCCGGGATATCCAGCAATTCCGCCAAGCCTTGCAGTTGCTTGACTCGCCGATCGCGGGGTTGCTCCTTAATGGCAGAGGGGGGCGGTTCAGCCAACTCTCCCGGGCCGAGCGGGAGTCGGTCTTGCGCCGCTGGGCCACCCACCCGCTCCCCCAACTGCGACAAGCGTTTCAGGCCTTCAAGCGACTGGCGGGCTTCCTTTCGCTTGCGACGCCGGACAGCCCTCTCTGGGCACCCCTTGGGTACAGCGGTACGGACTCGCGGGTACCGGGCCACGCCGCCCTCCAGGTTGAGCCCCTGTCAGAGGGCGAGACAGCTCTGGAAGCTGACGCCATAGTGATTGGTTCAGGTGCCGGGGGTGGAGTGGCGGCGGCGGAGTTGGCCCGGCGTGGCCTGCGTGTGATCGTATTAGAGAAGGGCGGTCACTACCCGGAGCCAGAGCTTGGCGGCGGTGAACTCCAGGGCATGCAGAAGCTCTACCTGGACCGAGGGATGACCGCCACGCGAGACCTGTCAGTGCCAATACTGGCAGGGTCGGCTGTCGGTGGTGGGACCCTGATCAACTGGACAGCTTGCGTCGTCCCTCCCGACTGGCTTCTGGCCGAATGGGAGCAGGAGCATGGCCTGACTGGGCTGACCAGCGGGGCCTTTCAGGAATGCCTCACCGAAGTCTTGAACCGGCTCAACGTTAACAGCGAGATGTCCTCTTCTGATCCGAACTCCAGCGCCGGACGACTTCTGGCTGGGTGCGAAACCCTCGGGTACCAGGCGGCGGAGCTACCCCGCAATGTGACTCACTGCGGACGGGACTGCGGGTTCTGCGTCTACGGATGCCGCACGGGATCGAAGCAGTCGACTGCACGCACCTTCCTCGCCGATGCAGTGCAACACGGTGCCCGCGTGATCCCGGAGGCAGCGGTACAGCAGGTGCTTGTCCAACGCGGTCACGCCGTAGGCGTCTCCGCAACGGTTGGTGGACGGCGGGTCATCGTGCGAGCGCCTCGGGTAATCATGGCCGCCGGTGCCCTGAACAGCCCCGCCATCCTTCTTCAAAGCGGCCTGGAGCACCCGAACCTGGGCCGGAACCTACACCTCCACCCCGTGGCAGCGGTCTCAGGGATCTATCCGGAGTTGATCCACCCCTGGGAGGGGCGTCTTCTCCCGGCCTACAGCCGGCAGTTTGCCCGGCGTGACGGCAATTACGGCTTCTTGCTGGAGGTCGCTCCGGCGCACCCCGGGCTGGCCGTGTTGAACTCCCCTTGGGGAAGTGGCGAGCAGTACCTGAGTGACGCCACGCAGATCAACCACGCCGCCTTCTTCATTGCGCTGGTTCGGGACAGGGGGAGCGGTCGGGTGACTGTGGACCGCGGGGGGCGACGTCGGATTGACTACCGCCTCTCCGAGTATGACCGTTCCCATCTGCTCATGGGCCAGGCCGAGTTGATCAAGATTCACGGAGCCGCCGGGGCGACCCGAATTAGCACGTTACACGCCCATCTGAACCAGTGGGGGTCGGGGGGGAGCGAGAGCCTTGAGGCGTTCACCGCCCGCTCCATGGGATTGGCTGCTGGTCCGAACCAGTTGCCGGTCCTGTGCGCCCATCAGATGGGAACCTGCCGAATGGGCAGAAATGCCAAGGAGGCTGTCGCCGATCCCACGGGCGCTGTGTTCGGAGTGAAAGGAGTCTACGTAGCTGACACCAGCGCCTTTCCGGCCGCAAGCGGCGTCAATCCGATGATCACGGCTATGACCCTCGCCCTCTGGGTGGCCAAACAGATTGCCTGACCCCAAAAGATGAGGCGCCGGCGTACCTGCCGGCGCCCTCTCTTGTTTTCTCGGACTAGTCAGACTGGGCCCCCATTCGCCCTAAGCGGTCCAGGAAGTTACCCAGGGTCCCTGAGTTCTCCGGGGAGAGTGTCGATCCCCGGCGGTCAATGAGGAAGTCGGTGACGAAAAAAGTCTGCATGCCTAGAGCGCCGGCCACGCCATCCTCCTGCACATCGTTACCGACCATCATACACTCCTCCGGGTCTCGGCCAATGCGCCTGAGCACCTCCTGGTAGTAGGCGGGCTGCGGCTTGCAGGCGTGCATCTCCTCGTAGGTGGTGACGAGCCGCCAGGGCATGTCGTCTACCTCAACCCAGCGCATCCGTTCCTCAATAGCCATCCTCGGGAAGAGCGGATTGGTGGCCAGGACGATCTCGAAGCCTCTGTCTATAGCTGTCTGAACGACTTTGCGCGCGAGACCGGGCACGCCAGGACAGGCAGCCTTCAGGCTGGGGAACTTGTTCGTGTAGAAGGCATCGAAGAAGGGCATGAGTTCCTCCTCCGTCCTCCCCACCTTCGGGAAGAAGTCCCGGGCAAAGACCATGGCGTTTGTCGACTCCGGATCGGTGTTGCGAACCATCTCGTAAGTAGAAGCCATGATCTGCTGGGCAAGTTGCGCAGGGGGAACCAAGTGGCTGACGTGGCCGGCCAGCGCCTTCATGTAGTGGCGCACAAACTCATCCGTGTTGATGGGAAGCAACGTACCGTCCAGGTCAAAGAGGATCGTCTTGAGCATGATACACCCCTCGTGAGCGTTTTGATACCTATTGGGCACGTAGGAGTCGATTCCCTTCCCCATGAATCGACGGCATTCTGTTCTGTCTGATGTCGATTCTTTGTCGACAAGTTTTTCTTGAATTCCCAGTATGTCCCTGATAACATCTTGGTAGACCTGATCAACCGGAAGGTCAGGGGACCATCGCTGGATACGGGACCAATCTAGGGGGGAATGCTCGTTGCCACTGACCAATCTCAGGCGCCACCTCGAATGCGGGGAATATGTACAAGCCCGGCGCGAGGCGGAACGCTTGATCCAATTTGGTGATCTCGTGGGTGAGGACCTCGTGCAGGCCTATCGTGGGGCAGCACTGGCTCATTACCACGTGCACGAGGTGTTCGCTGCCATCAAACTAGGGGAGTGCGCTCTTGCGCGAGCCCGACAAATGGGGAACTGGAGACTGATCGGCAAGGTCCGATTCGATCTGGGAGAGTTCCATCTCACCGGAGGTGACTACCAGTTCGCACACGACTACCTCATGCAGTTTCTCACAGACCTCGAGCTGTATCCGGACCTTTCCGGTACGAGGGCGTGGACACACCACAAGCTAGGCCTCCTTTTCCGGTACCGTCGAGACTTTGCCAGTGCCGTCTCCGCCCATCGGACGGCTGCAGAACTGCACCGGCAGAGCGGCGACGGGGCCGGGGCTCTGGAGGCAGTGCGAGGAATGATCTGGTGCTACTTGACTATGGGTGAACCTGAAAAGGCTTGGCCTCTTCTTGACCAGTTGACCACCCAGGTGGCCGACAGGCCCAATCCGCACATGACAGCCAGTCTGCTGACAGACTTAGCCTACTACTATCAGCAGACAGGAGACCTCGGCACCTCGACGGACTACTGTGCCGAGGTCATGGCCCCCGGCCGATCGGGCGTGGACGATCACATCCTCGCCACCGCCTGTGTCATCGCCGGCGAGAACGCCTTCATGCTTGATAGATGGAGCGAGGCACAGATCTTCACAAAACTGGCCCAGGAATATGCCCTGAACGCCATGCAGTCGGCCTTGATCAACCGGGCAAATGCCTTGCAGCGCCGCCTACACGAGAACAGGACCACAACCACGCCAGCCTCGTGATTCCCACGATTTGGTGGCCTTCGGGCCACCAAACGCTGCCAACCGTTTTCGCTGACAGCGAAAAGACTGGACAAGAGAACCAAAACGAAGAGTTTCGGGCGTCTACCCAAAGAAAAAAGCCCGGCACCAGAGGTGCCGGGAGACGTCCCGAAGGATGAAATCCTGGCGGACCGGGGCAACGGTCTGCCAAGGCAAGGTCCAAATGTGAAAGGGGACTGCAACATGAGGAAGATCCTGGTTGCTCTGTTCGTTCTGGCTAGCATGCTGGCAATGGCATCCATGGTTCTCGCAGAGGTCCGGACGGGCGGCCCCGGCGGCCTCTAGCTCGTTAAGGGGACGCAGGCCGCACGGAACATGGTGGGCCTGTCTCGAATGAGAGGTCAGGCAGGCCCCCATTACTTCCGGCTCTGGAGCTCCCGAATCAGTTTGACGAGTTCTTCAGGAGTGATCTTGGCGTGAGCTGCAAGGGCGATGGCTTCGGCGTATGCCATCAGACGGTCGAGAGGCAGCAGCTCGCCTGAGGGTGCCTCCATTTGGCCGATGGCGAAGAAGCGGGAGGGAATACCGGTGATCCGACTGATTTGCGTCAGCGACAACGGGCTGAGTTCGGTGCCTCGCTCGAGTACATCGTTCAGTGCACGGACGGAGAGGCCCAGCTGATAGGCCACCACCGGGCGCGTGAACCTGTCGGGGAACTCCCGGCACAGGAAGTCCACCACCAAGGCGAACCGCTCCTCTACCGACTTGAGTGCAAGCCGGTCCCACTCGGACTTGGCCAGGCCGGTGTAGTACTCGTTGAACCGCTGCCGAATGGTGTAGGCCTGACCACTGATCAACATGGCCGCCCTGTCATCGTGATCAGGTCCAGGAACCTCACCCATGATCCAGGCCACGCTGACATTCAGTGCATTCGCCAGGCGACCTAGGGCGTCAATCGTAGGGTTCTTCTTGGCACCCTTCTCGAGTTGCGAAATGTACCCGATCGCCAGCCCGCTTCGCTCGCTCACCTGCTGCAAGATGAGCGCCTGTTGATTGCGGGCCCACGCAAGCCGTTCCCCCATGCTGGTGTTCACTTGGACTTACCCCCCTATCGGCCCGCATCAATCCCCCTGCGAGCCTGTAACCTTAATTTACCATTCATGGCGGAGTTCGTCAACTAGCATCAGGGTTATTTGGCAGAAAATAGAAAAAGAAGACCCCCTCTGCTTTCGGGGAGCCTTCTCTACTGACCCTACTTGTCTCCGAATGAGATGTTCAGTGCCCTGGCCGCCTTAACCAGATCTCCGTCAACAGGGACCGAACGCACCTTGCCACTTACCTCTTCCAAAGGAACTGCAATCAACTGGTTCCCCCGAAGCGCCACCATCTGACCGTACCGCCGCTCTATCGCTAGTTCTGCGGCCGCAACACCGTAGCGAGTGGAGAGAATCCGGTCGAAAGACGTCGGGCTTCCCCCACGCTGAACGTGTCCAAGGACCGTTACCCGAGCCTCAAGTCCTGTCAGCATCTCCAAGCGAGTTGCGACGAACTGGCCAATCCCTCCCAGCCGTATAGGGTCATGGCTGCCAGCAATCGTCTGCTTCACGACCATCTGCCCGTCGGGGGTCCTTGCACCCTCAGCCACAACGACGATGCTGAAAAACTTACCCGCCTCTCGCCGCTGATTGATCGTTTGGGCTACGGTCTCCAAGGTAAAGGGGATTTCCGGGATCAAGATTGCGTCTGCCCCGCCCGCAAGACCAGATGCCAGAGCGATCCAACCTGCGTAGCGACCCATTACTTCCAGGACCATGACACGGTGATGCGACTCCGCGGTGGTATGCAATCGGTCCAGGGCTTCTGTGGCAGTAGCGACCGCTGTATCAAAACCGAAGGTCTGATCGGTCGCCTCCAGGTCGTTGTCAATGGTCTTCGGCACGCCAATCGTGGGAAGTCCACGCTGGTTCGCCTCGTTGGCCACGGCCAGGGTTCCGTCTCCACCGATGACCACGATTGATTCGACTCCCAGCGCCTGAACGTGGCGCAGACAATCATCAAACCGATCCTCTCCGTGGTAGTTGAAGGGGTTGTCGCGATTTGATGTACCCAGGATCGTTCCGCCTCTGGGCAGGATACCTGAGATCGCTTTGCTGTGCAGGATTTGAAACTCTCCTAGCACCAGGCCCTTGTACCCATCACGAAAACCCACAACCTCGATTCCTTCACCGTGTAACCGCTTAACAACCGCTCGGATGACGGCGTTCAGTCCCGGGGCATCGCCTCCACCAGTCAAAATTCCGATGCGTCGCAAATCCACGACCTCCTCTACGATGGGGGGTGAGACCACTAGCACGAACAATGCCCGCCGCCCGGCAGGGGCGACGGGCGCACTGCAACCTGTATTGGCTAGACCAACTTCATAAAGGCCTCCAGGAGCGCCTGAGACACCGGACCGGGCCGACCATTACCTACGACCTTTCCATCGATCTCCACGATAGGCATCAGTTCAGAGGTGGTCGACGTAACCCACATCTCGCTGCACCGGGAGAGCTGATCGACAGAAATCCCCTCTTCCCGAACGGTATAGCCCAGCTGGAGGGCCAGACCGAGGACAACATCGCGGGTGATGCCGCCCAGAATGTAGTTGCACATCGGATAGGTACGGATCTCCCCATCCAAAACCGCCATGAAGTTGGAGGAGGAGCCTTCAATGGCGTAACCGTCCCGGACGAAGATCGCTTCATAGGCCCCGGCTTCAGCGGCCTTCTGCTTGGCCAGGACATTCGGCAGGAGTGCGACCGATTTGATATCGCAGCGGGCCCAACGCTGATCAGGCGTCGTGACCGCCTTGACACCATCCCGATGCCCAGCGACGTTCGGGACGAAAGGCCGGCCGATGACCACGACAAATGGCCTGGTCTCACCGGAGGGAAACGCATGGGTGCGGGGGTTGTAAGCACCGCGGCTGACCTGAATATAGATTGTCGCCTCGGAGAGGTTATTCAGGGAGATCAGTTCCCGGGAGACGCGGTCGATCTCGGCCAGATCCGGCTCGGGCATGCTAAGCTCGCGGGCACTGCGAGCCAAGCGCTTCAGATGCCCCTCCATTTGGAAGGGCTTTCCACCATAAACTCGGGCAACTTCGTAAATGCCATCGGCGAGCAAAAAGGAACGATCCTCCACGGGGATGACTGCCTCTTCGTAGGGAACAAACCTTCCGTTTAGGTAGACCGTGAGCGACAAGCCGACCAACCTCCCCACCTGACTTAGGACCGTGTATTCACGATAACACAACGGTTCTCCCTCTTCAATCCAGCCTTCTATCTAGCCCCAGTGGAGGTGATAGTTCATGCGCTTTCCCATCTGGTTCCTGGGAACTCTCCTCCTCCTCCAGGCCTGTGCCCTGGCCCAGCCCACTGCCGCAACCGGACCTGCTCCGGTACCCTCGGCTGCTCAGCCTGCCGTGGAGGGGCCGGGTAGTCAAAGCTATGCACGCCGCGGACTGGAGGCGCTTCGCAACCGTCTTCTACACGGTGGGAGTATCGACGAGCCGCTGACCGAGGGAGTCTCGCGCTGCCTTCAAGCCGAGGGTGGGGAGCAAATGATCTGTGCATACGGACCGTCACCCGACCAACCAGTCACATTGGTCCTTCTCTGGCCCGATGACGGCGATTGGCACGGACAACTCTACCCGCAGGCACGGGATGGCATTGCGGCTGAACGCCGTGATCTGTTCGCCCCGCGGGGCTGTGCCTTCGGTTGCTTCAGCCAGGTTCGTAAGGTTCGGTCGGGGCAGGGGACAGATGGGCCGGAACTACTGGTCGTGGTCGACCTCGGGGCACAGGCAGAGAGCCCGATGGAGGAGGTTCACCTGCTCCGTCTGGTCAATGGCGCCTGGGAGATCACCTGGCTGCCGGGATCTGGAGACTGGAACTGGGGCCATGCCAAGGTCGCCCTGCCTGATTCGGGAATTACCGATTTCCGGGTCCGCTCCTCATCGTGGTGGCGCGAGGACCGGTTCAGCCGGTACTTCGCAGAGCAGGAGTCGGGAGAGCACAGGTGGTTCGCTGAGCGTTGGGTGCGAAAAGCCAGCGGCTTTATGCTTCGGAATCAAGTGGAAGAACCAAGTCCATACAGCAGTCTAGTCCGGTTGGTCCACTTCTTGAGTACCGCCGACGATGACCGGGCTCGGGAGTTCCTCGGTCCAGACCTGGGTCTTGAAGAGGCGCGCGAAGCCCTGGCGCAGGATCCGCCACGCCAGGGCTGGGCCATGAGGCGAATCGGGGAGTTGACCTTCGAGATCGACCGGAAGGGAAATGGGGAGTATGACCTGTCGGTCCGATTCTCTCGCGTGGAAGACAAGTACAAGTTAACGGAGATCGTTGCCCGGTAAGGTTCGGCTGCGATTACCTGCGCCACCGTAGGGCCAACCCCAGGAGCAGGCCAAGTGTAAGCGGGAAGAGGCTGGTTCCCAGGAGCAGCCAGAAGCGGAAGGGTTCGTACTCGGCGGGGAAGCGAATCCAGCCAAACCAGGCACCGATAAGCATCACGAACCCATGGGCGATGGAGAGAAGGAGGACCAACCCCAGGAGACGGACAAGGAGTTGCCCACCACCTGAGTGTCGAAGCCCGGCCGCCTCGAGAATTACGACTAGCAGGCGTCCGGCCATTCGCCAGAGCGGCCCGCGGTTCTGCCAGAGATGGCGCCAATTGAGACCATCCTCACGCAGCGGGGGGAGTTCCGGTGGATCAGGAACGACATATCCAGGGATCGCCTCTCTCAACCAGAGGTGAGCATAGTACCGACCAACCTCGTAATCATGCCTGAGGAACTCTGCGGAGAAGAAGCCGCCAAAGTTGTGAAGTTCCTCCCCCTGCAGAATGCGAGGATCCTCCGGAGTAATATCGTTGAGACCTACCCAGGGCTGGGTCAGCCCGAGGCTGATGGCCAAGGAGGTGTGAATCTCCTGTAGCACCGCTTGGTGGGCCACTGGATCGTCCTTGTCCAGCCCCCACAGACCGAGGTATGCCCCACGCAACTCGATTAGCGCATCTTGAACCACGCCGTGCGCCTCCCGAACTCGGCCAGGAGGTAGCCGTTCGAGCCACTCCAAATCGACGTAGAAACCGTCGCCGGAGAGCCATTCGTAGAACTCGTGCACCGACCGGGCGAACAGATCAGGTGCAATGAGCCCCAGGGGCCCCTCCTCTCCGTTGAGTGCGGTCCCGGCCCGCCTGAGGACATCCAGCTCGGGATATCGCTGGGCAAACCGGTGCCTGGCCTCAAGTGGCGTCGGAATCTGGCGGTCAACAGTGATGTGTCGACCCAAATCTGCCAGGAAGCGAAAGAGCCGGTTCAGTTTCTGGTTCGAAGTGTGAACACGTGGTCGCCCTGTGTAAGGTGAGGAGGCCAGAGTCCAGAGGTCGACCGCCCGAGAAAACAGGTCGAACCAGGTTCTGTGGGTGCCCCGCCGAATTGTGTCGGGAGTGGTGTAAGGTGGCTCCGGCTCGATGAACAGAACACACCGGCGGGGATCATAGACCAGCGAACGGAGCCCGGGTTCGCCGCGCCCACCGGTCACCAGGGGTAGGGCGGCGATCGCCCGCTCAGCTGGCTGGTTGTCCAAGATCCCGCCGTCGGCGTAGAGCATTTTCGCCTGGATTCGCGGATCGGACTGGTTCAACTGTTCCAACCGGTCGTCGTTCTCCCAGAGTTCCTCCAACTGGCCTGGGATGCTGATTCGCTCGGCCCAAGGTACCGAGACCGGGTCAAAAGCGCCCGGAAAGGAAGAACTTGCCTGTGCCACCTGTCCCACCCGTCGCCAGATGGCGGATGGATAGGGTGACCGGTCTGGCCGGCCCGCGTCTGGCGGGGTAAACCGAAAGGTTACGGCCTCGGTGAACTGGTGTCCTTCACCGGACCCGTCGATCGGGGGGAGGCCGTCCAGGTTGGTCAGGGTCATGGTCAGGCAGAGTCGGGGCGCCGGGAACCCGGGTCGAAAACTCCGTTCCACAGAATCCTTCACCAGGGTCTCCGCAAGGATGCGACGGACAGCTGCCGAGGAGAGAATCCCTCGATCGAGCAACTTCCCTCGGCGTTTCGCCTCCTCTGCTCCCTCATACCCATCTGCCAGTTGCTGGAGCGTGTACTCGGTCCAACGCGGTAGGATCTGTTCATAGGGGACGCCCGTCACCAGGCACTTGGCGGTCATCGCACCGACCAGGGCGCCCGCAGATGCCCCGGCGATCACATCGACAGTGAGGGGAGCCCCTGCCTTGAGCGCTCGCATCAACTCGTAGAGCACCCCAGCCTCGAAGGTGCCAAGCGCAACGGCACCGGAGAGAACCAGCACCAGGCGCATCGGCTCAGAGCCAGACTCGTGTCGATCCTCTTCTGCCATCCTCCTCACTCCTTGGAAGCTACGGGGAGGGACCCTCAAACCGCCGTAGCAGAATGGGGTCCCCCTGTTTCCTCATGTTACGGTAGTAGGATACGAACCCAACGCCCCTGGATACGGAAGCGTCCTTCGGGTTAACTCACTCCAGTCGCCGGCCGTGACCAAGGACCAGAGTGGTATCTCCGCGTATGCCGCTGCATCCGCAAACGGGTTCCGATGCCAAGCGGGTGGCAGTTCATCTCCCTCGGTCATGATGCCCCGTACCCACAGGCGATGGAACCGGTCAAACTCCGCAGCCTGCTTGCTCCCCACCTGACCGCCACGCGAGATGATTGCACCGGGCGGAGCGAGAGGCGCCATCTGGCGGGACAGAGCGGCCAGACCGGCACCGAGGCCGTTGTGGATCAGGTTCTCCAGCGCCGGACTGAGCGTGCAGCAGATGAAGAGCCGGCAGACCAGGGGACGGTGCTCATAAACCGTGCAGAGCCCGTCGGGAGAGAGAAACGTGCACGGGTAGGAACGAAATCGGACGAGGCCTCGGGCCCGATCGTCTGGGTCGCAATACCGGGCCAGAAGTTCGGCATTGGTAAGCCCATGCGCCCCCCTGATCGCTGCGAAGCCGATGGGATCCGGTGCAATCGGGCTCGTACTGCAGCAGCTATTACTACACCCCCGGCACTCGCCAGGTCCCCTTAGTTGCAGCTTGTACAGGCCACCATGCCACCCTGCGAACGGCTGCATGGCGTCAATCAAGTCCTGGAGGGATGCATCGGGCTCCAGGATAATCAGATCAAGGCCTGTGAGCTGATTGATTCGCTTCGGCTGTAGTACGACTTTCACGACAGCGTGACCTCCGTGGCATTCTGCTGCTGTTGATACGACACGGGGCGGGAGACGTCCTCCCCAGGCCTAGTGCATGGGGCTCTTATCGCCCTCAGATACAGGGAGTTGTAGCTGCTCAGCCACCCGGTGGGTCTCAGCGGCCACGTCCTGGGCCGAGGCAGCGACCTGCTCCCAAATCCCGGCCTGGTCACGAGCCGACTCAGCAATCTCATTCAGATCCGTCTTGCCGGCAATAACGACAACCTGCTGAATGATCCGGACGGCCTCGCCGGTAGAGGCTGCCATCTCCTCGGTGGTAGCAGAGTTCTCCTCAGCCACAGAGGCGATCTCCCCCATGGCCCGAGTCACTTCCTCGGAGCCGGTGAGCATCTGCTCGGCGGAACCCAGGATCTCCTGCACCAACTGGCGTGTCTCACCGACGATCCCGACCACCTGCTGCATGGAGTTCCCGGCTGTGGCAGCGAGTGCCGTGCCCTGGCGGACCTCCTCGGTGCCAGCGGCGATCGCCTTCTGCACTTCTTCCAACCCATGCTGGCTCTTTTCGATCAGTCCTGCGATCTCCTCGGTCGCCTTCTTGGATCGCTCCGCCAGTTTGCGGACCTCGTCCGCCACCACAGCGAAGCCGCGACCCGCCTCACCGGCCCGGGCCGCCTCAATGGCGGCATTCAGGGCGAGCAGGTTCGTCTGCTCGGCAATCTCCGTAATCACCTGGACGATCCCCGCGATCTGGCTGGAGTGGTGACTGAAGTCCTCCACCTTGGCGCCGGCGGCGAAGACGGTCTCCTTGATCTTATCCATTCCTGTGATAACCTGCTCGACCGACTGGCCGGACTGGGTAGCCAGGGTGGTGGCGGAGTTGGCTGCGTCAGCCACCCGCTTGGTGGCACTGGTCACTCGGTGGATCATCTTAGACATGTCCTGAACAGACTGGTTTGCACTACCCACGGAGATCGCCTGGTTCTGGGCGCCCTCGGAGATCTGGTGCGCCGAGTCGGAAAGCTGCTTGAAGACCTCGAGGGCTTCGTCGACCAGCTGGCGCTGCTCATTTGCGCCGGTGGCCGCTTCTGTTACGGCAGTCGCCAGGTCACAGCTCATCTGGGCAGCCCTGCCGGAGGCCCCGGCCACTTTGTCAGCAGTACCGGTCAGCCGCCTCACACGATCTACCAGATCCACATAGACAGGCTCTTCCAGCCGGTACTCGTGAGTCATGGTCGTGGCAGCCACCTTGTTCTTATTCCGTCCCCAGAACTTTCCCGCCACCGAAATCATCCTCCTCGGTCAAAAATACCCATTTCTGTCGAATGCTATTCCAATATAAGTCTTTCACGTTCTGTTTGTCAAGTATTGGATGGCGTAATCTGTCCCGAATGACTAGCGGCGGGACGAGAAAGGAACCGCTACCTGTGACGGCAGCGGCTCCCAAGGACTCCAGTACTGCGATTTACTTCGTCGCCCGATCCAGCGCTTGCTGAATGTCGGCGATAATGTCCGTAATGTGCTCCGTGCCAATCGAGAGGCGAACCATCTCCGGGTTGACACCGGCTGCGATCTGTTCCTCCTCCGAAAGCTGCTGGTGCGTCGTGGTGGCAGGGTGAATCGCCAGCGACTTGGAGTCGCCCACGTTGGCCAGGTGGGAAAGGAGTTTGAGGGACTCAATGAAGGTCTTTCCGGCCTCTGCGCCGCCCTTGATGCCGAAGGTGAGGATAGCGCCCTGTCCGTCGGGCAGGTACTTCTGGGCCAGCCTGTAGGAAGGGCTGGACGCAAGGCCCGGGTAGTTCACCCAGAGGACCGACTCGTTCTGCTCCAGGTACTGCGCCACCTTCAATGCGTTGCTGGAATGGCGCTCCATGCGCAGGTGGAGGGTCTCCAGGCCCTGTAGGAACATGAAGGAGTTGAAGGGGGAGAGCGCACCGCCCAGGTCCCGTAATACCGAGACTCGAGCCCGGAGAATGTAGGGGGGTAGGCCGGCCCGGGCGAGGTCGGCGTAGCGCAGGCCGTGGTAGGCGGCATCGGGCTCGGTGTAAAGCGGATGCTTACCCGTCGACCAGTCGAATTTACCGCCATCCACAATCACGCCACCAATCGATGTACCGTGGCCACCAATGAACTTGGTAGCAGAGTGGATGACGATGTCGGCGCCGTGCTCGATTGGCCGGCAGAGATAAGGCGAAGCGAAGGTGGAGTCGATGATCAAGGGCAGACCGTTATCATGGGCGACCTGAGCGACAGCCGCAATGTCGAGCACGTCGCACTTGGGGTTCCCAATTGTCTCACCATATAGGGCCTTCGTCTTGGGGGTGATCGCTTTGCGGAAGTTCTCCGGGTCTGAGGGATCCACGAAGTGTACCTTGATCCCGAGGCGGGGCAGGTTATGTGCGAAGAGGGCGTAGGTGCCCCCGTAGAGGCTGGCTGCCGCCACGATCTCATCGCCCGCCTGCGCGAGGTTCAGGATGGCATAGAGTTCAGCGTTCTGGCCGGAGGCGACCGCCAGAGCCCCGACGCCCCCTTCCAGGGCCGCAATCCGCTTCTCAAAGACATCAGTTGTTGGGTTCATAATCCGGGTGTAGATGTTGCCGAACTCCTGCAGGGCAAAGAGCTTGGCGGCATGCTCCGAATCCTTGAAGACGTACGAACTGGTCAGGTAGAGGGGAACGGCGCGGGAACCGGTGGAATCGACCTCATGGCCCGCGTGGAGCGCCAGGGTCTCAAGGTGAAACTTCTGATCGGACATCTGTGACCACTCCTTCGTGTTCGTCCGACAAACAAGGACCTCTCCAGGAGGGAGAGGTCCGAAGATCGGACTTCCCTCTTATCTCCCGGGGGCTGCGCCCCTGGCGGAGTTGGCACCTTCAGGCAAGGCCTGGGTTGCCGGGCTTCATCGGGCCGTGTCCCTCAGCCGCTCTGGATAAGAGTTCACTTGTTTGGTCGTCGTTAGGTGGCATCCTACCACAACAGCCCTGCGCAGGCAACGAACTGTACTCACTAATGAGAACAGTGCTCATGGTCGGCGTATGACTCGGTCGGCAGGGTGGGGAAGATAGTTTATGGAATGAACTATCATCATCCTCAGAACGGGAGTGTGGCAGCATGGGAGCAGAGGCGCTTCGAAACGCCTGCCAGACGGAACATGAGCGGGCCATCGCTGAACTGCAACGCCTGATCCGCCAGCCGAGTGTGGCGGCCCAGGGGGTTGGAATTGCGGAGACGGTGCAACTCGTCACGGAGTTGGTGGAGGCTTCGGGCGGAAAGGTCCAGATCCTGACCGACGGGGTCCCTGGAAACCCGGTGATCTACGCCGAATTCGAGGGTGCGAGCGAGGCGACCCTTCTCTTCTACAACCACTACGACGTCCAGCCTGCGGAACCGCTCCGCGAGTGGACTACCGAGCCCTTCGGCGGCGAGATCAACGACGGCAAGATCTTTGGGCGGGGCACATCGGACAACAAGGGCGAGATTGCGGCCCGCCTGGCAGCAATCCGGGCGGTCAAAGCGGTGAACGGCGGCAGGCTACCCTGCCGGGTGAAGTTCCTGATCGAGGGCGAGGAGGAGATCGGCTCGCCGGCGCTCTACCCGGCACTGGACCGCTACCACCACCTCTTCACAGCCGACGCCTGCATTTGGGAGTTCGGCATGACAGATGCCGACGGACGGCCGGAACTGTTCGGGGGCGTGAAGGGCATGGCCTACATGCAGGCCTGGGTACGGCACGCCCAAGTCGACCTGCACTCCTCCAACGCGGCCGTGGTGGACAACCCGGCCTGGCGTCTCACCTGGGCGCTCGCCTCGATCAAGTCGCCTGACCACAAGGTCCAGGTGCCTGGCTTCTACGCCGATATCATCCCGTCGACGGAATCCCAGCGGGAGACGGCCCGGCAGATCCCGTCCGCTGCGGACGTGCTGAAGCAGACCTACGGTATCACGCGGCCCCTGCTGACCGAGCAGTTCGGGCTTGACTACATCGATCAGATGGTCTTTCAGCCGACCTGCACGATCTGCGGAATGGAGTCGGGTTACCACGGCCAGGGCTCCAAAACCGTGCTGCCCAAGGAGGCGCAGGCGAAGATCGACTGCCGGCTGGTGCCGGGCATGGATCCGGGGAAGGTGTACGAACAGTTCAAGGCTCACCTGGCCGCCCAAGGCTTTGCTGATGTAGAACTCAGCCTGCTGAACGGCCAGAAGGCCTACTGGACCGACCCGGCGCATCCGTTCGTCAACATGGTGATCGAGACCGCCCGGGAATCCTGGGAGGCGGAGCCGGTCTACCACCTCTCCTCTGCCGGCACAGGGCCGATGTTCCCCTTCGGCCATCTTCTCAACGTTCCGATCGTCTCCACCGGGTCGGGCTACTTCGGCTCCCGAGCCCACGCACCCGATGAGAATATCCGCCTGGCCGACTTCCAGAAGGGGATCCTGCACATGGCGCTCCTCCTGAATCGGTTCGCGACGCTGAAGGAGGCCTAGACGGTGCGCATCTCCGAAATGAACTGGATGCAGGTGGACTCCTACCTGAAGCGGGATGATCGGGTGGTCCTTCCGCTGGGCTCCACCGAGCAGCACGCCTACCTCTCCCTCTCGGTCGACTCGATCCTCTCGGAGCGGGTCGCCGTCGATGCGGCTGAACCGCTGCGGATCCCGGTCATGCCGGCGCTGGCCTACGGCATTACCCCCTACTTCAGGGCCTACCCAGGCACTGTTTCGCTCCGGGTCCAGACCTACCTGAGCTTGGTGAAGGATATCCTGGACTCGCTGGCCGGCAGCGGCTTCAGGCGGGTCCTGATCGTGAACGGGCACGGCGGCAACAGCCCGGCCCAGGGTTTCGTGGGGGAGTGGATGGCCGACAACCCGGGGGTGCAGGTGAAGTTCCACAACTGGTGGAACGCCCCGCAGACCTGGGCGAAGGTAATGGAGATCGACCCGGTCGCCTCCCATGCCTCCTGGATGGAGAACTTCCCCTGGACCCGTCTGCCGGGGGTCATGCAGCCCAACGAGCAGAAGGAGATGGCCGACCTGGCCCACCTCCGGATCCTCGGACCGCAGGGGGTGCGCCACTACCTGGACGATGGCAACTACGGCGGCTACTACCAGCGAGATGATGAAGAGATGCTGGCGATCTGGCAGGTGGCGGTACAGGAGACCCGCGCACTCCTGGAGAGTGGGTGGGAGTAGCCCCCCCCGCCGGGCTCTGGCCTTGACCTGCGCATCTGACGAAAGAACGCGCAGCGGCGCCCCTCCTGCGATTGGAAGGGCGCCGCTCTCGTTTACATACGTACATCCACCAGGAGCCCCTTGATCTCACCGATCGCATCCAGAATCCCCAACCGGTCCTGCTCCTGCTCCAGCACCATGTTGGAGAGCTCCTCCAGCTTCTCGTTCACCTTGCGGATGGTCACCATGGTCCGCTGCTCCCAGGTCTGGGCGTCCCACTCCAGGTCGGCCCGGACCTCCACCATGTGATGCGTCAGGTCCCGAAAGAGCCGCCCGATCGCCTCCCGATAGCGGCGCAGATCGCCGGTGGTCAGCGACTCGCCCAACCGGTGCCCCAACTGCTCGATCTCGACCAGTGCCCGGTCGATCCGCTCGTTGAAGTGTCCGGCATGGCTCTGCGCCAACTGGTTGCGGAAGGCGTTCGGAGCAATGGGGGTAGGTCGCTCGCCACGGCCCGTCGTTGCGATGCGCGTCAATTCCCCGCCAAGGCGAACCCGGTCCATGGGCATGCCGATCCCTCCTTCGAACGGATACGGTTACGAACTGGACAGACGCGTGCTGTCAGGATCATCTTTTCCGAGCGCGTCAACCGCCTTCAGGATCTCTTCGGTAGAAGGCATGCCCGCCATGACCCAGGTGACGACTCCTTGCTTGTTCACGAGGACCACTGTCCGTGAGATGCCCCCAAGGGCGTTCAGGACACCGTAGGCCGCGGCCACCTTCTTCCCGCTGTCGACACAGACGGGAAAGTCAAAGCCGAACTTCTCTGCCCAGTTGGTGTGAGAGTTCAGGCTGCCGGGGTTGACAGCGACCACCTGGACGGAGCGATTTGCATACTCAGCCGCTGCGTCACGCGCAGCGCTCAACTGCCTGTTTCAGCCCGGGGTATTATCCTTCGGGTAGAAGATAAGCAGTGCATGCCGGTTGCCCTGAAGCGACGAGAGCGTGAAGCTTCCCTTCGTTGACTCCAGGGTGAAATCTGGGGCATGTTCACCCACTCGGATCATTCGCCAGATCCCTCCTGTTCCAGCCACCTGATTTTGGATTCGCCATAGGGTTCGCAAATCCTGTCAGGTGGATGCACTAGTGGAGGTCCGGCCGCCCCAGAAAGGCGATGATGGGCTCCGCAAGCCGGTGTGCCTCGAGCAAGACCGCCTGGTGACCGCCGGAGGACTCGATCTCCACCACATGGGCCTTGCCGCCGTGGGCCAGGATCAGATCGGCGAACACCTCGTTTGCCGCTGCCGGGAAGAGGATGTCGCTGGAGATGGGGAGCAGAAGCACCTCCGCCCTGATCTTCTGCGCCACCACCTCCAGATCCCGGTTCCCGTGGGTGAGATCGTGGAGAATCGCCATGCGGGCGGCGGCGGCAAAGTGGTCGGGGGCGAAACGACGGGCCAGGCGGCGGGCTTCATCGGCCAGTTCGGCCTGAAAAGCGAAGCGCCCCGTTCGATCCGCCCACGGATGCGGCGAAGCGACAGCCGTGCGGCGCCCCCAGACCGCCTCCATCCAGTCGTTGGAGCGGGTCAGGGTGAGGAAGAGCTGGGTCGCCTGGACCACCCCATCCTCCGGATCGGCCTCGATCGCGTCGATTGCGGCCTGGCAGACCGCCAGGGCGAAGAGCGGGGGTACGACGTGGCTGGAAGCGGCGGCGATCACCTGCCGGACCATGTGCGGATAGGTAACCGCCCATTCCAGCGCAGCAAAGCCACCGGTAGATGGGCCGGCCACACAGGCCAGACGCTCAACCCCCAGCGACTCGATCAGTTGCTTATGAAGGCGGACATTATCGCGGATGGTCACCTGCGGGAAGGAGCGGCCGTAGAGCCGACCGGTCTCGGGGGAGAGCGTACCCGGGCCGGTAGTCACCACGGCGGCATCGATCAGGTTCAGATTGCAGAGGCTGTCCGCGGCAATGACGAAGTAGCGGTTTGTGTCGAAGGCCTTCCCGGGTCCAACCAACGGCTCCCACCAGCCGACGTTTTCGTCGCCTGTATGGTAGTGGCCGGCGGCGTGACTCGTCCCGGCGAAGGGGTGGCAGAGCAGAATCGCGTTGTCCCGGGCTGGGCTCAACTGCCCGTAGGTCTCGTAGCCCACCGTCGCTGCGATCGACTCGCCTGCCTCCAGATCTAGCCGGGGGGTCGTAAAGACGTGTTTCTGCGTAAGCACGAGCGATATTCGCCTCCCTGTGACAGAGAGATTCCGGGCGCGAGCCCGAACTCCTTGCGCCACAAGGCCGGAGGTTGCTGGAAGTGCCGGGCTGACCGCCAGAACCGGGCTACTCCTCGTCGAAGAGGGCGGGGAGGAAGATGCCCTGCTGCCCGGCGAGGAGCGGGGCCGCCTGACGGGCCGCTATCCAGAAGAAGCGGAAGCGGAGCCCCTTGTCGCCATCGCCATGGGTGACCGTATGATCCCACCGATCAGGCAGTTCTTCCAAGGGGACCAGATGCACGAAATGGCGCTCCTGCAATTGGCCTCGCTCTGGGACGGGCAGTTCGAAAACGCCGAGTTCGCGTACCACAGTCAGTCCCGTCACACCGGCCTCCTCGTAGCATTCACGAACAGCGCTCTCCACCGGCGTCTCACCAGGATCCACAGAGCCGCCGGGCACCTGGGTGCCGGCATCCGGATAGTCGATGTGGTCAAAGACGAGTACCTGCAACTGCCCACTCCGCCGCCGGGTGATGTAGCCATAGGCTTTCTGTTTACGCCTCACGTGCGTCCCCCGTCTTCTTCCGGCTCCGCCCCGCCTTCGAGACGCCCGACTTGGTCAGCCGCTTCGCGTCAGCCTTCGCTACCTTGGCCGCATCCTTCTGGGCCGCCTGACCAAACTTGCAGTGATCGAGCAAGGGGCACTCGCTGCACCTGGGCTTGCGGGCATCGCAGATCCGCCGGCCGTGGTGGATCAGCCAGTGGTGGGCCTGGCTCCACAGTTCCCGAGGGATCCGGCGCATGAGCTGCTGCTCCGTCTCCTCGACCGTCCCCGCGTTGGCCAGGCCCAGCCGGTTGGAGACCCGGAAGACGTGGGTATCGACGGCGATCGCCGGTACGCCAAAGGCGTTGGAGAGCACCACGTTGGCGGTCTTGCGCCCCACGCCGGGCAGTTCGACCAACTCCTCCATGGTCGGCGGCACCTCGCCACCGTGCTTCTCCAGCAGAATCCGGCTCATCGCCTGGATGTTCTTCGCCTTGGTCTGCCAGAGCCCTACGTCTTTAATCATCTCTCCGATCTGGTCGACCGTCAGCGCAGCGAACTCCTCGGGCTTGTTGTACTTCGGGAACATCCGCCCCGTCACAATGTTGACCCGAGCATCGGTAGACTGGGCAGAGAGAATGGTCGCTACCAGCAGCTCGAAGGCGTCCTGGTGTTCCAGGGCACACTTGGCGCCGGGGTACATTTCGCTGAGGTGCTCGAGGATTTCGGTGGTGGGAACTCGCTTCGTGGCCATGCTGTCACCTCGACATGAGTGATTCGACAGGTCCGTCCCGTTCCCTCGTCGGGGAACGTCGTAACGAGAGAACGTCTCGCAAATGGGGGAAGAGCGAATGGCCTATGATCTGGAGCGGATTCTGACCGGCCTTGTCAGCGAGGAGGACTCGACCCGGCTCTCGGCAGCCTACGCCCTGGAACAGGCGCTGACCGAGGAGTTGGAGGCCGGGCGCACCGAGTGGGAGGAGATGACCGGGCGCCTGCTGCCGCTCCTTATTCAGGGGATTGGCGACCGGCACAAGGGGGTGCAGGTCCACTCCGCCCACTGTTTGCAGTTCCTGGCCTACCAGTCCGAGCGGATCATTCCCACCCTGAGGGAGGCCATGGCCGGGCCCGATTCCTGGCGGGCGTGGGGCGCCGCGATCGTCTTTGCCCGCATGGGCCTCTGGTCGCCGGAGGTCGGCCCCGCCCTGAGTGCCGCTATGGGTGCAGCCGATCGCGATGTGCGCTGGGCGGCCGCCGGTTACGCCCTTGAACTGGGCCGTAGTCATGCCGCCGCGGTCGATCTGGTCAAGCAGACCCTCCGGTCGCCTGAGCCGCTCGCGCGGAAGATGGCGGCCTACTGCCTGGGCGCCATGGGCGCCTTCGCCTCGGTGGAGGCCGAACTGGCCGAACGCCTGGCCGACCCGAACCGCGACGTCCGCCGCTCCGTGATCCTCGCACTCGACAAGCTACCACAAGTATCACCCGAGGTCCGGAACCGGATCGCCAGCCTGAGGACCGATCCCGATCCCTTCGTTCAGCGCACCGCTGATGTGGTCGCCAGGAAGCTCGGACGCTAAGGGTTTCGAATCTTTTTCCGTGCTACCACCCCCCGAATAGATGGGCGATCCCCTTCAGTTGTGGTAATCTATAAGTATATTCTTCACTCTTTCCACACTAAGGGAGTCACCATGACTGAGCAGAAATCGTTGCGGGATCCCTTGACTGGAGCCCTCTTACGCACTGCCCTGCGGGAGCAGGTACAAACGGAAATCGACAGGGCCCGGCAGCAGAACGAACCGCTGACACTGATCTTCATCGATCTGGACCACTTCAAATCGGTTAACGATGCCTTCGGTCACCAGCGCGGCGACCAGGTGCTGATTGAGTGTGTCCACCGCCTTCAGGCCGTGTTGCCATCACCCGACCAGATCTATCGTTACGGCGGCGACGAGTTCGTTCTGGTCCTCCCCCATATTGGCATAACCCAGGCGCATGCAATCGCAGAGCGCCTGTTGGAGCGCGTCCATTCCCTTCCGTTCCCGGGCAATCCGCCGATCCGGACCACCGCGAGCCTGGGGCTGGCGGTCTTTCCACAGGATGGAGAGACCGCGGAGGCCCTCTTCGCTGTGGCCGATGCGCGGCACTATGCCGCCAAGCGAGCCGGGCGAGATCGAATCGTCGCCGACGCCAGTCTCCCTACCGCCGGGGGCTCTCTCACAGAGGCCCCGCGGGTGCTCGAGCGCGACGAGGAACTGCGCGTCGTGCACGAGGTGCTCGCCGCGCTCGGATCGAACCAGCATGCCCTGATCCACCTTCACGGTCCCCGGGGGAGCGGTCGGACAAGGTTCCTGGCGGAGGCGTCGCGCGCCGCCCGGCTACACGGCTTCCTGGTCCTTAACCTGGTCGGCACACCATCGCTGCGGAGGCGCGCCTTTGGATCGCTGTTGGAGGGGCTGAGGCACTGGGACTCCCTGCCGTCACCTGCGGAGGGGATCGAGAAGTTCACAGCCGTCCTGCAGCGGTTACTTTCCGACAAGCAGGCACCCGGCCTTATGATCACCGTAGATAACCTTCGAGACCTGGACAGCTTCTCACTTGAGGCGCTCCATCATCTCTTCGCCGTCCGACCGTCCATGCCGCTCGTCCTGATCTACACCGCAACCGCCAACTCCCGGGTCACACCCGACCTCCCGGTCGATGGGCTTGAGCGAAACCTCACGCTCCAGCCCCTGTCACCCCGCGGCGTCCAGGTCTGGCTACGCAGCGCTCTCCGGTGGGAGCCCCCCGCATCCTTTGTAGCCTGGCTCCACAGGGAGGCACAGGGGCTGCCCGCCCTGCTGGAGCGCGGGCTCCAGGGACTGCTTGCACAGGGCCTGCTTGCGACGGCCGACTCCGGTTGGTCCCTCCTGCCGGGCTATGAGGAACTATCGCTGCAAAGCCTGCTGGCTGAGGCGGAGTCCCTGACTGAACTGCCCGCTCCCACCACCAGCTTCATCGGCCGGGAACGGGAGATCAGGCTTCTGAAGCAACGCCTTGCCGAACAGCGGCTGGTGACCATCATGGGCCCGGGCGGGATCGGCAAGACCCGCCTGGCCGTGCAGGTGGCAGCCGAACTGGCGGCGCAGGTGCGGGACGGCGCCTTCTTCGTGCCACTGGCCCCGGTCAGCTCACCAGACCTGATCATCCCTGCCATAGCGGCAGCCCTCCGGGTGCCGCTCAATCCGGTCGAACCACCGGCGGTACCCCTCTTCCGGCACCTCCGGGACCGGGAGATCTTGCTGGTCCTGGACAACCTGGAGCATCTGATCGATGGTATCGATCTGCTGTCCGACCTTCTCGAATCCGCCCCCCGGGTGCGCATTCTGACCACCTCCCGAGAGCGTCTCCACCTTCGTGGTGAGGCGCTTCTGGTTCTCGATGGTCTTCAGGTGCCCTCGCCGGAAGATGCCGGGAGCGGGCGGCGCTCCTGCAGCATCCTCCTCTTTGCCGAGCGGGCCCGGCTCCTTGATCACAGCTTCACGCTCACGGCGGAGAACCTTCCGCATGTGACACGCATCTGCCAGATGGTGCGCGGCATGCCGCTGGGGGTAGAGTTGGCTGCCGCATGGGTTCGCGTGATCTCCTGCCAGGAGATCGCTGACTCCATGGCCCAGCATCTGGACTTTCTGACCACCCGGGGCAGGGAGGTACCGGAGCGGCATCGGAGCCTGCGCAGCGTCTTCGCTCACTCATGGGACCGCCTTTCGCCCAAGGAGCAGCAGGCCTTTGCACGGCTCTCCGTCTTCCGGGGCGGTTTTAGTCGGGAGGCTGCTGCAGCCGTGGCTGACGCAGGCCTGCCGATCCTGACCGCCCTGTTGGACAAATCCCTGCTCCGCCGGTCTGAATCCGGCCGCTTCGAGGCACACGAGCTCCTGCGCCAGTATGCCGCCGAGACCCTCGACCAACCGACCCTGAGCAGCATCGAACAGGCACATGCCACCTACATGCTGACGGTCGCGGAAAAGTACATTCCTAACGCTGTCGGCCCTCGCCACGATGCGACCTTCGAGCATCTGACCGCGGAGCACGACAACCTCCGAATCGCACTGGAGTGGGCTCTCTCCAACGGACAGGCCGAGTTGGCCCTCCGGATCAGCGGACTGCTCTGGCAGTTCTGGTGGCGCCGGGGACACTTGACCGAAGGGCTGCGCTGGCTGAGGCGCTCCCTGACCCTCGACGAGACAACATCAGGCACGGAGCAGCGAAAGCATGCCCGAGCGGCTGCCCTTTTCGCCACCGCGACGCTCCTGCTGGAGAGCGGCGAGCCCCAGGCCCTCGGTCTGGCCACTGACTCCATTCGCCTCTTCCGCGAACTGGCCGATGAAGCCGGTGCCGCTCACGCCCTGATTACGCTGGGCCATGCGCTGCGCAAGCGTGGTAGCTATGTAGATGCAACCTGTTGCTTTGAGGAGAGCCTGACAATCTGGCAGGGCCTGAGCGATGCCGAAGGCATCTCCGCCGCATGGATCGGCCTCGGTCTCCTGGCTGTGAGCCAGGGAGATTACCCCACCGCCAACGAGCGACTGACCCGGGTGCTGACCGTCCAGCAACAGGTGGGGAACCAGGCAGGCCTGGCACTCGCCAAGTCACTGCTCGGCACCGCGGCCATGGTGGCCGGAGAGCACCAGCGGGCCGAGTCGCTCCTACGTGAGGCCCTGGATCTGACGCCCGCGGCCGATGTCTACTCCCGTGCCATGAACCTCTCGCTGCTGGGTGAGCTGGCCGTGGTCCGCGAGGAGCTTCATCAGGCGAAACCGTTGCTCATGGAGGCCCTCGCCCTGAAGCGGCAGGCAAAGCTGGATGGGCAGGTAGCCGACACCCTGCTCAACCTGGGCTGCCTGGCCAGGCGTACCGGGAGCCTCGCTGAGGGGCGCATGTACTGCCGGGAGGTGCTCTCCTTCCTCAGCCGGGGTGGGGACCGGCGGAACGCCGTGAATGGCCTGATCCTGGCTGCGTCCATCGCCGCGGCGGTCGGTGAACCTCGCCGGGCCTGCCGCCTGCTGGGCGCCGCGGACAGCGCCAGTGCCGAGATTGGCTACGTGATCAACCTGGCGTTCCAGCAGGAGTATCTCGAGCTGAAGCAGCGGCCAGAGGTGACCGCCCTGACCGAAGAATACGCCGAGGGGCACCGCATGGGCCTCGATGAGGCGATCACATATGCCCTGTCGACTCACGTTGACTGATCATCACAAGGAGGCGCGTCAATGCCGGATTATGTTGAACCGAAGCCCGTTACCGTAAGTGGCCTTTCTGTTCGGACCGTTATGGCCCCATGGGATGACTACACTGCTGCCTACATAGACCTCTTGAAGACCGCGCAGAAGACAATTCACGTCATGACCTTTGCCGGCTCCCATTCCGAGTTGATCGAGACGTTGATTGCCAAGCAGCAGAGCGGGGTTCAGGTTCACCTGATCCAGGACTACCAGCAATACGCCAAGCTCCCCTTCCTCCAACAGCAAATGGACCGCCTGGTCCAGGCCGGGGTCGATGTCGTTGTCGGCACCGCCCCGATCCTGCCAAAGACCCCGGAGCCGCGCAACCAGACCGGTAAGCCCTTTCCGTGTCCCGCCGGATGGGCACTGCACAGCAAAGTGATCGTGGTCGACGGCCAGTGGATCTCCTACGGCTCCGGCAACCAGAGCTATGGGGCGCCCAAGGAGTGCAACTCACTCTCGATCATGCGGAGCCCGGAGCTCGCTGCCCAGTTCCTCTTCCAGTTCGATGAGATCCGTGCCTGGATCCTCGCCAATCAGCAACCCATGCAGCCCGGTCAGATGTCCCCTTCCACACCGGAGGCCGAGACCCACGAGACCGAGGCGCTGCAGGACAGCCAAACCTGCCCAGGCTACCAGCAGGGAGACGGAGTTGTCCACGAGAATGTGACCGTCACCTCCTATCTCGCGCCTGAGTGGACCCTTGGCAACGCCTTTGTCGATGCGATCGAGAAGACTACTCGCTCACTCTACCTCTGGGTCTTCGAGATCACCCACAAGAAGGCGATGGCCCTCATTCTGGAGAAGGCGCAACAAGGTGTGGCGGTCTTCGTCATCCAAGATAAGCAGTCATACGGCGAGTTCAGCGATATCAAGGACTGGATTGACCAGCTCCAGGCCGCCGGCGCACAGGTGACCATCCGCAGCAGCCCTTGCCAGGGAACCTTCATGCACATGAAGTCCGCCGTGTTCGACGAAGCCTCCGTCTGGGATGGATCCTGGAATCCCACGTACTCGGGCCTGTGGGAATCGAACACCGGCGCCCTGTTCGAGAGCAAGGAACTCGCAACCTACTACATTGCCATGTTCAATAAGCTGAAGTCCGCACCGGAAGCGTAAAGAATGAAACAAGGCGGCGCCGGCAGTCATGCCCGGCGCCATCTTCATGACAGCAGATCCCCTACCAGTTCCGCAAACGAATGGGTGAGCTTCGACTTCGCCACCACCCGATCAGCCCCGGCATCCAGCGCCGACTGGCGCAGCTCCAGATCGACGTGCGGGCCGAAGGCCAGGACCCGAACACCGCCTGCCCTGGCCGTTCGAACCAGGTCAATTGCCACCGCTCCCGCCTCCAGGTCAATCAGGGCCAGGCTCGTCCCAACCGGCAGCACATCCGGGGGGGCCTCCCCACTCAAATCGACCACCCGGGACTCGTAACCCAACTGCTGCAAAGCCCGCTCAATCCGCTCCCCAAAGAAGAGATCTGCGGTCGCCGCGAAGATCATCTGCATCATCCTCCCCTGCTGTTTGGTCGACGGGCAAGCTGCAAGCGGTGCGCCGAGGCTTCGCCTGTGATATGCTGGTACAAGATTTCCCTGCAGCAGGAGGATGCTATCATGTCGCGTTATACCCAATCTGAGCACTACTATGAACAGGCCAAAGCCCACATCGTCGGCGGAGTCAACTCGCCGGCCCGCTCCTTCAAAGCGGTGGGCGGCGGGGCGCCCGTCTTCATGAACCGGGGCCAGGGCGCCTACCTGTTCGACGTCGATGGCAACCGGTATATTGATTACCTCGCCGCTTACGGCCCCGGCATTTTGGGCCATGCCCATCCCGAGATTGTCGATACGCTCATGCGAGCTGTGCAGGGCGGAACCCTCTACGGTACCCCCACCCCCTGGGAGGTCGAACTGGCCGACCAGCTCCACCAGGCCCTCCCTTCGCTGGAGCGGGTCCGGTTCGTCTCCTCCGGCACCGAGGCGGTCATGTCGGCCGTGCGGGTGGCCCGTGCCTTCACCGGGCGGGCGAAGATCATCAAAATGGAGGGCTGCTACCACGGCCACTCCGACTTCGCCCTGATCGCCGCCGGTTCCGGCCCCTCCCAGCTTGGCTCTCCCGACTCCGCCGGCGTGACCGAAGGGGTCGCCAGAGATGTGATCACCGTCCCCTTCAACGACCTGGCCGCCCTGGAGGAGGCGCTGAACGCCTGGGGGCCGCAGGTGGCCGCTGTGATCACCGAGCCGATCGTCGGCAACTTCGGCATCGTCAACCCTCATCCCGGTTATTTGGATGCGGTCAAGCGGCTCACCCACCAGCACGGCGCCCTCCTCATTTTCGATGAGGTGATCACCGCCTTCCGCGTCGCCTACGGCGGAGCGCAGACGCTGCTAGGCGTGGAGCCCGACCTGACCACCTTGGGCAAGGCGATCGGCGGTGGCGTGGCTCTGGGTGCCTACGGCGGGCGGGCCGAGATCATGGACTTTGTCGCCCCGCTGGGCCCGGCCTACCAGGCGGGCACCCTGGCAGGCAACCCCCTCTCCGTCCAGGTGGCGCTCGCCTCGCTCAAGATCTTGGGGCGGCCCGGCGTCTACGAGCGGCTGGAGAACGACGGCGCCTACCTCTCCGAGGGGCTCATGCGCATCGCCCGAAAGCACGGCCACACCGTGCAACTCGGCCGGAATGGCTCCATGTTCACGATCTACTTCTGCGACGAGCCGGTCACCAACTACGCGGGGGCGGAGCGGTCCGATGCCGATCGCTTCGCCGCCATGTTCCGCGGCTTCCTGGATCGGGGCGTCTGCCTGGCGCCCAGCCGGTTCGAGGCCTGGATGATCTCGGTGCAGCACTCCCGGGCCGACCTGGACGAGACCTTGCAACTTGCGGATGAGGTCTTCGCGAACATGTAGGCCAACGAGCAAAGAAGAGGGATGGACCCGCGAACCAAGCGACGGGTCCATCCGTATATGTAAGTGGCGGCGCCTCGTTGAGTGGAAGGGGGTGTTGTCAGTATGAGCAAACTGGATGAACGAGTCTTCTGGCTTGTCTTCCTAGCTCTGCTGGTCAAGCTCCTCTCCCTTTACTTGTAAAGGGGCAGGACTGGATCCTGCCTCTCAAGTACATGACAACGGCGTCCGCCAGGCCTGGTGCCCTTAGCACCGGGCCTTTCTCATTCTGCCCACGTCCGGCAGGTCCCAAACCTGCAGCCCGCAAATTGTGCAACTTCGGTCGCCTGCCCCAGATACTGTGTTACAATTTCTGAGTGGAAGCTGTACGAACGAAGGAGTGTGGTTCTGGTGCACGCGCGACAATCGAGCCTCTCCCTCCGACTGGGGCGGGCCATGACGGCACGGGGCCCTCTGGGCATCGCCCTCATGGCACTGGCGGTAGGGGTTGGGGGCGCTGTCGCCTCGGTTCTCTTCGTCTGGATGATCGACTCCGTGACCCACCTGTCAGACTGGGCAACATCCAGACTGGGGTGGGTTGGTCTTATCGGAACCGCAGCGCTGGGCGGCCTGATCGTCGGCCTTATGGTCTTCTTCTTCGCCAAGGAAGCGAAGGGGCATGGGGTGCCCAACGTCATGGCTGCCATTGCCCTGAAGGGCGGGCGGATCCGGCCCCGGGTCGTGGCGGTCAAGGGAATCGCCTCCGCGATCACCATCGCGACCGGCGGCTCGGCCGGCCGGGAGGGGCCGATCGTCCAGGTCGGCTCGGCGTTGGGCTCCGCCATCGGCCAGTGGTTCAAGGTCTCGGAGTCCAACATGAAGACCCTGGTCGCCTGTGGGGCGGCGGCGGGCATTGCGGCCACCTTCAACGCCCCGATCGGCGGCGTCTTCTTCGCCATGGAGGTGATCCTCGGTGATTGGGACGGCGCCCGCTTCGGCCTGATCACCATCTCCTCTGTGGCGGCCGCTGCCCTGGCTCACGGTATGATGGGGGACCACCCAGCACTGGCCGAGCTCTCCTACACCCTGAAAAGCGGCTGGGAGCTTGGCTTCTACGCCCTGCTCGGCGTGGTGATCATGCTGGGCGCCCAGCTCTACAGCAAGGTGCTCTACGGCTTCGAGGACTACTTCGACGAGTCCAAGCGGGTCCCCGAGTGGGTCAAGCCGGCGATCGGCGGCATCCTCTTCGCGGTGCTCGGCCTGGCGGTACCGGCTACCCTCGGCCGGGGCGAGGATATCGTCCACTCCCTGCTCTCCGGCCGACTGCCTGAGCAGGTGAGCAGTTGGAGCATGCTGGGACCGGCGGTCATCCTCCTGCTGCTCGGGCTGGGCAAGATCCTCTCGACCTCCATCACCATCGGTTCGGGTGGATCGGGCGGCATTTTCTTCCCCGGTCTCTTCATCGGGGCGGCCTTTGGTGGCTCCTTCGGCCATGTGGCGCACTCGCTGGCCCCCAATATCACCGCCAGCCCGGGCGCCTACGCCCTGGTCGGCATGGGCGCCTTCTTCGCCGGCATGACCCACGCCCCCATCACGGCGATCGTCATGCTCTTTGAAATGACCCGCGACTACCGGATCATCCTGCCGCTCATGCTCACCTGTGCGATCGCCGCCGCCCTCTCCAAATGGATGCACCCCGAGTCGATCTACACGCTGAAGCTGGTGCGTGACGGCATCCACCTCCGGCGAGGCCGCGAGGTCGGCGCCCTGCGTTCGCTCGCCGCCCGAGAGGTTATGTCGACCAAGATCGACGCTGTTCACGAACTGGACACCATCGGTGACGTGATCGCCTTCATGCAGAAGACCCACCATACCGGCTTCCCCGTGCTCGATGCCGAGGACCGGCTGGTGGGTATGATCTCCCTGTCGGATATCCGGCGGACCCCGCTGGAGGGCCGGCTGACCAAGCGGGTCAGCCAGGTCATGACCCGGCCCGTGGTGGCCGTGGGGCCGGAGACGAATGTCGAAGAGGTCCTGCAGATCATGTCCCGGCGGGATATCGGCCGGGTGCCGGTGATCGACCCCCACGGCGACGACGACCGGCTGCTGGGGCTGATCACCCGCTCGAACATCCTGAACGCATACAACGCCCGCCTGTTGGAGCGAGAGGCGGGGGAGTAGAGGCTTGAAGTAGCAGAGGGCAGCCCAACAGCGGGCTGCCCTCTTCACCCCTGAGCGACCTCCTACAGCTTTGGTCCGGCCAGATCCTGGGCCTCAATCCAGTCCAACAGGTCGCTGAAGACCTCCTCATAGCCCGGGTCGTTGAAGATCTCGTGGTACTTCTCGGGGTAGAGCTTGAAGCTCTTCTGCGAATGCGCCATCCGCTCAAAGACCTCCCGGGTCGCATCCGGGTCGGCCAGCTTGTCCTCGCCGGCCTGCATGAAGAGGACCGGCAGCCCCGGCGGCAGCGATGTACCCTTGAAGCAGGGCTCCTGCGCCCGGCTGCACTGCATGAACCAGCCAACCGTTCCTCCACGCCCGATCAGCGGGTCCTGGGCGTCCCGCTCCAGCATGGCCCTGTTCCGCGTGCAGTACTCCGGCGGGATCGATGCGCCCGCCTTCGCCTTCGGCGCAATAGCGGCCACCACCGGCGCCAGCGCCTTGGCCACCGGGGGAAGCTTCATCTTCGTGCGGAACCAGGGGGAGGAGAGTACGAGGCCGGTCAGCATGCCACCGTGGGCGACAGCGTATCGATAAGCGATCAAGCCACCCATCGAATGGCCGATCAGGATGGGCTTTCCGCGGTTTTCGGTGGCCAGCTTAATGAAGGTATGCAGATCGTCCGTGTAGTGATCGAAGCGGTCCAGGTGCATGCGCAGCCCCTCGGAGCGGCCATGCCCCCGGTGATCGATCGCCCAGACAGCGAAGCCCTGCTCACAGAGCCACGTCGCCACGTGCTCGTAGCGACCGGTGTGCTCCCCCGCTCCGTGGCTCAGCACGATATTCCCCCGCAAATGATCCGGCTCCCAGAGCTTGTAGAAGAGCTTGATCCCACCCTGGCCCGTCAACTCGCCGCTCGACTGACGCATGCAGATCCTCCTCCCAACCTTCTTTCGTGTTCGATCTCCCCTGCCCATCTCCTGCCTGGATGGGTTAACCAAACCAGAATCTATGGGCGGCAGGAATCATCCCTCCGAAAGCCGAATGAACGTCCAGACTACCCTGAGAAAAGGGGAGAATCCTGCTTGAAGCTGAACTGGAAGAATACGTTTATCATCGGTCTCGGCTTCTTCGGCGTCGGACTCATTTGGCCGTTGTACAACTCGTACATGCCCATCTTCTACGCCAAATTCATCGAATCGAAGACCACGATCGGCTATCTCATGACCCTGGACAACTGGCTGGCGCTCTCGCTCACCCCGTTGATCGGCTTCCTCAGCGACAAGACCCGGACCAAGTACGGCCGGCGGATTCCCTACTTGCTCGCCTTCGCCCCGCTCTCCGCCCTCTTCATGGCCCTGATCCCGCTAGGCTGGGAGACTAACCTGATCTTCCTGATGGTCGCAGCCATCGCCATGAACCTGGCAATGGCAGCCTGGCGCTCCCCGATCGTCGCTCTCATGCCCGATGTCACCCCGCTGGAGCTACGCTCCAAAGCGAACGGCGTGATCAACTTCATGGGCGGCCTCTCCTACATTGCAGCGACCTTCGGTGGCGCTATCCTGTACAAGATGTACCCCGGCTACCCCTTCTTTGCCGCCGCCGTGCTCCTGATCGGCGTCACCCTGACCTTCTACCTCTGGATCCGGGAGCCGGACTCGGCGAATGAGAAGTCCGAGCGGTTCCAGTTCGGCATGATCAAGGACCGCAGCGCCATCTTCCTGCTGCTGGCGATCTTCTTCTGGTTCATCGGCTACAACTCGCTGGAGACCTGGGTGACGACCTACGGCAAGGAGTACCTGAACATGCATGAGGCGGACGTGGGTGGGTTGCTCACCTTCTCTGGCGGCGCCTTCCTGCTCTTCGCCATCCCTGCCGGCTTCCTGGCGGACGGCTTCGCCAGGTGGAAGGGTCTGGGCCGCAAGACCACGATCATGGGCGGCCTCGTGATCATGATTGCCGCCTTCTTCCTCCTCGACCTGCAGTCCAACCTGAAGGCCGGCTGGTACCTCTTCGCTATCGTCGGCTTCGGCTGGTCCTGGGTCAACATTAACTCCTACCCCATGATCACCGCCATGGCCGGCCCCGGCCAGATCGGCGCCTACACCGGCATGTACTACCTCTTCTCCTCCCTGGCCAACATTGCCGGTCCGCCCCTCTTCGGCTTCGTCTTCGACAACTTTGGCTACCGCTACTTCTTCCCCCTCGCCATGGTGGCCATGGCCCTGGCCATCGGCTGCATGCTCCTGGTGAGCAAGGGGGAGAAGGTGAAGACGTCCGAAGCCGCCGCTTAGACACACGCAGCACAATGGCCTCATCCACATTCGGTGGATGGGGCCTTTCTCAATCCCTTCCGCCACGCGCTCCCACGGGTCTCACGGGCGTGTTTATGCATGCTCAGAGCGGAAGAGTCTTGCGGGCCCGTTCTCTCCACGGCCCCTGGTGGGAAACGGATGCATCTGCGTGAACTATCGCAAGTAGACCCCATTCGGAGGTATTTACGTATGTCCTATGCTCTCTGGCCCACCATCCGCCGCAGCCTGCCCCTCTTCTGGCAGGCCTCGCCCGGCTATACCCTGGCCGTCGTCGCCACCGCCCTGGTCCAAGGAGTCCTGCCGGCCCTCGGCGTCTGGCTGACCCGCCCCATTATCGATGGGGTCGTGGCCGGGGCATCCGGCGGCGCCTCCCCCCGGCGCGTCCTCTGGCTCGCCCTCGGCTGGGGGCTCGCCACCCTGGCGTCCACCGCGCTCACCCCGCTGGCCCGCGCTGTCCAGGCGCTGCTCGCCGACCGGCTCACCGCCCTGATCAACCTCCGGCTGATGGCCAAAGCCGCCTCCCTCCCCGACCTGACCCAGTTCGAGAACCCCACCTTCTACGATGATCTCCAGGTCATCCAGGAGCAGGCGGCCCGCTGATCCCCCTCTGATCGCCATCACCAACCTCCCCCACGCCTGGGTCACCTTCCGGCACCTGAACGAGTCCTTTGATACCATCGTACATACCAGTCCCCAGGCCCGGCGGATGCGCTACTTCAACAGCCTCCTCCTGACCGACACCTACGCCAAGGAGATCCGGATCCACGGCCTGGGCGATCTCTTCATCCGGCGCTACCAGCAGGCTTTCGGGGAGATCCACACCACCCTCCGGCGCATCCGCCTGCGGCATGTGGGCGTTGGCACCGGGCTTGCCGCCCTCTCCGTCCTGACCGGCGCCCTCTGCTTCGGCTGGGTGATCTGGCGGGCCACCACCGGCACCTTCAGTCCAGGCGACCTGGGCCTCTTCGCCCAGTCGATCCTGCTGGTGCAACAAGATCTGACCTGGACCGCCCAGAACCTTGCCCTCACCAACGAGACCCTGCGATACATGGCCCGCTTCTTCACCTTTCTGGATGCGGAGCCTACCATCCCGATGGCCGATGATCCGCTCCCGGTGCCGTCTGTCCTCCAGCAGGGGGTCGCCTTCCGAGATGTCCGCTTCGCCTACCCCGGCGGGCCGGAGATCCTGAAGGGCATCTCCTTCTCGATGCAGCCCGGCGAGGTGGTGGCCCTGGTGGGGGAGAACGGGGCGGGCAAGACCACGATCGTCAAGCTGCTGGCCCGGCTCTACGATCCCGCCGCCGGCACCGTCCTGGTCGATGGCCAGGACCTGCGCCAGTGCGAGCTGGAGGGATGGCGCCGCTCGATCGCCGTCGTCTTCCAGGACTTCGCCCGCTTTGCCCTCACCGCTGGCGAGAACATCGGCCTTGGCGCCGTGGATGCTCTGGCTGACCAGGCCCGTATCGCCTCTGCCGCCCGGCTGAGCGGTGCGGCGACGGTTATCGACGAGTTGCCCCAGGGCATGGAGACCCTTCTGGGCAAGCAGTTCGAGGGCGGGGTGGACCTGTCCGGCGGGCAGTGGCAGAAGGTCGCAATCGGGCGGGCCTTCATGTGCGATGCCCAGCTGCTGATCCTGGACGAGCCCACCGCCGCCCTCGATCCCCGCAGTGAGCATGAGGTATATGAGCGCTTCGCCCAACTGGTCCGGGGCAAATCGGTCCTGCTGATCTCCCACCGGCTCTCCGCCGTCCGCATGGCCGACCGGATCCTGGTCCTGGAGCAGGGCGAGATCGTCGAGAGCGGTACCCATGAGGAGTTGCTCGCCATGAAGGGCCGCTACGCCGAGATGTGGCAACTCCAAGCGGCCCGGTATCAATCGGAACCGGCGAGGCCATCGGACAGCATGGCCTGACCAAGGAAGTCGAGCACCCGCCTGGCGTACCCCGCAGGATCAGCCTCGTAGCTGTGGGTGTGGCGGGCCCCCGTAACGAGCCAGAGATCGGATCCGGGCAGGGCCACATGCAGCCGCCGACTTTCCGCGACTGGGATCACCCGGTCATCGGTCCCGTGGATAAAGAGGACAGGCCGCCCTCCCAAAGATGAGGCCGCAGCCACGGGTAGCACCTCGCCCGGCCCGCTCCCGCTCACCAGGTGGAAGATCCAGAGCGCGTACCTGGCGTATGGCCCCGGCAGGCCGGCACGCCCGGTGAGCAAGCCCGCCAGAAAGGCATCCCGGTCTGCAAACGCCGAGTCCGCCACCACCGCTGCGATCTCAGGGTCCCTCGCCACCTCCAGCAGCGACGCCACCGCCCCGATGCTAAATCCGATCAGCCCCACCCGTGCCGCCCCGCGCTCCCGCACAAACCGGACGGCGGCGGCCACATCTCCCTGCTCCCTGGCGCCCAGGGTGACCGCGACCGGCTCGCTCTGGCCGTGGCCGCCCAGATCGAAGAGGAGAACGCTGTAGCCGTGGGCCACGAGTGCCTGCGCCAGCGGGAGGCCCCGGCCATGGATCAGCCGGTCGTTCAGCCAGCCGTGGACCAGCACCACGGCTCGATCACCGTCTGCCCTCATGTACCACCCGCGCAACTGCGCCCCATCGGCCGCGCTGGAGAAGGTGACAGTCTCATAGGTCAGGCCATAGTCGGCCGGGCTGGTCCGCAGCGGCCGCGACGGTGGATGAGCCAACAGCAGGGCCGGTGGCAATGGCGCTGCCAGCAGGAGCAGCAGAACGCCAAGCAGGAGCCGCCCCAGCCGGAGGGCGGCCTCTCTGCGCAGCGCCGCCCCCATTACGCCCGGCCTCCCCGCCGGGCCACGGCGGCCAGTGCCCCCAGCGCTCCCGCCAGGTTGGCCTGCAGGTCCTGCAGGTTGTTGTCGTAGCCCCCTACCTCCGGCATGTAGGCCGCCTTCGTCCCGAGATACTCCGTCACCTCAACGATCGCACAGACCCCCATGACCGCGAGCAGGATCAGCCAGAGCTGAAAGCCCCTCGCCTCCATCCCGGCAAGCTGCGGCCAGACGGCCCGCAGCCCCAGCACCCCAATGGCGGCAAAGTAGCCATGGACGAGTTTGTCATAACGAAACGCCTGGCTGAACCAGACAGGCAACCGATCAGCCGGCAGCAGGTTCAAGTCGTAGAGGCGTATCCCACCGACGAAGACTGAGCCACCGGCCAGGTGGAGCAGCACGGCGATCTGGAGGAGCAACAGGACCCAGGCCGGTACCTGCAACCGTCGTCCCACCATCCATGCCACCAGCATGCCCACGGCCTGCAGCAGGACTAGCAGAACATAGAGGTAGAACTCCAGGTTGCGCCAGCGGTAGCCGAAGAGGATCACGCCACTCCAGAGGAAGAAGTTGCCCAGCATGAGCCGGTCAAAGGGGGTAAGACGGGCGAGGCGACTCATACTGCCTCCCCCCTAGGGCTTGATCGGGACCCGGGTGAACGACTGGGGAAAGGTCCCGCTGAAGTGAAGCTGCCCGTCCTGGAAGGTGAGCGACTCGACGGCAAAGCCGGGAATAGCCGCAGCCCGACCGTTAATGAACTCAGTCACCGTCTGATCGTTCACCACCGAGTCAGGAACCGCCACACGCCCCACCTCCAGCCGCTCAATCTCCGCCTGGAAGCGGGCGCCCCCCAACGGCTCGAGCCGTCCCTTCAGATAGACCGGCACGCTGGCCGGAATCCGGTCAGGCAACTGGCGAAGAATCCCCTCCGGGACCTGCTCCCAGGGGATATTCTGCGTGATCACGTTGAGGGACGCCTCCAGGGTGCCGTTCTCATGGACCTTCAGTTGCACCTCAGAGAACGGCCACCAGGAGACATGATTGTAGGTCAGGAGCGATGAGAGCTCGCTCTCGGTCAGGACCTGATCCACCCGCATCTGGCCCGCGTAGACCTTCTGATAGGCGGTCGGATCGGTGGCGGTCGGCTCGTTCTGCAGGCCGTAACCAAGCCGCTCTACGACCGCCGCAAACTGCTCCGGCGCCGGCCGCACCCCCAGGTCCCGGGGCTTCGCCGCCCCAACTGCCGCCGAGAGGCCCGGCACAAGGCCGGTCCGCCCCAGCAGGAAAAGCCCGAGCAGTACGAGGAGGAGCAGGAGCCAGAGAATCACCCGACCTGCGGAGAACGGCTTCCGCGACCGGTTCGCTGTCGCAGGGGCGATAGGCTGAGTCATCGGTTGAGCTCCTTTCAACTGGAGATGATAATCCCGTCATGTAGGAGGGAATGGACCCCCCATCGGTGAACTCTCTTTCGCGTCTGAATAATGGACAGCAAGAGGGGAGACGGAGCATGAAGGATAGCGTTGCGCTGGCCGCCCTGTTCGGCTGGATCCTCTCCTTCCCGCTCTTCGGACCGCTGCTCCTGCACGGGGCCGGCGAGGCAGCCCCCGCCCTGGGGTTGCTCTTCCTCTTCGCCAACGGGAGCGGATTGCTCACGCTTCACCTGCTGCCCGACTCCCTCGGGCGGAACCCTACGGTGGTAAAGGGGAGCGGGGTACTGCTCCTCCTCTTCACCCTGCTCTTCCCCGACCTGTCGGGCGCCTTCGGCGCCCAGGTCGTGACGATCACGCTCATGGGGCTCCTCGCCGCACTCCTGATCCTGGCCTGGGCTCCCATGCTGGACCGGAGCGCTGACCCCCTGTTCACCCTCGCCTCGGCCATGGCCATCTCCAACCTGCTCCTCGGCGCCGCAAGCCTGCCGCTGATCAATCCCACCGGAATGGTCTGGGGGCTCCTGGCAACGCTCCCGCTCCTCGCCGGCTTCACCATTACGGTGCACCCTGCGACCACAGAGAGACCGGCGCCCGCAGAACCCGTGGACCCCGCCTGGAAGACGGCCCTCCTCCCCCTTGGCGCCTTCGCCCTGGCCGACTACTTCGTGGGCGGCATCTGGTACCGGGCGGCAATCGGTGGCGGGGCCATCCATTCGGCCTGGTGGCCGGCGATCGAAGGCCTACTCTGCGGCGGCGGGATCCTCCTCTTCTACCTGCGCATCCGCCATGGCGATCCGGGTCGTCTCGTCAGCTATGCCCTCAGCCTGCTGGGACTGGGCCTCCTCCTGGCGGCAGCAGGCCCAAGCGGAACCGTGGGAATTATCGCCTACCGGACTCTCCTCCTCCTGGGGCTGGTGGCGGGTGACCTCTTCTTCTGGCACCAGCTCTGGCGCCTGGGGCAGAATTTCGGTGTCCGGCGGAGCATGGGCATAGGGCTGGGCGGCTCGCTCTGGCTCATTGCCCTGTCCAACCTGGCTACCGGCGCGGGGACCGCCTCCCTGCTCCCATCCCCCCTCTTCCTGCTCGTCGGCGCGGCCATTCTCTTCCTGGCCCTCCCGGTCGTCTTCCGGGCACCCTCAGCGGTCACCGCGGAGGGGCTCACCCCTACGGCCATCTTCCCGGCCCATGCCGACCATAACGCGATCGATGCGGCCCCGCCAATGCCGGAGGGGCTGACCCAGGCCGAAATCGGCGTCTACCATCTCCTAGTCCGGGGCGCCTCCGACCAGGAGATTGCTGACCGGTTGATCGTCTCCAAGCACACGGTCAAGTTCCATGTCCGGAACGTCCTGCACAAGGCCGGGGTCGCCAACCGCAGAGAGCTGCTCTCCCGCCTGCTGGCCGGGGAGAGCCTGGCACCGCCCCACGGGGAGGATCTCGATTAGGGCTCATGCTGCCGGCGATCCCCTCGAACGACGGGTCCCCAGGACCCCCACGGTAATCAGAACAAGGCCGATCGCCATTACCCCGAGGTGCCCCATGCTCAGGTCGGCGTTTCGGGCCGACTCATTCAGAATCGGCAGCGCCTCCACGTACCTCACCCGCAGGCTGCCCCCCTCGGAGGGCAAGCTGCTGGTGTTGTAGACCTGGTTGCGGGTCTCGGTGCCGGTAACCAGCTTTCCGCTCTTCGTCCGGAAGCGGTAAGTGATGACCCAATCCTTGACCGATGTGGCCTCTTCCGAGGACTGCGGCTCGACCGACACAACCTGCCCGGCCGTCTCGGTCCCCAGCAGGCTGACCACCGGCCCCTCGAGTCCGAAGAAGAAGAGCGCAATGCCGGCCAGGATCATCAAGAGCTTGTCCATCAACGCGTCATCCCTCCTGCTTGTGAGTTGTGACCGCCCTCAGTCTAGAACGACCGATGGGTGGGCTGAACTCCCTCGCAGGAGGGATTTGCGCACTTCGGACTACTCCCCCGGCGACGAGCCAGGCACCTGCCCGCAAGGGGGGGCCAAAAAGGGGCGCCCTCTCCTCCCCTCGCAGTAATTGTGCGTCTAACGTCTGTTTTCCGACTAAATAAACCCTTTCTCAAAATTGGCTAGATCGGCTCATCCCGCGTGCCCCAGTCGATCTCTTTGGACTACAGGTTCGGACCCGAGACGCCATTCCGCTCCCGTGGAAGCGTATCCACAATGAAATCATGTATCTGTCCCCCTGCCTCATTCCAATTTGTGAATAAGGGAGAGATGACGGATCGAACTGACAGGTCTTGCCCCCGTGTTGCTGTCCGATTCATCAACGTGGAGGTGTAAAGGATGAGTGAACTGATCCGAGAGATTCAGGAGCGTAAGATCGGACGGCGCTCCTTCCTGGGCTGGGGTGCCGCCGTCGCCGGTGCCGCCGCACTGACGGGCGCCGGCAGCGGCCTGGTCAAGGTCGGGCCGTCCAAGGCCCATGCCGCAGCGCCGGCCGAGGAGGGCCAGTGGCTTTCGGCCGCTTGCTGGCACAACTGTGGCGGCCGCTGCCTGAACAAGGTGCTGGTTAGAGATGGCGTCGTGATCCGGCAGAAGACCGACGATACCCACGCGGATACCCCCGACTTCCCACAGCAGCGTGGCTGCGCCCGTGGTCGCTCCCAGCGCAAGCAGGTCTTCGCGGTGGACCGCCTCCGCTATCCCATGAAGCGGAAGAACTGGGCGCCTGGCGGCGGCAAGAAGGAGCTGCGCGGCCAGGATGAGTGGGTCCGCATCTCCTGGGACGAGGCGCTGGATATCATCGCAGGCGAGATCAAGCGCATTGGGGAGAAATACGGCAACCGTGCCATCTTCCTGGGCGGTGGCTCCGAGATCGGCCGTACCCTGTCGCTGGCCGGCGGGTCCACCGGCCACTGGGGCACCACCTCGTGGGGCACCTGGCGCTACGGCCCGGCCAAGTTCGGCATGGCCGAGGGCTTCTCCACGACGAGCATCAACGACCGGCTAGATCTGCGCAACTCGCAGTTGATCGTCATCTGGGGCGCTAACCCGGCCTGGAGCGCGATGGGCAACCCCACCTACCACTACCTGCAGGCCAAGAAGGCCGGGGCTAAGTTCGTGATCATCGACCCGATTCGCACCCAGTCGGTCGAAATGCTGGGTGCCGAGTGGATCCCGATCCGGCCCACCACCGATCACGCCATGCTGCTGGGTATGGCCCACACCCTGATCACCGAGGACAACCCGGCCACCAACCGGCTGATCGACTGGGAGTTCCTCAACCGGTGTACCGTCGGCTTCGACGCCGACCACATGCCGGAGGGGGCCGATCCCAAGGAGAACTTCAAGGACTACGTGCTGGGCACCTATGACGGCACGCCCAAGACCGCCGAGTGGGCCGCGGAGATCTGCGGCATTGACGCCCTGACCATCCGGCGCCTGGCCCGCGAGATCGCCACCACGCACCGGGCCGCCCTCCTGACCGGCTGGGCCCCCGCCCGTGTCCGCAACGCGGATAGCTGGCCGCAGATGTTCATGACCCTCGGCGCCATGACCGGCCACATGGGCGAGTCCGGCCGCATGACCGGCGTCAGCTGCCACCGGCACACCGCCAACGGCGGCTCCAACCTGGTCAGCGGCGGCGGCTCCGGCGTCCCCGGCATCAAGAACCCAGTCACCGACTCGATCAACGACAACGAGATGTGGGACGCAATCCTGACCGGCACGTACACCAAGGGCGGCAAGCCGGTAGAGATCGACATTCAGATGATCTACCACGGCCATGGCGCCTCCCTGCAAACCCGAGATGGCATGAGTAAGGGCATTGAGGCCCACCGCAAGGTGGAGTTCGTCGTCTCCCAGGGCCATTTCCTCACGACCAACTCGAAATACGCTGATGTGGTCCTGCCGATCACCACCGAGTGGGAGCGGGAAGGCGGCCTGCTGACCGGCAACCGCGAGATGCTGATCTACTACACCAAGATCACGGAGCCGCTCTTCGAGTGCAAGAGCGACCAGTGGGTCGCCATAGAGCTTGCCAAGCGCCTCGGCTTCAAGGCGGAAGAGGTCTACCCGATCTCCGAGAAACAGCAGGTCTTCAACCAGCTCGTAGGCGCCAAGGTGATCAAGGAAGATGCCTCGGGCATGGAGACCCTGCTCACGATCACCGATGCCGACATCGCGGAGTGGGGCGTGACTGGCAAGCCGCAGCAGGGCCGGATCACCCTGAAGGAGTTCCAGGAGAAGGGCATCTACCAGGTGCCGCGCCGCCCGGGCGACAAGTTCGGGTACATCGCCTTTGAGGACTTCCGCCAGGATCCGGAGAAGAACAAGCTTAAGACCGCCAGCGGCAAGCTGGAGATCCATTCCAGGGCCCTGGCCGACCTGATCAAGGGCTACGGCTGGACCGAGATCGACCCGATCCCCACCTACAACCCGGCTGTCGAGGGGTATGAGGATACCTTCTCTGACTGGAAGGGCAAGGTGAAGGGCGAGTTCCCGCTCCAGGCGATCAACCCGCACTACCCGCGACGCTCCCACACCATCTTCGATAACGTGGGCTGGCTCCGAGAGGCCTTCCCGAACCAGATCCTCATGAGCAGCCATGACGCTGCCGAGCGCGGGATTAAGAACGGCGATACCGTTCTGCTCTCAAGCCGCCACGGCAAGGTGCTGCGGGAGGCCCAGGTGAGCGAGTCCGTCATGCCCGGCGTGGTCGGCGTTCCCCATGGTGCCTGGGTGGAGATGGACGAGAAGCTGGGCATTGACAAGGCCGGCGCTGACAACATCCTCTGCGGGGCAGTGCCGACCGGCCAGGGCACCTCCGGCTGGAACTCCTGCAACGTCCAGATTGAGCGCTACAACATCCCGCTGGAGCCCGACATGGACTGGGCGCCCCGGATTCCCCTGAAGTAAAGGAGGCGGCGCAATCGTGGCACAGAAAGGCTTCTACTACGACATGACCGCCTGCATTGCCTGCAAGGGCTGTCAGGTGGCCTGTAACGATAAGAATGATCTGCCCGTAGGTACCCTGTTCCGCAACGTTCACACGTTCGAGGGCGGTAAGTACCCCCGGCCCTGGCTCTTCAACCTCTCCGTCTCCTGTAACCACTGCGAGCGGCCGCGCTGCGTGGAGAACTGCCCGACCGGCGCCCGGACGAAGCGGACCGAAGATGGGCTCGTCGTCGTGGACCCGGAGGCGTGTATTGGCTGCCAGTACTGTGTCTGGTCCTGCCCCTACGGCGCCCCCAAGTTCAACGAGGAGAAGGGCGTCGTCACCCAGTGCAACGGCTGCGTCGACCTGACGAGCCAGGGGTTGAACCCGGCCTGTGTCGATGCGTGTGTCATGCGGGCCCTGGAGTTCGGCGATCTCGATGAGCTGCGGGCAAAGCACCCCGAGGCCGTCATGGATGTGGCCGGCCTGCCCGACTCCAGCCTGACCGGCCCCTCGATCCTGATCACGGCGAAGCCCGAAGCCAGAAGGTAGGAGGGAGGCAGCAAGATGCACACGAGTGAACTGGCCCTGGTGCTCTTCACGGTCCTGATCCAGGCATCGGTCGGCGCCTTCATCCTGCTCGCTGCGCTTCGGCTCCGGGGCCGCGACGGGGCGATGGATGCCGCCTACCGCAAGGCGACTCTGGTCCTGGTGCCCGTGGTGCTGGTCGGTCTCCTGGCCTCGGTCTTCCACCTGGGCCGGCCCATGCTGGCCTTCACGGCCATGAAGAACCTCTCCACCTCATGGCTCTCCCGCGAGATCTTCTTCACCGGCGGCTTCTTCGTGCTCCTGGTCGCCTCGGCCGCCCTGGACCGGTCGCCCGGGCTCCGCAAACTCCTACATGGCCTGACCGCCATCGCAGGCGTGGCGTCGGTCGTTAGCATGGCCATGGTCTACCACATGTCCATGCGCCCGGCCTGGCAGGGCTGGGCCACCCACGTCGGCTTCATCGGCACCGCCCTCCTGGTGGGCATGGGCCTGGCCGCCGGCCTGGTCGCCTTCTTCGGGCGGGAGAACCCGGCGGTCGCCGCCGATCTCCACCTGCTGGTGGGCGGAACGGTGGTCGTCCTGATCGTAGGGCTCGCGGCCTATCCGCTCTACCTGGCCTCGCTGGCGGACGGCGGATCGGCCGCTGCTCAGTCGCTCCAGCTGTTGGGCGGTGAGTACAGCGTAGCCCTGGTGTTGCGGTGGGCGCTGACCCTCGTGGGCGGCCTGGTACCGCTGGTCCTCGCCTGGCGGCGACTCGCCGCCCAGAAGGCCACCACCGGCCTCGTCTACACGGCCCTGGCCTTCCTGCTGGCCGGCGAACTGATCGGACGGTATCTGTTCTACGTGACCGGCGTTTCGATCTCCATCGGCTAATCGTCTTGTGGGACCGGCATTCGTCTGATGCCGGTCCCCTTTCCCCTCCTACCAACTCCGACAGGGGTGTTTTCACATGACCTCGCAAGCGCAGCTTCTCGCCCAGATCGGCACGCTGGATGCGGTTCTGGAAGCACGGGGGTTCGCCTACGGATTACTCGTGCAGGCCTTTCTGGCGGAGCCGTCACGCTCGCTGATCCCGTCCCTCGCCGCGATGGACGCGGCAAACCTCTTTCCCTACGCGGACCAACCAGGCCCGATCCAGCAGGGAGTGGCAGAGCTCGCGGCCTACCTGTCCGATGCGGGCAACACCACCAGCGAGGCCTATGACCGGCTGCTCTGGGACTACACCCGCATGTTCATCGGCCCTGCCCGACTACAGGCGCCCCCCTACGAGTCCGCTTACCGGACAGCCGACCGGCTCCTCTTCCAGCCCGAGACGCTCTCGGTCCGCGAGATCTACCGCGGATACGGCCTGATGTCCGCCCGGCTTGGCTCTGAGCCCGATGACCACATTGGCCTGGAGCTTCAGTTCCTCTGCGAGACCTGTCACATGGCCGCCGAGATGGCATCCGCCGATGAGATGGTCGGCCTGGATCAGGTCCTGCGGGACCAGCGGCACTTCCTGGACGAGCATCTGCTCCCGTGGGCGCACCGCTTCGCCTCCGATATCGCTGCCAGTGCTGAAACCGGCTTCTACCGGGCCATGGGGCAGCTTCTCTCCGGCTACCTGGCGATCGACCGCCAGATCCTGGATGAACTCCTACAGGAAGGAGCGGGGCCAACATCATCATCGAACTGACACGGGATCAATTGCCGCGGGTGCAGAACCCCTTGTTCCGTGCCTACGCTGAAGGTTACGTGCAGATCTACGAGGAGTTCACCGACCAGGTCCGCCAGACCGGGCTGCCGTTCGACCCCGAGGGGTATGAGGCCGAGATCGCCACCCGGCGCGATGCCCTGCGTGCCAAGGGCGCCACCTTCCGCAACAACGGACACTCGATCTACGCCGGTCGGATCTCCCCAGCCTGTGTCGCCTGCCAGAAGGGCGTCGGCAGCGCCACCTTCTACACCTCGCTCAAGTGCCATCGCAACTGCTTCTACTGCTTCAACCCAAACCAGGAGGATTACAGCCTCCAGACCCAGACCCAGCGCGATCCCGCCGCTGAACTGCGGGAGCTCTCGGACCAGGGCTTTCAGGTGAGTCACCTGGCCCTGACCGGCGGCGAGCCGCTACTCTACCCAAAGGAAGCCTGCGGATTCTTCGCTACCGCCCGGGAGCGATTCCCCGGTGCGCATACCCGGCTCTACACGGCCGGCGATCACGTGAACCGCGACCTGCTGCGCCGGCTGCGCGATGCCGGCCTGTCGGAGATCCGCTTCAGCGTACGGGCGCACGATGGAGCCCACGGACGCCGCCACACCTACGATCGGATCGCCCTGGCCAAGGAGTATATCCCTGCCGTTATGGTGGAGACCCCCGTGTTGCCGGGTACCATCGATATCATGAAAGAAATGCTCCTGGAGCTGGACCATATGCACGTGTTCGGGGCCAATCTCCTGGAGTTCTGCTTCCCGTTCCATAACGCCGAGGCGTTCCGGAAGCGGGGTTACCTGGTGAAGCACCGGCCATACGAAACGCTCTACGATTACTGGTACGCCGGCGGGCTGCCGGTCTCGCGGAGCGAGCTGGACTGCCTGGAACTGCTGGAGTTCACGCTGGACAAGGGACTGGGCATCGGCGTGCACTACTGCTCGCTGGAGAACAAACATACGGGGCAGGTCTACCTGCAGAACTGGGGCCAGTCGGTCCCGCCCACGGCTGCGTTCTCGGAGCGGGACTACTTCTTCAAGGTTGCCAAGGTCTTCGGTGACGACGTGAGCCTGGTGCAGGCCGCACTGGATGGGGCAGGAGAGCCGTATGCGGGGTATCTCGAATTCCATCCGGCCCTGATCGAGCGGCTACGGGGGATGAACCTGGAGGTTGGGATCGGTACCTGCGTGGTAGAGCACCGCCCCGAGGGCCAGGTGCTCCGTGAGCTGAAGATCGGGCTGACCCGACCGGAGCTGTTTGACCCGGCTGTGGATCTGTGAGATGAGGGCATGCACCTTGGTAATGGGTGCATGCCCTCATTTTGCGTCTCTGGCGCACACACGGCGGCCGCCCTTTCACGGGAGGCCTGGCGACCCAGGCGTTTGGCAGGCCGCTTGAATGGGAAGAATAAGAGAGGCCCGGTGCGTTTACACCGGGCCGGCGGCGCCGTTGATCATCCGTATGTAGGATAGGGTTGTTGGCCCTATCCCTTACAACTTAAGGGATAGGAGTTTCAGTAGGAGCGCGATGAACAGGAGCCAGAAGACCCGATCATCGAGTCTGCTCATACTTACACCCCCTTCCGTCAACGAGGCGCCGCCACCTAGTAATACGAGGGGAGTCGCGATTTGGTTCGCTACTCCCCTTGATTCCGTTTAGGCCCCTGTCGGGCAGGGAACAATAAACGAGGCCCGGTGCGTTTACACCGGGCCGGCGGCGCCGTTGATCATCTGTATGTAGGATAGGGTTGTTGGCCCTATCCCTTACAACTTAAGGGATAGGAGTTTCAGCAAGAGGGCCAGAACGATGACCCAGAACAGCCGATCGTCCAGCTTGCTCATGCTAACACCTCCTCTCCGTCAACGAGGCGCCGCCACCTAGTAATACGAGGGGAGTTGCGATCCACGCTCTTCCGAGTTCTTCCGATGCCCGTCCGGGTCCTCGAAGGCCTGGCTGTACATGAAGCCTCAACCCCATGCTGACCGGGCCAGAGCGGCACCAAATCGCAAAAACACGAGTTCAGCGAGAATGTTCTGTATTCCTGCTCTCACCGATCCCCAACTCGCGCCCTATCTCCATCATCCGTGTCAAATACCGGTCAAACTTGCTGCTCAGCACCCTCAGGTTGGCCGTGACCCCGTCCGGGTAGCCCGCCGCTGTCATCCGCCCCCGCAGCGCGGCCCGCTCGGCTGCCGCCCGCTCCAAGTAGGTGCCCACCTCCGGCTCCTCCGCCATCACCTGCGCCTGCCGGTCCAGGCTCTCCCGCACCTGTGCCACGAACGCCGGATCCATGGCCAGGACCGCATTCACCATCTCCTGCAGCCCTCGCTCGATCTCGGCCAGGTCCACCCCATCGGGGATCTCCACACCTGGCAGGCTCTCCGCTTCATCTAAGAAGGCGACCATGCGAAGCCAGGCCTGGCGCTGCTCCTCTGCCTCCAGCGGCTCGTCCAGAAAGAAGCCGTAGTGCGCCCCCAGCAACTGCCCAAACCGGCCCGGGAAGAGCCGCTCGATCTGCTCCCGCATGAACCCCTCCCGCCCCATGGCGTCCAGCTCCAGGGAGCGCCGGAGTAGCTCCAGCCGCCGGACCCCCTCATCGCCGCCCTGGTGCTCCAACGCTGCCCGGATCGCGCTGGCGGTCAACTCCGCTGCGGCGATCTGCCGGGTCAGGCGCTCCAGGTGGGCAGAGAGCACATCAGACCACCGATCCGGATCCGCCAGCACCGCCCGGATCTCCGCCACGGAGAGGCCGATCTGGCGCAGCACGCTGATCCGCAGCAGCCGTGCAACATCAGCCTCGCTGTACTCCCGGTACTCGTTGGCCGGATCGCTGCCCGGCTCGATCAGCCCCTCCTGCTCGTAGTAGAGCAGAGCCTTGCGGGTCAGTCCGGTCACCCGCTGCACGTCGCCAATCCGCACGGAGACCACCTCCAGGAGCTACTCTACACCTGTCCCCCGGGGCCGGGTCAAGGGCCTCTCGCCAACACCGCCCCCCAGCGCGCATGACCCCCACCTGCCACCGGGCAGATGGGGGTTGCCATGCACCGATCTAGAAGGCCGGGATCACGGCGCCGCCGTACTTGCTCTCAATGAACTGCCTGACCTCCGGCGACTGCAGCAGCTTCAGCAGCGCCTGGATCTCCGGCCGGCTCTCATCGCCCTTGCGCACCGCCAGGATGTTGGCGTAGGGGTTGTTGGTGGCCGACTCCACCGCCAGCCGCTTGGCATTCAGCTTGAGATTCTTCTGCGCCTCCAGGTAGTAGTTCCCGTTGATCACAGCCGCCGCCGCATCCTCCAGGGTGCGGGGGAGCTGTTCCGCATCCAACTGCTTGATCACCAGCTTGCGGGGGTTGTCGGTGATATCCTTCGGGGTGGCGGCCACGCCCACGCCTTCCTTCAGGCTGATCAGCCCGCTCTGGGCCAGCAGGTTGAGCGCCCGCCCACCGTTGGTCGCATCCGCCGGAATGGTGATCGTGGCGCCCTCAGCGATCTCCTTCAGATCGCCCACCTTGACCGAGTAGAGGCCGAGAGGCTCCAGGTGGATGGCGCCGGCGCTGACCAGATCCAGCTTCCGCTGGTTGGCGAAGTCGGTCAGGTAGGGGACGTGCTGGAAGTAGTTGGCGTCCAACTGCTTGTCGGCCAGGGCCAGGTTGGGCTGGACGTAGTCGGTGAACTCCACCACCTGCAGATCAATGCCCTGCTTGGCGGCCAGCTCGACGATCGACTTGAGGATTTCGGCATGGGGCACCGGGGTGGCACCAACCTTCAGGGTGACCTGCTTGGGCGCATCGGTCTTCGGGCTCTCCGCCGCAGGGGTCTCGGTCTTGGCGCCGCCGCAGCCGGCCAGGAGACCCACGGTCAGCAGGGACACGATCAGGGCCAGGGTAAACCGCTTCATCTTGCCATTCCTCCGTGTTGTGTAGACTTATCTCTTTGTGACCCCAGCGGCCAACCGGTCGCCGAAGAACTGAATCAGTTGCACGAGGAGCACCAGGACCAGGATCGACCAGTACATGACATCGTTCTGGAACCGCATGTACCCCCATTTGACGGCCAGGTCGCCCAGACCGCCGGCACCGATCGCCCCGGCCATGGCACTGTAACCCAGCACGTTGATCACCATGAGGGCAGTCCCGCGGACCAGCGAGGCCAGCGCTTCGGGGATCAGCACCTTGAAGATGATCTGCCGCCCCGTGGAACCCATGGCCACCGCCGCCTCAACGAGCCCGGGATCCACCTCCCGGAGGCTCTGCTCCACCAGCCGCCCCATGAAGGGGACAGCGGCAATCACCAGGGGGACAATCGCGGCCTTCGTCTCGATCGTCGTCCCCACGATCAGCCGGGTAAGCGGCGCCACCGCCACCATGAGAATAATGAACGGCGTCGACCGGCCGAAGTTGACCAGGGCGCCCAGCACCCGGTTGATGAGGGGGCGCTCCCAGATCGAGCCGTGATCCGTGATCACCAGAAGGACGCCCAGCGGCAGGCCGAGCACGACGACAAAGAGGGCGGAGAGGAAGGTCATGTAGAGCGTCTCACCGGTAGCCGCCAGCAGCATCTCCTGCAGATCAGCCATGCCGTATCACCTCCGGAATCAGGCCCTGCTCCCGCAGGTAGGCCAGCGCTGCCTGCCTGGCGGACTCGGGACCGGTCAACTCCAGCAGAAGTCGACCTACTCGGGTCTCGCCTACCCGCTCGACCGCACCCTCGATAATGCTCGCATCGACTCCGAACTGCCGGGCCATCTGCGTGATCACAGGACGCCCGGCGATCTCGCCGACGAAGGAGAGCGCCACCAGCATCGCACCGGGCGCCCCGGCCCAACTGGCCGCCTGGAAGGGCTCGTAGAAGAGTTCGTGCAACCGGGAGCCCGGCCGGCTGATCAGGTCGATCACTCGCCCCTGCTCCACCAGGCGCCCGCCCTCCAGGATCGCCACCGAGTCGCAGATCTCCCGGACCACGTCCATCTGATGGGTAATCAGCAGAATGGTCAGGTTCAGCCTCTGGTTGATCTCCTTCAGCAGGGCCAGCACGGACCGGGTGGTCTCCGGGTCCAGGGCCGATGTCGCCTCGTCGGAGAGGAGGATCCGGGGGCCCGGGGCCAGCGCACGGGCAATGCCCACCCGCTGCTTCTGACCGCCGGAGAGTTGCGCCGGATAGGCGGACGCCTTCTCGGTCAGCCCCACCAGCTCCAGGAGTTCGGCCACCCGCTCCTGAATCCGCTTGCGAGGCCAGCCCGCCACCTCCAGCGGATAGGCCACATTGCCGGCCACCGTACGAGATTGAAGCAGGTTAAAGTGCTGAAAGATCATGCCGATCTTCTGCCGGGTCTGCCGTAGTTCGCCTGGGGAGAGGGCCAGCATATCCTGCCCATCCACCAGCACCCGGCCTGCAGTGGGTCGCTCCAGCAGGTTGACGCACCGGATCAGGGTCGACTTCCCCGCCCCACTCTGGCCAAGAACCCCGAAGATCTCCCCTGGCTGAACCTGCAGGGAGAGGTCCTGTAGCGCGGTCACCTGCATATGCCCTGTGCTCTGATAGACCTTGGTCACTCCATGTAGCTGGATCATGAACTCTCACCTCGCTTTTGGGCAACAGAAAAGCGCCCCCAAATCATTGGAGGCGCACAGCAAACAACCTGGTCGCCTCTCATCTCCTGGAAGGCATAGCGCCTCCCACAGGAATTGGCACCGCTGCACGCTGGGTTGCGTGCCGGTTGCCGTGGCTTCATCGGGCCAGTCCCTCTGCCACCTCTGGATAAGAGTGTTTGGTATTTGGTTGTAGATAACGAATCGAATCATATCACCGTACGAAAGGCATGTCAACGAGGAAATTTGGCCCAGCGCGTTAGCACCCTTGACCCCGAGAAAGCCGGGGGGAGGTGCAGCCCGTCGACCCAGCCGTATAGCCAGCCCTCGGGTTGGGTAGAATGAGAACGGCCCGGTGCATTAACACCAGGCCGGGCGGCGCCGTTGATCAACAAGATGTAGGATAGGAAAAGTGAGTCCTACCCCTTACAAGTTAAGAGATAGGAGTTTCAGCAGGAGAGCTAGAACGATGATCCAGAAGAGACGGTTGTCTAGCTTGCTCATGCTAACGCCTCCTTCCCGTCAACGAGGCGCCGCCACTAAGTAATACGAGGGGAGTCGCGATTTGGTTCGCGGCTCCCCTTCTTGTTGGCCCAAAACCGGCCCAGCTAGCTCCCGGTCGAATGATACCGCCGGATCCCCAGGTTCCAGAGCAGGACCGCAAAGCCGAAGAAGGCCAGCCCCACCACCGGCGTGATCAGCCCCCAGACCAGGAAGGACTCCCGCCGCAGGAAGGCCGCCGCCGGGTAGAAGCCCACGAAGGCGAAGGGGAAGATCCAACTGAGGAAGATCCGCAGGACCCGGTTGTAGATCGTCGTCGGGTAGCGGCCGTAGTTGTTCAGGTTCCAGGTGAGCGGAAGCAGTCCGGTCCGGCCATCATACCAGAAGCCAATGCAGGCCAGGGTCAGGTAGATCCCCATGTAGACCAGGGTCGATCCCAGGGTCAGAATCAGCAGCAGAAGCGGATCGTACCAGGCGAAGCCCATCCCAAGCGAGCTGCCCGACCAGATCATGATCGCCGTCCCGGTGATCAGCCCGAGGAGCGGCTCCAGCTCGATCCCCTCCAGGATCAACTGGAAGAGCGCGTTGGCCGGGCGGAGGAGCAGCCGGTCCAGCTCCCCTTTTACGATATACTTCTCCGAGAAGTCCCAGACCCCGTTGGCCAGGGCGCCGAAGATCGCGTATGGGTAGAGGAAATAGCCATAGACGAAGAAGACCTCCTCCTGCCGCCATCCGGCGAGGGTCGGCACCTGGCTGAAGATCACCAGCAGGAAGATCACCGAAGCCATTTGGTAGATGAGGTCACTGATCAGACCGGCCACCAGATCCCAGCGGTAGGCCAGCCGGGTCTTTGCATACTGGGCCATGTACCCCCAGAAGAGGTCCCAATAGAAGTGCATGCGCATTATCCTCCCTGCACCACCAGGTAGCGGCGGGCCCGGCGCCAGAAGGCCCAGGTCACCAGCCCCAGCAGCACCGCCCAGCCGGCCTGGAAGCCCAGCGCCCGCCAGGCCTCCGCCCCGGTGAAGCCCCCGGTGAAGATCATGTTCGGCAGGTAGGCGATCGCCCGAAAGGGCAGCCAGTCGATCACCACCCGGGCCCAGTCCGGGTAGAGATGCAGCGGAATGAAGAGGCCGGAGAGCAGATCGGTCGCCAGCCGCTTTGCCCACCGCAGGCCCTGGGCGTTCTTCAGCAGGAAGGTGAAGAGCCCGAAGCCGGCGTTCAGGAGGGAGTTGACCAGGAAGGCGAGCAGGCTGGCCAGCAGCCAGAGCCCGTAGACCGAGCCGGTCTGCGGCCAGGCGACCGGGAAGAGGAGCGAGGCGACCGCCATGCCCGGCAGCATCCAGAAGAGGAGCCGGAAAAGCCCCTCCCCGAGGGCGGAGATCAGCTTCCCCAGCAGGTAGTGGTAGGGCCGGATCAGTTGAATGGCGACCATTCCGCTCTTGATCTCATCTTCAATCTCCTTGTCCAGGTTGTTGAAGTAGAAGGAGCGGGTCATCCAGGAGACGACCAGATAGGTGGTCATCTGGATCGCCGAGAGGCCGCCCAGATCACTCCGACCGTTGTAGACCGCCGCCCAGAGGAAGTAGTAGCCCCCGGTGTAGACAATGTAGGTCAGGATTCCGCTGAAGAAGTTGAGCCGGTAGGCCAGCATGGTCAGGAAGCGGATCCGGATCATCTCGATATAGAGCATGCTCAGCCACCGACCCCGGCCGCCAGGATCTCCTCCGCCAGTCGCTGGGTCGCCAGCGCCTCGGCCCCGCTCGTCTCAGGCTGCGCCCCGGTCCTCAGGCAGGTGAGGAAGTGCTCCAGCTCGGCGGCGATCCCGCGCCGCTCCAGGGTCGAGACCCAGGAGCCAAAGAGCGGCTCCACCCGCTCAACGCCGCCCTCGCGAATGATCAGCCGCTCCATCTGCTCGACGATCACGCTCAGACCGCCCCCGTGCAACTCCACCCGCTCCACGTCACTGCCGGCGCCGTAGGTCTGGGAGAGCTGGACCAGGGCCTCCCCCTCCAGTTGGGCGGCCACCAACCCGTCACGGGCGAGTGCGGTCCGCAGCACCGAACCACCGAAGAACCGACCCAGATCGATGATATGGATCGTATCGTCCATCACCTTCTGCCGGAGCGACCAGTTGGACTTGTCGCCGCCGCGGTGCTTCTGGATCACGACCAGCTCGATCTGCCTGCCGGCCTCCGCAAAGAGCGCCTTCGCCTTGCGATAGGCAGGGGCGAAGCGCCGGTTAAAGCCGACCATGAGGAGCCGCCCGGTCTCGGTGGCACCGGCCACGATCTGCTCGGCCTCGGGCAGCGTATTGGCCAGAGGTTTCTCCATGAAAAGCGGAATGCCCGCCTTCAGCAGGGCGGTCGCCTGCTCGGCGTGGGCCGCTGTGGCGCTCAGCAGGTAGGCGGCATCGGGCCGCGCAGCGAGGACCTCATCAAACGTGCGGGCCTGAAGATTGAGCCGGTACTGGGCGGCCAGGTCATCCACCCGGGCCCCGGTCCGACTGGCCAGGCCCACGATCTCCACCTGCGGGTGAACCGCCAGAACCGGGAGATGCGCCTTCCGGGCGATCGAACCCAGGCCGATTACAGCAAAGGTTGCCTTGCTCATGATACCGCCCCTCCCTGCTCATACATCCGGCGCACGATCTCCTCCATGCTCGCTTCCATAATGGCCACGTCCCGCACCGGCCCCAGGCTGATCAGCCCGGAGAGCAGGTCGGAGAGGGTCTCGTCCGCCCCGATCGGAATCCGATAGGTGACCGGGTCATCGGCCATGGCGGGGCGGTTCAGGCGGGCAAGGGCCCCGGCCTCCACCGGCTCGCCGAAGACCACCCGCACCGTCCGCTCGCCGGCCCAGCGCTGGCGCAGATCCAGCAGGGCGCCATCGTACACGATCTTGCCGTGATCCAGCATGACCACACGGCGGCAGAGCGCCTCAATGTCGGAGAGGTCGTGGGTCGTGAGCAGGATCGTCGTGCCATAGCGCTGGTTGATCTCCTTGAGGAACTCCCGCATCCTCAGCTTGACCGAGACATCCAGCCCGATCGTGGGCTCGTCCAGGAAGAGGAGGGCCGGCCTGTGCAGCAGCGCCGCCGCCAGTTCGCAGCGCATGCGCTGGCCGAGGCTCAGCTTGCGGACCGGGGTGGCCATGAGGTCGCCGATCCCCAGAACCTCCACCACCTCGCCCAGGAAGTAGGCGCGGAAGTCCGCATCCGATACCCGGTAGATCCGCTGGAGGAGCCGGAACGACTCCTGCACGGCAATGTCCCACCAGAGCTGGGACCGCTGCCCGAAGACGACGCCGATCGTGCGCACGAACTGCTCCCGCTGCCGGTGCGGGTCGAAGCCGTTCACCCGGATCTCGCCGGATGTCGGCTCCAGAATCCCGGTCAACATTTTGATGGTGGTCGACTTCCCGGCTCCGTTGGCGCCGATGTAGCCGACGATCTCTCCCGGCTCCACCGCCAGGTTCACCCGGTCCACGGCCCGGAAGCTGGTGTACTCCCGGTGGAAGAGGTCCTTCAGGGCGCCGGCCAGGCCGGGGCGGCTCTGGAACTGCTTGAACTCCTTGGTCAGGTCGCTGGCTCGTATGGCCGTCACTGGTGCGGCACCTCCCGCCCTCCAGCATAGCGCTTCTCGGGCGGCGGGACCAGACCTGGGAGCTAGCTTCTGCGCATGATCCGTTCGGCGAGGTGCGGAGCGAAACGGTTCAGGGGGAGCAAGACCCGGATCAGCCCTACCCGGATCTCCCGCCGGTCCGCCTCCACTCCCCGCAGGATCTCGTCCGCACACTGGGCAGGGGTCATCTTGCCTTTGCCGCGCCCGGTTGTCATGGCCGTATCAACCAGGGGTGGGATCGCCTCGAAGACCCGAATCGGCTTCGGCCCGGACTCCAACTGGTGGCGGAGCGCTTTGGTGAAGGCGTGGACTCCCGCCTTGGTCGCTGAGTAGACCGGTGCGCTCTGCTTGGGCACGAACGCCAAGCCCGACGAGAGATTGACCACAGCCGCCTCCTCCGCCTCGCGCAGCAGGGGCAGCGATAGGGCCGTCAGCTTGATCAGACCGGTCAGGTTGGTCATGATCTCCTCGTCGGTCTGCCGAAGCGCATCGCTCGTGGGAACCTGGTCGTACTGGTAGTTGAACTGAATGCCGCCGTTGTTGATCAGCAGGGAGAGGCCATCCATGCGCGTGCGGGCTGCATCGAGCAGCGCGCGCAGGTCCTCCTCCTGTGCCAGATCGGCTTGAAAGCAGTACGCATTCTTCCCCAACGCCTGGGTGGCAGTTTTAAGCCGCTCCGGGTCCCGCCCGCAGATCATCACTTGGTTGCCGCGCGCCACCAGCGCTGTCGCCATCGCCAGGCCAATACCCGAACTACCACCGGTGATCAATACCTTCTGCTCATTCAGCTTCATCCGCTATGTACCTCCGGGTAATTTACTAGATAGCTAGCGTATAACCAATGAGAGACTCAGCCGTATATCGACCGGCTGTGATCTCCCATGTTGGTTGCGATCTGGTTGAGGAGCCGGGTGAGTATAGCGATCTCCTCGGGGGAGAGCCCCTGGAAGAAGCGCTCGTAAAGGGCACCCTCCTCGGTCTGCTGGAGCGTCTGCAACATCGCGATCGCCTCGTCGGTCGGGACCACCGTCTTGACACGGGAGTCGTCGGTGCTGGGGCGCCGCGCGACCAGCTTCCGGTTCTCCATGCCATCGATCACCCGGGTCAGCGTCGCCGAGGTGACCCCAAGCGCCGCCTGTAGGTCCCGCTGCTCAACGCCGCCCCGGCGGTTCAGGTAGATCAGAATGTCCAGTTGAGCCGCCGTCAGGTCATAACGGGAGAGTTCCAGGTCCAGAACCCGCCTGGTCGCTTGGTGTGCCCGCTTCAGCGCAAAGATCAGTGGATGCATATCGCTAGCCCCCTAGCTACTAGTTTACTAGCAAACTATCGCATACCAGGTGACGGCAGTCAAGAGGTTGGGGAACAAAGTGGCAGGGTTATCCGTCACTTGCCATGTCACGTATGCTCAAGGAGGGACTCCCGAATGGACCTGAAGATCCGCCCGGTTGCCGGCGGCGACTACGAAGCGCTCGTCGCCGCGGGCACCGCCGCCGTCCACCAGTTCTCCGCCACCCCAGAGGTACTCCAAGAATCCGACAGCAAGGTACAGCCCGACCGCATTGCCAAGCGGCTGGTGGCCGTGGTCGCCGGCACCCCGGTCGGCTCGATGCGCTATACCGAGATGAGCCGGGTTCATCGACCGGGACGCTTCACGCTCTATGGCTGGGTCCATCCTGACTTCCAGCGGCGGGGCATCGGCTCGGCCCTCTGGGACGCGGCGGTCGCTGAACTGCGGGAACTGGGCGCTCGCTCGCTGCGCAGTTGGACCGAAGAGGACTTGCCCCATGCGATCCGCTTCCTGGAGCAGCACGGCTATGTGGAGATGGAACGGCATATCCAGTCCTGGCTCGACCTGGCCAACTTTGACTTCGCCCCATACGAGGGGCTGGAGGAGCGGGTGGAGGCGAGCGGGATCAAGCTGCTCACCCTGACCGAGTGGCAGGCCTACCCGGACTGGGAGCGGCAGTTCTTTGAGCTGCACCGGGCACTCCTGGCCGATGTGCCGGAGCCCGACCTGATCCCTTCGGAGTTTGAGCAGTTCCTCGAGGAGGATGTCCGGTCCCCCAAGCTGGTCCCCGAAGCCTGTCTGATCGCGGTCGATGGTGACAGACCGGTCGGCACCACCTCCCTTCACAAGATGGAGGATCCCACCCGGCTCTTCACCCACCTGACCGGCGTCCGGCGGGAGTACCGGCACCGGGGCATCGCCCTGGCGCTGAAGATCAAGGCGCTGCGGTGGGCGCGGGCGAATGGGTACACCCGAATCGGGACATCCAACGCGGGGGTCAACCGGTCCATGCTGGCGATCAACGAGCGGCTGGGCTTTGTGAAGGAGCCGGCGGGCATTGTGTTTACGCGGGCGCTGTGATCCACAGTCGTACGAGAGGCGAACAAACCCGCCTTCCAGGCGCCCAAACCCGTACGTCAGGCGAACGAACCCCGCGGGGGTGATCGCTGGAAGTCTTCTGGGAGAAGGTCTCTGTGAAGAGGGGGCAGCGCCTCCGGCGGAGCCTCCCGGACTAACGTTTCGGCCATGAATCGTTTACCTGCCTCGCAGGCGGTCGCTGGGCGCCCCAGCCACTGAGACTCGGCGCCCTACCTCTTGTGGCAGAAGGACCACAGGGAACGTGGCCAGGAATCATAGCCGTACGGGGGGCGAACGAACCCGTACGGGAGGCAGACGAACCCATGCGGGAGGAAGACTAACCCGAACGGGGGTCGCCCACCAGTCGCATACAGCAGAACCCCGGGGGCGTAACTGACCCCCGGGGTTCGCTGCTAGTGACTGCGTATGTCGGCCACGGCCGGCACGTGGCCGTTCACGGCATCCTGGATCGCCCGCTCCACCGACTGCTCCAGCCGGCGATCAGCCGGGTTCGCGCTGGTCGTGGCAGCCGTCCTGCCGGCGGTCGTCCGCTGCTGGCCGGGCGGGAAGGGGAACTGGGCCTGGTACTTCTGCCACTGGTTATACGTCTGGGTCACCGACTCCGCATCGGCCACCGGGAGCTTGTACCAGCCCTTCTTGAACATCGTGTTGTACAACTGCCGCTGCATCCTCTGGCAGGTGTCGAAGTTCTCCTTGATCACCCGGTGCAGGGCGTCGTGGCTCGCTTCATACATGGCCACGTTGTACGATGAGGTCAGGTACTTCTCCTGGGCCAGCAGATCATTCATGCGGTCCCGGTCATTCACGTTCGCATCTTTCACCTGAGGGAGCCCGGTCGCCTCCTTGTGAAACATGACCAGGTGGCCGCCCTCCACCGAGAATTGCGGCTCCACCATCATCCCATGCTGCTGGTTCACGGCCAATCCCTCCCTACATGTGGGTGTTCAGGGGCTGGGCACCGGGCACGTTCGCCTGGATCGTCCGGTCCACATGGATCTGCAGGTGGCCCATGAGCCGCTCCAGGTTTCGCTGATGCTGCTCAGCGACCTGGAACATGAGCTGCCGGCACTCCGGTTCCAGGGTCTGATGAGCGTACTGGTAGGCCTTCTTCGTGGCCACCAGCTCCCAGGACATCTGGTCGTGCAGATAGGCCAGGTCCTTCTCGGTCAGGGGAAGCATATCGACGTTGATCTGCTGCCGCTCCATCGCCACTCCCTCCTTTGACTGAAACCCTTGATTATGTTCTCCCGCCGCGTCAGTTTGATGCCTGGAAAGCGGAAGGAAGCGACCTTCGTGCGTCGAATGCGTCGCATGAATGGCCCCATAAGGAGGGAACTCTACATATGAACCGATTCAGACAGATGCCCTTTGCACTGATCCTCCTTCTCCTTCTCTCCCTCTGGCCGGCCGGTGCGGGCGCGGCCTCGCCCTGGTCGCTCTACCAGTCGGCACAGGCTGCGGAGCGGGCCGGTGATCTCGCCGGCGCGGCATCGCTCTACCTGGATGCAGCCAACGGCTACGCCGGCTCCAACGCCATCAACGCCGCTCTCATGTACGGCCACGCCGGGCGGACCTTCGCCCAACTGGCCCGGTTCGATGAAGCCGCTGCCGCCTGGCGGGCCGAGGCCCAGCAGTGGGGACTCTCCGGCGGCACCCAGGAGCAGATTGCCGCCGAGCGGAAGGCGGACTGGGTCGCCAGCGAGGTGCGGCTCTTCGTGACCGCCCCGCCCGAGGCGGTGGCCGACCGCTACTACAGCGGGGCGAAGCATGAACCCGTCACCGGAGCCTACCTTGGGGTTTATGCGGAGCGGGATTCATCGGTCCACGACCCGTCAGACGGCAGTCCCTTTTACACCGAGGCCTTTGGGGCCGCGGTGGGCCGGCAGCATCCGCTCTTCCTGCTCTACGGCGAGTGGGGCGATCATCTCCCGCAGAGCCACATCGAACGGATCAAAGCGGTAGATGGTGCCGTGCAGTGGGCGCTCCAGCCGACGGACGGGCTGCGGGCCGTGACCGATGACAGCTACCTGCGCAGCATTGCCCGGGAGGCGAAGGCGGCCGGCATTCCGATCTTCCTCCGCTTCGGCGGCGAGATGAACGGCGAGTGGGTCACCTGGCATGGCGACCCTGCCCTCTACAAGGAGAAGTTCCGCCTGGTCGCCCGGGTCTTCCGCGAGGAGGCGCCGAACGTGGCCATGCTCTGGGCGCCCGGTGACTTCCCGCCCTACACCATGAACGACTACTACCCCGGCGACGACTCCGTGGACTGGGTCGGCCTCTCCGCCTATGCCGTGCGACACGCGGAACTCGACCCGGTGGCCGCCCCCGGCGCCGGTGAGGACAGCCGCCCGCTGAACGACCACTTCGCCGAGGTCTACCGGCTCTATGCGGATCGCAAGCCGATCATGCTGGCCGAGGGGGCGGTGGGCTACTTTGACTACAGCGCCTATGCGGATCGGAAGGAGTGGGCGCTGGCCAATATTCGCCGCTTCTACGCCGCCATGCCCCGGCTCTACCCGCGGGTCAAGGCGCTCACCTGGTTCGATGTGGACTGGGCCGAGTCGCAGGGCCGGGACGAGGGGATCATGCGGCAGAACTACCGCCTGACCGATGACGAGCAGATCAAGGCGGCCTACAAGCAGGCGACCGCCGATCCGTACTATCTCTCGAACATGGGTGGCTCGGCCGGCCAGGTCTATCTGGATGTAACCGAGGCCGGAATCCCCCCGTACCGGGTTGAGCTGAGCAGCTATGTCAAGGCGTACGACCCGTTCCTCACCAGGGTAGAGTACCGGGTGGGCGACAAGTTGATCGGCTCCAGCACCGCCTACGATCCCTGGGTGGTCAGCGCCGACTTCGCCCCCTACGCCGGCCAGACGATCACGGTGACCGTGCGGGCTTATGGCCGGAGCGGCCTGGCGGTGGAGCGGCAGATCCAGGCCAGGGTGGGGTCGGCCCGGGTGACGCTGAACGGGCAGAATGTGGCCTTTGACTACCAGCCTAAGATTCTGGATGGGTCCATGCTCGTCCCGATCCGCCACCTGGCCACGGCGACGGGCACGCGGATCAGCGCCGCGGGCGGTGTGGTCACCATGCTGCGCGGGGACCTGCGGATCGAGCTGACGACCGGATCCACCAGCGCCCGCTATGGCCGGGAGACGGTCAGCCTGCCGGTGGCGCCGGTGATCGAGTCCGGCCGCATGCTGGTCCCGCTGCGGGTGGTCGAGTGGCTGGGGCTGAAGGTGACCTGGGACCCGGTCACCCGGACCGCCAATCTCATAAGCGAGTGATGGAAGGGCCGGGGATTGCTCCCCCGGCCCTTCTTCTTACTCGGCCCGCATGGGCGGCGCCTCCAGGCCCAGCGCCCAGAGGCCCCGCCGAAGGGTGAGGGCGGCGACGGCCACGAGGGCGAGCCGGGCCTCCCTCACACTGGGCTCGGCTCGCAGGACGGGGCAGTCGTGGTAGAAGCGGTTGAGTGCACGGGCCACGTCCAGGAGTGCGCGGGCGAGCAGGTGGGGCTCGCAGCGATGGGCGGCATCCCGCAGGGCGCCGGGGAACTGGGCGATCTGGGTCAGCAGGGCCCACTCGGCATCGCCGGTGTAGACCGGACTGGGCTCGACCGGTGTGCCCGGGGCCGGGTCAGGCTCCGCCAGTGCGGCCCAGGCCCCGCCGGCCTTGCGCAGGACGTTCCGGCACCGGGCATGGGCATACTGCACATACGGCCCTGTCTCCCCCTCGAAGCTGAGCGCCTCCACCGGGTTGAACTCAATGTCGTTATGCCTGTGCCCCTTCAGGTCGTTGAAGATGATCGCCCCGACCCCGATCGCCCGGGCGACATCCTCCAGCCCATCCATGCCGGGGCTCCGGGCCTCCAGTTCAGCCCGGGCCGCTGCGATCGCCTGGGCGAGCACATCCTCCAGGTAGACCACCTCGCCGGCCCGGGTCCGGAGCCGCTTGCCGCCGACCAGCATCACCCCGAATCCGACGTGCATGAGCCGGTCCGCCCAGGCAAAGCCCATTCGCTGCAGCACGGCGAAGACCTGGCGGAAGTGGACCGACTGGCCCTGGTCGACCACGTAGAGCGACCGGGCCGGCTGGTACTGCTCCTCCCGGTGCATGGCCGCGGCCAGGTCACGGGTGGCGTAGAGGGTGGCGCCGTCGGACTTCACGATCAGGCAGGGCGGCAACCCCTCCAACTCCACGACCTGAGCGCCGTCAGACTCGGCCAGCAGGCCCATCTCGCTCAGGAGGGCGATCACCTGCTGGTTCCGCTCCTCATAGAAGGCCTCCCCATTGTAATCATCGAACGAGACGCCCAGGATCCCCAGGGTCTGGCCCATGGCCTGCAGGCTCAGCTCCCGGATCCAGGCCCAGAGTTGCCGGGCCTCGGGATCGCCGTCCTCCAGCCGCTTGAACCAGGCCCGGCCCTCTGCCTCCAGGGCCGGGTCTTCCTTCGAGGCGTGGTAGAACTGCACGTAGACACGCTGGAGTTCGGCGATCGGATCGGTTTCGGCGGCCGTCGGGTCGCCCCAGCGGCGCCAGGCTGCGATCAGCTTACCGAACTGGGTCCCCCAGTCACCAAGGAAGTTGATGCGGATCACCTGGTAGCCCAGCGCCTCGTGCAACCGGGTCAGCGCCTTGCCAATCACCGTGGAGCGCAGATGGCCCAGGTGCATACGGCGGGCCACGTTCGGGGAGCAGAAGTCAATGCAGACCTTCTGCCCCTCTCCCTCCGTGGAACCGCCCCAGGCCTCACCCTGTCGCAGGGCCTCGCTGATCAGGAGGGCCCCGGCGGCGGCCCTGTCGAGCCGGAAGTTCAGGTAGGGGCCGTGGGCACTGGCCCCGGCCAGGGGTGGGGTCACGCTCACCTTGGCAGCAAGGGCCCGGGCAAGAGCGGCCGGCGACTGCCGAAGCTGCTTGGCCAGGGTGAAGCAGGGGAAAGCAACATCGCCCAGGGTCGGATCGGGCGGGGCCGCCAGCAGGGCGCGAATCGCCGCCTCCTCCAGGGGCACATGGGGCTTCAGGGCCTCAGCAACGGGCGTGTGGAACCAGGACACGGTGGTTACCTCCTTCACGTACACAAAAAAAAGACCGCCTCCGACAAAGAGGCGGTCTGCAGACCGTGGTGCCACTCTCGTTGCCCCGCCGTAGCAGGGCCACTCTCTGCGCTGTACCGGGCGCTCCCGTCCCGCCCTACTCGGGCCACCTGGCCGTTCGGGGGGCTCCTCCGGGGTCCGCTTCCGCTCACGTGACCTGGCCCGGCTTCCACTCTGCCCGGACTCGCTGGACTGCACAGGTGAGCCTACTCTCCCCATCAACAGATGACGATATTTCCGCTATTATGCCGCAATGGGTGCGGGAAATCAAGGGGTTGGTCAAGGAGGCAGGGGTGATGCCGCCGGTGGCGAATGGTTCTAGCCATCGGTGGCTCTGGCAGACAGAGCCGAACGGACTGGGGGCAGGGTATAAGTGCGGGGGTACTTGGCTGTGATTGGTTCCATGCTGATCTGGGGAAGCGTGGGCGTCTTTGCCCGCAAGGCGGGGCAGGACCCGCTGGTCACCGTTACCTACCGGGTCCTCTTCGGCGCCTTCGCCCTCGGGCTGTTGGAGGCCTGGCAGCGCTGGTCTGGCAGGGGGCGCCCCTGGTCCATGCCGGCCGGGCCGGCGAAGTGGCGTCACCTGGGCCTGCTCGCCTTCAGCGGATTGGCCCTGGCTGCCAACTGGCTCTTCTTTTTCAAGGCGGTGGCGACGACCACCGTCTCCAACGCTGTCCTCTCCTACTACGCCGCTCCGGTCATCGTTGCCATGACCGCACCGGTCCTCCTGAAGGAGCGGTTGGAGTCACTCACCCTGGTGGCCACACTGATCTCCTTCGGTGGGGTGGCAGTCATGCTCTACCAGCCCGGGCAGGGGCTGAGCGGCACCGATCTCGCCGGGATTGGCTACGGCCTGACCGCAGCCGCCTTCTATGCCATGGTGACAATCACCGGCCGCTGGCTGAGTGGGGTGGCGGCGACGCGGCTTGTCCTCGTCCAGACCCTGGTGGCCAGCGCCGTGCTGCTGCCGGCGGTTCTGCTCTCCCCCGGCCTCGCTGCCGTCATGTTCTCCGCCCCGGCCGGGGCGATTGGGCTGCTGGCCGTCGTGGGCGTGGTCCACACCGCCCTGGCGCTGGTCCTCTACTTCGTGGGCCTGGCCCATGTCAAGGTGCAGCATGTCGGCGTGCTCGCCTACCTGGACCCGGTCAGCGCCATTCTCTTCGCCCTGCTCTTCCTGGGGGAGCGGCCCACCCTGGTCAGCCTGGTCGGCGGCGCCATGGTGCTGGGCGGCTCAGCGCTGCTTCTCCTCAGGCGCGCTCCTTCAGGTAACGCTGTAGACGCTGCGAAAGCGTGACGCTCGTCCGGAACGTTCGTCCTAATAGGTGGCAGGCTGCTTCCCTGCCAGCCGGAGGTAGGTGACCATCTGCCCCCTGTGGTGGGCTTCGTGGGCCAGCCAACTGATCAGAAGTTGGAGCAGTGTCTCCTTCGCCCCCCACCCGGTCTGGATCTCCTCGAAGACCGCCTGGGGTGCCAACCCCTCGACGAAAGTAAGGAGCCGCTCGCTCTCCTGGTCGTAGAGCTCAAGGATCGCCTTCAGGGTGGGATAGCGCTCCGTGTTCATGCCCTGGTCCCAGTTCCAGCCCTTTCCCCGAAGCGCCTCCATAAGGGTCGCATAGCTTGAGAGTATGTGTAACGCCTGCATACCGAATGTCATCTGCTCCTCGGTGGGACGAAAACCAATCTCCCCATCGGACATGGCGGCCACCGTCTCCCGGGTCAGACGCCGCTCGCCCCGCAGGCATTCCAGCATGACCATCTTCGCATCCACGATCGAACTCCCCCTGTTCTTGCGTGCTCCGAAAGTATGTTCGACACCACCCTTCCATATCCTGCCGAAGGGGATCGGAATGGAGAGCGAGAGATCTGCTGGAACCCCCTCACTCCGCATTAGAAGGGTTTGACACACCACGATGACTAGACCCACGTACGCCTACGGCGTGGTGATCCTCCCGCCGCCGGACCTGTACCGTGATCTCCTGGCCATCCGTGAGAAGCATCCCCTGCTTCAATACCAGGCACCTCCCCACATTACGGTCAAGTCCCCGTTCATCTACCGGCAGAGCGGCGCCATTGTGATCGAGCAGATGGAGGAGATCTGCCGGAACTGGGAGCCCTTTCAGGTGCGGCTCGGAGGAATCGGCGTCTTCCGGGGATCGATCCTCTACGTGAAGGTCTATGAAGATGGTGACCTGAGCGATCTTCACTGGGACCTGGTCGATGGCCTCGACGGCTACGTGGAGACGCTTCAGGAGAAGTACGAAGGCAATGAGTACACGCCCCACCTCACCCTGGCCGACAAACTGAACCCTGACGATATCGCCGAGGCCCGCAAGCTCCTGGCAGACATCTCCTTCAAGAGGCGCTTCACCGTGGACCGGATCCACCTGCTGCGGGGCAAGGGGCGCTGGGATATCGCCCGGACCTTCACCCTGGGGGAGTGACAAGAAGCCCGTGCTGCAATAAGCACGGGCTTCAGGTCGCTGACTGACCTTGTTGGTTGCATGTGGTGCACACGGGCTGTCGGAATTCGTCCGTGCTCCCATCGCAGCGTTCGCCTCGGAGGCTGGGGCGGCGGAGCGGATTTGCGGTCGGGGGCCATCCGACGACCATCCGTGGTCCCGGATGGCCCGTTTGAGGGGGTCGGCGGTGACATCCGTGTCACCACCTCCTGTGGGGACCGCCCTCAAATCCGCCCCTTAGCTAGACCGGCAAACGAGGCTCCGTCCGCACGGACGATTCCGCGCATCTTTATGCACCACACGCTACAACTTCGCACTGTGTCACCAGACTGAAGCCCGTGCTGCAATAAGCACGGGCTTGGTCTATGTACGTAACTCACGAGCACGCTCGGCCAGGAAGACCAGGAGATCGGACAGCACCGCCGGAGGAGTGCCCCCGGTTCCGACCGTCGTCTCGTGCTTCTGCATCTCCGTTCGGACGATCACCGTCTCAAAGAGGGCGTCGGCCACCTTCGGGTCGCTATACTCCGGCTGCAGGTCCAGCCAGTCCACCGCCGCGAGGCGCTCCTTCAACGCCCGAAGGTGCTCCCCCGGCAACCGGCCGCGCCGCACGCTCCGCCCATCATCCATGATCTCGTAGCTCCCGTCCGGGCGGACCGAAAGCACCCGGTCAAAGCCCGCCACCCCGCCGGAGAGGGTGTAGCGGACCTCCTCGAACGGAAAACTGACCGATTCCTTCCCACAGCCGGTCGCAGCAAGCAGGACGACCGCCAGGAGCCAGGCCTTCGCCCGCACAGGATCACCCCCGTCCGGAACGCCGGCCGGGGGTGTGCGGCCTTAGCGTCCCAAGTAGTGCCCGCCGAGCCAGCCTATGCCCAGCAGGATCAGCAGGGCCAGAAGCTCCACCCCGGCCCGCTCACCGATCTCCAGGGCATCCTTCTCGCGGTTTCGCCCCCGCATGATCGCCAGGGTCGGACCAATGGTCAGGACCGCCATGAGATAGGTGGCCGTGAGGGGCCAACTGAGGACCAGCGAGCCGAGCGAGCCGATGATAACCGAGGTCCAGAAGGTCCAGAAGACAATCACCAGCGTCTCACGCAGAATCGGGTTCACGTAGGCTCCTCCATAGAGACCCCCATCCGGCGAAGCGCCTCCTCGCCGGCAGGGGTCAGTTCATATTGCTCGCCGGCGGCTGTCACCCAACCGCTCTTCACAAAATGCTGCTGCAACAGGGCGCCCAGATGGGCACCGAGATGGTCATACTGCCGGCCGTTTCGCCGCTCCATGCAGAAGGCAACCGGTTTTCGCCGGCCCCCCACCAGCGGCCCCAGATCCATGCCCATCTCCTGAAGGCCGGCCCAGCCCAACGGCGTCACCCCCGGGGCAGGCTCCGGGGTTACCCAGCCCAGGTCGACCAACCGGCGGGCAAGCCGCTCACCAAGCAGACCACTGAGATGATCATAACAGATTCCCACCCGGGGACGGTTCTTCACCTGGATCTCACCTCACCGCTTAGTCTAACCAGGTGGCGGAGACGGCTGTCCTATGCGGTGGAGTTCATCGTTCAGGTAGATCTGAACCCCGGGCGGCCCCTCCCGGGCGATGCGAATCATGGCACGGGCAACCGTCTGACCGGTGATCGGCCGGATCTTTCCCGGCATGAGCGGGGCTACCACCTTGCTGACCGCCGCCGCCACCGCCTCACCAAACCGAAACTCCTCCCGTTCCCCCAGCAGGAGCGAGGGCCGGACGACGCCGACCGACGGGAGACCGGCACCGGCGACCGCCGCCTCCACCTCTCCCTTCACCCTGCTGTAGAAGATACGGGAGTGCGGATCTGCACCCATGGAGGAGACCAGCAGGTAGTGCTGCACCCCCGACTCAACCGCCAGGCGAGCGGCTGCCACCGGGTAGTCATAGTCGACCCGGCGAAACGCCGCCTGGCTGCCCGCCTTCTTGATCGTCGTGCCCAGACAGCAGTAGAGATCATCGACCGCGAAGCTCTCTCGCGCCAAATGCAGGTGGTCAAAGTCGACCACCTGCTCCCTCAGCTTCGGGTGGACCAGGCCCGTGGGACGGCGGACCAGCGTGATCACCCGCTCGCAGAGATCATCGGCCAGGAGCTGCCGCAGCAGCTGACCGCCGACCAATCCGGTCGAACCCAGCACCAGTGCAGTTCGCACTCGGTGAACCCTCCCTCTGCATCGGGACTTCGACCCGGCGAGGCCAACTCCTGCCCAGAGGTCCGTTTCATCTCGGCACCCGGGCCTCCCGAATGCGCGGCAGGAGGTCCTCCAGCAGGAGCCGCTCCACCATGGCGAGGCCGGGCTGATCGCTGTGGATCAAGGGCCGCCCATAGCGCAGGGCGGCGGCCTGCGCCCGCTGATGAGCCTTGTGGCTCGCCCAGGCGGTCAGGAAGACCGTCCCGTGCGCCTTCTGCACGACCCGATCAATCAGGCCCAGCTTGTCACTGGCCCCGGCGAAATGAAGCTGCCCGCCCAGTCGCTCGATCACGCCTCTGTAGTCCGGCTCCCTGCTAGGGTGACCGATAATGCCAATGCGCAGCCCCGCCAGCAGCGGCTCGTCGGGCGAGGGTAACAGGCTGGCCATGCGCCGGCAGAACTCGGCGTTGTCAGCGGCCAGCAGTTCGAGCGCCTTGCTGGCACTGGCCAGGGCGCTGCGCAGTTCCTCAACCTCTTCTCGCAGCAGCCGATTCTCAGCATCGGCCAGGGCGAGCAGATCATCTTCCATCAAGGAGAGGCACCCCCCATCTCTCCTTGATCAGTTATTCCTTTCAGCTAGAATTTCCTTCCAATACTAGGCGGTTCGCCCTCTCTTCGCCCCGTAGTAGCCGCGCAAGTGGAAGTGATAGTAGGCGAGCGGCAAGAGCAGGACCAGCCCACTGGCAATGAACATGGTCGAGAGGCCGACGGCATCGCCCAACCAGCCCAACACGGTCGAGCCCAGGCCAATGCCGAGATCGATACCGGAGAAGAGGGTACTGGAGGCCACACCTCGCCGGTCGGGCTCCACCAGGTTGATCGCCATGGCCTGCAAGGTGGGAAGGACGTTGCCGTTTCCCACGCCCAGCAGCCCGGCCGCAACCACATAGAGCAGCGTGCCCTGGCTCAGCCCCAGGAGGATGAAGCCGATCACCAACAGGAGAAGGCCCGTGGTCAGGGCAGGGGTCGGCCCTTGCTGGTCAAGCAACCGTCCGGCAAAGGGGCGGGAGAGGGACATGGTCACGGCATAGACCAGGAAGAAGAGACCGGCATTTAGTCCCCGCTCCGCTGTGAAGAGGGTGAGGAAGCTGACAATGCCGCCGTAGCTCATCATGGTGAAGAGGCCAATGATCGCAATCGGCACGACGCGCCTGTCCAGGACGGCATCGAACGAGAAGGGCTTGCCGCCGGGCGTCACCGTTGGGTAGTGAACGACGGTGGCCATGAGCACGGCCATAACCGCGATGGCCCCCGCCATGAGGAAGAGGCGGTCGTACCGTCCGCCGGCCACGACTGCCAGGCCGAGCAGAGGCCCAAAGGCCTGCGCCAGCGTCATGGCCATGCCGTAGTAGCCCAGTCCCTCCCCCCTCCGCTCCGACGGCAGGAGGTCGGCTGCCACGGTGGAGCCGCCGGTGGTCAGCACACCCCAACTGAGGCCGTGCAGAAAGCGGATCACGAGCAGGAGCAGGATCGCTGTCGCCAGTTGATAGCTGAAGATGAACAGGGCGAAGAGGACTAATCCCCCCAGGTATGCCGCCTTGCGCCCTTTGGCGTCCAGCACGTAGCCGGCCAGGGGTCGGATTATGACCGCCGCCAGGGTGTACAGCCCCAGCAGGTAGCCGACCTGGCTGGTGTCAGCGCCCAGCAGGTCGACGGCGAAGACGGGCACCGTGGGGAGCAGGAAATAGAAACTGATGCCCATGAGGAAATTGGCCAGCCAGAGGAGCGTGAAGTCCCGGCTCCAGATCGGTGGCTGTCGCATGGAGGATCCCTCCGACTTGCCCGACCCATTCAACATCTCCCCAAACCGTACCGCGGAAGAATGGTGGGGGTCAAGAGGGTAGAAAGGCTGACCCCCATCGCCTCCCTTTCTGGGGATAGCATGCCCCTGGTCGGTCACTGCCCGATATGGAAATCGAACCAGGCAATTGTCCGTCGATGCCGGTCGTAGATATGCAGCGGCTGATTGAAGCTGTGCGGCTCGCCGGGATAGCGAACGAAGGCCGCAGGCTTACTCAACTTACGGAGCGCCAGGTAGAACTCCTCGGACTGGCTGATCGGGCAGCGCAGATCCTGCTCGCCGTGCAGGAGGAGCACCGGGGTCTCAACCTGCTCGACCGCCTGGAGGGGGGAGCGAGCCAGCAACGCCTCAGGCTCGGCCCACGGGAGACCGGGCACCTGAATGCCAAGGAAGGGATCGCCAATGTCGGAGGTTCCGTAGAAGGAGTGCAGGTTGGAGATGCACGCCCCGGACATGGCCGCCTTGAATCGCCGGGTCTGGGTCACGATCCGGTTCGTCATGAACCCGCCATAGCTCCAGCCCGTGACCACAAGCCGCTCCGGATCGATCCCACCCAGGCCAATGGCGGCGTCCAGCCCGTTCATTAAGTCGTGATAGTCGGCCCCGCCCCAGTCGCCGCAGACGGCCGAGGCAAACTCCTGGCCATAGGCCTGTGTGCCGCGGGGGTTCAGGTAGACCACGGCGTATCCGGCGCCGACCAGCAACTGGAACTGCAGATGGAGCGCCTCACCATAGACGTTGTGCGGCCCGCCGTGAATGCAGAGCGCCGCCGGGTGCGGCCCCTCGCCCGGGGGAAGCATCACCCAGCCGTCCATGGGCCAGGCCTCGTACCCCTCGTAGCGGAAGTGGCGAGCCGGGGCGAGTTGGAACTCCTCCCAGGCCCCACCCGGCCTGGCCACCACCTGGCCATCCACATAGATCCAGTCGGGTTGGTCGGGGGTGTTCGCCTGGTAGGCTGTGCGTCCACCGCCATAGCTGTAGCCGCCCACCGCCATGGCTCCCTGGGTCTGCAGCTCACCCGGGACGCGGTAGATATGGCTCTGTCCCTCGCTCCGGGCCAGGAAGAGCCAGCCCTCCGGCGTCCAGGTCGGGCCGGTGAAGCCACCATGTCGCCAGTCGCTGGAGATCGCCTCCCCCACCTCCCGATCCAGTCCGGCGGTCAGGTTGATCGCCTGACCCGTGGCAAGATCCACCTCCCAGAGCCCATCGGTGGTGGTGTAGGAGCCGTGGGCCGCGTTGTCAGCAACCAGGGCGATGCGCGCACCCTCGGGCGACCAGGCGGGCCGGCTCGTATTGCACTGCCCACCGGGGTGCCAGACCCGCTCGGCCTGCCCGGTCCCCAGATCAAGCACCCAGAGATCGGAACCTGCGAAGAAGTGCCGGTCGTCGGCACCACTCACGGTGAAGGCGATGCGCTGGCCGTCGGGGGACCAGGCCGGCCAGTCGCAGTTGGCCTCCAGCGTGAGCAGAGGCTGCGGCTCGCTGGGGCCGTTCCCTATCGGGCAGCGATAGAGCTGGCGGAAGCGGTCGCCGTACTGGCCCAATCCGTCGTGCTTGTGGTCGAAGCGGCTGACCACGCGGGGGCGGTCCTTCTCCTCCGGCACTCGCTGCGGGTCCGGCGCCGGCGCCCCCGGATAGGGGACCTCGTCGACCGGCGTCACCCGGTTCCAGGCTGCGAAGGCGATCTGTCTGCCATCGGGGCTCCAGGAGACCGCCTGCACCGGCTCCACCCCGCCTGCTGTCACGGGAAGCGCCTCACCACCGGTCACCGGTAACAGCCAGACCTGGGTCGATCCCGACCGGTTGGAGAGGAAGGCCAAATGCGCTCCGTCCGGCGACCAGCGCGGCGAGTGGTCCTTGCTCCCGCCCGATGTCACCGGCCGGGGCGGAGCCGAGCGATCAGCCGGAACCAGCCAGAGGTCTGAGCACCAGGCGAATGACTTGGGGTCAATGCGCTGCTCTACATAGGCTACCCAGGCGCCGTCCGGTGAGATCTGCGGGTCACCAATCCGGTTGAGCCGGAACAGATCCTGGGGCGTGATTGCGGTCATCCGCCTCATTCCCTTCCAGTGATGTGATCCATATCGCTTGAAAAGATTATATCAGGAAGGAGGATTATTCGCATCCGGGGAGAAATGAATTTTTCACCAAACACGTTATTCTGTCAGAGGAGACTTGTCGTGAGTTTCTCATCAGTGCGTGAGCATATCAGCGGTCTCTACCCGACGTTGTCGCTGGCACAGCAACGGGTTGCCGATTTTCTTCTGGCCCACACCGACGAGATCGCATTCCTCACGGTGGAGCGGTTGGCCACCGCCGCGGGGGTCAGCCCGGCCACGGTGACCCGCTGTGCGGTGCAGATGGGCTTCGCCGGCTACCCCGCCCTGCAGGAGGCGGTCCGGGAGAGCTTGCGCTATCGGCTGGCCCCGCCGCAGCGGCTGGCCGATCTCCCGGAGGACAATATCTTCAGCCGCTCCTTCGATCGCGAGATCCGCGGGATCCAGGAGGCGCTGGAAGCCAATCCCCAGGAACTGCTGACCGAGGCGGTCGCGATGCTCCTCCAGGCCCGCTGGATCTACGTGGTCGGCATGCGCTCCAGCTACCCCGTCGCCCTGCACGTCTCCAGCGTCCTTCATCAGGCGCTGGGCAATGTCACCCTGATCACGGGAACCGGCGGCTTCCTGGCCGAGGAACTGGTCCCGTTTCAGAGCGGCGAAATGCTGATCGCCATTCACTTTCCGCGCTATGCCAGAACGGTGCTGGATGTGGTCCGGCACGCCCGGGAGAAAGAGGTGCCGGTTCTTCTCCTGACGGACAGCCAGAAGAGTCCGGCTGCCTCACTGGCCAACCTGGTACTGCGAAGCCCGTTTGCCAGTTCCAGCTTCTTCAACGCCAACACGCCGGCAATGGCGGTCATGAATGCCGTCCTGGCCGGCGTCGCGGCCGCCCGCAAAGAGGAGACGACAACCCGCCTGCAGGCGGTTGAGGACTCAGTCCACCGGCTGAAGGGGTTGCTCGAGTAGGTTCCGCACCACGATGGGGGAGGGGTTCTGGCATGGCTACGCGGAAGTGGATCTTCGGGGTCTCCCTGCTCCTGACCGGCATGGTGCTGCTGTCAGCGTGCAGCGGAGGTTCGAAGGCCGGCACCACACCGGCAGATGGGGGTGGCTCGAAGGCTGCCGGTGAGTCGAAGCAGGGTGGGACGATCAACTACGGTCTCTCGGACGAACCGGACACGCTCGACGTGCAGAAGAGCGGCATGGCGGTCGTCAACTCGGTCGGCTGGTGGATTGGTGGCTCCATGCTCGCCCAGGATCCGGAGAGCAAGAAGTACGTCTGTTACCTCTGCGACTCCTACGAGGTCTCGGCGGACGGTCTGACCTGGAGCTTCAAGCTGAAGGAGAACGCCAAGTTCCACGACGGGAACCCGCTCAAGGCGGTGGACTGGAAGTGGACCTTCGAACGGGCGCAGAATCCCGACACCAAGGCGAAGAACGCAGGGGCACTCGTCAAGGAGGTGAAGTCGGTGGAGGCGGTCAGCGACTATGAGCTGAAGATCACGCTGAACAACCCCTTCGCCCCCTTCGCCGACGCGCTCTCCACCGGGTTCCTCGCCCCGCTCTCCAAGGCCGCCGCAGAGAAGGAGGACTACGGTCGGAACCCGGTCGGCGCGGGCCCCTACGCGATTGCCGAGTGGCGCTCCGGCGAGCGGATTGCCCTGAAGCGGAACCCCGACTTCAACTGGGCCCCCGCCTTCTACCAGAGCAAGGGACCGGTCATGCCGGACGAGCTTGTCTTCCAGATCATCCCTGAGGAGGCAACCCGCATTGCCGCCCTCGAGTCGGGCGACGTAGATATTACCAACGTTAACTACCAGAACGTGGACCGCTTCAAGTCCGATGGGACCTTTGAGGTCCTCTCGATCAAGCGGCAGGGGCTCGGACTCTTCGTCATCTTCAACCTGGAGCGGCCTGAACTGCAAGACCCGAAGGTGCGCCAGGCGATCAACAGCGGCATCAACCGAGACGCCATAATCAAGTCGGTCCTGCGGGGCTTTGGCAAGCCCGCCTACGGTCCGTTGCCCGAGGTCTACTTTGGCTATGATCCGGGTGTCGAGCAGACCGGCTACCGCTTCGACCCCGAGAAGGCCAAGAAGCTGCTGGAGGACGCGGGCTACAAGAAGGGGGCTGAGTACTACGAGAGGGACGGCAAGGTCCTCACCCTCAACCTCTTCACCCAGACCTCCGGCACCTGGAAGGCTGCTTCTGAGCTGATCCAGGCCGACCTGAAGGAGGTCGGGATCAAGGTGGATGTCCAGCCCTACGAGTGGGCCACGCTGACCGCCGGTCTGACCAACGGCAAGCACGACATGTCGCTCATGGGCTACACCTATGCCGATCCGGACGTGGTCTACCTCTTCCTCCACTCCAGCCAGATCGGTCAGGGAATCAACTGGTCTAAGGTGAACGATCCTGCCCTGGACAGGCTGATCGAGCTCGGCCGTGCCTCGGTCGATCCGGCCAAGCGGGCCGATGCCTATAAGCAGCTTCAGGCCCTGATGATCGAGAAGGCCTACTGGGCGCCGGTCTACAACGAGGAGCAGTTCTTCGCCATCAACAAGCGGGTCCAGGGTGTCTGGATGCATCCGACGAAGGGGCTCCAGTACATGGACGCCTCGGTTCAGGCCAAGTAGCAGCGGCAGGCGGGCGGGGACTCCTCCCCGCCCCATCTGCCCCCCTGAAGGAGGCGGCCCATGCTGACCTACGTGATCAAACGCCTCGTGGCGGCTGTTCCGACGCTGCTGGGCGTCACGCTCGTAATCTTCTCCATGGTTCACCTGACCCCGGGTGACCCGGTCCAGGTCATGCTGGATGTCCACGCCAGCGCAGACCAGGTGGCCCGGCTCCGGGCAGAACTGGGGCTCGACCGCCCCCTTCCCGAGCAATACGCCCGCTTTCTCTTCGGCGCCCTGCGCGGCGATCTGGGCAACTCGCTGAAGAGCGGGCGGCCCGTGGGCGCGGAGATGGCCGAGCGGCTCCCCGCCACCCTCCTGCTGGCCCTTGCCGGCATGGGGATCGCCATTCCCCTGGGAATCTTCCTGGGAGTGGTCGCCGCGGCGCGGCGGGACACCTGGGTTGACTCCGTGACCATGGTCATCGCCATGATGGGGGTCAGCCTCCCAAGCTTCTGGATCGGCATTCTGCTGATCTACGTCTTCGGTGTCCAGCTCAATCTGCTGCCGGTGGCGGGTGCCTCCAGTTGGAAGCACCTGATCCTCCCGGCTGTCACCCTGGGCACCCTGGCCTCCTCGGTTCTGGCCCGCATGACCCGCTCAGGCATGCTGGAAGTGCTCAACTCCGACTACGTGCGCACCGCCCGGGCCAAAGGGCTCTCCGGCAAGGTCGTCCTCTACAAGCACGCCCTGAAGAATACGCTGATCCCCGTAGTAACGATCATTGGCGTTCAGATTGGCTCCCTGTTGGGCGGTACCTTTATCATTGAGCAGTTGTACGCCTGGCCCGGGGTTGGCCGGCTGGCGGTCGGAGCCATTCAAGCCCGCGATTATCCTATGATGCAGGGGATCGGCCTCTATGTCGCCTTCGCCTACGTCGCGGTTAACCTGGTGGTCGACCTGATCTACGGTCTGCTGGACCCCCGCATCCGCTATAGCTAAGGAGGGGCCGGCATGAGACTACTCCGCAGATTCCTGCGCAAGAAGGCGGCGGTTATCGCCGGGCTCTATATCTTCCTGCTCCTGTTCACGGCGCTCTTCGCAGCCCAACTCTCGCCCCATGATCCACTCAAGGTCTACTCTGCTCACGCCCTGGAGGCCCCCTCTGTCACCTTCCCTCTGGGTACCGACAACCTGGGGCGGGATATCCTCAGCCGGATTATCTACGGCACCCGGGTCTCCCTGCGGGTCGGACTCATGGCGGTCTCGATCGCCGCGGTGATCGGCTCCACCATGGGCATGCTGGCCGGCTACCTCGGTGGATGGATCGACCAGATCGTGATGCGCATTGTCGATATCATGCTGGCCATCCCCGGCATATTGCTTGCGCTGATCATTATTGCTACATTGGGCCCAAGCATGAACAATCTTATCCTCGCGGTTGGTATCTCCAGCGTGCCAACCTATGCCCGCCTGGTCCGGGGCACCGTTCTGTCGGCCCGGGAGCGCGAGTACGTGGAAGCCGCCAGGGCTCTGGGATCGGGTAGCCTCCGGATCATGCTGAAGCACATCCTGCCGAATATCGTGGCCCCGATCGTGGTCCTGGGTTCGCTGGGCGTTGGCGTGGCAATCCTCTCCACCGCGGGTCTGTCGTTTATCGGCCTCGGCGTCCGACCGCCGACCCCGGAATGGGGCGGCATGCTGGCCGATGCCCGGACCTACCTGCGCGACGCCTGGTGGATGTTCACCTTCCCCGGCCTGGCAATTAGCAGTACCGTGCTCTCGGCCAACCTACTGGGCGATGCGCTGCGTGACGTTCTCGACCCCCGACTGAAGCAGTGAAGGAGATGAAGCCTACAAGCACTCCGTGGGGTGATTCCGGCATGATCACGCGCCCGCTGACCAGCATGGCCGACTATGAGGCCGCCTACCAGCTCCAGGTGACCACCTGGGGTGCCGAGCAGTCGGTGCCGACCAATCAGATGGTCGTGGCCAACAAGATCGGCGGCCTGGTCTTGGGCGCCTTCGACGAACACGGCGCCCTGGTCGGATTCTCCTTTGGCCTGCCTGCCCTGGAACGGGGCACACCCTACCTCTGGAGCGATATCCTGGTCACCCGCGCCGACCTGCGGGGACGGGGGGTGGGTGCCAGACTCAAGTGGGCCCAGCGGCACGCAGCGCTCTCCAAGGGGTACCGGATCATTCGCTGGACCTACGATCCACTCCAGTCGGCCAACGCCCGGCTCAATATCGGCCGTCTGGGCGCAGGGGTCGGCACGTACCTGGAGAACATGTACGGGCTCATGCAGGACAGCCTGAATCAGGGACTGCCCACAGACCGGGTGGTGGCAGAGTGGGACCTGACATCGCCGCGTGTCGTTGCCCTGGCACACGGCGAAGAGCCTCCGCCCGAAGGGCTGACCGGCACGAGCATCCTGGCACTGGAGGGGGCCAGGCCGGTGGCGGTCCGCACAGAGTTGGCCGATCCGCGCCTCACCTGCCCAATCCCCGTCGGGATCGACCACCTGCGGCAGCGGGACCCCGCTCTGGCCCTACAGTGGCGTCTGCTGGTCCGCCAGGCCCTCACCCACTGCTTCCGCCTCGGCTACCGAATCGCCGGAGTGGTCGATACCGGCCCCGGGCTCATGGCCTATCTGCTCCGAACCTAGTCGAGAGGGGACACGCATATGCGAATAGACCGCGTTGAGGTCCGGCGCCTGACCATGGAGATGAAGGAACCCTTCGAGACCAGCTTTGGCGTCGAACAGACGAAGGACTTCCTGCTGGTCCGGATCGAGTCCGGCTCACTGGAGGGATGGGGCGAATCGGTCGCCATGGACGCCCCGCTGTACAGCGGCGAGACCACGGAGACCTGTCTGCACATGCTTCGCGACTTCCTGATCCCGGCGATCCTCGGCAAGGAGATCGCTCACCCCGACGACGCCCATCGACTCTGGGCCTTCGTGCGCGGGAACAACATGGCCAAGGCGGTGCTGGACGGTGCACTCTGGGACCTCTACGCCAGGGAGCAAGGGATCAGCCTGGCCCGGGCGCTGGGCGGGACCAGGGAGAAGATCTCCGTGGGGATCAGCCTCGGCATCCGGTCCCGGGTCGAAGACCTGCTGGAGACGATCGAACTCCGCCTCTCACAGGGCTATCACCGGATCAAGGTGAAGATCAAGCCCGGCTGGGACGTGAGCGTGATCGAGGCGATCCGCAAGCGGTTTGGTGAGATTCCGCTTATGGCCGACGCCAACTCCGCCTACACCCTCGACGACCTGCCGCTCTTCAAGGCCATGGATGAATTCGGCCTGATGATGATCGAGCAGCCCCTCGCCTATCACGACATCTACCAGCACTCTAAGCTGCAGCGTGCGCTGAAAACCCCGATCTGCCTGGACGAGTCGATCCACTCCCCCGCCGATGCGCAGACCGCCATCGAACTGGGGGCGTGCCGGATCATCAACCTGAAGGTGGGCCGGGTCGGCGGGCTGACGCCATCGAAGGAGTTGCACGATCTCTGCGCCGCTGCCGGTGTGCCGATCTGGTGCGGCGGCATGCTGGAGGCGGGCATCGGACGGGCGCATAACGTGGCGGTTACCACCCTGCCGAACTTCACACTCCCGGGCGACACTGCCGCCAGCTCCCGCTACTGGCACGAGGATATCATCGAACCCGAGGTGACCGTCAGCCCCGATGGCTACATTACCGTGCCGACCGGGCCGGGGATTGGCTACACGCCGGTCATGAGCCGGATCGAGCGCCACACCACAAGTCGGGAACTGTTCACCTGGTAGCGTCGAGCACCCCCACTTTTCTGGGATACCTCGAGCTGGTCTCATCCTGCTATGATGCGGTTGAGCGAAAGGGAGGTTGTTAGACTTATGGAGTCGTGGATCTGCATAACGTGTGGCACCAGTTACCCGGAGAGTGAGGCCCCGCCCGCCGTCTGCTCCATCTGCGATGAAGAACGCCAGTATATACGGGCCGGCGGGCAGCAGTGGACCACCCTGACGAAGATGAGCGAAGCCGGCTACCGGAACGTGTTCGATGAACTGGAGCCCGGCCTGGTGGCCATTCGGACCGAGCCCACCTTCGCGATCGGGGAGCGGGGGCACCTTATCCAGACCCCATTTGGCAACGTGCTCTGGGACTGCTTTTCCTATATCGATGATGCCACGGTCGAGGCGGTCCGGGCACGGGGTGGTATACGGTACATCGCCATCTCTCACCCCCACTTCTATTCGACCATGGCCGACTGGGCAGATCGGTTCAACGCGACGATCCTGCTCCACGAGTCGAATCGGGAATGGGTCGTCCGTCCCACGCCCCGGCTCCAGTTCTGGCAAGGAGAGAGCTACCAGGTGAACGAGCAGATTACCCTGGTCCGCATGGGCGGTCACTTCCCCGGCTCCACCATCCTTCACTGGAAGGGCGGTGCAGCGGGCAAGGGTGCAATCTTTACGGGCGACACGATCACCGTGGTGCCGGATACCCGCTGGGTCAGCTTTATGTACAGCTATCCGAACCTGCTCCCGCTGCCGGCAGCAACCGTGCGGCGGATTGCTGATCGGGCAGCGAGCTACGAGTTTGACCGGATCTACGGCGGCTGGCAGGGCCGGGTCGTGCAGGAAGATGGGCGCAACGCCGTCCTCCGCTCCGCCGAACGGTATATCCGAGCGCTGGAGACCGTTCGATAGAAGGAAAACTTCGCTCCATGAAGTACTTCAATGAGGACGGGGGCGACCCCGAAATCGTGACGAAGGATGGTGGGCGGAGTGAAGCCCCTCGTGCAGACCTGGGACCTGGATGCGATCTACCCCGGCGGCAGCGATTCCGAAGCCCTGCGGCAGGAGCTGAGCCGCCTGGAGCAGGAGATCCCAGCCGTGCTGGCCCGTGCAAAGCGGCTGGGCGTCCCACAGACCCCCGCTGCGATCCCCGCCTGGAGCGAGTTGATCGTCCAGCAGATGGACCTCGCCAGCTATCTGCGGCAGACCGGCGCCTATATCAGCTGCCTCAACTCTGCCAACATGAAGGATACAGAGGCCAAGGTCCTTGGCGGCCGGCACCGGCAGCTACAGGGTGCTTTCAACAACCTGGTGACCATGATCGATGCGCAGATGCTGGAGATCCCCGAGGAGGCCTGGCAGGCGCTCCTGGCGGTTCCCGAGTTCGATGCGATCCGCTTCAACCTGGAGGAGAAGCGCCGCCGTGCCGCGCAGAAGATGGCCTCGGAGCAGGAGACGCTGGCGACCTCGCTCTCGGTCAACGGCTACCACGGCTGGAACGAGATGTACAACGCGATCGTCGCACAGATGACCGTCCCCTGGGAGGAGAACGACCAGACCGTTCAGCTCTCCATGAGTCAGGCGGCCAACAAGCTGACGCATGCCGACCGGACGGTCCGACAGGAGATGGCCAGTCGCTACACCAAGGCCTGGTCGGATCAGGAGGACCTCTTCGCAACGGTGCTGAACAACCTGGGCGGCTACCGGCTCAACCTTTACGAGGCCCGGGGCTGGGAGTCGGTGCTCCAGGAGCCTCTGGAGACCAACCGCATGACCGCCCAGACGCTGGAGACCATGTGGAGTGTGATCGTGCAGAGCCGGGGACCCCTGGTGGAGTACCTGGACCGTAAGGCCCGGCTGCTCGGGCTGGAGAAGCTGGCGTGGTACGACATCGGTGCTCCGCTGGGGGGCGTTGAGCGAAAGGTAGGCTACGACGAGGCGGCAGCGTTTATCATCACCCACTTTGGGGCCTTCAGCCCTGAGTTGGCCGCCTTCGCCCAGCACGCCTTTGAGAACCGGTGGATCGAGGCCGAGTACCGGCCCGGCAAGCGGCCCGGTGGCTTCTGCACCTCCTTCCCGGTCGCGAAGCAATCCCGCATCTTCATGACCTATGGCGGCAACCCGCGCAACGTCTCGACACTCGCCCATGAGCTGGGCCATGCCTATCACCAGTCGGTCATGAATGACCTCCCGCAAATGGCGCAGGGCTACGCCATGAACGTGGCCGAAACGGCCTCGACCTTCGCCGAGATGATCGTGGCGGACGCCTCGGTCAAGGCGGCGACGGACGAGTCGGAGCGGCTGGCCCTCCTGGACGGCAAGGCCCGGCAGGCGGTCAGCTTCCTCATGGGGCTGCATGCCCGGTTCACCTTTGAACTGGCCTTCTACGAGGAGCGGCGCCGCGGTCCGGTCCCGGCCCGCCGGCTGGTTGCGCTCATGGAGGAGGCTATGCGGACCGCGCATCATGGGGCCCTGGCGGAGTACACGGGAAACGCCTGGGCATCCACCCTCCACTTCTATCTGACCGGCCAGCCGTTCTACAACTTCCCATACACCTTTGGCTACCTCTTCAGCGCCGGCATTTACGCCCGGGCGCAGGCCGAGGGGGCCGGGTTCGTGGCGAAGTACAACGCCCTCCTGCGCGACACCGGTCGGATGCGGGTCGAAGACCTGGCCGAGAAGCACCTCGGCGTCGACCTCACGAAGCCGGACTTCTGGCAGGCAGCGGTCGACCTGGTCCTGGGTGATGTGCATGAGTTCCTGAACGTGACGGCAGACCGGTAGAGAAGATCACGAATGGCCCCCGGCACTCCCGCCGGGGGCTCTGCTGCGCCTATGAACTACAAGAGACCCCGCCGGACGCCCTCCATGACGGCCTCTACCCGCCCCTTCACCTTCAGCTTGCGGAACAGCTCCAGCACCCGGTCCTTCACCGTGTTCTCGCTCAGGTAGAGCACGCCCGCCATCTCCCGGTTGGTCATCCCCTGGGCGATGTACCGGAGCAGTTCCAGCTCCTCCCCGGAGATCTCACCGGGGTCGGGCCGCTGGTTGACCCAGTCCAGGAGCAGAGCGGCCGCCTTCGGGTTCACCGCCGCCTCCCCTTGAACGACATCCCGCAGGCTGCGGACCAGGTTGAGGTCGTCCACGTCCTTCAGGAGGTACCCACGTGCCCCCGCCCGGATGCACTCCCGGACCAGCTCTTCATTGAAGAAGCTGGTCAGGATCACCACCGCTGTCTCCGGTGCGATCCCGCGTGCCCGGCGGCAGAGTTCCACCCCGCTCAGCCCGGGCATTCGAACGTCCACCAGTGCGATGTTCGGCCGGGTCTGATCGAGCAGTTCCAGACCCTCCTCGGCGGAAGCGGCCGCCCCCACGACCTCCATATCCGCCTCCTTCGCGAGGATCGTCTGAAGCCCCTGGCGGACGATCAGGTGATCATCTACGATCAGGATGCGAATACGCTCCACTCCGTGCCCCCTCCTCACTCCCGGACGGAATCGGTGCCCAGATACGAACGACGCAGCCCCCTTCATCGCCGTTGCTGATCTCAAACGCCCCGCCCAGCCTCTCCACCTGGCGCTGGATCGCCACCAGGCCGAAGCGCTGAAGGTGGGGCGCCTGCGCCAGCAGGTCATCCGGCACGCCGACACCGTTGTCCTGAATCGTCATCTGGACGAGGCCGGCCCGGACCGCCAGACTGATCACCGCCACTTCCGCCCGCGAGTGCTTGCGCACGTTGGTCAGCCCTTCACGGGCCGCCCGGTAGAAGACCTCCGTGATCTCGTGGGGCAGGTGGGAGACAGGCCCTGTAACCACGAGCCCGACCTGCATTCGCTGCTCTCGTTGCGACTCGGCAACCAGGGCCGATATGCGCCGGTGGAGATCGGCCTCCGCCGGCAGCCCGCCCTCGTCGTAGAGATGACCGATCGCCTCCCGCACCTTGCGGGAGCCACTGGTCACCAGGGAGCGGATATACTCCAGCCGGTCTGCCGGAATCAGCTCGCGCAGACCGTCCAGTTCCATGCCGATCGAGAAGAAGATCTGGGCCACGGTATCATGCAGGTTGACCGCCATGCGCTCCCGCTCCCGCAAGATCGCCAGCTCCTCCACCTGCCGGTAGAGCCGGGAGTTGTGAATGGCAACAGAGGCCTGGCTCGAGAAGGTGACCAGCAGCTCCTCATCCTCCGGGGTGAAGGGTTCCCCACCCGTGATCCGTGCCACAAAGAGCGTGCCGATCACCCGCTCCTTCACCCGCAGCGGAACGCCGAGAAACGGCCCGATGGGAGGATGTCCCACCGGCACGCCGACCGACTCCGGATGATGCGGGGCATGCTCCACACGGAGCGGCTGGCCGGTCTTCAATGGCAGGTTGAAGATCCCCACGCCTGTCGGGTAATGCTTGGGGGGGCTCTCCCACCCCGAGACCCAGATGCCCGCGAACTGGGCGGGGTCCTCATCGGACAAGGTGAGCAGGCCGCTGAGGTCGGCATCTACAAACTGGCGGGCGGAATGGGTGACCGTCTGCAGCAGCGGATCCAGTTCCAGTTGCGTGCCCATTTTTGAGCAGACATCGAGCAGGCGCCGGGCCTTGTCGTCCATGCGATCCTCTCTCCTCTGTCGCCGGTGGCTCACACCTGGACCGGCTCCCGATCGGTGTGGATGCGGCCGGAACTGCGACCCAGGCGGCCGCCTTCCCGGCCATTCTTCAGGGCGATCAACTCTGCCGCAATGGAGATGGCGGTCTCCTCCGGGGTCCGTCCGCCTATGTCCAGGCCCACCGGCGCGCAGACCCGCTCCAGTTCCGGCTCCGGCACCCCGGCCTCCAGCAGCTCCGCCCGCCGCTTCTCACAGGTAGCGCGGCTGCCCAGTGCGCCGATAAACCCGGCAGGCGTCTTGAGCGCCTCGATCAGCACGGGGATGTCGAACTTCGAGTCATGGGTCAGCACGCAGATGGCGTCCCGCGGGCCGACCGCGGCCTCTGCCAGGAACTCGTGGGGCCACCGGACCACCACCTCATCGGCCTCCGGGAAGCGGGAGCGGGTGGCGAAGACGGGGCGTGCATCGCAGAGGGTGACCCGGTAGCCCAGGAACTTGCCCACCCGCACGGCGGCGGCCGCAAAGTCGATCGCCCCAAAGACGAACATGCGGGGCGGCGGGGCGAAGGATTCGATGAAGAGGGCGATGTCGTCACGGCGCTGCTCCCCCTCGGGGCCGTACCGGCGGATACCGGTCTGCCCCTGGCTTAGCATGGCCCTGGCCTCAGCGACCGCCGCACGGTCCAGGCCGGCGGAGCCGGTGGTACCGAGCACCTCGCCTTCGGAGACCAGGAGCTTGGCGCCCATGGGCTGACCGCCGATCACGGTCACCAGGGCCACGGGCTGCTCGGAGCGGATCGCATGGGCCAGGTGGGGCAGGATCTGCTCCGCCCAGTCCAGCCGCTCCGCGAAGACCTCAATCGTGCCACCGCAGGTGAGCCCCACCTCAAAGGCCTGGTCATCGGCGATGCCGTAATGCAAGAAGGCAGGGCGCCCGGTCTGGAGAATCTGCTGCGCCTCCTCGTAGAGGGCCGACTCCACGCATCCGCCGGAGACGGAACCGATCACCTCGCCCAGGTCATTCAGAGCCATCATGGCGCCCGGCTGACGGGGCGCACTCTTCAGCACACGCACGACGGTGGCGGCGGCCACCTTCCGGCCGTCTCTCAGCCACTCCTCGATCTGCTGCAGGACCTCTCGCATGGTGCGCCACCTCCACTCAGCGGTCTGCCCGGGCCTGCCGGTTCAGCAGGGCGAGCAGGTCGGCCAGGTTATGGCCGCTCAGGAACTCGTCGACATGGGGCAGGGCCTCGCTCATACCTTGAGCGGTGGGCTCGTAGCCTCGGGTCCGCTTCAGCGGATTGACCCAGACGATCCGGCAGGCCATGCGCTCCAGCCGCCGCATCACCCGGGCGACCTGGCCGGGCTCCCCCTGGTCCAGGCCGTCAGAGAGAACGAAGAGTACGGCGCCGTGGGCCATGCCCCGCTTGCCATACTGATTGGCGAACCGCTCCAGTGACTCGCCGAGCCGGGTGCCCCCGTGGTAGTCGGTCACGGAGTGGAGCATGACCTCCAGGCCGCTCTTCTCCAGCCGGCGCAGTTGGGGCGTCACCCGGGTCAGCCGGGTGCCGAAGAGGAAGACCTCGGTCGCCCGGCGGCGGGCGGCCACCGCCTGCAGGACCAGGAGAAGCCCCTTGGAGTACGGGGCCATGGAGGCGGAGATATCGCAAAGGAAGACCCATTTGCGCCACCGCCTCGTTGGGCTGCGGCGCAGGAGCCGGACCGGCTCACCGGCCCGCCGAATCGCCTCCGCCAGCGTGCGCCGCAGGTCGATCCGGCTGCCTCGGGTATCGGGCCGGGTCCGGCGGGAGCGCATCTCGGGCAGGAGCCAGATTGGTCTGTCTGTTACTGCTTGGCGCAGTCTTTCCTCATCTTCTTTGCGGTAGGCAGCGAAATCCTTCTCACGGAGGATTTCCATGTCGCTGTAGAGTCCGGGAGCGGGTGTGGGGTCCGCCCCATCCGCCTCGGACCGGGCGGATGAGCCAGGCGGAATGTAGGGATCGCCCAGCCTCCAGCGGCGGTCCTGCTCACGTCCATCGGTGGTCGGGCGGCTCCCGGCACCCTCGCCCCGCTCCTCATCCCCCTGGTCGGTCTCGCCGCCTGGCAGGCTGAGGGCGAATGGGTTCCGCTCTGATGTACGGCTGCTCCGGCTAGTCGCCCCGGCGGCATCACGGTCCAGGGCCGGATGCTCCGGGACCAGCCAGTACTGGCAGAAGAGATCATCGTACCGGTGGATCTGGGCGTAGCCGGAGACCAGTGTGACCCGGCCGGACCAGTAGAGGTCTGCCGGGTGCTCACAGCCCAGGATCTCCAGCGCCCGGAGCCAGCGGACAACCCGCTCGGGTGTCACGGGCAGGTTATGCTCCCGCAGGAGCCGGCCGAAGCGGATACAGCTGGCGCGGAGTTCGTGGGGGTTCGCCCGGCCCGGGCTACCCTTCCAGGCCGGCGTACTCGCTTGTGCGGACACGCTGGAGGTCGTCATAGTTCTTCACCACCAGTCCCAGGGTCTGCTCCATCAGCGGGCGGGTGAGGCGGCTCTGCTCCAGCGCCCGGGCTGCCCGGACCCAGGAGAGGGTCTCGGCCACGCCAGGAGGCTTCTGCAAGTCCAGCCCCCGGAGCCAGCGCACCGCATGGACCAGGGCCTGCGCGAGGGCGGGCGGGGTGTCGCGCACCCGGGCCGAGACGATCTGGATCTCCTGCTCCACGGTGGGGTAGTTGACCCAGTGGTAGAGGCAGCGCCGCTTCAGCGCATCGTGCAGTTCCCGGGTCCGGTTGGATGTCATGATCACGATCGGCGGCACTGTCGCCTGGATCGTCCCCAACTCGGGGATGGTGATCGCATAATCGGCCAGGAACTCCAGGAGGAAGGCCTCGAACGCCTCGTCCGCCCGGTCGATCTCATCGATCAGCAGCACGGCCGGGGCGGTCCGGGACTCCTGGATCGCCTTCAGCAGCGGCCGGGGGGTGAGGAAGTCGGCGGAGAAGAGATCGCGGATGCCCTCAGCGGCCTCCCCCTCCCGAGCCCGGATCTCCAGCAGCTGATGCAAGTAGTTCCACTCGTAGAGGGCGTCGCGGGCCTCCAGTCCCTCGTAGCACTGAAGCCGGATGAAGGGGAGGCCGTAGGCGGCCGCCAGGGTGCGGGCCAGCTCGGATTTGCCCACCCCCGGCTCCCCTTCCAGCAAGAGCGGCTGGGGCAGGCGGGCGGCGAGGAAGAGGGCTGTGGCCAGGCCATCATCCGCCAGGTAGAGCGAATCGGCCAGACGCCTCTGCAGGTCGGCGAGCGATGAGAACAGCGGGGCCACCTCCTTGTCGGTCGGCGCGGACTAAATCCCGGGCTCGGGCAGGCCAAACTCCGCCAGGAGCGCCAGGTAGTCCTCCCAGAGGTCTACATCGCGGGGGACGGGCCGGTCGAACTCCACCGGCTCCACCTGGTCAGCGTTGGCCTCAAGAATCCGCCAGACCCCCTTCTCCCCCTCCAGGCTCTGCAGCCCCTGCATGTAGGGACCGCTGAGCAGGAAGGGGTGAGCCCACTCGCCGCGGTAGCGTCCCACGGCCAGGGGCTTCCCACTCGCCCGCCAGCCCTCGACCACGGCCCGGATCTCGGGGGCGCCCACGCCGGGCTGGTCGCCCAGGAGCAGGAGCACTGCCTCGGGGCCGGCGCCAGAGAGCGCCGCCAGGCCGGTGCGGATCGAGAGGGAGCAGGCCGGGGCGGTCGGCGGAGTCTCGACCGACCGGACCCCCATGGCGGCGAGGCGCCGGGCCATGGGCTCCATCTCCGGGCCCAGGACCACGACCAGGTCATCCAGCGGGGCCTGCCGGGCGCCGGTGACCGTGGCCTCCAGCAGGGTGCGGTCACCGAAGGGCAGGGACTGCTTGGGCCGGCCCAGGCGGCGGGAGCGCCCGGCGGCCAGCATGAGCCCGACCACCCTACCCAACCGGCACCCCTCCCGCCTCCAGAGCGGCCGCCGGGTTCTTGACGAACTTGGCCCGGCAGTGCGGGCAGCAGAAGTAGTGGGTCTGGCCCTCATGCTCGTAGGTGTGGCGGGCGCCCACCACCTCCACCTCCATCCCGCAGATCGGGTCACGGGCCAGAATCGGCGTCGCCATGGGCAGGCTCAGGTCGTCGGGGTCAGCGCCCAGCCCGGCGCCCGGCCCGGCCGCAGCATCCTGGCTCCGCCGCTCCCGCACAATCTCGGCCAGCAGCTCCAGGGCGATCTCCTCCTGAGACCTGGCCCCCAGATCGATCCCCGCCTGCCGGCGGATCCGGGCAAGCACGGCCTCAGAGAGACCGCCGCCCTGCAGCACTTCCAGTACGGCCGCGGTGCGTTTGGCGCTGGCAACCAGGGCAATGTACCGGGCCCCGGTCCGCAGGGCGAAGGTCAGCGCCTCCTCATCAAAATGGCCGGCGGTCGCCACCACCACGAAGCTGTCGCGGCGAACCACCCCCGGCTCCAGCTCCGCCAGGCGGTTGAGATCATCCACCGGTGTGAAGTCCAGCCCGACCACCGGGGCCATCTGGGCCAGCGCCCGGACCAGCGGCGTCTCGCCGAAGGCCAGGAGCATGGGGCGGGGCAGGACCGGCTCGATAAAGATCTCCACCTCTCCGCCGCTCGGGCAGGTCATGGCCACGGTGGTCACCCCGGCCAGCGGGGGGATCTGGCTCACCTCATCCGTCCGCATGCGCACCAGGCGGGGCTCCCCCTCCTGCATGGCCGCCAGCGCCTCCCGCTTCACCACCGGCTGGGAGCAGCTGCCCCCGATCCAGCCGATCAGGGTGCCGTCAACTTTTACGATCGCTTTGTCGCCCAACTGTGAGGAGACAGGCGACCGGCGAGCGACTACCGTAGCGAGGGCGAAAGGCTCCCCCTTCTCCTGCAACGCCTGCGCCGCTGCGGCCAGTTGCGGGCTTCCCGTGAGACTGATCATCCCGTGCATCTGGCCCCGCCCTCCTATCCAGCCGCCTGGTTTTCGCTCTCCAATGCCTTGCGAATGTTAATGAAGAGCTGCTCGGTCGTCTTCCGGGCCTGCCCCTCCAGGAGACGACCGCCTACGCCGGCCAATGGCCCGCTGACCGATGCCTCGGCGCTCCAGTGGAGCTCGGTCCCCCCGTCGACAGCCACCAGCTTCATCCTGCTCTCCATGGCAATGCCGTTGCCCATGCCATTGCCCTTCAGCTTCAGGGCCAGCCCCTCCCCATCCTCCGGGGTAATGGCGGCCTCCATCTTGAACTTCCCGCGGATCGGCCCAATCCCAACACGGACGATGGCCACCATGTGCCGCTCGTCCTGCACCGTCAACTCCTGCAGGTCCGGCATACAGTTGCCCACCCGGTGCGGATCGGTGACGAACCCGTAGACCACTGCCTTCTCTACGCTGACCCGCTCGACCCCGCTCAGTTGCAGCTTCACGTAAGCATCCTCCTGTTGCGTAGGGGGAAGGGTCCGAGGCGGGACGACCACCCCGGACCCATCCGCACTATTCGTTAATGCCGGCCTCGCGCAGGGCCTTCCAGACCTTGTGCCGGCTAAGCGGCATATCCATATGCCGGACCCCGTACGGGGAGAGCGCATCGACGACGGCGTTGACAAAGGCCGCCGGCGAACCGACGTTGGGCGACTCGCCCACGCCCTTGGCCCCGATTGGATGATGCGGCGACGGCGTCACCGTGCTGGCGGTCTCCCAGACCGGCGTCTCCGCCGCCGTGGGCACCAGGTACTCGGTGAAGTTGGAGGCCAGGCAGTTGCCGCTCTCGTCGTAGGGGATCTCCTGCATGAATGCGATGGCGTAACCCTCGGTCAGACCGCCGTGGATCTGCCCTTCCACGATCATCGGGTTGATGACGGTCCCGCAGTCATCCACCGCCAGGAAGCGGCGCACCTTCACCTCACCGGTCCCCTTGTCGATATCGACCACGGCGATATAGCAGCCGTAAGGGAAGGTCAGGTTGGGCGGATCGTAGTAGTAGGTCGCCTCCAGGCCGGGCTCCATGCCGGGCGGAACGTTGGTGTAGGCAGCGAAGGCCACATCGCCCATAGTGACGGCGCGCTCCGGGGCGCCCTTCACCTGGAACTTGTAGTCCTCCCAGACCACGTCGTGCTCGGCGCACTCCAGCAGGTAGGCCGCGATCTTGGCCGCCTTCTCCCGGATCCGGCGGGCTGCCATGGCGGCGGCGGCGCCGGCGGTCGGGGTCGAGCGGCTGCCGTAGGTGCCGAGGCCGTAGGGTGCGGTGTCGGTGTCACCCTCCTCCACCAGGACGTCCGCCGCCTGAAGGCCCAACTCATGGCCGACAATCTGGGCAAAGGTGGTCTCATGCCCCTGGCCCTGGCTCTTGGAGCCAAAGCGTGCCAACGCCTTCCCGGTCGGATGCACCCGGATCTCGGCGGAGTCAAACATCTTCAGGCCGAGGATGTCAAAGTGCTTCGACGGGCCGGCGCCGACTATTTCAGTGAAGAAGGAGACACCGATGCCCATCAGCTCGCCCCGGGCCCGCTTCTCAGCCTGCTCCTTGCGCAGCTCCTCGTAGCCGATCAGGTTCAGGGCCTTGTCCAGCGTGGTCTCGTAGTCACCGCTGTCGTAGGTCCAGCCCAGCGGCGTGGTATAGGGGAACTGCTGCGGCTTCAGGAAGTTCTTCCGGCGCAGCTCCACCGGGTCCATCTTCAGTTCCTGTGCCAGCACATCCATCGCCCGCTCGATCAGGAAGGAGGCCTCCGTGACGCGGAACGAGCAGCGGTAGGAGACGCCGCCGGGCGCCTTGTTTGTGTAGACCGCATCCACCGCGACGTGGGCGCTCTCAAAGTCGTACGAGCCGGTGCAGATATTAAAGAGGCCGGCCGGGAACTTGGTCGGATTCGCCTGGGAGTCAAAGGCGCCGTGGTCTGCGAGCGTGTGGACCCGCAGCCCCTTCACCTTGCCGTCACGGGTGGCGGCGATCTCCGCCGTCATGTGATAGTCACGGGCAAAGGCGGTGGATGTGAGATGCTCCGTCCGGGTCTCGATCCACTTGACCGGGCGCCCGGTCACGATCGATGCGACCACGGCCACCACATAACCCGGGTAGACCCCCACCTTGGCGCCAAAGCCACCGCCGATATCCGGCGAGACGACCCGGATCATGTGCTCCGGCAGCTTGGCCACCAGCGCCAGGACCGTCCGGTAGGCGTGCGGTGCCTGCGAGGTGACATGGAGGGTCAGCCGGCCGGTGAACTTGTTCATGTCGGCCACAGCGCCGCAGGTCTCCAGGGGCGAGGCGTGGCAGCGCGGGAAGTACATCTGCTGCTTCACGACCACCTCGGCATTGTCGAAAACGCTGCTGGTGGAGAGCGAGTCACCGGACTCCCACCGCCAGATGTGGTTGGACTTCTTCTCCCGATCCTCCCGGAGGATGGGCGCATCCGGTGCGGTCGCCTTGTGCGGGTCGACCAGGACCGGCAGGGGGTCGTAGTCGATCTCGACCGCGGCGGCGCCATCGTAGGCGGCCTCTCGGGTGTCGGCGATGACCGCTGCCACCTCCTGGTACTGGAAGAGCACCTTCCCGGTGGCCAGGACCATCTGGTTGTCGCCGGCCAGGGTGGGCATCCAGGCAAGGCCGACGGCGGTCAGGTCCTCGCCCGTGATCACCGCGACGACGCCCGGAATTGCCATAGCGGCATCCTTGTTGATCGTGTTAATGCGGGCATGGGCATATGGGCTCCGGACGATCGCCATGTAGGCCATGTTCGGCAGGCGGATATCTTCAATGTAGTTGCCCCTGCCCTGAATAAAGCGGGGATCCTCCTTCCGCTTTATGGGCTGACCGAGGATCTTGACGGTCTCTACCATGGCATTACCCCTCCTTCCCCGGCGCCGCAATAGCCGCCGGCTGCATGTCGGCAGCCGCCTGGCGGACCGCCTTGACGATGTTCATGTAGCCGGTGCAGCGGCAGATATTGCCCGAGATCGCCTCCCGGATCTCCTGCTCGCTGGGGTCCGGATTCTGCTCCAGCATCGCCTTGGTGACCAGCATCATCCCCGGGGTGCAGAAGCCGCAATGCAGGCCATGGCAGTCCCAGAAGGCCTTCTGAATCGGGTGAAGTTGATCGCCGCTGGCGAGCCCCTCCACGGTCTGAATGCTGCAGCCCTCCGCCTGGATGGCGAACAGCGTGCAGGACTTGACCGGCACGCCGTCCACCAGCACGGTACAGGCACCGCAGCTCGTGGTGTCGCACCCGATGTGGGTACCCGTCAGACTCAGATGCTCACGGATCGCATGGACCAGAAGCGTGCGGCCCTCCACCTCGATCTCACGGGGCTGGCCGTTCACGGTCAACTGAATGCGCTTTGTCACCTGTTCCACCCCCTTTGATCTACTGAGCGGAGGCCTGCTCGGCCGCCTTCTGGAGCGCACGCTGGGTGAGGACCCGGATCATATCCCGCTTGTACTCGGCGGGGCCGCGGGTGTCGGCGCCGGGCTCACTCTCTGCCGCGGCCGCCTGGGCTGCCTTGCGGATCACCTCATCGGTCAGGTTCTGGCCGACCAGGATGGCCTCGGCCTCCTTGGCCCGCACGGTGATCGGCCCGACGGCGCAGAGCCCGATGCCCGCCTGCTCACAGCGCCCATCGGTGCCCAGGGTGATCTGCACACCTACGGCGGCGGTGGCGAAATCGCCCACCTTCCGCTCGATCTTCAGGTAGTGGCCGCCACTGCGAGGGCCGGCGGTTGGCACCCGCACCTCGGTGACGAACTCGCCATCCTCCAGGGCGGTGGTAAACGTATCGATCAGGAACTCATCAATGGCCACGGTCCGCTCCCCGTTGGGGCCGGCGATCACCACCTGAGCCCGGGCTGCCATCATGGCGGCTGCCCAGTCGCCGGCGGGATCGGCGTGGACCAGGGAGCCGGCAATGGTACCGCGGTTGCGGACGATCGGGTCGGCGACCACCTTGCCGGTGGCAGAGAGCAGCGGGTAGCGCTCCGCGATCATGGGCGAGGTCTCCAGGGTCTTGCTGCGGACCAGTGCGCCAATGCGCAGGTAGCCATCCTCTTCCTTCAGGTAGTCGAGGCCCGGGATTCGGCCAATGTCGATCAGGACCTTGGGCTGGAGCACCCGGAACCGCATCATCGGAATGAGGCTCTGGCCGCCGGCGATGATCTTGGCATCGTACCCGTGCTGCTGCAACAGGCTCACGGTCTCGGCCACGGAACCTGGGGCCACATACTCGAATGCTGCCGGGATCACGCAATCACCCTCCCCCATTACTGACTCATTCCTATACATTTGTGTACCGTGAGACTATCTATAATTGTATGTCCGCCTTTGACACCTGATCGGGTGGATTTTCTTCCCCGATCGGGTGCTTTTTTAATCTTTTGTTAATTGTGAATGACGGAACAGAGTGCTGGTAAGGGGGGTGTGCAGAAGACCGCCCCCATCCGGTCTGGATGGGGGCGGTCTGCGCTGCCAATGTCGCGGGTCTGTTGCGCCAATGTCACTGGCATGTCTGGGGGATGGGCGCCTGTGTTCGGGGCACAGGCGCCCAACCGTTTAAAACTTGCGCCTAGCGCAGCCCTCCAATGCACCCTTGGCTTCGCATCCGAGACCCCATTTGTAGCTGTCGCCCGAGACGCTGGTATCACCGTTGAACCCCACGGCCATGCAGGCCGGGCCCACGCAGGTTTTGATGTTCCCCGTCCATCCGCATTCGTTTAACTGAACGCCTGTGCCAATGCTGCCCGGTCCGAGCTGACACTTGGCCTCTCCCTTGAGCTTCACCCCCGTGGGGTCGGTGCCGCCGAAGGGATCAATCTCCACACCACCGCCAGTTCCCACGCCGGCCTCACCGCACATGGAGATGCCGTCATCGTCAATGCATAGCTTAACACCGCCGCCAAACACTGCGTAGGCCGTGACACCGATGCAGAAGAGACCCAGGGGATCCTTGTAGCCAATCGGGTTGTTCGCCACATAGACGTAGAGGTTCGCCTGACGGCTCTGGAAGAGGATCGGATCACGTGAGGTCCAGCGGCCCGCCTCGGGGTCGTAGTCACGGAAGCCGAAGCGGATCAGCCCGGTGTCTGGATCAGCCAGGCCGCCGGCGTAACCGATCGGCAGGTCGAAGTCCGGGTTGCTGTCGCTCAGCAGTCGGCCGAAGCTGTCGTAATCCAGGGTCTTGACCAGATTTCCGGCGGCATCGGTCACCACCTTGGGGGTGCCCACCTGATCGGCGCCGATATAGTACCAGGTCGCGCCTCGCTGCATGGCGTAGAGAATGCCGGCCTCATCGTAGTAGAAGGCAGTCAATACGCCCTGCGGATCCCGGAGGTGGGTCAGGGCCATCGGGTTGGTTGGATTGCCGTAGAGGTACTGGTAGGTGCCCGAGGCATCGGTCCTCGCCACCCGACGGCCCAGGCCGTCGTAGCTGTAGCTGATACTCTTGGTGCCACCCGCCACCGTGGCCTGGAGCAGTTCGCCCCGGGCGCTGTAGGTGAAGGTGTCGGTGCCCCGCTTCGTCAGGAACCCGGCGGGACCGAAGGTGTAGGAGACCCCACCCAGGCCGGTGATCCGGCCCTGGGCGTCAAAGTCCGCCAGGATCGAGAGCTCGTTCCCGCTCCTTCGGCTGATCCGATTGCCGTTCTGGTCGTAGATATACTCCTCTGCCACCTCGCCGTCGCGCTTGACCGTGAGCAGCTGGCCGACCTTGTCGAAGGAGTACTCGTAGGTGGTTGTCTTGTCGCCCACCGTCTCGGTCTTGCCTACAATCCGCCCCATGGCGTCGTAGGAGAGGTCGAGCTGGTAGACCTGGCTCGCCCCCACGGTGTGGACGCGGCTCTCCAGGTGGCCAGAGCCCGAGTCGAGCGCCAGCGGTGCCGGCATGGCGGCGAGACGGGTCAGATTGCCCGAGCCGCCGACCGGCTTGTCGGTGAAGGGCTCGGCTCTGTTTCCGGCCACGTCCGCGATGGCGGTGCCGGAGTAGGTGAGCGTGTATCCTGTGCTGTCAAAGGGCGGCTGCACCCACAGGGTGACCCGTGTCGTGGAGATGTCGACCCCCTCGATGGTGTACGGCTGGTTATCCTTGACCAGCGCAAAGTCGGCAGCAGTGAGGTTGGCCCAGACGTCCAGGGGCTCGTCGTAGGTCAGGATCACCGACTCAAAGTCTGAGGTGATCGAGACCAAGCCAGGCGGTGCGAAGTTCGCGTAGGTCACCTGCTCCCGGCCAAGGTTGGCCGCCGGATGGCCGGAGGGATCCTGAAGCGGATTCGCCCCCGCCGCGTAATCCAGGGAGACGCTTGCGTCGGCTGCGATCGTACCACCCAGGGTGAGGCTGACCTTGTCGCCCGCCAGGGCGACGGCCGAGACGGTCTGCTCCACCCCGTTTGCCGTGACGCTGAAGTCAGCGGGCGCCGGCACGAACTGGGCGTTCAGGGACTCATTGTAGGTCAACTGCACCTTTGTGCCTTCAAACAAGATGCTCTGGAGAGCGGGAGGGGTCGTGTCGGCCCCGGTGGTGGCGCTGACCGTGAGGTCTACGCTGGACCGGTTGCCCGACGGGTCCTCCGCCTCCACCCGGAAGGTGTAGCTGGTCTCGGCTACCAGGCCCGTCACGTTAAACGTGGTTACATTGCCTGCCACCGAACCGATCGGGGTATCGTCCTGGTAGATATGGTACGCCTTCACCCCGACGTTGTCGTTGGCCGGTGTCCAGGTCAGGATCAGGGTGTGGTCGCCCACGTTGCTGGCGATCAGGCTGCCGTTCGACCAGGCGGGTGCTGCGGTCTGCACCCACGCCGCCACGAAGATGTCAGAGGCGTCGTTCAGGTCGTCGGCGATCAGGTTACTGGCCAGCGAGGTGAAGACCACGACCGACCCGTCATCGCTCAGGTCCGGGGGATCGACATCATAAGCGTGGTAATCGGCCTCAACCCCCATGGAACTGGTGTGCAGGCGCATGGTCTGGTTGCCGACCAGATCCCGCAGGAAGACGTCGCGCCACCCGTTCGTATCGTTCGGAACCAGGGTGTCCGAGTCGGAGACGAAGACCACGTACCGGCCGTTGCCGCTGATTCGGCGACCGTAGTTCTGACCGTTGGCTGCCACCCCCGCCTCGGAGAGATCAACCCGGGTATTGGCTACCTCGCCTGGCTCGTCAAAGATCCCGTCGCCGTCGGTGTCGCGATCCCGCACGATCAGGGGGTTGTTGGAGTCGTAGTCAATGATGTTTCGCGCATAGGTGCTGAAGAGGAGATACCGCCCATCGGCACTGATGTCCGGGAGGTTGCTGTCGCCCGTGCCCAGGGCTCCGCCGGCGTCAACACTGAGCACGACCGGCGCTGCATCGGTCCGCAGGTCCTTGGCGTAGATCTGGAAGCGGCCATTCGCCGCCTTCATTTCGTAGACCACCCAGTGGCCGTCCCGGCTGACTCGCGGCCAGTTTGAGCCGGTGGGCAGGGTGATCGTCTGCGTCGCGCCAACCTCATCGAAGATGCCGTCGCCGTCGGCGTCACGGTCAAGGACGTGCGCCCTGTAACCACTTGTCACGTACTCACGGTACGCCACAAACCGACCATCGCCGCTCACGCTTGGGGCCGAGACATCCCCGAGGACCAGATCGACCACGGCGTGCTCGCCCGCTGCCATATCGGCGTTCAGGTCGATCGAGCGGAGGCCCGACATCCTGTAGCCGTTGCTGGAGCCGTAGTTGTAGGGGGCAATGGTGTAGATCACGTAGCGCCCGTCGGCGCTGATATCCAGACCGCCAATGCCGCTGTGGCCAGTCCGTGGAGTGCCATCGTCCTCCACGCTGATCAGCCGAAGCGTCCCCTCGCTGCGGTCGTAGACGAAGACGTCCGGGCACTCGAGGCTCTGGGTGGATCCGCACTTCTGCAGGTCGATGTCAGACAGGTTGGAGGCATAGGACCAGAAGGCAATGCGGTCTCCGTCGGCACTGATCGCGGTGGCCTCGCTCAGATCGTCCGCCTCTTCATTCTGCGCCCGCTGGCTGACCCGGCTGACGGTCAACTCACCCTCGATCCCGGAGACCGCCGCCGTGGTCACTGTTACCGAGGGGCCGTCACTGGTGCACTGGCCCTTCACGTCGCAGACCTGCACGGTAAAGGTGTAGGTCGTATTGGGCACGAGGGCCGTGACCTCCAGCGAGCGAGCACTCCCCGCCGCTGTGGCGTGAGGTTCCGCCAGCCCCTGCCGGTAGATGCGGAAGGAGTGCGGGCCGACATCATCGATCACCTCGGACCAGTGCAGGGTCAGGCGAGTGCCGGTCACGTTGGAGTAGGTCAAGGTAGCGGGGGCCGCCCAGGCCGGCGGCGTATCCGCCAGTGTGGTGAAGGTGGCCGTCAGCCCTGTAGACCACTGCCCGCCCTCGTCCTTCGCCTCTACGCTCAACGGATAGGTGGAGAGTTCCTGCAGGCCGGTCACGGTGAACGAGCGGGTGTTCGCATCCAGCTCTGCGCCCACCTGGGAACCGTCCTGCAAGACGCGATAGGCGGTGATGTTGGTGTCATCTTCCGCCGCCGGCCAGGTGAGGGCGACGCTGTAGTGGGCCGGCGTGCCGGTCAGGACGCTTCCCGCCGGCCAGGTCGGGGGCTGGTCAGCCGTGGTCGTCACCGTGGTGGATAGGGGATCGGACGCATTGCCGGCCCCATCTACCGCCACCACGGAGAGATCGTACAGCGTCTCGGGGGTGAGGCCGGTGACCGTGTATCTCCTTACGTTCGCACCCACAGCGCCGACAATGTTCGTGCCCACCAGGATCCGGTAGCCGTTGAGCCCCCTGTTGTCTGCAGCGGCCGACCACTCCAGGAGGACCCGGTTGGAGTAAACCTGGCCGGCAGTCAGCACGCTCCCAGCAGGCCAGGTCGGCTTCTCGGTATCCTCTGCCGCCTGGTCATAGGTGTAGTCGATAATCAGTTGGTCATTGGTGATCTGAGACGGGGCGCCCTCGGGGCCGCCGCGTGCGATCCGGAAGGGGCCGTAGCCCGTGAGCAGCCCATCCTTGTCCCAGGTGAGGCTGGTCGTCACCCCATCCAGGGTGATGCTCTCCAGCAGGACGCTGCTGTTGTACGTATAGCTGAAATCACCCGTCGCCGCTCCGCCGAAGCTCATGCCTGTCACGAGGCGAGAGTCGTAGGTGAAGGTGATACTCTGCATGGCGCCAAAGGTCGGCTCCTGGACGAGTTGCCGCGGTCGATCGGTGCTGTCAAGGTACGTGTAGCTCGTCCGGCCCTCGGCGTAATCCGTGCGCACGATCCGCCCAGCCAGATCGTAGGTGTTCTCCTGCACACGGCCGTCGGGCAGCACAACGCGCCTGCGTGCCTTGTCCAGGTTGTACTCGGTCCGCAGGTGCATGCCCTCGGGCGCCGTGAACCCCGTCTCGGTGTGAACGATCGAGTAGTCCTGGGTATAGACGGAGCCGTCCGGCTGGATCACCTTGGCCAGGAGGCCATCCTTGTTATACTCGAAGCGGTAGACCTCGCCGTCCGGCATGGTGCTCCGGACAAGGCGGTCGGCCGCATCGTACTCGTAGGTCGTCTTGTTGCCCAGAGAGTCGGTGCGACCGCTGTTGCGGTCAAACTGATCATACTCCAAGGTGAGCAGATAGCTCCCCTGGGAGACGCTCTGCAAGAGCCCGCCCATGTAGGTGGCGGTCACCAGAGCGATGCCGCCCTGCACATCCCGGAACTGCTGAACCACCCGCCCCTGACCGTCCAGCTCCGAGCGGGACTGGCGTCCTTCGGGCGAGGTGTTGGTGACCGTCCTGGTCCCGGCAGCGCTGTCGTAGGCGTAGGCCAGGGTGGTGACCTTCCCGTTTTCGGTCAACGTGTCGGTCATGGTCAGGATCTTGCTGGGATCGTCGTCCACGAGGGCAACCGTCCGTGTCCGGGTCGCTTCCGAGATGATCCCGTCGGGGGATTTCGCGGTCACCCGGGTAATCACCGGCACCAGCATTCCCCAGCGAGGGTCCGGACCCTCCTCCCAGGTCACCTCGGCCCCGTCAGGGGTAGTGACCACGCCGGTCCCGTCCGGATGGGTCACCATGATCGTCTGGCCACCGGCGGGATCAATCTGGGTTCGGCGCACGTCGCCGTTTGGCAAGGCCTCCACCCTGTAAATGGTGATCCGCCCTTCCGCCTTGGTGACCTTTACCTCAAAGCCGTCGGGGATCTGTTCCCGCTCAAGGGCGGTGAAGCCACCAAGCGGATCCTGGTCCTTGACCAGGCGGCCCAGGTCATCGTAGGTGAAGCGCCAGAGACCGCCGGCCGCCGACCGGTAGGTCCGCAGCAGCCCGCCGTCGCCGTAGCTCATGTGGACGGTCTCATCGGCCGGGTTGGCTATGCTCGCCAGGTACCCATCATCATTCAGCGTTAGCTTTGTGACCTGCCCACCGGGCGCCACGATCTGATAGGGGTCGCCAGTGGTCCCATTCCGCATGATGATCGTCCGGCGGCCGTCTCCGTCCACCACCTCGGTCAGATGGCCGGCTTCATTATAGGTGAAGCGGAGCATAGCCTGGCCGGTGAGGCCGTTCAGGGTCGCCAGATGGCGCCCGCTCCGGTCAAAGACGTAGATTTCGCTGCCGTCCTCCGCCGGAATGGTCACAGTGCCCTCCGGATTCCACTCGTTGCCGGTGGAGAGACGGCGGATGCGGTGGCTTCCGCGCTCAGCCAAGTAGAGTGTGCCTGAGGGCGATACCGCCACACCGACGGGCTGCTTCAGCCGGAACGCAGTGGGCAGTGAGCCCTCCGCGCCATTCGCCCCTTGGACGTAGCCGTCATAGGATCCGGCGATCGATCGAATGATACCATCGGGTGTGATCCGCCGCACGCGATGGGCGTCGAGTTCGGCAATGTAGAGGCTGCCGTCCGGTCCCAGGGCGATATCGGCGATATAGTGCATGCTGACCTCGGTGGCAGGTACGCCATTATCCTCCTGCCAGTTGTTCAGGTCAGAGCCAGCCACGGTGCTGATCAACCCGTCCTGGGTGATCCTTCGGACTCGGTCGTCCTCCCGGTCGGCAATGTAGAGGCTGCCATCTGGCCCCACGGTGAGCGCCACGGGTTCCTTCAACTGCGCATCGCGGGCCAGACCGCCGTCGCCCCGGGTGCCAAGCTGGTTGCCGGTCCCGGCCATGGTCGTGATCGTCCCATCGGGGCTGATCCGACGAACGCGCCGGTTCTTTGAGTCCGCAATGTAGATGACGCCGTCGGTGCCAACAGCGACGCCCATGGGGTTGTAAAGACCCGCCTGCGTAGCGGGGCCGCCGTCACCGCTGAACACGTTCGCGCCAGTTCCGGCGATGGTCTCCATCTGCCACGTGCCGGCCTCCCGGTAGATGCGCCGGACCCGGTGCGAACCGCTCTCTGCGAGGTAGAGGCTGCCGTCGGGCGCAACGGTGATCCCTTCGGGCGTATGCAGCATGGTCTCCGGCCCGATTGGGCCGTCGGGGCTGAACCCGGCCACGCCGGTACCGACCACGGTCTGCACTGTTCCGTCGGTTCCCACCGTGCGGATGCGGTGGAGCGTCCCCTCCACGAAGTAGAGGGTGCCGTCCGGCGCCATGGCCAGGTGGGTGGGCGAGTTGATCGCAGTCTGGCTGCTGTCAGCAGCGGCGGCGGTCAGGGTCTCCGGGAGCGCTTCCGCACCTGTGCCTACCACGGTCGCCATCATGTCAAAGTCGGCCAGGCTCCGAGTGGAGCCATCGCCCAGGTAGAGGGTCTTGCCGACCGGATCGTAGACATGGTTGCTGCTGAGACTCCAGCCGCCCAGCCCGATCGCCTGGGCGTCCCAGGCACCGATCAGTCCCGTCCAGCGACCCACCTTGGCAAGCTTGAAACTGAGGGGGTGCCCGACCCAGCCGATGTTCTCCGGCTGATCGCTGAAGCTCCTGGCCAGGTCGGATCTGGCCGCGTAGTACCGGGGGAGGTAGACATAGGAAATGGTCACCGTCGCCTCTTGCGCCCCTAAGACCGGGCGGCCATAGACATCCTTGCCATCCCAGGTGAAAGTATGGGTCTGGTTGGTCTCGTCAGGGTAGGTGTACCGGTAGCTCCGCCCGGCCACGGTCACACGCAGGCCGACCTCCCTGAGGCTGTCAGGGATATCCTCACCGGTCAGCGGAATCTTCAGGGTGTAGGAGGGAACGTTGCCGCCACGAACCCGGTCACTCTGGTAGTGGAGGGCAAACGGGGTCCCGACCACGGGAACCGCCTCACCCAGCACCTGGCTCTGGCACCCGATAATCGAGCCAGAGGTCTTGCAGGTCTTATCAGGGGGGCTCTGCTTGACCGGGTAGGTCATCGGGAAGACAGAGTCGGGCGGCGGACCCCAGGGCCAGTTCAGGTCCCAAGGGGTGAAGTGGGGGATCGGCACTCGCCACAGGCTCTGCCCGGGCTCGTAAAGCTCTGCCAGGCGGACACGCTCGGCATCATCGATCCCGAGGGCCGCCAGTTCTTCGGCGGAGTCAACCTCATCGTCCTCATCAATGTTCAGATCGGCCATGCCACCCGTCTCACTCAGCACTTCGATAACCCGGCCATTATCAGACGAAACCCAATCGCCCTTGGTCCGGTCGTAGTAGCCGGCGGGGACCGGGGTGCCGACAGGGAAGCCTCGGAAGTTCTCCACATAGTAGGGGAGCGGCTTGCTGAAGCGCACCTCGGTGGCGCCTTCCGCCATGGCCTCGTCTACGCTCAGTTCCACGGCGTAGGTGTAAGCGGTGGTCGGGGGCAGCTCGGCCGGCATGGCGTCTGGGCCGCCGTCGCCCACGGTGTACTCGGTGGCGCGGATGCTCAGGGTAGTCAGGTCCTGGACAGAGCCATCGGGCAGGACCATCTGGGCGGTGGTTCCCGGCGGGATCAAGACGGTGGCCGTCCGGGTCCCGTCGGCGTCGGTGGTCGTGGTGCCCTGGGCGACCTGGATCTCGGTCAGGGCCGCCAGGTCAACGGTGGTCACCTTGGGGTCGGCCTGGATCATGGCCACATCCGGCGCAGCGACGAAATCCTGCCACGGTGTGATCACGTCGCGCTGGGCCGTGAGGTAGCTCTCCTTCACGTACTGCACGGTCAGCTGCCCACCGCCGTTCACGGCCATGTCGAACATGCCGTCTGCGCGGGTCAGCGTATAACCGAACTCGGGATGGTTCAGAACCGTCACCTTCACACCCGCGAGGGGCTCGCCCTCACGCGTCGTCACGCGACCACGCAGGACCGCCACCCGGTCAGCCACGATGGTCTCGGGCTGCACATCCTTCTGAAGCGGATTCTCACCGGTATAGAGGAAGTCGACCCGGTCGGCCATGGAGACGTCCTTCACAAGATCCACGGGCGGTCCAGCCAGGCTGACCACCTGCAGGGCAGTGGTGGCTGTCACCCCGCCGACCTTCGCGGTCACGGTCACGGTGCCCTCGACCAGGCCGCTGGCCTTCCGGGCGGCAATGGGTGCAACGGTGCTGTCCGATGAGATCAGGTTCGCCTGGCCGGTGATATCACGGCTGGAGCCATCGACGTAATGGCCGGTAACCGTGAGGGCGATCTGCCTGCCCACTTCCACGGTGCCGTTGGCCGGGGTGATAGAGATTCGCTCCAGGCTGGGCGGGGTGTACCCGCCACCGCCGCCACCTCCGCCGCCGCTGGGAGGGGGGCCGTCCTGTGGCGGGGTCGGCGGCTGGGGCTGGGGCTGGGGCTCCGGCTGCGGTCCGGCCGCCACCTGCTCGACCCGCTTCCCGCTGATGGCATCGAACTGGCCGAGGGCCAGGCTCTTGCCTTCTTCCGGCGCTCTGAAGGTCGAGAGGAGATGGCTGACCCGCGGCCTGTTCATGCTGTCGGGCAGCCTGGCGTTCGCATTGTCAAGGACCGCCAGAGCGGGATCAGGCTTCGACAGGTCCGGTTCGAAGGCGCCCTCGCCGTTCGCATAGAAGGCAAGGGTGGCGCTGTAGTCGCGCCCCGGCAGGACAGAGACCGTGAAGGAGCCATCGGCGCCGGTGATCCCAAAGAAGGTCGGGTTTGTGGTCAGGGCCACAACTGCTCCGACCACGGGGCGCCGGGCGTCATCCACCACGGTGCCGGAGAGAGTGGCGGTGCGCTCGGTTATGATATGTACCGCTGTCACGCCAGGTATTACCTTCTCGGCGGCATGGCCGGCCAGGCCTCCCTCTACGGCTGTAAACTCGTACTCCCCGGGCTTCAGGTAGAACGTAGTCTGCCCGCCTTGTGCAGTTGCCACAAAGGAGCGTTCCCCCTTGCGGTGGGCTCGAAGTATGCCGGCAGTCAGCGGCTCACCCTGCTGATCCACAGCGAACACCTGGATTGGCCTGGCCATGGTGGTCACCATGCGGGGCTGGGCTCGCTGAATGAGGGCAGCAGCCTCCGCACGGGTGACCGGGCGGCTGCCGCCGAAGGTCCCGTCGGGATAGCCCTTCATAAAGCCTGCAGCGGCTGTAGCCGCAACGCCTTCGGCCGCCCAGGGAGAAATGCTGAAAGGATCGCGGAAGGTCAGGCGCTGCCCACCGCCCAGGTCCAAGGCCCGGGCGAGGATCACCGCCACCTCCTGGCGCGTGATCGGGCTTCCAGGGCGGAAGGTACCGTCCTCGAAGCCGGTAATGGTGCCAATCGCCGCAGCCAGGGCAGCGTCCCCGGCGAACCAGTCACCGGGCTGAACGTCGGTGAACCCCGCGCTCTCCCCGGAGGCCTGAAGGCCGGCGGCACGGTTCAGCAGGGAGACAAACTCGGCGCGCGTAATCGGGTCGTCAGGGCGGAAACTCCCGTCTTCGTAGCCCCTGACAACACCCGTCTCCATGAGAGCGTCGATCTCTGCCTGGGCCCAGTGCCCCTGAATGTCATCAGGGCTCTGCGCCATAGCGAATGAGACCCCGTTCTGTAGGACCAGGGCGATGGCCATGATCGTAGCCACCCATCGGCGCCTTCCGCGGCTTCGAGCACGCTTCTGCCAGTAGTACCATCTGTTCACTCTGCCTGCCTCCGATCTGTCTGATCAGCAATGTGTAAGGCGATAAGCACCTGCTGTCTAATTGATACCTGCGGTCTGTCCTGGGGTCAAGGAAGCTTGCAAAACGGAAAGGTACCGCAGGGACTGACCCCCGTCGGTACCTTATCGACGCTGTCGCCCCATACGAAAACAGACCGCCACAATCGTGACGGTCCAAATGGGTGGAGCGGCGACACTCTCCCCTTTGCGCTTTCGGGGTTATTTCACCTCTGCCAGACTCAGATTCACCCGGCAGTTGCCGAACGCCTGGATCCGGTCCAGGAGCCCGGTCAACTCCTCTGGTGTCGCACACCGGACGCGCAGCCAGTAACAGCCCTCGCCGTTGACCCGATGCGCCTCCTCCACGCATGCCTCGCCGGCCAGCAGCCGCTGAAGCCCCTGGTGGTCGGTGCTCATCATGAAGACCGTAACAAAGGCGAGAAGCGGCCGGCCCAGTTTGGCGGCATCCACCGCGATCGTGAAGCCCTTCAGGACCCCAAGCTCCTGCAGCCTGGCGATTCGCGCAGCCACCGCCTGCCCGGTCAAATGCACCTGCTCGCCAATCTCTTTCCACTGCATGCGGGCATTCTCCCGGAGGAGACCCAGAATCGCCGTATCGGTCTGATCCAACATTCGCTCCCGAGTCCTTTCATTATGCAAGTCGCAGAGCGCCAACGGTTACACCGGGCAATCGCAGATTCTTCATCCTTACGATACCATGGTAGATGAAGTCCATTGTAGACCAAATCAACCATGGAGGAAAGAATCATGCGCGTTCAGCTTGTCCGACACGCTACGCTCCGGATTGAGTTCGGTGGGCACCGGTTTCTCGTCGACCCCATGCTGAGCGAAATGGGTGCCATGCCGCCCATCCAGAATGCGGCCAACGATTACCGTATCCCCATGACCCCGCTGCCCTTTCCGGTGGATGAGGTCCTGCGGGATATCGACGCCCTGCTGATCACCCATCTGCACCCCGACCACCTGGATGCCGTCGCCGTCAGCCTGCTGCCGAAAGACCTGCCGCTCTTCTGCCAGCCCGCCGACACAGAGCGTTTGCAGCAACTCGGCTTCACCGACCTCCGGCCCGTTGAGGACGCCCTCGCCATGGACGGCATCGAACTGGTACGGACCGATGGCAAGCATGGCGTCGGCCTGATCGGCAAGCGCATGGGCCTCGTCTCCGGCTTCGTCCTGCGGCACGCTGCTGAGCCCAGCCTCTACCTGGCCGGCGATACAATCTGGTGCGGGGCCGTCCGGGAGGTGCTGGAGACCTTCCAACCCGATGTCGTCGTTGTGAACGCCGGCGGTGCCCAGTTCCTCAGCGGGACGCCGATCACCATGACCAGTGCCGATGTGGCCCGCGTCTGCCGGGAGCACCCATATGGCGAGGTGGTCGCCGTCCACATGGATGCGATCAACCACTGCCTGACCACCCGTGCACTCCTGCAGGCCGAGTTGGCGCAACTAGGGCGCAACCGGGTCCGTATCCCCGCCGATGGCGAGGTGCTCAATTTCATTGACGCTGATCGGCGCCAGGAGTAACCTGAGGGCAAGGTCCAACTCAACGGGGTGAGGCGGTTGATCGAAGTAAGAGAGCTGACCAAGGTCTACGGCAGCGGGAAAGGGGTCTTTGATCTCTCCTTTCATGTAGAGGAGGGCGAGCTCTTTGGCTACCTGGGTCCGAACGGGTCCGGCAAGACGACCACCATCCGCCATCTGCTCGGTTTTCTCCGGCCCGAGAAGGGCGCTTGCTTCATCAACCGCCTCGATTGCCGGCAGGAGGCCGCCGCGATTCAGCGCTCCCTCGGCTACCTTCCCGGCGAGATCGCCTTCTTTGATGACATGACCGGCGACCAGTTCCTCAACCTGATGGGCGAGATGCGCGCCATGAAGAACGGAAAGCGCCGGCAGGCACTGATTGAGCGGTTTGACCTGACCCCGAATGTGCGCATTCGCAGGATGTCAAAAGGCATGAAACAGAAGTTGGGACTGGTGGCCGCCTTCATGCACGACCCGTCCGTCTACGTGCTCGACGAGCCCACCAGCGGCCTCGACCCGCTCATGCAGAACGCCTTCGTCGATCTGATCCTGGAGGAGAAGGGGCGAGGCAAGACCGTCCTCATGTCCTCCCACAGCTTTGAAGAGATTGACCGGACCTGTGACCGGGCCGGGATCATCCGGGCCGGCAGGCTGGTCGCCGTCGAGGATATCCATGCCCTCAAGGCGGCCCAGCAGAAGGCCTACGTGGTGACCGTCGCGTCAGATGAAGACGTCGCCCTCCTCAAAGAGAGCGGTCTGGAGGTGACCGACGCGGGGCATCACCGGGTCACGGTCCTGGTCCGGGGCGAACTGACCGGCTTTATCGCCACGCTGGCCCGGTGCCGGGTCCTGGGGCTGGATGTCAGCGCCCAGAACCTGGAGCAGGTCTTCATGCAGTACTACGGTCAGGAGGCGGCAAGTTCATGAGCCTACCGCTCTTCAAGGCGACCACAAAGGCCAACTGGCTGATCGGGGCCATCTTCCTGGCGGTACTGGTCCTCTACCTTGCGATCATCATCTCCATGTTTGACCCGGACAGCATGGACGCCCTGAACGCCATGATCGCCAGCTTCCCGCCCGAGCTGATGAAAGCCATGGGGTTCGACAAGCTCACAACCGACTTGACCGCCTTTGTTGCGAGCTACTACTACGGGTTTATCATCCTGCTCTTCCCCCTGATCTACTGTGTGATCGTGGCCAACCGGCTCGTGGCCATGCACGTGGACCGCGGCTCCATGGCCTACCTGCTGGCGACGCCCAACTCCCGGCTGAAGGTCGTGACCACACAGGCCGTCTACCTGATCGTGAGCATTACCGTGATCTTCGCCCTCCTGACCGCCACGGGGATCGGTGTCTCCGAAGCGCTCTTCCCCGGCGAGCTGGCGATCGGCAAGTTCCTGGTACTCAACCTGAATGCCTGGCTGCTGTTCACCGCGGTCAGCGGTATCTGTTTCTTTTTCTCCTGCCTCTTCAACGAGACGAAGTGGGCCCTTGCCTTCGGGGCGGGGATCCCCGTTGCCTTCTTCGTGATCGAGATGCTGGCCAACGTCAGTGACCGGCTGGACTGGCTGCGGGCGCTGACCCTCTTCTCGCTGTTCGAGCCGGAGGAGATCCTCGCGAGCGGCTCCCCAGTTGGGTGGGGCGGGATCGTGCTGGCTGCACTGGCCCTTGCCCTGTACGGAGGCGGGATCACCCTCTTCGATCGCCGGGACCTGCCGCTGTAGCGACCGGCCTGCATAATAAGGAAAACCCCGCCTGGACCTGCCAGGCGGGGTCTTCGCTCATCCTACACCTTCTGCACGTTTACCATGGTGTCGTAGAAGGAGGCACTGCCACCGATCGGGTCCGAGAGGCAGCCGTCACCGATCGCATCATCCACCCGCATGACAGCATTCGGGCAGATACCGGTGCCGCGCCGCTCATCGCCCTTGACCGTGACGCCATCCACCACCATGTCCTGAGCACCATAGGCCCAGTGGCCGTAGTGCCAGGAGACCGCCACGACGCCGGGGCGGACCCCCTGAAGCGCCTTGACCTTGCCGGCCACCGGCCGGAGATTCCCATTCTGAAGCTCCCAGACGCCCTCGGGGTTGGTGGCCGAGACCAGCCGCACCTCGTCGCCGTCCTTAAGACCCAACCGCTTCACGTCCGCGGCGTTCATTACCACATGGTTCTCCGGCAGCAGGGCCACCTGGCTCCAGTAGTTGCCCGGCGTGCGGGACTGGCCGCCGAAGACCTCCTTGAAGGTGATCAGCTTGAACTCGTAGGCCTGGTCCAGGATCTCCTCGCCCTTGGCGTTGCGGACCGGCTCATAGATCGGCAGACCGGAGAAGGGCTGCTGCGAGACCGGGTTGCGGGCCATGGCCACCGGCTCCACAAAGATGTTGAACTGGCCGCCGAACTGGTGGGCCACCTTCGCACCCTTGTACGCCTTGGGGAAGTCCTCGAACCGGCCGCCCCGGTTCAGCACGTAGACGACCTGGGGCCAGAAAGCGCCAACCGCCTTCTCCCACTTGGCGGGATCGTAGACCGTTGCCGGCAGGTGCGCCCGGGCCTTGGCAAAGGTCTCCATCTCGGTGGCGGAGGCAGCCGGGACCGCTTCGCCATCCTTGTCGCCCCATGCGGTGTTGGCCACCCGCTTCAGGTAGTAATCCTCGGGCCGGACGAGGTCCATGCCGGAGCCGAAGCCGCCCTTGCCATAGCCGGGCAGGCCGAGCTTCTCGGCGATCGCCAGCATGATCGCCTCCATGGAGATCGGCATCTCCTCACCGAAGACGGTGACGATCTCCGGGATCGGGGCGACGATCGGCTGGCGGACCTTGGTCGCCTTGGACTGCACATCCGGGCTGGTATGGGGGAAGCCCCACCGCTCCCAAATGGAGACATCCGGGAAGAGGTAGTCGGCGTACATCGAAGTCTCGGCCACGGTCACATCGCAGGCGATGAAGAGCGGCAGCTTCTCCAGGTCACAGAGGGCCGCAATCGATGGATTGCCCGCCGGACCGGCCAGGACCGGGGTACCCATGTGGAGGAAGAGCGCCTTCAGCCCGTAGGGATAGGCCTGGGCCAGGGAGGGGATCACCTCCTGGTAGACGTTGCTGGTGAAGGGGAACCAGAGCCGCTTGGCCGGGTAGCCCTCGGTCTTGAAGAGGCTGGTCGCCTCGTACTTGACACCCTCCCGGTTGATGGGGACACCGAAGGAGCCCACCTTCCCCGGATGCAGCGCGCCCATGTTGAAGGGCTGGCCCGCCTTGTCACCGATATCGTGCCAGTGGCTGCCGCCTACGGTATTGCCGCCGGTCCAGTCGGCGTTGCCGATCAGGACGTTGAGCAGCACGATCGCCTGGCCGTTGTAGTAGCCGTTGGTGTGCTGGACCGGGCCCCGGTAGAACTCGGCGCCGGCCATCTTGCCATAGTTGGTGAACTCGTGGGCGATCTCGGCCAGGGCCGCCTCCGTCACCCCCGCCTCCTCGGCCCACTGGGCCAGGGTCCGGGTCCGCACCTGCTCCAGCAGGAGCTGCAGGGCCGACTTGACGGCGATTCCGTTCACGGTGGCAGTCACGAAGAGCTCGCCTGCCACGGCGTTCTTCGCGTCGGTCGACTCAAAGGCGACAGGCTTGCCGCCGACCATGGCCACGGGGCGCAGATCCTTGGGATCGCCGCCCTCCAGATCCTTGGCCTTCAGGATCTCCGTCGGCCGTCCACCCTCGATCTTGACCAGCCAGGTGGCGTTGGACCAGGTCGTCTCGCCACCGGCCAGGGCAGCAGCCTTGTTGGCGTTGGCCAGGTAGGCCGCATCGTAACGCGTCTCGTCCAGCATGTACCGGATCATGCCCATGGCGAAGGCGGCGTCGGTGCCCGGCTTGATCGGCACCCAGCGCCAGGCCTTGGCGCCGGTCTTGCTCAGCCGGGGGTCGACCACGGCGATCCGCAGGCGGCCGCTCTCCAGGCCATCGGTCACCTTCTCGGTCATGTTGGTCGGGCCGAAGTTCGCCTCGAAGGCGCCGGTGCCGAAGTAGAGGATGAACCGTGCGTTGACGGCGTCCGACTTCATGTGCGTCTTGCCGCCCGACCACTTACCGCCCGTGTAGGTATGGGACACCTGCTGGTAGGCGATATGGTGGGACTGCTCGCAGATACAGGTGTGCTCGAACCAGTTGGCCGAGCCATAGGCGTCCTTGGACCAGCGCTTGGAGAACTCCTTACGCCCCTCCTCAATACGGCCGGCCATGAAACAGAACTGGTTGTTCGCCGCGCCGAGGTCCGGGTGGTCCGGATCGATCAGCAGGTCGAGGTGGGCGGCGTGAACCCGCTTGAACTCGTCCACGGTCATCTCGCCCTTGGCCACCTTGGCGGCGTCGGTCGAGAGTGCCTTCATGGTGGCGGCGTCCTGGACCTTGCGGATCGCCTTCAGGCCCTCGACCTGGCGGCTCTCCTCACCGGCGACGCCCTTGAAGAGCAGGCCGCCCTCGACAACTTCCGCGATCGCCTGCTCGAAGGAGATCGTCTCCCACTGGTTCGAGCCACGGGGGCCGGTCCGCTTCAGCACCTTGCGCAGGCGGTAGGGGTCGTACAGGGTCTGAATGCCGGCCTGCCCCTTGGGGCAGAGCTTGCCATCTACCCGGGCGGCGCCTTCGATCGATGAGGCGTAGTCAAGGTGCGGCAGCATGTTCTGCGGGCCGTAGGGGTTGCCGTCGATCTTCACCAGGGTGCCGTCATAGACCTTGCCCTTGATCGAGCATGCGTTGTGGCACTGGAGGCAGACCGAGTAGATCACGTGCTCCGGTTGGCCGAGCACGTAGTCCGCTCCGACCTCCGCCGTACCGGCTTCCGCCCGGCTCATGAGGGAGAGCGCGGCGGGCACCTGTGAGGCCAGCAGGGTGGTGCCGCCCAGGAATGCCGAGGTCTTGAGGAACTCGCGGCGTGAAGGGTTCTTTACCTGATCAGCCATGACCTATGCCTCCTTTCCCTTGGCAAGTCCGGTGGAACGCTGGAACCACCGGTACCCAAGGTCGAAAACCAGGAACGCAAGGCTGACAGCGAAGAGCGCGACCAGCCATTCCATCAGGGTCGGGGCGTAGCTGTAGCGCAGGCCGGGCTCGATATAGGCGGTCTGAAGACCGTCAAGCTGCGGCACGGCCAGGCCGGGGACGACGATGTTCAGGCGGACGCTGAGGTAGCTGCCGACCACAAGCAGGCCGGAGAGGAGCAGCGAGCTCCGCTTCTGCGGCGCCACCGCCAGCAGGACAAGGGGAATCAGGGAGCCGGCGACCAGGTGGACACCCCAGAAGACCCAGGCGTACGGGCCGAAGAGGACCAGGCGGGTCGCCTCCACGACGGCCACGTCACCGCTGTACATGCCAACGCTGAACTCCGCCCACTCCAGGATCAGGTCGATCACGAGCAGGACCAGGGTCGCCCGGCCCAGCAGGAGGGTAGAGGCTTCCACCTTGGCCGACTCCAGGCTGGAGATCAGGGTGAGCAGGGCAGTGCCGGTCAGCAGGCCGCCCACGATCACCAGGACCGGGAGGAAGCCGGAGTGCCAGTAGACCCGGGAGCCGGCCGCAGCGTAGAGGGCGCCGCCGGCGCCTGCCATGACGACGGCGACAGGCAGCCCGACCCAGGCGTACTTCCGAACCGACGCACCACTGCGCAGCGCCAACAACTGGAGCACCAGCAGGACGGCGAAGATGGCATAGAGCCAGACCAGCAGGGCCATGACCGACGTGGTGTTGGGCCGGCCAAAGACCTCCCAGGCCCGGAAGAGGTGGCCCAGATCGAGCCCGATCGAGATCAGACCGCCGACCAGAGCGGCCAGCGAGGCCCAGAGGGCCGGCTTGACCATCGGCTCCAGGCTCTTCACGCCAAAGAGGACCGGCAGGCTGCTGATGATATAGAGCCCGGCGGCCATGCTGCTGAGCATGCTGTAAAGAGCGACCCAGAGCCCCCAGGGGATCGAGCTGCCATAACCGGTCCCGGCGTGGCCACCGGTGAACCGGAGATAGAGTCCGTAGAGCCCGGCCGCGAAGGCGACCACCCAGATTGCGGTCCAAAGGGTACGATTCCGCGTCACGGTAACCACCTCCTTACACCAGATAGACGACCATCGGCTTCGTGCCCTGCTCCTCCTTCAGGCGGGTCGCCCGATTGGAGCCGAGCAGTTCGTGGACCAGGCTCTCAGGATCATGCGCATCGCCGAAGTAGGTGGCGACGCCGGGGCAGGTGGTGACACAGGCCGGCAACATGCCCGCATCCAGGCGGTGCAGGCAGAACTGACACTTGCGGACGTTGCCCACCGGCGAGTCGCCCTCGGTCCGCACCCGGGCCGTGCCGTACTCGAAGCTGGGCGCCGTCTCGTAGGGCTGCTGCTCCACCGGGGTCCCTTCGGTGTAGAAGCTGCCATTGTCAAAGGACCGGGCGCCGTAGGGGCAGGCGGCGACGCAGTAACGACAGCCAATGCAGGCCTCGTAGTCGATCGCGACGATCCCGTCGGGCCGCTTGAAGGTGGCCCCGACGGGGCAGACCTCGACACAGGAAGGCTCTTCACAATGCATACAGGGGCGGGGCACGAAGCGGCGGGTAACGTGCGGGTACTCGCCAATCTCCTCATCGATCACCGGACGGTAGACAACCCCGGGCGGCAAGCCGTTCTCGGACTTGCAGGCCACCGTGCAGGCCATGCAACCGGAGCACTTGCGCAGGTCGACGACCATCGCCCAGCGACGCTCGCCCACCGGCTTCGCGAGGGCCCGGCGCAGGTCGGCCTGCATGCGCAGGACCAGGCTCTCCCGATCACCAGAGGCGACGGGCAGGTCCGGCAGCTCCTGCGGACTGTTCATACAGGAATCCCCCCTTCAGACTGAGTTGGAACCTCCCTTTCATTATCGATGGATGGGGAAATCTTGACTGTCCGTGTAAAGGGGGGATCTTCCGCACACCTGTCCGCAAATCCCCGGACAGACGCGAACAGGGCCGGCTCCCCGAGGTGGAGAGTCGACCCTGTCTGAACGGCACTCATTCTTCAATCAGATGATGGGCCAGGGCGTAACGGACCAGTTCGGACCGGGTCCGCAGGTTCAGCTTGTCCATGATCCGCTTGCGATAGGTCTCTACGGTGCGGACGCCGACCACGAGCTGCTCGGCGATCTGCTGATTCGTGTAGCCGAGCGCCAGCAGTTGCAGGACCTGCGTCTCCCGCTGGGAGAGGCCCCCGTCTCCCTCGGAGCTCGGGCGCTCCGACTCGGCCTGGAAGTAGCGGGTGGCCAGGGTGGGATAGACGTAGGTACCCCCCTCCGCCACAACCCGAATCGCCTTGAGCAGTTCCTCATCGGCGGCGGTCTTCAGCACATACCCCACCGCACCGGCCGCAAGGGCATGGCGCACATAGCCGGGGTCATCGTGCATGGTCAGGACCACCACCTTGACCCAGGGCAGCTCGGCGTGAATCCGGACCAGGGCGTCCAGTCCGCCGACGCCCGGCATGGACAGGTCGAGCAGCACCAGGTCGGGCTTCAGCGTGCGGGCCTTCTCGATGGCCTCCAGACCGTTGGCAGCCTCACCGACAACGTCGAAGCTGCCCTGGGCGGCCAACATGTGCCGGAGGCCCGAGCGCAGAACCGTGTGATCATCCGCCAGCAGAATCCGAAGCGATGTCAACCGCTCTCCCTCCCTCGCGCGGAATGGGACAGGTCACAAAGATGCTGGTGCCGTTCCCCGGCGAGGACTCGATCTCGACCGTCCCGCCTATCAGCATCGCCCGCTCCTGCATGCCGTAGAGGCCGAGGCCCCTGCCGTCCGGGCTGACGTGGTCGATCACCTCGCCCGGCTCGAAGCCGATCCCATCATCCTCCACGATCAGGGAGACCGTCCCGGGCCGCAGGGAGAAGATCAGGCTGATATGCTTCGAGGCGGCATGCCGGGCGGAGTTGGTCAGGGCCTCCTGGGCGATTCGGTAGAGGCAGGTCTCCACCGGACCGGGCACCCGCACGGTTGCATCGCCGAGGATCTGGAGGTCGACGAGGATCCCGTGCTGGTTGCTGTAGTCGCTGGCGTAGCGCCGGAGGGCTGCGGGCAGGCCCAGGTCGTCCAGGGCCTGGGGGCGGAGTTCCAGGGAGAGGTGGCGGAGGCCTTCCAGCGTCCCGTGGGCAAGCTGGCGGAGCTCCTCGGCCTGGGGGGCCGCCGCGGGGTGTTCCTGGATCAGCGACCGGAGGCCGACGATCATGCCGGTCAGTGCCTGACCCGCCTCATCGTGCAGCTCCCGCGAGATCCGGCGGCGCTCATCCTCCTGTGCCGAGATCACCCGCTTGAGCAGATCCTGCCTCGCCTGCTCCTTGGCCCGCAACTCCGCCCGGCTTTCCCCGAGAGCGGAGACCATGTGGTTGAAGGATTCGCTCAGGCTGCCAAACTCATCGGGCGGCCCCGGCGGGACCTGCCGGCTCAGGTCACCGGCCGCTACGGCACGGGTCATGGCGATCAGGGGGCGGAGCGGGCGGGTCAGGAGTTCCGAGAGGAAGAGCGCCGCCATGACCGCCACCCCACCGGCGGCAATCAAGGTCTGAATCATGCCCGCCCAGAGGCCCCGGGCCGCCATTTGCAGGCGGTCCTCCGCGAGGCCGACCCGGACGAAGCCGAACTGGCCGCCTGGCAGGAGCACGGCTGCATCGTGCACCAGCCCTTCCTCGGTCTCCACCCGGGTCACCAGCGGGGGTTGCTCGAGGGCGGGCTGCTGGAGCCGCAGCAGATCGGTCGGGAAGCCGTTGCCAAAGGTGTGGCCTACCACCTGGCCGCGGCCATCGACCACGAAGATATAGCGCACGTCGGAGTCCCCGTCCCGGACCGAGGTGAGGAGTTGGTGCAGGCTGAAGGTGCTGTGTGTCAGGACGGAGTCAAGGCTGCGGGCGGCCACGGCATTCGCCACCGCGATGGCGTGCTGCTCGAGTTCCGCCCGGGCGGCTGCGAGCAGGGCGCCCCGGGCCACGACCACCGCACCGAGCCCCATGATCACCGTCACCCCGACGGCCACGCCCAGCACCTTATAGCGGATGCTCATCCGCTGGATCCAGGTCACGAACCGCCTGATCACGGCGCCTCACCCACCTCTTGGACGAGGGCGCGGACCGGGTCGTAGGCGGAGTCGGACAGGATGACCAGCCGGTCAGCGCCCAGTCCCTGTAGGATCTGTACACCCTTCGGGCTCTGGACGAGATCCAGCAGGGCCGTCTGCAAGCGACCGTGCAGTTCGTCGGAGACATGGGGAGCAACGACAAAGGGCGGACTGCCAAACTCATCCGACTGCTGAACGACGGTGAGCAGTCCCGCATGGTCAGGGTCGCTGGCCACCCACTGATCATAGATCAGGCTGTCCACGGCGGCGGCATCGACCACGCCATCCACCACGGCCAGGATGCTGTTGTCGTGGCTGTAGGTGTAGACGCTTGAGGCGAAGAAGGCATCGGCCGTGGTCTTGCGCTGGCGGAGCAGCGACATGGGGTAGAGACGGCCCGAGGTCGACAGCGGGTCGGTGAAGGCGAAGCGCCGACCTCGCAGGTCATCGAACGACTCGATCCCACTCTCGCTCTTCGCGATGATCAGCGCCCGGTAGGTCGCCTGGCCCTCTACCTCCGGCGAGGCCAGAAGCTCCAGACCGAACTCCTGGTTCCCCATGACATAGACATTCGTGCAGACCGCTGCGAAGTCTACGGTGCCTGAGCGCAGCAGGTCATAGGTCTCGGCGTAGGTCCGGCGCTGCACCAGCTCCACGGGCTGGCCCAGCTCCTCCTCCAGGTAACGCCCCAGTTCCATATAGACCCGTACCGCTTTCTCGGGAGCGATCATGGAGGCCACGGCCATGCGGAGCCGGTCCGAGTCGTCGGGCTCGACCGCCTGGCTGGACGGGAGAGGCTCCAGGGCGTGAAGCCGGACCTGTTCCGGCGGGGGGCTTCCGGCGGCGCAGCCCGCCAGCAGGAGTGCCAGGAGGAGATAGGGTATAGAGCGTCTCACGGTCACCACCTCCTCTACAGGGTACGCCCTATCCATCGGTGAACGGAATGGATTCTTCGGGCAAATGCGGACGGGCACTTTTCACCTACTGCGGGGCGCTGAGCCCGCAGGCGGCCCCCGGGGCAACATAACGCGGCGAGCGGCATAGGATGGGCAAGGAAGCAGGCATCCAACGGAGGAGCTGATTCATGTGCTCATGCCCGGTCCGTGCCCACCCGGCACCTTTGCCTATGCCATCGCCCCGGGGGATACCTTCTACAGTCTGGCGGTACGATTCGGCACCAGCGTGCCGGCACTGATCTCCGCGAACCCGACCGCCAACCCGAACGCCCTGCGGGTCGGTCAGAGGGTCTGCATCCCCCGGCAGATGGTCTATCCGCCATGTCCAGAGGGTAACTACTATAGGGTGCGACCCGGCGATACCCTGTGGCGGATCGCCCGGTTCTACAACGTCTCCCTCGACGATCTGGTGGAGGCCAACCCGGGCATCAACCCCAATGCCCTGGGGGTCGGTCAGGTGATCTGCATCCCCGTGGCTACACCTCCTGTCAGGCGCTGCCCCGAGGGCGCCGACATCTACGTGGTGCGGCCCGGGGACACGTTCTATGCGATCGCCCGCAGGCGGAACATCCCTGTGCAGTCGCTGGTCCGAGCCAATCCGTACGTCAACCCCAACGCCCTCCTGATCGGACAGCAGATCTGCGTGCCGGTGGGCGATTGATCGATGGCCCGCTGCGGGGCGCCTGCACTGCATGAGTCAGGCTCTTGACGGTGATTAGGAAATCAGCCGGAAGCGCCAGAAGATCTGGCGCTTCCGGCTGATGACCAATTGGTTCGGGCGTGAATCAGGCCGCATTGATCTGCAAGACCAGGGTGGTGCGTCCTTCGTGAGGGAAGCAGGATTCCGTCACTTTTTCCCAGGGCGAGCGTAGGTCAAGTGGGAAATCGTAGCGGAACGACGCATGTGAAGGGCCTGTTCACCCCGTAAAGCCCTCCTGTGGGGCCTCAGAGGGCGCATATTGGCCCGGATCGGGCCGAAAAAGGGTGGTCCCCTCATCTCCAGGCCCCTTTTTTTGCGGATTCCGCTACATTTTCCCACATGGGCGAGAGACTCGCCGGGAATTTCTGGTGGAACCGGCTGGCAGAGCCCCCCGGCGCCGGGACCTGGTCTTGACGCATGCTGGCAAATCACCTACGCTAACCCCAGTTGTCAGTAGTCTGAGGGGGCGATCCCGTTGTTCACCGGGCCCGAAGTCGTGGAACGCGTTACGACCCCGAGGGGCGAGGTTCAGTTGCAGCGCCGTGACGAGGCGTATGAGATCATCAGCAACGGCGTCTATCTCATGTCCACCCACAACGGCGAGTCCGAGCGCCTCCTGGTCACGTTGGCGCTGGATGCCGCACAGGATCAGCACCGCGTGTTGATCGGGGGCCTGGGCGTAGGGTTCTCGTTGCGTGCGGCGCTGGCCGATCCGCGCGTCACGCAGGTCACCGTGGTGGAGATTGAGGAAGCGATCATCGCGTGGAATCGGAGCCACCTGGCCCCGTTCTCGGGATATGGGCTGAGCGACCCACGCACCCGCATTGTTCACACTGATCTGGTTCAGTGGATCCAGGAGACCGATAACCAGTATGATGTGATCTGCCTGGATATCGATAACGGTCCAGAGTGGACGGTCACGGACCAGAACGGGTCGCTGTACGGCAGCGATGGGCTGCGTGCGCTTCGCCGCCTGATGGCGCCCGGCGGAGTGGTCTCCTTCTGGAGCGCCTCCGCCGTTCCGGCCTTCGAAGGCCTTCTCCGGCAGTACTTCACAGATGTACGCGCGGTGGATGTTGCGGTAGCACGTGGCGAGCCTGATTACGTGTACCTCTGTACGGCGTGACGGGGGACCGCACGCTCTAGAATCGTCTGGAATCATCTAGAATGGTCGAGACCGTTCTAGACCGCTCTGGACGATCGCGTCTTTCATCCTGCGCCCCCTCCTCCGCCCCCCCCGACTCTCGCTCCCTCTCGCCGTCTCGCGCCCGCTCATCGCTTCTCCGAGAAGCCTTTCGGCCCTCGCGTGCGCGAGGAGACCCCCTTCCCCCGACCTCGACCCAGGCCCCCGGCCCCTCTCTCCGTCTCGAATCGTCTCGACCGGTCTAGAATCGCCTCGACCGCTCTAGAATCACCTCGACCGCTCTAGAATCACCCGGATGGTCTCTCGAATCATCTGGATGGCTTCTCGAATCGTCTTGATGGTTCTCGAATGGCCTCGCAGCCTCTCGAATGCCCTCGCAGCCTCTCGAATGCCCTCGCAGCCTCTCGAATGGCCTCGCAGCCTCTCGAATGGCCTCGCAGGGCCGCCCCGCGTCACCCACGGTGACGTACGGGACGGCCCCACGTGTTTACCCCCAGGTTTAGGGACGCTCCAGCTCGATCTCAAGAATCGACGAGCTCAGGCACTTCCCGTGCGCATCGATCCGCAGCGAGCGGGTGACACCGCCACCCAACGCCTTGTACATGACGAAGTTCAGTGCTCCGATGCTCGGCAGTTCGTAGCGGACCACATCGCCCTGTACATACTCGCTGAAGTGCTCCCTGACCCTCTCCGTCGTCAATTGAGCCTTCACCAGCTCATAATCAGCCGGGTCGTAGCAGATCACCGAGATGTTCGAGATATCGCCCTTGTCGCCGGTCCGAGAATGGGCGAGTTCCCGCAGTTGAACCTTGGCCATCTTTCGTTACACCTCCTCAACCAGAACCTTGGTCTGGATCGCCGAGCGGGGAATGAAGGTCGAGACGATCGCCAGGACCTCCCGCACGGCCTGGCGTGCACCGCCACCGCCGGCCGGACCGTTGGTGTAGAGGGTCTCCACCTCCTGGCCGATCAGGGCAGCCACCTTGCGGGAGTCCGTGCGGCCGGCCACCCGGAGCCGGACCTCGCCCGCCGTCGCGTCGCCGGCGATCTTGCTGCCGAACAGCGAGTTGACGCCCAGGAGGTCAATGCGCAGTTCGCTGGTCTCGATGCCCCGCTGCTGCAACCGGTCCCGGACGATCTCACCGGCAAGCTTCGCGCGCTCCAGTGCGCCAGGCCCGCCGTAGCTCATCTCCCCCTCGCCGATGAAGGAGTCCTTGTAGCCAATGCTCACCTTCAGGGTCTCAGGGCGAGCCCGTCCGCCGGCGCCGGTCGCAGCGACCCGGTCGGTCCCCACCTGCGCGAAGTGGACGCCGGAGAAGTCCGCCACGCAATCGGGCGTCAGGTAGGAGGCCGGATCGTGGATCTCGTAGAGCATCTGCTCCTTACAGGTGGCCAGGGAGACGAGCCCACCGGAGCCATCCACCTTGGTGATCACCACGTTGCCTGAAGGGCTCACCTCGGCGATCGGGAAGCCGAGCTCCGCCAGGCGGGGGACATCCTTGTAGCCGGGGTCCGCAAAGTAGCCGCCGGTCACCTGACCGCCGCACTCCAGCAGGTGGCCGACCAGGGTCCCCTTGCCGAGCTTCTCCCAGTCGGCGGCGCTCCAGCCGAACTCATACATGAGCGGCGCCAGGGAGAGGGAGGGATCGGCCACCCGTCCGGTGAGCACCACGTCGGCCCCCTCTTCGAGGGCCTGAACCAGCGCTTCGGCGCCCAGGTAGGCGTTGGCCGAGACCACCCGGTCCAGGTAGTCGCCGATCTTCTCGCCGGTCTCCAGGATCTCATTATCGGCAAACTCCTTCAGCCGGTCGTAGACATCATCACCGACGACTGCTGCGACCTTCAGGCCCTTCAGGCCCATCTCGGCGGCCATGGCCTTTACCTTGCGCAGGGCGCTTTCCGGGTTGGCCGAGCCCATGTTGGTGATGATCTTGATGCCCTTCTCATAGCACGGCTTCAGGACCGGGGCGAGCCGGGCCTCCATCTGCGGGTTGTAACCCAGTTCCGGGTTCTGGAGCTTGTTCTGCTGGTAGAGGGCGATGGTCCGCTCCGCCAGGCACTCATAGATCAGGTAGTCAATGTTGCCCTTCTGCACCAGCTCGAGCGCTGGTTCGAAGCGGTCGCCGCCATATCCAGCTCCACCGCCGATGCGGATCGATTCCTTACGGGTCATGGGGACATCTCCTTCCATGAATCGGCCTAGAACGGAATAGCTCCGGTCAGTATCGCGACAGCGAGCATAACGAGCGAGACAAGCCACGCCCACTTGAAGGTGAACTTCTGGTGATCGCCCAGGTCAATGCCGGCCAGGCCGACCAGGAGCAGGGTGGCAGGGGTCAGGGGGCTGATCGGGAAGCCGAGGGTCATCTGGCCGGTGATCGCGGCGCGGGCCACATCCACACTCTCCACGCCGAAGGTCGAGGCAGTGGCAGCCAGAACCGGCATGATGCCGAAGTAGAAGGAGTCGGGGTCGAAGAGCAGGCTGAGCGGCATGGCTACGAGGCCGATCAGCAGCGGGAAGTGGGCGCCCAGGGAGGCCGGAACGACAGCGGCTGCGGCCTTGGCCATCTCCGCCAGCATGGTGGACTCCTTCATGATGCCGGTGAAGACGCCGGCGGCGAACAGGACGCTGGCCATGAGCAGGGCGGACTTGGCATGGGCGTTAATGCGCTCGGACTGCATCTTGGGACTCGGGTAGTTGACGATCAGGGCGATGGCGAAGGCCACCATGAAGACCGTCGTCGGGGTCTGCCAGGCCTTGATCATGACGAACAGGGCGACGACGGTCAGGATCACGTTAAACCAGAAGAGCTTGGGGCGGCGGAGCTTCTGCTGCTCCTCGGTGAGGGTCTGCTCCGTGAGCACGGCGGAACCATCGACGGTCAGGTCGAGGCGGCTCTTCTCCTTCCGGCCCAGGAAGTAGGCGATGACCAGGACGGTGACGAGGCCGGCAACCTGTGCGAACATCATGGGGTTGAAGACCTCGGTGATCGGGGCATTCAGGGCGGTGGCGGCACGGATCGTCGGCCCGCCCCACGGCACCATGTTCATCGTACCGGCGGCCAGTGCGACGACGGTGGCAAGGACCCGGTTGTCCATCTTGAGCTGGGTAAAGAGCGGGAGCATGGCGGGGATCACGATCGAGAAGGTGACGACGCCGGAGCCGTCGAGGTGGACCAGCATGGCCAGGACAGCGGCAGCAATGGTGATCTTCAGCGGGTCACGGCCGACGGTCTTCAGAATCCCGCGGATCACCGGGTCAAACATGCCGGCGTCGGAGAGGATGCCGAAGAAGAGCACGGCGAAGATGAACATGGCGGCCGTCGGCGAGATCGACTTGACGCCGTTCACGATGAAGGTGCCGACCTTCCCACCGGCTCCGCCGATCAGGGCCGTGACGATCGGGACCACCATCAGGGCTACGATCGTCGATGCGCGCTTGGTCATGATCAGGACAAGAACAACGGCGATCGTAATGAATCCAAGTAGTGCGAGCAATGCATGAACCTCCCTTACGAATGTGGAAGCCTCATCCGGGATTCTCCCAGACACCGTCTATGATGATGCAATGCCCGTGCCAACCGCCCACTCCCCCCTGGCGGAAAAAGCCGAAAGGGCTTGCGGCGCAAGCCCTCTCAGCTTTTTCGGTCCCGGATGGTACCGGGGGTCTCGACCAGTGGCTGGTTCTAAGAACATAGAACGCCGGGCGTCGATCCCGTCGGGTGTTCGCATCCGAAACCCTTGTGTACCTTGCTGTTCTAATGATCTGGAACACCGGTTCCAGTATCCTGGAATCATTCAGCGTTCAGTTTGTTGTAGAGAGAGGCCAGGGAGATACCAAGGTGGGCCGCCGTCTTTTTCTTGCCTGCCAACGTGTTACCGTTGAGGGCCAGCAGCTTCTGGATCTCACGCTTTTCGAAGCGCTTCACCCGTTGGCTGAGGGAAAGCTCCTCCATGCTGTCGGACCGGCGGGTGACGTCCACGGGCAGGGATTCCCCCGTGATCACCCCATCGGGCGAGAGGTAGGCAGAGAACTCCAGGACATTTCGCAGCTCTCGCACATTGCCGGGCCAGCCGTGGAGTTGCAGGCTTTCGACCGCCTCCTGGTTGACGGTCAGCGGGCGCCTGAGCTTGCGGGAGAGCTCCCCCAGAAACGCTTCCGCAAGAATGGGGATATCCTCGCTCCGTTCCCGGAGGGGCGGGATATGGAGCGGGAAGGTGTTCAGGCGGTAGTACAGGTCTTTGCGAAACTTGCCATCCTCGACGTACTGCTCCAGCTCTGCGTTGCAGGCGGCGATCACCCGCACATCCACCTCGATCTCCTTGACCGCCCCGATCGGGCGGATGCGCCGCTCCTGCAAGGCGCGCAGGAGCTTGGCCTGAAGCCCCAGATCCATCTCCGAGATCTCATCGAGAAAGAGTGTTCCGCCGTTCGCCGCCTCAAAGAGGCCGATCTTCCCACCCTTTTTCGCCCCGGTAAAGGCCCCTTCCACGTAGCCGAAGAGTTCGGATTCGAGCATGGTGGCGTTCAGGCTGGCGCAGTTGATCGCGACAAAGACGTTCCTGTTGCGGAGGCTCTCGTTGTGGATGGCCTGGGCATAGAGCTCCTTGCCGGTGCCGGTCTCGCTTTCCAGCAGCACCGTCGCGTCGGTGGCGGCGATCATCTTCGCCAGCTGCTTGACCGCCACCGAGGACGGGGCGACCGCCACGATATCGTCAAAGGTGTAACGGGCACCGCTGGCCTTCGTGATCCGATGAAGAACCTGGCGGTTGCGCTGCTCACATCGTTCTAACTCCGCACGGAAGTCATAGGCGTCCTGGATGAACGTGACGACCGAGATCCCGCCGACCAGTCGCCCATCCGCGTAAATGGGGTACATATTGACGAAGTAGAAGTCCTCGATCTCCTTGCGGGTGACGTGGAGGATCGGCTTGCCGCTCTCCAGCACGTCGGGCAGGCGTGCGCCGGGGCGCAGGTCGCGCAGCTGCTTCCCTTCGATGTTGCCCACCTCACGACCCAGATCCTGCCGCAGGAAGTTGAGGTAGGCCTTGTTGCCAAAGACCACCCGGCCCTCGGTGTCTATGATCGTAATGCCCTCGTTCATGGCGTCAAAGGCGGCCCGCGCCGTTGCGTCCAGCATGATGGGTTCCCTCCGATTCCGGATGTCGAGAATGAGGTCCCTTCTATCATTGCCCCGGGCCGGAGTCGCGGGAAAGAGCCATTCAACCTGTTCACGTAGGGCCAAATGTCCAGAGTCATGTAGGGTCTCCGTTGCCTCCCGTCTTTCTGAGCAGCCTGAGGGGGCCATGACCGGCGGTTTGCGCCAGTCATGGCCCCCTCCTGCAATCCCCGGATCAGGAGACGTTCGCGATCACGGCGAAGTAGACGGTGCCGTAGGCCCAGTTATTGCTGTGATCGTGCACGGCGCATTTGCTCGTCACGGTCACGCTGTTGCCGGAGACATTCGTCGTGTTCACCTGCACCTCGATCTCCTGGATGTGATGGTCGGTACCGGAGTAACCAACATCGTAGCCGGTCATGACAGCGGTCGCTGAGAGCACCTGGGACGCGAAGGTGACGGTCGTGGTCTCCCCACTCTTTACGGAGCCGGCCATAACGCTGAGGGCCATGGGTGATCTCCTCCTCATGGATGCAGTCTGGTTGCGTCAGTGTATCGCTCGCCTGATCGCAGGCGAGAGGAGCAGGGCGCCCGGGGCTGCGGCGGGCGAGGTCTCAGGCCTTGATCAGGAGAGGTTGGCGATCACCGCGAAGTAAACGGTTCCGTACGCCCAGTTATTGCTGTGGTCGTGGACGGCACAGGTGCACGACACGGTCACGCTGTTGCCGGATACGTTCGTCGTGTTCACCTCTACCTCCATCTCCTGGATATGATGGTCGGTGCCCGAGTAACCGACATCGAAACCGGTCATGACAGCGGTCGCCGAAAGCACCTGAGACGGAAAGGTGACGGTCGTGGTCTCCTTATTCTTCACGGAGCCGGCCATAACGCTAAGAGCCATGGGGGTTTCCTCCTTGTGATTCAAACTGATAGGAACGGGCATCTCTGCAGCCCTGCAGCGCCCTGTTGTCATGCTCAATAGCCGAACACACGGCCCCAGGCGGTCTTGAACCGGTTGGGGAAGTAGATATGGAAGCGGTCGGGGAAGCGCTCCGGGTAGACGCCATACCTGGAGCTAGATATCGTGGTGCCCTCCGCCGCCAGCACGGGTTTGCCCGTCTGCCTGGCCACATCGGGCGCCATGGACTGTCCGATGCAGCAGACGCGCCGCATATCGAAACCGGTGCCGCCAAAATCTTGACCGATGCCCGCAAAGCGATTTGCATCAATATCCACGCCGTGGACGCCCATGACTTTGGCAGCGCCATCGGACGAGATCGCGACTGGCTCGTTCGTGGGCAGGCCACGCAGGAAGTTTCGGGCCGCCGCCTCGTCAGCCACTTCGGTGGCCGGTGAGAACCTCAGCTCCAGGGCGTTGGTATGGCCCGGCATGGTCAGCTTCTGAATATCAAAGCCACCCATGTCTTCACCCATGGAGAGGAGGCTGTTGTCGCGCGCCAGTTGTCTGCCCACCGGCGCGTACTTGGCGCCGGTGAGGCCGCCCATGACGCCGCCGGTGACGAGGCCGATTGCCCCGCCGATAAGGGCAGCCTGTCCGACCCCCTGCTTCCAGTCGTTCCCGTCGACCAGGTTTGCGCCGATCTGGAAACCGGCGCCCGAGATCGCACCATCTGCGGCGCCGGCCGTGGCGCCGACAACGATGCCCGTGGCGACGGTCGAATAGGTGGCGACACCTGCAGCGGCCATCGCTCCGGCGACGGCGGCGCCCACGCCGTACCCGACCGCACCGCCGGCGGCTCCCGCCAAGGCGCCGACGCCCATGTAGGCGAAGAACTTGCCGACGCTGAAGGGCTGGTTTTCCCGCTTCGCCTGCACCGCGTAGGTGATTCCGCCCGCAGCAGCCCCGATCAATGCGCTGATACCCACGGCGATGGCGAGCGCCAGGAAGGCGAACTCTCCGCTCGGGTCCACGTACAGAACCGGATTGTTACCGGCGTAGACGTACGGGCTGGCATACTGGCCCTGCGGATCGGTCCCGTAGAAGCGCATCAGGCGGCTGTCGTACAGGCGGGGCCCGAAGGCGTAGAGGTAATTGCCCGCAGCCAGCACTTCGATCTCCTGCGCCGTGTACAGGTAGGGCACGGGGAGCTGCCAGCCCCCGTACGGATCGCCCAGAATGCTGCCGAAGGGCTTGTAGTGGATAGCTTGTACGACGTCGCCCGTCGTGGCGTCCAGGAGCATTCGGGTGGAGTTCAGATAGTCCCGCAGGACCAGGTACCGGGCGCCGTCGGGCAGGGCGCTGACCATGCCGAGCGGACCGGAGAGATACTGGGTCCGACCAGCCGTTCCGCTACCGTCCGAGACCAGTTCGACCAGGGGCGTGCCGGCAGGGTTCCGCAGGTAGAGCTTTCGTTCGGTACCGGCCAGGCGGAAGACGCGCTGATCGCTGCTGTCGTACTGGTACTGGCGCTGGCCGCCGTCCTCCATCTGCACCGATGTGGTGGACCGGGTGAGCGGATGATAGGTGATCCCTGTGATCTGCCGGGGGGCTGCGCTGCTGATGTTGCCGTCCGGCTCATACCCGTACTGCGACCCGCTGGAGCCGTCCGTGTTCAGCACCTTGTCGGTGTTCACCTGGTAGGCGTAGGAAAGGCTCTGACCGCCATCGTCCACCTCAAGGGTGTTGCCGTTGCCGTCGTACCGGGAGATGCTCAGGCTGTCGCCGGTGCCCGTGCTGGACTCGCCCTGTTCCATACGCCCGAGGTTGTCATAGGCGTACGCATAGCTGTAACGGAGCGGGAAGTCCCCTTGGTCGGGCACCTGCACGGCGGTCTCCACCCGTGCGATCTTGCCGTCATAGTACCCGGCCCCGCCGGCACCGCCCGAGGTGTAGCTGAGCTGCTCCGAAAAGAGGCTGCCGTACTGGTGCTGGGCCAGCCACCCCGGCGAGGTATAGGTGAACTGGTGGTCCAGGGTGACGTTGCCCCCGGTCATCACCTCATGCAGGGGGGCGCCGTTCGGGTCGTAGGTATAGGTCGCCAGTGGCTGGGAGTCGCCATCTACCGCGATGGTCGCCGTATGGCCGAGCCGGTCGTAGCCAAAGGTCACCTTGGGTACCGACCCGGCCGGCAGGTTCTGCTCCGCCGTCACGACGTCGCCGTTGTTGTTGTACGTGTACTGGGTGCTGTAGCTCTCGCTGTCGTAGGCGGGCACCTGGAGCGTGCGGGTCCGGATGCGGCCGAAGGCGTCGTAGCGGAACTGCTCCACCACCGCCTCCGTGCCGTCCGGGCTCAGCACCACGGATGCAGCAAGGCGGCCGTACTGGTGGGGATCGCTGCCATCGCCGTCGTAGCTCATCTGCTTCAGAGGAATGGCACCGTCTGCCACGGTCGGGTAGTCCGGGCTGTCGCTGGCGAGCGGCTGGAGCACCTCCGGGTTCCAGGCGGCGTACATCTGGCCGCCTTCCACCAGCCGGCCCAGGCCGTCGTACCTGGCGTAGAGGATATACCCCCCCGCCGCTCCGGCGGCGTCCTGGCTGAAGCGGAGCCGCCCCATCCGGTCGTAGATCAGTTGCTGCGTCCCGGTGTCGGGGTGGGTGCGCGTCACGGTTCGGCCCAGCAGATCCTGCTGTGTCACCGCCTGCCACGCTGTGAGCAGTCCCCCTGACGCCGGGAAGGCGTTGGGCGGAAGGCTCTGCATGCTCACGCCGGCGCTGGTGGGCGTCGAGCGCAGCGCGGTGGAATTGACCGTTCCGTCCGCCATGATCACCCACTGGGCGACCGGCTCCTCCGCCTGGGTCGTCAGGGATGCCGAGACCACCTGGTTCGGGTCGGAGACCGTCTTTGTCCGGTACTGCCCGGCGGGAAGCCCGAGTGCGGGGAGGTCATTGGCCACATTGGCACCGTAGGAGATGCGGGTGGTGTGCGGGGGCTGGACATCGGGTGCGATGGCGAACAGCTTCCCCGGCTTGCCGTACTCCACAGGGCGACCCATCGGGGACGCCTCAAACCGGGTGCGGGAGTACGGGTAGCCCTGGTCGTCGGAGCGGCCTTCCTGACCGCTGTAGTAGTCGGCGATATCGCCCTGCATCACCCCCGTGCTCCAGTCGAAGCTCGTGATGAAGCCGGGCCGGTAGGAGAGGAAGGTCGGGTCAGAGGCGAGGGCGAAGGCGGCCCCCTTCGTCTGGACGGCGGGCCGGCCCAGGTCGTCGTACAGGGTGGCCGTGATGATGGACTCGCCGACGCCCAGGGAGTGGAGCTGCCGGCTACGGCCGGTCCCGTCTGCGAAGGAGACGCTGACCTGAGGCTGGGCAAGCACGGCCAGGTTCCGAAAGCCGCCCGGATTGCCCATGTAAAGGGTCACGGTCCCGGCGATGGGCGTGGCGGCCAGGTAGCGCAGGATCAGTTGACCGTTGGCGTAGAAGAGCAGGGCGCCACCGCAGTTGACCAGCAGCCACTGCGCCTGCGGGGTGGGCCGTGCCGACTGGGGCTCCATGGCGAGGGGCTGACCGTTGTAGGAGGCGGTCCAGACCTGGCTTGCGGGCGACCAGGCCACCTGGAAGGCATCACCGATGCGGATGCCCAGCGGCTGGGTCAGGGTGACGCCGGGTGCTGGCGCGTAGGTCAGGTAGAGAGCGAGGTCGCCGCCACTGCTGTCATTTCGCAGGGCCAGGCTTCCCGGCGGGGTCGCCCCGCTGTAGGTGAGCACCCCCTCCTCCACCTGCCAGGCGCCCGCCGGCGCGGCGGTCCAATTGCGCTGCCACTGGTCCGGGTCGTTCAGTTGCTCCAGGAAACCTCCGCCGGCGGCGGTCAGGGCGAGCGACTGGTTGGGCTGCGCCGGGTTGAACTCGCCGCCTGTCTGGCGCGAGAGGAAGCTCTGGACCAGCGACTGCGGCGTCGCCTGCGGTCCGAAGCCGCCGACCTTCTGGAAGTTCGGGCTGTAGACCGCCAGCATCGTATCGTCGGAGTTGCCGAGCGTAGCAAGCGGCAGTTGCATCACGGGGTCGTACACATTGGCCAGGAAGGTCGCGACGAACGGGGAGAAGCGCAGGTCATCCAACCAGACCATGCCCGCGCCGTCATTGGCGGCGGAGATGGTGATCGTGACGCCCGTTGCGCCCGCGGCGACGGGAATGCGCTGCATGAGGAAGCGCCATGTGCCGTCGGCCTCGCCGAAGGGGAGCAGCCCCTGCCAGGTCTGGACGCCGTTCGTCTTCACCGTGACCGTCCAGCCGCCGGCGGGCGTGGAACCGGCGGCCACCTTGGCCCAGCAGGTAAAGAGGAAGTCGCCGGGGACGACCTGCGGCTGGAAGAGGCGGGTGGGGCCGGGGGCGCCCGGGTTCACCTGCACGCTGCAGGTCCCCGTGTGGGCGGTGCCTGTGACAACGGCGCTGCCTGCGGGCAGGCTCCAGCCCGTGGGCGCCTCGTAGGGCTCAAAGCCAGCATAGGCCGCCGTGCCCGCCGTCAGGCTGGCGTTGGTGAATCCGGCCACCACCAGTTCGCCGCGGGCGTCGTAGAGCGTGGTATGCACCATTCCATCCGCATCGGTCACCTCGGTCACGAGGCCCGCCGTGCCGCGGGCGGTGATCGCTGACGTGAGCATCCAGGCGGTGCCGGGCGTGCCCTGGAAGGGGAAATCGCTGTCGGTCTGCGGGCTCGCGAGCGAGTAGGACTGGTAGGGCGCCGTGATCTGAAGCGCTGTGCCCGCCTGCTGATCAAGCACCAGCGGCCAGTTGCGGAGGGTGTTCGCCTGGACGGAGACGACCACCGGCGCAGGGGCGCCATCGGCCTGGATCTCCTGCCTGGTCTGCACCGCCAGATTCTGAACCTGCCAGGCCGGGAGGTCAGGATAGGCCGTATAGGCGTAAGTGATCGCGTTGGTCCGGACCTCGCGCTGCCCATAACTGTTGTAGTTGTCGGTCGCGGTCAGGACCGGGTTGCCGGTCGCCAGGTCGAACGTGCGGGAGAGCGTGCTGGTGACACCGTCCAGCATCGTGGTCTGGCCGGTGGGCAGGGCCAGTCCGCCATAGAGCGGGACCGGCTGCGTTCCGTTTGGCGGCATGGGCAGCACGGCGGTATAGGTCGTATAGGTGGTTGTGCTGGAGGCCACCAGGTTATTCTCGGCGTCGTACTGGTCCTGCCCGATCAGCAGGCCGTCCAGGAGGCTGGCGTTGGCCGGGAAGGGTTCACTCCCCGCCTGCACCCCATTGAAGTAGCGGATGACTGTCCGCCCGTTCGGGCCGGCCTGCACTCCGCTCACCTCGGTCGGCTGAAGTTCGCCGGAGAAGGTGGACGCCTGGTAGAACTTGGCCACCTTGCCGGTCGGATCGCTGGCTGCGGTCGCGGGATCGTACGCATAAGACGTATCGCTGGTCTGATACCCGTCCCAAAGGCTGACGGCGCTGACGACAAAGGTATGCAGGCTGCTGTCGATGGCGCCGGCGGCGTAGCGATAGAGGTTGATCACAGGCGCCTGGTTGAAGAGAGTCCCCAGCGGGTAGGTGACAAAGGCGCTGGGTCCTGCCGGTACCCTGCCATTGCTGGCCACCGCGACACCGTTCTGCGTGGTGAGAAAATACTGCTCCGCGACGGTCTCGCTGGAGCGCACCTGCCCATTCCAGAAGGTCAGGAAGACCATCCCCACGGGCTTGTAGTCGCCGTCAAGCTTCAGGTAGGTCATGAACTCCGGACCCTGATTGACGATGGTGGTCGTATCGATATCCGAACTCAGGGTGTAGATCGGGTCGTTCGGCATCTGACTCCACGGGATCAGCGGATCTTTCCGGTACACATCCAGATCAGAGGTGAAGTAACCCCCCTGGGCGGCGGTGACGTAGAAGCGCCGCTGCGGGCTGATCACCGTTCCACTGGCAAAGGAGACCTCGCCTGGCACCCACGTGCTGGAGATCACCGTGGGGTCATAGGCGGCAGCCCGATCACTGCCGTTCCCGGCGACCGTCGACTGGCCGCCGAGGCCCAGGTCCACGCCATACGCGAAGTAGAAGCTGCTGCCGGAGCTGGCTGAACTGCTCGGGGCGAGCGACTGGTCCAGGTGCCAGTCAAGGCCGTCATAGCGCAGCAGGTTCGGTCCCGTCGCCACCATCTCGTCCCCGGTAATGACCGGCGCGAACCCGATCAGCATCTGGCCGCCAGGCATGGTCTGGCTGAACGAGAACGCCTTGGCGCTCACGGTCTTGTAGTCATCCGACCACTGGAGGATCTGCACGGTGTAGTTGTAGCTGGTGCTCAGGAGGCTGGTGACACTGGCGAAGGCGGTCAGCGACCGGCCGGGGCTCCAGGTCGCGAGGTACTGCTCATTGGTAAAGGTGATGTGGGCGGTCGTCGTCACGGAACCGCCCTGGAACCAGGTGAGCAGCGGGTCCTGGTAGTAGAGCGTGAACGTGTTCCTGTCCGTGGCCGTCTCGTAGACCATGACCTGATAGTAGTTGCCCGCCGCCACGATGAACTGCTGGCGGCCGCTGCTACTGCCCCACCCTGCGCTGACCTGCTCGGCCAGCCACGACTGTGTCGGCCACTGCCATGAGAAGCGCTGTAGTTCGCCGGTCTGCGGGTTGGACGCCAGGAAGAAGCCAGCGCCGCCGGCGATCTGGGTGCGCCGGGAGGGAAAGAGCGGCGGTACGTACTCTTCCCACGATCCGAGCAGGGTCGTCTGCTTGTGGTAGGCGAAGGCATAGGTGGCATCTGACCCGTCGCCCGCCGGGAAGAAGAGGAGGAAGTAGTCGGCCTCAGCCAAAACCTGCAGGTCATCTGGGTTCGCCTTGACCGCCTTGGGGCCGCCGGCGGGGCGCCACTCCTGCCAGTTGCCGAGCCAGGTGAAGACCTGAAGCTGCAGTTGCTTCGTGTTGGCGTTGAGCCAGGTGACCACGGCGTAGTCGGGGCCGAACCAGACGCGCGGCGTCGCGTTGCCGCTCCAGCCAGCCGGGCAGGGTACGGTCTGCTTGCGCGGGCAGATGTCCAGATCGAGTTTGCTGTAGCTGTATGTGGCCACGGCACCGCCCGGGAAGGTGATCGACTCCAGGGCGCCCAGCGGCAGGGTGCCCGAGGAGTCCTGCTCCAGGTAGTAGGTGAAAGCGAGCCCTGGCTGCGGGGCGCCTCCGGCGGGCACCTGCACGACGCCCGTCAGGTAGCGCTTGTACGTGTCCCCGTAGAGCGTGCCCGTCGAGTTCGTGACATTGGCAACTGTGTATTGGAATAGCACGGAGAAGAGGGGCACCCCATCGGGGTTAGCCACCTGGATCTGGTCGAGGTAGCGGGTTTCGTACTTCGACTGATACGGCGACGGGCCGTCGGTCGGCCCCGGGAGCTGCGGATCCAGGTACTCCCTGGGCAGTTCCGGATGGGTGGCGCGGTCGTTGTACTCCTTCTCGCCGTAGACCAGCTCGGCCGTCCGCCCAAAGACGTCGGTCATGCGCCTCAGGTAGCAGGCCTTCGTAAAGGAGAGCCCACCGCCGCCCACCGGCTGGGTGACCAGATCGTAGTCGAACATGATCTGGTCCATCCACTTGCTGCGCACCGCGCCAAGGTTCCAGCCATCCACAAAGGACTGCTGGAGAGGCTGCCCGGCGGAATTCTGGGTGACCATGCTGCTGCCGATCCAGTTGCCCCAGCGGACACCGTGGGTGAGCAGGTTGCGGTCCGCCGGCTGGCCGCTGCCGCCGTACAGGTAGGTCAGGCCGTCCGGCTTCAGGATCTCCCAGGTCTCAATGGCCGGATAATAGAGGATGCGCCAGAACTGGAAGTTTGGCGTCTGAAAGGAGAGGCCGCCGGCGTAGACCGGGAGGCCGCTGGTGCCACTGGTGATGCGGTAGCAGCGGCCATAGGCCGCGTCATTGATCTGCCACGCCGTGCTGTCCGGTTCGGTGACGATTGGCGCCCCCATCGTCAAGGCCAGGCCCTGCGCTGCAAAGGCCGTCACGAGTGGTGCCGTGACGGCGGGCTGCTGGAGGGAGGACTTGAGGTCCTCGGTCAGCGTGAAGAGCAGCCAGGTGCGGTCGTCCTGCACAAGCTGCATGGGCGTGGTGCCCGACATGAGGAAGTAGGCCGGGTTGGCAACGGTCCCCGCGGTGGTGACATCGGCGATGATGCGGTCAAGGGCCAGGTTCCAGCCCAGACCGAGGATCCCGGTCGCTCCGTCAAAGTTCCACCGCTGGGCCTGTTCCGCGACGTTGCTCTCATACAGGATCGTCACTTTGGCATCGAGCCCGTTTCTTCCCGGCAGTGTGATCAGATCCATCGGAAAGTTGAGGTCGCCTCGGAAGAGGTTTACGCTGTTTGCAACCCCACCGACCCCCTGCTGGTCATACTGAAAGGTAAAGATCTCCGGTACCTGTGTGACCCCGCCCATGCACGTATACCTCCCTCACGGCGGACTCGGTGCAATTGAATCCCGAGTAGTTTATATTGTTTTATAACTCTTTATCATTGCTATTGTATCATACTTCAGATCTTTTGACTAGAGTAAGAACTCCGCCTACGTCCGGGTCTCCCGGCTGGCCACGGCCATTCTGGAATGACTTGCACAGTCTGGTCCGAGGATCTGACTCGCCGGAGCAGCTGAATGTTCAGCCCTCACAGCACAAAGCGGTCCCTCCCCCTCTGCTGAGAGAGGAGGAGGGACCGTCCAATGCGCAGAAACCCGCCAGGTCGGCCAGTTGCGATCCGTTTTCGCAAGCTGCCATCTTTTTCGCGACCGCCAATCCCTACTTCTCCTCCCCAAACGAGCCGGGCCACGCACTCCACATGTGTCGAGTATCGGTCGCTACCATACCTAAACGGCGTTTCGAAGCGGGTTACCAGAACGGTTTTTCCGACGATGTCGTTGGTAGTCCGGGTCATCCAGCATCCTCTGACAAGGTTGGCCACCCGGCTTCTACCAGCACCTTGCTTCCCACCAGGAAAAAACCCTGGATGAACATCAGCAGCCCGGTTCCCATGAGTAACCACTCGATCCTGACGAGGTCGGCCATCGGCCCGAAGACGAGCATCCCCAGGGGCATCATCGAACTCGAAATCATGCCCATCACACCAAAGACGCGCCCCAGAAAATCGGCCTCGACCTTCTCCTGCAGCAGGACCGTTGCGGGGGTATTGAACATGGGCATAGAAACGCCCACGGCCCCCATGATAACCAAGTAGACCCAGAAAATCGGGGTGACTCCGAGCGCAGACGTACAGGCCCCCATCGCCAGGCTGGCCAGAGTCATGGTATAGACTCTGTTCCTAAACCCGCCCCAGGCAGCCATGATCCCTCCGCCCGCCATCATGCCGACCGAAAAGGAGATCTCAATGGCGGTTAGCCGCCAGACGTCATCGCCGAAGCTGCGGGTAACCTGAAGCGGAGTCAGAAAGGCGGCCGGTGCCACCAGGAACATGAAACACGCGCTATAGACGAGAAAGGTTTTGACATAGCCATGGCTCCGGATGTAGGTTACGCCCTCACGGAAGTCGGCAAAGTAACTGGTGGTCTGTCTCTGCATCGCCTTTGCGTGAACGGGTACACGCAAAAACCCGAGTAGTGCCACAATTGCAATGGCGGCGGTAACCACATCGATGAAAAAGATTGCTTCGATTGAGGCCACGGTTAGTAACGCACCGGCGACCATGGGGGAGGCCAGCATCACGCACGCCTGAATCGTTCCCTGTGCTGCATTGACCTTCGTCAGCTTATCCGCAGGCACAATGTCGGGAATCAGGGCCCCAACGGCCGGGGTGTGAATCCCAGACCCCAGAGCGCGCACGGCGGACATGACGAACAGCAGCCAGAGCGCACCGTACCCGAACAGGAACAGAAGGGCCAGGATCAGAGTGGCGACTGCAATCAGTGCGTCAGCCAGAATGATCATCGATTTACGGTTATAGCGGTCCGCCCATACCCCTGCGAAGGGCGAGAGGAAAAAGGTCGGCAGGAAGCCGCAAACAATTGCAGCGGTCATCATGGTGCCAGACTGCGTGGTTAGCGTAATCTGCCACATTATGGCATACTGCACCAGCATCGAGCCAAAGAGTGATACCGTCTGGGTGCCGAGAAAGAGGATGATGTTCCTCCGCCACTTTGCCTCCATCGAATGCTGACTGCCTCCTCGGGTAAATGCACTGTGCAGATGTTGTCCTCGAAGCTGGTCAACAGGACGCAAAAGCGTGTCCACAGTTTGGGGTTTCCAAGTACTCACCAAGATACCCTTGAAGACCCGAAGCGGGAAAGGCGCAGCCCCGAATAGGTAAGGGTTTGCGCCTCTCACACTTGTCAGGTCAGCAACTTTGCACCACCTTTACATGTTAACCGTTTCCAACCGCGCCACGCACTCCACATGGGCCGTGTGCGGGAACATATCTACCGGCTGCACCTCCACGGTCCGGTAGCCCAGGGCCTGGAGCCGGCCCAGGTCCCGGGCCAGGCTGGCCGGGTTGCAGGAGACATAGACGATCCGATCCGGCCGCACCCGGGCCATCGCCTCGAGGACCGGCTCGTCGCAGCCCTTGCGGGGCGGGTCGAGCACGATCACATCGGCACGGACCCCCTCCTCCGCCAGCCGGGGCATCTCCAGGGCGGCATCGCCGGCGATGAACTCCACATTCCCGACCCCATTCCGCTCGGCGTTCTCCCGGGCGTCGGCCACCGCCTCCCGCACCCACTCCACACCGATTACCCGGTGGGCCCGCTTCGCCAGGAAGAGCGAGATCGTGCCGATCCCGCAGTATATGTCCAACACCGTCTCCTTCCCCGTCAGGGCGGCGTACTCCAGGGCCTTGCCGTAGAGGACCTCCGTCTGGACCGGGTTCACCTGGAAGAAGGAGACCGGGGAGATATTAAACTGATACTCCCCGATATGGTCGGTCACGTAGTCCCGGCCGGCCAGCAACCGGTTCTCCCGCCCCAGGATCACGTTGGTCTGGATCGGGTTGACGTTCTGCACGACGCCGACCAGCCCCGGGATTCGCTCCATGAGCCCCTGTGCGATCTCCTCGCCGAAGGGGAACTCCCGGCCGTTGGTCACCAGCACCGCCAGGGCCTCGCCGGTCCCCCGCCCCACCCGGGCCACCACGTGGCGCAGCACCCCGGAGTGGGTCCGCTCGTCGTAAATCCGCACTTTGTAGATGCGGGCCAGCGCCTTCACCTCGGCCATGATCTGGTTACCGAGGGGGTGCTGAATCTCGCACTGATCGATATCGATGATCCGATGTGTGCCCGGCGCAAAGAAGCCGGCGACCACCTTGCCGCCCACGTAGCCCATGGGGAACTGCGCCTTGTTCCGGTACTGCCAAGGCTGATCCATCCCCAGGGTCGGATGGACCGTCACGCCCTCCAGCTTCCCCACCCGGGTGATCGCATCCACCACTTGCTGCCGCTTCAGGTCGAGCTGTGCCGGGTAGGCGATATGCTGAAGTTGGCAGCCGCCGCACTCGCCCACTACCGGGCAGGGAGGCGCCACCCGGTGCGGCGACGGCTCCAACACCTTCACCAGCGAGGCCCGGGCGTAGTTCTTCTTCACCTCGGAGACGCGCGCAACCAGGCGGTCACCGGGGGCGCCGCCTGGGACAAAGATCGTCAATCCTTCATACCGCCCGACGCCCTCGCCGTCGTGGCCAATCCCATGGATCGGAACCTCAATGCTCTGCCCCGGACGGACCGGGGGATTCTGAATGTGAGATGTCGTGCTCATGAGCCTAGTCTATCACAAACCAGCCGCTTCCTGCCGAATCATCTCCAGCGGAAGCGTGTTCCCTCTCTCAAGGCGGCTCCTGATCACCTGAAATGGCGTTGTCATGTGCTGCCGCAGCGCCCGCTCCAGCAGCCAGTCGGCCACCCGTCCGAACCGCCCGGCTGATGGCTCCCACGTGATCTCGCAGGTGTACTGCGTGGCGCCATCTCCCACAGCGAAGCGATGCGCCGCCCGAGCGAAGACCGGCCTGGCCAGACTCTGCAGTACGGCGAACTGCACCACTTCCCACTCGGGGCCGCCGGCCTCGCTGCCACCAAGGCGGATGCTGCTCTCGCCCAGGGTGCCCCAGGTGACCACCGACGGGTCATAGATCGGTGCCGTCGACGCATCCAGAACGCCGTGGATCACCTCAGCCACGGGGCAGTGGATCAGCATCGACTTCAGGACGTTCGGCACGGGCGCCACCTCCTCGGGATCATCGGCCCTGAGAAGAGTGTAGCACCAGGGTGTCCCAGGAGTCTTGGGAGGAGAACCCTGAAATGGCCGGGAAGATCACAGGGCGACCCCTATAGCCTGCTGGTCGACCCCCTCAGCGATCTTGCGAACCTGCGCGACCGCCCCCGGCATATCGGCGGGATCCACGGTCAGCAGCGTCACCTGTGCGCGGACTTCCTGGGTGATCACCGCCGCCTCGGCCTGCCGCTGCTGAAAGGTGAGCAGGGTGCCGTCTTCCTCCTCCAGGACGACGAAGTGCGCATCGGCCAAAAGACGCCCGTGCCGGTGGAGAAAGGCCCGCATGCCGACCAGGCCGGGTACCCGACTGCCCGTGAAGACGGTCCAGACCTCCGTGTGGGCCAGCGACGGCCCGGATCCGGCGGTGAGGGCCACCGCCACCCCGGCATCGTTCCGGTCCTCGGCCGTCTCGTGCATCACCAGCCAGAGCCCGAGGGCGATCCCCGCCAGCGAGAGGATCAGGAGCGCATCCCACAGCTTCGCTGACAGGGCCGCCGCCAGCATGGCGTCCAGCGGCAGGAGCATGACCAGCGTGGCGATCAGCAGGAAGGAGCGGCCCGCCCAGACCCGGCTCCCCGTGTCGTAGTGGGCCAGGATCACCAGACGGGCCCGGATCTCGCCCCGAGCGGGGATCACCCCCACCACGTTCTGGCTCTCCCCGGTCGGAAAGAGCCAACCCAGTTCCAGCCACCCCATGGCCTGGGCGGCGAAGCCCAGGGCCGCCAGCAGGCTGAATGCGATCGAGAACCAGGGCAGCACCCAGAAGAGGAGGCCGCCAAGGAGCGACATCGCCAGGATGATCACCCAGGCGGGGCGCGGCGAGCAGAAGGAGGCGAAGGGCTCCTGCCAGACCATCTGGGTGGCGCGGCGGAGCGCATCCGCCAGGTGCCGGGCGGCCTGTTGCTCCCCGACCGATGTCGCCGGGCGGTCCGCCAGCTCCCCGGTCAGGGTGCGCAGCTCATGTCGCAAGGGCGCCCCTCCTTCGGGCGCCCCGCAGACCTACCGGAGCGCCGGTTCGGTAATGGTAAGGGCGGCCGCGGCGGCATCAAGGCCGCCCATGACCCCGAAGGGAATGGTCGCCCGGTAGTTCGTATGGCCGCAGGGGAAGCCATAGAGGACGGGAATGCCCAGGTCCCCCAGGTGCTCGGACAGGACCTCGAAGAGGGTGTGCGAGGGCTTGCCATCGGTCCGGGTCAGGCAGGAGGGCGAGTCCCCGAAGACGACGCCCCGCAGCCCCTTCAGCTTGCCGGCCAGCCTGAGCTGCATCAGCAGCCGGTCCACCCGGTAGGGCGCCTCGTCCACCTCCTCGACCACCAGGATCGCATCGGAGAAATCGGGCTCCCAGCGGGTCCCCAGGAGCGAGGCAAGCAGGGTCAGATTGCCGCCGGTCAGGCGCCCCTCGGCCACGCCGGGCCGGATCACGACCGGGCGGGGCGGCTGGTCGTCCACGGGCGCCGGCCAGGCGATCTCGCCCAGCGGCCCGGTCTCCTGCATCGCCCGCAACAGCCCCTCGAGGTTGTAGACCAGGGCGTCGCCCATGGCTGCGACCATCGGACCGTGGAAGGTGACGAGATTCGCCTCCTTGGCCATGGCCAGGTGCAGGGCGGTGATGTCGGAGAAGCCACAGAAGAACTTGGGATTGGCGCGGACCATGGCCCAGTCAATCTGTTCGATGATCCGCATGGCGCCGTAGCCCCCGCGGGCACAGATCACCGCCTCCACCCGGGGGTCGGCCCAGATGCGGTTAAAGTCGGCGGCTCGGGCGGCATCCGTACCGGCCAGATGCCCGTGCTGCGCCTGGACCGAGCCCCCGACGAGCACCTGGTAGCCGAGGGCCCGGAGCCGCTCGACCCCATCCATGAGCGCCTCGGGGGCGACCGGGCTGGATGGGGCTACAACACCGATCACGCCGCCGGGAGAGACCGGACGGGGCTTCTGCATGCTCATGGCGCACTTCCTCCTCCGCTACTCTACGCTGACAGGTATGGCGGCAGAACGTTGGTCTGCCAGCCAGACCAGGGTCTCGCGCATGGCCGCAGCCAGGTCGGTCTGGGTCAGGCCCAGTTCCTTGCGTACCTTGGCATCGCTGACGATCCAGGGAGCGGTCCAGGAGCGGACATCGTTCGGGTGTACCAACGCCCTGCGGCGACCGGTCAACCGGGCGGTCCATGCGACCAGATGGGCAGCGCCCAGCAGGACTGGCACCGGCATGGGGAAGAACGGGGCACGCCCACCGCTCACCTGGGCCAGCAGGCCGAAGATCTGCTCCTGGGTCAGGTTGGACCCCACGAGGTTGTAGATCTCGCCCGACCGCCCCTTCTCCATGGCAGCGATCGTCCCCCGCACCACGTCGCGCACGAAGACCAGGTTGACTACCGCCTGAGCGGAGCCCAGGTAGAAGGGGAGCCGGCGGTCCTTGATCAGCCGGAAGAGGGTGTTGATCCCCTCCGGGTCGCCGGGCCCAAAGACGGCGCTGGGGCGGACAATCACAACGTCGATGTCGTCATGCAGGTACTCGCGAACCAACTTCTCCTGCTCCAGTTTGGTCTGGCCGTAGGGATCGTTCAGGGGGGCAGGCGGATCCTCCTCGGTGCGGGGCCTCGGGCGGCCGTCGCTGCCGGGCACTGCGGGTCCGCCGGCTGCGATCGACGACATATGAACGACCCGCTTCACCCCGGCCCTTCGGATGGCCTCCATGAGGTGGCGGGTCCCCTCCACATTAACGGCGTGAACCTGCTTATACGGCGCCTGGTAGCTGATCCAGGAAGCCAGGTGGTAGACTCGCTCCACGCCCTGAACCGCCTGCCTCAGACCGGCGCCGTCAACCAGGTCGCCCCGGGCGATCTCCAGTTGCTCGCTCGCTGGTCCAAAGAGCTTTGCCGCCTTCTCGGGCGACCGGGCCAACAACCGCACCCTCTCGCCCTTCTCCAACAGGGTCCGCACCAACTGCTCACCGATGAAGCCCGTGGCGCCCGTTACCAGGATCACGGGATCTGCCCCCTTTTGATCTATGGTCCCTAATCATTTAGACAGGAAGCCTTCTGCTTCCTATGGGAATTGGATGGATAAGCAGAAACGCCACCCCCGTCAGATGGGGGCGGCGTCCTGACGCCCAGGCCTACGCCTGGCCGGTATGCTTCCGGAGCGCCTCGGTGACCAGCTTCATGGCCAGTTGCGGATTGGCCCGACCGCGGGTCGCCTTCATCATCTGGCCGACAAACCACTGGGCAGCGGCCTGCTTGCCGGACTTCCAGTCCTCGACCGGCCCCGGGTTGGCGGCCACGATCTCCAGGGCGATCTTCAGCAGTTCGCCCTCATCGGCGACCTGCGTCAGCCCCTCCTCCTTGACGATCGTCTCCGCATCCTTCCCGGACTCGATCATCTTCTCGAAGACCGTCTTGGCGATCTTGCCGGTGATCGTCCCGGCATCGATCAGCTGCAGCATCCCGGCGATCTGCTCCGGGCTGACCGGGATCTGATCCGGGCTGAGCCCCTTCTCGTTCATGACCCGGTTGATCTCGTTGATCTGCCAGTTGGCCACGGCCTTGGCGTTGGCCTGTCCAGCCAACTCCACCGCCTGGCCGAACCACTTGGCGAACTCCTTCTCCGACACGATGATCGATGCATCATAGGCGGAGAGGCCGAACTCGTTCATCAGCCGGTGCATGATCGTATCCGGCAGTTCCGGAAGGGTGGAGCGGATCTCCTCGATCGTCTCATCGCTCAGGACGACGGGCGGGAGGTCGGGCTCGGGGAAGTAGCGGTAATCCTCCGCGTCCTCCTTGGAGCGCAAGACGACTGAGACACCCTTGGCGTCCCGCCAGGATCGGGTCTCCTGGTCGATCGTGCCGCCCTTCTCCAGGATCTCGATATGCCGCTTCGCCTCGTACTCAATGCCCCGCATGGCGGCAGAGAAGGAGTTGACGTTCTTCAGCTCCGACCGGATGCCGTACTCAGCCTGGCCCACGGGGCGAACCGACACGTTGACATCGCACCGCATGGAGCCCTCTTCCATCTTCACATCGGAGACGCCGCAGTACTTGATGATCGACCGCAGCTTGTTCAGGAAGAGACCGGCCTCCTCAGCGGAGCGGATATCCGGCTCGGTGACGATCTCGATCAACGGCACGCCCGCCCGGTTGAAATCGACCAGAGAGGAATCGGCCTCGGCCACGTCGTCACCGGCATGCAGCAGCTTGCCAGCATCGTTCTCCAGGTGGATCCGCTTGATGCCGATTCGCTTGGTGGAGCCGTCCTTCCGGGTGATCTCAACATACCCATCGTAGCAGAAGGGCAAGTCGAGCTGGCTGATCTGATAGTTCATGGGGGAGTCGGGGTAGAAGTAGTTTTTCCGGTCGAACTTGGAGTGGTGCTGGATCTCGCAGTTGAGCGCCAGTCCCGCCTTGACGGCGAACTCCAGGGCCTGAGCGTTCAGCACGGGCAGGGCACCAGGCAGCGCCAGGCAGACCGGGCAGACGTGCGTGTTGGGCTCGGCGCCGAACTGGTTCTTGCAGGAGCACCAGACCTTGGTCTCGGTGGCCAGCTCCACGTGGACCTCAAGACCCACAACGGTTTCCCACTGGGTCGCCACGGTCACCGACCTCCTTCCGTGCCCAGGCTCGGCCGGGCCTCGTGGTGCTTTGTCGCCCTCTGATAGGCCCAGGCGTACTGAAGAAGCCGGGCGTCGTCAAAGTGCTTGCCAATCAACTGGAGGCCCACGGGCAGCCCGTTCGCCAGACCACACGGGACCGAGAGGCCCGGCAGGCCGGCCAGGTTGACCGGAATCGTACAGACGTCGGCCAGGTACATGGCGAGCGGATCGTCGGTCTTCTCCCCGAGCTTCCATGCCGGAACCGGCGAGGTCGGGGTGATCAGGGCATCGAACTGCTCGAAGACCTGCTCGAAGTCGCGCATGACCAGGGTCCGGATCTGCTGCGCCTTCTTATAGTAGGCATCGTAATAGCCGCTGGAGAGGGCATAGGTGCCGATCATGATCCGTCGCTTCACCTCAGGGCCAAAGCCCTCGGAGCGAGTCTTGCCGTACATCTCCAGGAGGCCGTTGTAGTCGGGGGTCCGGTAGCCATAGCGAACGCCGTCGAAGCGGGCCAGGTTGGCCGAGGCTTCCGCCGGGGCGATCAGGTAGTACGCGGAGAGAGCGTACTCGGTGTGGGGGAGTGAGCACTCCTCCACCTCGGCCCCCAGGTCGCGGAGCTGGACGATCGCTTCTTCGATCCGGGCCTTCACCTCGGAGTCGATTCCCTCGGCGAAGTATTCCTTGGGTACGCCAAGGCGCGCACCCTTGAGCGAAGGCTCGCCGGTGAGCTTGATCGCAGGTGGAGTCCGGCCGGCGTTCGTAGCATCGCGCCGGTCGCTCCCGGCGATCACCTCGAAGAGGCGGGCGACATCTTCCACGTCGCGGCCGAAGGGGCCAATCTGGTCCAGCGAGGAGGCAAACGCCACCAGGCCGTAGCGTGACACATAGCCATAGGTCGGCTTCATGCCAACGATTCCTGTCAGGGCCGCCGGCTGGCGGATCGAGCCGCCGGTGTCGGAGCCGAGGGAGAGCGGGACCTCCTCCGCCGCCACGGCGACGGCTGAGCCCGAGGAGGAGCCACCGGGGATCCGCTCCAGGTCCCAGGGGTTCCGTGTCGGGAAGAAGGCCGAGTTCTCGCCGCTGGAGCCCATGGCGAACTCATCCATATTCGTCTTACCGATGATAATGGCACCTGAGGCGCGGAGGCGCTCCACCACGGTCGCATCATAGGGTGGGACGTACTCACCGAGGATCTTGGAGCCGCATGTCGTGCGGGTTCCATCGGTCGAAATGTTATCCTTCACCGCGATCGGCACACCTGCGAGGGAGCCAATCTCCGTATCCCCGCCCCTGCGGCGGGCGTCCAGCTTCCGGGCGCGTTCCATGGCCGTATCCGCCGAGATGGTGAGAAACGCCCGAACCTGCGGGTCCACCGCCTGAATCCGGTTCAGGAAAGCCTCCGCAATCTCTATCGCGGAGAGTTCACCGGCCAGGAAGAGCCGGTTCAACCGCGTCGCGCTGAGCTTATGGGTGACACCAGACATAGGCTACCCCTCCGTGATCTTGGGTACCTTGAAGCAGCCCTCTTCGGCCTCAGGGGCCTGACTCAACACCTTCGCCCGGTCCAGCGAGGTGTGGGGCTTGTCCTCACGGAGGACATTCTGCAAGGCGACCGCGTGGTACGTCGGCGGCACATCGGCCGTCTCCAGCCGGTTCAGGCTCTCCACGTGCTCCAGAATCCGGCTGAGCTGCTCCGTAAAGGCCACCTTCTCCTGGTCGGTCAGGCTCAGTCGTGCCAGCTTGGCCACATGCTCAACCTGGTTGCGTGTCAGCGCCATCGGTCATCACCGCCTGTTTCTGTAAGGATCTGGCCATGTTTTGGCCCCCTCTAGGTAACTCCCTGATTTTATCACATGGAGAAAGAACGTAGCAACGGAGCGTGGCAGATCCTGCGAACCTTTGGACATCTCCAGCCAGTCTTATCAGCGAGTTTCCGAAAGGGAGGCGGTTTTTTGTGGCACAGACTGCGGTGAAAGTTCTCTTTGACAGATCCCACAGCGGTCTGAGTGAGCAGGTAAACCAGTGGTTGGCTGAGGCCTCTGGACATGTCCTGATCACCGGCCTGAGCATGGACTCAAACGAGCATGGACATTGTCTGGTGATCATGTACCAGACCGGGGCCGGAAGCAAGGTCTACCGGGGGCACATCTTCTTCAGCGCCAGCCACTCCGCGTTGGAGCAGCAGGCAACTCGGGGCCTGCAGACCGCCCAGGCCCAGTGGGGCAAGTTCGTGGCGATCGGGTCCAACCAGCACGGGCACTGTCTTTGCGTGATTGAGGAGCAGTAGGAAGGGTTCGCTCGGTTTTCGCTGACAGGTGAACCACAGGTGTCCGTTTCACTGATAGGTAAAAACACTACCGATTTCGCTCGGAGATGAACGGCGGGAACAAGAGGGTGAAGTGCAAGGCCACCAAGGCTTGACACCTCATCCTTCTTCTGTTATTCTTGTTGGTAAGACATCCCTTTTCTGACTATGTTATACTTTTACGTTTACCCCATAGCGAATCCAGCAAAACGCCGCGGCCATAGCTGCACCTGGAGGGGGGGTGACATGGTGGATGAAGGCCCCTTTCCTCCAAGCCACTCTGAATGAGGGCGAAGGGGATGGCTCCAGCACACCAGATGGAGATTCCGGAACGAAAGGAGGAAAAGAGACACATGAGTGGGAGCCTTATATTCGTCGCGATGCTCGCGCTGTGGCTCTCCAGCCATTGCGACAATGCCGCTCTCGCCGCCCGATGGTTGGCAGGACTGGGTCTCGTACTCGTCACGTTTCTGCGTGGGGGGGACCTGACGGCAGCTTGGAGCGATTTCCTCGGCGCAGCCTCTGCGGCAACGATCATCCTCAACCTGTGGCTGAAGATTGATGAGGTTCGGCAGCGAGTTAAGAACCGAACCAAAGAGAAAGACGACTCCAAGCCTGATCCGCCGAAGTCGCCTTCTCTGTAGGGATACCTACGATGGAATGGGTGCTGGCACACCATTCCTCCATGAATATCACGGCTGACTGTCCACCAAAAGAGACGCCCCTCTCGACCGGGGAGGGGCGTCACTCATATAGCGTCCGGCGAGGAACCCAGACCGCCAGTCCGACTTCGGTCTGGACAGATTCATGGGTTCTCTCAAATCGACTTCAAGGGAGTGACCTGGATGAACTCCAGCATGGGAGAAAGGCTGGCCTGGGCCCGCAATCAGCAGGCGCTCATACTCCAACAGGTGAGTGAGCGCAGTGGGTTGGCCATCGGGTACATTTCGCAACTCGAGAAGGGTGCGAAGAAGAATCCCACCATCGATGCAGTGGCTCGTCTGGCTCATGCCCTAGAGGTCACAGTGGCCTTCCTGATGGGTGAAACGCCCGGGCCTGACCACGATGATCGTGGGGGCATGTTGCTCAACGCGCAGGCTTACGCTATTCGGCAACGGTTCAGCGATTGTTGTAAGAAACTCCCAGACACCGAGCATAGTGTGTTTGCCCACAAGACACAGGAGGAACGGTTCGCATTTGTAGTGGACTTCCTTTGCCATGAGTTTCCGGACCGGTTCACTCGCCCGGTGGTAGCCTACCAACTGGGGCTCAGTGTAAGGGGGCTCAATGATATTCTCGAACGAAGAGTGCAGATTAGCCCCGGTACGCTCAGGCAGATGAGCAGAATGACGGGGATTCCGTCGGGGTTCTTTGACACCGGGTGTGTAGAGCGGGCCAGAGGCCTAATGCCGCTGGATCAACTCTTGGCATACGCCGAAGCTCTTGCTCTCGTCGCTCAAGCAAACTTAACCCCTGAACAACTAATCAAACTAATCCAGGAGGGTAAGGAACGGTCACTCGAACCGGAAAGTGGGGCAATCACTCTGTCCCAAGCAATGCGATACTCCAAACCCATTGCGGAGGCCGTACGCAGGGGTTATGCCCCTGAGCAGGTCGAAATGGCGCTAGATATCCTTTCAGACATTGACCATCGATTGGGTGGGAAGAAAAGCCTCCCGACAGAGCAACTGCCGTGCCGAAACTGATCAGGAGAGTGATTCGCGGGATACTCTACTGTTATAGAGACTTCCAGGAAGTCGGTTGTCGGCACCTTTCCGCAGTTTGACCAGCGCCAAGAGAAAGACGACTCCAAGCTTGATCCGCCGAAGTCGTCTTCTCTGTAGGGATACCTACGAAGGAACTGGTGCTGGCACACCATTTCCTCCATCTATTGTAACAGATACAGTGTCCACCCGCAACGAAAAACCGCCCCTCCCGTGAACGGAAGGGGCGGTCGGTTTGTCCCAACTTCTAGGCGTTGGTGCGGAGGTGGCAGGCGACCCAGTGGTCGTTGCCCAGGTTGACCAGCGGCGGCTCCTCGGTCTTGCACTTCTCGCCCACCTGGCTCTGGTAGCGGCAGCGGGTGTGGAAGCGGCAGCCCTTCGGCGGGTTGACCGGGGAGGGAACGTCGCCCTCCAGCACGATCCGCTCACGACGAATGGTCGGATCGGGAATGGGAATGGCGGACATGAGCGCCTCGGTGTACGGGTGAAGCGGGTTGCTGTACAGCTCGGCAGCCGGAGAGATCTCCATCATCTTGCCGAGGTACATGACGCCGACGCGGTCCGAGACGTGCTTCACGACCGAGAGGCCGTGGGCGATGAAGAGGTAGGTCAGGTTGAACTCCTTCTGGAGGTCCTCCAGCAAGTTCAGAACCTGGGACTGAATCGACACGTCAAGCGCGGAGACCGGCTCGTCGCAGACGATCAGCTTCGGGTTCAGGGCCAGGGCACGGGCGATACCGATACGCTGACGCTGGCCGCCGGAGAACTCGTGCGGATAGCGCCGGGCGTGGAAGCTGGCCAGGCCGACGACGTCCAGCAACTGCTGCACCCGCTTGGACTTCTCGGCGCCGCGAGCGACACCGTGAATCTCCAGCGGCTCGCCGATGATCTCACCGACGGTCATGCGGGGGTTCAGCGAGGCGTAGGGGTCCTGGAAGATGATCTGCATCTCGCGGCGGGTCTTGCGCATCTCCTCGCGGTTCAAGTCGAAGACATTCTTGCCCTCGAAGATGACCTGGCCGTCAGTCGCCTCCTGGAGCCGGAGGATCACCTTGCCCATGGTGGTCTTGCCGCAGCCAGACTCGCCCACGAGGCCCATGGTCTCACCGCGCCGGATGGAGAAGGAGACGCCATCCACGGCCTTGACGTGGCCAATGGTGCGCGAGATGATACCACCGCCGGAGATGGGGAAGTGCTTCTTGAGATTCCGGACCTCCATCAGAACGTCGCTCTGCTTGGCGGTCTGCTGACCAACTGCCGTGCTCATTATGCGCTGACCCCCTTGGCAAGACGTTCGGTGGCGAGGAAGCAGGCGACCCAGCGCCCGGGAGAGACCTGCTCCAAGGGAGGTTGAGCTTCCCGGCACTTATCGATCGCGTACGGGCACCGCGGGTTGAAGCGGCAGCCCTCGGGCAGATGGAGCGGATTGGGCACGACGCCCTCAATCACGTGAAGCTTCTCCACATCCTCGTCCATGCGGGGGATCGAGTTCAGCAGACCCTCCGTGTACGGATGAAGCGGGCTCTTAAAAATGTTAACGGCCTCGCCTTCCTCAACCACCTTGCCGGCGTACATGACGACAACCCGCTCGCACATTTCTGCGACGACACCGAGGTCGTGGGTAATCAGCATGATAGCCATGCCCAGTTCCTTCTTCAGCTTCTTCATGAGCTCAAGGATCTGGGCCTGAATCGTCACGTCGAGCGCCGTCGTGGGCTCGTCGGCGATCAGGAGCTTGGGGTTGCAGGAGAGCGCCATGGCGATCATGACGCGCTGGCGCATACCACCGGAAAGCTGGTGCGGATACTCCTTGACGCGGCGCTCCGGGAGCGGAATGCCGACCAGGCGGAGCATCTCGACAGCCTTGTCGGTCGCCTCCTTGTAGGAGAGACCCTGGTGGAGCTGAATCGCCTCAGAGATCTGGTCGCCAATGGTGTAGACCGGATTAAGCGAAGTCATGGGCTCCTGGAAGATCATCGAGATATCATTGCCCCGGATCTTGCGCATCTCGGCTTCGGACTTCTTGATCAAGTCCTCGCCCTCAAAGATGATCTCGCCATCGACAATCTTGCCGGGCGGGTTCGGAATCAGCCGCATGATGGAGAGCGAGGTGACACTTTTACCGCAACCAGACTCACCCACCACGCCGAGCGTTTCGCCGCGTTTGATATACAGGTTCACTCCGTCGACGGCTCGGACGACGCCGTCCTCCGTGAAATAGTGGGTCTTGAGGTTTCGGATTTCGACCAGTTTCTCGCTCATTGGCTCACTCCTCTTCTCCTTTGGCACACGTGAAGCCGGGGTCGGCGGGGTGTTCCGGTCGAACAAATCCACGACTCATGAAATGAGACGCGCTATTGCTGATTCCGGTTTGATAAAGTTTTCTGCCTCGCCCGCATTTTTGAGGTCCCACCACAGACCTGCTAAGGAACACTCGGCTCTTTTCGATTCTTCGGGTACCCGTAGTTCTCCTCTCGCGAGGCGCGCACTTTTTCGTGGTGAAGTTGGAAAAAGACAGCCTGTCTGCTGTTTATGCCCCGGCAAAAGGAATCATTCCACGTGGATACACAAAAGCATCGTACTACCGACCGATTGTACCATGTGCTACTCTAATCGTTCAAGGTTGATCACCCAAACGATTGAAGGACGCAGCCAGGCTGCGCCCTTCGTCTCCTCGTATCATTAAGATTCGACAAAGCGTTCGTAGAATTCCTCCTCGCTCAAGACAGGAACGCCTAAATCTCTTGCTTTGTCGAGCTTCGAACCCGCGGCTTCGCCAGCCAGGAGGAGCGAAGTCTTCTTGGAGACCGAGCCGGATGACTTGCCGCCAAGCCGCTCGATCAGTTCCTCGATCTCTTTTCGCCCCCAGCGGGTGAGGGTCCCGGTCACCACTACCGTCATACCACTGAGCGGGCCTTCGGTCGGTGCGGTCCGCTTCTCACCCACCATGTTGACACCCGCTGCCCGGAGCTTCTGCAGGAGTTCATGGGCCTTCGGGGAGCGGAAGTACTCGACCACGCTCTCTGCGATCTTCGGTCCGAGCCCATTGATCGCCACCAGTTCCTCGACCGGCGCCTGCTCAACCGCCTCCATGGACCCGAAGTGATCCGCCAGCAACTTGGCCGCCCGCTCCCCCACATGGCGGATGCCCAGGGCAAAGATCAGCCGATGAATGGGGTTGGCGCGAGTTGCATCGATCGCGCTCAAGAGGTTCTCCACCGACTTCTCACCCATGCGCTCCATGGCGAGCAGTTCGTCCTGCTTCTCTCTCAGCCGGTACAGATCGGCTGCATCATGGATCAGCCCTTCGTCGAGCAGGGTCTGTACGAGCGCTTCGCCCAGGCCATCTACATTCATGGCGTCCCGGGAGGCGAAGTGAAGGATGGCCCGGAACTGCTGGGCAGGGCAGAGTGGATTGGGACAACGGGTTGCCGCCTCACCCTCCACCCGGACCAAGCCGGCCCCACAGGTCGGGCAGGTCTCAGGGAACTGCCAGGGCTCGGACCCGGGTGGGCGCTTCTCCAGCACCACCCGCACCACCTCGGGAATGATCTCGCCCGCCTTGCGGACGACGACGGTATCGCCAATCCGGACATCCTTCGCCCGGATGTTGTCCTCGTTGTGCAGGGTAGCCCGCTTGACGGTCGTGCCCGCAATTCGCACCGGAGCCAGGTCAGCCGATGGGGTGACAGCGCCGGTCCGCCCCACCTCCAGGCTGATCCCCTCCACCACGGTCTCCTTCTCCTCGGCAGGGAACTTGTAGGCGATTGCCCAGCGCGGAAACTTGGATGTAAAGCCCATACGCTCCCGCTGTGCGAGGTTGTTCACCTTGATCACCAGACCGTCGATCTCGTAGGGAAGCTCGTAACGCCTCTCCCGCCACTGCTCCGTCCAGGAGATCACCTGGTCGATCGATCGGGCAAGGAACCGGTGCTCATTCACCTTAAAGCGCCAAGCGGCCAGTTGCTCCAGGCTGGCCCAATGGTCCACCACCCCATGCTCCCCCGCACCGACCAGGTTGTACATGAAGGAGTCGAGCCGCCGGGCCCGCGTCTTGCGCGGATCCTTCTGGCGGAGGCCACCCGACGCCGCATTCCGTGGATTCTGCAACAGCGGCTTCCCCTGGGCCTCTAGCGCCAGATTCAACTCCTCCAGGGCCCGCTTCTCCATGTAGATCTCACCGCGCACGAGCAGGAGGTCCGGCACCAGACCGTCCGCTGCGTCGAGCCGGAGCGGGATCGACCCAATCGTCTTCAGGTTCTCCGTCACATCTTCACCGGTCTCACCATCGCCGCGGGTAGCGCCCTGGACGAAACGGCCATGCTCGTATCGCAGGGAGATGGAGAGCCCGTCGATCTTCAACTCACAGACGTACTCGACAGGCTCCTCGCCAGCCAGCTGCTGGACGCGCCGGTCGAAGCTACGCAGGTCCTCTTCGCCGAAGGCGTTGTCCAGAGAGAGCATGGGCGGATTGTGCGGAACCTTCGCAAAGTCGGTGGAGAGCTGACCGCCAACACGCTGTGTCGGGGAGTCCGGCTGCACCAGGTCAGGGTACTCCCGCTCGAGCCCCTTCAGCTCCAGCATGAGCTGGTCGAACTCGAAATCGGAGATCGACGGATCGCTCAGCACGTAGTAGCGGTACTCATGTTCGCGAATCTCCTTGGACAACTGGTGGATGCGCAGTTCGGCCTCCTGCCGCGTCACGTGCAGTCCCTCCCGCGGTAATGGGCATTCTCGTGGATAGCATACCGTGTGCCGCTGGAAAAAGCCAGACCCCGGCAACGCCGGGGTCTGGGATGCTGATGTGTGGACTACTTGACCTCGAACTCGACGCTGGCTTCCGTACCAGTGGCGGAGTTGTCGTTGTTGACCAGCTGCACCTTCAGGGTGTGCTTACCGGACTCGAGGCCGGTCAGCGCAGAGCGCATGGTCCCAACATAGGTCGGCTCCTTGGTGTCCAGGGTCAGGATCGCATGGCCCTCACCAGCGACGTTCTTGGCATCCTCCGGCTCCTTGGCGGCGAAGGTCTTGTTCCACTTGAAGCCCTGGGCGTTCATCTCGACGGTGGCGACCTTGTTGGTCACCTTCACCACCACATCGAGCTTACCGTCGCTGGACTTGCCCTTGAACTCCGCAGCGGTGGGTGCGGGCTCAGGAGCCTTCGGAGCCTCGGCCTTCGGCTCCTCCTTCTTCGGTTCTTCGGCGGGCGTGGACTGACTGCACCCGGCAAACAGAGCGCTGGCAATGATAAGAGTCAGGATGCTAAGCAGGAGCTTTTTCATGTCTGTAGGTCCCTCCGTATCTCTGTGTGCTATTTGGGAATCCGGTAACATATTACGGAGTTGCCCGGAAAAACCCTGCCTCGAAAATACGATCAACTCGTTTTTTCCGATAGTCATAACACCTGCGACTTATTTGTCTCAAATCTTACGCAAGTAAGAACCGACGAGCACCTTCTGCCCGGCGCCGGGGAAGTGCACGGTGACCGTGTCGCCACGGACGTCCCGGACGATACCCTCACCAAAACGGGCGTGATAAACCCCGTCACCCGGCTCAAAGGATGCCGGCGGGCGGTCTTCTTCGGGTGCCGTCTGCTGCAGCCGGCGGGCCTCAGCGCTCTGGCCCCAGCCGGGTGAGCCAATGGCCGGGGTGTCGTCACCGTCGCTGAGATAGGCGGCCTTGCGGCGCGGCCGCTCATCCTCTTCGAACCAGGAGGTGCGGCGAGAGTCGGTCCCCCAGGCCGCCCCACCACGCCCCCCACTTCCCCAAGCCGGGGTGGCACTGCGCCCAGTCGACCGGACGCCGGCCATCTCCACCAAGCTGGCGGGAATCTCCTGCAGGAAACGGCTGGGAGAGTTATAGTTCGACTGGCCCCAGAGCGTTCGCTGCAAGGCGTTTGTCAGGTAGAGCCGGTAACGGGCCCGGGTCATGCCCACGTAGCAGAGGCGGCGCTCCTCCTCCATCTGAACCTCGTCGGTCAGGGCGCGGTTGTGAGGGAAGACCCCCTCCTCCATGCCGATCAGAAAGACAACCGGAAACTCCAGCCCCTTTGCAGAGTGGAGGGTCATGAGGGTGACCTTGTCCTGCCCTTCGCCTACCTGGTCGGCGTCTGTCAGGAGGGCTACGGTGGAGAGGAAGGCATCAAGGGAGGAGAGCCCCTCCATCTCCTCGCCGGCGGGGGCCTCGAACTCGGAGGCCATGCTGCGAAGCTCCTGGAGGTTCTCCAGCCGGCCCGCGGCTTCCAGCGACGGGTCGGCCTTCAGCTCTTCGAGGTAGCCGGAGCGGTTCATCACCTGATCAACCAGCTCACCCACGGGCAGATAGCCGCGCATGTTGGTCAGTTCCTCGATCAGGGCACCGAACTGCTCTACCTTCTTCTGATAGGAGCCGGAGAGGCCCGGGACCATGGAGCAGTCGATCGCCGCGGTAGCCACCGGCACATTCCACTGATCGGCGTAGTCGACCAACTTGTCCACGCTGGCCGGCCCGACGCCGCGCTTCGGCACCCCGATCGCCCGCCGGAAGGAGAGGGTATCGGCAGGGTTCGCAATCACCCGGAGGTAGGCAATGATGTCCTTGATCTCCTTGCGCTCGAAGAACTTTTGGCCCCCGTAAATCCCATAGGGGATCGACTTGCGGACAAAGGCATCCTCCAGGGTGCGCGATTGGGCGTGGGTCCGGTAGAGAATGGCACAATCCTGGTAGGTAAAGCGGGTGCCGTCATCCAGCCCTTTTGTGACCAGGCGCTGGACCTCGCCGGCGACAAACCAGGCCTCGTCATTCTCGTCGGAGCCGGTGTACTGGTAGACCCGCTCCCCTTCGCCCGCCGCGGTCCATAGTTGCTTCTCCTTACGCCCCAAGTTGCGCCGCACGATCTCATAGGCGGCGGAGAGAATGTTCTGCGTGGAGCGGTAGTTTTGCTCCAGCTTGATCGTGTGCGTGTCGGGGTAGTGGGACTCGAACTCCAGGATGTTGGAGATGTCAGCCCCGCGCCAGGAGTAGATCCCCTGGTCATCATCTCCCACGACCGCCAGATTCCGTCGCCTTGCTGCGAGCAGGAAGACCCAGCGGTTCTGGACGTGGTTCGTGTCCTGGTACTCGTCCACCATAATGTACGAGAACTTGTTATGGTAGTGCTCCAGCACGTCGGGAAAGCGCTCCAGGAGTTGGACACTCAGCAGCAGGAGGTCGTCGAAGTCGACCGCATTGTTACTCCTCAGCCGGTCCTGGTACATGTTGTAGACGCGGGCCACCTGCTGCTGCCAGTAATCCCTTGCCTGGGCAGCGTAGGCGCCGGCGTCGCGCTGCGCATTCTTCGCGTTTGAGATCGCGCCAAGGACCGCCCCGGACTGGAACTGCTTGTCCGACAGGTTAAGCCGCTTCAGGCAATCCCGGATGATCGCCTGCTGGTCGTCGCTGTCAAGAATGACGAAGTTCTTGGCGTAGCCCAACCTCTCAATGTCCCGCCGGAGCATGCGCACACAGGTCGAGTGGAAGGTCGCCACCCAGATATCCTTCGCCATCGGGCCGACCAGTTGCTCCACCCGCTCACGCATCTCTGCGGCAGCCTTGTTGGTGAAGGTAATGGCGAGTATTCGCCAGGGCGGAACCCCCTGACCGAGCAGATGGGCGATTCGCCCGGTATCGACGCGCTCTCCCCCCTCCACCTGGTCCCGTAGGAGCGCCAGGTCCTCATCGGTCATGTCGCGTGGGGGCAGGGCCTGAGGATCGTAGTGATCACCGAAGAGGATCAGGTGGGCGATGCGATGAGCGATCACCCGTGTCTTCCCGGAGCCGGCACCGGCCAGGATCAGCAGAGGACCTGAACCGTGCAGGACGGCTTCGCGTTGCTGCTCGTTCAAGCCAGAGAGGAGCGACTCCCGCACCCTGTCTCGCAGCTGGCGGTACTCCGCAAGTCCATTCTGGTCAAGCATGTAAACCTGTCACCTTCCCTTGCGATGGCAGGAATTCTCGACGGGGAGCGCAACATCCTCCAGAGCGGGTCAAAAGAGGACCGAACCTTTGTTCCGCCAGATCACACCACCGGGACTCCCATATGTTTACAGAATGTGTTGACAGGGGGGGCCTGTCCTGCTAAAGTGTAGCATATTGCCCGGGAAGGCGCCTGACTCATCCCATTATTGGGGTTTTCTGATAACCGTTCACCCGTAAAAGGCCGTCTAAAGGAGGAAGTTTGCTGTGCTCCGACGTCTCCGCCTGCGCCGCTCCCTCTGGAGTGCCCTAGCGCTTGGCATTCTGGCAGTGCCCGCCATGCTTGGCGGGAGTGCGGCCTCCCCTGCGGAGAGCCAGGACGACCCGCTGCCTCAGCCGGAGTTGAACCCAATCGCCGTGCTCCCGCCCGATCCGGCGGACTTGCAGGCAGGGCTCCAGGAGGCTCAAGCCTTGCAGATTGCAGACCTAGCTCCGGAAGAGTACCGAAGTCTTGTCATAGAGACCGCAAAGCGGCACGAACTGGATCCCCGCCTTGTCGCATCCGTGATCACCGTCGAGACCCGGTTCAAGGCCGATGCAGTCGGCGGTCACGGTGAATTGGGTCTCATGCAGATCCTGCCCTCCACTGGCCAGTGGTTGGCCGCACGGATGGGCCTGGACCAATACGACCTGAGTGATCCCGCAACGTCCGTTGACATGGGCTCCTACTACCTGGCCATGCTGATCGAGGAACACGGCACGCCGGAGCGTGCCCTCGCCGCTTACAACGGCGGTCCCCGCGCAGTCGCAGGCTGGGAGACAAACGGTTATGTGCGCAAGGTTATGAAGGTCTATGACCAGCTCCCGCCGTCGAAGCCGTCTACCGCTGAGACAAGCCCGTACAGAGAGACCCTGCCAGACGCTTCATAATGAAAGAGGCTGTCCTGGTGCTCAAGCACCATGGCCAGCCTCTCTCTCTTGTGCGGCGACGAGCGTTACCGTGAACCGCGTCCCTACGCCCACCTGACTCTCTACCTCAATATGGCCGCCGTGGGCCTGAACGATACTGTGACAGAGGGCGAGACCCAGGCCCGTCCCCTCTTCCTTCGTCGTAAAGAAGGGATCAAACAGGCGCTTCAGGTTCTCCGGTGGAATACCCACGCCAGTATCAGCAAACTCCATCATCACATGTTCCGAATCGACCCGGCGCAGTGAAATCGTCAACTGCCCACCGAAGGGCATGGCCTGGACGGCATTGATCAGGAAGTTGAGCACGAGCTGGCGGAGCATGTTGGGGTCGAGCAAGGTGGGTCCCAGGGGCTCCAGTCTGTGCTCCACCCGGATCGACTGCCGCTCCAGTTCGGTCTGATTGAGCATCAGGACTTCGTCGACAATCGCAGGCACGTCGGTAGGTACTCGGTTCATGCGTGACGGTCGAGCCAGGAGCAGCAAGTCGTGAATGATCGCATCGATTCGGTCGATCTCGTTCAAGATGATCTGGTAGTACTCCCCCTGCTCTTCCCTGCCCCGGGCCTGCACCAACTGTATGAAGCCCCGGATCGCGGTGAGGGGGTTGCGTATCTCGTGGGCCGCACCGGCAGCAAGCTCAGCGATGGCCGCCAATCGTTCCACCCGATGCACCCGTTCCTCCATGGAGCGGACCTGGGTGACGTCTCGGACCAGGCAGATGGCCCCAAGCAGGCTCCCTGCCGGATCGCGCAGGGGTGCCACCTGGATCGAGAGGACCCAGGAGTGCCAGCGCAGGTCGGTCTCGCCCCCGCTCTCCCCCGCCAGCGCTCGATCGATCGGAAAGAGGGTGCGCAGCGACGCGGGGAGCCGCTCTCCCACTTCCGGCAGTTCGTCGAAGAGGAGATGGGCCGACGCATTGGCAAGGGTGAGATGTCCCTTCGGATCGACGACGATGATGCCGGCCGTCAGGTTGTCCAGCAAGGTGTCTGTAAAGGTCTTGAGTGCGGAGATATGCCCGAGCCGCTCCTCGGCTTCGGCCATAAGCCGGGCCTTCTCCAGGGCCGTTGCGGCGAGATCTGACATGAGCTGTACCAGGCCGACCTCCCGCGGGGTGAACCAGTGGTGACGGGGCAGACCGACCATGAGCAGCCCGACCGGGTGACCTTGACTGACCAGCGGGACAAAGAGGACCGAGCGAACCCCTTCGAGTCGGGCTATCTCCTGCGCCAGGGGCGATGAAGCCTCCCGCAGGTCGACCAGTTGGGTAGGCTCCTGGCTGAGGAGCGCTCGGCTCATGTAGCCGCCCTGCACAACGATCTGGCGCCCCTCGAGGACCATATGCCGAAATTCGTGGGTGGCCCGGAAGTGCATGCGCAGATCGTCGCGAGGTTGGTCAGGGAGGGCAAGGGCAGCCTTGGCGCCAAACAGTTGGCCCACGACCCTGGTGAAGACCCGGGCGGTCTCCTCCGCGTCCTTGCTGGTGCTGAGAATGGTGGAGAGACGGGCGACAGCCTGTACCTCATCAGGCAGTTCGCGCACGAGGCCCGCCCGGCTGCGCAGCTGCATCCACGCCCGGCGCAGACCCAGCCGGAAGGTCGAGTTCGGATCGGAGTTGTCCACTAACCCCTGTAGCTGACGGATCGTCTCTGGCACCCCTCCGCTGTTCGCCGGTGCGCTCCCCATCTCGGAGAGGGTCGACAAGAGGGCATTCAGCACATCCCGCTGGAACCGACCGGCGATGTGGGTCTGGATCCAGGCGACCGCCTGTTCTGGCGACAGACCGAGCCCCTCGGGAGAGGTCAGGTAGGTGGCCGCATTGGCAGCAGTCAGGACCTGGGCGCCCAGGGGCATCTCGTCGCCGGCGACCGCCGGAACGCCGCGACCGTCGTAGGCTGAATAGCGGAAGCGGATTAGGCTGGCCACATCCTGCAGGACGCCGTCGGTCTCGATCGCCTTGACCGTCGCCTCCGTGTACCGGCGGAGCATCGCTTCCTGCTCCGCGCTGGGGCGGAATGGAACCCAGAGCGGCATGGTGGTATCTGACTGGATCAGGGCATCCTGAAGGATAGCCGCGTACCCGATGGTCCGGAGTTCGTCGGCAGGAAGGCGCAGAGTCCGCCCCAGGGCGTGAGCCATGCGCATCACACGTTGGGCCAGAGAACGTTGGGCGGTGGTCTGCCAGGGAGCCAGCCGGATCATGCTGCTGATCGCCTGATCCTGGTGCATCGTTGTGAAGACGCCGCCGATCACCGACTGGAGCAAGAGCAGCGCCATGGCAAGCGGAATCTCGGCCGGATAGCCTGTATTGCGAATGAGGGCCATCGACCAGGCGACCATGAGGAAGGAGAGCGGCACCCACCAGGTCTGCCGCAGGACGATCATCATCTCGGCGTGAAGTGAACGTCCCCGGGACGGGGCCTTCATGATCGACCAGATCAGGTTCAGAAGGATCCACGCCAAGTACGCCAGTACGAAGGCTGCCGAATCCAGGTGCAGCCCCATCACGCTGTTCGATCCATCCCCAACGAGAAGCGAAAGGCCGTAGGCGGTGCCATAGGCGAGGAACACGATCAGTGGGCGAAACCACTCCCAGAGCCGGTAGGCGGTTGGCAAGACCAGCAACCGTACCCCGAACTCCACGAGGATCAGTGCGCCCGCAGTCAGGATCCCATCCTTCCAGATGGCGTCAAAGACCACACCGGTCATCAGGATCACCCGTGCACCAGTGCTGGGCATGATGATCGGCCAGCGCATGGCAATGCCAAGAACCGTCCCGTAGAGGACGGCAATCTGCCAGTTGATCGTCTCTCCGTAGGCGCCGGCAACCTGCGTCAGGACGATGGCCCCCGCGACCAGCCCGAGACCCCGCAGGAGGACGGGAGCCACCCCACGCCAACCGGTCATCGCTCTCCCTCCTCGACCGTGCGATTCGCTTGTCGTAAGGGTTCGGCCAGTTCAGGGAATTATCCTCCAGCAGACCCTGGCAGGATTCGGGTGGGTCATGCCCGAATTTCATCGGTTTAGGGAGCAGCAGAGAACGACGTTCGGGAAGAATCAGGAGGGGAGGGAGACCCGTGAGCTATCAACCGCAGAACCCCTTGATTGTCCAGAGTGACCGTACCGTACTCCTGGAAGTGATGAACCCGCTCTTTGAGGAAGCCCGGGACCTGCTCTCCACCTTCGCGGAGTTGATCAAGAGCCCGGAGCATATCCACACCTATGCCGTGACTCCCCTCTCGCTCTGGAATGCCGCTGCCAGCGGCCTTACTGCAGCGGCGATTCTCGAGGGGCTTGAGCGCTTCTCAAAGTTCCCCCTCCCCGACTCGCTCCGGCAGGATATCGTGGACTACATGTCCCGGTATGGCCGGGTCCAGTTGGTGCGCGCAGCCGACGGCGACCTGTTGCTTCAGGCCTCGGACCGGCTGGTCCTGACCGAGGTCTGGCATAACCCGCAGGTACGCCCCTACCTCCTGGAGGAGCGGCCCGACGGCCTGCTGGTCGATCCGGAGCGGCGCGGCCACGTGAAGCAGGCCATGACCAAGATCGGTTTTCCGGTCGAAGACCTGGCGGGTTATACCGAGGGGACCGAACTCCCGATCAGGTTGCGGGACCGGACGCTGAATAATTCTCCCTTCGCCCTTCGCTCCTACCAGGAACAGGCGGTGCGAGCCTTCTATAAGGGGGGCTCGGCAGCCGGCGGCTCCGGGGTAATCGTACTCCCGTGCGGCGCCGGCAAGACGGTGGTGGGCATGGGTGCCCTGAGCGAGGTGCAGCAGCAGACGCTGATCCTCACGACCAATATCACCGCGGTGCGTCAGTGGATCGACGAACTGGTCGACAAGACCTCCCTGACCCGCGATCAGATTGGCGAGTACTCCGGCGAGGTCAAGGAGATTCGCCCGGTTACCGTATCCACCTATCAGATCCTGACCTATCGCGAAACGAACTCCGACGAGATGCCTCATCATCAGTTGATGGGGGCTCGCAACTGGGGTCTGATCATTTACGATGAGGTCCATATGCTGCCGGCACCGGTCTTCCGGGTCACTTCGGAGATCCAGGCCCGGCGCCGTCTGGGCCTGACCGCCACCCTGATCCGGGAGGATGGGCGCGAGGAGGATGTCTTCTCGCTGATCGGACCCAAGCGGTACGAGGTCCCGTGGAAGGTGCTGGAGCGACAGGGCTTTATTGCGACCGCCACCTGCCACGAGATCCGGGTCCCTCTGGTGGACGACCTACGACTCCCCTATGCCGTGGCCGAGGACCGGGCCAAGTTCCGGATCGCCTCGGAGAACCCGGCCAAGATTCCGCTCGTCCACGCGCTGGTCCAGCGGCACCAGGGCGACATGATCCTCGTGATCGGCCAGTACCTTGACCAGTTGAAGACGCTGGCGAAGGAGCTGAACGCTCCCCTGATCACCGGGCAGGTACCAACCCGCGAGCGTGACGAGCTCTACGCCCGGTTCAAGGCGGGCGACCTCAAGCTGCTGGTGGTCTCCAAGGTGGCCAACTTCGCTGTGGACCTGCCCGATGCCACCGTGGCGATCCAGGTGAGCGGCACCTTCGGCTCCCGGCAAGAGGAGGCCCAGCGCCTGGGACGAATCCTCCGACCCAAGGCCGATGGCTCGCCGGCCTTCTTTTACTCGCTCGTGACCCGGGAGACCCGGGACCAAGAGTTTGCGACCAAGCGGCAGCTCTTCCTGACCGAGCAGGGCTACCGGTATCAGATCTCCCACGCGGAGGAGTTCCTCGCAGCGAGGTGAGTCCCATGCAGTTGTTGGAGTGCCTCAAGCGCCTTTCACAAGATGAGCGGAAGCGAATCGCCCTCTCGCTCGAACCGGAGCCTGACGCTGTGCGACCGGCGGCCCCGGCAGAGCTGGCGACTCGACTGCTGGATCGCGCCTACCTTCAGAAGCTTCTCCTGGCTCTCTCGGACGAGGAATGGGCCGCCTTGAAGGTCGTCTTCTTTAACGGCGGCGACCAGGGTGTGACGGTGGAACTCAGTCATCAGATCGTCGGCCTTCTCTCCGGGAAGCGGCGCAAATCCAGTGCACGGGCGCTGGAGGAGTTGCAGAACCGCGGGTTGGTCTTCCTCCGCTCGCTCAACTACCGTCAGGTCTTCTTCATTCCGACCGACCTCATGGCTGTCATGAACGAGATTCTCAACCAGCAGATGGTGGCCCGGCTCAGCCTGGGCGCTGAAGCGCCTGGCCGCCCCGCCCCGCAGGAGCGGCACCTAATGGAAGAGGTTCACCGCTTCCTGGCCTACATCCATACGAATGAGATCACGCTGACCCAACAGGGGCAGATCTTCAAGCGCCACCTCCGAGCCCTGATCGATCTGCTCATGCCCGGCTCTGACGAGGAGGAGTCGGTCGCCGGCAGGTACCCGGAGCCCCTGGGTATGCTCGTCGGTTACTCCCTCGACCGCCATCTGATTGCGCGTGCTGACGGTCATCTTCAGACAACAGAGAACCTGAACACCTGGCTGGACCGGCCGGGCGGGGCAAAGCAACTCGATCTGTTCAGGTACTGGCAGGATCGCTACTACTACCAGGACCTGCAGACCTTCCTCTCGGTGATCCGATCGGTGGGGACTGCATGGGTCTCCGTCAACCGGCTGGTCAGTGAGCTGGAGCCCCTGATCAATCCGAGCCAGCGCGGCTCCTTCCTGCTCCGCCTGCGCCATCATCTCGTCACCTTTCTGGCTCCCCTGGGCCTTTTCGAGCTCGGCGAGGCCATAGGGGAAGAGGGTGGGGAGTTGGCCTGTCGCCTGACCGCCGGGGGGCGCGCCATCCTGGGGGGAGAGGAGCCGCCGGACCCGGACCCGGCGGGAGTTCCGCCGCTTGTCCTCCAGGCGACCTTTGAGGTCCTGGCGTCCCGCCCGGTCCCGGCCCGGGTTCTCTGGACCCTGGAACTGATCGCTGAACTGGTGGGGCAGACGGACCGCATGCTCACCTACCGGCTGACCCGAAACTCTGTCTACCGGGCGCTGAAGGCGGGCCTGGGCCGGGAGAGCCTTCTGACCTTCCTGCGGACCCACTCGGCGACCGGGGTGCCCCAGAACGTCGCCTTTGATCTGGACTGCTGGTCAAAGGGTTACGGGCTGCTCTACTTGCAGGAGGTGATGCTCCTGCGCTGCGCCGACCCGCTTCTGGCTCAGCAGGTGAAGGCCTCCCGCCGGACTTCCCGGTTCGTGCTGGGTGAGTTGACCGAGTCCGACCTGATCGTGGATCGGAATCAGTACCGTGAACTGCTTGAGGCCCTGGAGGCGGACGGACTGATGCCCCGCCCCGAGGTGGAGAGGCCCTCCGTCACGAAGAAGGGACAGGACGAGTGATCGCCCTGCCCCGCTAGCTGCCTCCGCCGCCACCACCACCACCACCGCCGCCGCCGCCTCCTCCTCCCTGCTGGCCACCCTGCTTCTGGTCCTTCTTCTCCTTGCCCCCCTGTTCCGATCCCTTCGAGAGGATCTCCATCATGGTGGTTCTGATCGCCTTCTCGATCTGCGTCTTCACCACGGGGTCCTCCATTAACTCTGTCACCTTCTTCTGGATCGCCTGCTCTCCCATGGGGGAGCCGATGGAGCTCTTGACCGCCTCCTCCAGGGCCTTCTTGCCCTCCTGGGTGTCCAAGGCCATCTCCATCATCTCCGTGCCAGCCTGCGAGCGGACCTGGGTTCGAAGGAAGTCCTTCATTTCATCCTCGGCGAGCGTCTTCTTTACAGCCTCTTCTACCTGCTCCCCGCTGGGTTCAGGTGCCTGCTGTGGCGCCTGTTGCTGCCCCCCTGCCATGCATCCGCCGAGCAGCATACTGCTCAGCAGGATGACCGCCCACCATTTCCGCACGATCAACCCCTCCCCCTTATCACTGTAAGCAACTTTGGTTCTAGCTTTTGTCCGCCGAAAGGCGACCATGCTGGAAAGATTTCGATCGGCACTCCATTCCAAAAGGAGCGGATCAATCGTGGCTCAGCCGGCTGTGAAGATTGTGTGCGACAGTTGTGTGGACCTGCCCGCGGCGCTCTTGCAGAAACATGGCATCCAGCCTCTCCCCCTCACCGTCACCTTTGGCAACGAGAGCTTCAAGGACGGGGTCGATATCAGTCCTGAGACCTTCTACCACCGGCTTCGTACCGAGAAAGGGCTGCCCACCACGTCGCAGATCAGCCCGGCCGAGTTCAAGCTCGCCTTTGAGCGCGCCACGGCAGATGGTTCCTCCGCCGTGTATATAGGCCTGAGCTCGGGTCTTTCAGGATGCGTACAATCGGCCCTCATGGCAGCGCAGGGGTTCGGTGACCGGGTGAAGGTGGTGGACAGCCTCGGCGCCTCGGTCGGGCTGGGACTCATGGTCCTGCGGGCCGCGGAACTGGCCGAAGCCGGGGCCTCCGCCGATGAGATCGCCACCGACATTGACGCGTTTCGCAGCCGTATGTGTCACGTCTTCACCCTGGATACCCTGGAGTATGCCCATCGGGGTGGTCGGGTCTCTACCGTAGCAGCCGTGGCATCTCGCCTGCTCGATGTGAAGGCCGTCCTGCAAATGGACATGGCCGGGAAGCTGATCCCGATCGACCGGGCCCATGGCCGGAAGCGCTCGCTCCACCGGCTCTTCGAGGAGATGGAGCGGCTGGGTGCCGATGTCCGGGGCAAGCGGGTCGGTGTCTGTCATGCCGATGCGGCAGCCGAAGCCGAGGAGATGGCCGAGCGGTTCCGGAGCCATTATGGCGCGGCTGAGGTCGTCGTCGGCGTGGTCGGCGCTACGATTGGAACGCACACCGGGCCTGGCGTTATCTCGATCTTCTTTGAGGGCCCCGAAGGCCGTGACGTATAAGCACTCCGGGATAGAGGCGCCCCCCTGACCATCACTACGGTCAGGGGGGCAGCTCTTTACCCGTGGATCACGAAGAGCTTGCGCAGCCGCCATCCGGCGAGCAGGAAGCCGACACCGGCCGTCGCAGCGAGGACCAGAAGGTCGAAGGGGACGCTGATCAGGCTCTGCCCCTTCATCATGACCACCTGAAGGGCATGGGTCATATAGAAGCTGGGCATCAGCTTCATGAGCGCCTGGACAATCTGTGGGGCGTTGTCCAGGGGCATCATGGCGTTGCCGAGGAAGGTGAGCGCCATGGCGATTACCAGGGCGATCGGCTGGGCCGCATCGGCGTTCCTGGTGAGGGTCCCGATCGCCATGCCCATGCCCAGGCCTGCAACAGCGCAGAGGAAGAGCAACAGGAGGGTCCCACCCGGATTGCTCGGCAGGTGAACATCAAACAGGACCATGCCGAACGCCCAGATCAGGGCGATCTGGAGCAGGGAGAGGACGAGATTCGCCAGGACTCGACCGCTCATCCAGACCCTCATCGAAAGCGGGGTGGAGAACATGTGGCGCATGGTGCCGGTCTGGCGCTGGTAGGCCAGGCTGATCGCCACCGAGACAACGCCGGCGTTCAGCAGCATGTAGGTCAGCATGCCCGGCATCATGAAGTCGTAAATGTTCACCCGCGTCCCCGCCTCCAGCTCGGTGACCTGCACCTGCAGGAGAGGCGCAGCACCCCGGGCGTCGGCTTCGATCCCCCGGAGCAGGTACTCCAGGCCCGCACGGGCTGCGCCGGAGGACTGCGAGACCGAATCCCACCGGATCACCACGGTGGCGGGGGCCTGTCGGGTGGCCATCTGCTCGCTGAGGCCCGACGGCAGGACCAGGACCGCACGCAGCGAACCCATGTCCAGCTTCTTCAGCAGGCCGGCCTCCTCGCCGGTGGTCACCTTGTAGAGCCCGGACTGGTCCAGGGCCTGGCGGACCATCTGGGCGGCAGGGCCGCCGTCCTGATCGACCAATCCGATGGCGATCTCGCTGGATGACCCACTGTACATGGAGCCGAAAACCATGAGGAAGAGAATCGGCATCACCAGGTTGAAGAAGAAGCCGATCTTGTTTCGCATGGTCAGCCGGAAGTGGAACAGGGTCATCTGCTTGAGGGCGTTATAGGTGCGCATCAGTCGCGGAGCCTCCTTCCGGTGAGGGCCATGAAGACATCTTCCATGGTTGCCTGGCGGGTCTTCAGATCGGAGAGCGGCAGGTTCCGCTCCTGGGCGTAAGCGGCGACGCCCATGAGGGTCGCCGGCGAGTTGGCGGTGTGGAGCAGAACCAGGCCGTCCTCGGACTTGACGCCGGTCACGCCGGCGATCCGGGAGAGTTCGGCCAGGTCGACCGGAGCGCCGTTCAGGTCGAGCTCCAGAGCCGCTTCCGGCCCGTACTGCCGAATCAGCTCACGGGGCGTTCCCTCGGCCAGGATCTTGCCGTGATCCATGACCGCGACCCGGTCACAGAGCTTCTCGGCCTCCTCCATGTAGTGGGTCGACATGATGATCGACCGACCCTCCTCCTTCAGCCCGAGGATCACGTCCCAGAGGGCATGGCGGGCCTGGGGATCAAGGCCGGTGGTCGGCTCGTCAAGGAAGACGACCTCCGGGCGCCCCACCAGGGCCAGGGCGATCGCCAGGCGCTGCCGCTGCCCGCCGGAGAGGTCAAGACAGTAGGTCCGGGCCTTCTCCTCCAGGTTGAACTGGCGGAGCAGGTCGCCGACCGGCATGGGGTCTGGGTAGAAGCTCGCGTAGAGCTGCAGCACCTCCAGCACCCGGGTCACCTCGGGCAGGCGAGCCGATTGCAGGGCGATCCCGATCCGCTCCCGCACCTGGCCGGTCTGTCGCAGGCTGTCGAATCCGCAAATACGGCAGGTCCCGCTGTCGGGGGCTCGCAGCCCCTCCATCATCTCAATGGCCGTGGTCTTGCCGGCACCGTTGGGACCCAGCAGGCCCAGGATCTCACCGGCGTGGACCTGCAGGCTGACGCCGTCGACCGCTGTGGTCTCACCGTACCGCTTGACGAGGTTCTGGGCCTCGATCATGATGTTCCGCATGCTTTATGCCTCCCGCTTCGGGTCACGGTAGTAGATCAGGAAGACCACACCGGCACCGATCATGTAGATGGGGCCATAGCCGATGGGGAGGCCCAACTGGGCGGCCAGACCGGCGATGCCGGCCAGCAGGGACCAGACGCCGCCCATGCGCATGTTGCGCTGCTTCCGGCGGTCCGTCGTCCAAGGGGCGAGGAGCAGGATCAGACCAGAACCGATCGCCCAGAGGGGCCAGGTGATCGCATAGCCGGTCAACGAACTGAGCATGAGCGCACTCCCCGCCAGGATCATGGTAGCACCGCTCCAGAGTTGCTGCTTGGTCATGGGTAGTTCCTCCGTTTGCTTCGCTTGCTTACAGGAAGAGCATACCGTGACCCCCGAGCTGCCACCATCGCCAGGGTGGGCGGTTTTGGGTGGGCTCGTCCGGGTGAACCGCGGCGTCACCCATTCGGGTGAGGCGCTCACCAAGTCGGGCGACACCGAAGGCCGGGGCGCCTTGCGCACCCCGGCCTCCACTGCCTACAGCGAGATCAGTCCCCGGGCCAACGCCCTCGTCACCGCTTCGGTGCGGTCCCGGACCCCCAGCTTCTGAAAGAGGTTGGAGATATGGGTCTTCACCGTGTTCTCGCTTATGTAGAGCGCTCCGGCAATCTCCTTGTTGGCGGACCCGGAAGCCATGAGCCGGAGGATCTCCAGCTCCCGATCCGTCAGTTGCTCCGCCGGCTCGGCCTTCACCGGGCCTCCCTGGCTGATCACCTGCATCAGCCTGGCGGCGATCTCGGGTGGGAGGAGCGACTTGCCCTCCGCCACGGTCTGAATCCCCCGGATCAGCTCCTCGGGCGGAGCGTCCTTCAGGAGATACCCCTTGGCACCGGCCTGCAGCCCGCCCCAGATCAGCTCGTCGTCGTCATAGGTGGTCAAGACCAGGACCTCCACCTGGGGCCAGCGCCCCCGGATCTGCCGGGTCGCCTCCACGCCGTTCATTACCGGCATTTGCATGTCCATGAGGACAACATTGGGCTGGAGTTCGGCTACCTTCCCCACCGCCTCCTCGCCATTTCCGGCCTCCCCCACCACCACCAGGCCGGGGCTCTGCTTCAGGAAGGCGACCAGCCCGGCACGTACCACCCGGTGGTCATCGACCACCATGACGTTGATTGGCATGTCTAGATACTCCCCTTGCGTGGAATTCGGGCGATCACCGAGCAGCCGGCACCCGGTGCTGTATCCAGGACCAGTTCGCCGCCGAGCAGGCGGGCACGGTCGGCCATGGCCCTCAGGCCAAACCCGCCGCCGCCGGGCGCCCGCGCCCGTACCGGCTGCGCCTGGGGGTCGAAGCCGACGCCATCATCGGACACGGTCAGTTCGACACGATCAGGCAGGACCGCCAGGGTCACCTCCACCCGGCTGGCCCTAGCGTACTTGACGGCGTTGTGGATCGCCTCCTGGGCAACCCGCAGCAGGGCGGCCTCCACAGCGGGGGTCAGTGAGTCGGTGTCACCCGTGGCCGTAAACATGCCGTGCAGGGCCGCCCGACGGTCCAGGCTGGCCACCTCGTCGGCCAGGGCGCCGGCCAGCCCCTTTCCCTCCAGGGGGCGGGGACGCAGGTTCCAGACCGAGCGCCGGGCCTCCTGGAGGCTCTCCTTCGCCAGCGCTTCAGCGGTCTCCCGGTGAAAGCGGGCGGTCTCCTCGCTCGCCGCGGTCTGCATGGCACGCAGTTGCATAATGATCCCCATGAAGCCCTGGGCCAGCGTGTCGTGGATCTCCCGGGCCATGCGGTTCCGCTCCTCGGTGATCGCCAGGTCACGCAACTGGCGCTCGGCCTCGAACAGGCGGGCATTCTCCAGGGCGATCGCCACCTGCCCGGCGATGGTCTGTACGGTGAAGAGGTCCTCGCTGTCGAAGGAGTCGGGCCGAAGACTCTGCACCACCAGGACGCCCAGCACTCGCTCGCCCAGCCGAATCGGGACGGCCATCTCCACCCGGGCCGCCAGGTCATGGAGCAGGGGCGATGTGGCCGTACTGATCGCCCCGGTCCCCTGGCCCGCGGCGGCCATGGGCGGCGCCGCCGGGCCCGCTGCGGCGAAGGCCCGGCCCAAGGGGGGCTCCGCGACGCCGCGGGCGGCACATGCGGTGAGGACCAGGTGTTCGTCGTGCCTCTGCAGCACAGCCGCCAGGTCGTAGCCGAAGGTGCCGCGCATCACCCTCACCACGAAGTGGAGCAGCGCCTCGGGCTCCAGCACCGATGCGACCTGCTGGCTGACCTGCCCCACCGCCCGGAGCTGGTCCGCCTTGCGGGCCAGGGCTGCCGTGCGGGCGGCGACCTGCTCCTCCAGGGTGCGGGTGACGCTGTCCAGCCGGTCAGCAAGGCCTGTCATGAGATCCGCCACCCTGGCCCAGTCAGAGCCGGGCTCCAGGACCGCCCGGGCCTTCAGCTCTCCCGCCTCCAGCCTCTCGACCAGGGCGAAGAGCTCCTTCAGCGGCTGGACGGCCGTGGCAGCAACCGGGAAGGCGACAAGGGGAACCAGCAGGAGGCCCAGTGCGGCGGTCCAAGGTGCCAGTTCGAGCAGCGGCAGGAGCAGGAAGGGCGCACCGGCCGCAGCGCACAGGAGGATGAAGAGCCGCCGGCGTTGCCGGACATGATCCATAGCGGAACCCCCTCTGCCCGGGGAATTGGTGCTTCGCCTACAGCAGTTCGGGGTCGGGGGACAGAATCCCTGTGCGGTGGGCTCCTGGAGGCTCTCTGCGACCCGCGCCGGTGCGCCAGCGTCCTATGAAAGTGGGGGGAGCGTATGAGAACGGTCATTCACCTTGTACGGCATGGGGTCACCGACTGGAACAACGAGGGCAGGGTGCAGGGGCGATCTGATCTCCCGCTGACGGCAGAGGGGGTACGGCAGGCTCAGGCGGTGGCCGAGCGGCTTGCGGCTGAAGGGTGGGATGCGATCTACAGCAGTCCCTTGAAGAGAGCCGCTCAGACTGCGGGGATCATTGCACGGCGGATGGGGCACAGCCAGGTGGTGACCGACGTCCGCCTCGTCGAGCGGGAGATGGGGGCCGCCGAGGGCATGTACGATATGGACCTGCCGATGCTGTGGCCCGGCGTTCCCTGGGACGCCATTCCCGGAATGGAGCCCCGCCCCGCGGTGGCGGCCCGGGCCCACGAGGCGCTCAGGGAAATCGCCGGCCGGCATGCAGGTGGGCGGGTGATCTGCGTCTCTCACGGCAGTCTGATCCGGGCCTTTCTCCGGTCGATCGTCCCGCCAGGGACAGAGCCGGCCGAGGGCGTGGCACTGCGCAACGTCGCCGTTACAGCTGTCTGCCACGACGGGACTCACTTTCGTCAAGAAGGGGAACCCGACCACCGCCACATTCTGCGGGAGGGAATCGAGTACACCGGCGAAAAGGGCCGGCTTTCCGCAGAGGAGTTGATACCGCTCTTGCCTGAACATCTGCGAGGCGCCCCCGGACTGGAGCCCGTGATCTGGCGTGCGACAGCGGTCGAGTCCGCCTGGGACGGCGATACCCTGGTTGGCTTTGCGCGGGCGTTTACGGACGGGATCGGTTTTGGCTGTATCGACCTGGCGGTCGCACGTCCCGGCTATGACCAGGTCATAGGTGTGCTCATTGCCCGGCTGAAGCAGCGGTACCCAACCGTCCCGTTCACTCTACTCACGTGACCCGTCCGGTCTTGTCTGGGACCCTCTGGCACCGCCTGGGGCCATCTGGCGTTCGTCTGGGGGATTGACGGGCCGCTTCGCCCGCAGGGTGCGAAAAGAGGAAGTGCTTCATGCACTTCCCCTTTTCTACGCTCTGGTGGACCGCGAAGGACTCGAACCTTCAACCTGTCGATTAAGAGTCGAATGCTCTACCATTGAGCTAGCGGTCCGTCATGGCGGAGAGAGAGGGATTTGAACCCTCGCGGGACTTGCGCCCCCTACAGCTTTAGCAAAGCCGCCCCTTCAGCCACTTGGGTATCTCTCCAAAGCTTCCATCCACCGTAGCGGCAGGAGTTACTATACCACGCCTGACGCCGGAAACGCAACAGCCTCATACGCAAAACTTATTGCCAGGAAAACCAGTCGGCGCAAGTGAAAAGCGCCCCGATTGCCGAGGCGCCGATCAAGCTGGTGGACCGCGAAGGACTCGAACCTTCAACCGTCCGATTAAGAGTCGGATGCTCTGCCAGTTGAGCTAGCGGTCCATCTGCACCGTGCCACCAGAACACGGCGCATTTGGCGGAGAGAGAGGGATTTGAACCCTCGCGGGACTTGCGCCCCCTACAGCTTTAGCAAAGCCGCCCCTTCAGCCACTTGGGTATCTCTCCGGGCTGACGGATTGCACCGCCTCATCGGCGGGCAAGGGATACTATATCATGTCCGCGAACTGTGCGCAACCGTTATCCTGCGGTTTTCGCGGCGGAAATCATACCCGCAATCGCCAGAACTATTTTCGCAGGAATGGCGCCCCCGCCCGGAGCGGAGCGGAGGCGCTCATGTGATCAGCAGGTAAGACGGGCCAGCGTCTCCGCCCGCCCCAACACAGCCAGGGTCTCAAAGATCGGCGGCGTCACCGTGCGTCCGCTCACCGCCAGCCGAATCGGCATGAAGAGCGCACCCGGCTTCAGCCCAAGCTCTGCGGCGAGACCCCGCAGCGCCGGCTCAATCGCCTCCACACTCCACTCCCCCAGGCCGGCGAGCCGCTCACGGGCAGCGGCGCAGGCCGCTCGGTCAATCGGTTCCGCCGGTGCCGCGGGCGGCCGGAAGAAGAAGTCAACGAGGTCCGGCGCCTCGTCCAGCCGCTTCAGCCGCTCACGGACCAGCGGGAGGACCGTCTCCACTCTGGCGAGGGTCGGCGCATCGGGGACCAGATCGACCAGCCCCGCACTGGCCAGTACCGGCAGAAGCCGCTGCGCCAGGTCGGCGGTGGCCATCGCCCTGATATGCTGACCGTTCAGCCAGTCCAGCTTCTGCAGGTCAAAGACGGCGTTGGCCGGGGTGCACCGCTCGACCGAGAACGCCTCCACCAGGTCGGGGAAGGTGAAGATCTCGCGGTTATCCCCCGGGTTCCAGCCCTGCAGGGCCAGGAAGTTGACCATGGCCTCCGGCAGGTACCCCATCTGCCGGAACTCGCCCACATAGACGGCACCCCGCCGCTTGGAGATCTTCGTCCGGTCCGGGTTGAGCTGCAGGTTGAGATGGCCGAACCGGGGCGGCTCCCAGCCCAGCGCCTGGTACACCGCCAACTGTGGGAAGGTGTTGGAGATGTGCTCATTGCCCCGGAGCACATGGCTGATCGCCATCAGATGATCATCGATCACAGTGGCGAAGTTATAGGTGGGCATCCCGTCACCTTTCATGATGATGAAGTCGCCCAGCACCCCCACCTCGGACCGGATCTCCCCGCGAATTATGTCGATGAAGGCAAGCGCCCGATCTGGGGCCCGCAGCCGGATGACGGGGTTGGGGACGGTGCGAGCCTTCTCCGCACGCCCGGCTTCGGTCAGATGCAGGCAGCGCCCACCGTAACGGGGTGGCTGCCCGGCGGCCGCCTGAGCAGCCCGCTCCGCCTCCAGCTCCTCCTCGGTGCAGTAGCAGGGGTAGGCGTGGCCAGATGCCAGCAGGTCAGCCGCATAGCGGCGATAGAGGTCCAGCCGCTCGCTCTGCCGGTAGGGTCCGTATGGGCCGCCCGCGTCCGGCCCCTCGTCCCAGGTGAGCCCGAGCCAGCGAAGCCCCTCCAGCACCCCCTCCTCCGACTCCCGAGTCGAACGGCGGCGGTCGGTATCATCAATGCGCAGGACCAGGACACCCCCTTGCTGGCGGGCAAAGAGCAGATTGAAGAGCGCTGTCCGACCGGTGCCCACGTGACAATGGCCCGTTGGGCTGGGGGCGATCCGTACACGAATGCCAGCCATAGGGATCCTCCTTCGCTTTTCGGATAAGCAAAAAAACTCCCGTCCCCTGGCAAAGGGACGGGAGCTACTCCCGCGGTACCACCCTTGTTGACCTTGCGGTCCACTCACTCTGGGCGCCAACACGCCCGCTCCCTGTAACGGGGGATGCCGTCCCCATCTACCGGCTGGACCGGTTCGACGGGCCGCTCCGGGACCTGTTTCAACGGGCGCAGCACCGACTTGCACCAGACGTCGGCTCTCTGTGGCTTGCGTATCCGCCTACTTACTTCCCATCAATGCGTTTGATTAGGGCAAAGCTTACATCGGTTCGCAGGCGGCGTCAAGTGTGAAGTTTGTCGAATCAGGCCAGAACCCGCTCCAGGGCGGCCACGAAGCGCTGATTCTCCTCGGCCGTCCCCACGGTTACCCGCAGGTGTGTCGGCAGGCCAAAGGAGCCGCAGGGGCGCAGTAGGACGCCCTCGCGGAGCATCCTGTCGAAGACCTCCACAGCAGGGCGGGCGACATCGAACAGGACAAAGTTTGCCTCGCTCCTCACGTAAGGGAGGCCGAGCCTGTCGAAGGCGGCATAGAGGTAGGCCTTCCCGTCCCGGGTGAGGGCGCGGGTCCGCTCCAGATGCTCCGTATCGTCCAGGGCGGCCAGGCCGGCGGCTACCGCGAGGTTGTTGACGCTGAACGGATCCCGGGCGGTGTAGATGGGGGCGAGCAGTTCGGGCCGCATCACCCCGTAGCCGAGGCGGAAGCCGGCCATGCCGTAGATCTTGCTGAAGGTGCGGGTGACGACAACATTCGCGTATTCCAGCAGCAGCGCCCGGCTGTCGAACTCTGTCTCATCGAACTCCCGATAGGCTTCATCCACCACGACGATGCAGTCCGCCGGCACCTCGGGCAGCACGGCCCGCAAGGCCTCCTCGGCAAAGACCGCCCCGGTCGGGTTGTTCGGCCGGCAGAGGAAGAGCATCTTCGCCCCGGACTCGATCGTGGCGACGACCATCGCCTCGAGGTCCATGGTCTGCTCCTTGAGCGGCACCCGAATGATGCGGGTGCCCATCAACTCGCCCACCAGGGGGTAGCCGGAGAAGGAGGGATCGGGCACGACGATCGCATCGCCCGGCTCCAGATAGACCTCCGCCAGCAGGCGGAAGACCTCGTCGGAGCCGTTGCCGACGAGGAAGTGATCAGCCGGCAGCTCCCAGAGGCGGGCCAGCCGCTCCCGCAGCGCCCGGGATGAACCCTCGGGGTAGGTGTGGACCTGGGCCATGGCGGCCGCCGCCGCCGCCACCGCCCTGGGCGACGGGCCCAGCGGGTTCTCGTTCTGGTTCAGCTTGACCAGGTCGACCGCGCCGTACTCGCGCTGGACCTCTTCGATCGTCTTGCCGGGCACATACGGCTTCATGGTCTGAATGGCGGGGCGAATACGTGGCATGATGCGCTTACTCCTTCTTATAGTCGGTGGGCCGCCTTTTGCCCCGCCGGCTGGCCAGTTGATCGGCCACCACCTGCGGATCAAGGCCGGCGTCTACCAGGGCGATCAACGAGTGGAACCAGAGGTCGGCCACCTCAAATGCCAGGTTCTCCCGATCCCGGTTCTTCACCGCCAGGACCACCTCGGTCGCCTCCTCGCCGATCTTCTTGCAGTAGGCGTCGGCGCCCTTCGTGAACAGTCTGGAGGTGTAGCTCTCCGGATCCGGGTGTTGACGGCGATCGACAAGAACGGCCGTGACCTCCCGAATGATCGAGCCGATGTCGTAGGCGGGATCTACCCCCGGCTGGAGGGGCCAGAAGGCGGATTCTGTCGTATTCTTGGGTAAGCCGTCGACCCGGCGGGTAAAGCAGGAGTAGGTCCCCTCGTGGCAGGCCCCGCCATCCTGCTCCACCAGGAGGAGTAGCGAGTCCCCGTCGCAGTCGAGCCGGACCTCCCGGACATGCTGGAAGTGGCCCGAGGTGGCCCCCTTGTTCCACAGCGCCTGCCGGCTGCGGGACCAGTACCAGGCGGTGCCGGTCTCCATGGTCAGTCGGAGCGACTCCTCGTTCATGTAGGCCTGCATGAGGACCTGGCCGGTCTTCACATCCTGTACGATCGCCGGGATCAACCCGTCCGGACCCCACTTCAGCGCCAGCGATTCGATCATGCCCGGACCACCACCCCTCTCTGCCGGAGATAGGCCTTTGCTTCCTCCACCGTGTGCTGCCCGTTGTGGAAGATCGATGCGACGAGAGCTGCATCGGCCTCGCCAGCCGTCAGCACATCGCCAATATGCGCCAGTGTTCCCGCCCCACCCGATGCGATCACCGGGATATCGACAGTCTTCGCAAGCGTCTGGTGCAACTCCAGGTCGTAGCCCTCCCGGGTACCATCGGCGTCCATGGAGGTGACCAGCAGCTCGCCGGCGCCCCGTCGCCAGACCTCCTCGGCCCACCCGATCGCGTCAATGCCAGTCGGGGTCCTCCCTCCCTGCAGGTAGACCTCCCAGCCGCCCTCAGGCCGCCGCTTGCAGTCGATCGCGATCACAATGGTCGAAGAACCGAAGATCTCGGCGGACCGGTTGATCAGCCCCGGGTCCTTCACGGCGCCTGTGTTGATCGAGACCTTGTCGGCTCCAGCCCGCAGGTAGGAGCGGACGTGCTCCACCTGGGAGACGCCGCCTCCGATCGTCAGGGGGATGAAGACCTGCTCCGCCGCCCGGGCCAGAAGCTCCAGCGTGGCGGCCCGCTGCTCCCAGGAGGCGTTGATGTCGAGGAAGACCACCTCGTCGGCACCCTGCTCGTCGTATCGCTTGGCCAGTTCCACGGGGTCGCCGGCATCCCAGGTGTTCAGGTGGAACTTGACGTTCTTGACCACCCGCCCCTCCTTGATATCCAGGCAGGGGATGATCCGCTTCGCTAGCGGCATAGCGCCATCGCCTCCTCCAGTTCGATGGCGCCGGTGTAGAGCGCCTTGCCCAGGATTGCGCCATCGACACCCGGAATCGACATGAGCCTGCGAATGTCGTCGAGCGAGGAGACGCCCCCGCTGGCGATGATCGACAAGCCGCGCCGCCCCATGGCGGCCATTTCGTCGAAATTCGGTCCCGCCATCATGCCGTCTTTGGCGATGTCGGTGTAGATCACGGTCAGGATCCCGGTCGAGGCCAGGCGGCTCGCCAGGTCGGTCGCCTTCACGTCGGTCACGTCGACCCATCCGTTGGTCGCGACCATGCCGTTCCTGGCATCGATCCCGACGACGACACGCTGCCCGCCAAAGGTCCGGACCGCTTCTTTGACAAGGTCGCCCTCCAGGGCCTTGGTGCCCACGATCACCCGCAGAACCCCCAGGTCGAAGGCCTGCTCCATCGCTTCGATCGAGCGGATCCCGCCGCCCAACTGAACCGGGACACCGGCCTCCGAGGCGACGTCGGTAATCGCATCGATCGCGCTCAGATTCCGGGGCGCACCGGCGAAGGCGCCATCGAGATCAACCACGTGCAGGAAGGGGGCGCCCCGGTCGATCCAGCGCTTCGCCGCCTCGGCGGGGTCGGGGTTATAGACGGTCGCATCCTCCATGCGCCCCTGCTTCAGGCGGACCGCCTGGCCCTCCTTCAGATCGATGGCTGGGTAGAGATCGAATCGCATACGAGCCTCCCAAAGTTCGACAGCATCTGCAGGCCCGCCCGGGAGGATTTCTCCGGGTGGAACTGGATGCCGAGGATATTCGCCCGGCCCACGACCGAGGGATAGACCCGGCCGTAGTCGGTGGTCGCCAGGATCTCATTCGGTTGGACTCCATCGGCCGCGTAGGAGTGGTCGAAGTAGGCCCAATACTGACCGGTGAGCCCTTGGAAGAGCGGGTGTTCCGGCTGGACCGGCTCCACGAGGTTCCAGCCGATCTGCGGGAGCTTCACCGAGTCGGGCAGCCGAGTCGCCCGGCCTTGGAGCAAGCCCAAGCCAGGGCCGGCGCCGTACTCCTCCCCCTCCTCGCAGAGCAACTGCATGCCCAGGCAGATGCCCAGCAGCGGCTTGCCCGCGGCGGCGAAGGCCTTGATTGGGTCGATCAGCCCTCGCTCCGCCAGCTTCCGCATGCCGTTGCCGAAGGCGCCCATACCGGGCAGCAGAATGCCGTCGGCTGATGTCACATCGGCGGGGTCTTCGCTGACGAGAGCCTCGTACCCCACCGCCTTGAAGGCGTTGCGGACCGAGGCCAGGTTGCCCATGTCGTAGTCGACAATCACGATGCGCGCCATTAGAGCAGCGCCCCCTTGGTCGAGGGGATCCCGGTCACACGCGGGTCGAATGCTGTCGCATCGTAGAGGGCTCGGGCAAAGGCCTTGAAGAGTCCCTCGATCATGTGGTGGGTATTCTGCCCGTAGTGGACCTTCAGGTGAAGCGTGATCCCGGCGTTGAAGGCGAGCGCCCGGAAGAACTCCTGGACCAGTTCGGTGTCGAATTCGCCCACCTTCTGGCGGGGGAAGTCGGCATCGAAGACGAGGAAGGGGCGGCCGCTCACATCGACGGCAGCGAAAGCGAGGGTCTCATCGAACGGGAGGAAGGCGGAGCCGTACCGCCGGATCCCCTTCGCCTGGCCGAGCGCCTGCTTCAGCGCCTGACCGAGGGCAATGCCGGTATCCTCCACCGTGTGGTGAAAATCGATCTGGATATCACCCTCGGCCTTGACGGTCAGGTCGTTCAGGCCGTGTCGGGCGATCTGGTCGAGCATGTGGTCGAAGAAGGGGACGCCTGTCGAGATCTGTGCCTGGCCGGAGCCATCCAGATTCCAGGTGACGGCGATATCGGTCTCCTTCGTCGTCCGGGTGACGCTACCCACCCGGGGCTGGGTGGCATCGGGGGCCCCGCCGGGGACGTTGTCGGAACTCGTCATGGCGCTACCCCTCCCTCTTTGCCAGCCGGATCTGCATGGAGCCGGCGTGGGCCTGCAGTTGCTCGGTCATGGCCAGCTTGATCGCGTGGGGTGCCTGGGCCAGGAAGGCCGCCTCGCTGTAGCAGACCACCCCCGAGCGCTTCAGGAAGGTCTCCACGTTGACCGGCGAGGCATAGCGGGCGGTCCCCTCGGTCGGGATCACGTTGGATGGCCCGGCAATGTAGTCGCCGATCGGCTCCGGGGTCCACTTGCCCATGAAGATCGAGCCGGCGTGCCGGATCAGCGGGAGGAGCGACCAGGGGTCGGAGACTTCCAGCTCCAGGTGCTCCGGCCCGATGGCGTTGACCAGGTCAGCCGCCTCGGCAAGGTTCGACACGGCCAGGCCAGCGCCCAGCTCGGCCACCGACTTGCGGATCGTCTCGGCCCGGGGAAGCAGCGCCGCCTGCCGGTCCATCTCCGCCCCGATCGCCTGGATTCGCTCCGGGCCGGCGCTGGAGACGAGGATCACCATGCCGTCCGGGTGCTCCGCCTGGGAGAGCAGGTCGGCGGCGATCCAGCTCACATCGGCGCTGCCGTCATCTACGGCCAGGACCTCGGTGGGGCCGGCCAGCATGTCGATTCCCACCGGGCCGAAGACGAGCTTCTTCGCCATGGTCACGTAGTAGTTGCCGGGACCGGCAATCTTATCGACCCTGGGGATCGTCCCAGTGCCGTAGGCCATCGCCCCGATCGCCTGCGCCCCGCCGACCTTATAGACCGCCTTCACGCCGCAGGCCCGGGCGGCGACCAGCATGTGCGGATCGATCTTTCCCGAAGCGCTGGGCGGCGTGCAGAGGATCACCTCACGCACCCCGGCGACCACCGCCGGGATCACGGTCATCAGCAGGCAGGAAAAGAGCGGGGCCGCCCCGCCCGGCACGTAGATGCCAGCCCGGTCCACCGCGCTCACCTGTTGGCCCAGGATCGATCCATCGGGCCGGGTCATGAACCAGGAGTTGGGCACCTGGGGCTTGTGGAACTCGGTGATATTCGCGATAGCCACCTGGAGGCTCTCGCGGAACTGATCGTCCACCAGCGACTCGGCTTCGACAAACTCCGCCTCGCTGACCTGTAGACCGGTCGAACGCAGATCGGCCTTGTCGAAGCGCTCCGTCAGCTCATAGAGGCCGGTATCGCCCTGGGTGCGCACCTGCTCCAGGATCACCCGGACTCGGGCTTCGATCTCGGGGTAGAAGTTGGTCCGGCGATCGGCCAGAAAGGACAGGAACTCGTCGGAGCGCCAAAGCTTCAGCATGGGGATTCCTCCTAGGAGACCCGGCCCCTGGCGATTTCTTCCGGCCAGGGGACCGTGGCACTCGGTGACATAGACTGGTAGGGACGCGATTTCTGTAAAGGAGGCAAGCGGGATGTTCTTCCGTCATCCACCGCCCATGCCCGCCTGGCCGGGACCGCTGCCCACAGCGGCGGGCGATCAGGAAGGCCGGGCGGAGCCGCCCCAGGAGGGGCAGCAGGAGGAGCAGCAGGGAGGCCAGCCTGTATCAAGCGGGGCACCGTCACCCGCCCAGCAGCAGGGCTTTCCGAGCGGGCTCCCGGCAGGCTTCCCGGGCGGGCAACCAGTGGGCCTCCCCGCCGGGGGGCAGGCCTATCTGCCCGTACTGATTCCCGTCGCGATGCCCTACGGCTGGAACGGGGGGGCCTGGCCCACGGCACAGCAGCCACCCGGCGCCCACCCGGCAGCCTGGCCCGCGGCGCAGCAACCCCCCAGCGCCCACCCGGCAGCCTGGCCCACGTCCCAGCAGCCCGCACAGGGCGGGATCACCCCACAGCAAGGGAACGCTCCCCAGACCGTGCCCGTCGTCGCCCCGGTAGATGTACCCGAACCCCCGGCGGGGCTGCGTGACCGGACCTACTGGTTCGGCGACACGCTGAGCAGCTCCCGGAGGCGCTGGACCAACGGCCCGATCCGATCCGCCTGGAGCCTGTAGGAGGCACGGTTCGCGATCAGCCGCATCGACGAGGTCCACAGTTCGTCGATCACCGCCAGGTTGTTCTCCCGAAGCGTCCGCCCCGTCTCGGTGATATCGACGATCATATCGGCCAGCCCGACCTTGGGAGCCACCTCGATCGAGCCGTGCAGGTAGATCGTCTCCACCTGAAGCCCCTTGCTGCTGAAGTAGGCCTCCGTCATGCGGGGGTACTTCGTCGCCACCCGGCGAGAGGATGTACCGTCAAGCAGGAGGCTCGGATCACTTGAGGCCGGGGCCGCCAATACGAAGCGACAGGCGCTGTAGCCCAGATCCAACAGCTCATAGACCTTGGGTTCGCCCTCCATGAGGACGTTCTTGCCCACAATCCCCAGATCGGCGGCCCCGTACTCTACATAGGTCGGCACATCCGAATCCCGGGCGACAATGAACCTGGTCCTCTCTGCCGGGCATTCGATCAGCAGGCTGCGGGACTCCTCGTCCTCCACCTCGGGGCCCGCATAGCCGGCTTCGCGCAGCAGCCGCACCGTCTCTCCGTAAGGTCTTCCCTTCGGCAGGGCGATGGTGAGAAACTCCATAGCTCTGGACTCCTTTTAGTGAATGGAGCTGAAGCCGCCCATGCGACTCCGCTGGGTATTCATCTCCACGAGATCGACCCCGTCGGGTGAGACGACCCGCTCGGCGCCCCGGGCCCGGGCGTAGGCGGCCAACTCCTGGCCACTGTGCGAGAGGAGGTCGACCTCCACCACCAGCCCCTGCTGCCGCAACTGGTGCGCCCGCACCATCGCCTCGCCCTCCCGCCCGGGGGGAGACTCCACCAGCACATCGATCCCGAGCTCATCGCCCTGGCGCCCCTGCCGCTCAAGGGCCGCCAACAGACGGTCCATCTCCAGGGCGAAGCCGGTGGCCGGCGCCTCCCCGCCAAAGTCGGCGAGCAGGTTATCGTAGCGGCCGCCGCCCATGACCGGAGAGCCGACTCCAGGGGCATAGCCCTCGAAGACGACCCCGGTGTAGTAGCCCAGGCTCCGGACGAGACCGAGGTCCAGCGAAACCTGGCTGGCCACGCCCAGGGCCCCGAGGAACTGCAGGATCGCGCCGATCCGCTCCAGCGCCCGAGCGACCCGCCCATTCCCGACCCCCTGGAAGCGGGCTACCGCCTGCTCATAGGTCCCGTGGAAGCCGGCCAGTGCCAGGAGCAACTCCGCCTTTTTCGGTGCCAGGCGAGCCTGGCTAACGCCCTTCTCAAAGGCGACCAGGTCGCGGGCGACCATAGCCTCCTTCAACTCCTCCTCCGCCTCCGGGGTGACCCCAGCCTCGGCAAAGAGCCCTTCGACCAGGTCCACGTGACCCAGGCCGATCTTAAAGCCCTGCAGCCCGGTGGCCGCCAGTGCGGCACAGGCCAGGGCGATCACCTCCGCATCGGCGGCGGCGCCATCGGCCCCAATCAGCTCGATCCCACCCTGCCAGATCTCGCTGGCCGACCCCGCCTTCCGGTCCCGATGCCGGTAGACCGGGGCGAAGTACGAAAGGCGGAGCGGCAGGCTCTCCCCCGCCATCTTCGTCGCCGCCAGCCTGGCGATCGGCGTGGTCATATCAGGCCGCAGGGCCAGTGTCCGCCCCTTGCGGTCAAAGAACTGGTAGAGATCCTCGCGCCGGCCCAGGCTCCCCGCTCCGGCGGTCACCGTCTCCAGGTACTCAAAGCCAGGAGAGACAACCTCCCGGTAGCCCCAGGAGCGGAAGACCTGATCCAGTTGCCCGGAGAGGCGGCGAATGCGGGCAGCCTCGCGGGGAAGCCGGTCCCGAACCCCTTCGGGAATCTGCGTGCGGATCAAGGGCGTGCTCATATCCAATCCTCCAGATTCTTTACTGTGGTGAAGTGTTAAACAACTAAACGGAGTCTACCATAATGGACCACTCCAGGTCAATAGCTTCCACGCGCAGGGCCATGAGAAAACCCCGACCAGGAGTCTGGTCGGGGATTGTCCTGTGCGGGCCTAGAAGCGTCCGCCTCCGCCTCCGCCGGCGGCCTGGCGGGACTGCGCTTCGTTGACCGTCAGCGGACGGCCGCCGTAGTCGTAGTTGTTCAGCTCAGCGATCGCCTTCTTGCCGGCCTCTTCATCGGCCATGTCAACGAATCCAAACCCCCGGGAACGGCCAGACTCCCGGTCGGTGATAATGCGCGAGTTCTCCACTTCACCGTATGGCTCGAAGAGCGCCTTCAGGTCCTCAGCGGTCGTCCGCCAGGGCAGATTGCCTACGTAGATGCTAAATGCCACGATCCCTTGCCTCCTCCTCTGGAGCACACTCGCCGCAACCGGTGGTGCGCTCACGTGACGGTTAGGATCATTGTGCGCCACTCTGACCGTTCACACGCACCTAATTTCTGGGCAGCACCTTGGCTCCTATGGCCGCTCCTTGCGGTGATAGCCAGCGGCGGCGGGGCCGGTCGGATCGGCGGGAAAGTCGACGGAGGAATCCGCCGTGTGCTCCGCCGCAACCCCCAGGTTCGCTTCAAAGCGGGCCGGTCCCATATCCTCTTTCGATGGTGCAGCCAGATCGAGGCCACCGTACCGCCGTCTGTCCGGATGCGTCAAGCGGATCGCCTCCCCGAAAGCTAGATCGCCCATCTTCCTGGCCACAGACAGACGCCAGATGAGGGCATACCTAGTATGCCCGCACCTGGCCTGCTCGACAGAAACCAAGCCTTACTTCTCGTGGCAGACCTGAACCACTGCGCCGTTCAGTGGAATGTGGTACTCCACGCCACCACCATTCATGGGTGCCAGGACCAGGATCGCCAGACCTTCCACCCGGTAGATGCCGGACAGCATGCCCGTGTAGTTCTCCCCACCTGATCGCACCTTGATCTCCTTACCGATACAGCGATCCAGCGGGGTATAGGCGGAAAACATGATCATTTCCCCTTTCGATCTCGCCCATGCTAAACTGCCGACTCGCGAACGAAGTCACGGTTGGGATTCATCATACACGTGTGGTATAATTTACGCCTACAACAGAGTGCTGAAAGGAGAGGGTCGCGTGGAAGAGCACGGCCCGGCAATAGGTAGTCTCGTCTCCGTCGCGATTCTCGCTTTTGTGGTCCCACTCCTTCTCAACCGACTCAAGCGGGTGAGAATTCCGATTGCCGCCGGCGAGATCCTGGCCGGCATTCTCGTGGGCAAGTCCGGCCTGGGACTCGTCCACGGCGATGAACTCCTGGCGATCTTTAACTTCCTGGGTATTGCCGCTCTCATGTTCCTGGCCGGCATGGAGATCGATCTGGCCGCCCTGCTTGGCGGTGGCGATCCGCCCAAGGGGCGCCCCAAGTGGCTGGCCAAACTCCACAACCCCCTGGCGGTCGGCTTTGTAATCTTCAGCCTCTCCACCTACGGGGCATACCGCTTCGCCCTGATCCTGCAGGAGCGCGGCCTGGTTCAGGAGCCGCTCTTCCTCACCCTGATCATCGCCACCAGCGGCCTTTCGATTATCATGCCCGTGCTGAAGGACCGCGGGTTGCTCACCCAGCCCTTCGGGCAGGCGCTCTTCTCCACAGCGGTCATTGCCGACTTCATTCCCATGCTTGGCCTTTCCGTGCTGGCCGCCATGACGGTCAAGGGGTCGGCCATGGAGTCGCTCTGGATCCTCGCGATTATCCTGGCGGGTGCGGTCATCTACGCAGGCGCACGCTGGCTTGCCCGGTTCAACCTGCTCCAGGGCCTTTCCGGAGGAACCGCGCAGATCACGGTCCGAGCCGCCTTTGCCCTCATGATGGTCTTCCTCGCCCTCGCCCAGTCGATCGGGGTAGAGGCGATCCTTGGGGCCTTCGTGGCAGGCCTTCTCCTCTCGATCCTGGCGGGGCACCATCGGGAAGAGATCACCCACAAGCTCGATGCCCTTGGCTTCGGCTTTCTGATCCCGGTCTTCTTCGTCATGGTCGGCGTCGAGTTCGACCTGCGGGCACTGCTGGCCGACCCGGCCGCCCTTACGCTGGTGCCGATTCTGCTTGCCGGCATTCTGATCGTGAAGGGTGCTCCGGGCGTTCTGCTCGGCATCTGGCATCCGTTCAGGCGCACGGTGGCCGGCATGGTCCTCATGACCACGCAGATGTCGGTCACGATTGCGGCCTCGGCCATCGCCTTTAAGGTGGGGGCCTACGGCGCCTCCACGCACGCCGCTATCGTCCTGGTAGCGATCCTGACGGCGATCATGGGCCCGGTCCTCTTCAACCGCATTCTCGGCGAGAGCGACAGCGAGCCGGCTCGCAGCGGGGTTGTCCTGGCGGGCATGAACCGGCTCTCCCTCCACCTTGGGCAGCGGCTCCTGGCACAGGGCATGAAGGTGACGGCCGTGGACCAGCACCCCGACCGGGTGCAGGAGTTTGTCGATGCGGGCATTACGGCCTATGCCGCCGACCCGACGACTGAGGATGGGCTCTCGCAGGCCGGCGCTGAGAATGCTGAGGCGCTGGTCGCCCTGACCGGCGATGAGGAGGCGAACCTGGCCGCCGCCCGACTCGGCAAGGGATCCTTCGGAATCCCCCGCAGTCTCCTTTTCACCATCACGACCCACGCGGTGACCCAGGCAGAGAAGGAGCAACTGGAGGCGATCAACCCAGAGCTGGCCTCGGTCATGCTTGTGGAGAACCTCCTGGCCAACCCGGCTGCGACAGCCCTCCTGACCGGCCACAACAGAGATGTGCAAATGCAGGACTTCCTGCTCACCGCCGGGCCTCTCTGTGGCCAGTCGTTGCGAAAGGCAACACTCCCCTCACGGGTGCTGGTCGTATCGATTGGCCGGGGGGACGAGAAGATTGTACCGGACGGCAACACCGTGCTCCAGGTCGGTGATATCCTCACCGTGGTCGGCCCGCCCGAGGCCTGGGAGCCGATGCGCAACCTTGTGATCGGGCGGCCCACGGGCACCGATCTGCTGAGGGGTTAAACGTGGCGGGCGGCCTATTCGGCTGCCCGCCTTCGCTTACCCCGCCGTCCGCAAGAGTCGCTTGATCAGAGCGACCTGCCCCCGATGATTGGCCACGTGGTCTAGCAGGTTGTAAGCGATCCACTCTGGGGTGAAGAAGCGCTCCCGCCCGTCGTGACTCTTCGAGCGCCGCCAGCCAAGTTCCCACCATTGGGGCGTATCCGATGCGGCCCGAAATCGACCGAATCATAGAAGATGACACCTCCCCCATTGGACGCGACCCAATTGAAGGAGGATGCTGATGAGCCAGACACCCTTCCGCCCTCGCCCCGCAGGCGAGCTTGCGCTCCTCTCCCACCAGCACCTGACCCAGGACCTGGTTAGATGCCGGGAGCATGTCTTCCGTGTGCACGATCCCGAACCGGTGAAGGACCACGAGTGTGAGTCCGGCTACCTTCAGCGTGCGGATTGCCTGGTCTGCGGCACGACCACCAGCCGGATGGATGCGACCTGGTGGCTCAAGCCACCTACCCCGGAAGCGCTGGCCGCATCGATTCGGACCCTCGAGGCCGGCGGGCGGGATGCGAGCGAACTCCGAAAGAGAGCGGAGACCACACCGGCATCACCGTTGCCGGCCAGGGCTACAAGGTGAACGATGACTGGTACCCCGCCGAGAAGTACGGTAGCCCTCACCGGTAAGCAACAAGACCCGCGCCCCTCAGGGTGCGGGTCTTTCTCTGCGTTAGCAAATCAGGCTGCCGCAGCCGTCTCAGACCGCCCCTTCCACCAGCGGAGTAGCAGGAGCAGAGCGGCGACAAGCCCAAGGGAGCCGGCCACAAGGAAGCCCACCGACCCACCGAACTGCTCGACCACCGTACCGGTCATCAGCGAACCGAAGGGAACGGTACCGGCGAACATCAGGTGGTAAAGGGACATCACCCGGCCCCGGAGTTCGTCGGGCACGATCATCTGCACGGTCGAGTTCGTATCAGCGGTGAAGAGAATCTGAGAGAGGCCCATGACAAAGAGTCCGATCGAGGCCAGCCAGAAGTCACGGACGAAGAACATCAGCCCGGTGGCGGTGCAGAGAACGAGAGAGGCGATCACCAGCGGCTTCAGGTTCACGTCGCCCCGCGGGCGGAAGGCCAGGACAAAGGCTCCGACCAGCGCACCGGCCCCCAGCGAGGACATGAGCATGCCATATCCCTCTGCGCCCGCATTCAGCACGTTCTTTGCCAGGACCGGAACGAGGACCTGGTAGTTGATCACGAAGAGGGCGACGGCGAAGAGCAGAGTGAGCAGGAAGGAGACGGTCGGGGTCCGGAAGGCGTACTGCATGCCCTCCTTCACATCCTCCACGACCGAGCGCTGCACCCGGGGGCGGGGCAGCCCCTCCGCCTTCATGAGCGAGAGCGCCCCGATAATGGCCAGGAAGCTGATCCCGTTCAGGAGGAAGGCCGTGGCTACCCCGTACCTGGCGATCAGCAGACCCGCCGCCGCGGGCCCGACCAACCGGGCGCCGTTGAAAATGGCTGAGTTCAGGGCGACGGCGTTGGCCAGATCCTGCCTGCCGCCAACCAGCTCCACGGTGAAGGCCTGTCGCACCGGTACATCCACCGTATTGGTGGTGCCCAGCAGGAAGGCAAGCAGCGCCACGTGCCAGTACTGGACCTGCCCGGTATAGACCAGGGCGGAGAGGGTGAAGGCGAGGAGCATCAGGACCGTCTGGGTGATCATGAGGGTCCGCCGCTTCGGCAGCCGGTCAGCCAGAACGCCGCCAAAGAGGGAGAAGAGCAAGGTCGGAGCGAACTGCAGGGTGCTGATCAGCCCCAGCAGCAGGGCGGAATCGGTCAGTTCAATGATCAGCCAGGACTGACCGACACTCTGCATCCAGGTGCCAATCATGGAGACGAGCAGGCCAACAAAGTAGAGTTGATAGTCGTGGTGGTTTAGGGCACGGAGTCCGTCGGGAAACCGCATTCCCTCAGCGCCTCCTTGCGGTGGGAAGTTCATGGCGACGTGTGCCTCTTGAGGATACTTCACACCACGAACTTTTTCAAGTCCAAAGAGAGCCCGCTCCCCATCCTTCACCACTGTCAGGCTTCGATGTTTTATTTTGGTAAAGTCACCTTGTTTGGACTTTGTGAGGGGACCTATACTTGAGGTGGAATCTCTGTACAGGAGGGTTTCACCTATGCAACGCCCGATCGCTGAACCTTACAAGATCAAGGCCGTTGAACCCATCCGTATGACGACCCCTGAAGAGCGGGAGCGGGCCATTGTCGAGGCCGGGTACAACACCTTCCTCCTCAAGAGCGAGGATGTCTACATTGACCTGCTGACCGACTCCGGCACCAACGCCATGTCCGACCGCCAGTGGGCCGCCCTCATGATGGGCGACGAGGCCTACGCCGGTGCCCGCTCCTTCTTCCGCATGGAGCAGGCGGTCCGCGAGATCTACGGCTTTAAGCACGTGGTCCCGACCCACCAGGGGCGCGGCGCCGAGCACCTGATCTCCCGGATCCTGATCAAGCCGGGCCACTATGTTCCCGGCAACATGTACTTCACCACCACCCGCGCCCACCAGGAGATGCAGGGCGGCACCTTCGTCGATGTGGTCATTGATGAGGCCCACGACTCCCTGAAGTACCACCCCTTCAAGGGCAACGTCGACCTCGGCAAGTTCGAAGACCTGATCAAGCGGGTCGGCCCGGAGAATATCCCCTATATCAACGTCGCTGTCACGGTCAACCTGGCCGGTGGTCAGCCCGTCTCCATGCAGAACCTGCGCGACGTGCGGGCCATCTGCAACAAGTACGGAATCCGCATGTGGTCCGATGCCACCCGCGCCGTGGAGAACGCCTTCTTCATTAAGGAGCGGGAAGAGGGCTACGCCAACGTCCCGGTCCGGGCGATCCTCAAGGAGATGATGTCCTACTTCGACGGCTGCACCATGTCCGGCAAGAAGGACAACCTGGTCAACATTGGCGGCTTCCTGGCCATGAACGAGGAGTGGATCCTCCAGCAGGCCCGGGAGCAGGTCGTGATCTTTGAGGGCATGCCCACCTATGGCGGTCTGGCCGGTCGTGATATGGAGGCCATCGCCCAGGGCATCTATGAAATGGTGGATGATGACTATATCGCGCACCGTATCTACCAGGTCCGCTATCTGGGCCAGCAGTTGATCGATGCCGGCGTGCCCATTGTCCAGCCGGTCGGCGGCCACGCCGTCTTCCTCGACGCCCGGGAGTTCCTGCCGCATCTGGACCAGGAGCAGTTCCCGGCCCAAACCCTGGCCGCCGCCCTCTACGTCGACTCGGGCGTCCGCTCTATGGAGCGGGGCATTGTCTCCGCCGGACGCGACCCGCAGTCCGGCCAGAACCGGAAGCCGAAGCTCGAGTTGGTGCGGCTCACGATCCCGCGCCGGGTCTACACCGACCGGCATATGGATGTGGTCGCCTACTCGGTCAAGCACCTCTATAAGAATCGGGATCAGATCAAAGGGCTCAAGATGGTCTATGAGCCACCCACACTCCGCTTCTTCACCGCCCGGTTCGAGCCCCTCCCTTAAGCGAGATTGCACCCGGTAGTCAACCGACTACCGGGTGCTTATATCCAGACGATCATTATGCGATTTTGTTATGGTGCGCGGGGGCATCTGCCTGTATGATAGGGTCTTGTGACTCAGTGCAAGGAGGCATTCATCATGGCAGAAATCTCATCTCCCGACGCAATTACCCCGGCAGAGATTGCCAAGAAGATTGAGCAACTCGGTGTCACCAAGGCAAATATGCCTCTGCATCGGACCGTCATTCTCTCGATCCTGGCCGGCGTTTTTGTCTCGCTGGGCTCGATTTTCTACTTTGTGGCCCTGGCTGGCTGGAACGGCAGCTACGGCGTGGGACAGGTGCTCGGCGGCCTCGTCTTCAACCTCGGGCTCGCCCTGATCGCCCTGAACGGTGCCGAGCTCTTTACCGGCAACACGCTCCTCTCGATTGCAGCGGTCCAGCGCCGGATCAGCGTGGGCAAGATGGTGCGCAACTGGGCTCTCGTCTGGTTCTTCAACGGGGTCGGCGCCCTGCTCATGGTCGGGCTCGCCTTTGCCGCTGAGCACTACACCGGCGGTGGCGGTCTCGTCGGCCTCAAGGTCCTCAGCGTTGGTGCCACAAAGGCCTCGCTGCCCTTCGGCGTCGTCTTTGCCCGGGGCATTCTGGCCAACATCTTCGTCACCCTCGCTGTCTGGGCGTATTCCTCCGGCAAGACGGTGGTGGACAAGATCGCCGCCATGATCCTGCCGATCACCGGCTTTGTGGCATCAGGCAGCGAGCACTCGATTGCGAACATGTTCTTCATTCCGTATGCCATTCTCGTGAAGAGCACCTCGGTCGCCACCATGCCCGGCGCTCCGATCGAGAAGCTCTACGCCCTCGATTGGGGCCATTTCTTCGCCAACCTGATCCCTGCCACCCTGGGCAATATCGTTGGTGGTGCTCTCTTTGTCGGCCTGGTCTACTGGGCCGCCTATCTTTGGCAAGAGCCCGCACAGAGTGAGGCGGGCCGCAAGGCAGCATAGCGTCGTGTAAGCCGGTGGCCCGTCGTGGTCGCCGGCTTTTCGCCTTTCCCGGGGCGCAGATCTGGAAGCCGTGCATAGCATGAGCGTGACACCGAATCTGCCCAAGAAGGAGAGGATCCATGTTGCAGCAGCCCGGTCTTCAGCAACTGCCTACCGGTTGGCCCGGCATGCCAGGGCTGCAGGCCCCTCTGCAGCCCCAGCAGTCCCCCGGCTTCCAACCTCCAACGCCACAGCCGTACCAACCACAACCGTATCCAGCACAACCGTATCAAGCACAACCGTATCAACCACACCAGTATCCGCCGCAACAGCCGCTTCAGGCGCAACCCTTCCAGCCCCAGCCGTTCCAGGCCCCACCCCAACAGCCTCCGTACCAGGTCCAGCAGTTCCAGGCTCCGCCCTCCCAGGGGCAGGTCCAGCCCCAGGCCGCTCAGGCAGCCCCGGTCGCTCCCGTCGCCTTCCCGGGCCAGAGCGCCCCGGCCAGCGGTGGGCCCGGGGGGCAGGGCGGCCAACCGAGTCCCGCCCAGGCCCTTGCCCGCCAGTTAATCGAATCGGCCCGGCTCCTCGAACAGGCGATTCCAGGCTATCAAATGACGACCGCGACACTCCTGGAACTCGCCGCCGTCCCACAAGGGGCGACCGCAAGCGGCGTCCAGGAAGCTTCCTCTCTCCTCAAAGAGGCGACTTACTACCATGGCGCAACCCTTGGTGCGATCCGGCGCCTGCTCTTCGGTGACACGAACCCCACCGTACTTACCTTGCTCGCGAGCAGCTACCACCTGCTGGTGGAGAACCAGAGCCAGCTTCGCCCTGTCCTTGACCGGCTGTTCATGTCCGCTCCGGTTACCATGCGCCCCACCCTCACCGGACTGGGACAGAGCCTGACCTCGGGTGACACAGCGCTCGGCCAGGCGGGCACCGCTCTCCAGGCCCTTGTCGGACCGCAGATCTGGGAGACGGCCAGGGGGCGGGCGAAAACCCTGAAGGCCGGGTCCGAGAAGGCCAGCGAGCGTTAAGCCTGCACGAAACGTACAGAGAGGGGACGACTGCTCCAATCGGAGCGGTCGTCCCCCTTTTCTCCGTATGCATGACCGGACCAACACCCATACTAAGCCCGGAGGTTTCCCATGTACTTTGTCTTCTTGCTCTGCCTGGTCTGGGCGCTCTCGGCACGGGTCCTGGAGTGGCGTCGGATTCGGGATCTCCTGCCGGCCGCCCTGGCCGCCATTCTCCTCTCCAGCATCCCGCTGGCGCTGCCGGGCCTCGGACTCCCGTACACCTTGACCGACGCCCACCTCCTCACGGACCACTGGGCGATTTCGTTTCTCCTGCAGATTGGTCTGTCGCCGATCCTGGCCGCCTGGTATGCCCAGGGACTGCCCACGGCGGGCCGAATGCCACTGGTGCGGTGGCTTACCTTCGGCCTCCTGCCCTTCTCCCTGGAGTGGGTTGCCCACCTTGTGGGGAAGGTGACGTACGCCCACTGGTGGGGCCCCCTCCACTCCCTGGCGACCTACCTGTTCTTTGGCTGGGTAATCTTCCTTGTCCACACCCATACTCACGCGTGCGGTTCGCCTCAGCAGAAGGTTGACCGCTCCGTACGCGAGGTGAGACTTCCCCCTGTTCTACCTTCCACTGGCCCTCCTGACCTGGGTTCTCACCCCATGGATCATTGAGCGAAAGCGCTTCCGTCACCTGCTCCTGTACGGCCTCGTCGGCGGATCGCTCGCCACGGTTCACGATCGGGCGATGCTCCTCTATCCGTTGTGGGAGTACCAGGATGCCGGCCCTTTCGACTCGCACGCTGAGATCGCCCTCCTGATCAGCCTGAGTGCCGCACCCGTCTTCGCCATGCGCTTCGCCCAGGGTCTCGTGCCGGCAACCCCGTTCCCCATCTTTCGAGTCCTCAAGTTCACAGCCATTGCCATGCTCCCGGAGTTGATCGGCCTGCGCAGCGGCCACATCATCTACCATGAATGGTGGAACGTCGCCTGCTCGGTCTTCGCCTACGGCCCGATCTGGTTCTCCCTCTGGGCCGTTCACCAGTGGACCAACAAACCCACTCCGGTGATGGCGACGGAGATCGGTGCCAAGCAGTAGACAAGCACAGGACCGGATTGTCCTGTGCTTGTTCCTCATGCGTGATCAAGATAGGGTACGGAGCACCGCCCGAACAGGCGAGCCGTCGGCCCGCTCCAGCTTCAGGGGCAGGGCGATCAACTCGTATTCACCAGCGGGGATATCATTCAGGCGCAGGTTCTCGATGATCATCATCCCGGCCTCGGCGCAGGCATGATGGGCCGGCAGTTCCCGGCTGTCGCTGGGATCGACCGAATGGGCATCGGTCCCGATCAGCCGGACCCCCACCGACGCCAGGTAGCGAATGGCAGCCGGCTCCAGGTAGGTGAAGTTGCGGTTGAAGCGAGTCAGGTCCGGGCAGGAGCCGGTCCGGATCAGGACCCGCTCGACCCCGTTCAGTTCCACGGACCGCAGGTCATCCTCGGTCACGCTGATCCGCCCCTCGAGAGCGATCAGGCGAGCCCGACCGATGTACCGCTCCAGCGGCACGTCTGCCATATACGCACCCTTCTGATCATAGTGGTAGGGTGCATCGGCGTGGGTGCCGTTGTGCGGACTGAGCGTGATGCGGGAGAGGTTGACCGAATCGCCCTGTGCCAGTTGAGCCGTAGGCTCCAGGGTGAAGGGCGTGTCGCCGGGCCAGCAGGCCGTTCCCTCCCCCAGCGGATGGGTGATGTCGTATAGCTTCATGAGTCTCGGTTGGCGCGCTCCAGGACGAGACGGTACCCGTCGGCCCCGTAGTGCAGGCACTTCTTCACACGGCTGATGGTGGCCGTGCTCGCCCCGGTAGAGGCCACGATATCCTCGTAGGTCATGCCGGCATCCAGCATTTTGGCGACTTCCAGCCGCTGGGCCAGCGCCTTGATCTCACCGATCGTGGCAATATCCTCGAAGAAACGGTAGCACTCATCTACATTTTGAAGGGTCAGAATGGCTTCAAACAGCTTGTCGGTCATCTCGTCGCGCAGCTTCTCGTTGACGGACATGAAAGGGATCCCTCCCAGCACAGCCTATCCCAGAAAGTGAGATTCGCTTTTATGGGCGAAACTCCTTTTTTGGCCCCTTTCGCTGCCCAAAACTCTTGCAAAAATAGGGAAAGGCGCAGCCGATCTGACTGCGCCCATACTCACGGGCGGATATCGTCCGGGAAGTCGACGCCCCCGGCCGGCGGAATGTGATTCGGCCCCGGTACCGGAGCGTGGGCGTACGGGTCGGTGGCACCGCTCCTTCGCTCCGGGGCAGTCGCCGACCGATGATGGCCGTCGCGCAGATGATCCCCCGGCACGCCGTGCTCCCGCGGATGCCACTGGGTGGGCGGCTGGTCCGGGGCCACGGTCCTGTTGGCCGGGCGGTCTTCACCCAGCGCGTCCTCCGGGGCCAGATCGGCCCGGGCGGCCCGGGCATTCTCGCCCGTAATCCCGCCCGCCCCGGTCACCCGATCCAGGGAGCCGTCTTCAACCTCACGCCGGACGCCCGGCTGCGGGACAGGTCGGGCCGGATCAGACTGACGTGGCCCGCCCATGGCCTCCCGACCATGCGGCACCTCGTCCTTCTGCTCCCCGAACTCTCCCGTGAAGCTCACATCCGCTGCATGGCGGGCCCCCAGTTCACGGCGGGTGCGGGCACCCGTCCGGTCCGGCCAGAGGTCGACCTCGTTGCCGTGCTGGCTCGGGTTGATATTCGCCCCGAGATCACGCCCCTGGCGCCCATCTGCCCGGTCGGCACCGGCACGAACCCGCTCCCGACCGCCCACCGTACGAACGCCCAGGAAGAAGAGCAGCATCGCACCGGCGACAACCGCCAGGACCCATAGAAGTTCCATCATGACACCACCTTTGCGCTGCAGACTTGCTGTTAGTCTGCCCCGCGGGCGCCCCGGCGGGGGCGATTCCTGGAATTCCCTGCGGTGCGATCGGTGGCAGGCATAGGAAAAGCCCTGCGAATGACCAGGGCGCTCTGCCAGCCGGTTCCACTAGTAATTCCCGGAGCGTCTCTCGCCAATGTGGGAAAACGTTGTGGAATCCTGCTTCCCTCACGAAGGGCGCACCACCCTGGTCTTGCAGATCAATGCAGCCGCCCGAGTCAGCCAGAGCCCACCAGGCAAGCGCCTGGTGGGCTCCGGTGCGAGGCTTACTGGATCTCGAAGACGACCGAGACAGAGGCGGAGAAGCTGGACTCGCCGCTGAAGACCGGGGCGGGGGCTGCGCCAGCCATCATGGCCTTGGCTTCGTCCATCGCCCGATCTACGTACATGGGCGTGCCATTGTCCATGACGTTGATCGTCATGACCCGGACAACCTGAGCACCGAGACGGCTGGCGACCCGCTCGGCCTTCGCCTTGGCATCATCCACCGCCATGTCCAGGGCCTGCTCCAGCAGCTTGTCGGTATCCTTCACCGAGAAGCTGACGCCATTGAGCTGGTTGGCGCCGGCCTCTACGGCCGTCTGGATCAGGCCGGCCACCTGATCGAGGTTCTGGGTGGTGATCGTCAGCGTGGTCGTGGACCGGTAGCCGACCAACTGCTGCCCCTTATCCTGCGTCCAGTTGTACTCGGCATTCAGGTTGAACATGCTGGTCTGGATCTGCTCGTCCTTCAGCCCCATGGACTTGATCGCCGGAGCGATCTTGTTCAGGCTGGCGCTCAGCGCGGTGTACGCCTCAGACGGGGTCGGCTTCACCTCGGAGACACCGAAGGTGATCGTCGCGGTATCCGGCTTGACCGTGAGCCGGCCCTGTCCGGTAACCGAGATCGTCCGAGAGGGCTCTGAACCCGTGGTCGACGCCTCCGCGTTGGACGGGGATGGGAAGAGCGCTGTGACAAGTAGCAGTGCGGCCAGAAGCACAGGTACCAGAGCGAACTTCTTCATGTCATGACCTCCCTGCGGGGTTTCTACCAGATAGACGAGGGAGGTGGCGAGAGGGATTCAATCCATCGACGATTTTTCGAACATACCTCTTCAGGTCCCACTGGCCTGGCTTCGCCCCGGCGACCGCCATCAGGTCTGCAGCATAGGGCCGGGCCTGCCCAGCAGGAAGCCCTGGGCGTAGTCCACCCCGTACTCGCGCAGCAATCGAAGCGTCTCCTCGTTGTCGACAAACTCAGCGACGGTCTTCTTCCCCAGCTCGCCGGCTACCGCGACAAGGGCCTTGACCAAATGCTGGTCAGCCGGATCATTGGGGAGGTTGCGGACAAAGGATCCATCGATCTTAATGTAATCGACCGCCAGATGCTTCAGGAAGTAGAGGGAGGAGAAGCCTGCCCCGACATCATCCAGGGCGAACCGGCAACCAAGGCCCTTCATCGCGTCGATGAATCGGCGAGCCTGATCCAGATCGCTGATCGCCGCTGTCTCAGTGATCTCGAAGACGAGATTCGAAGGAATCACCTGCTTGGCAGCCAGCTCCCGCTGAATCATGGGCAGCAGTTCCGGGTCGGAGAGCGTCTTGCCGGACAGGTTCACCTCAAAGACCAGGTCCTGCCCCCTGTCCCGCTGTTCCGCCAGGATTCGGATCGCCTCCCGGACTACCCACCGGTCGATCTCGTAGATCAGACCATAGCGTTCGGCAACGCCCAGGAAGGCTCCGGGGAGCACCACCTGGCCGTCGTCCTCCACGAGCCGGAGGAGCAGTTCATGGTGCGTAATCCTGTTCCGGCGCAGATCCAGAATCGGTTGGTAGTGCAGGGTGAACCGGTTCGCTCGCAGGGCGTCCCGCAGCCGCCGCTCCCAGGAGAGCTTTGACTCCATCTGGGCCTTCCAGTCACCCTGCGGGGAGAAGACCGCGTATGTATTGCGCCCCTGTTCCTTTGCCCGGTACATGGCGACATCCGCGTGGGCCAGCAGCTCCTCCGCGTTGGCGCTGTGCTCCGGGAAGAAGGTAATGCCGATCGACCCGGTGACCGAAAGGCTCTGCCCCCCGGCGACGACCCGCTCATGGCGAAGCGCCTCCAGGATCTGCTCCGCCAGCACGACCGCCTCATCCCCCGTGTAGGGGAGAAGGATCGCAAACTCATCGCCACCGAGCCGGGCGATCACATCGGTCTCACGAAGCCGCTCTCGCAGGAGACCCGCCACCCGCCGGAGGAGATCATCACCCGCATGGTGACCGAGTGTATCGTTCACATACTTGAACATGTCGAGATCGAGGAAGAAGAGTGCACCCCGCAGACTGAAGTTGCGGGTCAGGGCCAGGAGGCTCTCCAGTTCCTCCTGGAAGCGCCGGCGGTTGATCAACTCGGTCAGTGGATCATGATTGGCCAGGTGGATCAGAGAAGCCTCGTAGCGCTTCCGATCCGTGATATCCTGCATCTGGGTGATGAAGGATTGCGGATTCTCGCCAACCTGAACGGCAGAGCAACTCTGCAGCACCCATACCACGTGGCCGTCCTTGTGCCTGTAGCGCAGCTCCCGCTGTACCGAACGGGACTGTCCGGAGATCAGCGCACTCTGGTGGTGCATCTGCTCTTCGCGATCCTCCGGATGGACAAGGTCGGCAACCCCCAGGGCCAAAAGCTCGCTCTCGTCGTAGCCCAGGATCTCGCACAGCGCTCGGTTGACCTGAAACCAGCGCCCATCGCCACCCATGAGGGCGACCCCGATCGGCGCATTTTCGAAGGCGCTGCGGAAGCGCTCCTCGCTCTCGCGCAGGATCCGCTCCGTTCGCTTGCGCTCGGTCACATCCTCCACGACGGCGGTGAAGTAGACCTCGCCGTTGACCCGGAAGCGAGCAATAGCAACCTCCACGGGAAACTCTTCCCCGTTCTTGCGCCGACCGGCCAGTTCCATGCGCTCGCCCATCTTTCGGGAGGGGAGCAGTGCCGTGGAGAATCCCTCCACATGCGACCGGTGGGTCCTAACGGCACTGGAGGGAAGGAGCAGGTCCAGAAGCTCCCCCTCGATCTCGCTTGATTCGTAGCCAAAGATCTCCGTCGCCGCTCGGTTGAAGAAGATCACCCGGTGACTCTGATCAATGGCGAGAATGGCGTTCGGCGCAATGGAGAGCAGGCTCGCAAACCGGGCTTCCGAGCTCTTTAGTGCGTCGTTCAGAGCATGAAGCTCTTCCTCCTGGGCGATCAGCTCTTCGTGAGCGCTCTGCAGATCATGGTGGGTCGCCTGCAACTCCTCATACTGGCGGAGCAGGGCCTGGTGGGTCTGAGCCAGGGCGAGGGCGACACCCACCTGGGTGCCAACCTCCTCCAGGAAGCGAATCTCCTCGGCACTCCACTGCCGGGGGCGGGAGCACTGCACCCCCATGACACCCAGGATGTGCCCGTCCACAAGGAGGGGCGCTGCCATGGCGGAGCGGCTGCCCACGCCTAGCAGGAACTCGTATACCCGCGGATTCGATTCGCGCAGGGCTGTGTCGCTCTCCACATCGGGAAAGATCACGGTACCAGCAGACTCCATGACGATCGATGGCGGCAGCGGCCCGCCGGTCATCATGGGCGGAACGCCGGGGGCCGTGTACTCCTCGGCCAGCCGCAGTGATTGCTGGTCACTGTCCAGGAGACGGAGGTAGGCCCGATCAACCTCAAGGGCCTTCCCCAACTCCGCGACGGTGCTGGTCATGATCCGCTCCAGGTCCAACGAGCCTCGCACGCTGTCAGCAATCCGGAGGAGGAGCGACAGCTTCTCCACCTGCCTGCGGACCTCGGCCTGGCTCTCTTTCAGGGCCCGGACAACCCTCCGCTCCGAGACGACCACGGCATGGCCGACCCAGGAGGCGGTGCCCACGACGAGGAGTTCGAAGATCAGCACCACCATCGTGTGGGAGAAGGACTGCCGCCCGCCCAGCCAGGCGACCACCTGGGGGGATGCCACCACCCCGAGTGCGAGCAGCAGCATTGCGCGGCCAACCTTCGCCCCGGCGGCCCTTGTGGCAATGGGGACCACCACCACCAGAAGGGTGAGCATGGTCAGGCCCACCGGCTGGGCGCCGACGAGCAGGTACCCCACCGCCAGGCTGAAGAAGACGACGTGCGCCAGCACTCGCTGCGCAGGCTTGCCTACCCCGGGGAAGATCAGGTAGACGAGGCCGTTGTACAGGGCCAGCACGACGACGAAGATCGTGGAGCGGAGCGGCGCTGCGACCATGTTCATGCTGTCGGTGGCGGACAGGGCGACCACCACCAGCACAAGCACCCAGGTCCAGAGCTCCAACGTCCGTTCGAGTACCGCCAGCTCACGTCCCTGCTCATCTTCACTCTCCGGGGCGATGCGGAACCGGAACCACACCCAGCGGATTGCCGGCTCTGCGAGGAACGAGAGACCCCAGATTCCCCAACCCATGCCCGTCCAGATCCGGGTGACCAGGAAGTTCCCGGCAAGGACCAGGGGCAGAATAGCGCCGATCGCCATGACTGGACTGCGCCGCGGCAGATCCGTCCGGAAGAGGGGGGCGAGGAGAACCACAGAACTGAGCAGCCCGGCGATCCCAATCAGCGGAAGCGCGTTCTGGATCGACCCATAGGATGCGGGTGGGAAACTGGACGGGTTAAGGATCATAAGGCCGCCCACCAGAACGACGATCAGCCCCAGGACGACCCCGCCCAGGTCCACCCCATCCCGTCGGCTCTCCAGCCAGGGGAAGAGCAGGAGAGCGAGCGCCAGGAGTCCATAGTGAACAGCCCCCGTCCATATGGCTGCTTCGCCGAAGAGCCAGGCGAGCAGGATCATGGGGGCGGCAGGCATGAGGGCCAGGATCCTGCGCAGGGCCGGGTGGACGGGATAGCGCTGCAGGAGCAGCATGACAACCGCCCCCGCGACCAGAAGGGTGGCAAAGTGCAGAAGATGCCCCCGAATGGGGGCGTACGCCGGGGCATCGAATTGATTCGGTACTGCGTACATGGCGAGGCCGAACAGCATCTCCATTGCGGCGACAACGAAGACAAACCGGCCCATGTGGAAGGTGTGCCGCATAGCCTGCCTCCCGTATTGGCGGTGCGTAGATCGTGCGAGAGGGATACGGTTCACCGGGAAATCCCCTGGCGGTCGATCGGATTATTTAAAACATACCAGTGTAATTACCAGAAGGCAAGGTTATTTGCTCAGTTTTGCAGCACAAAGGTCAGATATACCATGTCTAAATACGCAAATTGACTGGTAACTTACTTGTAGCGAAAGGCTCCATCCGTACAGGGAGTTGACTTCGCCTAGTATAATGCAACTCTTCTGTTATTCGCGTCTGGTCCCAAGTGCTGGTCAGCCGAGGCCAAAACCGTCCTCGGCGCTTTAGGGCTCGACTGCGGCCCAATTCCTGAAGGTGGAACGGTCACCGCCGAACCTTTTTGTTTCGGAGTGGTATGTGAGATTGCGGTCCGTTCGTGAGGGAAGCAGGATTCCACAACTTTTTCCCAAGGGCGAGCTCGGGCCATTGGGGAAAATGTAGCGGAATCATCCGTTTAGCGGGCCTGTTCACCCCGTAAATCGCTCTTGTGGGGCCTCAGGGGGCGCATATTGGCCCGGAACAGGCCGAAAAGCGGTGGTTCCGTCACCTCCAGGCTCCGATTTTTGCGGATTCCGCTACGTTTTCCCACATGGGGGAGAAACCCTCCGGGAATTTCTAGTGGAACCCGGAGGGTCAAGAGGGGGGCTCTTTATGGTCAGGCTCCAGAGAGCGCCAGTATCACCTTCACGGTCCGCGATGTGACCTGTGTCAAGGGAACGGTCGGAGTACAGCCCCTGGTCCAGGCCGTTACCACAGATGGAAGATTCGCGGTGTGGTGGGATAGAGGAAGGAACGGACTTTCACCTCTGGTGGGAGTCCGTTCCTCCAGCGCAAGCTCGGCGCTCATCGCATAACGAATCACTCTTCCAATGCGGCCCAACTGTTGAGGGGGATCGGCCCGCCTGGAGCCCCGCCGGCTTCACGGACAGCCTCCAGGTAGATCTCGCCGGCCTCTCCGAAGAGGACCCCCTTCCGCTGGGAGACCAGGACCATCGTCTGATCGTCGCCCAGCCGGGCCAGGGCGGGGAGCAGGTGGGACGGGAATTCGAGCCGGAACAGGTCCGCCTCGGGCTGTCCGTAGACCCGCACCACCAGGAAGAGCCGGTACTCCGGGCTCTCCAGGAGGTCTCTGCCGCCGACCCATCCGAAGCTCTGGACCGGGGCGACGCCGTCTTGCAGGGCGAAGAAGGCGGGGTCCTCCAGCAGGGCGGGTGCGTCCACCAGGCAGAGATCCTCGTCGTAGGTGATCGCTTCGACCTGGTAGATGGGCGACGCTGCGACGTCCTCCACCTGCTGCTGCAGGTTGTACGGGAAGGCCTCCCCCACCTCGACCAGCACGGCGATCTGCTCCAAGCCGCAGAGCGGGCAGATCAGCTTGGCGTGGCCGGCGCGGGGCAGTTCGCCCTCGGGCAGAAGAGCGATGGCGCAGCGAGGGCAGCCCAGCACCTCGCCATCCGCCTGGGTGGTTGCTCGTATCCGTACGGGTTCCATGTCGGGTTCATCCTCTCCGGTTATGCCTGCTTCAGCGCCCGCCAGCCAATGTCCCGGCGGTAGGTCTTCCCCTCGAAGCTGATCACCTCGGCCCCGAAGTAGGCCCGCTCCAGGGCTTCGGGTAGGGAATTACCGACCGCCATGACGCCGAGGACCCGCCCACCGCTGGTGACAAGCTCGCCCTCATCGGTGAAGTCGGTGCCGGCATGGAAGATGGTGACACCCCGGGCGTCGGCATCCTCCAGCCCTTCGATCGGCAGGCCCTTCAGATAGGGACCGGGATATCCGCCCGATGCAAGGACGATATTGGCCGCAGCCGCATCGCGGAAGGTGATGTCCACCTCCTTCAGCCTCCCGTCCACGCAGGCGCTCATGACCTGGAGGATGTCGTTCTGCAGGAGCGGCAGGACCACCTGGGTCTCCGGGTCACCGAAGCGGCAGTTGAACTCCACCACCTTGGGGCCGTCCTTGGTCAGCATGAGGCCGGCGAAGAGGCAGCCGGTGAAGGGAGCACCGCGCCGGGCCATCTCGGAAATGACGGGCTCCAGGATCTCCTTCTGTACGGCCCTGGCGATCTGGGGGGTGTAGGTGGGGACCGGGGCGTAGGTGCCCATGCCGCCGGTGTTCGGGCCGGTGTCGCCCTCGCCCACCCGCTTGTGGTCCTGGGCGGAGACCATCTGCTTGATCGTCCGGCCATCGGCAAAAGCGAGGACCGAGACCTCCTCCCCCTCCATGTACTCCTCGATCACCACCCGGCTGCCGGCCGCGGCGAAGGAGCCGTCCAGCATGATCGCCTTCAGGGCCTCCCGGGCTTCATCCAGCGTCATGCAGACGGAGACGCCCTTGCCCGCAGCCAGGCCATCGGCCTTGATCACAATGGGGGCCCCTTGCAGTTCGATATAGGCCAGGGCAGCATCGTAGTCGTCAAAGGAGCCGTAGGCGGCGGTCGGAACGCTCGCCCGGGTCATGACCTCCTTGGCGAAATCCTTGGAGGCCTCGATCCGCGCCGCCGCCTTCGTGGGGCCGAAGGCACGAATGCCCGCCGCCGTCAGGGCATCGACGAGCCCATCGGCCAGCGGGTCCTCCGGGCCAACGATCACCAGGTCGGCCTTCAGCTTCTGGGCCAGGGCCACCTGGCCGGGCACGTCCGTCGCCTTCACATGCGGATGGCACCATGCGAACCGCCCGATGCCGGGATTGCCCGGAGCGACGTGCAGCTCTTCAATCTCGGGGCTCTGGATCACCTTCCAGGCGAGGGCGTGCTCCCGTCCGCCGCCCCCGACGATCAATACCTTCATTATGTTCAGTCCTCCCTATGCAGGACGGTCGTCCCATAGATCCAGGTCCGCCCGTCGCCCTCCTGCCGGACGGCAACCATGCCCGGGCGGCCCATGGCGTGCCCCTGCTCGATCTTGATGGAGCCGCAGCCCGGAACGGCGCCATGCCGCCAGAGGTACCAGGCGAGGGCCACAGCGGCCACGCCGGTCACCGGGTCCTCGTGCATGCCGGCCCCCGCCGGGAAGTGGCGGGCATCGGCCACCGCCCCGAAGGAGCGGGCGTTCAGGGTAAAGGGGTAGATGCCGGTCGCGCCGACGGCCGCACAGGCCTCCTCGACCCGTTGATCCTCCGGGTGGATGGAGTCAAGCACCGCGGTGGAGCGGAGGGGAACGATCAGCTTCGGTCGCCCGGCCGATGCCACCCGGACCGGGCCATCGATCGCATCTGGTGCGATGCCCAGTGCTTGGGCGGCGATGGCCGGGTCGACCGGGTCGGTGAAGGTGACCGGGGGCATGGCCAGGCCGAGCAGGTAGGGATCAATGGAGACGGGCAGGTCACCGGCCGGGGTGGCAATGGTGAAGCGCCCGCTCCGTCCATGCTCCCGCAGGACGGCCAGGGCGGCCAGCGTCCCGTGGCCGCAGAGGGTCATGGCAGCCCCCGAGGGCTGGTAGTAGCGCAGCACCGGCTTCTCTCCGGGGGTGACAAAGGTGGTCTCGACGCCAAACCCGGCGGCCAGGCCGGCCATGCCGGGGCCGGTCAGCTCATCTGTGCTGATGATAACCGCGCCGGGATTCCCCTTGCCGGGCTCGGTGGTAAAGACGTCGACCAGGTAGCGGTCCACTCGTTTCATCCTCTCCCAAGAAGTTGGCGCCTGGCAGTCCACCCTCAGCCCCATCAGGTGTGCAGCCTTACGGGCGCTTGGCCGACCTGACTGGGACCGATTTCGGGTGGTGCGTAGCCCGACTCGTCGACCAGACAGCGGTTTCCGAAATCGGGCCCGCTCCAAGATGGCTTAGCGCCCGTTAGGCGCACTCCGCAGGGGCGTAGGGTGGAACTGACGGGCACCATGCGCCGCTAGTGGCGGAAGTGGCGGACGCCGGTGAAGACCATGGACAGGCCGAGCTGGTCCGCCTTGCTGATCGAGTCCTGGTCCCGGATCGAGCCGCCGGGCTGGGCGATTGCTGCGATCCCCGCCGCACCTGCCGCCTCGACCACATCGGGGAAGGGGAAGAAGGCGTCGGAGGCGAGGACTGCGCCCTTGACCGCATCACCCGCTTGCTTCAGGGCATGACGGGCCGCATCGATCCGGTTCATCTGGCCGGCGCCCACGCCGAGGGTCTGGCCGTTCTTCACCACCACGATGGCGTTCGACTTCACATATTTGCAGACCTTCCAGGCGAAGGCCAGGTCGGCCATGGTCTCCGGGCTCACCGGATTCTGGGTGACCGTCTTCCAGGTGGCCGCATCTTCGGCGCTCGCATCCCAGTCCTGGACCAGGTAGCCGCCGCCCACCCGCTTGATATCGTACCCAGCCGGGGCGGTCCGCTCGATCGGCCCGACCTCCAGGAGGCGGATGTCCTTCTTCTTCGACAGGATTCGATAGGCTTCGGGCTCAAACGACGGGGCGATGACGATCTCGACAAAGATCTTGCTGATCTCCTTGGCGGTCGGCTCATCGCAGGGGCGATTCAGGGCGATGATCCCGCCGAAGATCGAGACGGTGTCAGCCTCGTAGGCCTTGTGGTACGCCTCGCTGATGGTGGGCGCCACCGCCACACCGCAGGGATTGGCATGCTTGATGGCCACAGCGGCCGGCTGGTCGAACTCCTTCACCAGCTCCAGGGCGGCGTGGGCATCGTTGATGTTGTTGAAGGAGAGCTCCTTGCCGTGAAGCTGCTTCGCCCGGGCGATGACGGTGCCGCCGGTGGTGCCATCGGCATAGAAAGCGGCAGTCTGATGCGAGTTCTCGCCGTAGCGCAGGTCCTGGATCTTGGTCATGTGCAGGGTCATGGCGTAGGGGAAGGCGGAGCCGGTCGCCACCTCGGGCGGGGCCTGTCCGGCCTCACGGGCCGCCACGATCGCCCGGCCCCGGTTGGCCAGCCAGCCGGCAATGGCCGTATCGTAGGAGGAGGTGTGCTCGAACGCCTCGACCATGAGGTCAAACTTTGTCGTCAGGCTCAGATCGCCGCCGGTGCGCAGCTCGTCCAGCACCTGGCCGTACTTGGCCGGGTTGACGAGCACGGCGACATCCTGCCAGTTCTTGGCCGCCGCCCGGACCATGGTCGGGCCGCCAATGTCGATCTTCTCGACGGCATCTTCCAGGGAGACGTTCGGATCGGCTACGGTCTCACGGAAGGGATAGAGGTTGACGACCACCATGTCGATGGGCGTCACGCTGTGCTGCTTGAGCTGGGCCATGTGCTCCGGGTTGGAGCGAATGGCGAGGATACCCGCATGGATCTGGGGCTGGAGGGTCTTGACCCGCCCGTCCAGGATCTCGGGGAAGCCGGCCACCTGGGCGACCTCCATGACCGGGACACCGGCGGCCTGCAGCGCCTTGTAGGTGCCCCCGGTGGAGATGATCTCAACCCCTAGCTTGACCAGCTCCTGGGCAAACTCGACGATCCCGTTCTTGTCGTAGACGCTGATCAACGCACGCTTGACCGCCATGTCGACTCCTCCTAGACAATCATTGCTCCTCATTGGCCGGACATTGGTTCTCGATGGGCAGACATTGGGTCTCATTGGTCAGACATTGGGTCTCATTGGTCAGACATTGGTCTTCATTGGCCGGACATTGGGTCTCATTGGTCAGACATTGGGTTTCATTGGTCAGATATTGGGTCTTCATTGGCCGGACATTGGCCCTCATTGGCCCTCATTGGGCGCCGGCCCCTTCCCCTCCTCGGGGCGGTAGCCGTCTCGGTCGAGCCAGTACTTCCGCTCGTGTCCCGCCAGGTAGGCGAGGAGTGGATCGCGATATGTAGACCAGGTGATATACCGGGCCACCTCATCTCGTGTGACCCATTTCGCATCGACTACGAATTCATCGCCCTCGGGGACCTTCAGTTCGCCGGTCACGAGCCGGCAGGAGAAGACGTGGACAAGGAAGTGATGGTCGTGCACCTGGTTGTGGGCATCCAGCACATAGGCCAGCTCCACCGGTGCCACCAGCAGCCCGGTCTCCTCCTGGACCTCCCGCACGACGCAATCGGTGAGGGACTCCCCCACCTCCAGGCGACCACCCGGCAGCGACCAGACATCGCCGATGGGCCAGCGGTTCAGGACAACTACCAGCCGGTCCTCATCCTCGATCAACCCCAGGGCCATGGTGAACTGTGCGGCCAACACGCAGCGCCTCCCGGCTAGAACAGGTGATACCTCGGCCGCCGGTCGTCGAGCCAGGTGAGGAGCGGCTCGATCCAGGGCCGGTAGTTCATGTACTTGCGAAGCTCTCCGGGTAGGACCCATTCCACCCGGGTCACGTCCTCATCGTCCTGCACGCCCAACTCGCCGCCGGTGATTCGGGCGGTGAAGTAGGTCTGGAGGAACCACTCCTGCCGGTTGGCCACGAACCACTCGGTCACAAAGGCCATCTCGCCAGGCTCTACCTGGAGGCCGGTCTCCTCCCGGACCTCCCGTCTCAGGGTGGCGACCAGGGGCTCGCCGTCCTCGCAGGAGCCCTTGGGCAGGGACCAATAGGACCGCCCATGGCCCCGGTTGAGGACGAGCAGAACCCTGCCTTCCTCATTCAGCAGAACGGCACCGACTGCCATTCGCCGCACACAGGCCACGAGCGGTCACCTCCTTTGCTTGTCGTCCGGGTCGGGGGGCCTTCGGCCGGTGCGGGGATACCCCGTCGGACCTCGCTAGTCGCTAACGGCTGCTAGGCCAAGTGGGGTAGCGCCACCATCGGAACCGTCGTGGGTCGG
>JAWLHU010000014.1:0-207675 GCA_041690255.1 Symbiobacteriaceae bacterium
CAGGATCAAACTCTCCGAAGAAAATTTGTTCGGCTCTTCATGATTACGAGCTTACGCTTGGCTTTACTCTCTTGCACTGTCTAGTTTTCAAGGTTCGAGAGACCATTTCGCTCGCCGTAATTAGCGGCTCGCAGGACGATATCTTAGCAAATCTGTCGCCGTCTTGTCAATACACTATTTCTTGGCGTTATCGCCATTCGTTGTGTATCGCATCAGCGACGTTGTTTAGATTAGCACAGCCGATGCGGCTTTGCAAGCGCGTTCTGCTTGGAAAGTCTCACCTTCCGAAAGAAAGGGGACGCTGCTGCGTCCGCGCCTTTCGCTCTGAGCTGATCGGCATTGCGCATTGTAGCACGGCATTGATTCGTCCGCAAGAGACCGGCTTATAGACAAAAGGAATGGGACGGAGTCTATCCTCCGTCCCACATATCGCACTTAGGCGTACCTGGCTATCCGATCGATTACACGCTCCCGTCCGACCAAGTGGATGGTCTCAAAAAGGCCCGGGCTTTCCGTCCGGCCTGTGATCGCTACACGAATCGGCTGGAAGGTCTCCTTCGGCTTGAGCCCCATCTCCTCCTGAATGCTGCGAACGAGGCTCTCAATGGCGGGCAGTTCCCACTCCACTGTCCGCAGACCCTCGATCACGCGCCGCAAGAACGGCTTCACAGAATCGGTCAAGAACTTGGCAGCGGCTCCTTCGTTCACCTGGATCTCGTCCCTAAAGAAGAAGTCCGCGATCTCAGGGACCTGGGTGAGAAGGTCAACCCGGGGTTGAACCTGCGCCACCACGTGCTTGTACCACTCCCAGTTAGCGCGAGCCTTCTCCTCGGTAAACATACCTGACTGAGCTACAAAGGGGAGGGAGAGTTCAGCGAACTCCTCAACACTCTTCTTCCTGATGTACATGCCGTTCATCCAGTTCAGTTTCACCTTGTCAAAGACGGAAGGAGCCTTGGTGCAATCGGCAATGTCAAAGAGGTTAATCAGTTCGTCCTTGCTCAGGATTTCGGCCCCGGATTCTGCACCGGCCGGGGTCCACCCAAGCAAGCTCATAAAGTTCATAAGGGCATCTGGCAGGTAGCCTTGCTCCCGATAGTCCCGGATAGAGGCTTCACCCTTCCGCTTGGAGAGCTTACCACGATCCTCGTTCGTCATGTGCCCAAGGTGCCCGATCTCGGGAATGGGCAGGCCAAGGGCCTTGTAGATCAGCAACTGGACTGGCGTATTGGAGATGTGGCCCTCACCGCGGACGATGTGAGTGATCTTCATAGTTACGTCATCAATCACCACGGCGAAGTTGTACAGGGGAATCCCGTTGGAGCGCATGATGATGAAATCGCCGATGGAGTCAGTCGGAAACTCGATTGGTCCGCGCACCAGATCGTTGTAGCCAATGGTCTCCCCGCGGGGCACACGGAAGCGCAGCACATAAGACCGGCCCTGATCCTCAAATGCCTTCTGCTGCTCCGGGGTAAGGTTACGACACCGACCCTTGTACTGGTAGACCCGATTCTCAGCTTGAGCGGCTTGGCGGTCGACATCCTCTTCTTCCTTCGTGCAGTAGCACTTGTAAGCATGGCCGGTCTCCAGCAATTGCTGAGCGTACTTGGCGTACATGTCCAGGCGAGCCATCTGCCGATACGGTGCATAGGGGCCACCCAGGTCGGGGCCTTCGTCCCAGTCCATGCCAAACCAGGTCAGGTCCTCGAAAATCACTTGCTCCCACTCTGCTCTGGACCGGGCCTGGTCTGTATCCTCAAAGCGGAGAATGAATTTGCCCCCAGACTTGCGCGCCCAGAGCCAGTTGAATAGGGCCGTATGGACGTTTCCGACATGAATGGGTCCCGTCGGACTTGGTGCAATGCGCACGCGAATGGTCATAGCCGAATCCCCTTTGCGATCACGGTGATGAGAAAACAAAAAACCCCCGTCCGGTTAGGGACGGGGGTTGACTCCCGCGGTACCACCCTAGGTTAGGCCTCGCGACCTCACTCAGTCTCCCGCTAACGGAGGAACACCGTCCAGGCTTACTCACTTGGTTCAGCCCAGAAGCTCGAGGGCCTCTTCAGCAGTCGTGGGCGCCGGGCTCACACCTTCCCCGGCTCGCTTTGGCTCCACGGTGTCGCTTACTATTCCCTGTCTACGCCTTTCAACGTATTCTGGGCTGTATTCTACCCTGCGTTCACGCAAAAATCAACCCAAAATCCAACGCAGGAGTCCAAGTCCGATAACACCGGGAACCCCCAGTAATCCAGCCAGGACAGCGGTGACGGGGTTCAGGCCCAAATGGAAGCCCACATGACCGCCAACGAGGTTGATCACCCATAGCGCCACGCCTGCCACCACGCTGCTACCGGTGATCTTCAGCATGACCTCCAGGGGCTTTGCCAGTAAGTGGAGGAGGAGGAGCAGAAAAATGATTCCCACCGCGTACCAAAACGCCATGCTTACATCCATGGTGACTCCTCCTGCTCCGGGCCGTCGCTCTTGGTTTGGCGTAGCTGCCGGTAAAGGTAGAGATATTTCCGCCTGGCCGCCTCCATCGTGTAGATCGCATGATCCACCAGTTCGGGCGCCGAAACCGTCTGGAAATAGTTTTCGGCGGCTTCCCACTCGCGGCGAGCCTCCTCCATTTGTCGGCGGAGGCTCGCTTCCTCTTCCTGTGCCCTCTTCGCCGCCACCTTGGCACTTCGTCCAAGCCACCCCCGCCAGAGGCCATTCAGATTGAGTTGCGGTTTCATACGGTTTTCCCCCTCGCCGGAAAGAGTATGGTCCTTATTCCGGCCTATGACTGGTACCCAGTCTTGACTAGGGGAAAACATGGTAAACAAAAAGGCGCCGCTATATTTCGCGGCGCCCTTCCAAGGCTTTGGCCAGGGTCACTTCATCGGCGTACTCCAAATCTCCGCCCATTGGGAGACCTCTCGCAATCCGGGTTACCTTGACCCCCAGCGGCTTAATGTACCGGGCAATGTACATGGCCGTTGTCTCACCTTCGGTGTTGGGGTTGGTGCAGAGAATGACCTCCTTCACCGCCCCATCGCCCAGGCGAGCGACCAGCTCCTTGACCCGAATATCCTCGATCCCGATACCCTCCATGGGGTTAAGTGCTCCCTGGAGCACATGATAGAGCCCCTTAAACTCTCGGGTCTTCTCCATGGCCACCACATCACGGGGTTCCTGCACAACGCAGATGGTCGTCTGGTCCCGATCGGTATTGGCGCAGACCTTGCACGGGTCCTGATCGGTCAGATTGCAGCAGACCGAGCAGTACTTCACCTTTTCGCGAGCATCCATAATGGACGTCGCAATGTTTTGCACAACGTGCTTATCCATGTGAAGCAGGTGAAAGGCCAGGCGCTGCGCTGTCTTGGGGCCGATACCCGGGAGCTTCGTCAGTTCTTCAATCAAGCGGGCAATCGGCTCAGCGTAATACATGGGCGTTTAGAACAGTCCGGGGATGCGCGGCATACCGCCAGGCATGACCTTCTTCATCTCGGCCTCGGACATCTCATCTGCCTTCTTCATGCCTTCATTGATCGCAGCCAGGATCAGGTCCTGGAGCATTTCCACATCATCCGGGTCAACCGCTTCCTTGGCCAGGGTGATCGACTGTACCCGCTTATCACCGGTTACCACTACCTTGACGGTACCGCCGCCGGCGCTGCCCTCCACGGTCTTCTTCGCAATCTCCTCCTGAGCTTTCATCATGTTGGCCTGCATCTTCTGAACCTGCTTCATCATTTGCTGCATATTGCCGCCGCCAGGGATCATTGTGAGCCCTCCTCTTTCACTTCATGGACAATCTCACTGGGAAAGACGCGCTGGACCCTCTGGAGGAGAGTCTCTTCGGTGGCCTCCTGCTTGGCTGCAGAGCCACCGCCCCCAACCGAACTGAGCTTGCTGGCCGCTTCGTCAGGTCCGAGGACCTGTACGTCCAGGCCCGCAAAGCCAACGCGCTCGAGTGCTTTTTCAAGGATCGCCTTGTCCTCTTTCCGTCGGAGCAGGGTCGCATGGACTGGAGTACTAGCCACCACGTAAAGGGTAGACCCCCGCAAACCGCCGATCTTTGCATAGGTGTTCAGCAGGTTATAGCTGCTGTACCGTGCCTTGCGAATCAACTCTAGCACTTGCTCCCACGCCTGCACAACCCGTTCGACACCCTCACCGACCGGCCCTGCCGGTAGGCTTGAGCCCGGGGGTTCCGTGTCAGTGGTTTCCGGAGCTGTCTCTTGAACAACCTCGGGCCGGGCCTCCGGCTGGCGTACCTTGCGGGCTGTTGCGGGCTTGGATGCCACCTCAGCGGCGGGAGCGATCTCCTCCTGGCCGGCAAAGAGCCCGGCCATCCTGATCAGGCCTACCTCGACCATCAGGCGAGGGGAGGCGGAAAGGCGCATTTCGTTCTCCACCTGAGCCAGCAGTCGGATACCGCTGAGGATATGGCGCTGCTCCATGACAGATGCCTGCCGACGCAGGGCATCGAGCGCTTGGGCGGGGAGATCCAGGACAGAACCACCTGCATCTACCTTGAGGAGCAGGAGGTCACGCAGGTGAGCGAGGTAATCCCGCACTAACTGCCGCAGGTCCTTGCCCTGGCGGACCATTTCGTCAAGCCATAACAGGGCGCCGCCTACCTCGCCCCGGGCCAGCTCGGCGTCCAACTTCAGGAACTGGTCAAGCGGTGCCGATCCCAGCACGTGAAGCGTATCGTCCAGCGTAATGTGGCCACCGGTAGCATAGGCCATGACCTGGTCCAGTAACGAGAGAGCATCTCGCATACCGCCCTCTGCCTGCCGGCCGATCGCCGTGAGCGCCTCGGGAGTAACGCTCAGATCGTACTTAGCGCATACCTCCTCCAGCCTTCCGATGATCTCTTGGGTCGATAACCGATGGTACTCGAAGGCCTGGCAGCGGGACAGAATCGTAATCGGAAGCTTCTGCTTCTCAGTGGTGGCCAGCACGAAGATCACGTGTCCGGGGGGCTCCTCCAAGGTCTTCAGAAGAGCGTTAAAGGCCGGCTCGGAAAGCATGTGAACCTCGTCGATGATATAGACCTTGTACTTGAGGTCTACGGGGGCGTACTTGACCTTGTCCCGTAGGTCACGGATCTCGTCAATGCCGCGGTTCGATGCAGCATCGATCTCGATCACGTCCATGGTCTCGCCGTTGTTGATGCTCCTGCAGGCCTTGCACTCGTTGCAGGGCTCACCCTGCGCGGGGTTCAGGCAATTGACCGCCTTGGCCAGAATTCGGGCAACGGTGGTCTTACCCGTACCGCGCGGCCCTGACAGCAGGTATGCATGGTGCATGCGATTCTGCATGAGGGCATTTCGCAGGGTGCGGGTGATATGCTGCTGGCCGACCACATCGGCGAAACGTTGCGGGCGGAACTCCCGGTAAAGGGCCAAATGAGCCATGCATATCTCTCCTGCCGAGTCTGGACTAGCCCTTCCCAATTCTACCCCCATGACGGGTTTCCCTTTCGGCGGAGATTTCCAGGTGAGGCGATCAGGGTCGATATGGGCGTGGCGCAGGTCGAGGCGGGCGCCCAAAGGAAAGTGGCGCAAGCCTTTCAGCCGAGGCCTGACCGTCCAGTAACGAAGCGGATGATACAGGGGGAGGATAGGTAACTCACCCATGAGAATCGCCTCGGCTTCTTTTGCAGCAGGAAGTCGATCCACCCCGTCGTCTTTCGCTCGCTCCACCGCCTGGCGATACTCCGCGTGAATCCAGCGAGCATCGTTGGCGGGATGATCGGGTGTAAACTGCTCCAACAACTCAAGGGGATCGTCGGTTTCGGCAACCCAGCCCTGAAGGACCATATCAAACGTTCCGATTCGGACCCGCTCCAGCCGCTCAGCGAAGGGGACCATCTCCCGCTCTATTGTGAGTCCTGGCAAATTGGCCTGGAGCATGAGGGCAAGTCTTTCAGCCAGCGGGGCCGTCTCCTCAGCGTGTAGCAGCCGAAGCGTGACTTCCTCCATGCCTAATTCCGACAGGGTGACCTCCCACAAGTGGCGGGCCAGGATCCTGTCTCCGGCCGGCGGAGTCACACTCTGGGGCTGCGGCCAGCCACCCAAGAGGGAGGGAGGAACCAGGCTGGCAGCCGGAATGGCCGTACCAGGTGCCACCTGACTCAGCAAGCGTTCCCGGTCGATCGCCAGGTAGAGTGCCCGGCGTAGGTTCAGGTTGGTGAGCGGCTTCCGCACCTGATTAAGGACCAACCCCATCGTCGCTGGCTGGCTCATGCGCTCCACACCGGTTAGCTCAGCAGCCATAATACCGGGCAGGTAGACCATGTCAAGCTGACCGAGGTCCATGAGGCGGAAGGCTTCCCGAGCATCGGGCTCTATGCGGAACACAACATGCTCCAGCCTTACACTGGTGGCATCCCAGTATGCCGGGTTCTTGCGCAGGACGACCTCACGGCCCGGAGACCACCTCACCAGCTGGAATGGACCGTTCGACGTTAGCTGCTCTCCAGGGACCCCCTGACCGCTGCTGGCCTGGCTGATCCGCTGGGGGAAGAAGGCGGGGTGGGCAGTCTGTCCGGGCCACTGTGGGTTGGGGGCCTGCAACCCGACACGAAGCGTATAATCGTCGATTACCTTAATCTGAACCCGCTCCCGAAGCTCTGCCCATCTCTTCCCAAAGTCGGCCGCTTTGGGGTCCAGGCCGTTCCAATCCTCCGCGCCCGCAATGGCATAGAGCCGGTAGGCCTGGTTTGACTCTGTGACAGGATCCAGGGTCCGGTACCAGGCAAAGGCAAACTCTTCAGCGGTAACGGTCTGCCCATCACTCCATCGGGCATTCTTCCGGAGGAAGAAGGTGAAGGACCGCCCGTCAGCCGACTCCCAGCGCTCTGCGACACCCGGCTCCAAGATACCGCCCGGCCCCTGGCGGACAAGCCCTTCCATGAGGTTGCCCAACAGATCCAGGGCAACCGGTTCCGTCGCTTTCGCAGAATCCAGCGAGCCCGGATCCGTGGGCAGGTGAATAGTTGCCTGCTGTTTCAAGACGGTCTCGATGCGAGCGGAACCTGACACAGTAGGCTGGGCGTTCGGTTGACTCACAGCACACCCCGCCAACGAGAAGGCAAACAGCAGCGAGGCTACTCGCTTTATGCATAGATGCACAAATCTTCCCCCCAGACCGAATTCTCGGCAGGAGAAGAGTTCGCGAAAGGTAATGGTTGGTCCTGCTGCCATACATAAGGAAAAGAGCAGACATCTCCCTCCGGATGTCTGCTCCCCTTGGGGGTGAATGGAGGCTGTGCACCCACCGTTGAAGACGGCCTTCCAGGCGGTATCAGCATCGACGGCTCCGGTTGGGCACCCCCGCGCACAAAGAAGATCCCGCTTACCGTTGCTTCCTTCCGGACCTGGCGGGGTTTACGGGGCTCCAGTCGCGCGGGACCCAGCCATCGACACCACGTGTGCCGGCCTGACCCCACAAGGTCGCTCCTCGGGCGGGGCTTCAATCCCGCTACAGCGGATTGCGGGTGCAGGGCTCCGCTACGGCCCCATCTAGCACAGCCATGTATGAGTCTACCCACATGACCCCCAGATTATGCCGGAAGTGAGAACGTGAAGGTGACAGGACCGTAGCCCGCCACTCGGGCCCGCAGCGTCAGGGTGTGATCGCCAGGTGCGAGGGCCCGGCAGACGAACCAGACCGGCGTGGCCGTCATGAAGTGCAGCGGTGTCGCCGGGAGGATATCCACGGAGTGGAGGGTGCCATCTCGCTCGATCAGGAGGTCACTAAGAGGAGCCTCGACCCCATCTGTCGCAAGGGAGAGGATCTCCTTCCACGCCACCGGATGATGCGGGTTCTGTAGTGCGAAACGAAACCCCACTTCACCAGGCTGAATGCCAACCACTTCGATCAAGGGGCCGGTGGCATCGGGTCGGCCAGCTCCTTCCGTCTCGGGTTGGATTAGCAGGTCGAGAGCATGCTCCTCCAGGAGTCGCTCCCCCTGCCGGAGGACCGTCCGGAGCGTCACCGCACCAACGAGACCGGCCGGCGGCATCCAGCGAACTGTCTGCACGAACCGTACGGGCTCAGTATCCGTCGGGATCACGACGGGTATCGCTCCATGCTGCCCATCGACCATCCATTCGATGACGGCATCGCCCTTAACGGTGGGGTTATCGTTGACCAACCACAGGTCGATGGAGACCTCCTGCCCTGGCCGATAGATCACGTTTCCCATCCGATCGCCGGTAAACTCCCCTGCTGGATCGATGATCACGTGGGTCGGTCGAAAGGCGTCCCGGAGGGCGTAGTAGGCCTGTTTCGGCAGGCGATGGTAGTCGACGACGGACCAGGTGATCGCGGGGTGACCATCCACAAACATGAAATGGGCGATACCGGCACTCGGCTTCCACTTGTGCTTTCGGAATTGCTCGGCCCCATAGCGGCTGATCCAGGCCTGGTACTTCTGCGAAGCGTCCACATACTCGGCCAGAGTCGGGAACTGGCTCGGGGCGCCGATCCCAAAGCTCGACCACTGGTAAGCCTGGTAGTCCCGGTAGACCCACGTCGGGTCGGTCGGCTCCACCGGCCACACCGTGCTGACCTCCTGCCAGAAGGGGGAGTCCAGGCTGGGCAGCGCCTGGGCGCCGTACTCGGTGCAGAAACGGGGACTGGCCTTCCGGTAGACGAGCCACGTGTCGTGGTACCAACCGCCGTAGGTATGGATGTCCTTCTCACCCGATGCGGTTATTACCGGGCGGCTCGGGTCCAGATCCTGGGCAAGGAGTGTCACGTTCAGGTCCACCTCTCGATTCGCCCGGAAGCGGTGCGGATCCCCGAACCACCAGCAATGGGCCGGCCACGGCGGCTCGTTGTGCATAACCCAGACCACGATCGATGGATGGTTCAGGAGGTAACGGATCAACTTCTCAACCTGGTCCCGAGCCGCCCAGGCGAAGAAGACCCGATCTTCAGGCGGGGCGCCGAAGACGTAGCTACCGTTAAGGACGCCGTCGGCCATAACAAGCAGGCCGAGTTCATCAGCCGCTTCGTAGAAGGAGTCGGGCTCCACGTGAGCGTGAACCCGCACGAGGTTCATGTTGGCATCTTTCATGAGCTGAAGATCGGCTCGATGCCGCTCATAGGTAGCAGTGTCGAGCCGGAAGTCGCAAAGGTAGTTGGAACCCATGGGGAAGATAGGCCGGCCGTTGATCAGCCAGCCTGGCCCTTCCGGTTCACTTTCGCCACGGTACTCGACCGAACGAATACCGAACCGACTCTCGGTCACCGCCCTGGTCTGGTCTCCCAGGGTCAGCGTTGCGGTACCGGTGTACAGATGCTGTTCACCATGTGTCCATGGCCACCAGAGTTGGGGGTCGGCCACCGGAATTGCCAACTCGATCACCTGCGAACGATGCGGCCGTAGCCGGATCGGGGCGCTGACGGTGGGTGTTTCCGAGCCGGTGGAGTTCGCCGGTGCCAGGAACACGCTCAACTTCCCGGAGATTGCGTGTTCCACAAGGCTCGTAACCCGAGCAGTCACCTGAACGACTGCTGATCCATCGGAACGCAAATCAGGAGTGTAGTGAACGTGCTCCATGACTGCGTTACCGGTGCTGATCAGTGTGACTGGTGCCCAGAGCCCCAGGGGCTGGGTCCAGGCGTATGTATCGGGCAGTGCTCCGCGGGCGCCATTCGGGTAGGGCTTGCAGTCCCAATCATTCAGCACGCCCATGGGCGTCTTCTTGGCCGGCAGATCCCACTCGATTCGAGACTCGCAGCAGACCGTGAGGAGGTTCTCTGGTTCAAGGTCATCCGTGATATCGAAGGCGAAGGGGGCAAAGTAGCCATAGTGCTGACCGAGGTGCTTCCCGTTGAGCCAGACGGTTGTAGACTGAAAGGCGCCCTTGAACTGGAGTAGCCAACGGCCAAGGCCTCCGGTTGGGCTCTTGAAGCGGACCCGGTACCAGATCGCCCCGCGTTCTTTCGTGGCCTCGTGCTGGGCGGGAACCGGGGTCTCGGGCCAGGTGGTATCGTTGAAATCGGGAGAGGCAAAGATCTCACCCGCACCCGTGGCGGCATATTGATAGCGCCACTGGTCGGGCAGGGCAATCACCGGACCGCCCTGAGAAACGAACAGCGAGAGAGCACCGTGGGCCACGCTAATCCCTCCGAAGATTATTGCCTCCAAGATACCGCCGTCGACCACGTACACCCTACCGCCGACGCTCCCGGAAAAAGACCCTCATGATCTGACGGCACTCGGCCGCGAGAACGCCCTCCAGAACGTCCACCTGGTGGTTCAGCCCCGGGTTCTGCAGGATCTCCAGCAGCGAGCGATCCGCCCAGGCCTTCGGGTCGGCCGCACCGTAGACCACCCGATCGACCCGGCTCTGAACCAGCGCCCCGGCACACATGGGGCATGGTTCGACGGTCACGTACAGTGTGCAGCCGGAGAGCCGCCACCCCCCCAACTCCTGGCCAGCTTGACGAATAGCCAGTACCTCGGCATGGGCCGTCGCATCATGGGCAAGCTCCCGCAAGTTATGGGAGCGGGCGACTATGGCGCCATCTTTCACGATGACGGCGCCGATTGGTACCTCGCCCAGGTCGTAGGCCTTGCGAGCCTCCGCCAGCGCCTCCTGCATATACTCCTCGTGCGTCACGTGTTTCATCCCCCGTATGTATACAGAAGAGCAGACCGCCTGGTCTGCTCTTCATCGTGTCGTCACTGGCGGAGAGGGTGGGATTCGAACCCACGGTGGTTGTTTAGACCACGCTCGTTTTCAAGACGAGAGCCTTAAACCGCTCGGCCACCTCTCCAACTCGGTGTGCGGTCAGGTTTCTAGTTTACACAAGGGATTCGTCGGATGCAAGGGCAAGCGTGTCACCAGAAAACGGCCCTTGCGCCATTTGCTGCGCATGGGCCGCCTGATTTAGTCCTTGATAACGTCGCAGCCCATATACGGCCGTAGCACATCCGGCACGGTGATCGTGCCGTCCTCGTTCTGATAGTTCTCGATGACCAGCGCAAGCGCACGCCCGACCGCGAGGCCCGAACCGTTCAGCGTATGCACAAACTCCGGCTTCCCGCCCTCCGGCCGGTAGCGAATGTTTGCACGACGGGCCTGGAAGTCGCTCATGTTCGAGCAGCTCGATATCTCCACGTACTTCCCATAGCTGGGCATCCAGGCTTCGAGGTCATACTTCTTGTACTGGCCAAAACCCATATCACCCGTGCACATGAACATGCGCCGATAAGGAATGCCCAACTTCTCGAGGATCGCCTCTGCGCTTCCGACGATATCGTTCAAGGCCGCTTCGCTCTCCTCGGGTCGGGTGAACTGGACCATTTCGACCTTCTCGAAGTAGTGCTGGCGGATCAGGCCGCGGGTATCACGACCAGCAGCGCCGGCCTCACTCCGGAAGCACCCGCTGTAGCCAGCGTACTTGATCGGCAGCAACTTCTCATCCACGATCTCATCGCGGTGCATATTGACCAGCGGCACCTCGGCGGTCGATGCGAGGTGATAGTCCGTGCCTTCCAGACTGAAGACGTCTTCCTTGAACTTCGGGAACTGGCCGCTGCCGTAGTAGCTGGCGGTATTGATGATCACCGGCGGAAGTACCTCACGGTAGCCGTTCGCCACATGGTGATCCATGAAGAAGGCAACCAGCGCCCGGTTCAGCCGAGCCAGCCCACCTTTGATAAAGGTGAAACGGCTGCCGGTAACCTTGCCTGCCCGCTCAAAGTCGAGGCCATCAAGTCCTGCACCGATCTCCCAGTGTGCCTTGATCGGGAAGCTGAACTGGCGCGGCGTGCCCCACGTCTTCACTTCCACGTTATCGTTGTCATCCTGGCCCACCGGTACTTCAGGGGCCGGAATGTTAGGCAGAGCGTACATGAGCGCCTGAAGCTCTTCCTCCACCTCGCGACCCTTATCGTCCAGTTCCTTGATCCGGTCGCCAATGCTGCCCATTTCGCTAATGATGTGGCTTGCGTCCTGCCCCTGCTTCTTCAGGATGCCGACCTGCTTGCTCACTTCATTCCGCCGGGCCTTCAACTGCTCAACCTCGGCCAGGATCTGGCGGCGTTCGACATCGAGCGCCAGAATTCGGTCCAGGTCAACATCAACACGCTTGTTGATTAGTGCCTGGCGGACCACATCAGGATTGGTGCGCACAAATCTCAAGTCTAACACGGTCCATTACCCCCTTTGAAGCAGTCGACGCAGGTTGACAGAAAACGGCGGATAGGCGATTCCCTTCTCGGTGATGATGCCGGTGATATACTTCGCTGGCGTTACGTCGAAGGCCGGGTTGGCCACCCCAATCCCTTCCGGTGCGATGCGCACGCCACCGATATGGGTGACCTCCTCATGCTTCCGCTCTTCGATCTCAATCTCCTCGCCAGACTCTATGGCCAGATCGACTGTGCTGGTGGGGGCGACCACGTAGAATGGAATCCCGTGTTCACGGGCCAGGACTGCCACACCATAGGTCCCAATCTTATTGGCGGTATCGCCATTGGCAGCGATCCGGTCAGCGCCGACGAAGGCGACCTGAATTCGGCCCAGGCGCATCATGTGGGCGGCCATGTTGTCGGTGATTAGTGTGGCGGGAATGCCGAACTGGACACACTCCCAGGCGGTCAGGCGGGAGCCCTGGAGGACTGGGCGGGTCTCATCGACATAGACGTGGATCGACTTGCCCTGCTCGTGGGCCATTCGGATCACACCCAGGGCCGTGCCCCAGTCGACGGTGGCCAGTGAGCCGGTGTTGCAGTGCGTCAGCACGCCGGCCCCATCCACCACGAGGTCAGCCCCGTAGGTGGCCATCTGCTTGTTTACGGCCACATCTTCCTCGGCCAGTTGCTGGGCGTACTGGTAGATGGTTTCAGCCACATGAGCCGGGCTCTGGTCCTTGAGGCTGGCGGCCCGGTCCATTACCTTCTGGATCGCCCAGAACAGGTTGACCGCGGTAGGTCTGGTGGCTCGCAACTCAGCCGCGGCGGCCTCCAGACCAGCCCAGAACTCTGCGGCTGGCTGATCCTTCAGGGCGTTGGCGGCCAGGGCCAGACCTCCGGCGGCGGTCACGCCAATCGCAGGGGCGCCCCGGACCGCAAGGGACTTGATTGCCTCACCCACCTGATGGTAGTCGATGCAGTCCAGGACCACCATTTCGTTGGGCAGGCGTCGTTGATCGATCAGGCGGACATATTCGCGGGACAACTCAACCGTACGCACGAGATGGATCTCCCTTCATCGGTCTGCTGCTATCCTCTCCCGCCGGCGGGAGAGGCATCCAGTCCCGGGCAGGCCTACACGTGTTCGCCGCTCCGAGGGCCTTTCCCTTCCTGGGGCGCCGCGAACTTGAAGGGCACTTGACGTACGGCTTGAGTTCACGCCCGCTCTGCCTGGGCCAGGGTGACAGACTGGACGGTCGGGACTCCCATGACCCGACGGAGTTCTTCTAGCACCTCGGGAGCCAGGGATTCATCGATCTGGAGGAGCATCAGTGCCTCGCCGCGGGCCTGGTGCCGACCGAGATGCATGCCGGCGATGTTAACATCTTGCGCGCCCAGCAGCGTGCCGAAGCGGCCGACCATGCCTGGCTGGTCCTTGTGTTGGCTGACCAGCATCTGCCGGGTCGGGGCCATGTCGATCGGCAGCCCGTCAACAGCGGCGAACCGCATGCCGCCATCGCGCCGGAGCAGGCCCGCGATCTGGTGCTCAACGCCGCGCCCGCTCACTTTCACTGTGATGACGCTCGCGGCGGGGGAAAGGGTGCCAAAGCCGCCGTTGCCGTTCTCGCCCATGGGTGGATGGGTCAAGGAGCGCCCTTCCTGTACCTGAATTCCGCGCCGGCGAGCGATACCCGGGGCGTTGATATAGTTCACCTGATCGGCCATCTGGCTTGCCAGGATCCCCTTGAGAACCGAGTTGGTCAGCAGGGTGGTCGGATGCTTGGCCAGCTCACCGGTGTAAGTCACCTCAACCTGGTCGTAGGAGCCGGGGAAGGCCTGAGCCAGGAAAGCGCCGAGGGTCTCCGCCAGCGGCAGGTGACTGGTGATGATCGCCGCCTCGTCGCGAGGTACCTGCGGTAGATTCACGGCCTCCGGCACCAGTTCACCCCGAAGCACCCGCAGCACATACTCCGCGATGTACCGGCCGTTGGCGTCCTGTGCCTCCTCGGTTGATGCGGAAAGATGTGGGGTAACTACCACGTTGGGCAGGCCGAAGAGCGGGCTGCTAGTGCAGGGTTCGGCGGCGAAGACATCGAGGGCAGCTCCAGCCAGCCTCCCGGTGGAGAGCACCTCGTAGAGCGCCTCTTCATCGATCATACCGCCTCGGGCGCAGTTGATAATGCGCGCCGAGGGCTTCAGGAGCGCCAGTTCCTGCGCTCGGATCAACTTCGCTGACTCGCTGGTTTTGGCGGCGTGAATCGTGAGGAAGTCAACCTGTGGCAGCAGGTCCGGGACCGCGGGGACCAGAGTCACACCCAAATGCTCTGCTCGGGCAGCCGGGACGTAGGGATCGTAGGCGAGGATCTTCATGCCGAAGGCTCTGGCCCGGACCGCCACCTCCGAGCCGATCCGCCCCAATCCGATGATTCCCAGCGTCTTGCCGTAGAGCTCAGTGCCCACATAGGTCTTCCGATCCCAACGCCCCTCGCGGGCGAGAGCACTGTGAGCCTGGGGAATGTGTCGGGCCACTGCGACCAGCAGGCCCATCGCCTGTTCGGCTGTGGAGTAGGTATTGGCACCCGGGACATTGACGACGACCACGCCGCGCTCGGTCGCGGCATCCACGTTGATGTTATCCACCCCGACACCGGCCCGGCCCACAACCTTGAGCTTCGTGGCCCGCGACAGGACCTCTGCGGTTACCTTGGTCTCTGAACGAGTGATCAGGGCGTCATACTCGCCGATCACCTCCAGCAGTTCTGCGGGGGAGAGCTTCTTCTGATCTACGTCGTGCTCCGCCTTAAGGAGTTGAACCCCTGTCTCCGAAATCGCCTCTGCCACCAAGACCCGCATGGGAATCAGCCTCCTTGTTTGGGATAGGGTACCTTCTCGCTCTCCCACTCCACCAGGCGCCCGCCCACTGGGGCGAGCACGTAGTCCACGATCTCCTGGGCGTGCTTCGGGTGCATGCCGCTGGCGTAGTAGTCTCGCAGCATAACCCCGAGCAGCGAATCCCGCTCAGCGACGTAAAGGTAGATGCGCTTCGACTTCGCTCCGTGCAGCCGGTTGAGCTTGCAGAAAGTGGTCATGGCCTGTTGGACGACAGCGGCGCCCACAATGCGGGAAGCGATGGGATCATGCTCTACGTCATCCAGATCATCGGCCAGGTCGGTCAGTCCATACCGCAGCAGGTCCACCTGCTCGACGGAAAGCGCCGGTGCCGGGGACTCCCAGCGCCTGCGTGCGATCTCCTGCAGTTCTGCCGTCTCGCCGGTCCGGTCAAGCAGGATCTCCCCCGTCGCGAAGCCTGCTGCGGCTGCGATCTCCTCCGGTCGGGTGATTCGCCAACGCATGGACTCGACGTTGTTGAAAAAGAGTTCGGTCGTCACGCCGGCATAGCGGCGAGTGGCCCGCCAGGTCAGTCGCTTGTGGGTGACTACGTAGAGGTCCAGGTCACTGGTAACTCCGGGAGTCCCCTGCTGAACGGAGCCCGTCCAGAGGATGCCCACGATCTCCGGATCAGCAGTGATCTCTGCGGTAGCTGCGTCGAGTGCGATGCGGTAGCGGTCATCCATGGAGGTGATTCACCCACGCTTTCTGAGCCGCTGCAACTGCGGCACCTAGTTCGACTTGGAAGCCATTGAGCGTCAGGGCCATTTCGGTCGCCGCCAGCGCCTGGATTACATCGTTGGGCGTGACGTAGCCCAAATGACCGATGCGAAAGATCGTCGCTTCGAGCTCGGCCTGCCCACCGGCCAGTTGCACCCCGAGTTGCTCCCTGGCCGTTTTCCGCAGCTTTTTCGGCTCAATCGGGGATAGTACGGCGGTGACCGAGTTAGATGCGTAGGTCTCATCCTTAGCGAGGAGGGAGAGGCCCATGGCCTTAACGCCGGCCCGGCACATCTCGCCCATCAGCCGGTGGCGTGCCCAGGCCCCCTCTACGGTCTCCGCCTGAATCATCCGTAGAGAAGCCTGGAGGGCGTAAAACAGGGTAATGGCCGGGGTGTAGGGGGTCTGCCGCTTCAGGTAGCTGCTGTGCACGGCCTGAAGGTCCCAGTAGAAGCGAGGTATCTTGCTGGTCTCGCTAGCCGCCCGGGCCCGCTCGGAGAAGGCGATCATGGAGAGTCCAGGCGGGCACATGAGCGCCTTCTGGGCGCCTGTCAGCACCACGTCCAGGTCCCAGGCATCGAACTCCAGGGGCAGGGCACCAAGACCGGAAACACTGTCCACCATAATCAGGGCGCCGTGCTCCCGGACCACCTTGGCAATCGCCTGCACATCGTTGGTAATGCCGGTCGAGGTCTCGTTATGCTGCACCAGGACCGCCTTAATGACCCCGGACTTGTCCGCTGCAAGGCGTTCGGCGATCCGGCTTGGGTCCGCTGCCTGACCCGGTTCAGCGATCAGCCTTTCAAGCGTGAAGCCCAGTGCCTTGGCTACCTTGACCCAGCGCTCCCCAAAATCGCCCACGGAGACGGAAAGTACCGTATCTCCAGGGTTCAGGGTGTTTACCAGAGCCGCTTCCCAGCCACCAGACCCGGCGCCGGGGAAAATGTAGACTGGTTGCTCGGTACGGAAAAGGGAGCGGAGGCCCTGGGAGACCTCATCGAAGAGGGAGAAAAAGGCCTCTCCCCGGTGGTTGATCATCGGTTGAGACATCGCCGCTGCCACCTGGGGCGGGATTGGCGTGGGTCCAGGAATCATGAGCAGGGACTTCTCGTTCAACATGGTGGTCCGCCTCCCTTTCTTCGGTCGCCGCTCGCTCGGGGAAAAGCAAAGACACCTCGCCCCTGGCCAGACAGCGCCACACGTGTGGTGCTGAAACAGCCAGGGACGGGGTGTCGTGTCAAGCGACCCCGCGGTGCCACCCTGCTTGACTGCGGTCATGAACCCATGCACCAGACGTCCCGGTGGAAAAACAAAGACTCCCGTCCCTGTCGGTCAGGGACGGGAGATACTTCCCGCGGTGCCACCCAGACGTTGGTGCCGGCATGCCGGCAGCCCACTTGCCTTCGGCTGTATCGGGCCGAACCCGACCTGGTCTCCCAGGCCCCTCGCGAGATGGATCCGTTCCGTCGGACACCGGCTTGCACCAAACCGCCGGCTCTCTGTAGACCGATGTAGAACGACTGTCCCGGTCAAAGGGGGATATTGCTGGTGAGTATAGCACCCAACTGACTGGTGCGCAATAGCATTTCCTCAAATCAAACAAGTTTCAGCTAGAGGCAAGCTCAGCGGCACAGTTCGGATCGGTGCAGATCGCCTTCCCGGGAGTCTCTTTCCCGCAGACGATACACCGGCTTATCGGACCCGGTGCCCCCTGGTTGGCAGCCTGCTCTCCTTCTGGCTTCTGCACTCGGTTTCCCCTCACGGGACCCCCTCCTTGACTCCAGTTGGATGGGTAGTATATGCCGGTTCATCTCTTAACTCTCTGGAAATTTTTTTCGCTGGCAGCGAAAGGAGATCGCCAGGGCGACGGAGAACCCATTATTTGTAAACCCAATTTCTGTCAGATGTGAGGGGTGGGTTCTGTGTCGTGGTTTCGCTTCCAGCGAATCGGATCGGAGTCCGGCTACACCTTGATTGAACTCCTGGCGGTCATGGCTGTGCTCATGTTCCTCTCGCTCTTCACCTTACCGATCGTGGAGTATCTGTCAAACAAGGCACGGCTCACCGCCAGTCTGCAGGACCTGCGTGTCATCGAGCAGGCACTCGAGTCCTACCAGGTGGCCAAGGGTCACTATCCCGACCGGCTAGGCGATCTTGTGGATGATGGCTATATCAAGAGGGGTTTTACCTTCGAATCGCCTTGGAGCACCTCGGACAAACGAAAGTACTACTTCTACGCGGTAGATGCGCCCGGCCAGGCCCACGCTTTCATTTTGGGCGATCCGGCCCTTCAGCCACCTGATAGCTGCAAGCAACAGGATCAGAGTGCTGTTCTGTACAAGGGGAAGGGCCACCCCCTGCCGTGCGGCATGCATCCCACGAATAAGGCCGCCTTCCTCTTCAGCCACTTGACGTTCCCTGACGGCGAACCTGCGTCCTATCCGGACACACTCAGCGGCTACCGGGAAAGCTGCGACCCCACACGAGAGAAAGATATCTCAACTGCGGCTGCCTGTGTGGTAAAGACCGAGTCCTGATCTCACCTCGGCGGGCCGGGGCAGTCCCTCCCCATCCCCGGTTCACCATCACGATAAGGGCTGGCTCCCCGTGGAGAGCCAGCCTCTCTTTTCTTCTGCTACCGCCTCAAGGCCAGGTTCACGAACAACTGGTGTACCCGCCGATCATCGGTCAGTTCCGGGTGGAATGCTGTAGCCAAGTGGCGGCCATAACGGACTGCCACAATTCTGCCCGCGTGCTCCGCCAGAACCTCCACGCCCGGCCCAACGGACGCAATGTAGGGCGCCCGAATGAAGACCGTGTGAATGGGTTCCGGACCGATAGCCGGCATATGCAGCGCCACTTCGGCTGAATCGACCTGGCGGCCGAAACCGTTGCGCTGTACCGCCATGGGGATTAGCGAGAGTCGTGGCTGGCTTTCTCTGCCGCCCAGGACCTCCGTCGCCAGGAGAATTGCGCCGGCGCATGTCCCGTACAAGGCACCACCTTGCTGCGCATACTCCGTTATCGCCTCCAGAAACCCATAGTGCTGCATGAGATCGCCGATGGTGGTGGATTCACCACCCGGCAAGATCAGGCCAGACAGACCTTGGAGGTCCTTGGGCCATTTGACTGGTACGGGCTCAACCCCAACCGCCGCCAGCGCCCTCAGATGCTCAGGGACAGCCCCTTGAAGGGCCAATACACCAAAACGTGGGTGGCTCATTGCCTACCACCCCCGGGGCGCCATCTTCTCCTCGTCCTTCAGGGTGGTCACATTAATGCCCACCATTGGCTCCCCCAGGTCCTCAGAGATTTCGGCCAGGAGCTTCGGATCGCTGTAGTGAGCTGCAGCAAGAACAATCGCTCTGGCCCGCTTCGCTGGGTCTCCAGACTTGAAGATACCAGAACCCACGAAAATGGCCTCTGCACCGAGCTGCATCATAAGGGCAGCATCCGCTGGGGTGGCTATCCCTCCGGCTGAGAAATTGACCACCGGCAGGCGACCGAGACGTTTGACCTCGCGGACCAGTTCGAACGGAGCGCTCAGTTCCTTGGCGATGGTCATCAGTTCGTCGTCGGGTGCTTGTACGACCCGGCGAACGTCACTGTTCAACTGCCGCATATGCTTGACCGCTTCCACCACGTTGCCAGTCCCTGGCTCACCCTTGGTGCGAATCATCGCAGCACCCTCACCAATCCGCCGGAGCGCCTCGCCAAGGTTCCGTGCTCCACAGACAAAGGGCACCCGGAACTTCTGCTTGTCGACATGGAACTGCTCGTCGGCCGGAGTGAGTACCTCCGACTCGTCAATGTAGTCCACGCCCAGGGATTCGAGAATCTGCGCCTCGACGAAATGGCCAATCCGGCACTTGGCCATGACCGGGATCGTAACCGCCTCCATAATCCCCTTGATCAGCTTTGGGTCGCTCATGCGGGCGACTCCACCGGTCACGCGAATATCCGCCGGTACGCGCTCCAGCGCCATGACGGCGACAGCCCCGGCCTTCTCTGCAATCACAGCCTGCTCGGGGGTGACGACATCCATAATCACGCCGCCCTTGAGCATTTCGGCCAACCCCACCTTGACCTTCCAGGTCCCTTGTTCAGACATGATAGACAGCCTCCCTGATCACCATTTTGCCCTGAATAGCTCCTCCTCCCATGCTAGGTTCTGCAAATTGGTCTGTAAACGTCCAACCACTCAAGATCTTTGGACCGATCCAATCGAATAACGATTTGGCTGGCCTCGCAAAAAGAAAGAGACCCCTGGACTAATCCAGGGGCCTCCCTTCTACCGTCAGGCCTCGTCCTCGTCTTCCTTCGTTACAACCTGAGCCACAGCCGAAACCTTATCGTCGGCGTCCAGGTTCATGAGCTGGACGCCCTGGGTCGGCCGGCCGGTCTGACGAATCTCCTTTACCGGAATCCGAATCAGCACGCCCTGTTCAGAGACGAGGATCAGATCGTTGCCCTCCGTGACCACGCGAACCGCTACCAGGCTGCCGTGCTTCTCCTGGATCAGCTTGATCGTGGTGACACCCCGGGCGCCTCGCTTGTACGACGGGTACTCTGCAAGCGGGGTCCGCTTGCCCACACCCGTCTCGGTGACCACGAGCAGGTCGGCGTTCTGGTTGACGACGTCCATGCCGACAACGTAATCGTTGCCGCCACCCAGTTCCATGCCCTTCACACCGCGGGTGTCCCGGCCCATAGGCCGCACATCTTCCTCGTGGAAGCGGATGGCATAGCCGGCGCTGGAGACGAGGATGATCTCCTCATTCCCGTTGGTGAGGCGGACGCCGATCAGCGAGTCGCCTTCCTCCAGCTTAATGGCGATTATCCCGGTAGAGCGTACGTTTTGGTACTCCTCCAGCAGCGTCTTCTTTACGACACCATACTTCGTGGCGAAGAACAGCAAGGAGTCTTCCCCACCCGTCTCCTTGACCGGGATAACCGTGTTCACCTTTTCGCCGGCGTTCAGCGGCAGCAGGTTGATGATCGCTGTGCCGCGCGCTTGGCGGGAGCCTTCCGGAATCTCGTGGCACTTGATCCGGAAGACTCGGCCCTGATCGGTGAAAAACATCATGAAATGATGGGTTGTGGTAATGAAGAGGTGTTCAATGAAATCCTCTTCCTTCGTCCCGGCCCCCTGGACCCCACGCCCGCCACGCTTTTGCTGGCGATAGGTGGAGACCGGCACCCGCTTGATGTACCCCGAGTGCGAGATTGTGACAACCACATCTTCTTCAGCGATCAGGTCCTCGACATCAATCTCCCCATCGTCCGCTGTGATCTTGGTCCGACGGGGATCGGCGAATTTCTTCTTGATCTCGCCGAGCTCCTGCTTAATGATGTCATACTGCATCTTCGGTGAAGCCAGCACCGCCCGCAGGTAAGCGATCCGGTCCTGCAGCTCGTTATACTCCTCCTGAAGCTTCTCACGTTCCAGGGCAGTGAGGCGGCGCAGTTGCATGTCCAGAATGTGCTGCGCTTGGATTTCGGTAAAACCGAAGTTGTTCTGCAGTCGGTTGCGAGCCTCGTCCGTCGTAGGCGAAGAACGAATGGTCGCAACGATCTCATCGATAATGTCGAGCGCCTTGAGAAGGCCTTCCAAGATATGCGCCCGAGCCAGCGCCTTGTTCAGATCGAACTGCGTGCGGCGCACGATCACCTCGATCTGATGCTGGAGGTAGTAGTGGAGCATCTGCTTCAGGTTGAGCACCTGGGGCCTGTCATCCACCAGGGCTAGCATGTTGATGCTGAAGTTCTGCTGCAGTGCCGTGTACTTGAAGAGTTGGTTGAGGAGGACATGCGCGTTCACGTCGCGCCGCAGCTCAATGGCAATGCGCAGACCAGTCCGGTCGGACTCATCACGCAGGTCAGTAATCCCCTCCAGCTTCTTCTCACGGTGCAGTTCGGCAATCCGTTCGATCAGCCGGGCCTTGTTCACGTTATAGGGAATCTCAGTAAAGACAATGCGGTTCTTCCCATTGGCCATCGTCTCAATCTGGCTCTTGGCGCGCATTGTGACAGAACCCTTGCCGGTCTGAAACGCCTTGCGGATTCCCTCTCGGCCCAGGATTGTGGCTCCAGTTGGGAAGTCCGGCCCTTTGATAACAGCGTTTAGTTCCTCAATGGAGACGTCATCGTTCGCCTCACGCCGGTCGATCATGAGGCTGATGCCATCGATGACCTCACCAAGGTTATGCGGCGGGATGTTCGTTGCCATACCGACAGCGATACCAGTTGAGCCGTTCACCAGAAGGTTCGGGAAGCGAGCAGGGAGCACGGTCGGCTCCTTCTCGCTGTTATCAAAGTTGTCTTCGAAGTCGACGGTGTCCTTCTCAATGTCGGTCAGCATTTCGCCGGCCAACTTGGAGAGACGGGCCTCTGTGTACCGCATGGCAGCCGCGGGATCACCGTCGACCGAACCAAAGTTGCCCTGACCGTCAACCAGTGGGTTGCGCAGGACGAAGTCCTGGGCCATGCGGACCATGGTGTCATAAATGGCAGAGTCTCCATGCGGATGATACTTACCCAGCACGTTGCCAACCGTATTGGCCGACTTGCGGTAGGGCTTGTCACCCGTGTTACCCGCCTCGAACATGGAGTAAAGAATTCGGCGCTGAACCGGCTTCAGGCCGTCCCGCACGTCAGGGAGCGCCCGGCCTTTAATGACCGACATGGCGTATGTGAGGTACGAGGTCTCCATCTCGCTCTTGAGGTCTTTGGGAAGGGTCCTCTGTGCGAAGTCTCCGGCCACAGAATTGTCCTCCTAAGCAGGTGAGAGTAGGCACCTCCGGAGTGGAGGAGCCAGGTTGACTGTCCGTCGCCAGACGGTCGGATTAGCCGATGGTGTCCAGGTTCTGCACCAGGTGGGCATTCCGCTCGATGAACTCGCGACGTGGTTCAACCTTGTCACCCATGAGGATTTCGAAGGTTGTGTCGGCCTCCATAGCATCCTCCAACGAGACCTTGAAAAGCGTTCGCTTGGCCGGATCCATGGTGGTCTCCCAGAGCTGCTCCGGGTTCATCTCGCCCAGACCCTTATATCGCTGCGGTTTGTCGCTCACGCCGCCAATGCGGGAAATGATCTGGTCCTTCTCGTCGTCGGAGTAAGCGTAGTAGGTCTGCTTCCCCTTCTTGATCATGTAGAGCGGGGGATTGGCAATATAGACAAAGCCTGCTTCAATAAGCGGCTTCATATAGCGGTACAAGAAGGTAAGCAGGAGCGTCCGGATATGGCTTCCGTCCACGTCGGCGTCACTCATGAGAATCACTTTGTGGTATCGGCACTTAGCGACATCGAAATCATCCCCAATGCCGGTACCGAGCGCTGTAATAAGCGTCCGGACTTCGTCGTGGGAGAGGATCTTGTCGAGCCGGGCCTTCTCGACGTTGATGATCTTGCCCTTCAGGGGAAGGATCGCCTGCGTCCTGCGATCGCGTCCCATCTTTGCGGAGCCGCCTGCCGAATCACCCTCGACGAGGAAGAGTTCGGACTCAGCCGGGTCCTTGGAAGAACAGTCGGTGAGCTTGCCAGGGAGGGCGGTAATCTCCAATGCACTCTTGCGGCGCACCAGGTCGCGGGCCTTGCGAGCCGCCTCACGAGCCCGGGAGGCCGCCACCGACTTCTCGATGATCTTCTTGGCGACAGAGGGATTCTCTTCGAGGAAATCCGACAGCTTGTCCGAGACGACACTGGCCGTGAAGGTCTCCATTTCCGAGGAGCCCAACTTGGTCTTGGTCTGGCCCTCGAACTGCGGATTCTGCAGTTTCACAGAGAGAATGGCCGTCATGCCCTCACGAATATCCTCGCCAGAAAGGTTATCCTCGTTCTCCTTCAGGATCTTGTTCTTGCGGGCATACGTATTAATCACACGAGTGAGGGCCGTCTTCAGGCCCGTCTCGTGAGTACCACCCTCAATGGTCCGAATGTTGTTTGCGTAGCTGTATATGTTCTCGCTGTAGCTATCCGTGTACTGAATCGCTAACTCCAACTCTTGCGTGTCTGTGGACTGGCAGATGTAGATCGGCTTGGTATGCAAAGGCTCGCGAGTACGGTTCAGATACTGAACAAACGACTGGAGGCCGTCCTTATACTTGAACCGATACTCCTGGTTGGACCGTTCATCCCTGAAGTGAATGAACAACCCTTGGTTCAGGAACGCGGTATCACGCAGACGGCTAATGACCACGTCTGCGTCAAAACTGGTCGTCTCAAAAATGGTTTCATCTGGCCAGAAGCGAACGTAAGTGCCGTGCTCGGTCGTATCGCCAATGCGCCTCAGATCGTACCGGGCATTGCCTCCGTCACCGAACTCGATCTCCCAGATACCACCCTTGGTACAGACTTTTACATAAAGCCGGCTCGAAAGGGCGTTCACCACAGAGGCGCCGACACCGTGTAGACCACCGGAAACCTTATAGGCACCGCCGCCGAACTTACCACCGGCATGAAGTACCGTGTAGACCGTCTCAACGGTTGACTTACCTGTCTTGGAGTGGAGATCGACAGGAATGCCGCGGCCATTGTCTTGCACCGAAATGGACTCATCATCATGGATAGTGACCGTGATCGTATCACAGACACCGGCCAGGCGCTCGTCCACCGCATTGTCCACGATCTCCCAGATCAGGTGGTGCAAGCCCCGGGCCGATGTGCCGCCAATGTACATGCCTGGACGCCGCCGAACAGCCTCCAGACCTTCAAGCACCTGAATCTGCTCCCCGGTATAATCCGTGGAGGACTGGGTATTCATGTGCTGGCCGACATCGGTCAGGTTCTGGTCCTTTTCCTCAGCCACTGAGGTTCCTCCCTCATTGGATATCGCTTCTATATCAGAGCAATGTTAGCACACTGTGTGAGTTCTCACAAGTGACAGACCCTTAGAGAACGAAATCGAGGTTAGGGTTGTTGGACAGGAAATCGCATCGCTTCTTCAGGGTCAGCGAGGAGATCGGGGAGAGAAAGGCCTCCTTATCGGTCAATACCAGACTCTTTGCGTCCCCGCCTGATATGTCGGTTACCCGCCGCTGTGCCCTTAACTGGGCAATGAATTCCCGTGTCGAATCGGTGGAGCCCGTGCTCTTTAGATCCAGGATAGCGACCACCCGCTTGAGGCTCACAACCACATCGGTTCCGACATGCAGAAACATTAACCTAACCCCCTGTCATCCAGTGCCACCATCCCCGCGGATACGCGGAAGAGGCGGTGTTCTTCTGGCCACCTGCGAACCATGAGGTCCTCCAGGTCCGTACAACTCACAAAGGTCTGCACGCCTTCCTGCACGGCGTGCAGCAAGTAATGTCGCCGGTGGGGATCCAGCTCAGAAGCAACGTCATCAAGCAGAAGAATAGGAGCTTCCTGAATTTCCCCTGCCATAAATTGTAGCTCCGCTAATTTGAGAGCGAGGACTGCGGTGCGCTGCTGTCCCTGGGACGCATAAAGTCTGGCGTCCCGATCGCTGATCCAAAACCCGACATCATCACGATGAGGGCCCACAAGCGTTACTTGCCGGCGCTTCTCTTCACGGCGTGAGCGCTCAATCTGCGAGCGAAGACGTTCGGCTACAGCTGAGACATCCGCTCCAGAGACTGCCTCTGACGCCTGACCCTGATACTCCAGGCGAAGCTCTTCGCGTCCTTCGGCCAGCGTCCGGTGATAGTGGGCAGCAATAGGAGAGAGTCGTTGCACCGCCTCAGCTCGTCGCACCACCAATTGGGACCCTGACGCGATAAGCTGCTCATCGTAAATCTCTAGCAAGGAGTCGTCAACAGTCTCCTTCTTCAAGAGCGTATTCCGTTGCATGAGCACCTTGTTGTACGTCATGAGGTGATGCAGGTAGTTCTGGGAGATCTGGGACAGTTCGATATCGAGGAAGCGCCGGCGACCAGATGGGGATCCCTTGAGCAACTGAAGATCATCAGGTGAAAAGAACACGGCCGCCAGGCTACCAACGAGACGGGTGATCTTTCGCTCCGCGATACCATTAATCTTCAACTGCTTCCGGCTCTGCTGTCCGTAGGCCAATTCAAGCGTGATGTCACCAGTCTTACGGACTACTGTAGCCTTGGCTGACATGGAGTCGCTCTTCTCGCTGATCAGCTCCTGGTCGCGCGAAGTCCGATGACTTTTACCCGTTGCCAGATAGTAAATCGCCTCAAGCAGGTTGGTCTTGCCCTGTGCATTGTCGCCATAGATCACATTCAGCCCAGGTGAGAAATCAACGCGTAGGGCGTCATAATTGCGGAACGAACGCAGTTGGAGCGAGGAGAGGTACACGCCTCTATTCCTCCCCGCAGGCGATGGTCCAAAGACCGCCTCCACTGAGCGCAATCTGATCGCCCGGTCGGAGCTTACGGCCGCGACGCAGTTCGACCTCGCCGTTTACTTTGATCATGCCGGAGGCAATAAGGGTCTTGGCGTGGCCACCCGTACTGGCCACGCCCACCCACTTTAGAAATGCATCCAGCGTTATGAACTCCGTGGAGATAGAGACTGTCTGTTCAGCCATGAATGACTCCTAGAAGGTGATGAGAGGCAGCACGACATACAGGAAATGCGTGTTACCCGCCGGCTGCAACCGGGCGGGATTGCGGCTTCCTGAGCACTGGAAACGGAATTCGTTCTCGTCCAGCACCTTAAGAAAATCGACAAGGAATTTCGCATTGAAGCCCATGTCAATAGCGTCACCATTCATGCTGGTCGTCGGTAGTTCTTCGTAGACCTGTCCGACCTCCGGCGTGTTCGAGGTGATCACAACCTTGTCGCTGCCAAGACCAACCTTAACCGTACCATCCTTAGCAATCAAGGTGGCACGTTCAAGGGCTTCCATGAATTCGGCGCGCTGCAGAACAACCTCAGTCGGATAGTTCTGCGGGATTAGCCGCATGACATCTGGGTATTGACCCTCGAGCAGGCGCGAAATGACGCGAACCCTACCCAAATCGAAGAAGACCTGGTTAGAGGTGACCGACACTCGAGCGAGTTCCCCTTCATCACCGCCAAGCAGACGGGTCAACTCGTTAAGGGAACGGCTCGGAATGATGATGGAGAAGCTGTGTCCGGCCGGATTGTCGGCATCTGTTTCGGCATAGGCAATGCGTACACCGTCGGTCGCAGTACCGGTAATTCGGTTTTCGCGCAACTTAAACAGGACACCGGTCAGCCAGGGCTTCGACTCGTCATGTCCTGCTGCAAAGGTGGTTTGACGGAGAAGTTCACGGAGTTTCAGGTGATCGGCGGTAAAGGTCGAGGCTCCATCAACATCAGGAAGGCTGGGAAACTGGTCAGCGGAGAAACCGTGAATGTCATACTTCGATTTGCCCCAACGAACAACAGCCACGAGGCTGCGATAGTCTACGGTGAGTTCAATGTTGCCGTAGGGAATCCGCCGAATCAGGTCGGTTAAGTAACGAGCCGGAAGGACGATCTCACCTTCGGTTACAACGTCACAGGGGGTAACTGCTTCAATGGCGAGCTCCATATCGGTGGCACGAATGGTGAGTGTCTCGCCCTTGGCCGAAAGATAGACGCCAGAGAGAACCGGAATAGTGTTCTTCGTGGAGACCGCCTTCGAAACGGTGGCAAGGGTTACATTCAGTGCTTCCTGGCTGATCAGGATCTTCACGTGGAGCCCTCCTTTGTGTTGACGATTCGCTGGTCCGGCGGTTTCTTCCGCGCGGTTGTACATTGGTCCAATGTAGCAATGGTCATTGTAACGCCTGTGGATTTGTGGAAAACCCAGTGGATATCTAGGGATCCGGTCATCGCGCGGCGCGATAACTTGTGGGTATCGGCGCGCATTCTGTCCACAATCGACAGGTATGGATGGGGAGAACACGCGCAAGGGGGTTTCCACAGAGGTTATCAACAAGAGTTATCAACAGTAGGTGGATAAGACCCCTAGTCTGCTCGAATCTTAGTGATCAGAATCTCAATCGTATGCGCGAAAGTCGGGTCGCTCTTGATATCATCAGCGATCTTCTCGCAGGCGTGAATCACTGTAGTGTGATCCCGACCACCGAACTCTTCACCGATCTTCGGGAGGGAGGCGTCAGTCAGTTCCCGTGAGAGGTACATGGCAATCTGGCGAGGGAAGGCCACACTGCGGGAACGGTTTCGCACTTCGAAGTCCTGCATCCGGATACTATAGTGCTCAGCCACCACCTGTTTGATGGTTGGAATCGTTACCTGCTTGGGTCGGTTTGGCGGTAGGATGTCCTTCAGAGCGTGCGCCGCCAGGTCGAAATTCAGTGGACTACGAAGCATGTTGGCGTAGGCGACCACTCGGGTAAGCGCCCCCTCCAACTCGCGAATGTTGGTTTCTATATTGGTAGCGATGTAACTGGTCACATCATCGGGAACGTCCAGGTGTTCCATGAGGGCCTTCTTGCGGAGAATGGCAATACGAGTCTCCAGGTCTGGCGGCTGGATATCGCAGATCAAGCCCCACTCAAAGCGGGAGCGGAGGCGATCCTCAAGGGTGGGAATCTCCTTGGGCGGCCGGTCGGAGGAAATCACAATCTGTTTGTTTGCCTCATGAATGGCGTTAAAGGTGTGGTAGAACTCCTCCTGGGTCCGTTCCTTTCCGGCTAGGAACTGAATGTCATCAATAAGAAGGACATCAACATGACGATAGCGGTTTTGGAACTCCAGGGTGGAGCCCTTCTGAATGGCCATGATGAACTCGTTCGTGAAGGTCTCTGTAGAAATGTAGGCCACTCGTGCGCGCGGGTTTTGGGCGGCAACGAAATGGCCAATGGCATGCATCAGGTGCGTCTTTCCGAGTCCAACGCCACCATATATAAAGAGGGGATTGTACGCCTTGGCCGGAGTCTCAGCCACGGCCAGCGAGGCAGCGTGAGCAAATCGATTAGACGTACCAACTACGAAGGTTTCGAAAGTATACTTCGGGTTGATGTGACTAAGGAGCGGTTTCATTGGGGTCTCAGGCGCGGCAACATCTGCCACCGTGCCGGGTGTGGATGAAGTGGCACCATCACTAGGACTGACGTTCGCTGGGGTGGGATCCTCTATGATGTTGGGGTTAGACACGAACTTCAACTGCATGTTGCGGTTGGTCAGTTCGCGCAGCGCCTGGCGGAGCAGGACGCCATAACGGGATTCGACCCGGTCCTTTGCAAACTCTCCCTGGACGCCAACAATAATGGTGTCCTCCACAACAGCGATAGGCCGGGTATTGCGCAGCCAGTTCTCAATACTGGACTTTGGCAGTTGCCGTTCCAGTATCTCAAGACACTGCTGCCACACTTGAGACAACTCGGTCTTCATTGGGTGAGCCTCCTCGGACAGGCTGAAATCGCCAGGTCGAAGCTACTGAGTATCAACACGTTATGCACATTGATATCCACAACGTGTGCATAAAAAGATTGAGCCTGTGCCAACTTCCACCGGAGTGTGGAAGTGGACGGGCTGCATGACTCATGATAGCAGAGCAGGGGAAAGTTATCAACAGGCTTTGGGGGTACCTACCCCCTTACGGAGTGTCACCTGGGGAAAAGGTACGACTCGCGTGGGATAAGCTCCTCCTTGCGCGTGGACAATCTGTGAATGCGTATCCCCATGCTTGGGAACGTGGGGGTATCCTGTGTGTGGATTGCGGGGACAATATTACGCAGATTGGACCGTCTTGCTGCCAGTATCCCCAGAACCCCGGCGTTGTGGATGGCGTTTTATCCAGAGGGCCTTCTCTCTGTTGGGCTGTAAGTCACTACTTGCCTTGCTTGACTTCGCGTGGCGCGTCCGGTATAATCCGCGTGTGCCTTTGTTGGGCAGTTAGGGGGTGTACCGGTTGAAGCGCACATTCCAGCCGCATAACCGTCAGTATAAGAAGGTGCACGGCTTTCTCAGCCGCATGAGCACTCGGAATGGCCGTAAGGTTATCAAGGCTCGTCGTCTCAAGGGCAGAAAGCGCCTTGCTGTCTAAGCCGCGGCGAATCCGTCGTGGCTCTTTTTCCATCCTGGGGACTTTTTTCGGGGGTCCGATCAGATGGGAGGGCTCGGGGAGGGACTCGTCTGCGTGCAGTCGAATCCCTCTCCTCATAGAGTGAAGAAACAATTCCGTTTGAAGTCTCGCCTGGAGTTCCAGGCTGTCTATACAAAGGGGCGATCGACTGCCAATCGGGCAGCTGTGCTCCACGTGGTTACACAAAGGGCTGGGGGTCTGAGTCGGATTGGTTTTGCCGCCGGCCGGAAACTCGGCCATGCCGTTGTGCGAAATCGCATGAAGCGCCGCATTAAAGAAGCAGTCCGCCTTCTTTGGCCACGGGTTAAACAGGGTGCAGCCATGGTGATTATCGCCCGGCAGGCTGCGTTGGACATGCCGTTTCCCGAGTTACAGGCGAAGGTCAGGGAGTTGTTCGAGCGAGCCGGGGTGTTGGATCAAGAAGGGAAGAAGCCATGAAGTACATACTCATGGGTCTCGTTCGGTTCTACCAACGCTTTCTCTCTCCGCTTAAGGGCGCACCTACCTGCCGCTTCCACCCTACTTGCTCGCATTATGCGCTGGGAGCGCTGCAAAAGCATGGGGCGATTAAGGGCACGTACCTTGCGGTGAAGCGTGTGTTAAAGTGCCACCCGTTCCATCCCGGGGGCTATGATCCTGTTCCTTAACGACCGACGGTTTCTTTATTTGAGGGGGTTTCAATACGTTGCTAGCCGCATCGTGGATCCCGCAGTGGTTGATCGAGCCCATGCTGAACATGATGAAGTGGTTCCTGGAGATTAGCGGGAGCTACGGAATGGCCATTATCCTGCTGACTATCGTGGTGCGGATCGTCATCCTGCCATTGACTGTCTACCAGACAAAGTCAATGAAGAAGATGCAGGAAGTCCAGCCACGCATGAAGGAACTCCAGGCCAAATACAAGGATAACCCCGAGAAGCTGAATCAAGAGATGATGGAGCTGTACAAGAAAGAGGGGGCTAATCCCTTCGCTGGATGCCTCCCCATGCTGATTCAGTTGCCGATTCTCTGGGCCTTGTTCGAGGTCTTTCGAGTCTTCAACCCCGCTGAAATGGGTTACTCCACCCTGTTCCTCTGGGCAGATCTCAGTACCAAGGATATCCCGTTGGCCATTCTGACTGTAGTGGCCATGTTTCTTCAGACCTATCTCTCGGGTGGCACCGCCTCCGATCCCAACCAAAAGATCATGCTGTGGATGATGCCTCTGCTGTTCGGCTGGATCGCCTTCACTATGCCCACCTCGGGTATCGTTCTTTACTGGGTAGTCAGCACGATCTTTGGCCTCGTGCAGCAAGCGATCTACCCGGGGTTCCCCCGGTTCAAGGGCGCCCCCGGTTCGAAAGGGGAAGCATGAGTCCCATGAAAACCATTGAGAAGAGCGGTCGCACGGTCGACGAGGCAATCGCTTCGGCGCTGGAGGAACTGGGCGTTCCGTCTGATCGGGTTCATATCGAGGTGGTCGATGAGGGAAAGGGTGGCTTTCTCGGCATCGGATCTCGTCCATCGGTTGTCCGCGTGAGCCTGAAGGAGTCGCGGGCCGAGAAGGTGGAGAACTTCCTCGGTGATATCTGCGAGGCCATGGGAATCGGCGTGCACATCGACGTGCGTGAAGACGAAGAGTACCTCCAGATCGATGTGACCGGTCAGGAAGCGGGCATTCTCATTGGCCATCATGGGCAGACTCTTGATGCGTTGCAGTATCTGTGCAACCTGGCAGCGGCGAGAGTCGGGGAGAGCGGCGCACGAGTTCTGCTCGATGTCGAGGGGTATCGGAAGCGGCGGGCTGAGACCCTGACCACTCTGGCCACTCGGCTTGCGGAACGAGTCGCCCGTACTGGAGAGTCGGCTGCCCTCGAACCGATGAGCGCTCAAGAACGGCGGGTGATTCATCTGGCGTTGCAGGAGAATCCCTCGGTCTATACGACCAGTGAAGGGGAGGATCCGTTCCGTCGGGTAGTCATCCACGTCAAGCGCTAACGCTTGGACAAGCGGCCTGGTAGCACTGCTACTGGGCCTTTTCTCATCTTTGGGGGTGAGGGTGTGGGTGAGACAACGATCGCCGCAATCGCAACGGGATCAGGTGAGGCTGGGATTGGTATCATCCGAATCAGCGGACCTCAGTCCTTAATCGTTGGGGAGCGGATCTTCAGGTCATCGCGAGGGCGTCCACTTGGAGGGCGCCGGTCACATTTGCTGGTGCACGGATGGGTAGTGGATACCGACGGTATACCAGTGGATGAAGTGCTTGCGGTCTACATGAAGGGGCCGCGATCCTTCACGGGTGAGGACGTAGTAGAGCTGCATGCACACGGTGGACCGGTGGCCGTGAAGCGAGTACTGCAGCTTGTACTGGCGGCTGGGGCCCACTTGGCTGAACCTGGTGAGTTCTCTCGCAGGGCCTTCCTGAACGGCCGCATGGACCTGGCGCAGGCGGAGGCCGTGATTGACGTGATCCGGGCCAAGACGGATCGGGCGATGGCCGCTGCGGTGCATCACCTGAGGGGGGAACTGGGGCAGGAGGTGCGTTCCATTCGCGACCGGCTCCTGCTGGTGACGGCACATCTTGAGGCCGACATTGACTTCCCAGAGCTGGAGCTCGAAGTGGCGACGATTCATGAAGTTGAAGATGGGTGCCGTTGGTGCCTGGGAGAGATTCAGCGGTTGCTTGGTGGGGCCCATACAGGAAAGATCCTGAGGGAAGGTCTTCGGGTTGTGCTGGCCGGCCGTCCAAACGTTGGGAAATCCAGCCTCCTGAACCGCCTGGTGCGAGAGAACCGGGCCATCGTAACGGCGATTCCCGGGACGACTCGTGACGTCATTGAGGAATGGGTCAGCCTCGGCGGAGTGCCAGTACAGTTGGCGGATACAGCAGGAATACGGAAAACGGACGACCCGATTGAGCAGATTGGTGTGGAACGCACCCACGCTGCTCTAACACGTGCTGACTTGGTGTTGGTTGTGATAGACGCCGCAGCCGGGCTGTTGAGTGAGGATCTCGAATGGATCCGGCAGCTTCCGGTGGGAAAAGCGCGGGTCGGGGTGGCGAATAAGATCGATCTTGCTCCTGCCTTTGACCGACGGGATTTGGCCGATGCGTTGGGTGGGGAAGCGGTGGTGACGGTGTCTGCCGACAAGGGAACAGGACTGGAGACATTGGAATCGCTTATCACCGAGAGTGCTGGTCTTCACGACGCTACCGAAGGGTTGGTGGTGAACGCAAGGCAGGCGGAAGCCTTACAGCGAGCCCGTGCACACCTGGAGGCGGCACTGGAAACACTGGAAGCAGGCCTCGGATCGGACATGGTCTCCATTGACGTACGTGCGGCCTGGGTTGCCCTGGGTGAGGTGATCGGGGAGACGGTCGGCGAGGACCTGCTGGATCAGATCTTCAGCCGGTTCTGCATTGGAAAGTGAGGGTGCTATGAGTCTGAGGAAGGTCTACGACGTGATTGTGGTGGGAGCGGGGCACGCTGGTATCGAAGCGGCACTGGCAGCGGCTCGAATGGGGTTGCGAACCGCCTGCTTTACTACCAACCTGGACAATATCGGAATGATGAACTGCAACCCTTCGATTGGAGGGCCGGCCAAGGGGCACCTGGTGCGTGAAATTGACGCACTAGGGGGGCAAATGGCCCTGACGACCGATCAGACCTTCCTGCAAATGCGTCTTCTGAACAGTGGGAAGGGACCGGCTGTTCAGGCGCTCAGGGCACAGGTTGACAAGAGAGCGTATGCCTGGAAAATGCGTCTCGTCATGGAGCAGACCCCTAATTTGGATCTGAAGCAGGGGATGATCCAGGACATTGTCGTAGAAGGCGGGCGGGTGCAAGGGGTTGTCACCGCTACAGGACTATTCTTTTCCGCCAAGGCTGTTGTCTTGAGCACTGGTACCTACCTGCACGGCAAGACCATTGTGGGGGAGGTGCAGCGGCAGTCAGGGCCGAGCGGTATGGCGCCGTCGGTAGGCCTGACGGCCAACCTGGTCCGGCTGGGATTTGAAGTGGGTCGCTTCAAGACAGGGACACCACCTCGGGTGGATGGGCGCACGGTCGACTTCTCGGTCATGGCCCGACAAGACGGAGATGTCGAGCCATGGAGATTCAGTTTCCTGTCCGGACGAGATCAGCGTGAGCAACTGCCATGCTGGCTCACCTTCACCAATGATCAGACCCACGAGATCATTCGTAACAACCTGCATCGTGCTCCTATGTTCACGGGAGTCATTGAGGGAAGGGGCCCTCGGTACTGCCCATCGGTAGAGGACAAGGTGGTCCGTTTCGCAGATAAGGAGAGCCACCAGGTCTTCCTGGAGCCAGAAGCCAGGGAGTCCATAGAGCTGTATGTCCTCGGACTATCCACCAGCCTGCCCGAAGAGGTGCAGATCGAGGCGCTTCGGTCTATCAGAGGGATGGAGCAGGTGGAACTCCTCCGGGCCGGTTATGCGATTGAGTATGACTATGTTCTGTCGACACAATTGAGGCCATCGCTGGAGACGAAGTTGGTGGCTGGGCTCTACTGTGGGGGACAGATTAACGGGACCTCCGGGTATGAGGAGGCGGCTGCGCAAGGTCTGATCGCTGGGATAAACGCAGCACTTCAAGTGCAGGGTCAGGACCCGCTCGTGATAGACCGGTCAGAAGGGTACATTGGTGTTCTAATTGATGACCTTGTCACAAAGGGGTCGCCGGAGCCCTATCGGATGATGACGTCACGAGCTGAGTATCGGCTCATGCTTCGCCAGGACAATGCCCACTTGAGGCTGACGACGAAGGGGCGTGAGGTCGGACTCGTCGATGATCAGCGATGGAGGGCGTTTGTGACGCTGCGGGACGCGATTTCTGCGGAGCACGATCGTTTGGAGCGAACGATCGTGGGGCCTGATGAGGATGTGCAGGCCGTTCTGCGGCATGCTGGATCGTCTGAGCTGAAGACAGGGGCTTCGCTTGCGCAGTTGCTTCGGCGGCCGGAGATCACGTACGATCACCTACTCGGCATGGGAGCCGGCCGAGAGGATCTTGATCGTGGCGTGATTCAGGAGGTTCAGACGCTAATCAAGTACGAAGGATACATTAAGAAGGAGATTGAGCAGGTGGAGCGGATGCGCCGTCTGGAGGGGAAGCGGTTGCCGCCAGTTATCGAATATGCCTCTCTGGGGGGCCTGTCGATGGAGGCGCGCGAGAAGCTCGACCGGATTCGACCCGCTACGTTGGGACAAGCAAGTCGGATCGCCGGTGTATCGCCGGCCGATGTCTCTATGCTCATGGTCTATTTGGAGAAGCGAGTACGGATCGAGCGGCAAGACCAACCAGGCGAGGCGCCGAGCGGAGGATAGGCATGGAAGAGCAAAACCGAGAGCTTCTTGCGAAAGGGCTTCAGGCATACGGGCTTTCTCCTGGCCCTGAATCGTATCAGGCATTGATTCGGCATCTCGAGATGGTAGCGCACTGGAACGAGCGAGTCAATCTGACCGCGATCGTTGAGGAACGGGAGATGGTGATCAAGCACGTGTTGGATTCGGCGGCGGTCTTCGGAGTGGTAGAGCCGCGTCCAGGTATGCGGGTTGTGGACGTTGGGACCGGGGCCGGGTTCCCTGGCGTTACTCTGAAGTGCATTGCTCCTCGACTGAGCGTTGTACTACTGGAAAGCCTCGCAAAGAGGTGCAAGTTTCTGGAGGCGGTCGGAGACGATGTCATTGCTCCGTTGGCCGGGGGCGTGGATGGTTACCGGGTAGTCTGGTCACGCGCGGAGGATGCCGGTCGGGCGCCTCAGCACCGGGAGCAGTATGATCTTGCTACAGCCCGAGCCGTGGCAGAGTTACGAGTGCTGGCGGAGTACTGCCTGCCCCTTGTCAAGGTCGGTGGTCTCTTTGTCGCGATGAAGGGTCCCGGAGTCGGAGAGGAGTTGGCGGCTGCGCAGAGGGCCGTTCAGTTGCTTGGTGGGCAATTTGAAGAGATTGTTGAAGTAGCGCTGCCCGAGGACGCTGGTGTCCGTAGCCTGGTTCCCATTCGGAAGGTGAGAGCGACACCTGAGGGCTACCCGCGCAAAGCGGGCATGCCGGCGAAGAACCCGCTATGAAAACGCCTCCAGCAGGCTAATAGTGCGGTTTTTGGGCGTTCTGCTGTGGCGGGCTGGCTAGGTAGCAGGAACCCTGAAAAAAGGCCGTATACGCGCTTACAGTTGTCCAGAACATTAGGACAAGAAAGGGTCATTGGAACCACCCTCGCGAGATTCGTGAGGGTGGTTCTTTGGAGACAGTCGGAGTCGGCGTTTGCTGGGAGGCACGTAGAATGCCATCGAAAGAGTGCAGGAACGGGGGGTGGGATGACGAATCAGTTACGAGTTGATCAGAGCATTAGTCGCCGGCTGGCCCGGATACCTGGACCTGTCCTTGTCGTTTAGTGGAAGGGGTGGCAGCATGGGTCGTATCATCGCAGTAGCGAACCAGAAGGGCGGCGTGGGGAAGACGACCACAGCGGTGAATCTGAGCGCTTGCTTGGCGGAACAAGGCATGCGAGTCCTTCTGGTGGACATTGATCCTCAGGGGAATGCGACCTCTGGTCTGGGGATTGACAGAAAGTCTGTGCAGGCGTCGGTCTACGACGTTCTCTTGGATGACATGTCGCCGCTGGATGCGATGGTCAAGACCAAGGTGGCCAATCTCAGTGTGGTTCCGGCAACGATCGATCTAGCCGGTGCAGAGATTGAGCTAGTGCCACGAATCTCTCGGGAGAATCGATTGAAGCGGGCTCTTCATCCAGTACGAGAGCAGTTCGATTTCGTTCTCATGGATTGCCCTCCGTCGCTGGGTCTTCTCACGATCAATGCGCTAACGGCGGCCGATGCCATTCTTATTCCGATTCAGTGCGAGTACTACGCACTGGAGGGGCTGACGCAACTCATGGACACCTTCAGGCTTGTTCGTGAGGCGCTAAATCCGAGTCTCGAGGTGGAAGGTGTTCTGCTCACCATGTTTGACGGCCGCACGAACCTTAGCATTCAGGTGGTAGAGGACGTCAAGCGCTTCTTCAAGGGAAAGGTATACCGGAGCATCATCACCCGGAATGTCCGGCTAAGTGAGGCGCCCAGTCATGGTGTTCCAATCACCATGTATGATCCTCGATCGAAGGGTGCGGAGGCGTACATTGAGTTGGCCAGAGAGGTGATTGAGCATGACGAAGAAAGGGCTCGGTAGGGGCCTCGGTGCGCTGATTCCGGAGGTTGAGGTGAATGACCGGGATCGGGACAGCATCATGGAGCTGGAGCTGGCCCTTGTCCATCCGAACCCGAATCAGCCACGCAAAGAGTTTGATCAGAACCGACTCGAAGAGTTGGCATCTTCCATTCGCGAGCATGGTATAGTTCAGCCGCTCGTTGTCAGGCCGAGAGGACAACACTACGAGATCGTTGCGGGGGAGCGACGCTGGCGCGCGGCGAAACTGGCTGGATTGGGTAAGGTGCCAGCCCTGGTGCGGGAGTTCTCAGAGGCCGAGACGATGGAGATCGCGCTGATTGAGAATCTCCAACGGGAGGATCTGAATCCACTCGAGGAGGCGGACGCATATCGCCTGCTCATGGATAGGTTCCAGTTGACGCAGGAGGATCTGGCGCGGCGACTGGGAAAGAGCCGGTCTCAGGTAGCAAACACACTCAGACTTCTGCAACTGGGCGCTGGCGCTCGGGACGAAGTCCGTTCGGGACGTCTGTCAATGGGACATGCAAAGGTTCTCCTGGGCATTCCTGACGTCGAGAAGCAGGGGCGGCTGGCTGTTCGAGCGGCCTCGGAGGGCCTGTCGGTTCGCCAGGTTGAGGAACTCACTCGGGAGTCTGTAGCTCCGAAGCCCGGTGGCCGGAAACGGGAGGCCACTTTGGCTCCGGATTTGAAGGCCGTGGAAGAGCAGTTGCGGGAGCGGTTCGGGACGCCAGTGAAGATTCAGGTCTCCGGTGAGAAGGGAAGGTTGGAGGTAACCTTCTTCGGCGAAGAGGGGCTCAATCGGATTTTGGAGGTTCTGGGCATAGATCAGGGCGGTTCTTCTCCCCCACGGGAGCGGTTCAGAGTCTGATTGCTGTTCCACGTGGAACAGTGGCCGCTGGTTTCATGTGGGTATGGGTGGCCCGCAGGTCGGAGCGCTAGCACCGGAGTTGGATCGCGGTTGAGTTGCGACCTTCTGAAGTCCGCTGGGACGTCTGACAGGCCCCGGGCTTAGGGCGGAACTGAGGAGTCTGGAGCCAAATGTTCCACGTGGAACACCTCAGCAGGGTGGATTGCTGCACTATAAAAAAGGAGGTCCACCTGGTGGACGCCCTCATATACATGGATCCGGTGATCATCGCCTACACGGCTCTTGGACTATGCGTACTCGCTCTCGTCATAATGTTGATCATCATGGTGCGCCAAACCAGATTGCTGAATCGATACCGGTATCTTCTGCAGGGCAACGCGTCAATGAATCTGGAGGAACTCCTACTCGCTCAAGCTCATGACATTGAAGCCATCAAACTAGCACTTGACAATGCTGAACGCCGCATCTTGGCCCTTACGGAAGATGCGAAGGCACATGTCCAGCGGATTGGAGTCATCCGCTTCAATGCATTTCCAGACACAGGAAGCGACCTGAGCTTTGCCATAGCCATGCTCGATGCCCACGACAACGGCTTCGTGATTTCCAGCCTATACGGGCGCAACGAATCGCGCACTTACGCAAAGCCAATCCGGGCAGGCACTTCCACTTACTCCCTCTCTCAAGAAGAGAAGGAAGCCCTGGCGCAAGCGATGGGCAGGCAAGCACCACCGACCTAGACTAAGACGCATCAGCAACCTCCGCAACCTGGGCAGGCAGAGGGTACTGTGCACACCAAAATGTTTGACAGCGTGAAGGAAACGGGCAGCATGGGGTAGAATCTCCCATACTGCCCGTTTCCGTTCAAGTCCATGATGGGCTGACCGATGGCCTGGGGGAGGACGTACGTTTGGCCAAGCACAAGAACAAGCTAACCGTCATTGTAGTCCCACAAACCTCAAAGCGCAGCTACAGCTTCACGTTCGCTCCGGTCTGGCTATCGGCCTTCGTCCTCCTAGTGGCTGGCCTGTCCACCGGCGTCTGGTTCTATATGAACCGAGCGGAAGGGTTGGAGGCAGAACTGACCAAGCTAGCGGAATTGGACGAACTCCGAAAGACGAATCGGCTTCAGCAGGCGGAGATTGAAGAGATGCAACGCAAAGCCGAACAGGTTCAGGAACGCCTTCGGGAACTGGAAGTCCTTGAACAACAGGTTCGGCAACTGACCGCGCATGGCACGGGCTCAGTCTCGCGTAGTGCCGATCAGGCTCAATCAACCACCAGCACGGGACGGGGTGGGCCAGAGACGGCCGCATTGCGACAGGAGAACCTTCCGACCCTAGGGACCCTACTGCCGGCGGAGGTTCATCGTTATGTTTTGGGGCGGCGCGATACACTTGAGTTCGACCTCAGACTGGGGAATGAAGCAAAGCCGGCGAGCAAAGTCCTGGAGCAGGCAACTCTCACGAATCAGGCGTTCTCCGACCACCTTCATTCCCTGGCCCAATCCGAGAAGGCGCTGGCTCAGGGGAAAGAGGACATTATTAGTCAACTTGACTTCCTCGCTCATCGTCCAACAGGGCTTCCAATTTCCGGGGCGCATATCACAGACCGCTTCGGGACCCGGTGGAGCCCCTTCGGTTGGGGTCAACAGAGCCATGAGGGAATAGACTTTGCCCACAACTACTGGACCCCGATCGTAGCGACGGGTAAGGGAACGGTAGTCCACGCAGGGTGGAAGAGTGGCGGTTACGGATACGCTGTGATGATCGACCACGGCTACGGCCTCGAAACACTATATGCACACATGGTTGATTGGGACGTTACCGTCGGCCAGGAAGTAGACCGTGGCGATGTGATTGGATGGGTCGGCAATACCGGACTCAGTACGGGGCCTCACCTCCACTACGAGGTTCACCTCTACGGGGAGCCGGTGGATCCGGCTGACTACATTAACTAAGTCCGGGGGAATGTCTGTGTTCGGCAGCTCTAAGAAGCCAACGGCGGATAGCCTTAACTACGGCAAGGTAGAAACTATCATTGGCGAAGGGACCGAGATCAAGGGGACTATCGAATCTGCCGGCGTAGTGCGGGTAGATGGCTTCCTTGAGGGCACGATATTCCACAATGGCGATCTCATTGTCGGGCCGAAGGGCCGCATTGTCGCAAATATCAAGTCGAAAGGACTCGCCATGTCCGGAGAGGTTCGCGGCGACATTCAGGTGGAGGGGAAGCTCGAGCTACTACCGGGTGCTCGACTCCAGGGGGATGTGCGTTGCGGGCATCTAGTCGTTCACGAGGGAGCATTCTTTCAGGGGCGTAGCAATATGGGAACGGAAGATTCCACCCAGCGCTCCACCACCAATTCAAACGAGTAGCGAATTACTGCACAGATTTGCGCCCGCCCTGCTCGCCAGGACGGGCGCTTCGTTCAACATGGATTCGTTCATCGACTGAAGACCTGCAAGAGTTGCTGTAGCCCACGTTCAACTCCGAGAGCAGCGACTTTAGCCATACGCATGACCAGACTAAGTCTGGTATTCTGGAGAACGAAGTACTCCATGAACCCACCCACGTTCACGATCCCCGTCATATGAAGATCCCCGACTGGTGGTAGACTCTTGTTAACCCCAGCGCCAGGCTTGAGGCTCCCTGCCGCGACAGTCAGGTTTCCAACGGATTCTAACCTGCCCAAACAAGCGTCCACAGCGATGACCAAAGGCCGTCGAAACCGACGTTCCACCCAATCCAGGGATTCCTGCAAGTTTCCGGCATGCACAGGGTTATCCAGAGTTCCTAGAAGACTAAACCCCCTTGGTTCCGTTTGCGTCACATATGTGCCCACAAGCGGTCCCAAGGCATCCCCGATGGAACGGTCCGTGCCGACACAGACTACCACGATTCCATCGGCCGATTGAAGCCGAGGTAATCCTCGATGGAATATGGCGGACCCCAGCACCTCTGCTGCATCCCCTGCGTCCATGTGGACTCTTGTCTCACCCGGTGTCGTACAAGAGCGGGACAAGAGATCTTTCCAACCGTCCACCTAGCGCCCGCCCTCCAATGCCGGTCTCACGACCACGTTCGTACAGGGAAGTATACGGCGCCTGGCAAAAAGCTATGTATACCAGACTCAACTCAAGGAGGCACTCATGGAGAATACGGAACTGCTCGACATGAAAACGCGAGCCGATGAACTCTACACGAACGCTGATTTGAACGCCGCCCTTGCGGAGTACCGCAACATCCTCACCATTGATCCGACCAACGCCTGGGCCCACTCCCGGGTAGGTGCCATATTGGCGCAGACCTCTCAACTTGACGAAGCTGAGCACGCGCTGCTCAAGGCGATTGAGCTTGATCCGCAACTCCCTCAAGCCCACAGCAATCTGGGTAATATCTACTACGCACGCGGTGACTACGAGGCGGCCTTGACGAAGTATAAGGACGCCATAGCCCTTGACCCGACTGTGCCGCTGTTTCACGAAAACCTACACGCTGCATACAAACGCCTTGGAAGATTGAGTGAGGCAGTCGCCTCGCTGAAGCAAGCGCATCGTCTTGATCGAAACCGGGCCAAAAATGAAGCCAAGGAGCGGGTAACGACGGTCAAGGAACGCCTCACCAGAGGTGGGGGGCGAGGCTGTCTCTCGTCGTCGGTAGTCATGTTGGTTCTGCTGGTTGTGCTCGTCGCCACAATTGTCGTAATGTAAGATTTACGGGTACAGTCCAAAAAAGTTTACCCGAATGAAGGAATAAACCCGTCAGCATCGAATCTACTGTCCCACCTGCCTGATATGTCTGTATCAGCGGGGTACGGACAGAGAGAGAGATCCGTAGACGAGGGGAGTTCCAAATTCTTTCGGGGGTGACTGGTCTTTATGAAAAAGCTCCTTGCGGCACTCATGACCCTTTCCTTGCTGGTAATGATTGCGGGTTGCGGCGGTGCGAAGTCGGGTGGATCCGGTGGTACGACCGTCAAGTTGAAGATCGCGTCGGTCACGCCGCTATCTGGCGGACAGTCCACCCTGGGTACAGCGATTGCCAACGGCGCCAAGCTGGCCATTGAGGATCGGAAGGCGGATCTCGAAGCCGTTGGTGTTGTGCTCGAGCCCCTCCCTCAGGATGACCTGGCTGAGCCCACAAACGGCCCGACCATCGCCACTCGTCTTGTGGGCGACAAGGAAGTGATCGGCGTGGTTGGCACGCTAAACTCCGGCGTTGCCAAGACGCTCGCTCCCGCTCTGAAGGATGCCAACCTGGTCATGGTTTCGCCGGCTAACACCGCCGTTATCCTGACCGAGAGCGGCTACCCGCACTACAACCGGATCGTTGCTCGTGACGACTACCAGGGCCCGGCCGCAGCGCGTGCCGTAAAGAACACAATTAAGGCCAAGTCCGTCATGGTTCTGCATGACAAGACCGAGTACGGCCAGGGTCTGGCGGCCGAATTCGTCAAGGAGGCCAAGAAGATCGGTCTCACCGTGGTCAACGGTGACGGCGAAGGCATTAACCCCAAGGACTCCGACTTCTCTGCCGTGGTAACCAACCTGCTCAACACTAAGGCAGAAGCCCTGTTCTATGGCGGCATTTATGACACCGCTGCCCTGATCTTCAAGCAGGCCGACGAGAAGGGCTTCAAGGGCTCCTTCGTGGGTGCAGACGGTCTGGATGCCGAGGACATCGTCAAGAACTCTGGTGGTGCAGCAAACCGGGTCTATTACACCTCCGTCGCTGACAACGTCTACGGCTCGAAGGATGGAGCTGCGTTTGTTGAGCGCTACGATGCGGCGTTTAAGTCCAAGCCCGCCACCTATGCCGTTTATGGTTACGACTCGGCCAACGTGATCATCGAGGCGATCATCTCTTACGCCAAGAAGAACCCGGGCAAGACTCCGACCCGCGCCGATATCATGAAGGCGGTCCGGGCCACCAAGGGCTTCAAGGGCCTTGCCGGTGAGGTCTCCTTTGACAACAAGGGTGACAACCCCAGCGCAAAGGTCTACCTCTTCCAGATTCAGAATAGCACGTACCCTGGCGCCTCCCTGGGTGAGATCAAGTAGTAAGCAACTCGCAGTTAACCAAGGGGGCGGGCCCTGCCCGCCCCTGAAGGTATTCTTTACCACCGATCACCACTCCAGAGAAGGGGCGGCTACTCTACATGCAGGAACAACTGAGCATTCTGCCGCAGATTCTCACTGACGGGTTGATCATCGGCTTCCTGTACGCCATCGTAGCTCTGGGCTATACCATGGTCTACGGCGTCCTTGAGTTCATCAACTTTGCCCACAGTGAGATCTTCATGTTTGGTGCGTTTGCGGGATTCGAGGTACTCATGCTCCTACAGAAGTTGAACCTGATTGCTACTATGCCGGAACTCGTCTCCCTGGTTCTTGCTGTGCTCGTAGCCATGTTCGTGGCTGCCGCCATAGGGTGGACGGTGGAACGTACTGCCTACCGTCCCTTGCGAGGTGCTCCTCGCCTGGTACCTCTAATCTCGGCCATCGGCGTCTCTTTCTTCCTGCAGGACTTCGCCCGCGTGATTTGGACGGCGACCCGAGGGAACTTCCATCAGGCAGTGCCGGCAATCTACACGGGGTCCTGGACCATCGGCTCCATTCAGGTCCCTCACCGAGCAGTGATCATTATGATTGCCGGCGTCGTCATGATGTACGGCCTGATCTGGTTCGTTAATAAGACAAAGGTCGGCAAGGCGATGCGAGCCGTAGCCCAAGATCGGGCCACTGCAGGTCTGATGGGGATCAACGTGGATCGCATCATTTCGCTTACCTTTGTGGTCGGTGGGGCGTTGGGCGGCGCGGCCGGGGCCCTGTTTGCTGTTCGCTATACGTCCGTCAACCCCTATATCGGTTTCATCCTAGGCATGAAGGCCTTTACGGCCGCCGTCTTCGGAGGCATTGGTAACCTGGCCGGTGCCGTCATGGGTGGGCTTCTGCTGGGCATTTTTGAGGCGCTCGGTACCGCCTACTTGGGCCCGCTTACCAACGGTGTGTTGCGTGGTTCTGAGTACAAGGATATCTTTGCATTTCTGGTCCTGATTCTGGTCCTTGTCTTCAAGCCCAGCGGTTTGCTTGGCCAGACCACGAGTGAAAAGGTATAAGGAGGGACGCGCGTGAAGGCACTCTTTCGTCCAATCGGCGCGGCCCTAACAAAGGCTATCGCCTGGTTTACCGCTCGGCTTCATAACGAGCAGACCGCACTGCAAACCGCAACAGCTTTCGTGGCGATTGCTGTGATCGTGCAGGTCCTGATCCCGTCGAGCGGTCTCTCGATCCTCTTTTCGCTGCTGTCTGTCCTTGGGGCGACTAACGCGAGGATTAAGCCGCTCCTCAAGTGGATCCTGGCCGGTGTTCCCCTTCTGGTTGCTCTACCCTACGCGGGTACACACAACCCCTCTCTCGCCCCGCTCATGGTGCAGATGTTCATCTACATCGGTCTTGCGTTGGGGTTGAATCTCGTGGTTGGCTTCGCGGGGCTACTGGACCTTGGCTATATCGCCTTCTTCGCTGGCGGAGCCTATGTGTATGCTATTTTCGCCTCTACCCAGGCTGCCAAGTTCTCGCCGTGGTTTGCTGAGCACGCCCCGCAGGGCCTGGGAGGATGGTGGTTCTGGGCCGCGCTGCCTCTTGCTCTCGCTGTGGCGGCCCTACTTGGCTTGGCCCTTGGTCTTCCGGTCCTCCGGATGCGTGGTGACTACCTGGCCATTGTCACCCTGGGCTTCGGTGAGGTCATTCAGGTCATCTCGCGCAATCTGGACACCCCGATTAACATCACCGGTGGTGCGCCGGGCATTGCGCCGATCAACCCGCCGAGCCTTGGCCCGATCAGCCTCGGTAGTTCGACCGCTATCTACTATCTCGGATTGCTCTTCACGGTCCTGGTCGGTATCGCCATGGTCCGGCTGGAGCAGAGCCGCGTGGGCCGCGCCTGGGCTGCTATGCGGGAAGACGATATTGCCGCAAAAGCCATGGGTGTTCCCCTGATCAAAATGAAACTCCTGGCCTTTGCCACCGGCGCCTCCTTCTCCGGTGCGATGGGAATGCTCTTTGCGGTTAAGCAGCAGTTCATCAACCCGGATACCTTTGGCTTCATGGAGTCGATTGGTATTCTAGCCATGATTATTCTGGGCGGCCTAGGCTCAATCCGAGGTGTGATTGTGGGGGCGGCGGCTGTTACGTTGCTTCGCTTCCAGTTCCTCCGGGATATCTCGGACTACTTCGCCAACTGGGGCCTCCCTCCCGCGATCGATGTAACCAAGTACCAGCCCCTTCTGTTTGGCTTGATCCTCATCTTCATGATGATCTACAAACAGGAAGGGCTTGTCCCCGCCGCCCGCCCAACCGTGGATATCAATGCGCTCGAAGGGGCAAACCCGCCGGTCTCCGGCAAGGGTGCCTCGGTTGCGCGATAGGAGGCAGCCATGACCGTACTACTCGAAGCCAAGAAAGCAACGAAGCGGTTCGGCGGTCTTGTCGCCGTCAACGAGGTGGATTTCCAGCTCAAGAAAGGTGCCATTCAGTCCATCATCGGGCCGAATGGTGCCGGCAAGACGACCTTCTTCAACCTGATTACAGGGGTGTACAAGCCCGACGGCGGGAGCCTGATCTTTGACGGGCAGGAGATTGGTGGCAAAGGCCCGGAGCAGATTGCGGCAACAGGTATCTCGCGGACCTTCCAAAATATCCGCCTCTTCCAGAACCTGACCGCCATCGAAAATGTGCTGGTGGGCATGCACCTGCACCTGAAGGCCAGCCTTTTCGATGCGATCTTCTCACTCACCCGCCACAGGCAGGAAGAGTTGGAGGCGAAACGTGCCGCCCTGCAGTACTTGGACTACGTGGGGCTCAAGCAGCACGCTAACGAGATCGCAAAGAACCTTCCGTACGGCGCCCAACGCAAACTTGAGCTCGCCCGAGCCATGGCGTCTCAGCCCAAACTCATCCTGCTGGATGAGCCGAAGGCCGGAATGAACCCGCGCGAGACGGAGGAGATGATGGACCTCATTCGCCGCTTGCGGGATGAACGGCAGATGACTATCCTCCTTATTGAACATGACATGAAGTTGGTCATGCGAATCTCCGACTCCATTACCGTCCTCGATTATGGGGTCAAGATTGCCGAGGGTACACCGGAAGAGGTTCGGAAGAACCCGCAGGTGATTGAGGCCTACCTGGGAAAGGGGGCAGCCTCGTAACATGGCACTGCTCGAACTCGACAACGTAAACACTTACTACGGCGCCATTCACGCCCTCAAAGGGATCTCTTTGACGGTCGAAAAGGGTGAGGTTGTCACCCTGATCGGGTCTAATGGCGCCGGCAAATCGACGACACTTAAGACCATCTCTGGGCTGCTTAAGCCTCGAAGCGGGGAGATTCGCCTGAATGGCGAGCCAATCCACGGGCTGCCTGTCCACCGGGTGACTGAATTGGGGATTGGGCATGTGCCAGAGGGACGAAAGATCTTCCCCCGCCTCTCGGTCACGGAGAACCTTGAACTGGGCGCCTTTACTCTGACGGATCCCAAGGCAGTGGAGGTAGGGACTGAGCGGGCCTTCACCCTCTTTCCCCGCCTGAAGGAACGGGCGAAGCAGCTCGGGGGTACCCTCTCGGGTGGGGAGCAGCAGATGCTTGCCATTGGCAGGGCCCTCATGATCAATCCCCAGATCCTGATGATGGACGAACCCTCCATGGGGCTGGCCCCCCGCCTTGTCGAGCAGGTGTTTGAGATCATTGCTCAACTGAACCAGGAGGGGGTCACAATCCTCCTTGTGGAGCAGAATGCACACCTTGCGCTCGAGGTGGCTCATCGGGGTTACGTGATCCAGACGGGTGAGATCGCCCTGTCCGACGCTGCCGCTGCCCTAAGGGAGAATCAGTCGGTACGAGAGGCATATCTGGGAGAGTTGTAGAGGAAGACGCCTGACGGCCCGCAACGGTCGCCAGGCGTCGCTTTTCCTTCTCGTTCTGAAGGGATCGGGTTTCCAGCAGCCGAAATCAACAGAACGCAGGAAGGAGGGAGGGCCATTTCCGTACCCTATCTCGTTATACTCCTGGGAGTTCTCTCCGCTTCGTTCGCCTCTATCTTCTTCCGCCTTGCGCAGGCAGAGCCCCTCGTTGTCGCGTTTTACCGACTCGTCTTTTCCACGCTGATCTTGACCGCCCCCCTGCTGTGGAGGCGCTGGGAACGCGTGAGCCGGTCAGATTTGTGGCTCACCTTTGCCAGCGGGCTCTTCCTGGCAGCACACTTTGCGACATGGTTTTTCAGCTTGACCCTGACTTCCATTGCATCATCGACGATTCTCGTTAGTACCCACCCATTTCTCGTCCTCTTGTTCGCATATTTTGTCTGGGGAGAGCGGCCAACACGCGGCGCACTGATCGGTGTTGTGCTAGCGGTACTTGGAGCGGCCCTGGTCGGCTGGGGCGATCTTGGTCTTAGCGTCAGGGCCCTGTGGGGGGATTTGCTGGCCTTCCTGGGCGCCGTCACCGTGTCGGGCTACTTCTTGATTGGCCGGGCTGTTCGACAGCGGGTTGGAGCGGTTCAGTACTCACTGCTTGCGTATGCTGTCGCGGCAGTGGCCCTGCTAGCTGCCGCGGTCATTATGGGAAACCCGTTGAGCGGATTTCCGACACAGACCTGGTGGGTGTTCCTGGCGCTTGCTGTCTTTCCGACCATCTTTGGCCATACCCTCTTCAACTGGGCACTCAAGTACGTTCCTCCCTCTGCGGTCTCCGTCAGCATCTTGGGTGAGCCCATCGGGGCCACGCTACTCGCCTGGTTAATCTGGCAAACGGGGCCCGGGCCGGTCAGCCTGGTCGGCGGGGTTCTCCTTCTTGTCGGGATCGGACTATTCCAACGGGCCACCGCCCGGACATAACCAAAGGTAGGGATGTGTCATGCTTACGGGTTGGTGGGCCTCCCTCACGGTTGTCGATATCACGATCCTTGGGACCCTTCTGGTAGCATTCCTTGTCGGATGGACGACAGGGATTATCCGCTTCCTGACAAGTTTCCTGTCATTTATCATTGCCGTTGTTGTCGCGGGACGCTTTGGGCACCATGTAGTTGGGTGGTTAAACACAGCCTTTGGTGCGCAAGGCTGGCTCGAGGGAGTGATCACAAGGCGGATTCACCTGCCGGTGGAGGCAGGTACCGTACCTGTTTCGGCTATTCCTCTGAGCACCGCTATCAAGTGGCTAAACGCTATTCCAGTGCCCGAGTTCTATCGGGCTCCCTTGGCACAGCAGTTGACTGAGTGGTCAACTGCTGCTGGCAACAAGACGGCTGCCGAGTTCTTGATTGAGCAGGTGGCTGCAGGGTTCTTGAACGTAGTCGTCTTTGCACTCCTGGTCACCATTTTGAGCGTTCTTCTCAGTCTCCTAGGCCGGTTGATCGCGGAACAGGTCCAGGAGATTCCCGTAATCGGTACGATCGATCGGCTGGCAGGTGCGCTCGCGCTCCTTCTTCAGGCGGCTCTGGTCCTCAGCATTGTGACCGTCTTTGTCGTGCCCATGCTCACCATGTATGGGGCCACGGAGTTGGGCGAAGCGTTTGCACAGGCCAAGACCGTCCCCTTCATGGTGGGGTTCTTCGAGTGGATTCGGGGCGTACTATTCGGCGGAGGGACCAGACTATGGAACGTGTGAAATACGAGATTGGGGATGTGGTCCGGCTCAAAAAGGCCCATCCCTGCGGTTCGGATCAATGGGAGATCTATCGGACCGGCATTGACTTCGGTCTGAAGTGCTTAGGCTGCAATCACCGGGTGATGATACCCCGGCCAAAGTTCGAGAAGAGTGTTAGGGAGCGGATTCCGCGCCGGAGTGAGGGAGATGCACAGAACGCGACACCGCGCGCTTGAACCGCGGTGACGCGCGTGGTATAGTGAACTGGATGCGCTGGAATCCAGTGCAGATATAGGCGTAGCCGACAGGCTGCTGTCTCCCTGCTCCACTGGAGTGGAGCCAAAGACCAAGGGGAGGAGGTGCTACCTTGAGGAACTATGAGATGATGGTGATTGCCCGTCCTGAGCTGGATGAGGCTGGTCTCCAGGGTGTAATGGACAAGATTTCCGGTCTGATCAGCAACAATGCTGGTGCGATCGAGAAGGCTGAGCCCTGGAAGAAGCAGCGGCTGGCTTACGAGATCAACGATCTCCGCGATGGCTTTTACACGGTCGTCTACTTCAAGGGTGAAGCGAAGACCGCGGAGGAACTGACCCGCGTTCTGAAGATCACCGATGAAGTCGTTCGCTTCATGATCGTCCGTCCGGAGGAGTAGTAACCCAAAGGAGGTAAGGATGTGCTCAACAACGTTGTCTTGATCGGCCGCCTTACCAAGGACCCAGAGTTGCGGTATACCACTACAGGGAAGGCTGTCGCCACCCTGCGGCTTGCGGTGGACCGTGGCACAACGAATCCGCAGGGCGAGAAAGAAACGGACTTCATCGATGTTGTCGTGTGGGATAAGCAGGCTGAGACCGTAGCCAATTACCTGCAGAAGGGCCGCCTGGTGGCGGTTCAGGGTCGCCTGCAAATCCGGTCGTATGAGACCCAGGAGGGTCAGCGCCGGGAGAAGGCCGAAGTGGTTGCCAACCAGTATGGTGGCGTACGCTTCCTGGATAGCGGGCGAGATCAGGGTGGTGGTGACCGTACGGGTGGCTATGATCGCTCTAGCGGTGGCAGCCCCCGCCGGGAGTCAGGCATGGGCAGCGAGCTGACCTTCAACGACGACGATGACGTCCCCTTTTAACGAAAGGAGGACTCTTCAATGCGTCGTGAACGTGGCCGTCGGCCGAAGCGTCGTGTATGCAGCTTCTGCGTCGACAAGGTTGAAAGCGTTGATTATAAGGACATCGGGCGCCTGAAGCGGTATATCACCGAGCGCGGCAAGATTCTGCCGCGGCGTATCTCGGGCAACTGCGCCGCTCATCAGCGTCAGCTGACCGTTGCGATCAAGCGGGCCCGTATTATGGCCCTGCTGCCGTTTACTGTTGAGTAAGCGGATCCGTAATGGAGCCAAGGGGCACCGTTTGGGCGGTGCCCCTTTTTCCTACACCCATTGACCGCAGGAGTCGGACCCGGACCCGGCGAAGTGGTTGACGCCGCCGCTGACCCTGCAAAGGAGATAGCACCCGATGCAGAATCGTTCCTCCTCCGGAGTGCAGGGGCTGGTCTTCGGTGGGCTCATGGCCGCCTTGGTCGTGGTCTTCAGCCTTGTCCCCCTGCTCTCGGTCTTCATGCCAATTCCGCTCGTACTGGCTTATGTGCGTTATGGCGGGCGTGTCGCTGCCATGACCGCCATTGTTGCGACTCTCTTCACCGTGGCCTTCTCAGGCTTGACTGCGGCCGTGCTGGCTCTGCCGGCTGGCATCCTGCCAGGACTGGCCTTCGGTTATGGTTTCCGTAACGGTTGGCGACCGCTGACGATTGGGTTACTGGCAGTGGTGGTCTTCTTCTTTGGCTTTGCTCTTGAGTACGGAGTAACTCGGGTGGCAATGTTCGAGGGGCGGGACCCCTTCGTGACGGCCCTGGAGTCACAAGCGGGCAAGGAGCAGCTAGAGCAGGGGATTCGGCTGGTGGAACAGGTCATGGTGCCCCAGGTCGAAAACCCCACCCCACAGCAGCAGGCGACCATTGAACAGGGCAAGGCCTTTGTGGAGAGCATCCGCAAGGATCCTGTTGGTTTTGCCTGGGCGCTCTTGCCGTCCTCGCTCTTCTTGCTTGGGGCCTTCAGCACCTGGGTGAACTACCTGCTCTGCCGTATGACCTTGCCTCGATTCGGACACGCAGTGCCTGCACCCACCCCATTCGAGGCGTTCCGGCTACCGGTCTGGCTCGTCTGGGTCTATGGGCTCATGATGCTCGGACAGTCCTTCTTCTTAACCGCCGATGTTGTCCACGCATCCTGGTGGGCGAAACTGCTCATGAACATCTTCTCACCACTCGGAATGATCTTCGCCCTGGCTGGAGGAGCAGTCGTCTACGGCTTCCTGCGCAAGAAGAACTACGGCAAGGGTGTTTCGGCGCTCGTAGTGGGAGCGGCAACGATGATGCTGGGGGTCATGGCGCTGCAGATCTTTACGCTCCTGGCCATGTGGGACTCGATTTTCGACTTCCGCGGACTGGGACATGGTATATGGAAACGCCCGCCAGAGGGAACTACCTAAGGAGGGATTCTCGTGAAGGTCATTCTGAAGGCCGATGTAAAGGGTACGGGCAAGAAGGGCCAGACGCTGGAGGTATCGGATGGTTATGCCCGCAACTTCCTCTTGCCGCGCGGCCTGGCGATAGAGGCTTCGGCCGGTGCGCTCAAGTCCATTGAGGAAGAGAAGAAGGCTCAGGCGGCCAAGCAGGAGCGCATGCTCAACGAACTGAAGGCTCTGCGGGACAAACTGGATGGCCAGACCGTGAAACTCCGCGCCAAGTGTGGCGAGGGCGGCCGGCTCTTCGGCTCGGTCGGTAACAAGGACGTGGCCGACGCCATCGCCAAGCATCTGGGCATCAAAGAGTTCGACCGCAAGATTGTCGAGCTCAGCTCTCCCATTAAGACCCTTGGGGTTTATCCCGTCTCCCTCAAGTTTGGCCACAACGTTAACGGTACGGTCAACGTCGAAATCGTATCGGAGTAAAGGACCGCGGCCCGGCCGGTTCCCCCGGCCAGGGCCGCGTCTCGCTATAGAGGAGGTGCGGGCCCCGGCCCTATACCGTATGAAAGATATTTTGGAGAAGCTCATTCGGGGAGCAAAGCCGGACGAACCGGAGACCCTGAGTCAGAAACTGTCACCTGAAGAGCAGCTGCGTCGCCAGGTAGGGGCACTCTTTGGGTTGCTCACCAATCTGTGGGGTCCGGAGCGGTTAGTTCTGAAGGCCAGCAAGCTGGAGGCACTGAGCCTGATGAAGTCGGAGTTGGTCGAGGATCAAATTCTCGCGCTCCAACGCTTAGTCTACGAGGATCCGACGATTGACCAACTTCCTACCCGCACGCAGGTGCCTGGCATTCTAGATCAGCTGGAGAACGATATCGCCGACCTGATCGCCCGCCGCACGGTCGAGGACAAGATTGAGAAGAAGATCCAGGCCCGCATGCAGGAGCGACACGAGGAGTATTACCGCGAGATCAAACAGCAGGTCCTGAAGGAGGACGCCGGCCCGGAGACTACCTCAACCCTGAAGAGACTGGCGCACCTTGAGGCCCTCGAAGAGAAGCGCCTAGTTCGAACAGCGGCGGAGGTTCTCCGTCCTTCAAAGCTTAGCGAGGTGATCGGCCAAGAGCGGGCCATAAAGGCGCTTCTTGCCAAAATCGCTTCGCCATTCCCGCAACATATCATCATGTATGGCCCTCCTGGCGTGGGTAAGACTACGGTCGCCCGACTCGCCTTGGAAGAGGCCAAGCGTCTGCCACAGACGCCCTTCGCCGCCGATGCTCCGTTTGTGGAGGTCGACGGTACTACCCTGCGGTGGGATCCACGGGAAGTTACGAATCCACTCCTGGGCTCAGTTCATGACCCGATCTACCAGGGGGCCCGTCGTGAGCTTGCTGACAGTGGTATTCCGGAGCCCAAGACTGGTCTAGTGACCGACGCTCACGGGGGCGTGCTGTTCATTGATGAGATTGGAGAGTTGGAGCCGATGCTCCAGAATAAACTCCTCAAGGTCCTCGAGGACAAGCGCGTCGCTTTTGATTCCAGCTACTATGACGCCAACGATCCCAACGTTCCGAAGTACGTGAAGAAGCTCTTCGAGGAGGGTGCTCCGGCGGATATTATTCTGATCGGTGCCACCACCAGGGAGCCCAGCGAGATTAATCCCGCACTCCGCTCCCGGTGCGCCGAGGTCTTTTTCGAACCACTCACCCCGGGCGATATCCGGTTGATTGTGGAGCAGGCGGCAGAACGCATTGGTGTTCGCCTGGACGAAGGTGTTTCCGAAGTGATCGCCGAGTACACAATTGAGGGGCGTAAGGCAATCGGCATTCTGGCCGATGCTAACGGTCTGGCGCTCTATCAGGCCGCTGGGGTCGTACCCGAGGAGGGTATGACGATTACCCGACAACACGTTTACGAGGTGCTGCAGTCAGGCCGCCTCTCGCCCAACGTCACCCGCAAGGCCTCTCCAACGGCGGAAGTGGGCCGGATCTTCGGTCTTGGGGTGCTGGGGTACATCGGCTCGGTCCTGGAGATTGAGGCTGTTGCCTTCCCGGCTCGGGATCCGGGCAAGGGTGCGCTCCGCATGAACGACACCGCCGGCTCTATGACCAAAGACTCGCTCTTCAACGCTGCAGCCGTTGTCCGGCGGGTAACCGGAGAGGACCTGTCCAACTGGGATATGCATGTCAATGTGGTTGGTGGCGGTCGGATTGATGGACCGAGCGCGGGCACGGCTATCTACCTTGCTATGATTTCTGCGATTCAGGGGCGCCCGGTTCGCCAGGATGTGGCGATCACCGGGGAGGTCTCGATTCGCGGGGCGGTCAAGGCCATTGGTGGTGTGTACGAGAAGATCTACGGGGCCAAACAGGCGGGTATGACCCGAGTCGTTCTGCCTGAGGAGAACCGGAAGGACGTTCCCCAGGATGTGCCGGGCATTGAGGTGCGATTTGCTGCCACGATTGAGGAAGCCATGGCACTGGTCCTGGCGGAACCATCCACCGATGTTCGCACCGCCAGTTAGCAGGGGTGGCCGATTCGGTCGTCGAACTTAACGCGGCACGAACGTGCGCGGGTCGGGCAAACGCCGGCCCGCGCGCGTCTGCGTCTAGCAGGATTCTGGCTTGTAAGGCCGAATTAATGGGGGAACCTATGTTTGGGGGTCGTCGGCTATGAACGCCTTCAGTGAACGCGTCCCACCCCAGAACCTTGAAGCGGAGCAGTCGGTCCTCGGCGCCATGCTGATTGACCGCGAAGCCGTCATTGCCGTCTCTAACAAACTGGTGCCAGAGGACTTTTACTCCGACAAGCACCAGCAGCTTTTCGCGGCTATGATCGCGATCTACAACCGCGGCGAGCCAGTCGATCCCATTACCGTGCAAGATGAACTCGGCAAGACTGGGCACCTGGAGGATGTGGGCGGTCTCACCTACCTGACCAGCCTGATCAACCTGGTGCCGACCACGGCTAACGTCTATCAGTACGCGGAAATCGTGGAGCAGAAGGCCGTGCTGCGCCGGCTGCAGACCTCTGCCCGCCGAATTGTGGACGACTGCTATACCACTGAAGATGTAGAGGCTACCCTGCAAGAGGCGGAGAAGTCGATCTTCGCAGTCACGCACAAACGGTCAGCGAAGGGTTACGTGCATATTCGTGAAGCCCTTGTCACCGCTTATGGCCACCTGGAGCATCTCTTCAGTTCGAAGGGCAAGACCACAGGTGTGACCTCGGGGTTTCAGGACCTTGATCACATGACATCAGGATTTCAGCCATCAGATATGGTCATTGTTGCTGCCCGCCCCTCGGTTGGTAAGACTGCCTTCACGCTTAACATTGCCCGAAATGCAGCCGTAATCGGCGGCGCTAAGGTCTGTTTCTTCTCGCTCGAAATGGCGGCTGAACAGTTGGCCATGCGACTGCTGGCGGCGGAGGCCGCCGTCGACGGACATAAACTCCGCACCGGGCAGCTGCAGGACCAGGACTGGAGCCGGCTGGGCACAGCCCTCTCGACTCTGGCGGAGTCCCACATCTTTATTGACGACACCCCTAACTGCCCTCTGCCAGAACTCCGGGCCAAAGCCCGGCGAATCTCGCAGGAGCATGGGCTGGACATGATTATCATCGACTATTTGCAGCTAATGTCGATTCCCCAACGACCGGGCGCGCAGGCCAACCGCCAGCAGGAGATCTCGGAGATCTCCCGTTCACTCAAAGCCCTTGCCCGCGAGCTGAAGGTCCCGGTCATTGCCTTATCGCAGCTCTCGCGTTCCGTTGAGCAGCGGCAGGACAAGCGCCCCATGCTCTCGGACCTTCGGGAGTCGGGGGCAATTGAGCAGGATGCTGACATGGTAGCCTTTCTCTACCGTGAAGACTACTACGATCAGAACACCGAGAACAAGAACATCGTCGAGATCATCGTGGCGAAGCATCGTAACGGCCCCGTGGGATCGGTTGAACTCTACTTCATGAAGGATATTCAGAAGATGTACGGCAAGGAACACAAACGGGGGGCCTAGTTCCAAACACCTAGCACGACGCGCAAAACCAGAACGGTCGACCATCGCGCGACGCCTGATAGCACCCGCGACGACGCGCGAATCTTGGACGTCGCGAGTTACGAACATTTATATCCACAGCTGTGGACAACGTTCGAGTGCGCGCGTTGACACCCTTTTGGCCGGGTGATACACTGTGTTGGGGTTTCGGGGAATCGATAGGCAAGGCCACGGTCATCAGGCCCTGGCCTTTTTGTACGGGAGGTGCCCCTTTTGCCGGTCGTCGTTGTGATGGGTGCCCAGTGGGGCGATGAAGGTAAGGGTAAGTTCGTGGATCTCCTGGCCGCTCAGGGGGAGGTTGTCGTCCGGGCCACCGGCGGCGCCAATGCCGGCCATACCGTCTGGGCGAACGGACAGCAGTACAAGCTACACCAGGTCCCGTCGGGGATTCTCTATCCCGGGACCCTCTGCGTCATTGGTCACGGCGTGGTCCTTGACCCGGCCAAGCTGCTTGAGGAGATGGACTACCTAGCCGGCAAGGGGGTCGACCTGTCGAACCTCCGGATCAGTGGTGGCGCACACGTGGTCTTCCCGTACCACATCCGGTTGGACGAGGCCGAAGAGGACCGGAAGGGCGCCAACAAGATCGGAACCACCCGCCGTGGGATCGGTCCGGCCTACATGGACAAGTTTGCCCGTGTGGGCATTCGCCTGGTTGACCTGCTAGACAAGGAGGAGTTCCTCCCGAAGCTGGCCGCTCAGGTGGAGGCGAAGAACTACCTGCTTGATCGGGTGTATGGCCTGCCTGGCTTCACCGTAGAGGAGATCGCTGAGCCGTATCTGGAGTATGCGGAGCGACTTCGCCCATTCGTGGCCAATACCGTGGAACTGGTGAATGACGCCATCGATGAGGGCAAGAACGTGCTCTTTGAGGGCGCCCAGGGCCACCTGCTCGACATTGACTACGGGACCTACCCCTACGTAACCGCTTCTCACCCCATCGCTGCCGGAGCAATTATCGGCGCTGGGGTTGGTCCAACCAAGATCGACCGGGTGGTCGGTGTGGTGAAGGCATACACCTCCCGTGTAGGCGAAGGACCTTTCCCCACCGAGCTTTATGACGAGACGGGCACCCTGATCCGGGAGCATGGCCATGAGTATGGCACAACTACCGGGCGGCCTCGTCGTATTGGCTGGCTTGACCTGGTCATGGTCCGCTACGCCTGCCGCGTGAGCGGGATCACCGATCTGGCTGTGCCACATTTGGATACGCTTGCGAAGACGCAGGTCGAGACTCTCAAGGTGTGCATTGGTTATCGCATGCCCGACGGGACCGTGACCAAGGAGTTTCCGGTCGGTCTGAAGGCGCTTGCGCAGGTGACCCCGGTCTACGAGGAGTTGCCTAACTGGGAGTGGAACGAGTCCTTCAGCTCGGTCAAGACGCTGGAGGAACTACCAGCAGGTGCTCAGCGGTACGTAAAGCTGATCGAAGAATTCACCGGCGTGAAGGTCTCTATCCTGGGTGTCGGCAGTGAGCGAACCCAGGCCATCTACCGGGACGACATCTTCTAGTCAGCAATCGGGGCGGCATGGAAACCGCCCCGATTTTTTCTATGCGCCACCGACTTGCATTGCAGCCGAGCCGTGGCTATAATAAAGTGTACTGAGATGCGGGTGTAGTTCAATGGTAGAACATCAGCTTCCCAAGCTGAGAGCGTGGGTTCGATTCCCATCACCCGCTCCAAAGGCGACGGAGACGTGAGCGTCTCCGTTTTGCATGCCGATGTAGCTCAGCCGGTAGAGCAGCTGATTCGTAATCAGCAGGTCAGGGGTTCGAGTCCCCTCATCGGCTCCAGATAAACCCGAGGTCAGATGACCTCGGGTTTCGCCATTCCCTGCTCAGGAAGAAAAAAGCGTTCGACACGACAAGACTCAACAGATTTCGCGGGCGCCGTGTGGTACGGTAGCGCTGAGTGCTCCCAATTCTTCCGAAAGGGGTGCCCGATCCGTGAAGCTGATTCGACGGCTTCGGCGGGTTCTGGTCGCCCTCATGGTACTCACGGTCTGGTCTGCAGCGCCGGGTTGCACACCGATACCGACGGAGGGGGCGCCCGAACCCGCCCAGGTACAGGCCATGGGTCTGTTCGAACCGCAGATTCCTGAGTATCCTCTGCTAGTGGCCCGGCGCCATGAGCAAGCGGTAGCCCGTGGCGAGCGGGTGCGACAATGGGAGGCGGCAGAACTAGCCTACGATCTGTCTGGGGAGAAACGACGGCAGGTTCGCCAGGAGCGAACGACACGTCGGCAGGCCCTGGCACGGGTGGCGGACTTGGTGCCAGTGGGGTACCGGCAGTTCGTATTGGATGTTGCTTCGCGTTATGATCTGGACCCACGGTTGATCGCAGCTGTGGGTACGGTCGAGAGCCAGTGGTATGCTCGTGCAAGAGGGACTAGCGGCGACAGCGGGCTGATGCAGATCATCCCCGCGACGGCTGCGTGGATAAGTCGACGCATGGGACTCTCGGATTACGACCTGTATGATCCGCTGACCAACCTGAGCATGGGTGCCTGGTATCTGCAGGCGCTGCAGCGGGAGCATGGTTCGTGGGACCGCGCCTTGGCTGCCTATAATGGTGGACCGAAGGCCGCTGTTCTGGGGAGTCGGCATCCCTATGTGAGGCGAGTCAGGAGCGTCTACGACCGGCAGGGTTCGCAATAGTCGAATGTCGAACCTTTGTCCCGAGGTGAGGTGCAGTGACGAACCAGAAGCGCTTCGTGCTCGCCCTGGACCAGGGAACAACCAGCTCCCGAGCAGTTCTGTTCAACGAACGTGGTGGCGTGGTCGCGGTGGCACAACGGGAGTTCTCCCAGCACTATCCACAACCCGGTTGGGTTGAACACGATCCGGAAGAAATCTGGACGACGCAGATCGAGGTAGCTCGTATCGCCATGTCGACTGGCGGTGCTGGTTGGCAAGACATCGTGGCGATCGGGATCACCAATCAGAGGGAGACGACGGTCGTCTGGGAGAAGGCCACGGGAAAGCCGATAGCGCCCGCAATTGTATGGCAGTGCCGTCGTACGGCGGACTTCTGCCGGGACCTGCGCCAAGCTGGCTGGGAGGAGACCATTCGGGCCAAGACGGGCCTGGTCATCGACGCTTACTTCTCCGGGACCAAGGTGAAGTGGATCCTGGATCACGTACCAGGTGCCCGTGAGAAGGCAGAACGCGGTGAGGTACTTTTCGGGACGATTGACACCTGGCTCCTTTGGAAGCTATCTGGTGGAAAAGTCCACGCAACCGATTACTCCAATGCATCGCGGACGATGCTTTATGACATTCACGCCCTCCGGTGGGACCCCGAGATTCTGAAGGAACTCGGTATTCCCGCTGTCATGTTGCCAGAGGTCAGACCCTCAAGCGGCCTCTTCGGAGAAACCGCTCCGGGCCTCTTCGGTGGACCCATTCCGCTCGCAGGCGTAGCGGGCGACCAGCAAGCCGCTCTGTTTGGACAGGCCTGCTTCCATTCCGGCATGGCGAAAAACACCTACGGGACAGGCTGTTTCCTTCTCATGAATACCGGCACGCATCCGGTTACCAGTAGTAAGGGGTTATTGACCACCATTGCCTGGGGCCTCGGCGGGACCGTGGAATATGCTCTGGAGGGCAGCGTCTTCATTGCAGGAGCCGCAATTCAGTGGCTGCGGGATGAACTGGGACTGATTCAGTCGGCGGCTGAGACCGAGACACTGGCAGCCTCCATCCCGGACACAGGGGGCGTCTACCTGGTGCCTGCCTTCGTAGGACTGGGGGCACCCCACTGGGATGCGTATGCCCGTGGAACGATTCTCGGGCTGACCCGTGGGACACGACGGGCCCATATCGCCCGGGCGGCACTGGAGGCAATCGCCTATCAGACCCGCGATGTCCTGGATGCCATGGTCGAGGACTCGGGGCTCGATCTTGCCAGCCTTCGTATAGACGGGGGGGCGGCGGCCAACAACTTCCTCGCCCAGTTCCAGGCAGACATGCTGGGCAAGGAGGTTCAGCGCCCGGCGAATGTGGAGACAACGGCCATGGGTGCTGCCTATCTGGCGGGCCTGGCCACTGGGGTCTGGACCAACAGGACCGAGCTGGAGAACCGCTGGCAGGCAGCTCGCACCTTTACGCCGTCCATGCCAGCCGAACGGCGCGAACAGCTCTACCGGGGCTGGCGCGAGGCGGTTCGCCGGTCCCAGAACTGGGCAGATCAATAGCACGAGGGCGGGACCTACCATCCGGCAGGTCCCGCCCTACTATGCTACGGCAGATACTCTCTTGGATTCTGGGCGACACCATTGATGAGCACTTCGAAGTGCAGGTGGGGACCCGTAGAGTTCCCGGTGCTCCCCACCAAAATCACCTGGTCACCTTGGGTGACTGCTTGTCCCTCGGTAACGAGCACCTTGGATGCGTGCGCATAGCGAGTCTCCACACCACCGCCATGATCGATCATAACCGAGTAGCCGTAGCCGCCATCCCAGCCGGCGAAGGTGACTGTGCCGTCGGCTACGACGGCTGCCGGTGTTCCAACGGGCACTGCAATATCCATACCGGAGTGAAACCCGCCCCATCGCGAGCCGAACTCACTGGAATGCAGACCTCCGATGATGGGCCAAGTCCAACCCAAGGAGATTGCCGTTGATCGACTATGGCTGGCGCTCTCGTTCACACGGCGGGAGGCGCTGCGGCTTGCCAACTGCAGCCGAGCCGGCCGGGCTTTGGCACCGGGCAGGAGGAGGAGCGTATTGACGGCCACGTCGTTGGCTGACGGGAGGTCATTTGCAGCCACGATAGCATCCACTGAAAGATCATAGGCCTCACTGATCTCGGCAAGTGTTTCGCCTAACTCGGTTAGATGGACCGATCCAACAAAGTGTGGCACCACTTTGAGCACTTGCCCCGGCTGAAGAACTGTTGACTTCTGGTCCGGATTGAGTGCCAGCAGCGTATCCAGGTCTGTGTCGTAGGTTTGAGCGATCAGCCAGAGAGAGTCCCCTGGCTCTACCGTGTATTCCTGAACCCGCTTGCGGACCGAGGTGACCGCCTTGTACGCCGCGCGAGCCGAAATGCTCAGGTAATCGTCCATACTCTCCTGGGCGGCCAAGGGTTCGGCTGTCCCTGCTGTCACGTAACCACTATCCGTATAATCAGCCGCAACGGCCACCCCTGCGCCGAAATAGGGTGTCCAGGTCGGGGTTGTACCGAACGCGGAAACGGCCGCGCCGCCAATAAGCAGGCAACCAACTGTTCCGAACATGATCCGTTTTCCGTGGAGCCTCGATGGAATGCGTCTATCCAAGGTGCCACCTCATTCATCGTCGAATGGACAGAGATGTCAGGTCGAGTATGCCCATTTGCTCCAGAAGATAGACAAGCCCGGAAGAAATATGTTATGGTTTCGCCAGGGTATTGGGAGGATTTTCATCCCGTGTAGCGAAACATTGGACGTTGTTGTATTCGGCTGCTGGAGGTGACTACCATTGCCTCGTCGCCCCTTCGTCATGCTCGTCCTCTCCTTGGTGACCGCACTCGGTATCGTAGCGGATCTTGGATGGCGCGGCTATACGCGCCCACGGTACGCCGTGGAGGCTGGCGGGCAGGTTGTGGGCTCACCGCGCGATCTGGAAATGGCTGCAGGCGCGCTGAGATCCCAGGAGTCTCTGGTCGCGCCTGAACTCCAAACGTACATAGACTTCGCCAATAAGGTGAATGTACGGGCGCTGTCCGCCAGTGCACGGCTGACCGGAGCCAGGGAACAACTCCTTCAGAGCGCACAAGCACAGAGTGCTGCTGAGCTTCGGGATGCAGTAGCGATCACGGTCAACGGGAACGACATTGTTGCCGTGGCAGATGAAGAGTCGGCCAAGCAGGTACGGGATCAGATCCTCGAGACCTACAAAGCGACCGTATTGCATGACGTGTCCGCAATCGAGCAACTCACCTTTCAGGAGTCCATTGCCTGGCGCATGAAGGCGGTTCAGCCTGAGACCATTCGCACGATCGAAGAGGCGATCAACATTCTGCGCCTCGGTACGGACAAGCTTGTTACCTACACCGTTCAGTCCGGTGACACCGGCTGGGACATCGCGCGTAGCTACGATCTGACAACCGAGCAGTTGGCTAAGGCCAATCCCGGCGCCGACCTGGATACCCTTCAGATCGGCCAGGTGCTGAATATCTCGTACAAGGAACCGCATGTCCATACACGGTCTGTTGCAAAGCGGATCGTTGACGAGGGGATTCCCTTCAGGGAAGAGATTGTGAAGGATCCGGATCTCTGGCCCTGGCAGTACCAGGTGATTACCCCCGGCGAGTGGGGTTCGCGGGAACTGACTATTCGCGAGTACCGTGAAGACGGGAAGGTCGTAAGGAGCGAGGTTCTAGATAACAAGCTGTTGTCTGAACCGAAGACCCAGGTCGCCAAAGTGGGCACCAAGCAAGTGCCGGAAATGGGATCGGGCTCCCTGGTCTTCCCGGTAGTCGGCACAATTACCTCGTATTTTGGGCCGCGTTGGGGAAGCTTCCACTCCGCTATTGATATCGGCGCCCCGACCGGTACGCCAATATTGGCAGCGGACAGCGGTATGGTCGTCTTCCGCGGCTGGTCAGGCAACTACGGGTACATGGTTAAGATCGATCACGGCGGCGGCGAGATGGTTACCTGGTATGCTCATCTCTCTGGCTTCAACGTCGAACTCGGAGACACGGTGAACAAGGGCGATGTGATCGGATATGTAGGGAATACCGGATTCTCGACGGGTCCCCACCTGCATTTCGAAATCCAGGTGAACGGCACCTCGGTCAACCCGCTCAACTACTATCAATGAGAACCTGCAACCACCCGGCGTATCGGCCGGGTGGTTTTGTATGGGAGCGCGACCATTGGGAGACTCTATCCAACAGAGGGAATTCTCCTGTATATGACCGATGATTCCCGAGCAGGAGATAGAGGGCCATTGGGCGAAGTCAATAAGACCCCAGTTGACCCCAAGAGGCTTCCCCGTCACGAAACCGTCTCCGAAGGAGGACGCGCGATGGAAAAGCCAAAGGAGATCAAAGGCAAGGTTGAAGTGATCCGGTCTTTTCTGGAGCACCATCAGCCCAAGCTCCCGGAGGCTCGTGGGTTCCTCCAGTTCTTGCTGGCCAAAGAGGAGATTCTCCGCCGCATTGAAATCGTGTCAGATCTGACCGATCATCGCCACGCGATCTTGGTGTCAGCAAAGGGTTCGGGGGCCTGGCCCTTCTTCTATCGGCGCGGGGATCGTTTCTTCCACAAGACCTCTCAGGCCGTCGTGGAGCTCATGAAGTTCATTCCAGAAGAGATCCATCTCTGCCTCTCGACAGATCCGCCGGAGTGGAGTGAGGATCGGCAGGAGTTTCTCGACACCATGGCTCGTTGGCACGAGGAAGTCTTCTCGGACGAACTGGACCGCATTACCCGACGGCAGAACCTGCTACAGCGAATTGATAAGGCACTGGAGTCCGGTGATAAGGGTTCCTTCGAGCAATTAACGCACGAGCTCCGACAACTTGGATAACCGAGACTGCTTTCGCCGGACCCATCCTCCATTCAGGATGGGTCCTTTTGTATGACAGCCCGCAGAGTGACAAGGGCCCCACCGATTGTGCGTGGAGGCCGCTTAGGGCTTCATCTATACTGATAGGGTCGGTATTAATACACGAACATTAGAAATGAGATGGAGCGGATGAACTGGAAACGCATCGGGATTTGCTGCCTGATTCCGGTCTCGCTCGCCTCTATGATGACAGTACTCTGGCGGGCGTGGCCGCAATCACGGGCGGTTGTCTATCGGGTCCATCGTGAGCATAGTCAGGAGCGCACGCTGCAGGAACTACTCGGGTACTCCCGCAAGCGTTCCGATCACTTTGATCTCTATTATCGTGAACCAGACGAAGGGGTTACAGACTTGGTGTTGGGGACCGCCGAAGCATTATATGACGAGGTTGTGTCAACGGTCGGCTTTGTCCCCATCGAGCCGGTCCCCATTATTCTCTATCCGGACCGTCAGCAACTTCGTGATGCGTTTGGCTGGGGGAACGGCGAGAGTGCGCTGGGGGTCTACTGGAAGGGGACGATCCGGCTTCTTTCGCCCAATGCATGGATTACCGAAAAGGATGCGGCAAAACGGCGTAAGGTGTTCGGGAGGCTGAACCCGATCGCCCATGAGTTCTCCCACTACCTTCTGGACGTCATGACGGATGGGAACTACACACGCTGGTTTACCGAAGGGCTCGCCCAGCGAGTGGAGCGGCAAGCAACCGGTTTCCTCTGGATTGAACGATCTAGCACGCTAAGGCAGGAGCTATATTCTCTGGCAGACCTCCGTGATCGGTTCGATTCCTTACCGAACCAGCCCTTAGCGTACAGGCAGAGCTACCTTCTCGTTGAGTACATGGCCCAGATTGGCGGAGAAGAAGCACTGACCAGTCTCATACAACTACTTGCCACCAACCAGCCTTTTGAGAAGGCGGTCACCCAGATCTATGGACAGTCAGTAGATGCGTTGTTTGACGACTGGAACGACTGGGTTCAGGCGCATCTCGATGAACTGGAGGTTGAGCGGTAAGCCCATCTGCTTTCCCATTTGAATGGGCCAACGTTTCTGTGGGCGATGGGAGAAGGAACGGGGGGCTCTGTCATCGAAGTTCGGGGCGGTAATGGCAAAGGGGAGGAAATCATGGTAGACCGCATTTTGGTTGTAGACGACGAACGTCCGATCGCCGAAATCCTCCAGTTTAGCTTCGAACGTGAGGGTTTCGAGGTCGAGGTGGCCTACGACGGGGAGGAAGCTGTCGCAAAGGCGAAGGCCCAGCCCTTTCATTTGGTCATTCTGGACATCATGCTGCCAAAGCTGGACGGTTTCTCGGTTTGCCGGGAAATCCGGACCTTCTCTTCGGTACCGATCCTTATGTTGACCGCGAAGGAAGCCGAGGTGGACAAGGTTCTCGGCCTGGAACTCGGCGCCGACGACTACGTTACCAAGCCCTTCAGTCCACGTGAGCTAATCGCCCGAGTCCGAGCTATCCTGCGGCGAGTTCGGGCAAAGGAGTCGCCTGCCACCCAACCGCAATCGCAGGATCAGATCTTGCGGGCCGGCACGGTCTCCCTGAACCTGACCAGTTACGAAGTCATGAAGGGGACACAGCAGGTCGACCTGACCCCACGTGAGTTTGAGTTGCTGCGCTTCCTCGCTTCCCATGCTGGCCAGGTCTTCTCGCGGGAGGCTCTGCTGGAGGAGGTATGGGGTTACGACTATTATGGTGATGTTCGGACGGTCGATGTAACCGTTCGGCGGCTGCGCGAGAAGATCGAGGACAACCCCGCACAGCCGGAGTTCATCAAGACCCGGCGGGGCATTGGCTACTACTTTCAGCGCTTCGCCTGACAAACAGGCGCCCCACATAGAGAGGGGGTGGGTCCGTGATTCGTAGCATTCAGGGTAAACTGGTCCTGGTCTACCTGTTGCTGATTGTTGTAGCCATGGAGTTGGCCAGCCTCTACCTCCTCAAGGAGTTGGAGGGAAGCTATATTGGAAAGGTACAGGACGACCTTGATCAGAGCGCTCAGCTACTTGCGGGCCAACTCTCCAACTTTCTGGTCGGTGAGCGCCTGGATCCGGCTTCCGTTCGACAGTATATGGAGCGCTGGCCAGGCAACGTCTTGGTTCTGGATGCCAACGGAATTGTGATTGGTGCAACTCTGCGACAGCCTGAGCACGCAACCCTTCTGGGCAAGAAGTTCACTCATGATGATGTTTCGCCCGCATATGGCGGCCTTCTGAATAAGCGGGCCGGTACCGAGAACGGTCAGCGTATGGTATTTGAGGCATTACCGATTACCAGTTCGGACACGGTAGTCGCCGTGGCCTATCTCAAGGCGTCATTGGAGGAGGCTTATGCCCGGCTCCGAGATATGCGCGACATCCTCCTGGTCGCCACCGGTGTGGCCATGGCGTCGACCGTAGTTCTTGGCTTCATGCTGGCCCGAACGATCACCGGCCCGGTGCGCGAGGTCACACGCAAGGCAGCGGAGATCGCCGGCGGCAACTTTGAGCAGACCATACAGGTCCGCAGTAACGATGAGATTGGCCAACTGGGTGAGATGTTCAATCGCATGTCGCATCGATTGAAACAGACGCTCGATGAAATCCAGGGGGAAAAGGAGAAGGTTGAGGCTATCCTTGCTCATATGGCGGATGGTCTGGTGGCGCTCAATAGTCATGGTCGCATTATCAAGTTGAACCCAGCCGCCGAGCGGATGTTCCTCATCCGAGAGGTGGAGGCAATCGGTCGCCGCCCGGCTGACATATGGCCAGAGGTCCAATTGGAGGAAGCCTTGTCCGAGGCCCGAGAACTGAACGAGTCGATCACGCGTTCCGTCCGGACAACCACCCTCGTGCTTCAGGCCTATGTGACCCCGCTTCGCGGGGAGAAAGGCCAGCCGGCTGGGGCGGTCATTGTTTTCCATGACATTACCGAGTTGGAGAAGCTCGAAGCGCTCCGCCGCGAGTTCGTGGCAAACGTCTCCCATGAGCTGAAGACACCACTCACGACAGTTAAGAGCTACGTGGAGACGCTGCTTGACGGTGCAGCCGAGGATCAGGAACTGCGTAACCGCTTTCTGCACGTTGTAGAGGGCGAGACGGATCGCATGGCCCGCCTGGTACGAGACCTGCTCCGGCTCACCCAGCTAGATGAAGGGACGGCAAGGTGGGATATCCAACCCAACAATGTGGCTGATGTGATTGAGGAGACGGTGGGGAAGCTCGCGGTGCAGGCCAGCCGGAAGCAGATCAGGGTTTCGTGGCATGTCGAACCAGACGTTCGACATGCCCTATACGACCATGACAAGCTCCAGCAGGTCCTGATCAATCTCCTTGCTAATGCCATTGAGTTTACGACGACGGGTGGGGAGATCTCGGTCCAAGCCAGGCCCGACGCTGACGCGGTCCGAATTACCGTGACAGATACGGGCATTGGCATTCCGGCAGAGGACCTTCCCCGGATCTTTGAGCGGTTCTACCGTGTTGACAAGGCCCGCTCCCGCGTCCTTGGTGGTACGGGCCTGGGACTTGCAATTGCCCGTCAGATTGTTGAGCTCATGGGTGGCCAGATTGGAATCTCGTCGCAGCTAGGACGGGGGACCGAAGTCACCTTCACCGTACCCGCTGCTCCAGCCCAAGAGACGAGGTGGAGTTGATGGCGGCGTGGGTGAATCGATTGCTCAATGCACTATTGGCCCTTATGGTAGCCACTTCGATCTTCCTCTCCCTGCAGATTTGGTATCCAACCGTAGAGATATTCCCGACCGTGGTGGCGCAGCCAAGCGTACAGCCACAACCCCCCGCGTCTGTACTGCAGATGCCCGATATCCTACGCCCTGAGGTCATTCAGATTCGTCAGGAGAAAGGACTGCGCATGGCGCCGCTGCACGCTGGCTCTCAGGAGTATAAGCAACTATGGTCGCTCTTGCGTGAGGTATTGACTGGTCTTCAAACGGGGCCAGCCGGTTTCCCTGTCGACAATGTCGGCGAGCAGTTGAAGGAAGCGGACACCGTTCAGATCCATCTGCCCATTGCGTTGACCATGGGTGAGTGGGCTGATCAGTTGCTCTGGAACTCGCCAGGGCTACGAAACGCCAGCATTCGCATAGACCGAGTGACGATCTATCTGAGCGACCCGGGCGTGATCTACCTATCGGGTCCGAGTGGGACGATTTACTACCTGGCCGAATTACCGTCGCTGTTCCGTGCACAGATTGCCGAGCAGATTGAGCAGGTTGATCCCATGCGGTTTACGCAACAACGGCCAATCGAGCACGAAGACCTCATGGCACGGGTGGGAGATGACCTGCTTGTGCCAGAGGTTGGCGCCATGCCCGTGGCCAGAATCCGGACGAGTGATTTCAATGAGCGTGATGAAGAGATGAGGTACTTCCCCGATCTTTCGGTCGTGCGTCAGATTGATGAGCGCGATGCCCGAAGTCTGACTGACGGTCAGCGGCTCCTACGCTTCTTGACCACGGGTGTTCTTGAGTACCGGACCGCCGACTCGTCGAGCACGGCCCCTGGCTTACCGCGAGCGATCAGCATGGCGCAGGAGTGGGTCGGATCGCACGGCGGGTGGCCCCAGGAGATTGTCCTTCGCCGCTTCGTTCGCCAACCACGGCGGGCCATCCTGGAGTTTGACTACCGGGATGATGGTCCGTACCCGGTTGAGTCGGTAGGAGGCGGGGTGCAAGTCCACGTCTCTTCACAGCGAGTAGTATACTACCGGCGCTATCCAGCAGCAGTGAGCACAAGCTTTGGCCGGGAAGAGGTTGCGATCATCTCCCCGGAGCAAGCCATCGCTCTCGCAATGGATCAGGTGCCGCTGATTTTGACCGAGACAATTCGAGGGATGCACTTAGCCTATCATCTGAAGCCGGATCCAGAGGTGGGTCCAAACCAGTGGTTATTGGAGCCGGTCTGGGTGATTCAGGCCGGTGAGGTACGTGTGTACCAACCGGCTGCAGTAGGACGGGAAAAGATTCCGCCCGTCATCTCGCGCTAAGAGTTACGCTCTGACCGTAACTTTTTTCGGCAGATAGCGTTTAGGGAGGTGAGGAGTGTGGACTGGCCACGAGCGCGCAGCATTCTGCTGGTTGCCTTTGTGATCGTGAACCTACTCCTTGGCTATTCCCTCTGGGGTCCTAAGGCGATTCCCGCCTTGGTCCAACAGTCGAGAGGCGTACAAGTCGAGCAGGTCCGCCTTCGCCTGGCTGACCAGGGGATGATTCTCCCAACCGGTGTTCTACTCCCACCGACCCCTGAACCGATGCGTTTTTTGCGCGTAGAGTACCGTCCTGACCTCAACTTCGAGCGATTGCTCGCCGAATCCTATAGGCGGCCCAGTCCCTCGCCGCCACGTCCGCGAGCGTTTGATGGTACCAGCAGTGACAGGCTCGAGCCTACGCTGGACCCTGAGACGAACGTGGTCATCTACCGTCCCGAGGCCACGGGGAGAGCGGCCCACCCGATATCGCTGCGAGATCAGGCAGAGGTTCGGGAGGTGGCGGAGGAGTACTTGAGAGCGGAACAACTGATGCCGGATAACGCGTACCCGATGGGCGTCTCTGTGCAGGGTGAAATGGCTGTCGTGGAGTTCGTCCCCATGTTTGAAGGGATTCCAGTCTTCTCCGGTCATATCCGGGTGGAGTTGTCAGCCCGCGGCGTTGAAACGGTCACGCTCTTCTGGGTGCAACCAGTGGGGTACAAGGATTCCGCACCCAAGGCGGTCAGACCTGCGGCGGAGGCACTGCTCCGCCTGGCAGGGCATCTGGAGCGCAGCGGAGGTCGGGTCTGGACCGTTATCGACGTCCGGTTGGGCTACTACGCGGGCCGGTCCCTGACTGTAACCATACCCGAGGCAATCAGCGCCTGGGAGACGGTGCCCGTCTGGCGGATCACCCTGGATGGTGGGGCGATCTACTACATTAACGCCATCAACGGTGAGCTTGAATCCTAGCGAATGCATACTGTCTACTCCGCGGGGAGGAACGACCCTTGACCACGCTTACGATTCGCGGTGGAAAGCCCCTGCAGGGGACGATTAAGGTTGGCGGGCGAAAGAATGCCGTGCTACCGTTGATCGCCGCAACCCTGCTGGTCGATGGCTCCAGCCGCCTCGAGAATGTGCCCCAGATTCACGACGTTCAGACCTATCGCGAGATATTGGTGGGGCTCGGCGCCCGGGTTGACTGGGACCCGATGCACGGGCGCATGACGGTACACACTGCCGGAGTTCGACCCATGGAGGTGCCGTACCACCTGGCTGCCAGCATGCGGGCATCCTACTACCTCCTTGGGGTAATGCTGGCCCGCTACGGCGAGGCGGACATTCCCCTGCCCGGTGGCGACAAGATCGGCCAGCGGCCAGTGGACCAACACTTCAAAGGGCTTTCGGCCCTTGGGGCGGAGGTCTGGATGGATCGCGGCATTATGCGGGCTCGGGCGCGGAAGTTGGTGGGCAACACGATCTACCTCGATGTGGTCAGCGTAGGCGCCACGATTCAGGTCATGCTCGCGGCTACGCTTGCAGAGGGAACCACCATCATTTACAACTGTGCACGGGAACCTCACGTGGTCGATGTAGCCAGCTACGTAAACGCCTGTGGTGGTCATATCACCGGGGCGGGCACTGACACCATCAAAATCCGTGGTGTCCAAAGGCTGAGTGGTGCGACTCATACAGTGATCCCCGATGATATTGAGGCGGGCACCTGGATGATCGCGGCAGCCATGACGAAGGGTGACATTACCCTGGAGAATGTGATTCCGCCGCATATTACACCGATCATGGCGAAGCTGCGGGAGGCTGGGGTTGAGGTGCAGGAACTGGGAGAGGCCGTTCGGGTAGTCGGACCGGAGAGGTTGGTCGCCACCAACCTGAAGACGCTGCCTTACCCCGGATTTCCCACCGATGCACAGAGCCAGATGACCGCCCTGCTCAGCCTGGCTGAGGGCACCAGCTATGTGACCGAGACGATCTATGACGATCGGTTTCGCTTTGTGCCCGACCTGAGCCGCATGGGGGCAGCCATTCGGGTGGAGGGCCGGACAGCGATTGTCGAGGGCGTGCCGAAGCTCTATGGGGCACCGGTAGAGGCGACCGATATTCGGGCTGGGGTGGCACTCATTCTCGCGGGACTCTCCGCCGATGGCGAGACGACGGTCTACGGTATGGAGCATGTCCATAGGGGTTATGAGAAGTTGGAGCAGAAGTTGCGTTGGCTGGGGGCTGATATTCGCTCCTCCGACCACAAGGGAACAGCGGTCTCGTAGGGAAAGAATAGAGGCGGTGCCGCACAGGCACCGCCTTTTGTATGGGAGGCAGTTACTTTGCGTATTCGACTAGTTACGGTTGGGAAGATCAAGGAAAAGTATCTTCAGGCAGGCATGGATGAATACCTGAAACGCCTTGGGCCGTTTGCAAAGGTAGAGGTGGTGAACCTGCCGGATGAACCCATACCTGATAACGCCTCGCCGGCCCAGGAGGAGCAGGTAAAGCAGCGGGAGGGCGAGCGAATCCTGCGGGTGCTTGACCCGGGGCAGCACGTGATCATCCTGGACTCGAGGGGGCGGGAGTTCTCATCGGAGGAGTTTGCGGCATTCCTCGGGGAGCGAGCGTTGCGGGGGCAATCCAGCCTGGCCTTCGTGATCGGCGGGTCTCTCGGCCTTAGTCGGGGTGTGCTGGATAGGGCGGACACAAAGCTCTCGCTAGGACGCATGACACTCCTGCATCAAATGGTGCCGCTCATCTTGCTCGAGCAGGTCTACCGGGGGTTCAAGATTAACCGCGGTGAACCGTACCATAAGTAACGGCGAACTCTGCCGTAGCCCTTGGCTCGTAGGTTCTTGAGCCATCCTGCATGCTGGGCTAAACAAGGCGAAAGAACCCGCGAACGTTGTCACCGGTTCTTACTGGATGGCGGCGCCTCGTCGAACTGGGAAGGAGGTGCCAGCATGAGCACACTGGGAGAAATGCTCTTTTGGCTAATCCTCCTCGCTCTCCTGCTGAAACTCCTCTCCGTTAACTTGTAACGGGTGAGACTTTCATCCCGCAAGGAAACTAGACAACGGCGCTGCCGGGGCTCGGTGGTAACGCACCGAGCCTTTATCATTCTAGCCGGAAATCACCCCAGTATACCAGCGATTCGCCAAACCAGGTGCGAACGAAAGCGTCTGTCTCCGGTACGGGTTCCCGCTGCCTCAGGAGGTCGACGAACCCTGTCGTGGTGGCCCTCTCGGCCAGTGTGTACTCCTTCAGCAATGACCAGAATCGCCCGTCACCCAGTTGCTCTCGCAGAGTGTTCAACGCCAGAGCGCCCCTGGCGTACCAGACCACGTTATGCAGATTGTCTGCGACCTGCTCATCCAGGAATCGAGTCTCGCTCGCGCCCTGTGCGTGATCGACAGAGCGCTGGTAGCGGACCATCTGCTCGTGAGCCTTCTCCGGCCCGAAGAGATCGCCGACCAGAACCGACTGAAAGAAACTGGCCAGAGCCTCATCGGCAAACCGCCTGGGCCAGTCGGCAGGAAGGGGAGTCCAGAAGTGGCTCACCTCATGGAAAACTTCTGCCGCGGTCTGCCAGTTATCGGGCGCCCCCGCCTCCTGGAGGATCAGGTGCGGCGTGTTCTGCGATCCCCAGCCCTGTGGGATCTGGACAATCGCCAGGTTGCCGGTGTTCCTGGGCCCAAGCCGGTTGGTGAGCCCCTTCAGGGCGGCGGTCACCCATCCCAGCGTGCTGTTGCCCCACGGGGCATCATCCGGCAGATGGTAGATGGTCACACCGCCGCTCTCCGGGCGGGAGAACGGCGCAACCGCCAGGTCGAACCGCTCCCGGGGGACCTCGGAGCGGAAGCGGGCCCTCCCGTCCTGTATTGACACCAGGTCAGGCGCAGCCGCCATGTACCCTTCCGGCAGATGGACCGTCACATCGAAGTGCTTGGGGTGCAGATAGGCCTGATGTTCGCTGACCTTGTCGGGGGTGGCAGCCACCGGGTACCAGAGGATTTCGGGCCGCAGGAGCGTGTAGTCCCGGGTAACCGTGTCCCATATGTACGGCCAGACTTCGCGGGCACCGGCTGTAACGCCTCCGTACTCCAGGCTCACCTGGCACGAGGCGCCCGGCGGCAGCGCCTCTGGCAGCTGAACGATCACTGCGTTGACGTGATGCCTCTCAACCCCCTCAAGACCTGTGATCCGGCTAGTCACTTGGGCTGCCTTGCCATCCACTGATACGCTGGCTACCGCGTGCAGCCGATAGAACAGCAGCGGCAGTGCAGATGCTGGTTCCAGACCGGTGTTCTCGACCTGGAGGAGGGCCTTGATGTAGAGCTGACCAGGCGCCGTCGGCGGAAAGAAATCCGGTGGGAACTCCAGCGTTACGTCCAGAAAGTAATGATTGATCTCTAGCACACGGTTACCTCCGACAACAGACTAGATGTAAAGCTCAACATACTGCGAGTACCAGAAACTTACCTGCCTACGTATCGTATAGACCTCGCTTCAGGAAGAAGCCCAGCGATACTGACCTTACAGGGACAAGGTGAATCGAGGAGGTCCGGGCTTAGCCACGGATGCGGGCCGGTACTTGGCGGTTACTTCGTGCAAGCTGATGCTGTTGCCGGCGTTCCAGATATCGATCAACAGGGGCGTATTAAGCCACCGGTGCAAGAGGGACAAATCCTGCTCGGTCAGGGACTCCAAGCGTATGTTCTTGGTGAGCACTCCGGTCGGTTATGTGCGGTTGAAGCTCACGTACTCCCGGCGGGGCTTGAACCCCAGGCGTTCAGCAATGCGGCGGGAACCATGATTGTCAATCTCGGTGATCCAGATTGGGCGCCGCCCCCGGCGGACACCCTCTTGGACGGTGGCGTAGGTGACGGCATATCCGAACCCCCGGCCCTCGTACCCGGCAAGCGTACGCAGGGAATGGTCCGCACGTTCTTGCGATACACTGTGCGCCATGCATGCGGAGATCACCTTGTTCGTCGCCTCCTCGATGACGAGGGCCCCATAGCCGTATTGAAAGAAGTCACTGTAGTCCCGAAAATCACCAATGCGCCCTTGCGACCGGTAACTGGGGCGGTACTCATAGAGCATCGGCAAATGCTCCGGGCGGACCAGTTCCAGGCGGAACCCCGGGGGCAGGGCGCCTGGGGTTCCGCCCGGTCCGGTGAGCGCAAACTCGATCATGAGCGCTCGTTCAACGCCGCCCCAGGCTTCCACTAGCATCGACTCCAGCCCGGGGGCGTCAGCCACGGGGGGCTGGGCGTCCGCCACCAGTTCCTTGACGCCAGGGATGCCAAGGTTGCCCCACACGAACAGGTCCTTGGGGAATCGAGCGACCACCGTCGCGGGCTGGTCCAGGCGGTCTACCCAGATGGCGCCCTCTCGGCGCTGGTAGAGCATGCTGACGCTGGGAAAGTGAACGTCTTCATCAATGACATGCTGAATGACGGGGTACTGGTCGGGAATCAGTCTAATCATCGGTTGTGCCTCCCTTTGTAGTGGGTCCGTTCGGATCGGAGCGGGAGGCGGCCCGCGGACAAACACAAATAACCGTCGGGGAATCACCCCCACGGCGCATTTGGATGAACTCGTTGTGCAGGCCAGGCGTCAGAGACGGTCCAAACGATCTTGCGGCATAATATCAGCCTTTCTGCTACTTGTGCAAGGATAATATACACGATTCAGAACCAAAGCGCCAGGTTGAATTGAATCGAATCGACATGAGTCGCTTATCATTCACGCAGCTACGTGTCGGGCGACAAGCGGGTCAGCCCTGCCACTTAGGGTAGCATTCAGTAACGCTCAGTAACGCAATCGAGGCGGCCGAAGGCAACTCGGGCCCCCTTCCGTTTGTGAGGGGCAGAATTCGCCGTTTGATATGCTGCGGTGAACCGTACCATAAGTAACGGCGAAATGGGCTGTAAGCCATGAGTCACATGGTTTGCAGCTGATTTGAGGGGCCCGGACTTGTACTCGTCGCTTTCCTCCTGTATGATCTACTTGACAGAACTGCAGAGGAGGGAAGACAGATCATGCCGCTGTTTATAAACAGGCTCTGACGCTGTTCTCCGGCACGTACATATCACCTTGGTAGAGCCGTGGAGGGAAAGCCTCGACGGCCATTTTTGATTCCTCGAGGGCCGCCCGGCTACCCCTTCACGCCGCAGCATTTCCTATACACAGCAGAAAGGAATGGACCAAAGTGGAACTGAACTTCGGGGCCATCCGAGTTGGCCGCATCGTGGCATACCTGATCACCAACGAGAATGCGGACTTCATTCGCACCCTTCTCCGCGCCCAGCCGGAGATCGACGAGGTGCTGGTCGAGTATGAGGCCTGTTATCTCCCCGGCTTCGATGCCGAAGGCCGACAGAATCGCTTTGGCTTCCTCGCTACCCTCGATGGTGTGCCCGCCGGCCTCAGCATGCTGGTGGTCGAATCCTGGAAGGACGCCCGGGGCTACACCGGTGCCGATACGATCCCGCACATGCGGGGTAAAGGCGTGGCGCCAGGCACGAAGCCACACGTCTACTACCTGGGCTTCGAAAAGTTAGGCCTGAACCGGATCTACACAGGAACGACGGCCTCCAATAATGCGTCGCGCAGGTCGATGGAGAAGACCCCCGGCCTGGTACTGGAAGGAATCCAGCGGGAGCACAGCCGAAACGCACAGGGCGAGTTCGAGGATGAGTACCTCTACGCGATTATCAAGCGTGACTGGCTGGCGCTTTATGACCGGAGCCAGGTGGCACTGCTCCCTGATGACCGACCCGCGGTGATACTGTAGCGTAAAGGCGGCGCTGGTTGGGGCTTCGGCGACGAGATGGCGAGCTTGTATTCGCAGTGGGCCGCCGACCTAGGGGAACCGGATGATGTGTAGCGCACGGCCTCCCTCTGTTCATCGCCATGGTATAATCAGATCAGATGCGGGAGGGAGGGTGTTGACCATGGAATCGAGAGATGAGCTTCACCGGTTGGTGGACGCCTCGCCCGAGGGACAAGCCATCCCTGCTAAACGACTTTTGGAGGTCCTTCTCGAAGAAGCGAAGGGCGACGATCCCCTTTTGCGAGCACCGTTCAATGCACCTGTCGATGACGAGCCGATCACGCCCGAAGAAAATGCGCCCGTTGAAAAAGCACTTCGAGCCGTCGCTGGTGGCGAGGTAATCACCGACGACGGGTTGTGGAAACGACTGGGCCATGAGAACAAGAAGCGTTAGGTGGAGCCGCCTTGCAGAGAAAGAGCTGCGTCGGTTGGATGATTCCACCAAGTAGCGCATCCGTAAGGCTGTGTACCGCCTTGTGGAGACCGGAGCCGGGGATGTTCGGAAGTTGGAAGGCATGGAAAGTGAGTGGCGCCTTCGCGTTGGTGATTGGCGCGTACGCTTCACCCTGAACGGCGATGGTGAAATCATCATTCTCCTCGTGCTACGAGTGTTGCCTCGCGGCAGCGCCTATTTGGCCCCGATACGGTGAACCGTACCATAAGTAACGGCGAAATTGACTACGTACTTGCCAAGGAAAGGTCGGTACAGCGTGCAGCACGAGATGGGACTCTATCGCAAGCCCTTCGAGTCGATGCAGTCAGGCCGCAAACAGTTCGAAATTCGTTTATGTGATGAGAAACGTCAACGCATTGCCGTTGGGGACAGGATCGTGTTTACCCTTCAACCGGATGGGACTAATCAGATTCACGCTGAGGTGGTTGGGCTTCAGAAGTTTGCGGACTTTGAGGAGCTATATCAAGCCGTCCCTCTAAGCGAGATTGACTGCGAGGGATGGACGATGGCGGAGTTGCTCTCGAGCACGTACCGGATCTACAGTAGAGAGCAGGAACTGCAGTATGGCGCCCTCGCCATAAAAATTCGGATCATCTCGTAGACGTCTTAAGGGCATCCGCATGGTCTGCATAAACGAGTTGTCCCGCGAACCAAATCGCGAGTCCTTCGTATACGTCAGTGGCGGCGCCTCGTTGACCGGGAAGGGGGTGGCCGCATGATCAAATTGGGGGAGCAGGCCCTTTGGCTTATCCTCTTGGCCCTCTTGTATCTACGTCCGCTCTTCAGAAGAGCAGGCTGCCTGTCGCGCGAACCGCGCACGGCAGATGGAACGGGCAGAAGGGGTACTGCGGAAGGTACAAGGCAACCTCGGCACTCGCTGGTATGGACACGCCTAAAAAGGTTAGCGATGCGCTCAAGAAGGGGCTGCAGAAGCTTCGCATGGACTCGTTCTACACCGTTGCGATCGGTGGCGAGAATGGCCGACCCACGCTCCGGTGGGAGCGCAACGAAGCGGAGCTGGTGGCGACTGAGGCGCTGGACGGCTTCTACGTACTGGTCACTAATCTGCCTGCCGACCAGTACGACCCCTCCCGCGTTCTGCACATCTACAAGCGCCAGTATCGGGTGGAACGACGCTTCGGTGATTTCAAGGCGCCGCTGATGGTAAGTCCTATGTTCTTGAAGGACAACCGGCGGGTTGCTGCCCTTGTGTTTGTCGTGTACCTGGCACTACTCACTACTGCCTTCTGGAGCGGGAGGCCCGCCGGGCGCTAGAGAATCCCGAGAAAGCTCACTGGACCCCGTACGACCGTTACAGCAGCAAGCGGCGGCCCACCCACGCGATCCACGATCCTGCAGAGTCAGGCAAAATCCGCTGGGTGGTTGGCGGCCTGCAGAGCGTCCGACCGGAAGCAATCTCCTCTGATCGGTGTTCCACTCCCTTTTTCGGTCTTAGCCAGCCGCGCGAATCTCGCGGCTCGCTCAGACCATGAATCTGCGAAATACGGGCCTAGAGCAGCGGCTGTAGTCCAGGCTCGCTGACCTTGTCGGCCAGGGTAGCGCACACTTTTCGCTACACAATTGCATCAGGCAAAGGAAATTCTTCACCTTTCCGGCGGTCTCCCGAGCCAAGACTAGGCGGGTTATTGGTAATCGCATCAAGTGAAATCCCCTTGCAGTCCTTGACCGCAAGGGGATTTGTCATGTTCAAGAACGAGTTTTGGGACCTGCCACCACAGTGGCGTCCGAAGCTGACAGAAGGGACTACAGGACGATACTTGTGTATGGCTCTTTCTAACTCTGAACCCACCATCCTTTCCGACCCATTTGTAATGTATTTTGATTTGAGGGATCACCTTTCACCGTGAAGTTCGTTATAATTTCCCGGAGCCCGAAAGATTCCGGACCAATTATCGTGCTGTTCGCTTGGCACCATCCCCATCACGCGGGCTTACCAATTATCTGACTGCACGTCGGGCTCAACGGGAGGTATTCGTTTGAGCCGCTCGCCCCTCCTCGCAGTGACCCTTGCTCTGTTGGTGATCACCGCATTGGCAGGGTGCCCAGGCTCCTCGGCCCAGGCTCCGGCCGAGGCCCCGGCGCCAAACAAGGACAAGCTTGCCGGTGGGTGGGAGGAGATTGGCTACCCGCAGGTGGCGTACTGGATCGAGGAGAGAGACCGGCTTCTTCCTGAATGTGAACGAGAGCGAGTTCCTGCTATCGCCGGAGGGCGGCGGGTATTACAGGGTTGAACTCAACGGCCCGAGGTGGGGTACGCTCGACTACGACGCAGCGACTGACACCATATCTCTGAACCTTGCCGGAACAAAGACCTACCAGCTCAAGCGACAGGCTCCTGGCACCGCCAAACGCACAATGGTAGGGAACTGGGAGAACTCAAACATGCCGGGGCAGATCATCCAGATCGAGCAGGGCGAGGCTGGCTTCCTCATTGAGATGCTCAGCGAGCGATTCTATCCGCAGCCGTCTGAGGTCAGTAAGACAGAGTGGGTGATCTTAGATCCAGACGGGGAGGCCATCGGGTAGGCCGAATATAGCGCGGTCGCGGACAGCCTGTCCATGTGGCTAGGCGACGAAGCTGCCAACTTTAACCGAGTTGCGCCATAGGCGGAAGCAGCCTTCGGTACCGCCCCTGACTTAGCTCCCAGGACGGATATGGTGGGAGACCTCTAGATCGAGTTCGATACCGTCCGCAAATATTCACTGATCTCCGTTCCGGGTCATCCGGGACCTGCAACCTTCAGGATGCCGGAGCCAAGACGATCATCGGTCAGTTCCAGATTGAAAACCCTCACCCTGGGAGGCACAACCACCATCTACGAGTGGGTGCGTAAATGAGTTCGTTCAGCCCCATTACGCGGGCTTACCACTTGCCCGGCTGACCGTCGGGCTATACGGGAGGTATTCGTTTGAAGCGCTCGTCCCTTCTCGCAGTGACCCTTGCTCTGTTGCTGATCACCGCATTGGCAGGGTGCTCCGGCTCCCCGGCACAGGCTCCGGCCGAGGCTCCGGCACAGGCTCCGGCCGAGGCTCCGGCCGAGGCCCCTGCGACGGCGACGTCTCCAGAAAAGCGGGTCGTCCGGGACGCCGACGGTCTGAACCTACGCCAGAGCCCCTCCACGGATGCGACGATCGTGACCGTGCTGCCGAAAGGTGAAGTGCTGGAGGTGCTGGAGGCCAGGGAGGCATGGCTGCGGGTGAGCTCGGCCAAAGGCACTGGCTGGGTGGCCGGCGAGTACACCGAGCCGTTCACTGGACAGGCGGCTGCTTCGGAACCTGCCCAGGCAGAGAAACCTGCCCCAAGTGCGGATCCGGCGTCCTACAACGTCGCAGGCGACTGGGCCGCCCAGGATGACCCGAGTGTGCAGCACTCGATTGAAATGCTCAACAAGGGGATCGGCCGTATCGACGGCCAGCATTGGGTAACGCAGAAGGCGGACCACTGGTCTATCACTCCGGACAAAGAGACGGAAATCGGCTCTGTCATCTACTACCCGGCGACCGACACGGTGGTGATCACGCTTGCGAACGAAACGCGCACCTATAACCGGTTGCCCGAACAGGCTACCATCAACGGTTTCTGGGTGAACGTCAGCGATCCCTTGACCATCATTCGGATTGCCGGCGAGGGGGATGGAGAGCTTCATCTGTACAAGCCTCACAACCAGCCGCTTGAGCAGTCGTTCTTTGTCATCAAGAAGAGCCCCGGTAACTACGAGCTTCGTAAGGAAGGCACGTCCGGCGGCTTTGCTCAGTATGACGCCACGAACGACACCATTACCGTCGGGTTCGGCGACAAGCCCGGCACCTTCAAGCGAACCGAGGACCCGGACGCTCAGAACAAGTGATGCACCCTATTGCGAGAGCCCGGCTGTGTTGAGAAGACCAGATTCGCCTGCCTCTTCTGCGTTTCGCATCATGTCCGACGGCCCTTCGGGCCTTAAGGGAGGAATTCACTTGAAGCGCTCGTTCCCTTCCCTACTCGCATCGATCATTGCTCTGCTCCTGATGGCCTTGCTCGTCGGCTGCTCCAGCACCCCCGCTCCGGCCCCCGCTCCGGCCCCGGCTCCGGCCCCCGCCCCGGCTCCGGCCCCCGCCCCGGCCCCGGCCCCCGCCCCGGCTCCGGCTCCGGCTCCGGCTCCGGCTCCGGCTCCGGCTCCGGCCCCGGCCCCGGCCCCGGCCCCAGCCCCAGCCCCAGCCCCAGCCCCAGCCCCGGCCCCAGCCCCGGCTCAGGCTCCCGCCATTGACAGGGAACTGATTGGCGATTGGCAGGACAGCCGTGATCTGGCACTGATCTACACCATCGTCGAGCGGGACGGCAAGCTGATGCTCCAATGGGAGAATGACTACCTGCCCATGCAGCCGAAGGGCGAGGGGACCTACTGGGTCCAGCAAAACGGGGCTCCGCAGCCGGTTGGCTCCATCCACTACGACGCACAGAGCGGAACCACAGAGATGATCATTGGCACCGCAACCCGCACCCTCCATCGTGCTGGTCCTGAGGATCCCGGCTCTGACCTTGCACTCCTTACCGGCCTGTTTGTGAGCGAGGAAACGGGAGATCTGTACGAGGTCGATCTGATGAAGGGGGATCTGGTACTCCGCGACTATGAGGGTAAGCTCCTGGCCGATCTGGTCGATCAACCCGAAGGCCTTGTCCTCATGTACAACGGCAAGGACCTTGGCTCGATCAGATATGAAACGCTCGACCTGGTGTACATCACCATCGACGGCAAAGGCGGATACTACAGTAGGTTTGCGCCGGAGTCGGATGGGAAGTAGGCGGATTCTGACCACAGTGGGACGGTAGACAGAAGGGGTTGCCCCCAGTCATCCGCGATGACTTGGGACAACCCCTCGTGCTCTCTCTGCGTGGCGCAAACAAACCTATTTTGTTACTCTGGGGGAGCGGTGGGCTTGTCGGGGTCTTCGCGCTTACTCAGCAGATGTATTGTCGTCGGATGAAGGGCGGTCATTGATGGGGACGAAGCAGTCTTCGGTCCAGCTGAGCTTGACGCAGTGCTGGTGCTCGGGATGGTTGATCTTCTCGACATCGATCACCATGCGGCTGGCCGGCGGGATGACGGTCTCCTTCAGCAGCGGAATCGCCCGGAAGTTGGCCTTGACCTCTCTGTTCTTGAGCCACGTAAGATTCAGGAAGGAGGGTGACCGCTTGGTGGTGGGGATGCCGTAAAGCACCCGGGGATTGGCCGGGTCCTGGTAGATGATCAGGGCGGCCGGCTGCGGGGCTGTCAGTCGAGTCTTCGATTGAATGCCTGGATGGACTGCCCCACGAACAGGTAGGGGTGTTCTATCACGCCCTCCAGGAAGGGTTGACCAACGGGATCCGCCACGGTCAGTCCACCCTGTTTCACCTCTCCTATCTCAATCATGTTGGGTCATTCTCGGTCTTTCTTCTGAAATCTCCTGTTTTCAAGTCCGCCAACTTGGTGGTCGCGGGCCTCCTTGACAGAAGAATGGGATTCCTCTCGAGTGACAAACAGGGGGTGGTAGGGAAGAGCCAGACGGACTCTTCAGGTATGGCCGGTATGGTGCATCTTGGACGGACCCACCTCGTTCGCCCCCGACTCCCCTATCACGTCTCGCTGGGTCGTTGCCCTGAAAGTCCTTCATTCTGTCTAATGGGGGCGGGTGGGGCGCCAGTACTTGTGTGCAGGGTCATGCCCTTCAGGAGGGGTACAGCGTTCCCCACTCAAGACTATACATCTATTTGGAACCGCCGCTGTGGTTTACGCGGCGAGACCTAACTGGTTGGTACGATACTCGCCCAGCACCTTGGCCGGATCGTACAGGCATCGCTCCCGGGCCAGTGTGAACAGGACCCGCATGAGCTTGCAGGCGACTGCAACGAGTGCTTGCTTCCCGCTGAGGCGGTTCCGGTCACGGGTCTTAAGGTACTGGTAGAGCACCTTAAACTGGGCGTTCTTGGCGACGAGGGTAAGGGCGGCTTGGTACAGGAGACAGCGAAGGCCGGGCCGGTGCTGCTGGCCGGAGCTGTTCTCGGTCAGGTTGTAGCCGGCCAGTTTCCGTAGCTGCCGCCAGTCCTCGTAACGGCTAAGATCGCCGGCTTCCCCGAGGAGACTAGCCGCTGTGACCACCCCAATTCCAGGGACGCTCAGCAGATATGGCGCCAATCCGGTTTCCCGGAGGGCTTCTGCCATGGCGGCCTCGGTCTCGTCCAGCTGGGCCTTCCAGAATCCGACCTCGTCCAAGCACTGCTGAAGGCGCAGGCGAGCGGCCCGAAGCCCCTCACCGACCCCAATGAAGTCCTTCGCAGCCGCCTGGAGCTGTAGGGCTCGCTTGAGCCCTACCCGCCGATTACTGGCTTCCTTGAGGACCGTTGCAAGTCGTTCCGTAGGGAGTGCCAGCACGTCCACCGGAGACGGGTGATTCCGCAGCAGATACATGGCTGCCTGCCCGAGCGAATCAGCAAAGACTGTGATGAACACCGGAAAGAACTCATCTAGCAGGGCATGGAGTTGGTTGAGCGCCTGGTTCAGCTTCACACGGTGCTGCTGGCGGGCCTGGGTCAGTCCGCGCAGGTCGGCGTAAACGCTATCCGGCAGGTACGGATCGAAAAAGTCAGCGTCGTTCGCCCTACGGGCAATCACCCACGCGTCCTTGCGGTCGTTCTTGGTGGGTGAGTTGTCGTCGAACTCCTTGGCTCGCTTGACGTGGAACGGGTTGACCGTCACTACCTTCAACCCGGCTGCTTTCAGAAAGCGGCGAGTGGCTTCCAGTAGTGACCGGAGGGCTCCATGGCCACCAATATCCGGGTTGCGCCGGATTTTTCCTTGGCCTTCGCAATCTGCCCGAGTAGACGGCTGAAACCATCTCTGCTATTCTGAAAGGCGAACGGACTGCCAACCGGCATCTCCGTCAGCCCATCCATGATGCAGGCCCAGTGCTTGTGCTTGGCGATGTCTACGCCAACCACCAGCGTGTGCTCGCCACGGATCAGGGAAAGCTTCTTGGCTCGTTGCGTGTGATTCATGGGTTCCCGACCTCCTGGTATGTACTTAAGGGCGTCTCTTCAACCCCTTTTGTACCAGGAGGTCTTTTTTCTGGTCAACCGGGATCTACAGCATTACAGGACTGCTTGTCCCGGGGTGATCAGGAAAACAGACTGACCCTGACCGACAACGGCCAGGGTGCAGAGCAGATTACCTTTGGTTTCGGCCTGACGACCCTGCGGGACCAGGTTCAGGCCCTGAACGGAACGCTGTCCGTCACCACCGCGCCCGGGCAGGGCACGACGCTGCAGGTCACCCTGCCGAAAATCGGTGCCAGCTAGACCAGGTCCAGTTGTTGTCGCAGGAGAGCGATGGCCCGGAGCCGGTCACTAGTGCCCAACTTCTCATAACTGTTGCTTATGTAGTTCCTGGCGGTCCCCGTAGTGATATTGAGTCTCCGGGCGATCACCTGGTTCGGCAGCCCCTTGCTCAGTAGGGCTGCCACCTCCCGTTCCCGGGCCGAGAGGTCCAGTCCTGCCTGAGCGCCTTCGCCTTCACCGCCCTTGAAGTGCACGGACGGCGGCCGCAGCAGCGCGCAGGCCTCAGCCACCCGTGCGGCAATGGGTGCAGGGAGCATCATGTACCCCTCAACCGCATGACGCAGAATGTTCACCAGCATCTCGATTCGGATATCCTTCAGCACGAAGCCGAAGGCGCCCGCGGCCAGTGCCTCCAGGATATAGCCATCGTTGCTGAATGTTGTCAGCATCAGCACCGTGCCGGGCGGTCCCTCTTGGATCTGCCGCAGGCATCCGAGCCCGTCAACGCCAGGCATCTGAATGTCCAGGAGGACCAGGTCGGGCTGCAGCAGCATCACGCCGGTGTACGCCTCTTGACCAGAGTGGTAGACCCCCACCACCTCCAGTTCGGGTTCCAACTCCAGTACGGTTTTTAGGCCATCGGCCAGCAGAACCTGGTCGTCAACAACGATTACTTTCAGCTTGGGCATAGAAGTACGCCTCCCAGCAGGCCAATCAGCAGCGTGTTCATCGCCCTATTCGGCGCAATCGTCTGATTTCATTTCGGTTCGGATGATTTACTTCGGTTACAGAAAGATCCCCCAACCGCCACATTCTTGCATGATGGCCGTTAGGAGCCTTCGGGACGCAAGTCGTCACTGACTCTGCACATCTGCTCCGGAGGATACTCCTCCGGACGACTTGGGAGGAATTGCGTTGATCCTGTCTCGTTCTCGACTCGGAGTAGGCCTGGCACTGCTGACGGTGGCGGTAGTCGGATGCTCATCCGCTGCCCCCAGCGCCCCGTCTCAGGCACCGGCTCAAACCACAGTCCCGTCTCAGACCGCGCCCCGCCCCGGTTACGTTCCGGCTCCCCGACCTGAACCCGTCACTCCAGCCGGCACCTGGATCTCCAACCAGGACCCGGGCTTGCTATATGTCGTGGAGTCTGACGGCGCCGGCGGCTTCATGCTGAAGAACCCCGGCACCGGACTGGAGGCCAGGATGGAGCCCCGGATTAACCTGGGAGGCTGGACCTTCGATGCTGGTGGAGGCAAACCCGGCAGCGTTGGCCTTGATGAACGGGTGGACACCCTGATGGTAAGGATCGAAGGGGTGCACGACGACCAGTTTACCCGGGTGATGATGTCGGAGACCGGCGGCAGTACCGGCTCGATTCTGGGCGTCTGGTGGGATCCGGTGCAGCATCGCCGGCTTACCATCACATCGGCCGGCAGCGGCGGTCTCATCTACAACCATTGCCATCCGCTGCAGCCGAAGGGGGCGGGGCTCTATAACCTCCCCGGTGCGGGGGCGGTCAGCTATGACGCAGCGACGGATTCCGTGACGGTGAACGCAATTGTCCCGGTCACCCTTGTGCGCAGTCTCTCCCCAGAACTGATCGATACGTGGACCAATGGCACTAGGAGCCTGAACATTGGCAAGGAGTACTGGAGCGGGCATTTCCAATTCTCCGGTCCGAAGGGCATGCGGTTCCTGGAGAGCACCGGCGGCTGGAACTACAACATCCTCGACGGGGGCAGAGAGGTCCTCGGCTCCATTGAGTACGACCTCAACGCCGACGCCATGGTGGCCGACATGGAGTCCACAGGCCTCAGAGGCACCTTCAAACGCTCGGCGGATTGTTCGTTGTCGGAGGCTGCCCCGGCCCCCGTGACCGTGGGCAACAAGCGTATCGTGCGTGACGCGGACGGCCTGAATCTGCGCGAGAGCCCCTCCACGGCCGCCAGGGCAATTACCGTTTTGCCTCAGGGTGAACTGCTTGAGGTACTCCAGGTTCAGGATCCATGGCTTCAGGTGAAAACCGCCCGGGAAACCGGCTGGGTCTCCGGCATCTTTACCAGCCCGGTGGTTCTGCTGGTGGTGGAGGAAGAGAACGCCCTGTTGAGCTCCGGGGTAAGCCTGAAGCAACCCCCCATTGGCAACCTGCCGAAGGGCGAAGTGGTGGTCTTCCTGAAGCACCAGTTCTACAACAACTACCTGGTCAGATCCTCTCTGGGTATTGGGGCGCTCTCGGCACGATCCGTCTCCCTCGCCCCCGGTTCGGCCCCGCCCCCCCTGAACGTCCCGGACGGCGGCAGCGATCTGGTGGGGGTCTGGGTGGACAAGGACGACTCGAGCCTCTTCTATGCGATCGCGCCGAACGGCAGCGGCGGCCTCCGCCTCAAGAATAGCAGTGGGTTCGAAGCGGAGATTCGGTGCGGCGGCCGGAAGGACGACGTGAGCGAAGACTGGGAGATCCGGGACGGCGGTCAGGTGCTTGGCCTGGTCGGTACTCGGCCGATACCCTTACGCTGAAGATTGGCGAAGAGAGCCATGAGTACCACCGGAAGCAGTAGGCACTGGCAGCGGTCGCAGGCATTGCAGGTGTCGGCTTTACCTGGTACAATTTTGCCGTCACAGATATCCCCTACTTGCTGGTGTTGGCCATCCTGGTGACGCTTACCCTGGGTCAAACTCTCGGCTCTTCGCCGAGTTTCGTGCAAGAGTGGACTATCCATTGAAGACAATGGAAGGCATTGATATGATCAGGGTAGCATGGCAATGGAAAAGGATGCATACCCATGTTGCCAATGGAAGTGCCGGGATGCCGTGTCCTTGCGGTTCAACCGGTTGGGGATCACTTGCTGGTCACCGTTGAAGGAGAACTGCAGCAGCAGGCGTGTCCAAATTGCGGTCATGTAAGCGATGACGTGCATAGCCGGTACGTTCGTAAACCACGGGATCTTCCTGTGCAGTGCCGGTGTCTGCGGTTACGGATAGTGGCCCGTCGTTGGCGATGTTTGAACCGGGCGTGCCCACGGAAGGCTTTCGTCGAGTCGTTTGCCGGCCTCGTAGATCGCCATGCACAGCGAACCAGGCGCATGACCGAAATCATGCGGCACCTGATTGTATCCGTCAGCAGTACGGTCGGAGCTCTACTGGGCCGGGTCATGGGGCTGGAGGTCAGTGGACGGACGCTTCTCCGTGTTGTGGACCACGGGGAACGAGAGGTTCCAACTCCGCGTATCATCGGCCTGGACGACTTCGCACTGAGGAAGGGACGCACCTACGGTACGATTATCTGCGACCTGGAACGAGGAAAAGCGGTTGACATCTTGACCGGGCGATCAAAGCAGGACGTGCTCGAGTGGTTGAAGAACCGCTCGGGCATTGTCATTGCCGCCCGAGACCGGGCGTCCTCCTATGCCGATGCGCTTAGCACAGGGGCCCCAGGAGCCATTCAGGTAGCCGACCGCTTTCACCTTGTCAACAATGTCGGCGATGCCCTAAAGGAAGTTGTGGACCGGCAGTCGTGGGCTCTTCCTGAGCCTGCGCCACTACCGGATTCTGCTTGTGAGGCGGAGCCGGCTCACGAACCTGACCCTACGCTGGCTAAACGGGTGACTCGCGTTCAACAAAAGCGCGCCGCCGCTGCGGAACGGCTTGAGCGTAGACATGCAGAGGTTTGGCGGCTTCATGCCAGTGGGATGGCACAGCGGGAGATTCAAAGGGTGACAGGACTCGCTCGCGGTACCATCCGCAAGTATTTGGGGGCTGCGGATGCTCCAAAGCGTGCAGAGCGCCGCCGCGTTCCATCCATCGTGGACCCCTTTGCGAACTATCTCAACGAACGTTGGCAATCGGGCTGTCACAACGTGCAGGTCTTATTCGCTGAGATTGTGAAACAGGGTTACACAGGGTCTGGCAGTAATCTTCGATCCTACCTCGCTCCATGGCGAAGGGCGCTGCCGAAAGCCAAGAAGGGGCAGAAGAGCGCCCGGAGAAAGACAGAGAGCTCCGCTGCCAAGGTGACCTGGAAAGAGATGCGGTGGGCAGTGCTGTGCCCCCCTGAGCGGTTGAACAGCAAGCAGCGCCAGTTGCGCCTTGCCCGTGACCTTGTGGACCGCTTTCGCACCATACTGAAAGAGAAGGCCTCTGGTGCCTTTGACGACTGGCTCGCGGATGCGGCCGGAAGTGGGCTTGCTCCATTTGAGCGGTTAGCTCGGACCCTTACTGCCGATCGTTCCGCAGTTCTCGCCGGTATCCAGTTGAAGTGGAGCACAGGCCCAGTGGAAGGACAAATTACGCGGCTAAAGCTCCTCAAACGCATTGGATACGGGCGGGCGAGTCTCCCACTTCTCCGTGCGAGGCTACTCGGCTGTACCTAACAGCCTCTGTCTTCTGACAAGTGTGGGAGGTTGCCACGATGCCACTACCCGAAGACGTTCGGTCCCAAACCCAACTCCTTCTCTTTGCGTTTTGCCAGATGCGGGTTCCTGAAAGTATTCAAGATGAATATCGATTGGCGTTTCGCATTCGGGAGACCGCTGTGACGCTATATGAGTGCACTGGGCCTTGGAACCCCAAGTTCCCGAAGTCCAGCCGCAGACCAACTGCCCAGTTTCGCTACGACCCGGTAGAGCGAATGTGGTCAGTCTACTGGGCCGACAGTCACGAGCGCTGGCATCCCTACACCGATGCGGCCAACCACCAACTTAGCTGAACTGATTGCAGAGGTTCACATGGACCCCAAAGGGCTTTTCTTCCCCCCATGAGTCAGCGCACCGTATGGTGCGCTCCATACTAGCACGAAACCTGGCGAAGAGCCAAACTCTCTTAGGCGTAATCACCGAGGACCGGAAGAAGGTCCTGGCTATGAATATGGCCACTGTACTGATCGGCGCGGTTCTGATTTAGGCGGGGCTGACTGTCTACTAAAGTCAGCGATAGCACAAGCGCCAGGGTTTCGAAGTAGGGTTCGCCGTTTGCCCCACCACGGTGAACCGCACCATAAATAATGGCGAAAGTGAATGCTCAATGAATTTTCACAGGAGTGGTATAGTATGCAGCACGAGATGGGCCTCTACAGCGAGCCCTTCGAATCAATGCGGTCTGGTCGCAAGCGCATCGAAATTCGCCTATGCGACGAGAAGCGTCAACGCATTGATGTCGGAGATACGATTGTATTTCGCCTACAACCAAATGGAACTGAACAGATAGAAGCTGAAGTGGTCGGGCTACATAAGTTCCCAAGTTTTGTGGCGCTATACCAGGCCTTCCCGTTGAGCGAGATCGACTGCGAGGGTTGGACAATGCCAGAACTGCTCTCAAGTACGTACCGGATTTACAGCAGGGAGCAGGAACTGCAGTACGGTGCCCTAGCCATCGAGATAAGGCTGATTCCATAGACACCACTTGGGTACCCTTATGGTCTGCATGAAAGGGAATAGACCCGCGAACCAGATCGCGAGCCCATTCGTATACGGCAGTGGCGGCGCCTCGTTGGCAAGGAAGGGGGTGGACGCATGAGCTAGCTTGGGGAACGGTTTTATGGTTCTCTTGGCCCTCTTGCTGAAACTCCTCACCTTGTAGCGGGTGAGGCTCTCACCCCGCAAGGAAACTAGATAACGGCGTCGCCAGGCTCGGTGGTCACACACCGAACCCTCTTCATTGTAGACCGACGCATGGAATCGGTACTCCACATGTCAGGGCTTTCGAATAGTTAGCCGTTTATCCCGCTACGGTGAACTGGTTACCCTAGCATCCCGAACAGGAACATTCGCTTTTATCTGGACGTCTCAGTACTGGCTAGATACCTGAGGGGGCAGCAACAGATGAACATAGAGATTGTACAGGGAACTAGGGAAGACCGAGACGTGTTTTGGAATCTGATGCAACTATATCAGTACGATTTCTCCGAGCACAGCGGTGAAGATCCCAATGAGAAGGGCTTATTCTCTTATGACATCCTCAACCGCTACTGGACGGACGAAGGCGTTCAAGAGGGGCGTAAGGCATTTCTAATTAGAGTGAACGGGAATCTGGCGGGGTTTGCGCTCTTACACGGCTTCTCCTACCTAGATAATCCGGAGACAGAGCATACGGTTGCCGAGTTCTTTGTCATGCGGAAATGGCGACGAAGAGGCATAGGCCGTCTTGTTGCTCTAGATCTCTTCCGGAGATTCCCGGGCAAATGGGACATAGGACAGGAACGGAAAAACGTGAAGGCCCAGCTGTTCTGGCGACAAATCATAAACAAGTTCACCCATGGACACTACATAGAGGTTGACTCCCAACCTCCCGGGTGGGACGGCCCCGTTCAGTCATTTGTATCCAAGCCAGTGGGCAGGTAGACTAGAAACGGGCACTTTTTCATGGAAGCACAGACAGACCCGAGGCACCGAACCACGGGTCTGTTCAATACATGCAGTTTCTCCAAGGGAATCGGCCTTACATCGCCCGCGAGTGATAGACCCGGCGGATCTCGAACACGCTCTCATGGTAGCGGAAGAAAACCTTGAACGACTTGCTTCAAACGACGATGTGGACCACGCGCATGTCAACGGCCTGGCCAAGCCGTCGGGCAGGCTTGCCCGGGACGAAATGCGGCGGCTCTTCCGGGTCGTGCCGCCTGAAATACGCCTCCACCGCGTCGTAGATCTCCTCGGCGATGGGCTCCCAGCCCTGGCTCATCTGCCAAACGTCGTGGCGAGCCAGGCCGTCAAGCGCCTTGTCAGTCCAATCAACGAACGCCATACTCTTTCAGCCGGGCGATGAGGTGCTGGCGGGCTTCCTCGCCCCTCAGCCGGTGGCCTTTGTCCTGGAGCGCCTCATCCAGGATTTGCACCTCTTCGGGGTCGGTCACGTCGTAGTACTCGCCCTCGCCCTGGTCCGCAACCTCCACCAACAAGAAGCGGCGATTCCCAACGATCAGGTATTCCGCCCCAGCCTCCAGGGCTCGGCGCAGATTGTCATCGTGGACACGAACGGCTTTGGGCATCACCCGTCCCCCCTGTCTTGCCCTCAATGCTAGCATAACTCAGGGAGAAGTTCGAGCGATTCCCCTGTCTCTCCCAGTTAGAGGTTTCGCCGATTGAGGTGGCGCAGTGAACCGTATCATAAGTAAGAGGACAAGGTTTCCCGGTACACTAGACGGGAAGCGGTACGTCCGACACCGGTTGCTCGCCCAGCCACTCGGCCTCGGGCTTCCGGTCCAGGTATGGATTCGGCGCTTCCGGCACCGCTCAGCCATTCAAGGGAGCGGCCGATCTGGGCCGAATGCGGGCCATGAGAATCTCGTCGACAAACCGGCCCTGGGCGATGGCGGAGTCACGCTTGCGGCCTTCGACCACAAAGTCGAGCCGCTCGTACAGCGCCTGTGCCCGCTGGTTACTGCTGAACACACTGAGCTCCAGCCGGTGCAGCATGAGCCAAGTGTCGGCAAAGTCCAGCGTGTGCTGCATGAGGGCCGTACCAATCCCCCGGCCGTGGAAGCGGGGGTGAACCATCAGGTGCAGCAGGCCAGTGTGCGCCATGCGGGGCAGAGGACCTGGAGCGAGCCCGGCCATGCCGACCACCTCGCCCTCTACTACGGCGACAAAGGAGTACTTGTACCGCTCCAACCGCTTCGCCCATTCTGCCGCGGTCTCCGTCGGCATGGTCATCAGGTTCTTGGCTACCTCCGGGTGATTGGCGATCTCTGCAATGGATGCAGCATCCGCCGGCACCGCAGGGCGAATTGTGGATTCCATTGGCCCTTCCTCCGTTCCATAATATCCATGAATCCGGATAATTGGATTGTATTCATACCCGAATAGTAAGTCAAGCCTTGACTCTGGTCGGTGCATAGATATAATTAAATCCGGATATGCAGATAGCAATGCGCTCTCCGCCTTTGCAGGAGGGCTACCTATGAAGGAGACCCGTGTCTTGCTGGAGGCCGACGGTCTCGCGAAGCGCTAGCACCGCCCACCTGTCTTCCACTGATCCGGCGGGGAAGTGCGCCTACAGATATCCAAAAATCCGGATTGGGGGATGTAAGAACCATGCTTGTGACGACCGCATCAGAACCGCTGAACCAAGTAACCGCCGATGTACTGATTGTGACCCTGACCCTAGGCGCTACCCTGCCCCCTGAAGTGCTGCGCCTCGCAGCGGTCGCTGATGCGCTCGCGCATCAGGAGATTAGCGCCGCCTATGGCAAGACGGCGATCGTCCACACTGTCGGCGGCCTCGCCGCCCGCAAGGTGCTAGTTCTCGGGCTGGGAGATGGTTCGAAGCTCAATATCCGCCGGCTGCGCCGGGCCGCCGGCATCGCCGCCCGGGCAGCCCGTCAAAGCGGCGCTCGCCACCTCGCCTTGGCAGTGCCCGTCCTCGCCCACGTGGCCCCGGCCCTCGCGGCCCAGGCAATGACCGAAGGCGTTCTGCACGGTCTTCACCAGTTCCAGACCTTCAAACAGGGCGAGAAGCAGATCCCTCAGGTAGAGACGCTCACCCTGGCGGGCGATGAGATCGAGTCAGGCATGCGCTACGGCCTCGCTGTTGCCGAAGCCACCAACCTCGGCCGGGCAGTGAACTGGCTGCCGGGGAACCACCTGACCCCGGCCGTGCTGGCCGACAAGGCGCGGGCCGTGGGCCAGGAGTGCGGTCTCGAGGTAGATGTCTACGACAAGCAAGGCTGCGAGGAGTTAGGACTGGGCCTGCTGCTCACCGTAAACCAGGGCTCCACGGAGGAGCCCCGCTTCATCGTCATGCGGTACCGGGGGAACGGCGGACAGGGCCCCTGGCTGGGCGTGGTGGGTAAGGGCGTCACCTTCGACACGGGAGGCATCTCAATCAAGCCTTCCGCCAACATGTGGGACATGAAGTACGATATGGCCGGTGCAGGAGCCGTGCTGGGTGCCATGCAGGCCATTGCCAACCTTGGCCTCCGCTGCGACGTGCTTGCGGTAATCGGGGCGACGGACAACATGCCTGACGGCAACGCTTACAAGCCCGGTGACGTGGTCAGCGGCCTCTCTGGCAAGACTGTCGAGATTCGCTCCACCGACGCTGAAGGTCGCCTGGTACTGGCCGATGGCGTTGCCTACGCTCGCCGGCAGGGCTGCGACCGGCTGATCTCGGTGGCCACCCTGACCGGTGCGACCGTTGGTGCCCTGGGCCCCGTGCGCTTCGGCCTGGTCACCAACGACGATGCCTGGGAGGAGGAGGTCTTCGCCGCTGCTGAGGAGGCTGGCGAGCTCAGTTGGCGCCTCCCGCACGACGACGAGTACGTCGACCTCTTCAAGAGCCCCATCGCAGACATGGCCAACCTGGGCACCGGCGGCGCCGCCGGCGTGCAGGTGGGCGGTCTCTTTGTTACCCTCCACGCCGAGGAGACGCCTCTGGTCCACATGGACATCGCGGCCGTGGCCTGGAACAGCGCCGCCAACGAATACGAAGATGCCGGGGCGACCGGCGTAGCGGTCAAGACGCTGGTGCGCGTCGCCGCTCGGTTCGCCAACCGGCAAGAGAGGATGTAAGCCCATGTTAAAGCGCCCTGTTCGCAGCCTCATCGCCTCCGAGCAAACCTGGGACCTCGAGGGCCTGTACCCCACCAACGCCGCCTGGGAGGCCGACCTGGCCCGCGTCGATTCCCTGCTCCCCGCCCTCCAGGCCTATCAGGGCAGGCTCGGTGAGAGCGCCGCCACCCTGCTGGCCGGCCTCAAGCAACTCGACAGCGTCAACGAGCTGGTCCACCAGGTCTTCTGGTTCGCCTACAACAGTGGCGCCGTCGACCAAGGCGACTCCTTCCTGCAGGGCCGGTTCGACCGAGCCCTGTCCGCCAGCGCCCGAGCCCGGGCGGCCTGCGCCTTCGTGAAGCCCGAGCTCGCGGCCTTGGCGCCATCCACCCTCGCCACCTACATGGAGGCCGAACCCGGCCTGGCCCCGTATCGAATCTACCTGGGTGATATTCTGGAGGAGCAGGCCCACACGCTCAGCGCCGAGGCCGAGGCGGTTATCGCACAGATGAGCGAGCTGGGCGAGGCGCCCAACCTGATCTGGCAGAGCGTTACCGCGGCTGACATGCAGTTCGACCCCGTGACCGATGAACACGGCAACCAGGTCCCCATGTCCGTCGAGGTGATGCACCGGCTGCTCCACTCCCCCGATCGCAGCGTACGCCAGGCAGCGTACGAGTCAGCCACCAGGGCCTTCGCTGGCCACAAGCGAACCATTGCCGCATCGATCGCCGCCGCCCAGAAGCGAGATGTAATCCTGGCCCGGATCCGGCGGTACCCAAACTCCCTCGCTGCCGCCCTGGCCGAGGCCCACCTGCCCGAATCGCTCTTCTACAACCTGATCCAGACCGCCGAGCAGGGCGCCGGCGAGTTGCGCCGGTACGCAAGCTACCGCAGGCAGGCGCTGGGAGTGGAGAGACTGCAACTCTGGGACCTGCAGGCTCCGCTCGACCCCGCAGTCGACACAGCGATCACCTTCAAGGACGCCCACGCCCTGATGCTGAAGGCCCTGGAGCCGCTGGGGCCGGACTACCTGGCCATCATCGATCAGGCGCTCACCGACCGCTGGGTCGACTGGGCTAACAATGACGGCAAGCGCTCTGGCGCTTACTCCTACGGCTGCTACGGCTATCACCCGGTCATCCTCATGACCTGGCAGGACAGCCTGGCTGACGCCTTCACACTCGCCCACGAGCTGGGGCACGCCGTCCACTCCGTGCTAAGCGCACGCTCCCAGCCCTACATTACCAGCGGCTACAGCCATTTCCTCGCCGAGATGGCCTCCACCACCAACGAGCTACTGCTCGCCAAACACCTGCTGGCCACCACGGAGAGCCGTGTCCTCCGTCGCTACGTGCTCACTCGTGCGCTCTCTGCCTTCCTGTCGAACTTCTGGAATGGCAGCCAGTTGGCCGCTTTGCAGTTGGCCATGCACCAGGCGGCCGAGCAGGGCGAACCGCTCACCTACGAATCGATCACCGCCATGCAGACCGATATATTCAGCCGCTGGTACGGAGACACCGTCGAGGTCCGAGAGGAGAGCATGGCCTTCCACTGGATGCGCACGCTCCACCACTTTCGGAACTACTACAGCTACCAGTACGCTACCGGCATCTCTGCCGCTGCCGCGTTCACCGAGGCGATTCTCACTGAGGGAGGGCCAGCCGTGCAGCGATACCTGGCCTTCCTGAGCGCCGGCTCCTCCGCCCACGACATTGACCTGCTCAAGCAGGCCGGCCTCGACATGACCACGCCCGAGCCGGTCCAGCAGGCCGTCGCCTACTTCGGGCGCCTGGTGACCGAACTCGAGCGCACCTAGTCCGGAGGGACCACCCATGGCAGATCAACTCAGCGTTAGGCGGGCCGAACCATCTGACCTCGATGCGCTCATGGGCCTGCTGACAGAGGTGCGCCTCTGGCTGGCGAGCAAGGGCTACGAGGGCCAGTGGCCCCCCGTGATTCCCCGTGACTTCATCGCCGCAACCATTGACCGGGGCGAAGTCTACCTGGCCCTCCAGGGCGAGCATTTGGTGGGCACGGTCACCCTGCAGTGGGACGACCCCCACATATGGGGCAAGCGGTCGCCTAATGCCTGCTACGTGCACCGGCTTGCCGTCAGGCGGTCCCATGCGGGCCAGGGTACCGGCCTCGCCCTTCTACGGTGGGCTGAGCGGTTCGCAGTGGGTCATGGGAAGCGGTTCCTGCGTCTCGACTGCTGGGCCGACAACCCGCACCTGGTCCGTTACTATGCCGATGCTGGGTTCCGCCAGTGCGGCGAGGTGACGGTGGGCTCCTGGAAGGGCGCACTGTTCCAGCGGACCCTAGCCCCCTCTCCTTGGGAGTAAGACGAACCCCACCTCCGCCGGGAGGTGGGGCTTTCTCGCTATAGGTGCGCCGGCGTCAGAAATGCCCTCACGAGGTTCATCACGTGGTCAATCCGCACCTGGTTCAGGCGGTACCACTTGATCCCCTCGACTCGCTCTACCAGGAGCAGTCCGGTGGTCTCCAGCAGCCGTAGGTGGCGGGATGTTGCCGGCTGGCTCAACCCGAACTCGGCCATGAACTCCTGGGCGGAGCCCTGGCCCCGGTCGCGAATCAGGGCGAGAATCTGGAGCCGGGTCTCATCCGCCAGCGCCTCAAGCACAGGGAGCAACCCTCCGGGAATCGCTCCCTCGGCCCCTGGCGCTGCCGGGACCGCTGCCGGCTGAATTCCCACCCCGTACCCCACCCGCAGTTCCCCCGCCTCCGGCCGGAAGGAGCACACGCAGTACGGCCCGTAGAAGGGAATCGGACTAAAGACGACCCGCCTGATCCGACCCAACTCGGACACCATGGCCTGCGGGAAAGGCCGCCCGGTGACTGCCCGAAAGACCTCGGCCACGTCCGCGCTGGTGAAGTGCCGGCGTGCCTGCGCCGCTTGCTGCCGGGCCAGGGCGGCGTGCTTCTCCCAATGGGGCTGCAAGCGGTCGAACCAGACCGCCCGGAGGCGCTCGATCATGAAGCGCTTTAGATCCACCGGGTTCATGATCAGCCCCGAGGCGCGGTCGACGTCCGGCCGGAGGAACTCGTTGCCCACCGGAAGGCTGGCACCTTCCAGCAATGTGCGGAGCGAGGCATCCCATTCGGTCGCCGGTAGCCCGTCTCCCTCGCTGCTGGCGAGCCCGCGCAGGACACGGTCCCGCACAGCGGTCTCGCCCATGGCGGAGAGGTGGGCCAAGAACGACTCCACACTTTCCATCTGTTCGTCATCCGACACGAAGAGGGCGTAGGACCGGAAGAGTAGGACTGTAAGCAGCCCGTACTCCTCCCTAGTCTGCGAGCCAACCTGATCACATAGCGCATAAACCCAGGCGGGCAGCGCCGGGTACTGCTCCGGCAGGCTGACCACCGGCAGGAAGGATACCAGCGCAAACGTTGGGGAGGGTTGGCTTTCGAAGCTGACACCCGCCGGGGGCAATACAATGAACTGGCTCACCGACTCACCTCACCTCACATCTCGTGCTCGAGATATCCACTAATCAGGATATCCTTGTCAATCCCATCTGTCAACGCGCCGCTAAATGTCCGCCTACTGGGCTACACATTTGTGGTGGTGGGGAACGGCAAGACGGAGGAAGTGAACAGGCCCAGTGCGTATGTGGAGCGCGAAAGCTCGCTGCCATCCGGCGTGGATTTCGCGGGCGGGAAGTGGAAGTCGTGTGCGGACGTGGAGGGGCACTGGTCCACACAGGATATCAGGACGGAGCGCTCCGCCCGAGCATGATGATCACCCGCCCGGAAGGGCTGGTCATTCTTGAGCGGGCGACGGAGCTGACAGGCCTTGAGATGTGCGAGGTGACCAACCCAAGAGGTGCGAGTTCGCCGTACATCGGTGAACCGTATCATAAGTAGCGGCGAAAACGGCCTGTACACCTTGTAGATCAAGGAAGGCAGGCCGCTTCCCATTCCCTCGTCAAGAGTGGGCCCAGGTGCACCTTGAAAAGGGCTCTGTTCTCGGAAGAGTGTTGAAACGAACGTTCGTTTGTAGTAACATGGAGTCATACATGCACGCTTCGTACTTATCGACGGCGTGAGGACAGCAGGGGTGTAGATGATGGTTGAGGGCTACTCCAGTACGATTCTGAAGTTAGTGGAATACGAGCTCTGGTGTAATTCTCGCGCCCTTGACTTCCTCGAAGGGTTGTCCAGTGAGGAATGCCATCGTGATTTTGGTTTTGGGTGGAGGACGCCCTACCGAACGATGTTTCACATTGTGAATGTCATGCGAACGTGGAGCAGGTGTGTTGGCCCGGTGATCGACAAGCCCTCGCCGCTACCCTACGACGAAGTGTTGAGCCTTAAGGAGATCCGGGCCATGCTTGTGGAGATTGGTGATACCTGGTTGACTGCTGTGAAGCAATCACACGAGCAGGGCCTACTGAACAAGGACCGCCGCCTCCACCAGGTCTTCCATCTCGTAACACACGGATCGCATCACCGTGGCCAACTATTAAGCATGCTAACGCTTATGGGGTATGAACAACCATTCGAGGGTGGCGATTTTGGCGGCTGGTCAAGGTGAAATCTGCCTGACCTTCTTCATTATGGGCTCAGACGTTCCGGTTTCGCCGGTCCATGCGCCACGGAGAACCGTATCATAATTGATGGCGAAAACGCCCGTAGGCCTTGTAACACAAGGTGCGGGCGTTTGATGTTAGCCAGGGAGGTCTATTGGCGGAACCGATTAGGCTTGTCTCGCACGTTGCTCCCATTGTGTGCGCATAAGCATCGCATGCGATTTCGGACGCAGACTGCATTCCGGGCACCTCGCAGGAAATCCGGACAGTCCCACAACGTTCCGAAAGGGAAGCTCGGGACCCTTGCCGAACTATCTGGTCAGGTGGTCTGACCACAGTCCGCCATATCGGGATTACCGTACGGTAGATCCCCGGCAGGAGGCGCCTCCCATGGGTCGTTTTGAACGTATTGCTAATCAGCGTATCTATCAACAGATCGTCGATCAGATTTCTCGCATGATCCGCGAGGGCTCCCTGAAGCCAGGGGACCGCCTGCCACCGGAGCGCCAACTGGCCGAGGAGTTTGGCGTCAGCCGACCGGCTGTGCGTGAGGCACTCTCTGCCCTCGGCCTCATGGGCCTGGTAGAGGTACGCCACGGTGAGGGTACCTTCGTGCGGAGTGCCTCCGAGGAGGGGCTTGTCAGCTCCATGGCCTTGTTCCTTACCATGGAGCAGAACGCATCGCTGGGCAAGGATCTGATCGAGATCCGTACCGCCCTGGAGGGGGAGAGTGCCTTCCTGGCTGCGGAGCGGCGGGAACAGGATGACCTGGCTGCGATTGAGGAGACACTCCGGCAGATGGAGGTCGCTCTGCATACGGGCATGTCCGCAGCCGATCCCGACTGGCGGTTCCACCGGGCGATCGCGGCGGCCTCGGGCAACGGGCTCCTGGTCCAGGTGATGCAAATGCTGGCGGAGAACATGCAGGAGTCGATTGACCACTACCGGGAGCAACTGCTTCGCATTCCAGGCATGGACCGAGTGCTCTTGGAGGAACACCAGGGCATTTATGAGGCGATCCGGGATCAAGAACCGGAGTTGGCTCGTAGCCGTATGCATGCGCACATCATGCGGGTACGACGGACTCTCTATGGCGCTGTACAGGCACGTCGAGGAGGAGGAGCAGACTCATGACATTTGTTAAAGCCCTTCAAGCCATTGTCGGAGAGCAGCACGTGTTGTATTCCCCGGCCGACCTTGCTGCGTACGCCTATGATGCGACTCCGCTTTACCGGAGCCTGCCCGACGTAGTCGTCTTCCCCGCCTCCACCGAGGAGGTGCAGGCTATCCTGACCTATGCCACGGCGCACAAGATCCCCGTCATCCCCCGGGGCAGCGCGACCAATCTGTCGGGCGGCACCGTTGCCCTGAACGGCGGGATCATGCTGGTGCTCACCCGAATGAACCGGATTCTCGAGATCGATGCGGCCAACCTGACCGCTACTGTGCAGCCGGGCGTCAACACCGCCTTGTTGGCCCGCGAGGTGGATTCCCTCGGCCTCTTCTATCCCCCTGATCCGGGGTCTCAGGCCGTATCCACCATTGGCGGCAATGTAGCTGAGAACGCCGGCGGGCTGCGCGGGCTGAAGTATGGCGTAACCCGAGATTATGTGATGGGCCTGGAGGCGGTCCTGTCCTCCGGCGAGGTTCTGCGCACGGGTGGCAAGAACGCCAAAGATGTGGCAGGCTACGACCTGACCCGGCTTCTGGTTGGCTCCGAAGGCACCCTAGCAGTGATCACCGAGGTGACTGTGAAGCTCCTGCCGAAGCCGCAGGCCAAGCGAGCCTGCCTGGCGATTTTCGATGCGCTGGAGCCCGCTGCTCGGACCGTCGCCCGGATCATTGAGAACAAGGTGATCCCCTGCACCCTGGAGTTCATGGATCGTGGCACCATTCAGGCCGTGGAGGAGTTTGCCCGAGTTGGGCTACCCACCGATGCCGAGGCGGTGCTGTTTATCGAGCAGGACGGACCGCAGTCAGTGGTAGATGCCGATATTGAACTGGTCAGCAGGATCTGCCGCGAGGAAGGAGCGCGGGATGTGAAGTTGGCCGAAACGCCCGAAGAAGGGACGAAGCTGGCGGAGGCACGCCGGTTTGCCCTGTCGGCGCTGGCACGCCTGCGACCCACCTGCATTCTGGAGGATGCAACCGTCCCTCGCTCCCGGCTCGCGGAGATGGTCCGCTTCATAGGTGAGATGGCGGTGAAGTACAACCTGCGCATCTGTACCTTCGGCCACGCCGGTGACGGCAATCTGCATCCGACTTGCCTGTGTGATGAGCGGGATCATGAAGAGCTGGAGCGGGTGGAGCAGGCCTTTGCCGAGATCTTCGACAAGGCGCTGTCCCTGGGCGGGACAATCACGGGGGAGCACGGTGTAGGACTGGCCAAGCAGGACTACCTCGCGTGGAAGATCGGGGAGGAGGGTGTTGCGGTCTCTTCCCGGTTGAAGGCGGCCTTTGACCCGGCTGGGATCCTGAATCCCGGCAAGATGCTGCCCAAGGCCACCCGCAAGCGACTGGTGGTGAAGCAAGGATGAGTGGACCAGCGCTCAACCTGTTTGAGGCCTTGCGGCACGATGAGATGATCAACTGCATGCGCTGCGGCTTCTGCCTCACGGCCTGCCCGACCTACAAGCTCAGCGGACATGAGCCGAAGAGTCCACGCGGGCGCATCGCCCTTGCCAGGGCGGCGGCAGAGGGGCTGCTCAGCCTGGAAGACATTATGGCACCGCTGGACCAATGCATCGGTTGCCGGGCCTGTGAGACAGCGTGCCCGGCGGGTGTCCACTATGGTGAGATCCTGGAGGCGACCCGTGCCACGATCGTTCAGCAGAAGGACCAGTCCTGGAGTGAGCGGCTGATCCGGAAGGTGGGTCTTCGCTGGATCATGGGTACGCCTTTCGGCATTCGCCTTGGCGGCTGGGGACTCTGGCTCTGGCAGGTGAGCGGCCTCTCCTGGCTGGCCCGGAAGACCGGTCTGGTGAAAGCGGTGGCGGGCCAGGCCCTGGCCGACATGGAAGCCGCTCTCCCTCGCGTGCCCGGCCCGGTGAAGCGTTACATGGGAGGGGGGCCCGGCCATCTCTTCCCGGCGCAGGGGCCGCGGAAGGCACGGGTGGGCTACTTCACGGGTTGTGTCCAGGAGATGGTCTTCTGGGAGGAGAACCGCGACGCGATCCGGCTGCTGCAGGCGGCCGGGTGCGAGGTGTACATCGTGCCGGGACAAGGCTGCTGCGGCGCCGTCCACTCCCACACCGGCGAAGAGCAGACCGCCCATGAGCAGGCCCGCCGCAACATCGCTGCCTTTGAGCACGCAGAGATCGACTATGTGGTCAATGCAGCAGGCGGCTGTGGCGCTGCGCTGAGAGAATACCGCCTTTGGCTGTCGCGCGACCCCGGTTGGGCAGAGCGGGCTGAGAGGTTCTCCCGCAACATTCGGGATGTATCCGAGATCCTCTTGGAGTTCGGCCCCATTCCGTTTGGGCCCCGGCCCGGGCGAGTGACCTTCCAGGACTCGTGCCACATGCGAAATGTGCAGAAGCTCGTCAGTCAGCCGCGTCAGTTGCTTGGTATGGTGCCTTCGCTCGATTTTCGGGAGATTGGCAACGCCGACTCCTGCTGCGGCGCGGGCGGGGTCTACAACCTCCTACAGCCGGAGACGGCGAATCTGCTGGGGGCGGACAAAGCGACCCGGGTGAAGGCGATAGAAGCCACCAGCCTTGTGGTGGCCAATCCGCCGTGTGAGCTGCACCTGAGAGCCAGCCTCATGCGCTCCGGTCTGGATAAGGAGGGGGTTGAGGTCATACACCTGGTCACCCTGCTTCGGCAATCCATGGACGCGGCAGCGAGTGCAACGAGAGAGAAAGTCGACCGATAGACGGGGGGCATCTGCTGTGAGGGTATCGCTCTTTATCACCTGCCTGGCTGACCACTTCTATCCTGAAGTGGGGGAGGCGGTCGTCCATCTTCTACGCCGTCACGGTGTGCAGGTGGACTTCCCGAGCGGGCAGACCTGCTGTGGTCAGCCCGCGTGGAACACAGGGCATCAGGAGGACGCAAGGGACCTGGCTCGCAACTACCTGACGACCTTTGCCTCCAGTGAGTATATCGTCATGCCCTCGGGGTCTTGCGCCGGCCATGTGCGCTACTTCTACCCACAGATGTTCAACGAGGACAAGGTCCTCTACCGGGAAGCCTGTGCAATTGCTGACCGTACCTATGAGTTCAGTGAGTTCATGGTAAAGGTACTCGGTGTGAGAGACCTGGGCGCCCGCTACAAGGCTCGGGCGGTCTTCCACAACAACTGCCACATGCAGCGGGAACTGGGCGTGATCGACGAGCCCTTGGAGTTGCTCCGCCATGTCCGGGACCTCGAGTTGGTAGAGAACCCCCGTCCTGACCTGTGTTGCGGTTTCGGTGGCGCCTTTTCCGTGAAGATGCCGGAGATCAGCACGGCCATGGCCGATGAGAAGCTGGGAACCTTCTCGCCCCTTCAGCCCGACCTGCTGGTGAGTTGTGATGGTGGCTGTCTGATGCACATGGGCGGGCGTGCAGAGCGAACCGGTATGAAGCTCAAGACAATGCACCTGGCTGAGTTGCTCTGGGAGGGGGTGCAGAATAATGGCCGCTGATCCCAACTCCATGCCCGATTTCACCGCTCGGGTCGAAAAGGCCCTCGGCGACGACCAGTTGCGAGGCGCCCTTCGCTACACGGCAGACCAGCTCCGCACGAAGCGGCTGGCCGCCATGGCCGACCTTGACTCGCAGGCCGCTGATGACCTGGCCCTGGGCACGCTGGATGACCTGCGCGCTCGGGCCCGGGAGATCAAGGCCCACACTCTCCACAACCTTGATTACTACCTGAAGCTCGCCGCCGACCAGATCCGGGCCAACGGTGGCACCGTCCACTGGGCGGGCAACGCCGGCGATGTGGTGAGGGTGGTGGAGGAGATTGCCCGGCGGCGCGGCGCCAAATCCGTGATCAAGGCGAAGTCCATGGCCACCGAAGAGGTGCACCTCAACGCGGCCCTGGAACGGCAGGGGCTTGAGGTGGTGGAGTCCGATTTGGGCGAGTACATTATTCAGCTTGCCCATGAGACACCCGCCCACATTGTGATTCCCGCCATTCACAAGACCCGCCGGCAGATCGCCGACTTGTTTGAAGGGGTATCCGGTGAGGCGCTCCCTACCGATACCCCCACGCTGACCGCCTTTGCCCGCAAGGTGCTGCGGAAGAAGTTCATGGGGGCCGACCTAGGTGTGTCGGGCGCCAACTTCGTGGTGGCACAGACAGGCACGCTCTGTCTCAACACAAACGAGGGGAACGGTCGCTTGACCACATCGGTCCCGCCGGTGCAGATTGCGGTGGTCGGCATGGAGAAGCTGATCCCATCGCTGGACGATCTGGCCGTCATGCTCTCCCTGCTGCCTCGCAGTGCTACGGGGCAGAAGATCACTACCTACTTCAACATGATCACCGGTCCCCGGCGTCCCGGGGAGCCCGACGGTCCCGAGGAACTGCACGTGATCTTCCTGGACAACGGCCGTACGAACCTCCTTGGCACCGAGTTCGAGGAGGCGCTCTACTGCATTCGCTGTGGCGCCTGCATGAACGTCTGTCCGGTCTATCGGAACATCGGCGGGCATGCGTATGGCTCCACCATTCCTGGCCCCATCGGATCGGTTATCTCCCCGGTGCTCAACGGATTTGAGTCGTGGACTGATCTGCCGCAGGCATCCAGCCTCTGTGGTGCCTGTCACCAGGTCTGCCCGGTGGGCATTCACCTGCACGACCACCTGGTTAACCTGCGAGGGCGAATGGTGGAGCGGGGTCAGGAGCCCCTCAGCATGCGAATCGCCCTCTCTGTCTGGATGGCTGCCTGGAAGCGGCCGTGGGCCTACCGGCTGCTCAGCAGACTCGGCTACTGGTTGCTGCGTCCCTTCGCCAAGAGGACGCCGGACGGCAAGGAGTACGCTGACAACCTCCCCAGCATCGCATCCGGCTGGACCATGAGCCGTAACTTCCCCACGGTTCGGAAGCGCACCTTCCACGACCGCTGGGCCGATCTGGAGAAGGGGGTGTAGCCGGTGACCGAGCAGGAGTTTCTGGAACGGGTCTCCGCTCGACTGGGGCGGCGTAGCCCCGCAGAGGCCGGTCGTCCGGAATGGAAGCCTTCGGCCCCCATGCCTGACGTGGGGCCGACCGAGCGGGATGCGCTCGTAGACCGCTTCGTTCTGGAGGCGGAGAAACTGAGCACCCGAGTCTATCGGATCGCGACGGCAGCAGAGGTAGCACCCATGGTGACGGCCATTCTCGCCGAAGCCGCCGCAACCGGGACAGTGGTGCGCTGGGATGATCCCTCGCTGGACGGCTTCGGGCTCGACGAGGCCGTATCGAGCGCGGGTCACCAGGTGGTGCCCTTCCGCCACGGTGCCGAGAGCCGCCAGATGACCGCTTTGGCCGAGCGGGCGGTCGCCGGCATTACCGGGGTAGATGCCGCCATTGCCGAGACCGGCTCGCTGGTCCTTGCCAGCAGCCGTATCGGTGATCCGCAGGCCCCCGGTCGTGGGCGGACGGTGAGTCTTCTGCCGCCGGTGCATATCGCACTGGTACGGAAGGAGCAGATTATCTACAGCGCCCTGACTGTTTTCCGGCGCCTGGCCGAAGGGCCCCTGCCCTCTCAGGTGATCTTCGCTTCAGGCCCCAGCCGCAGCGCCGACATTGAGAACGACCTTTCCATAGGCGTTCACGGCCCCAAGCAAGTCCACGTGATCATCCTGTAAGCCATTTGGGCCGGGCACATGTTCTGTGTCCGGCCTTTTTCGCGCCTCCATCGGTCCTAACAGCAGGGTTCCGACAGGTAGCCATCCCATTTCACCACCATTATGTGAAATTATGCACATATTCAGATCATCCGAATGAATGGTATGGACATAATCTTGTGGAAACAATATGATATAACTAGTTTTCCTTATTGGGGGGAGTGCCATGGGGGTTGCTACGCTGGTCGAGTGTCAGGCAGAGACTATGCGGACTCTCGTGGTTCAGCCGGACGCCCTGTGCAGGGAGGGGCTCACCCGGTTGCTGCGTGAGTTCGACGAGTTGTGCGTCATGCCACCTGCCGCATCTGTCGTGGAAGGGCTGGACCGGATGGACACCGCCATGCCCGACCTTGTTGTGACCGAGCTTGATCTGCCCGTAGATGACGGCCTGGCGTTCGTTGACTCCCTGTGTCGCCTGCCGAACCCACCGGCCGTCGTGGTTGTCAGTCGCCAGACCGGGTGGGCGTATGTACGAGCCGCCCTTGAGCGGGGCGCCCGCGGGTACTTGCCCCGCACCGCCTCACCAGGTGAGCTGCAGGAGGCTATTCGCCGGGCACGTTCCGGCCAGCGATATGTCCACCATGCGCTGGCGGCGAACCTGCTCGACATGACGATCGGAGCGAGTGAGCAGGGGCTTACGGAGCGAGAATGCGCATTGCTCGTGCGAATCGCCCAGGGGGACACGAACCATGAGATTGCTCAGGCGCTCTTCTTGAGCGAGAAGACAGTACGCAATGCCCTGACCCGTCTCTTTCACAAATTGCGAGTCCGCAATCGAATGGCTGCTCTTGCAGCGGCCCGTCAGCAAGGCTACCTTTAGCGGGTTCACCTGGGCCGGTCAGCGATCAAACGCTGGCCGGTCTTTCTGTTGCCCGAATCCAGAGGGACAAAAGTCCCTCGAAGTGGGGACAATCCTGCCCGGCCCATTGGGACAGGCGGTCCAAGGAACCAACATCGAGGTGCCGGAATCTTTGTGTCAAGAATGTTAACGAAAGAAAGATGAGAGAGGGGGAGTCCGAATGGCATCAGAGATTGTGACCAACCTGTCTCCGGACCAGAAGGTCGCCATTGACCGGTACCTGGACGAGCGTCTGGAGCAACGGGTCAGGGCCCTGGTCAAAGAGGAGATGGAGCAGGACCCGGCTGCACAGAACTGCCGGATCATTGCCTCCAAGGGCACGCTGGACTGGGCCTATCCACCGTTGATTCTGGCTAGCACAGCGGCGGCCCTGGGCATGAACACGGCGGTCTTCTGCACCTTCTATGGTCTGGAACTGCTTCGGAAGGATCTCAATCTGAAAATGGATCCGATCGGCAACCCGGCCATGCCCATGCCCATGCCAAACCTGCTGGCAGCCATGCCAGGCATGCGAATGGCCGCTACTGCCATGATGAACTCCATGTTCCGCAAGAGCGGCGTGGCTTCCATTCCGGAACTGCGCGAGGTCTGCCTGGCGAGTGGTGTCCGGTTCATCGCCTGTCAGATGACCGTCGATGTGATGGGTTACAAGGCGGAGCAGTTCATTGATGGCGTTGAGTTTGGCGGAGCGGCGACCTTCATGGCCGAAGCAGCTCGCGCTCACACTACCCTGTTCGTGTAAGGAGGTGCATTTCTCATGAAACCCGATAAGGTCTTTCAGACGCTGGACGCCCGAGGCCTCCTCTGCCCCATGCCTATCGTACGGTCGACCAAGGCCATGACGGAGGTGCCGGAGGGCGAGGTGCTGGAGATCCTGGCGACCGATAAGGGCGCCTGTGTGGATGTTCCGGCTTGGTGCAACGCCCGCAAGTTCACTCTGCTATTCCAGGACCAGCAGGAGGGTGTCTATCGCTTCTACGTCAAGAAGGGAAGGTAGCTCATGGCCACAGCACCACAGCAGATCATGATTGATGGCGACCTCGATCACCAGATCAAGTGGGGGAAGGTGATCGATGATCGCAAGTGCATTGGCTGCCACGCCTGCACCACCGCCTGCAAAATGGAGCACGATGTGCCCCTGGGCGTCACCCGGACCTATGTCAAACAGGTGGATGTTGGGGTCTACCCCACGGTCCGCCGCCACTTTCAAGTAACCCGATGCAACCAGTGTGCCAACCCGCCGTGTGTGTCGATCTGCCCCGTCACAGCCATGTTCCAGCGCAAGGACGGCATTGTCGACTTTAACCGGGAGGTCTGCATTGGGTGCAAGGCGTGCATGGCTGCCTGCCCCTACGATGCGATCTACATCGATCCGGTCTCTCACAGCGCGGAGAAGTGCAACTTCTGTGCCCACCGCATCGATCAGGGAATGGAGCCGGCCTGCGTGATCGTCTGCCCGGAGCGAGCGCTCGTCGTGGGCGACCTGAACGATCCGAACTCTGAGGTGAGCCAACTGGTCGCCCGGCAGAAGGTCGATGTGCGCAAGCCGGAAAAGGGCACCTCTCCCAAGGTCATGTATGTCGATGCCAACCAGTACACGCTGGTCCCGGGGCTGGCGGCGGTTCCCTCGGGCCACGCCCATGCCCAGCAGCGGGAGAAGTACCCGGTGAATCAGGAGCCCAACCTGATCATGCAGCTCCTGGCAGAGTCGGGCATGGCCTCGTCGGGCATGAAGAATCAAATGGCAACTGGCAGTGCGGCGGCCGCGATTCTCTCCTACGACGTGCCGCACAGCCCGCCCTGGGACTGGCGGGTCAGCGCTTATACCTGGACCAAGTCGGTTGCAGCCGGTGCCTACCTCGTTGTTATGGCCCTTCCCTGGCTGGGCGCCACGGTCGGCAACGCCTTCGCTTTTGCGGCCAACCTAATGGCCGTCATCTTCATGGGGCTGACCGGATTGCTCCTGGTCGCTGACCTCAAGCACCCGGAGCGCTTCCTCAGCATCCTCTTGCGTCCGCAATGGAAATCGTGGCTCGCCCGAGGCGCTTTCATCATCACCGGATACGGTGCGGGGTTAGGTATAGATCTGCTCATCCGATTGATGGGAAACACCTCTGGTTTAAACGGGCTCTGGTTCCTCATGGCGCCATTGGCGGCGCTCACCGCCATCTATACCGCCTTTCTCTTCTCCCAGGCGAAGGGCCGTGATCTCTGGCAGAACCCGATCCTGCCCCTGCACCTGCTGACCCAGGCCGTTATGGCCGGCGCAGCAGGACTCCTGCTCCTCGCCGTACTGACCGGGGAGACGGCCCTGCTGGGTCCGCTCACCTGGATTCTGAGCGGTGCAGTGGGTCTCCATTTGGCCATGGTCCTCTCCGAGGCGGTAATCCCGCACGTCACGGCCGATGCCGGCCGGGCGGCGAAGCAGTTGATGCAAGGCGCCTTCCGCTCCTACTACTGGGGCTCCGTGGCCCTGGCGGTTGCGGCGATTCTCGCCGGGCTGTCCTCCGTTCCCCTGGCGGGTGCTCCACTGGCTCTGGTCTCCCTGCTTCTTTACGAGCACGCCTACGTACAGGCTGGTCAGTCTATCCCCTTAAGTTAGGAGGAGTTCACACATGTTTTTCCGGCAGATCACTTACGGTCCGGACGGTTGCGCTTCGTACTTCATCGCCTGCGCCAAGGCCAAGCAAGCCGTGGTGGTGGATCCGCTTGGCTCGGTCGGGGTGGAGGAGTATCTCATGGAGGCCGCCGAGCGCGGTGTAGAGATTGCCCATGTGATCGACACCCACACCCATGCGGATCATCTCTCGTGTGGGCGGGAACTCGCGGAGATGCTCGGCGTACCGTACTACCTCTCGGAAGCGGCTCGCCCGCTGGTTACCTACGACTTCACGGGTGTGAATGAGGGCGATCGGATCACGGTAGGCAAGGTGACGATCGATGTGCTCTTCACCCCTGGCCATACCCCTGACTCCATCTGCCTGCTGGTAACCGATCACGCCCGTTCCGACCAGCCCTGGTTCCTGCTGACCGGCGACACGCTCTTCGTGGGTGATGTGGGCCGCCCTGACCTCCTGGTCGGTGACCGGTCGCTCGATGTTTATGAGATGAAGGAGCGGGCGGAGCTGCTCTTCGCCTCCCTGAAGCGGCTCATGGGCCTGCCTGATCATGTGGAGATCTACCCCGGGCATTATGGGGGGAGCGCTTGCGGCGGGGTGCATATGAGCGGCAAGGCCGCATCCACCGTCGCCTTTGAGCGCCAGTTCAACCTGGCTCTGCAGCACGGTGACCCATCCGCCTTCGGCGAGTTTGTGGTGGCCAATCTCAAGCCACTCCCCCGGGATTACCAGAAGATCAAGCGCACCAACCTGGGGCTGAAGGAGGAGTAGTCCGTGGCTGCATTACAGCCGGATCAGTTTGCCGCCAAGATGAGCGAAGGCGTGATTCCGCTGGATCTACGGGCGCCCGCTCAGTTTGCCCGAGGCCATGTGCCAGGTTCGGTCTGCCTGCAGTTTGGCCGGCAGGACCTGGGGGAGCGGGCGGAGCTCTTTCTTTCCAACGCGGAGCGATACGTACTGGTCATGGAGCCTGCCGCCCTTGGTCCGATTGCGGAGAAGCTGCTGCAGGAGGCGGGCTTCACTGTGGAGGGCTTTCTTCAGGGCGGTCTGAAGGCGTGGACCGGTGACCTTGAGGCATTTCCGATTGTGACGGTGGCCGAGGTCCACGAGCGGCTCCAGGCGGGTGAAGCGCTCTCGTTGATCGATGTGCGGGAGGACTTTGAGTACGACTACGGCCACATTGGCGACGCCGTGAACATCCCTCACGGGGAGGCTTGGCAACGGGCGGGCTCTCTGGACAAGTCAACCCATTACTACATCGTCTGCAACGACCAGGTTCGCTCCGCCGCTGCTGCCAGCGTGCTGAAACGGATGGGCGTAACGCAACTGACCCTGGTCCTGGGCGGCACCGTGGCCTGGTCCGATGCCGGCTATCCGCTTACTCGCACCGGTGCATGACAGGAGGCAGTTTTTCATGACAGAGCGGCAGTTTCCGGGATTTGGCCACCTATCCACCCATCCGCCTGCAGACCGGTGGGAAAACTGGACCGAGCTAGACCCCAAGGCCTGGCCTCGCAAGGTGGCCCGCAACTACACCCTTGTCCCCACCGTCTGCTTCAACTGCGAGGCCGCCTGCGGGCTCCTGGCCTACATAAACAAGGAGACCGGGAAAGTAGACAAACTGGAGGGGCTCCCCACCCATCCGGCCAGCCGGGGGCGCAACTGCCCCAAGGGGCCGGCCACCGTGGCCCAGGTCTCGAACCCGGACCGGATTCTCTATCCCCTGAAACGGACAGGCCCCCGCGGCAGCGGGCAGTGGGAGCGGGTCTCGTGGGAGGATGCCCTGACCGACATAGCCTCACGGATTCGGTCCTCCCTGGAGCAGAACCGGCGGGACAAGGTCGTCTACCACGTGGGTCGCCACGGGGAGGATGGCTTCGCCGAGCGGGTCCTCCTGGCCTGGGGTGTTGACGGCCATAACTCCCACACCAATGTCTGTTCCGCTGCCGCCCGGATGGGCTACACCCTCTGGATGGGCTTCGACCGGCCCATGCCCGACCACGCCGAGGCCAAATTCATCCTGCTCATGTCCTCCCACCTGGAGGGGGGTCACTACTTCAACCCGCACGCCCAGCGGATCATTGAGGCGAAGATGAAGGGGACCAAGATCGCGGTCATTGACACCCGGCTCTCCAACACCGCCTCCCAGGCCGACTGGTGGCTGGCGCCCTGGCCGGGCACCGAGGCCGGGCTGCTGCTCGCAATCGCTCGGGAACTGATTGAGCGTGGCGACATTGACACGGAGTTCGTGCGTCGCTGGACCAACTGGGAGGAGTTCATGGGCGATGAGGCCTACCTCAAGGCGCTCATCGAGCGCTCCTTCCTGCCCGGCCTGCCGCCCGACCGGTCCTTCGACTCCTTCCTCTGGTGCCTCCGCCACCTCTACAAGGAGTATACCCCTGAGTGGGCCGCCCGGGAGTGCGGGGTGGAGGCGCGGATTGTGGGCGAGATCGCCACTGAGATCGCCCGAGCGGGAAACGCCTGGTCGAGCCACATCTGGCGAAATGCGGCCCAGTCCCACCGCGGCGGCTGGATGGTCGCCCGGGCGCTCTTCTTCCTCCAGGTGCTGACCGGTGCCGTCGGGGTCAAGGGCTCCTGCCTGCCGGCGGGTTACTCCAAGTTCGTGCCCAAGCCCATGTCCATGCCGGAGCATCCGACCGTGTGGAACGAGGCTCACTTTCCGCCGGAGTTCCCCCTCGCTCACTTCGAGATGTCCTTCATGCTCCCCCATCTGATGGAGCAGCAGAACCACGACATCGACGTCTACTTCACCCGCGTCTACAACCCGGTCTGGACCAACCCGGACGGCGCCACCTGGATCGAGATGCTGACCGAGTCGGAGAAGGTGGGGCTTCACATTGCCCTCACCCCGACCTGGTCCGAAACCGCTCAGTACGCCGACTACGTGCTCCCCATGGGGCTGGGGCCCGAGCGCCACGACCTGCACTCCTTCGAGACCCATGCCGGCCAGTGGATCGGCTGGCGGCAGCCCGTCCAGCGAGTGGCCGCAGAGCGGCGGGGTGAGAACCCGCAGGTCACGCTGGGGACCAACCCCGGTGAGGTCTGGGAAGAGGTGGAGTTCTGGATCGACCTCTCCTGGCGGATCGACCCCGACGGCTCGTTTGGCATCCGCCGACACTTTGAGTCGCCCTACCGGCCCGGTCAGAAGGTGACGACGGACGAGTACTATGGCTGGATCTTCGAGAACTCTGTTCCCGGGCTGCCCGACGCTGCCGACCAGGAAGGGCTGAGCCCCCTCCAGTACATGAAGAAGTACGCCGCCTACGAGATCACCAACAATGTTTACGCCGAATACGACAGGCCGCTTCCGCCTCAAATCATGGCCAATGCCCAGGTGGACGGCGGGGCGCTATGGTCGGCGACGGCCCCGCCCAAGCAGAACCTTCGTCCCACTCCCGGCCCCTTCCGGGACGATGAGGGGCGCCACCGGGTCGGCATCCTGGTCGATGGTGACGCCAAGCAGGGCTTCCCCACACCATCGGGCAAGTTGGAGTTCTTCAGCACGGTGCTGCGGGACTGGCGCTGGCCGGAGTATGCCATTCCGACCTACCCGCGCACCAGCGAGGAGCGGACCGAGATGGTCCACATTACCTCTCAGGTTCACCACGCCGAGATCAACTGGGCTGACCAGGAGTATATCCTGCTGCCCACCTTCCGCCTGCCCACCCTGATCCACACCCGGACCAACGGGGCCAAGTGGCTCTATGAGATCTCTCACGTCAATCCGATTTGGATCAACCCGGTGGATGCGGTCAAGCTGGACGTGAAGACGGGTGACCTGATGAAGGTGGAGACCGAGATCGGCCACTTTGTGGACCGTGTGTGGGTGACCGAGGCGATCCGCCCCGGGGTGATCGCCTGCTCGCATCATCTTGGGCGGTGGCGCCTGCACGAAGACCATGGCTCCGATCGCTGGAACTCCTCGGTCGTGCGGATGGTCAAGGACGGCACCAAGTGGCGCATGCACCAGGTGCATGGCCCGCAGCCGTTCGAGTCCTCAGATCCCGACTCGAAGCGGATCTGGTGGGACGAGGGTGGTGTCCACCAGAACCTGACCTTCCCGGTGCAGCCCGATCCGATCAGCGGTGCCCACTGCTGGCACCAGCGGGTCCGACTGTCGAAGCCTGTCCCGGGTGAGCCCTACGCTGACCTCGTAGTCGACACAGCCAAATCCCGCGCCGCCTTCCATCGCTGGCTGAAGCTGACCCGCCCGGCCCCCGGTCCCGACGGCTCCCGCCGGCCCTACTGGATGCTCCGGCCACTCAAGCCCCAGCCGGTGGCCTATCAGTTCCCCTCCAAGGAAGGGGAATAGCCAGTCATGCTATTGCCACTCCTTACCCTGATCGGCTTTGGCGTGGGTGTGCTGGGTACCCTTGTCGGGGCTGGGGGTGGGTTCATTGTCGTTCCCGTCCTCATGCTCGCTTTCGGTCTGCCGCCTACCCTGGCAGCCGGAACCTCCCTGGTCATGGTGACCGCCAATGCCCTCGGGGGCACGATCTCCTATGCCCGGCAGGGGAAGGTGGACTGGCGGAGCGGCCTCTTCCTCACAGTCATGGCCTACCCCGGCACCCTGCTCGGGGCCTGGATCTCTCCCCGCCTGGACGCCTCCCGCTTCAACCTGCTCTTCGGCCTCCTTCTCGTGACTCTCGCCGGGTGGATGGTGATCCGCACGCTCCGGTCGAAGAACGAAGAGGCCGCTGCCCTGGAAGAGGCCAAGGAGAGCGGGGCCCTGCGAATCGTTCGGCAGGTCACCGTCCGGGATGGAACGGTCTATCGGTTCTCCTTCAATGGCCTGTTCGCGGCCGGTGCCTCCTTCTTTGTCGGGATCGCCGGGGCCACGCTGGGCATTGGCGGTGGCCCGCTGATCGTGCCCCTCATGATTAATGGCCTGAACTACCCCGTTCACCTGGCCACAGCGACGTCTCAGTTCATGATCCTCCTCACCTCGGCCGGCGCCGTGGTGCTCTACCTGGTCGCCGGCAATCTGGTCCCCTCCTACGCACTGGCCCTGAGCCTCGGTGTGCTGGTAGGGGCGCCCCTGGGGGCATGGCTGAGCGCCCGAGCCCGCCCCCGATCGATCGTCTGGATCATGTCAGTCGTGCTGACGTTCCTGGGTGTGCGACTGATTCTGCCCTGACCCGGCAATATGTACAGGAAAACCCGACCGTCGCCACGACGGTCGGGTTTCTGTCTAGGACTGGACGGAACCTACGATTCCCCGGTGCCCAACGCCTATGGCCACCTGGTTGAAGTGGAGAAGGCCGATCCCCAGGAAGACAGCCACACTGATCGAAGGGCCGCAGCGGGCCACGCCGATCTTCCCCCCCACCGACATGCCAATCGCCTTCGGCATGATCTGGCTGAGGGCTTCGTGAGCCGCACCGGCCACAACCCCTTGCTGGGCCGGGTCTTCTTGGATCAGCCCCTCCCGCACGGCGGCCACGATTGCCCGCTCGACGCCCTTCTTGAGCAGGGTCATGAAGTCTCCGCCGTAATCGACCGCCGCAGCGCTGATCCCCTCGGCCTTCAGAAGGGCCTTCAGCTGCTGCTCCTCCTCCCGTGAGCCCGTCAGCGCCATGCGGGTGGCGGCTCGGGCGACGCGAACCTCTTCCATGCTACTTCTCCACCTGCTGGGCCGCCTTCAGCACATCAGCCGGGATTTCCAGCCCGATCGCCTTAGCGGTCTTCGTATTGATCACCAGGGTCAGATCCTTGGAAGTCTGGACGGGCAGATCAGCCGGATTCTTGCCCTTCAGTACCTCGGCGGCGAGTTGGCCGGTCAACTTGCCGAACTCGAAGTAATCGAAGCCGTAGGTGGCCAGGGCACCCTGGTCCACGTAGGACTGCTCGACCGAGATCGTGGGGAGCCCCTTCTGGTTGGCCAGGGCGATCACCGACTGTACGCCTTGAGCCAGGGTGTTGTCGGTGATCAGGTAGAGGCCATCCACCCGGCCGATCAGCGACTGGGCGGCCTGCTGCACCTCACCGGCGTTGGCCACCGTCGCCTCCACGATCGTCAGGTTCAGCCCCTTGGCGGCCTCCTTGGCCATCTCCACCGTGGTGACACTGTTGGCTTCCCCGGCGTTGTAGATCATGCCCACCTTCTGCACCTTCGTTCCCAGCTTCGCGAAAAGCGAGAGCTGCTCCTGCACGGGGGTCATGTCGGAGGTGCCGGTCACGTTCGTCCCGGGCTTCTCCAGCGAGTTGACCAGGCCGGCGCCCACCGGGTCGGTGACCGTGCCAAAGATGATCGGGATCTCCTTGGTGGCCTGGGCCGCGGCCTGGGCGCTCGGAGTGGCAAGGGCGATGATGATGTCCTTCTTGTCCGAGACGAACTTCTGGGCGATCTGTTGTGCGATCGGCATCTCGCCCTGCGCCGACTGGAAGTCGATCCGAAGCTGCTTGCCATCTTCAAACCCAGCTTCCTTCAGGCCCTCCAGGATCCCATTGCGGACCGTATCAAGGCTCGGGTGCTCGACAATCTGGGTCAGGCCAACCTGGAACACTTTGGTTTCAGGCGCCTTGGGCGCCTCCGCCTTCGGGGTCTCCGTCTTGGGGGCCTCAGTGGCGGCGGGTTTGGCGCCCCCGCACCCGGTCAGAACAGCAGCGGTGAGAGCAACGGTCAGCAGCAGCGAAGCGAGTCGGCGCATGGTGTAGTTCCTCCTAGGATGAATCAATTCAGGACAGCTCTATCGTAGGTGAAGTTCTCGCCCCGGACCCGCTCAAAGGCGGTGCGGAGCCCATCGATCGTCAGGGTCCTCTTTTCCGGGCCGACCACCTCAAAGAGAATCCGGCCTTCGTGCATCATGATCAGCCGGTCACCCAGGGCAATGGCGTGCTCCAGGTTGTGTGTGATCATGAGGGTGGTCAGCTTCTGCTCCCGCACCCACCGGTCGGTCAGAGAAGCGATCAGGCTGGCGGTGCGGGGGTCAAGGGCAGCGGTATGCTCGTCGAGCAGGAGCATCTCGGGTCGCTGGAGTGTGGCCATGAGCAGACTCAGCGCCTGGCGCTGGCCACCCGAGAGCAGTCCGGCCTTGTCCTGCAACCGGTCTTCCAGACCCAGACCGAGGTGGGCCAGTTCCTCCCGGAACCGGACTCGCTTCGCCGGGCTGACCGCCCGTCCGAGCCCCCGCACCCGCCCCCGGGCGAGCGCCAGGCTGAGATTCTCCTCGATCGTCAGGCTGGGGGCGGTCCCGGCCATCGGGTTCTGGAGCACCCGCCCGATACGGCTCGCCCGCTGAACCTCGTCCTGCCGGGTCACATCTACCCCGCCGATCAGCACCCGCCCCTGGTCCGGGGCGATCACCCCCGCCACGGCGTTCAGCAGGGTCGACTTGCCGGCGCCGTTGCTGCCTACCACGGTGACGAACTCGCCGGGGTTCATGATCAGGTCGATGCCCTGAAGCGCCTTCACTTCGTTGATGGTACCGGGGTGAAAGGTCTTGTGAAGCCCTTCGAGTTGCAGATGTGTCATTTGGCGGCACCTCCCACGAGTTGCTTCCACCGCGGGGTGACCAGGGCCAGCACGACCAGGGCGGCGGTGACCAACTTCAGGTCACTGGCCTGGAAGCCGGCCCGCAACGCCAGGGCAACGATCCCCCTGAAGAGGACCGAGCCCAGGACCGAGGCAACCGTGGCCCGCCAGATGTTCGGGGCGCCGAAGACCGCCTCGCCCAGGATCAGGGCGGCCAGGCCGGCGATCACCGTGCCAATGCCCATCTGCGCATCGGCAAATCCGCCGTACTGTGCGACCAGGGCTCCGCCCAGGCCCACAATCCCGTTGGAGATCACGAGGCCCAACAGCTTCATGTTGTCGCTGGAGACGCCGAAGGTGCGGACCATGGCGTCGTTGTCACCCGTGGCCCGGAGCGCCAGGCCCAGGTCTGTCCGGAAGAAGAGGTTGACCAGCACCAGTGTAACGGCGACCACTACAGCGAAGAGCGCCAACTGCGCCCACGGCTCGGTGGGTACCAGCGTCTTGACCCGCAGCAGGGCAATATTCGCCCGGCCCATGATCCGCAGGTTGATCGAGTAGAGGGCAGTCATGGTGATAATGCCCGCCAGCAGCGGCTGGACCTTGGCCCGAGTGTGCAGCAGGCCCGTAATCGACCCGCCGGCTGCACCCGCCACGAAACCCGCCAGGGTGGCGAGGACCGGATCGGCCCCGGCCACGAGGAGCCGGGCGGCAACCGCCCCGCCGGTGGTGAGGGTCCCATCTACCGTCAGGTCGGGGACGTTCACGACCCGGAAGGTGAGCCAGACACCCAGGGCGACCAGGCCCCAGACAAGGCCCTGCTGGAGGATGGGGAGCAGAATCTCCACGAGTGGCACCTCCCGATCAGATTAGGACCAGCGAAACAGAAAGGGCGCCCACGTGTAGTGAGCGCCCGTCACAGAAAGCAGAAGGAACTGCAACGCAGCGCCTCGAGAAGGCGCTTTGCAGCATCGGCAAGGGAAGGGATGCCAACCGACATTCCCCACCTGTACGCTATTCCTACCTGTACTACCACACTACGGGCTTGATGTTACTTTACCGAACGAAAGCATGTCAACGGTTGGGCGGATAGACGGAAGGTTGACATAAGCGGAAAAACCGATACGATCAGAATGACCACGACGAAAACCGCGCAGACCCCTTCCAACAGGGAACTGCTACGATTATGCTTAGAGTGTTGGTTTCCGCATGACGGCCGCCAGGCCAGGTGAAACTAGAAATTCAGAGGTGGTTCCCTTTGGCCGAGTACAACACGTCCAACTTCATTCAGGAGATCATTAACGAGGACCGGGCAGCCGGTCGTTATGGCGGTCGGGTGCACACCCGGTTCCCACCGGAGCCCAATGGCTACCTGCACATCGGCCACGCTAAGGCGATCTGCCTGGATTTCGGCATTGCCGAGGCCAACGGTGGTCTCTGCAACCTGCGCTTCGACGACACCAACCCCACCGCGGAAGAGGTGGAGTACGTCGAGTCGATCAAGAATGATATTCGCTGGCTCGGCTTTAGCTGGGACGACCGGCTCTTCTCGGCGTCCGAGTACTTCGACCAGCTTTACGAGTGGGCCGTCCTGCTGATCAAGAAGGGCAAGGCCTATGTCGACGATCTGAACGCCGAGCAGGTGCGTGAGTATCGCGGCACCCTGACCGAGCCCGGCAAGGAGAGCCCCTACCGGAACCGGTCGGTCGAGGAGAACCTGGACCTCTTCGCCCGTATGAAGGTCGGCGAGTTCCCGGACGGCACCCGCACCCTGCGGGCCAAGATCGATATGGCCTCGGGCAACATCAACATGCGCGATCCGGTCCTCTATCGGATCATGCATGCCCATCACCACTCCACGGGGGACAAGTGGTGCATCTACCCGATGTACGACTACGCCCACCCGCTCTCCGATGCGATCGAGGGGGTCACCCACTCCCTCTGCACCCTGGAGTTCGAGGACCACCGGCCTCTCTACAACTGGCTGCTGGAGCAGCTTGAGATTCCCGATGCGCCGAAGCAGATCGAGTTCGCCCGCCTCAACCTGACCCACACGATCACCAGCAAGCGGAACCTGCGCCGGTTGGTGGAGGAGGGGCATGTCACCGGGTGGGACGACCCCCGCATGCCGACCCTGGCGGGCATTCGCCGCCGGGGGTACACGCCCGAGGCTATCCGGAATTTCATGAACGATGTGGGCGTTGCCAAGACCAACAGCGTTGTCAACCTGGCGCAGCTGGAGTACTTCGTGCGGGAAGACCTGAACAAGAAGGCTCCTCGCATGATGGCCGTACTGAAGCCGCTCAAGGTGGTGCTGGTCAACTATCCGGAGGGTCAGGTCGAGGAGTTCTCGGTGGAGAATAACCCCGAGGACCCGGCGGCTGGGAGCCGCAAGGTTCCCTTCAGCCGTGAGCTCTACATTGAGCAGGAGGACTTCATGGAGGTGCCGGCGCCCAAGTACTTCCGGCTGGCGCCAGGCCGGGAGGTCCGCCTGAAGGGCGGCTACTTCATTACCTGTGTCGATGTGGTCAAGGACCCTGCCACCGGCGAGGTCGTGGAACTCCACTGCACCTACGATCCGGCTACCCGGGGCGGCGAAGCGCCCGATGGGCGCAAGGTGAAGAGCACGATCCACTGGGTCTCGGCCCAGCACGCGGCCGATGCGACCGTCCGGATCTATGAGAACCTCTTCCTGACCGAGAACCCGGCCGAGGGCGGCGATGCCATGGCCAACCTGAACCCGAACTCGCTCCAGGTCCTCACGGGCTGCAAGGTGGAGCCCGGCCTGGCCAGGGCAGAGGTCGGCGCCCGCTACCAGTTCCTGCGGCATGGCTACTTCACTGTGGATCCGGATTCCACAGCGGATGTGCTGGTCTTCAACCGTACGATTACGCTGAAGGACACCTGGGCCAAGGTGAAGGGGAAGTAGGACCACTCCCGCCGGCAGGGTCAGATGGCGGCGCCCACCGGGTGATCCGGGCAGGGGCGTTCCGCTCTGTCCTGGAGCCGTATCCGAATGTGATCGTACTCTCGGGGCATACCCATCGCAGCTTGGAGACCGAAGGCCGATATACGCGCGACACGACCTTCCACTGGTTCCAGAACGCATCGGTTGGAAAGACCCGCGGCAACGCTTCCGTCGCCACACCTGTGCAGGGACTGTACATCCAGGTCTACCCCGACAAGGTGGTACTAAGGGGTAGGGAACTCAGCAATCGCACATGGATCAAGGCGGCCGAGTGGACGGTCGACCTGGAAGGACTCGGGTAGGCAGATGCCCGGGTCCTTTTCCGTTTTGCCTGGAACCCTGGGGGCGCCAGTTGGCATAAAGTAATCTGCAACCCTACGAGGCAGGAGGGGAGACCGTGGGCCGCATCAAGACATCGACCGATGATCTCCAACTGCTGGCACGGCTCATGCGGGCGGAGGCGGAGGGCGAGGGCGAGCTGGGCATGCTCATGGTCGGCAACGTAATCACCAACCGCGTCTACGCGAACTGTGGGGAGTTCAAGGGCATCCGTTCCATTCGGGATATCGTAAACCGAGACCTGGGGAACGAGTGCGCCACCGGATTCGAAGCGATCTGCAAGCCGTACTTCTGGCAGGGGGCCCGCGAGAAGGAACTCCGTCTAGCCAGGCGGAGCGCCGGCGGTGAGCAGACGCACCCCGCCACTCATGCCCTCTGGTTCTTCAGGCCACCGGGGCAGAACTGCCCCAGTACGTGGTGGGGTCGTCCGCTCACGGGCCAGTTCAAGAAGCACTGCTTCTACCTCGCCGATGTGCAGGTCTGTCCCCGAGTCTTTTCATGAGTGAGGAGGATTCACGTTGTACGGGAAAGATCCCTACGCCTTCACGGGCCCTCAGGCACAAGCCCCTACTCCTGCGGGCTACCCGGGCATGCCGCCCACGCTCTCGGGGCAGACGTTCGCGCCCCAGATGATGGGGCAACCACCCATGGTCTATGGCGGTATGATCCCCGTGACCGCCCCCGGGCCTGAAGAGACCTACGTGGAGAATATCCTGCGCATGAACCGGGGAAAGGTAGCCACGATCTACACCACCAACGAGAACAATCCGCAGTGGGGCGCCAAGGTCTTTAAGGGGCGTGTCGAGAACGCCGCCCGTGACCATGTGGTGCTGAGCGACCCGGAGACCGGCATGCGCTACATTGTGCTCATGATCAACGTTGACTACCTCACCTTTGATGAGCCGCTGCGTTACGAGCCCGGGATCTACCAGCCCCGCTAGCAGGACCGAAGGGCCGTCCCAGAAGTCATCGCCGATGACGGAGGGGCGGCCCCACTCCTTTCCACAGAAGCCGGCAAGGCCCCAGACGAAGTCCAGAGGGTCGCAGAGGAAGTCCAGAGAGTCGCAGAAGAAGTCCAGAGGGTCGCAGAAGAAGTCCAGAGGGTCCCAGAGGAAGTCCAGAAGGTCACAGAGGAAGCCGATACGCTCCCACACGAAGCCGACAGGTTCCCACACGAAGCCGACAGATTGCCACACGAAGCCGACAGGTTCCCACACGAAGCCGACACGCTCCCACACGAAGGAACCATATAGATTTCTTTCGCGAACCTATATGCTGATCAAGCAGGGGCTGTGGTGAAATGGGCGTAGATGTGCGATACCATAGACAGAGAGCGAACCGGTGAGAGCGAGGAGAAGCGTATGAGTGCCGACATCCTACTAGTAGAAGACGACCACGATCTGGCGGAGGCGATTCGCCTGGTCCTGGAAGATGAAGACTGGCGAGTGGAACATGTCGACGATGGCACACAAGGCCTCAAGCGGGCTCTTTCCGGGGATCACGACCTCGTGATCCTGGACATTCGGCTGCCGGGTAAGAATGGCCTGGACATCTGCCGGGAGGTACGCCGCACCAGCAATGTTCCGATCCTGTTCCTGACCTCGCGCGATACAGAGACGGATAAGGTGATCGGGTTGGAGTTGGGCGCCGACGACTATATCGCCAAGCCCTTTGGCATGCGTGAACTGCGGGCCCGGATTGGCGCCCTGCTCCGGCGGGCCTCGGTCCGGACCGATGAAGAGAAGCGAATCCGGGTGCACGACCTGGTGATCATCCCGGAGCGGCAGGCGGTCTACCGGGGGGAAGAGCGCATCCACCTGACGCTGACGGAGTTTAACCTACTGCTGGCGCTCGCGAAGAAGCCCGGTAAGGTGCTCACCCGTAATGCCCTCGCGGATCTTCTCTGGCAGACCGAGCGGAACACGGGGAGCGCCCCCACTGTGAACGTGCACATTCGGAACCTGCGGCTGAAGCTGGGGGACAACCCTGAGGAGGCCCGCTATATAGCCAGCGTTCGAGGCGTGGGCTACATGCTCGTGGCAGAGCCAACATGAGAACCATTCGTAGCCTGCGGGTTCGGCTGGTGATCAGTTACCTGCTCATTGCCCTGCTCTTGCTGATCGTTCTGGGCGGCGTCTTCTGGCGTGTGGTTCGGGAATATGCCTTCAGTGTGGAGCGGGAGCAACAGTCTACGCTCTACCGTCAGGTCCACGACTACCTGACCGGACTGCCTGGCGAGGTGTACACGGCGGAGCAAGTGGTCGCTCTGCTCAAGCAGGAGTTCCCGGGCCTTTCAGCCGAGGTAGGCCCTCCTTCCCAGGGGCAACCCCTCCCTGATCGGGCGAAGTCAGAAGGGTTCCGGCCCTTCCCGCCCCAACTAGACCCGGGGCGGTTTCTGCTCGAGCCCACGGGGCGGCGCTCGGAGCCTGCCCGCGACCGCTGGATCGATATCTACGTGACCTCGACTGGTCCCGTGGTCTTTCAGTTTGCCCTGCCACCGGTCACCCCGGGGGCGATCTTCCGCACGTTTATGCTGCAGATCCTCGGCATTCTTGGCCTCACCTTTGTGGCGGCAGCAGCGATCGCCTGGTGGATGAGCCGCTGGCTGTCGCGGCCAGTAGCGGCCCTGGCAGAGAGTACGGCCGCCGTCGCCGCCGGCGACTTCTCCCACACGGTCGACCAGGTGGCGGTCTCTGAACTGGACGACCTGGTCACGCAGTTCAACCGCATGCTACTCAACGTACAGGAGTCGCTGGGCGCACTGCGGGCCGAGCGGGACCTGGCCAGGCGATTCACAGCCGATGCCGCCCACGAACTGAAGACCCCCCTGGCCACCCTGCGAGCTTACACGGAGTTTCTCAGTGAGCGCCCGGACCGGCTGGAAAAGGTGCTGCCGTCGCTGGAACGTCAGGTGGACCGCATGGAGCACACGGTCACGGGCCTCCTGGAGATCGCGAATATCAGCGAGGGGACGTCCCTCCGCATGGAGACACAGGACCTGTCCCAGGCCATCCGGCGGTTGGAGCCATCGCTTCAGGACATGGTTGACGAGTACGACCAGCGGCTTGAGGTTGATCTACCCCAGTGGCCGATCCTGGTGCGAATGGACGCCACCCTCCTTATGCGGCTCATGGACAACCTGGTGGAGAACGCCTGCAAGTACTCCGAGCCGGGAACTGCAGTAACCGTAAAGGTCCGGCGAGATGAGCATGACGCTGTCTTGAGTGTGATTGACCAGGGACGGGGGATCGCCGAAACCGATCTGCCGTACGTCTTTGACCGATTCCACCGCGGTGTCGACACGCAGGAGATTCGGGGATCGGGCCTCGGTCTAGCGATCGTGAAGGAAGCGGTGCAGCGCCTGGGCGGATCGATCGACGTGGAGAGCCGTGTGGGTGCAGGATCTACGTTCCGGGTGCGGCTGCCACTGGTCGCCGCTGAGTCACACTGAGAGGGAATCCCGTAAGAGCGTCGCCCACGTAAAGGGGGCGGCGCCTTTTGTTAAGATTCCTTTGCCGAAGCTTCACCCCGACCTTCCCCGGTCCGTGATTCAATAGGACCACGGGTTCAGCGAAAACCCAGGATAAGCGAGGTGGGCTTCATGGCATCCGCACCATTTCGCCACGAGCTCAAATACTTCGTGGCTCCGCACCAGTACCACATCTTGCGGCAACGCCTCCGGCACTTCTTGCAGAAGGACCCACACGCCGGCCTGTCCGGCGCCTACCGCATTAGTAGCCTCTACTTTGACGATGCAGCAGATTCAGCCCTCTACGAGAAGCTTGCCGGCCTGCCGCACCGGCAGAAGATCAGGGTCCGGATCTACGACGGCAGCCCGGCGAGCATTCTGCTGGAGAAGAAGATCAAGGTAGGAGACGGTGTGCGCAAGGAGCGTCTCCGGATCAGCTGGTCCATCTACGATGCGTTGCGGACGGGAGACCCCGCCCCCTTGATCGAGAGTGGCCACCCCCTTCTTGAGGAGATCGCCTGGCAGATGAGCAACCAGTTGCTCCGCCCCAAGGTGATTGTGGACTATGTGCGGGAGGCCTACATTTACGCACCGGGCAACGTGCGCGTCACATTTGACAGCGATTTGCGCAGCGGTCTGGCCAACCTCGATCTCTTCCACCCGGCGCCCTTTGCCCCAGCCCCGGTCGATGGTCTCGCGATTCTCGAGGTTAAGTATGATTCCTTCCTGCCCAGACCCGTGCAGGACCTCCTTCAGATCGAAGGCCTCACCCGCCAGGCAGCAAGTAAGTACGTGCTCTGCCGCACCCTGACCAAAACGCAAGCATGGGAGGACCAGTAGTCATGAACGACGTGCTCAACTTCAGCGACCTCTTCAAGAAGAGCTTCCTGACCACATCGACCCAGGATCTGACCCTTGGACGGATTCTCCTGACCTTGGGCCTGGCCTTTGCCATCGGGCTCTTCCTCTACTTCGTGTACAAGCGCACCTTCCGGGGTGTCCTCTACTCTCGCTCCTTTAACCTCTCCCTGGTCGCCATCACCCTGATTACGGCGCTGGTGATCATGGCCGTTACGTCCAACATCGTCCTGTCACTCGGCATGGTCGGCGCCCTTTCAATTGTGCGTTTCCGGACCGCTGTGAAGGATCCCATGGACCTGGTCTTCCTCTTCTGGGCGATCGCCATTGGCATTGTGACCGGCGCCGGGCTCCACATGCTGGCCCTGATCGGCTCCCTGGTGATCGGACTGATCCTCTTCCTGCTCAGCCGTGTTCCGGCCGGGGACACGCCCTACCTCCTGGTCGTCCACTCCACCACCGATGCGGCCGATGCCGTGGTCCAGTCTACTCTGAAGGGGCGGCTGCATCACTTCACCGTGAAGTCGAAGACGATCTCCCCCTCGGGAATCGAGGCGACCTACGAGGTCCGGCTCAAGAGCGGTGCAGCGGACATTGTGAAGGAGATCGCGGCCATTGCGGGAATCGAGAACGCGGTTCTGATCGCATACAACGGGGACTACGTGGCATAGGCCGGGCCGGTGCCACGCCCCATAGTGAGGTGAAGCACAGTGTGGAGCCACCGAATAGCTGCCGGGGCAGTGGCCTTGCTCCTGCTTGGCAGCGGGTTGGTCCTCAGCGGGACCACCACTGGCTCGGTGACCCCAGCGAACGGGCCTACGACGCCCGCTACGAGCCAGACAATCGCTTCGTTCCCCCGGGATCAAGTCATCGAGGTCAACGTGAACATGGCGGAAGCCGACCTGAATGAGATGCTGGCCAACGGCGTCCAGGAGCAGGAGTACCCGGCTGCCGTCACCTGGAGCGGCAAAACGCTCCCAAACATCTCTATACGCACCAAGGGGAACTCCAGCCTGCGCTCTGTGGCTAGATCCGACTCCAAACGTTTCAGCTTTAAGCTTGACCTGAATCAGTTCGTCGATGGACAGAACCTGGACGGCATCTCCACCATTAACCTGAACAACAACTTCAGCGACCCGACCTACATGCGGGAGTACCTGAGTTACGAGGCGCTGGACTCCCTGGGTCTGCCCACCCCAGCAAGAACCTGGGTGAGGCTCAGCCTGAACGACGAACTCTGGGGCCTCTACCTGGCAGTGGAGCAAATCGGCGCCCCATTTCTGGAGCGAAGCTTCGGCAGCAGCAGTGGGGACCTGTACAAGCCGGCGAACCAGTACGGGCAGGGCGCGGACCTGAAGTGGTACGGTGAGGACTACGCGAGCTACCCTGGGATTGTGTACAAGGGAAAGGGGCGGACCGATCACCAGGCCCTGTTGGATATGCTCGACACTTTAAACAACGGTGGCGACCTGGAGCAGGTGCTGGACATTGATGCGGTCCTGAAGTACGTGGCCGCCTGTACCGCCATGGTCAGCTTGGACTCCTACCAGGGCCAGTTCGCCCACAACTACTACCTGTATGAGCAAGACGGCAAGTTCACCGTAATCCCGTGGGACTTCAACATGTCTTTCGGCGGCATGGGTGGTAGCGGGAGTGCCGTGAAGATTGACTCACCAACCAGTGTTGCGCTCGTGGAGCGACCGTTGATCGCGAAACTCCTGGAGGTGCCGGAGTACAAGGAGCGGTACCACGGCTATATCGAGGAGTTGACCGAGGGCTACCTGGAGCCGGAGCGGTTTGAGGCACGGGCCCGTGAGGTCATGGCGATCCTCGATCCCTATGTGAAGGAAGACCCGACCAAGTTCGTCACCTACGAGCAGTTCCAGAACTCGCTTGAGCAGCCGGTATCGGACACGGGGACCACCACCGCAGATGGTGGAATATCCCCCGCAGTCAGTGCACCCCCGAGGGCTATGCCGGGACAGCGGGGACAGCGGGGACTCGGCGGCCCTGGCGGAGGGGAAACGGTAGCCCTTCTCACATTTCTCCGGGCGCAGGTGGCCAATCTTCAGCAGCAGTTGAATGGCTCCATTCCGACAACCGACACCACCGTGACCACTCCCGGAGCACCGGGGGTGGGTATCCCGGGGGGTCGGCCCATGGGTGGCGCCCCGGCAGGAGGCTTCCCCGCCGGCCGCCGGATGCCGCCGAACGGTGCGGGAGGTCTGCCAGACGGACAGGTGCCCGACGCCGAGGAGCAGGATCCCTCACGGCCGCCCAGCGGCGACTACATGCCGATCGCCATAGCGACAGCCCTTATACTTGGTGGCACGATCGTCGTCTGGAAAATGCGGCCTGGTGCAAGACGCATGACAGGCGACCCGTAGGTTTTTCGGCGAGACCGCAGCAGGAGTTACGGAGGCCGGTGCTGAATCAGTTGCGGTCTTACGTCGGCATTTGGGAGGGATGGATCGGTGTCGGATGAAACTCCAACAGCGGCCGCCAAGAGCCGCGTGCAATCGGTAAGCAAGGCCCTGCGTGTGCTGGAGATTCTGGCTGACTGTCCTCAAGGGGAACTGGGTGTCACGGACATTGCCCGCCGATTGGGCTGGCACCGCACCACCGTCTATCGCTTTATGCAGACGCTGGTAGAGGAGGGCTATGTAAAGTACTTGCCTTCCAGCGAGAGCTACCGACTGACCTTCAAGTTGGTCGGTCTGGCCAACCAGTTGGTCAACCGGCTTGATATTCGCCAGGTGGTTCGTCCTCATCTGTTGGAGTTGGTGGAGCGTACGCAGATCAGCGGGCACCTGGCCATTCTTGAAGAGAGTCAGGTCGTGTTCATTGATCGCATTGACTGTGACAAGCCTTTGCGAACGAACTTCCACATCGGACGCCGCGGCCCGGCTTACGCCACGTCCATTGGGAAGGCCCTTCTGGCTGAGACCGATTGGGAGACCGTACGATCGGCACTGCGCCGGGCTGGCACGACCCGATTTACCGAGCATACCATTATCGACGAAGAGCAAATCCGGCAGGAGTTGCAGACGATCCAGCTTAACGGGTACTCCATCGACCGGGAGGAACACTCCCGGGGGGTCGCCTGCGTCGGGGCGGCGATCCACGACATCACCGGTAGACCGGTCGCGGGCATTAGCCTATCTGGCTCGGCTTCCGAGGTCCTGGCCAACGTGGAGACCTTGGGCCCAGCCGTCCGGCAGGCTGCCGACCGAATCTCTGCGGATCTCGGCTGGCACGGGTAGTCAGACCAAACAAACGAATACCAAATGTAACATATCCCAGGAAGCTAAATTCCTGGGATATTTTTTTCTTGGGCAGCAGGAAAAGCCGCTCGACCGCGTGAAGAGATATGTGCGTAAAACGAACAGACGGTTCGGATTCCGCACAAACAGCCACCCGAATCCCGGGTCGGGAGGCTTTCGCTACTGTCAACCTCGGAGGTGACACTACTTGACTGTCGGATCTGACGTGAGGCTGATGCAGGGTAACGAGGCATGCGTTGAAGGCGCCATCGCTGCCGGCTGCAGGTTCTTTGCCGGCTATCCCATTACACCAGCCTCCGAAATCGCAGAAGTGATGTCTCAAAGACTGCCCCAGGTGGGCGGGCACTACATCCAAATGGAGGATGAGCTCGCCAGCATCTGTGCGGTCATCGGCGCAGCATGGGGTGGTGCCAAAGCGTGCACCGCATCCTCTGGTCCTGGAATCAGCCTTATGCAAGAGGGAATCGGCTACGCCGCCGCAACGGAGACCCCCTGCGTCGTCATCAATGTCATGCGTGGCGGCCCGGCCACGGGCCAGCCGACCCTCTCCTCCCAGCAGGATATCATGCAGGCCCGGTTTGGCAGTCATGGCGACTACGAGATCATTGCGCTGACCCCATCCACCGCGCAGGAAGCATTCGACATGACGGTTCAGGCGTTCAACCTCGCCGAGACCTATCGGGTGCCGGTCTACGTCCTCTCCGACGAGGTCGTTGGCCATACACGCGAAAAGGTCCGCCTCCGCCACGATCTTGCGGAGGTGGAGCGGGAGGCGCCGCCCAAGGAAGGCTACCAGCCGTTCCGCCCCGGCCCCAACGGTCTTCTGCCCGGCATGCCGGCCTTCAACCAGGGCTACAAGCTCCTGGTGGACGGCCAGTTGCACGACGAGACCGGCAACCGTGCCGGCCATGATCCGATCAAGAGCGCCGCCCTCGTCCGGCGGCTTTGCACCAAGATCACCGACAACGTAAAAGACCTGACCGATGTGGAAGAACTTTTCCTGGACGATGCGGAGGTCGTCGTGGTCTGCTACGGAAGCTCCGCCCGCCCGGCGCTGGAGGCGGTCTATGCCGCCCGCGAGCAAGGGATCCGGGCCGGCATCTTCCGGCTGCGGGTGCTCTTCCCCTTCCCGGCCTGGAAGCTGGCGCAGGTCGCCGCAAAGGCCAAGGCCCTGCTCGTGCCGGAGATGAACATCGGCAAGCTTGTGATTGAGGTCGATCGGGTCGCCAATGGGGCTGCGGTCGTCAGCCTGCCCAAGCTGGGCGGCCTCATGCACACCCCAGCCGAGATTCTGGGCGCCATTCAGAAGGCTGCAGAGGGGGGTGAGCGCCCGTGAACGAGTTAGCTGAGAAGTACCTCCGGAAGTCGGCGCTCCCTACGATCCTCTGTCCTGGTTGCGGTGACGGCACCGTGCTGGGCGCCTTCCTCAAGGCGGTGGATGAACTCGGTGTCATAGACCAGCTTGCACTGGTGGGCGGCATTGGCTGCTCCGGCTGGCTGCCGGTCTATGTGAACGCAGACACCATGCACACCCTGCACGGTCGGGCGATCCCCTTCGCGACGGGACTGAAGGTAACCGATCCCAACCGCAAGGTGGTCGTCTTCACCGGCGACGGTGACTGCCTGGCCATTGGTGGCAACCACTTCATCCATGCGGCCCGCCGGAACATCGACATGACGGTCGTCATGCTGAACAACGGCATCTACGGCATGACCGGCGGCCAGGTGGCGCCGACCTCGCCGCACGAGGCCCGTACCCAGACCACCCCCTATGGCAATCCGGAAGCCCCGTTCGATGCGTGCAAGCTCGCGATCGCAGCCGGTGCCACCTATGTGGCCCGCTGGACGGCGGGGCATCCGCACCAGATGGCCCGGGCGTTCAAGGAGGCCCTGAACCATCCGGGATTCGCCTTCATTGAGGTCCTGGTCCAGTGCCCGACCCAGACCGGCCGTTACATGAAGGGCGGCGCAGATCCGGTTGCCATGCTGGAGGAGATCCGGCAGAGCGTGGTGCCGGTCAGCAAGGCGGCGCGCATGACCCCCGAGGAGATGGCCGGCAAGCTGGCAGTCGGAGTGATTCACAAGGAGATTCGGCCGGAGTTCACCGCCGAGCTGATCGCCCTGAACGGAGGTGCCGCCCGATGAAAGCCATCGTGATCGATGAGGTCTGGTGCAAGGGCTGTGGCCTCTGCATTGCCGAGTGCAACCACGAGGTGCTCGGCTGGTCGGGGAGGCGAAACGCCAAGGGGTACAACCTGCCGGTCAGCATCGCCCCCGAGAAGTGCACGGGCTGTGGCCTCTGCGAGGCGATATGCCCAGACCTGGCGCTCACCGTGAAGGAGGGGCAGGCATGAGAACCGAGCTGAGAGTGGCAGGCTTCGGCGGACAGGGCGTGATCCTGGCCGGTGTAGTAATCGCCCAGGCAGCGGGTGTTCACGAGGACAAGGAGGTCGTGCAGACCCAGTCCTACGGGCCGGAGGCCCGCGGTGGCGCCTGCAAGTGCGACGTCGTCGTTTCGGACGGGCGGATCCTCTACCCGAAGGTGGAGACCCCGCATGTGCTGCTCTGTATGTCCCAGCCGGCCCTGGATCGCTATGTGAAGGAGCGCCGGCCAGACACCTTGATCCTCGTAGACAGCACGCTGGTTCAGACCACTCCCGAGGGCTTGAAGGTGGCTCGGGTTCCCGCCACCGCCATTGCCGAGGAAGAGCTGGGCAAGCGCATGGCGGCGAACATGGTCATGCTTGGTGCGCTGGCCCGGTTGGGCGTGGGCGTCAGCCTGGAGTCCCTCCGCAAGGCGGTCGGTGACTCGGTAGCACCGAAGTTCCGCGACCTGAATCTGCGTGCCCTGGAGGCAGGGTACGAAAGGGTGAGTGTTGCGTCGTGAATCTGTTGGAGTATCAGGGCAAGGAGTTGCTGGCCGCTCGGGGCTTTGCGGTCCCGGAGAGCCGGCTGGCCCGGACGCCCGAAGAGGCCGAGGCAGCGGCGGCGGCCATGACGGGCGGCCTTATGGTCAAGGCCCAGGTCCGTAGCGGCAAGCGCGGCAAGGCGGGCGGGATCAAGAGCGCGGACAGCCCGGCCGAAGCTCGGGCTGCAGCGGAGAGAATCCTCGCCATGCAGATCGGCGGACAGCCGGTCGAAGCGGTGCTGATTGAACGGAAGATCACCATCGCACGCGAGTTGTACGCCGGTATAACCATCAGCCCACGGGACCGGTCGGCGGTGGTCATGCTCTCCTCTCAGGGCGGCATGGATATTGAAGAGGTGGCCGAGAAGCACCCCCAGGCGCTGGCCACCATGCTGGTGGACAACTACCACCCAATCTGGATGCACCCGTTCCTCGACCTGGCGAAGCGGGCCGGGTTCAGTGGCGAGGTGCTCCCCAAGGTGGCCGATGCCGTCCAGCGACTGGTCAAGGCCGCCTTCGAACTGGATGCAACCCTCGCCGAAATCAACCCGCTGGCCATTACGGTTGACGGCCAGGTTGTCGCAGCCGACGCCAAGGTTGTCATTGATGACTCGGCGCTCTTCCGCCATCGCGAGTTGACCAAGGAGAGCGCCGTGGGCGTGGGCGAGTTGGAGCAGCGTGCTCGTGAAGCTGGGCTGGCTTACGTGCCGCTGGCTGGCGGAACGGTCGGGACGATCGCCGGCGGCGCTGGACTCGCTCTCGCCACCATGGACACCATTTCTGCTCATGGCGGGCGCCCGGCCAACTTCCTGGATGTGGGCGGAGGTGTATCCCAGAGTGGCATGGCTACAGCCCTGCGGATTGTACTGGCTACTCCCGGCGTCGAAGGCGTGCTGATCAACGTCTTTGGTGGGATCAACAACTGCGCTGTCATGGCCCGGGGCATCGCCGAGGTGCTGGATACCGATGGTCTTGCGGTACCGTTGGTGGTCAAGATGCGCGGCCACTCCCAGGAGGAGGGCTGGGCAACCCTGGAGGAGCGGGGCGTGGAGATCATCAAGCACGGCACCACCGGTGAGGCGGTTGCCCAGCTTCTGACAAAGATGCGGGCACCGGCGGAAGGGGCGTAGGCAGATGAGCATTCTGATCAACGAGCAGACGAATGTCATCATTCAGGGCATTACAGGCAAGCAGGGCAGCTACCACGCCGCCCGTATGCGTGAGTATGACGTGAACCTCGTGGCGGGAACTGCCCCGGGCCGTGGGGGCCGTGAGGTCGAAGGTGTGCCGGTCTATGATACGGTGGCTGAAGCCTGCGCCGCACACCGGGTCGACGCTTCTCTCATCCTGGTCCCGCCGCCCGGCGTGCTGAATGCTGCGGCGGAGGCGATTGAGGCAGGGATCCCGCTTCTCGTGGTGATCGCGGAGCACGTCCCGGTCATGGACACCATGCGCATGGTCGCCATGGCCCGAGAGAAGGGCGTGCGGATCGTGGGTCCCAACACGATCGGCGTAATCAGTCCAGGGCAGACCAAGGTCGGCATTATGCCGGGTTACATCTACAGCCGGGGGCCGGTGGGAATCGTCTCCCGCAGTGGCACCCTGACCCACGAGATCTCCTCGAACCTTACGTACCGCGGCATTGGGCAGTCCACGTGCGTAGGCATCGGGGGTGACCCGATCGTTGGCACCAACTTTGTGGACGTGCTGGAACTGTTCCGGAACGACCCCGAGACCGAGGTCGTGGTCATGATCGGTGAGATTGGCGGCGGCGGGGAAGAGCAGGCGGCTGAGTACTTGAAGAAGGGCTACCCCAAGCCGGTGCTCGCCTTCATTGCTGGGCAGACCGCTCCGCCCGAGAAGCGCATGGGCCACGCCGGCGCTATTGTGCAGGGAACCAGCGGCACAGCCGCTTCGAAGATGAAGCTCCTGACCGAAGCAGGAGTGAAGGTCTTCCCGATGCTTGATCAGATCCTGGATGAGGTCAAATCGCTACTTGGAGGTACGAATCATCATGGGAGCTAGCGCCTACGAAGTCGCAATGTTGCAGCTCGCCAAGGTAGCAAAGCGGATGAACCTCTCCGATGAGGTCGTGGCGGAGCTGCGGGAGCCCGAGCGGTCGCTGACCGTCCGGATTCCTGTGCGCATGGACAACGGCAAGGTCCGGACTTTTACCGGCTTCCGTGTCCAGCACAGCACCGTACTCGGCCCCACCAAGGGCGGCACCCGGCTGCATCCGGAGGAGAAGTACGAGGACGTCCTCGCCCTGGCCTTCTGGATGACCATCAAGAACGCACTGGCTGGTCTCCCGGCGGGCGGCGCCAAGGGGGGTGTGATCGTCGATCCCATGGAGCTCTCCGAGGGCGAACTGGAGCGGCTCATGCGAGGCTATGTCCGGGCGATCATGCCGATCATGGGCACCCGCAAGGATATCCCCGGCCCGGACATCGGTACGCCGCAGAAGGTCATGGCCTGGATGGTCGATGAGTATGAGCAGTGCCGTGGCGAGCACGACCCGGCGGTTATCGCCGGCAAGCCTCCGGTCCTCGGCGGCTCTCTGGGCCGTGAGCGTGCGACTGCGTACGGTGTGGCCGTCGTGCTGCAGCAGGCCCTGGAGCTGAAGGGCCAGAGCCTGAAAGAGCAGCGCATCGTCATCCAGGGCTTCGGTAACCTGGGTGGGCACCTGGCCCAGATCCTTGTGGACAAGGGTGCGACGATCATCGGCATAAGCGATGTAACCGGCGGCTACTTCAACGCTGACGGCCTTGACATCGCCGGCGCCCGTGTCTACGCGGCCACCCACAAGACCCTGGGCGGCTGGACCGGCGGCAAGCAGATTAACAACGCCGAGCTTCTCGCCCTGGAGTGCGACGTGTTGATTCCGGCGGCGATTCAGAGCCAGATCCGTGGCGACAATGTCGACACGATCAAGGCGAAGCTTGTGGTGGAGGGAGCTAACGGTCCGGTCACTCCCGAGGCGGAAGAGGCCCTCTTCCAGCGCGGTGTGCCGGTCATCCCGGACATCGTCGCCAACGTGGGTGGCGCCGTGGTCTCTTACTTCGAAATGGTGCAGGATCTCTACAGTTTCTTCTGGACCGTGGAAGATGTGGAGAGCCGGCTGGAGGCCCACATGAAGCAGGTCTTCACCGATGTGCACCGCGTGGCTGAGCAGGAAGGGACCTTCCTCCGGGAGGCCGCCTGGATGCTCGCCCTGAACAAGGTCATCTCCGCCATGCGGCTTCGCGGTCGCGTGTAGCTGAGTGAGTAGCAGGGCTGCCGCACCCCTCCGATCTGGTGCGGGACTGGATCAGCGTGCGGTGGCCCCGCTACCTGCCCCTGCACCTGTCAACCTACTCAGCATTGTTGCAGCGAATCCAGTTGGAATCGTCTAAGGAGGTAGACCGGATGTCTCTGGATAACCAGCAGAAGAAGAAGCTATTCTATGTCCTCCTCGCAGTTGCTGTCTTTTTCCTCGTCAACCTTATTCCCATTGAAGGTGTCAGCGTAGCAGGCCACCGCGCCCTGGCGATCGCCGCGATGGCGGTTGTGCTCTGGATCAGTGAAGCTGTTGAGCTCCCGCTCTCCGCGCTGCTGATTATGGTTCTCCTCTCCTTCTCCCTCGGCTTTGCGCCCGACCCGGACAAGCCTGAACAGCTCATGGGCCTGCCCAACGCGCTCAAGCTCGTCCTCGGCGGCTGGGCCGAAGAGATGGTCTGGTTCATGCTCTCCGGTGTGGTGATCGCCATTGCCATGGAGAAGGTTGGCCTGGACCGCCGTATCGCTCTCTGGATTGTCTCCCGCTTCAAGACAGCCAGTGGCGTTCTGATCGGTGTTATCCTCGCCATGGACGTTCTCGCCTTCTTCATGCCTCCGGTCGTCGCCCGCACGGCGGCCATGGTCCCCATCGTCCTCGGCATTATTCGTTGCTTTGATATGCCCAAGGATTCCAAGTTTGCGGCCATGCTGGGTGCTACCATGGCAACGGCGGGCAACACCTCCGCTTACGGCCTGCTCTCGGGCGGTGGCATGAACCCGCTGGTCGCCAGCTTCGTTGAGAAGGCGACCGGTCATGCCGTAACCTATACCGAGTGGCTGATCTGGTGGTATCCCTACACGATCATCACCTCGATTGTCCTCTTCTTCCTGGCCAAGTCCATGTTCAAGCCGGAGACCGAGACGCTGCCTGGCGGTCAGGACGGCCTGAAGCGCATGTATGCTGAGCTTGGACCGTGGACCTTTGAGCAGAAGAAGGTCATGATCATCTCCCTGGCTACGGTCTTCATGTGGGTGGCGAACGGTAAGCTTTTCAACCTGAACCTGACGGCGATTTCGCTGGGCGCAGTCGTGGTCTTCCTCTTCCCCTTCATCGGCGCCCTCGACTGGAAGGAAGCTGAGAAGAAGCTGCCCTGGGGTACCTTCATGCTCTTCGCCGCCGGTATCTCCCTTGGCATGACCCTGGTCAAGACTGGTGGCGCCAAGTGGCTGGCCGACAAGATGTTCGTCAGCCTCGGTATTGCTGACGCCCACTGGATGATTGCCCTGGCGGTCTTCCTGCTTGGGGCCGTGCTTCTCCACTTCGGCTTCAGCTCCTCGACCTCGCTCTGTGCCACCTACATTCCGGTCGTGATCGGTTTCGTCCAGGCCACCGGGCGGACTGACCTGAGCCTCCTGGCGATTCCGATTGCCGTCCTCTCCGCCACCGGCTTCACAATCCTCGTGGTCAACACCCCGAACACGATGATCGCCTTCAACTCCGGTACCTTCACCTCCCGGCAGTTCACCAAGCTGGGCCTGTGGAATGCCGGCATCTCCTTCGTCCTCCTGCTCGCCTACTCTGCCACCTACCTGAAGTGGGTCGGTGGCTGGTAAGGCCTCATCAGGGAGAGAGGGTGGAAACAGCGAGAACCTCTGCATTTTGCTCGTGCATAAGCCCCAGGGTGCGACCTGGTCGGGTTCCATAACGTTTTTCGGAGGGCAAGCTCAGTCCGATTGCAGAACCGTTACGGAAACAGGCATCTGAAGGGCCTGTTCACCCCGGAGACCACTCTTGAGGAGCCTCAGAGGGCGCATATTGGCTCGGATCAGGCCGGAAAACGCTGGTTCCATCACCTCCAGACCCCTGCTCTCACGGATTCCGCAAGTCTTTTTCAAACGGGGCGAGAAACGCTCCGGAAATTGCTTATGGAACCCGGTCAGAGCGTCCCACCTTAGCAACTTGAAGAGGGGCTACCCCTGAAGGGTAGCCCTTTATTTTTGTGCAACGAGGCGGGGGCTATTGACAATTCGGAAGATCGCGCATACATTGTGAAGTAAGTTCAGTTACGTTATAACGGAAAGATGGAGGAAAGCCAGATGGATGAGATCCATTTGAACGTTCCGCTCCTGCGCCGAAGGGTCCCGAATCTCACTGTGGCAGCCAGGGCGGTCGGCCTTCGGTCGGCTACCGTTTCGGATTTGACGACGGGGAAGATTCCCCTGGGGAAGGCGACGGTCCGGACGCTTGTCGCATTGGCCGATCTGGCCGGCTGCACGCTGGATGAACTGGTCATTCGAGGAGGTGCGGTGGAGATGATCGAAACGGGAATCAAGGTGCTGGATACCTTTGCACCGCTTGTGCGTGGGGGTACGGTTGGCTTCGTAGCCCGCCAGGGTTCGGGCCAGACGGTGGTACTGCAAGAGCTGGTTCGCCGGCTGCGGCAAAAGGGGTTTGCCACAATCGCCTGGCTCCCGACCGAGGCGCATCCGCTTATGAAGGAGGTCGCCGGGGAGGCTGAGGCGGTAGCTGTCTCGCTCAGCGAGGTACAGGGGCAGGCTGCGGCCTTCCTCACCCAGCGCGACGTGCTGGTGGCCGCTGACCGGGCCGTTGTCCTCTCGGGCGAACTGGAGGCCCTTCGAGAGCGGCTCCAGAGTGGTGGCCTTCACCGGGTAACCTTCGCTCTGGTAGACGTTCAGGGTGAGTCACCAGATGAGGACGCCCCGTTCGGCCCGCTCGATACCCTCTGGAAGTTCGATGTGGAACTGGCGGCTCGCCGGATCTTCCCGGCGGTGGATCCCGTGCAGGCCACGTCAACCCTGCTGGAGGGGGCGCAGTTGGACCCGGGGCATCTGCTCGTCCAGCAGCGGGCCCGCAAGCTGTTCCGCCGCTACCAGGAGCTGAAGGGTCTGGCCCGAGCGGTGGGCGTGGAGAAGATCCCTGCCGCAGAGCTGCGGACCTACCATCGCGGCGAGCGACTGGAGTTGTTCATGTCCCAACCCCTCTTTGTGGCGGAGCCGTACACGAAGCAGCAGGGAGAGGTACTCTCACTCTCCGAGACGCTGGATGATATCCGCCGCATCCTGGACGGTGCCGCCGATGACATGGACCTGGAGGCATTGCGGTTCATTGGTCGCCTGCCATCCACGAGGCTTGCTGGTCACGGCTAGACGAAGGGGCACCGCCTCCATCGAACGGGGGCGGTGCCTTCACCAATGCCTACGCCAACGTGTACGTCAGCGTGTAGGGGATGACCTTCTCATGCAGCACCGCGGTCCCGGCCATCCAGACGGCCCACCACGCGCTCCAGGCCCGTGAAGTAGACAGAGCCATCATCCCGGTAGTGGAGCAGGTACTCCAGGGTCCCCTCGCCCTCGATCAGGCCGCTGAACCGGTTGGTCACGCTGGCTCGGGCCAGCTTCTGGCCACCGGGCATCTCATGGTAGGGCTGTTCATTCCAGGACTGCATCACAAACGAACTCACGTGAATCTCCTCCCTTTGGCTTGTAGTCTACAATCGATTTAGGATAAGCTCGGTCCTAAATAGATGGAGGTGAGGAAAATGTACCATCCGACCACGAGGTTGCTGACGATCCTGGAGTTGCTGCAGACCCACCCGCAGATGAGCGGCGATGAGTTGGCCCGCCGGCTGGAGGTCGAGCCTCGCACAGTCCGGCGGTACATTCTCATGCTCCAGGAGATGGGCATGCCCGTTGAGGGGAACCGGGGGCCTGGCGGGGGGTACCGCCTGCGGCCTGGCTACAAGCTGCCGCCCCTGCTCTTCACGGAGGAGGAGGCGACAGCGATCACCTTGGGCCTGCTCGGCACGCAGTGGCTCGAACTCCGGTTGCCGGCACCGGCCGTGGAGGGCGCTCTGGCCAAGGTCTTCCGGGTCCTGCCCCTGCGAGGCCGCGAGCGCCTGCAGGGGCTCACCGCCGCCATGGCGCTCTCCCCGAACCGGCACACCGCCCGCCCCGATGCGGCCCTGCTTGTCAGTTTGAGCGACGCCGTACAGGAACGGCGGCGTATCCGCATCGAATATGGCACGAGGGATCATGCGGTTAGTGAGCGCACCGTGGAGCCCTATGGCATCGCCGGGTGGCAGGGTTACTGGTACCTGGCCGCCTACTGCACCATGCGGCAGGGCCTGCGTCTCTTCCGGGTCGACCGGATCCGACAGGTGACGTCCGTGGACGAGCACTTCACCCGTCCGGAGAATTTCGACACCACCGCCTTCGTGGTCGAGTCCCTTGGGACCGTCCGGGCGCGCTGGTCAGTGCGGGTGGAGTTTGAGGCGGATCTGCAGACGGTGCAGGCCAAGATCCCCGCCGTCTATGGCGAGTTTACGGCGACCGCGAGAGGCACGCTCTTCGCCACCCTGTACGATGACCTGCCGACCTTTGTCCGCTTCCTCATGAGCCTGGACCTGCCGTTTGTGGTCCACGAGCCGGAGGAGCTTCGCACCGCCATGATCTCCCTGGCGGAGAAGATGATCGCCATGGCGCACCGCCAGTGAGGAGGAGCCGCCCATGTCCGTTGTGAGCTGTCAGCATGTAAAGAAGTACCACGGCGCCAATCTGATCTTGGCGGATGTGACCTTTGAGCTCGGCCCCGGCGAGCGGGCCGGTCTGATCGGCCCCAACGGCTGCGGCAAGTCGACGCTGCTGCAGATCCTGGCCGGCGTGCAGCGACACGACGAGGGCGAGGTCAGCCTGCAGAAGCGGACACAGGTCGGCTACCTGCCGCAGGTGCCGGTGGACCGGGAGGGCATGACCGTCTATGAGGTCCTGCGGTTGGGGTACCGTGAGGCCCTGGCCTGCCAGGCGCTCATGACCGAACTGGAGCAGCAGATGGCTACCCCGCACGAGGCGGGCGACCTGGACCGGCTGCTCAGGCGCTACGCCGAGGAGCAGGAGCGGTTCAGGCACCTGGGCGGCTACGAAATGGAGGCGCAGATCCAGCAGGTTGCTCAGGGCCTGGGGATCGCCCCCGAGTGGTATAGCCGACCATACGCGACGCTTTCGGGGGGCGAGCAGACCCGAGTGGGCCTCGCCTCGTTGCTGCTGGAGCGGCCCACGCTTCTCCTGCTGGACGAACCGACGAACCACCTGGACACCGCGGGGATCGAGTGGCTGGAGGGGTTTCTTGGCACATACACGGGCACCTGCCTGGTGGTCTCACACGATCGCTACTTCTTGGATCGAGTGGTGACGAAGATCATCGAACTGGAAGATGGCGAGGGGATTACCTATCTGACCAACTACAGCGGCTACGTGAAGGAGAAGGAAGAGCGGCTGTTGCTCCAGTTCGCCGAGTTCAAGGAGCAGCAGAAGAAGATCAAGCAAATGAAGGCGGCAATCGCTCAGCTCCTGGAGTGGGGGCGGGTAGGCGACAACGGGAAGTTCTTCCGGCGGGCAGCCTCCATGCAGAAGGCGCTGGACCGCATGGAGATGGTGAAGCGCCCGGTCCTGGAGCGGCGGACAGCCGAGTTCGACCTGCAGCAGGCGGACCGCTCCGGGCGGGAGGTCGTGAAGATTGAAGGCCTGACGAAACGCTACGGCGACCGGACCCTGCTGGGCGGCGTCGATGCGCTCCTCGCCTACGGCGAGCGGGTCGTCCTGATCGGGCAGAACGGGACCGGCAAGTCGACGCTCTTCAAGCTCCTGCTGGGGCAGGAGGAGCCCACCGCAGGCAGCCTGGCGCTGGGGGCCCGGGTCCAGGTAGGCTACCTGGCCCAGCAGGACCGCCCCGACGATGAGCGCACCGTGCTCCAGGCCTACTGCGAGGAGGCGCGGGCAGAGACGGGGGAGGCCCGCTCACAACTGGCCCGGTACCTCTTCTTCGGCGCCGATGTCTTCAAGCCGCTGAAACTCCTCTCCGGCGGCGAGTGGACTCGCTTCCGCCTCGCCCTACTGGTGCAGGCGAAGCCGAACCTCCTCCTGCTGGACGAGCCGACCAACCACCTGGACATCGCCTCCCGTGAGGCGCTGGAGGAGGCGCTGGAGGAGTTCCCGGGCACCGTGCTGGCGATCTCCCACGACCGCTACTTCATCAACCGGCTGGCGGAGCGGGTCTGGGAGCTGGCAGAAGGCGCCCTGACCCCCTACCTCGGCAACTATGACGCCTACCGGGAGGAGCGTGAGCGCACGCGGTCAGCGCCTGTGCCGGGGCCGGCGGCGCCGGTGGAAGAGCGGAAGGGTCAACGGCCTGCCATTGCGCCGGAGCGGGAGCAAGCCCGGCAGGCCGAGAGGGCGAAACGAGTAAAGGGGCAACTTGAGCAGGCCATCGCGGCGAAGGAGCAGCGACTGACTGAGTTGGAAGCTGCCGCTGAGCAGGCGCAGGAGACCGGTGACCTGGCGGGGCTTAACGCTGCCTGGACCGAACGTGAGACGGTGCACGCTGAACTGGAACAGCTCTACGCCCAATGGCTCGAACTCGAAGAGGGGGAATGATGCATGCAGACCAACTCGCTTGGCCGTTCCGGACTCAAGGTGACGAACATCTGCCTGGGCACCATGGCCTTCGGCCGCTGGATCGACGAAGCGGCCTCCGCCCGGGTGATCGACGCCGCGCTCGACGCCGGCATTACCTTCTTTGACACGGCGAACATCTACGGGGCGGGAATGGACAACGGCGATTATGCCCAGCGGGGCGAGTCGGAGGCGATCCTGGGCAACCTCCTGGGCACGCGGCGGAGCAAGGTCGTCCTGGCCTCCAAGGTGCGGGGTGCCATGGGGCCAGGGCCGAACGACCAGGGGCTCTCCCGCCGGCACATTATGGAGGCGGTGGAGGCCTCGCTGCGCCGGCTGAAGACCGACTACCTGGACCTGTACCAGTGCCACTCGTTCGACCCGCACACTCCGTTGGAGGAGACCATGCGTGCGCTGGATGAACTGGTCCGCCAGGGCAAGGTCCGCTACATTGGCTGCTCCAACTTCGCCGCCTGGCAGATCATGAAGGCGAATGGGATCAGCGAGCGGGAAGGGCTGGAGCGTTTTGTCTCGGTCCAGCCGCAGTACAGCCTGCTTGTCCGGGATATCGAGGAAGAGCTTGTCCCCTTTGCCCTCTCCGAGGGCGTTGGGATCATTCCCTACTCCCCGTTGGGGCGCGGCATGCTGACCGGCAAGTACCGGCAGGCCGAGGCGCCGCCCGAGGGCACCCGGGCTGCCGCCGGCGAGCCGCGCCTCACCCAGGGGCTCATGACCGAGCGGAACTTCCGCCGCGTCGAGACCATGCGGAGCCTCTGCGCCGAGTGGGGCCTGCCCATGGCGCAGGTGGCTACGGCTTGGGTCCTCGCCAACCCGGCGGTCGCATCGGCCATTGTGGGTGCCAGCAAGCCGGAGCAGATTGCCGATGCTGTCGCAGCGACCGACCTGAAGCTGACCCCCGAGCAGAGGCAGGCGCTGGACGCCCTGGCTGAGATCGAGTAAGAGAGGTGGAATCTCCGTTATGCGGGTACGCATTGTTGTTGTGGTTACCGTGTTGGCGGTTTTCTTGACCGCCGCCGCTGCCTGGGCTGGTAACACCTTTGAAGGCTTTCAGATCGTGCGAGTCCTGCTGAACAACCAGGAGGTCGTCAGCGATGTGCCGGCGATCAACTTCCACGGGCGTACCCTGCTGCCTCTGCGGAAGATGGCCGAGCTGGCAGGACTTACCTTGGACCGTTGGGACTCGGAGACCAACACAGCCTACCTGAGCGGCGGAGGTGCCCAGTCTGTAGCCGTGGTGAACGGGCAGCCAATCACCAAAGACCAACTCTACGACCGCATGCTGGAGTCCACCGGAAAGCAGAGCTTGGCACAGTTGATCGATGAAGCCCTGATCAATCAGGCGGTGACCGAAGCGGGCGTGTCCGTAACGGCGGAAGAGATCGAGCAGGAGATCGCAGCGATCAGGTCCCAACTCGGTGGCGAGGCGAATTTCAAGGCGGCGCTCGCAGCCAACAGCATCAGCCTTGAGCAGCTACGCTCGGCTCAGGGGCTTCAGCTGAAGCTCCGGAAGCTGCTGAGCAAGCAGATCACCGTGACCGATGAGGCCCTTCGCCAGTTCTTTGTGGCAAACCAGGCCCAGTTCGACCAGCGCCAGGCCCATGCCCAGCATATCCTGGTGGCGACGGAGGAGGAGGCCAAGGCGGTCAAGGCAGAACTGGAGGAGGGCGCCGACTTCGCCACCGTCGCCAAGGACCGATCGACAGACCCCTCCGCCCAGAGCAACGGCGGGGACCTCGGCACCTTCGGCAGAGGGACCATGGTTTCGGAGTTCGAGCAGGTCGTCTTTGGCCTGAAGCCTGGCGAGATCTCGGAGCCCTTTGCGACCCAGTTTGGCTGGCATGTCGTCTATCTCGTCTCGATGGAGGGGACCGCTCCTGACCTTGCCGCGATGCAGGATCAGGTCCGGGAGGTCTACCTGAACGCTCAGGTGCAGGCACGGATTCCAGCTTATATGGGCCAACTCCGGGCCAACGCGACGATCGAGAATACTCTGAAGTAGCCAGAAGGGCAGCCGGTGAGGGATCACCAGGCTGTCCTTGCCGTCTGCCCCCGAAGATATTTCGCACCATCAACTATAGTAGCAGGGCTACACTGACCAAGCGCTAATACATACAACAGGCGAATTACCGACAAGAAGGAGCCAGGGCACTATGACAGACGCAACGACCCGACGAGCGCTCCGGTTGGCAGACTACTATGCCTGGAACTCGATCACCGACGTCGCACTCTCCCCCGACGGTCGCCTGGCGGCCTATGTCCAGCGTGGCACCCGCAAGTCTAAGAACGATCACTACACCAACCTCTGGCTGGCCGAGACCAGCGGTGGCCAGGAGCCCCATCGGCTCACCCGCACGCTGAGCCAGGACAGCGCACCCGCCTTCTCGCCCTGCGGTCGCTACCTCGCCTTCCTCTCCGACCGCGAGGATGAGCTTGAGGTGGCAGAGGCCCTCACCAATGAGAAAGAGCCCAAGGGCAAGAAGCCCAAGGCGCAGGTCTGGCTCTTTGACCTGGCCCGAGGCGGCGAGCCCCGCCAGGTCACGAATCTGCCCGAGGGTGTGAGCAGCTTCGACTGGTCGCCCGACGGCACCCGCCTGGTGATCGCAGCCCGCACGCCAACGGAGATGCAGCAGAAGTACCTGGAGGCGATCCGGGGTGAGGAGCACGGTCCGGTGCAACTGAACCGTATGCAGCACAAGCGGGACGGCCGGGGCTTCCTCGATGAGGTGAAGACCCACCTACACCTGGTAGATGTGGCCACGCGGACCGCCACCCAGTTGACCGATGGACCTTGTGATGAGGCAGAGCCACAGTGGGCGCCCAACGGCGAGTGGATCGCCTTCGCCAGCAACCGCACCGGTAACGCCGATGCGAACTACCGCACGGATCTCTGGGTCATCCGCCCGGACGGCAGCGAGTGCCGGCGGGTCACCTTCGGTGACGTGAGCGCCAACGGCCACCGCTGGTCGCCGGACTCCCGCTCCCTCGCCTTCGTCTCCGGCCTCGAACCGGAGAACGCCTACAAGCTGCGCCATCTCCTGCTGGTCGATCTCGCCGGTGCCGAGCCGGTGGCTGACCTCGCCGCCTGCGTGGGCGAGGGCTGGTCCGAGATCGGCGGCATCGTGCCGAACCTGGTGTCCGGAATGGATCCCGTGGCGAACGGCCGCCGGTACCCGCAGCCCATCCACCAGACCCCGTACCGGGTCCTGACCGCAGCGCTTGACCGCATCGTCATGGGTGCCCCCATGTGGGCGGATGCCGAGACGATCATCGTGCGGGCCGGTGACCGGGGCCAGACCCGGCTCCTCCGGGCGAACACCGCGGGTGAGGCAGCCTTCATCTACCCGGCGGATCGGTTCCAGGAGGTCGGGGTGTGCGCCGTAGCCGGTGGGAAGTTGGTCGCGGTCCTTGACAGCCCGCAGGCGGGGCCGGATCTCTACACCCTCCCCGCCGCCGCCCCGGGCAGCGCCGATCCGACCCGCTTGACGGCGCTCAACGCAGCCATTGTGGCCGAGCGGGACCTGGCCCGCTATGAGCGCATTGAGTATACGGGCAGTAAGGGCGACACGGTGGAGGCCCTGGTGGCGGTGCCACACGGCTGGACGGCCGATGCCGGAAAGGCCCCGCTGGTGGTCTCGATCCACGGCGGCCCCATGGCCTACGATGCGCCCAGCTTCCACTTCCTGCGTCAATACTGGGCCGGCATGGGCTACCTGGTCCTCATGGTCAACTACCACGGCTCGATCAGCTATGGCGAGGCCTTCTGCGAATCGATCCGTGGCCAGTGGGGGCCAGCAGAGCACGGCGACCTGGAGGCTGGCGTGGACGCCCTGATCGCCAGGGGCTGGGCCGATCCGGAGCGCCTCTACGTGACCGGGTTCAGCCAGGGCGGCATTATGACCAACTGGGCCGTCGGCCATACCGATCGGTTCCGTGCCGCCGTGAGCGAGCACGGCATGTGGAATTACATGATGTCCTACGGCACCGACGACTGCCACAACTGGTGGCAGGACGATCTGGGCGTGCCGTGGCAGAACCCGGAGGGTTACATGAAGATGTCGCCCGCCTCCGGCGTGGCGAATATCAAGACCCCTACCCTGATCATGGCGGGCCAGGAGGACTGGCGCTGCCCGCTGGTCGAGTCGGAGCAGATGTATATCTCGCTCATGAAGCGGGGGGTGCCGACCGGCTTGGTCGTCTACCAGGGCGAGCATCACGCCCTCAGCAAGCCCCGCCGCATGATCGACCGTGTCCGTCGCCTCTGCGACTGGTTTGCTCAGTATGGTGGTCTCCCTCTGGCGGATGATACCGCAGAAGGGTATCCTGACCAGCATTAGTCCGCGGCCTTAACGTCACCCCCCGGCAACTCTCTGCCGGGGGGTGCTCCATTCCCTGAACATAGAACAAACCAAGTTAAATTAAAATCTCATCCTTCCATAAATACATCCACAATAGGTGGGCGTTATAATAGAGTAAGTTTTGAAGGAAGGGAAGCGATCTCGTGAAACACTGGATCCAACGGATTGTCGTGTTGCTGACCGTCAGTATGCTGCTCACCGGACTACTCCCAGTCATGACGCCTCAGGCAAGCGCTGCCACCTGCACCGTCTCCCAGACCGCTGACGGTCGCCCTTATGTGGCACCCACAGCGACTGGCCCCGGCTCCGGTAAGGTAGTCGGCTTTGACAATACCCATGGCGAGACCGCCGGCAACGCCGACTGGGTTCTGGACGGAGGCTTTTCCGACATGGCCTGCGCCCTGGCAGGGCAGGGGTACCAGGTAGAGGAGATCCGTGCCTACCCGTTGACTCTGACGACCCTGAACAGCTACGACGTGGTGGTGTTCGCAGAGCCGAACATTCCTCTCACGACCGCGGAGGAGCAGGCGCTCACCGACTATGTCTCCGCCGGTGGGGGTCTCCTGCTGGTGGGTGATCACTACCAGGCTGACCGGAATCTCAACACCTGGGATGCCACGGAGGTTTTTAATGGATTCCGTCGTGGCCACTATGGCCAGAGCTACTCTGCCCCATCGTACAACTACAACGGATTAACGACCGGTACGACGTACACGTTCAACGGTGGAACCGACTGGCTGGCGAGCGCCTTTGGTCTTCGCTTCCAGTTCAACGCCATGGATCTGGTGGATTCGACCAATAATCCCATCCAGGCAGGCAACCCCTCCGACCCGGATGATCCGGGCATCCTGGCCCCCTCGCTGACCTATAACCTGACCACCGGTGTGAATTCGGTGGCCACCTACGCGGGAGCGACCATCGCCATTGTCGATCCGACCAAGGCCATGGGCATTATCTATCCGAACAAGGGGTCGCTCAAGCGGTGGACCTACGCCGAGTCCACGGATCCTGTCGCTCTCTACACCGACAACGTGGGGACACCGGCTGGAGGCAGTGCGACCTACGGTGGCATTCATGAGGGTGCCTACGTGGCGATTGCCAAGCCCAGCGCCGGCAAGGTGGCCGCGGCGGGTGACAGCTCGCTCTTCGAAGACAGCACGCCGAAGTACAAGCGTGAAGACACCGGTTCCACGAAGTCGACCCACCCCGGTTGGTCCGACCGGGACCACGACACGCTAGGCATTAACCTGGTCAACTGGCTGGCCACGCCGGATGCGACGGTCGGGATCGACGCTTCCCTGCGGCAGCCGGCTACGCAGGTGGTCTACGATCCGTACACCCTGACGGAACCCATCAGCGAGCCCTGGTCCACACCGCCCACCGGCTACCTCTGGTACGATGCCAGCACCTTCAAGGCAGGGGCGTATAATGGAACCACCTCGGGGGGCGGTGGCGGCGGCACGCCAACCTGGGACTGGAATCCCATTCCGGCTAACGCCTACCCTGGTAACCACCTGGCGGTCTATCTTGACGGCTCAGGGTTGGCGACCAGCACCACGTATGACACGAAGGCCTACCTCTATGTCACCGGCTCTGGCACCCAGGTCTCGCAGCGGTATAACCGGTCGACGGGCCTCTATGCGGATGCCCTGACATCGCAGAACCTGACCTCATCTGGCAGTGGCACCCTGAAGCGCTGGGAGTTCTGGACGCTCAGCTCCACCACAACAGACCGGGCGCTCAGCGTGAGGTTGAAGGTCAACGGTACCACCGAGGTGACCAAGAGTATCAACCAGGTGGCGACGGGCTCGTACGGCTACCTGACCGTTGAGCAGTCCCTGGGCTACAGCGACGGCCTGCACGCCGCCCTCTTCACTGCCAACGGCACGCTGAACACGGCTGTCCGTGTGATGCCAAATGCCGACACGACGATCACGCTTCCGGCTGGCACCTATACCCTCGACATCCATAACGATGCCGGCGCTGTGCTGGACAACGTGAGCGTGACCATTGCGGCGGGCACGACGGTCTCACTCGCCTCCCTGCTGCAGCCGGCACCGACCGGCAAGCTCCTGATCAGCGAGGTCTTCTACGATACTCCTGGCACGGACGATGTCGAGGAGTGGATCGAGCTGTACAACGGCACCGGCAGCGCAATCAACCTGAACGGGTACTCGCTGACCGACAACGTAGGCACCTGGCAGATCCCCAGCGCCACCATTGCTGCGGGAGACCGGCTGGTGGTTGCCCGCAACACGAGCGGTTTCAGCGCTCTGTATGGCTTCAGTCCAGATCTCGCCGGGCTGACCCTGGCGCTCGGTAACAGCGGCGACCGTGTGATCCTGAAGGATTCCACCGGGGCGGAGCTGGACCGGGTGGCCTGGGAAGGCAATCTGTCGGGCTGGACAATCAGTGCGTCGACCGGCTCCTCGATCTACCGCCCGGACCTGACGGTGGATACGGACTCTGTCTCGGACTGGGCCGCGACAGGGAGCGAGACCCCGGGCTACTAGGCCGGGGAGAGGAATCGGTGGACTCCCTCTTGCGGACAATACCGTAGAAGGGTATCCTGACCAAGACAGACTCCACTGCAATGACGCCGCCCCCCGGTGCTTGTCTGCCGGGGGGCGTTCCATTCATGGCTCCGCCCGCTCATGCGGAGACTAGGAGCACAGGTTACGTCAGGTGAGAAAGGTGGCTCCCCATGCCCAATGATTTCGCTGCGCTGGGAATCCGGCGCGAACTGGTAGATGCGCTGAACCGACAGGGCCTGAAAGAGCCGACGCCGATCCAGGAGCAGGCGATCCCGCCCCTGCTCCAGGGGCGCGACGTGATCGCGCAGGCCCAGACCGGCACCGGCAAGACCCTCGCCTTCCTCCTGCCGATCATGGAGAAGGTGAATCCGGCGGATCCGCATTTGCAGGCGCTGATCCTGACCCCGACCCGGGAGCTGGCGCTGCAGATTACCAACGAAGCGAAGAAGCTGGCCCCGGTGGTCGGGGTGAATATCCTTGCTACATACGGCGGGCAGGACGTCGAGCGGCAGATCAAGCGGCTGGCGGGCGGGACACAGATCGTGGTCGCCACCCCGGGACGGTTGCTGGACCACCTGAACCGGGGGACGATCCGGCTCGGCCAGGTGACCATGCTGGTGCTGGACGAGGCCGACCAGATGCTCCACATGGGTTTCCTGGAAGATGTGGAGACGATCATCCTGAGGACGGCCCAGGACCGGCGCACCATGCTCTTCTCGGCAACCATGCCCGAACCGGTCAAGGTCCTTGCCCGCCGCGTCATGAAGAAGCCGCTGGAAATCGCCGTTCAGACCCGGCGGATCACGTTAGATGCGATCCAGCAGGTCATGATCGATGCGAACGACAAGAACAAGATCGATCTGCTCACCGAGAAGATCACCGAGTACAATCCCTACCTGGCGGTCGTCTTCTGCCGGACGAAGCTCCGGGCGGATCAGGTATACGATGAACTGCTCACCCGCGGCTTCAACGCCGATGTGCTCCACGGAGATCTCTCCCAGCAGAAGCGGGAACAGGTGATGCGCCGCTTCCGAGAGGCGAAGACCCAGATCCTTGTCGCGACCGATGTAGCCGCCCGCGGCATTGATGTGGAAGGCGTGACCCATGTCTTCAACTTCGATATTCCCCACGATGTGGAGAGCTACATTCACCGGATCGGCCGGACGGGTCGGGCCGGCGAGACGGGCGTGGCGGTAACATTCGTGACGCCCCGTGACTACGAGTACCTGCGCCTGATCGAGGCGGGGATCAAGTCTACGCTGGAACGGCTGAACGCCGGCGGTGGGAAGGGTGCCGGGGCCGGGCGGACGGTGCGCATCGCCCGGGAGCCGAGGCCGGAGGGGGTTTCCCGCCGGGAGTTCGCCCGGGACAGGGCCAAGCGGTCCGGCGAGCCGGGGCAGGAAAGCCTGGGCAAGGCCGGGGGCCGCGGCGCCCGTGGCGGTCAGGCTGGGCGCAGCGCACAGGGCGCAGCGGAAGGCCCCCGGCGCGCAGGGCGTGGCAGCACCGACGCTCCCCGGCGCGGCGGGCCGAAGCGCTAGCGGCTACCGTTGCCGCTCAGCCCAGTGCAGTTACCCCTGCCGGTTCGCTCGCTCCTGCTCGATCGCCTCGACCTTCTCCGCGAGCTCAGCCCAGCGGTCCATGGCCTGGCTCAGCTCAGCCTCCGCCTTCGCATGCTGAGCGGAGAGCTCCTGGAGCCGGGTGTAGTCGGTCGCAGCCTCCTCCATCGCCTGGGCCAGGCGGGCTACCTCAGCCTCCGCCGCTGCGACCCGCTCCTCGATCATCTCCCACTCCCGCTGCTCTTTGAAGCTTAGCTTCAACTGGGGTTGGCGAGTCCGCTCAACCACGGGAGGAGCCGGCGTAGAATCAACCGGCGCAGCGACCATGGGAACCTCTTCGGCCAGGTACTCCGAGCACGAGCCGACGTACCGCCGGATCCCACCGGGCTCTAAGCAGAAGAGATGCTCGGCCGTCCGGTCAAGGAAGTACCGGTCGTGCGAGACCGTCACCACAACCCCGGGGAACCGCTCCAGATACTCCTCGAGGATTGTCAGGGTCTCAATATCCAGGTCGTTGGTCGGCTCGTCCAGCAGGAGCACGTTCGGCTCCTCCATGAGCTTCCGCAGGAGGTAGAGCCGGCGCCTCTCTCCGCCGGAGAGCTTGCCAATCTCCGTCCACTGGACCTTGGACGGGAAGAGGAAGCGCTCGAGCATCTGCGAGGCGGTGATCGTGGCGCCATCTGGCGTCTTGACCACCTCGGCGACATCCTTAATGTACTCGATCACCCGCTGCTCGGGGTTCATCTCCTCGATCTCCTGGTCGTAGTAGACCAGGCGGACCGTCTTGCCCATGGTCACCTCGCCGCTGTCGGGGGCCAGCCGCCCGGCGATCAGCTTCAGCAGGGTCGACTTGCCGCTGCCGTTCGGCCCCACCACGCCGATCCGGTCCCGTTGCCGGAAGGTGTAGCTGAACTGGTCGATCAGGGTCCGGCCCTCGAACCCCTTGGTGACACTGTGCAGTTCAATGATCTCCCGCCCCAGCCGGTGCGAGGCGACCCCGATCTCTACCTTGCCGCCCGCTGCCTCCGGCTCCTGCTCCATAATCGCATGAACCCGGTCGATGCGCGCCTTCTGCTTGGTTGACCGGGCCTTGGCCCCGCGGCGCAACCAGGCCAGCTCTCGCCGTAGCAGGTTCTGCCGCCGGTCCTCCCGAACGCTCTGGGTCGCCTCCCGCTCCGCCTTCTGCTCCAGGAACTTCTCGTAGTTCCCCTCGTAGCTGTAGAGCCGGCGATCATCCAGCTCCAGAATTCGGGTGACCACCCGGTCCAGGAAGTAGCGGTCGTGGGTAACCAGCAAGAGCGCCCCGGTGAAGCGGGCCAACTGCTCCTCCAGCCAAGCGACTGTGGCACTGTCAATATGGTTGGTCGGCTCGTCAAGGATCAGGAGATCGGCGGGCTGGATCAGCGCCTGCGCCAGGGCGATCCGCTTCCGCTGCCCGCCCGAGAGCGTCTCCACCACCTGGGTAAAGCCCGTAATGCCGAGCCGGGTCAGGATCGTCTTGGCCTGTGCCTCAATCGCCCAGAGTTGCTGGGCATCCATCTGCAGTTGGAGGTCGGTCAGCCGGCGCTGAAGCTTCTCGTCCGCCGGGTTGGCCTCCAGGTTGAAGAGGACCTGCTCGTAGTCCCGCACCAGGTGGAAGACCGGGCTCTCCCCGGCGAAGACCGCCTCCAGGACCGTCGCCCCCGCCGGGAACGATGGATTCTGCGCCAGATACTGAATCCGCAGCCCCTGCCGGGTGGTCACCGTGCCGGCGTCCGGCTCGACCAGCCGGGCCAGGACCTTCAGGAGCGTTGACTTCCCCGTGCCATTAAGGCCGACGAGGCCCAGCCGCTCCCCCTCGTCCACGCCCAGGGAGAGATTCTCGAAGAGCCGCTTCTCCCCGTATGTCTTGGCCAGGTTCTCTGCTGTAAGGATGTTCATTCGTCTACCTCCCGGTGGGCTCCCCGGCGCCCGGTACAGTCAGGTTCTTCTTCACCCGGCCCACCGTCCGGTCCCGCAATTCCACCTTCATTCCATGTGGATGCGGCCCCCGCGTCAGCACCCGGAAGACCTCGCCCTCCACACCATCGGGCAGACCGCCCCCGAACCGGCGGGCCATTTGCTGCCCCTTCGTCTCCACGATCACCTTGTCCCCCGGCTCCACCGTGCGCCGGCGCTCCGCCCGGAAGACAGGCTCAGCGGCAGGCGCCTTCTCGGGCTCGGGTGGCCGCGCCTCCAGCGTCCAGGTAGCGGAGCCGTCGGCCTCTGTGGTCACCCCAGCCACCACATAGCCGCCCTGGCCGGTGTACCAGGCCAGATCCTTCACAGCGCTGGCGAGTTCCTTCACGTTCGCCAGATTCGCCTTGATCACATGTGACATGTATCAGCAAAGACCTCTCTTTTGTTTCATTCACGGTACCCACTTCCGGTATTGTACCAGAGAGCGGGATCGGAATCGCCCCCGAAATCTCCCTTGACGCCATCCGCGGATTTCTGTATGATCAAACCATATGAGACCAGAAGGGGAGTTGGGTGGATGTCTGTCGTTCGTGTTATGGTGGTCAAAACCGCATAACTTTTACGAACGGCGTATCACGCCCTTTCGCCTTGCATAAGTCAAAGCGGAGCCGTGAGGCATGCCTCGCGGCTTTTCTGTACCCGTCTGTCGGTTCCCCGCCATTTCTGCGCGGGGGGCTGTGCTGCGGTATTTTGACGACACGAGAAGCCATGGGCGTGAGAGCGCCTGTGGCTTTTTTGATTATTCGAGGAGGAATCCGCTTTGCATGCTCCGACTTTGACCGCTCTGGAGTTCCCCAAGATCCAGCAAGAACTCGCCGGCTACACCGCCTGCCAGTTGGGCAAGGAGTTGGCCCTGGCCGTGGAACCGCTTCCCTCGCTCACCCAGATTCGCCGGGTCCAGCAGGAGACCGCCGAGGCGAAGGGGCTGCTCGGCACCGGCCGGTCGATCCCCTTCGGTGGGATCCAAGATGTGCGGGTCCATGTGGAGCGCGCCCTGATCGGTGGCGTTCTGCGCCCCGACGAGCTTGCGGCCGTGGCGGATACGATCTATGGCTGCCGCCAACTCCACCGCTTCCTGACCGAGAACCGCTCGAACGCGCCGCTGCTCAGCCGCCATGCCGAAGCCTTCGGCAAGTTCGACGAGGTCGAGGCCGAGATCCGTCGCTGCATTGAGCGGGGCACCGTCTCCAGCCAGGCATCCAAGAGCCTGAAGCAGACCCGGGCTGAGATCGCCTCCCTGGAAGGCCGGATCCAGGACCGGCTGAACGGCCTGCTCCGGCAGTTCCGTACGCACCTGCAGGAGGCGCTGATCACAGTACGCAACGGCCGCTACGTGATCCCCGTCAAGGCCAGTGCCCGCAACGCCGTGCCGGGCACGGTCCACGGGGCTTCATCCAGCGGGGGGACGATCTTCGTGGAGCCCGACGCCATCGCCCAGCTGTCAAACGATTTGGAGACCTGGCGGGCCATGGAGGAGGCGGAGATCGAGCAGGTGCTCATGGTCCTCTCCGGCCACGTTGCAGCCCACGGCGATGGCCTCCAGGCCACCCTCGGCGCCGTGGCCGCGCTGGACCTGATCTTCGCCCGGGCCCGGCTGAGCCAGGCCTGGGACGCCCGTCCCGTCGAGTGGAACGAGCAGGGGCTGATCGATCTGATCAACGCCCGTCACCCGCTGCTCGGGAAGAACGCGGTGGGCAACCGGATCCGCATGACCGCCCAGCAGCGCATGCTGATCGTGACCGGCCCCAACACCGGTGGCAAGACCCTTCTGCTGAAGACTCTGGGGATCCTGGTGATCATCGCCCGGTGCGGGCTGCATCTCCCGGTCGGTCAGGGCTCCACCATCTCCTTTTTCGATGATGTCTTCGCCGATATCGGCGATCATCAGTCGATGGAGCAGTCGCTCAGTACGTTCTCGGGGCACATCAAAACCGTTGCCCCGATGCTGGCCCGGGCGAACGCGCGGACCCTCATCCTCCTGGATGAGTTGGGTTCGGGCACCGATCCGCACGAGGGGACCGGCCTGGGCATCGCCCTGCTGGAGGCCTTCCTGCAGAAGGGCGCCTACACCCTGACCACCACCCACCTGCGGGATATCAAGGAGTTCGGGCGGACCACCCCGGGCTGCGCCTTCGCCGGCATGGGTTTCGACGGCGAGACGCTCGCCCCGACCTACCGGCTGATCTACGGCGCCCTGGGCGAGAGCCGGGGTCTGGACATCGCTGCGCGGGCAGGGTTGCCGGTTGATGTGGTGCAGCGGGCCCGTGAGCTGGTCTACGGCTCGTCCGATGCGGCCATGCCCACGGTTGTACAGCCGGCGGTGGTGGAGGAAGACCCGTCCCCAGGCGAGATGGAGCCCCCGCCCGCCCCGGAGCCGGAGCCCACGTTTGAGTTGAGCGAAGCCCCTCCGGTGACCAGGGGACGGCGCCCTGCCGAGCCGCCGCCCGCCATGATCGTGGCGGCATCCAGCGGCAGCCGGGCCAGGGTCTGGCACGAGGGGACCGAGCGGGACTTGACCGTGCGGGAGCCCGTGCGGAAGCTCTTCGCCGAGGGGCTGGTCCCGGGCGACCGGGTCCGCCTGGTCGATGGCCAGGTGGCCGAGGTGGCTCGCCGGCAGAGCGTCCTGGTCAACCGGGATGCCGATACGTTCATCGAGTCGGTGGTGGCCGCCAACGCCACCTGTATGTTGATCCTCATGTCGGCCCGCCAGCCGGACTTCCACGCCTCGGTCCTGGTGCGCCATCTCCTCTACGCCGAGCGCATGGGGTTGACGCCGGTGATCTGCCTGACAAAGGCCGACCTGGTCCAGCCGGCGGTCGCTGAGGGCTGGCTGAAGCCCTACCGCCGGGCGGGCTACCAGACCGTGACGGTCAGCGTGAGCAAGCGCTGGGGGCTGGACGACCTGCGCAGCCTCCTTGCCGGGCAGGTCACGGTGGTCATGGGCATGCCGGGGGCCGGCAAGAGCACGCTGCTCACGGCCCTCACCGGCGGCGCTGCGGAATTTGGGCAGGGTGGCCCTCGAGCCATCGCCCTGACCGATGGTGCCTGGCTAATCGACATGCCCGGGCTGCGGGAGCTGGGCGTCTGGAAGCCCGACCTGGGTATGGGCTTCCGGGAGTTCGGCCCGTTCATCGGCCAGTGCAACCGGCCTGGCTGCCTGCACGGCAGTGAGCCCGGCTGCGCCGTGCGGGAGGCGGCCGAGCAGGGCCAGTTGCCGCGCAAGCGCTATGAGCAGTACCGGCACCTGGTCCAGCAAATGGGTCTTGGCTAAACCTGTGTAACTAGTTTGTTCCTGCGGCATGGTAGGAATGGAGTGCTCCTAACAAGCCGCAGGAGGGTTTCGAGTGGGATTGTGACCGGGAAGAAGGGCCTGATCCTCGGTGTGGCCAACGAGCAGTCGATTGCCTGGGCGGTGGCGAAGCGCCTCCACGCCGAGGGGGCCGAACTCGCCTTCACCTACCAGAACGAGAAGACCGGACAGTACGTGTTACCTGGCCTCGGACCTGGGGCGCGATGCGATCCGGGTGAACAACCTCTCCCCGGGTACCCTCATGACCCGGGCCGCCAGCGGGATCGGAGACTTCGGCACCTTGGTGGAGTACACTGCCGCCCATGCACCTCTGCGGCGGAATGCGACCATGGCGGAGGTGGCCGACAGCGCCCTCTTCCTGGTCACCCGCTCAGCACGGGGATCACGGGCCAGACGCCTTACGTGGACTGTGGCTACAACATTGTCGGCATTGACCTGGAGGGTGCAGAGTAGGGCCAAGGCGCCTGAATGTGGCCTGATGCTCGCTGCTGGTAGGCGGCGGGTGGCTGCTGGTGGGCCCAAAACCCTCCTTCTGGCTTGACATCTACATCGATATGTGTCTATATATAGACTGATGGGGGGCGATTCGGGTGGATGATGAGATCCGTGAAGTGGATCGGGCTGAGCAACTGGTCACCTTCTTTCAGGCCCTGGCCGATGTGACCCGACTGAAGCTGGTGGGCCTTCTAGCCCAGCAGGAGCGCTCGGTGGAGGAGATGGTCGCCTCGCTCGATGTGCGCCAGCCCACCGTTTCACACCACCTCGCGAAGCTGCGCACGATCGGCCTGGTTCGCATGCGCAAGGAGGGACAGACCCACCTCTACTCGCTGGACGAGGAGTTCGTGCAGAGGCTCGCCCGGAGCATACTGTCGCCCGAGGGCCTGGCCCAACTGGCGCCGGCGGCGGGCGGAGCCACGTGGGAGCGGAAGGTGCTCCAGTCGTTCTTCCGGCCCGATGGCACCTTGAAGGAGATCCCCGCCCAGCGCAAGAAGCGGGACGTGGTACTGAACCGGCTGGTGGCGGAGTTTGAGCGGGGGCGCAAGTACTCTGAGCAGGAGATCAACGAGACCCTGAAGCGCTTCCATGAAGACGTAGCTACACTCCGCCGGGAGTTTATCATGACCCATCTCATGGAGCGGGAGAACGGCTTCTACTGGCGGACCGGCGAATAGGGGGCCCGGTGTCCGACCCGCTCGGTTGAGCAACCAGAGCGCAGGGTCGGGTACCCGCCCCTCTCCCTGGTCCTGTACATCGACGACTCTATATATATCGATTGGAGGAGAACATGATGATGGAACCCGACGTGATTGTCCGGCGCTTCCTGGACGATGAGGGTCGGATCAAGCAGATGCCGACCAAGCAGGCGAAGATCGCAGCGATGCTGAGCTGGCTCGCCAGCGCCTTCGAGCCGGGCCGCACCTACACCGAGATCGAGGTGAATGAGTCCCTGAAGCGCTTCCACGAAGACTACTGCACCCTGAGGCGCTCCTTGATCGACGCCGACCACCTGGCCCGGGCCAACGGCGAGTACTGGCGGCTCACCCCGGTGACAACTCCAGCGGCACCGGTCCACCCAACTGAATCGCATCAGGTGTGACATGGGTCAGCCAGGCGTGGACCTCCACGCCGGCTCTGGCCGCTGCCCGCAGCGCTTCCCCGAAGGCCGCATCGATCGCGTCGTAGGGGCCAAAGTGGTCGGCATCATCCCGCTGGATGATAAAGCAGACCGCTGTCCGGTAACCCTGCTCCCGGGCGCCGACCAACTCGCGCAGGTGCTTGGCGCCACGCAGCGTGGGGGCGTCGGGGAAGCGAGCCACCCGACGTCCATCTTCCGCCAGGACAGATGTGACTGACTTCACCTCCACCAGACAGGGGGGCAGCCCGGACTCCGGCGCCGTGAGCAGAAAGTCGATCCGGCTCTCACCGTAGGTATACTCGGGGCGGATCATCGTGTAGCCCTCGAACCCCGGGAGGCGCCCATCTGCGAAGGCCGCGCGGAAAAGCCGCCCCGGCAGGGACGTATCCACCGAGACCCAGGTCTGCCCGGTCCGGACCATGAGCAGCCGCCCGGCGGTCTTCCGGGCCGCATCCGGCTCGTGCAGGCTCACGATCACCGGGGCCCCCGGGATCAGCAATTCCGCCATCCGGCCAGATGAGGCGATGTGGACAGGCAGCTCGGCGCCATCGAACAGGCGGACATCCGCAATGAACCGGTTCCGGCGCCCCAGGAAAAGACCTTGCATGGGTCCACGCTCCTGCACATCAGCATACTTGTTGTGGGGATACTCTGCCAGTGGTAGGCTGATAGGGAAGTCACCGCTCGGAGGGATCGTGCATGGAGTTCATTCGACTCACCAGTATCCGTGACCCGCTCTTCGCCCAGATGCATCAGCTTTTGTCCCAGGTCTTCCCGCCAGATGAGGTCTACGCTTTCGCAGACTGGGAGGGGCCGCTGCAGGCCGATCATATTCGCGTCTGTGTCGCCGTTCACGAGGGTCAGGTCGTCGGTGCAGCCGAGTACCGCTATGTGCCCGAGCTTGAGGTCGCCATGAGCGAGTTTACGATCGTGGCGCGGACTGGCCTCGGCGTGGGCCGGTTTATCTGGCAGCAAAGGGAAGCCGACCTCCGCCGTATGGCCGCTGCCCAGGGAAAGGCCCTGCTGGGTACCTTCGCCGAGGTCTACAACCCGGAGTTGGTCACCGAGCTTACCTTCGGGCAGATGCCTGCCATGCATCCGGTGGTGCGCCGGGAGGTGCTCTCGCACATCGGCTTTGAGCGACTCGATATGAAGTATGTCCACCCATCCTGGCGGGATGACGGCACACCGGTCACCAACCTGGACCTCTGCTTCCAGCCGACCGATGAGTCGGTGCAGGCGCTACCGGCCAACCTGGTTGCCGACTTCCTCACCGCCTACTACGCCATTCTGCCGAATAAGCCGGCGGCTTGGCACGAGATGATCGCTGACCTGCGGAACCGGCAGACCGTTGCCCTACTTCCGCTCTAACTGCTGCCACAGAAGAGGAGGCGCTACCTATGCCGTTTGTCTCAGTCGACCACGCTGCGGGGCTCAGTGATTCCGACCGGCTCGAACTGCAGAAGCGCATGGCCGAAGTTGTCATGAAGGAGTTCAACGCCCCACCTGCCAACGTTCGCATCTACACCCGGGCTTTCGACCCAGTCGCCGTCTACGTGGCCGATGGCGATCATGAGAGCGGGCTGCCCCTCATTCGCGTGGAGTACCTGCCGGGCCGGACCCAGGAGATGAAGCGAGCCCTGGTCCGAGGTCTGGCCCGAGTCGCAGCCGAGGTCCTGCAGGTCCCGGTTGACCGGGTACGGACGATCCTCTACGAGAAGGAGCAGACCGATTGGGCCCGGGGTGATATCATGGTCGCCGACGCCCGGTGAATCCGGAGAAAGCAGTGAGCGCCCACAGTGGTATTCTTCACACGAAGGGGAGTAGCCCTGACCTGTTGAAGCTTGTATAATCCAAAAGTTACAGGGGGGCTTTCTTTCGATGAGGCCGATCATGGTCGATGAGGTACAGGCCATCTTGAACCAATTCGTCGCCAGGACTGTCTACCTCCATCTGGAGACGACCAACGGCGCTTATGCCGGCGAAGCAGCCGGGGCTCAGTCCATGGCCTTCGGCGCTTACGTGCGCAATGCTACCGTCGAGTTTCACCGGGGCGTGATCACCGGGGTCGGCCCCTACCGAGCGGGTTTGCAAATGGCGAGCGGTTGGATCTACGCTGAGGGTCTGACCGACTTTGAGGTGACCGAGGAGGGCCAACTCCTGCTCGCCGGCCACGATGCTGACGGCCGTCTGGCGGTTGCCCTGCAGCTGAGCCACACCCCGTTCCCGCTCTAGCGAGGAGGAAGATCATGAACCGTCATTTGCTGGTGATCATGCCGCACCCGGACGATGAGACCCTCGCAGTTGGCGGAACGATTGCCCTGCACACCAAGCAGGGAATCCCCGCCACCTACCTCTGCGGGACGAAGGGCGAAATGGGCCGCAACATGGGCAAGCCGACCTTCGCCACCCGCGAATCGCTCCCGGCCCTGCGGGAGCGGGAGCTGCGCGAGGCCTGCAATGCGCTGGGGATTGCCGACCTGCGCTTCCTGGGAATCCGGGACAAGACGACCGAGTTCCTGGATCAGGAGGAACTGGCGCTCCGCCTACGCGGGGTGATCGAGGAGATCCAGCCCTCGCTGATTATCACCTATCACCCGCAATACAGTGTCCATCCAGACCATATGGCGCTGGGCGCTGCCACCGTGCGCGCCGTGGAGATGATGGAGCCGGCGAAGCGCCCCCCGATCCATACCCGGGCCTTCGGCAAGGCATCGGTCGCCTTGGGGGAGCCGGACCTCGTGGTCGATGTCTCACCGGTCATGGCCGAGAAAATGGCTGCAATCCGGGCGCACCGGTCGCAGACGTCGAGCATGCTCGCCAGGGTCGATGAGAATCCGGCTGCCCGGGAGCGCCTGGAGCAGGAGCGCTCGAAGGAGCGGTTCTGGATCTGGCGGTTTGCTGACTGACTACGCATAAGCACTTGCATAACCCCCGCAACGCGGGGTCAGGCTGCTTGCCGATGTGCTGGCGCTCAATCGCACCGTCTGTTCCATCACTTCTTCGATGGAGGCTGAGGGGCAGCGGTCCCGTGAACAAGCGTTACCCATAGGGCCGCACGGACAAATGACGTGCCCGTTCCACCTTCAAGAGTTGGGCCGAAGAACAAAGACCAGGTCGCACCTTGGTCTTTCAGATCTATGGTCATCAGCCTGAACCCCCGCACGGCGGGGGTTCTCCTTTTAGCTAAGGGAGGAGGTGCAATGCGGGCAGCGGGTCGCCTGGACCGGGATCGCAGAGACGCAGTACGGGCACTCCTTGGTCTTGACGGGCTCCGGCTCCGGCTTGGCCTTCAGGCGGTTGACCTGCCGAATCAGCAGGAAGACCGCGAAGGCGACAATCAGAAAGTCCAGCACGTTGTTCAGGAAGAGGCCGTAGGCGATCACTGGCGCTCCCGCCGCACGGGCTTCCTCCAGCGAGCCATATGGGACCCCGCTCAGGTTGACATAGAGATTGGAGAAGTTGACCCGTCCCAGAAGCATGCCGACAGGAGGCATCAGCAGGTCGTTGACGAATGAAGTGACAATCCTGTTAAAAGCAGCACCGATCACGACGCCGACTGCCAGGTCGAGCACATTGCCGCGCATGGCAAACGTCTTGAACTCCTTGAACATATCCCCATCCCTTCCCATTGTTTCGTCCGTGAAACCGATTTTTGGATCCCTCCGTCTGTTATGGCGAAGACGGCTCGCCGCAAGGCGGTGAGCAAGGAGAACAAGGAGGAAGAAACCGATGACCATGCTGACGCGTATGAAGCCCGCCCTGGCCGTGACGGCGATCCTGCTGACCATGACCAGCACCGGTGCCCTGGCCGATATGATCTCCGTGCCCGAGAAGGACCAGAAGCCCCCCGTGCTCGAGGTGATCAACAAGGACGGCAGCATTACGGTTGAGGGTTCCCTTGAGTGGATCGACCTGGAGGGTGGTTACTACCAGGTGAACGGCTGGGCCCTCATGGGCGACGATGCCACCTTCGCCTCCCTGGCCGGTAAGACCGTGGTCGTGACCGGCAAGGAGTTCAACGGCATGTCGATCCGGATGGTGAAGTCGTTGGAGGTCTCGACCATCTGGCTGAAGGAGGCCGCGACCAGCGAGATCCTGCCGGATACGCCGGTGCTGGAGCCGATTCGGATGGAGGGCTCGTTCAATATCGAGGGCACCGTGGAGTACAGCGACCTGGAGGGCGGCTTCTACACGGTCGATGGATGGGGCCTCTTGGGTGACAAGGCCCTGATCGAGTCAGTGGCTGGCAAGCGGGTGATCGTGAAGGGCAAGGAGTTCACCGGCATGTCGGTTCGCCAGGTCCGCCAGATTGAGGTGGAGTCGATCCTGTTGCCTGTGAGCGCGGACCACGTCCAGCCGGCGGCGGTCGTGATCAATGGCCGGACGGTGGATGCCACCCAGGCTCCCATGGTGGTCGACGGTGCCCTTATGCTGCCCCTGCGGGCCGTGGTTGAGACCGCCGGTGGCCGCGTGGAGTGGGAGCCCAAGGAGCGCATGGTGATCGTGACCATGCCTGACCGTATGGCCTACTTCTGGATTGACAAGAGCGAGGCGGAAATGAACGAGAACAACGTGCGGTACCTCCGCCAGAACCTGCTGCCCATGGAGCGGGCTTCAGTGATCGTGAACGGCCGCACCTATATCTCCGCCGATGCTTTGACCCAGATCCTTGGTCTGGCCGAGGTCGCTGACCTGAACGAATCCATGGACCTCGCCCCCATGAAGTAGCCTCCATGCACAGCACCGCCCCTCGGGCTCTCCGGGGGGCGGTTTTTCGTGCGGAGTGGGCTATACCTTCTGCGCGTCGCGCCATCCACCCAGGAGGCCGCGAATGGTCTTCATGTGGAGGGCATCATGCTCCCGCCAGCCGTCCAGGTAGGCCTTCACGCCTCGGTCGGCAAAGTGGGCAGGCTTGAGCCGCCTGATCTGCGCCTCCAGGGCACCGCGGGCAGCCCCGAACTCATGGAGCACCTCGGCCAGCGTGCAGTCTCGGTTGGCGGCCACCTGCACGTCGTTCCAGGCGGTGAACTCTTCGGGGGGGACGGGAAGGTCGGGTCTCTCGCGCTCCTCCGCCACGGCAGCCATGTACTCAGCGAGCCACCGGTCCCAGATTGCCAGGTGGATCAGGTTCTCCCGGACCGACCACTTCTCGGGCGACGGTCGCCGGTCCAGGGAGGCGACCGGCCGGAAATCCAGGTTGAGCCGCGTGAGGATCCGCTCCCGAGCGTAGCCCAGATAGGCGATCGCTGCTTCCGTTTCATCGCCCCGGGCCCGGGCGAGTACCTCTCGCACCTGGAAGATATGGCCGCTCTCGTGATCGGGTGACATGAGCAGCAACGGGAGGAAGGTGGGGTTGCCAGCTATGTGTTCATCGGTGATCTGCTCCACGGCCTCTTCGTATTCGTAGCGCACCCGGTCCAGGTAGTACACGGCTCCGGCTGCATCCAGCTCCGCGTAGCGGGCCAGCGCCTCGGCATTCCACTTGTTGATATCGCCCGAGTCGAAATAGGGCGGTTCCTCACCTCGCAACAGATGGCGCAGATAGGTGACCGCCTCCTCCTCCCAGTTGCCCAGGTGGACCAGCGTGTCGCGGGCAGACCAGCGGCCCTCCGGTGCATAGGTCAGGTGCTCGGGAGGAGCCTGTAGGACCAGTTCCATAAGCTTGGCACGAAGGTTCCGGGTCCGCTGCATGATCCGATCCACGTCTGCGGGCATTGGGGTCGCCTTCCTTCCCGTTGCAGCGTCTGTCTGGCTACTCCATTAGAAACGCGCGGATCTCTGCTGCCAGCCCTTCCGGATTCTCGAGCGGCAGATGGTGATATAGCCCAGCCATGGTGACCAACCTGGCCCCGGCAGCCTCTGCCAGGGCAGCAGCCGGCTCTGCGGGCATGATGAGACTCCGCTCTCCGCGCGCGAAGCGCATCGGGCAGTCAATTCGCCTTACCAGTAGTAGCGGCTCCACTGGATCAATCGCCAGGGCCCGGCGGTCGAACCGCTCCCCCCAGGTGCCGTCGGGCAAGGGCGCATAGGAGTCGGCTGCGACCCGGGCCAGTCGCTCTGCCGGCACGGCATGCTCCGGCGGCGAGAGTCGGTAGCGGGCTACGGCCTCCTCCTGAGTGGCATAGGTCCGACCCGGCCGCTGTGCGGCATTCTGAAGGTCGGCCAACTCCTGCGCTGTACTGCCGGTCTTCATATCCACCACCAGCAGCGCACTGGGTGGCCGTACCCCCCGACTTGCCACGACTAGGCCGACGTAGCCCCCCATAGAATGACCCACCAGGGCATACTCGGTGATCCCTAACTCGCTGACAAGCCGCTCGACGTCTTCGGCGTAGGCGGTGAAGCCGTAGTCGCCGGCCCGACCGCTCTCGCCGTGCCCCCGCAAGTCAGGCGCCACCACGTAGTGCCGGTCGCCCAGCGAAGGTCCGACCCAGTCCCACCAGCCCTTGTGGCAACCCAAGGCGTGAAGCAGCAGAACAACAGGCTGCCCTTCCGCTCCCCACGAGCGATAGTGCATAAATCGTTCGCCCTCCTTTCCTAAGAAATTCCATAGTATCGGGCAATATCCTCCTTTCACGAGTCGGAAACGGCGTACCGATCTCCCTGTACTAGCGTGAAAGACCCGTTCGTAATCTTCCCGTAGAAAGAGGATATTCCAACTAGAATGCGAACATTGAAGTACCCGAAAAGACCGCGGATGGAGGAGTGCTGACATGACTGTACAAGGGTATGCGAACCGTGTGGCCCGTGTCGACCTCACCACCGGCACCATCGCGTATGAGGGAATCAACGCAGATGATGCCCGCAAGTACATCGGGGCCCGTGGTCTGGGCGTGAAGTACGTCTTTGACAACGGTCCGACGGTGGACCCGATGTCTCCTGACAACATTCTCTGTTTCATGAACGGCCCCGCCACGGGCAGCGCGATCAACATGTCGGGCCGCCTGGCAGTCTGCACCAAGTCGCCCCTGACCGGAACGGTCACCGACTCGCACATGGGTGGCTGGTCAGCGGCTCGCCTGCGCTGGGCTGGGTTTGACGGCGTGATCTTCAAGGGGAAGGCCGACAAGCCGGTCTATGCCATTTGCCAGAACGGCGAGATCACGCTGGCCGACGCCTCCGACCTCTGGGGCAAGTCGACCCGCCAGACGGTGAAGATCCTGCAGGAGCGGCACGGTGGCCAGAACGTCTCGGTCATGTGCGTGGGCCAGGCGGGCGAGAACGGCGTCAAGTACGCCGCCATTCTCAACGAGCACGACCGCTCTGCGGGCCGTGGCGGCACGGGTACCGTTATGGGCTTCAAGAACCTGAAGGCCGTAGTGGCTATTGGCGACATCGGCTCACAGTGGAAGCCGGCCTCTGACAAGAAGGATGCGTTCGACACGGCCCGCAAAACCGGCCTGAAGGCGATCATGGAGGGGGCCCTCACCGCCCCGCGCAAGGGCGGCCTCTCGCTCTACGGCACGAACGTGCTCATGAACATCGTCAACGAGATCGGCGCCCTCCCGACCCGGAACGGCCAGGAGACCTACCACCCCGAAGCCGAGGCAATCGCCGGCGAGGCGATCCGGGAGCACTACCTGGTAGATGAGCCCACCTGCCACGCCTGCCCGGTCGCCTGCAAGAAGCTGGTCGAGATCAAGGAAGGCCCGTACGCCGGTGTGAAGACCGAGTCCTTCGAGTATGAGACCGCCTGGGCGTTGGGCGTCAACGCCGGGCATGCCGACCCGGGTGCCATCGCCAAGCTGCTCGATCAGTGCAACGACTACGGCATGGACACCATTGAATTGGGGAATGTCTTCTCCACCACCATGGAACTGACCCAACTCGGTCTGATCCAGGACGGCATTGGCTGGGGTGACACTGCCCGCATGGTGGAGTTGGCCGAGAAGATCGCCCATATGGAGGGCGAGCTGGCCCGCAACCTGAGCAAGGGTGCTTATGGGGCTGCCGCGGCGTACGGACGGGCCGACCTGGCCAACTCGGTCAAGGGGCAGGCGATCCCGGCTTACGACCCCCGCGGCATTAAGGGTATCGGTCTGGGGTACGCCACCTCGAACCGCGGCGCATGCCACCTGCGTGGCTACACCGTCGCCTCGGAGGTCGCCGGTATTCCCATGCAGACCGACCGCCTCACCCCCGAGGGGAAGGGCGAACTGCTGAAGATCTTCCAGGACCTGCACGCCTTCTCCGACTCCATGGACCTCTGCAAGTTCTCCGCCTTCTCCATGGGCGCTCAGGAGTACGCCATGGCCTACAGCGCCATTACCGAGCGGGAGTTCACCGCCGATGATGTCATGCTGGCCGGTGAGCGGATCTACAACCTGGAGCGGTACTTCAACAATTTGGCTGGCCTCGGTGAGGGTAGCGACTACCTGCCGAAGCGGTTCGTGACCGAGCCGGCTACGGGTGGCAGTGCCGGCCAGATCTCTGAGCTGGATCGCATGCTGGCCGATTACTACAGCGTTCGCGGCTGGGTCAACGGCGTCGTGCCCGAGGCGAAGCTGAAGGAACTGGAGATTATCTAGCGCATGGTGATTCGACTCTACGCCACTCTCCGCCCGCCGGCAGGCGGCAAATCGGTCGACCTGCCGGCGGAGGAGGGGGAGCCGATCGGGGCAATCCTGCGCCGGCTGGTGGCTGCCTATCCCGGGCTGGAGGGCATGCTGCTCACGCCAGACGGCCAGGCGCTCCTGCCGCATGTCCAGGTCTTCCTCTCAGGCCGCTCGATCCGGGACATGCAAGGGCTCGATACCCCCCTGCCGGCCAGCCCGGACATGGCGATTTTCCCGCCGGTTGCGGGGGGATAGTCATGGAACTGGACCTGCGCGGAACGGATCTGGAGACCATGATTGGCTACCTGGAACTGCTGGGCGGGACAGCTCAGAGCCTTGAGCAGGTGACCGGCGAGGGCTGGAGAGCTCGCTTGACCCCCGGGGTGCATCGCTGGCGCCAGTGGGAGTTCCCCCAGGTCACGGTGATTCTGGACGGCGAGCCGGAGACCGTGGCAGAGATTACCCGTCGCTTAAAGCTCATGGCTACCAGAGGGGGCGCATAGAGAGAGGGCTGCTCTCGGCTTTGACCGGGAGCAGACATTTTATGTCTGTCAAGGTCCCCGGCGAATGTGTAACAAAAACGTCATGCAACCAAACAGATCGAAGAGGAGAAATCGATCCGAAAGCGAATCGTTCTGTCTATGCTCCTCTAATGAACAAAAAGTGCGGAGGTGGTAGGGGCTCTATAGACCAGCCCCTGGTCTGATCAACTTGTATCTATACCACAGAGATAATGGAGGGTCACACATTGAAGCGGATGCGTTTTGTGTTTGCGCTGCTGCTGACACTGTCGGTTGTCCTGAGCGCCTGCTCCGGCAGCGGCACCAAGACTGAGGAGCCCGCCAAGACTGAGAACGGCGGCCAGACTGCCACACCGGCCGACAACGGCCCGAAGGGCACTCTGAAGTACTACCTGACCGATAAGCCCACCACGTTTGACCCGGCCATGGTGACCGACGTTTCCACCAACCAGATCCTTCAGAACGTCCACGCCGGTCTGGTCACCTTCGACACCAAGGGCAACGTCATTTTGGACCTGGCCAAGGAGTACAAGGTGAGCGAGGACGGCATGACCTACACCTTCACCCTGAAGGACGACGCCAAGTTCTCCGACGGCACCGCGATCACGGCTGCCGACTTCAAGCGCTCGATTCTCCGCAACTTCCACCCGGGCGTGGGCTCCCCCACCGGCGTCTCCTACCTGGACGACATTGCCGGCGCCCAGAAGTACATGGCCGCCAAGGATGAGCTGGACGCTCAGCTGGCGGACAAGAAGATCTCCGAGGCCGATCACTCCAAGAAGGTGTTGGAGGCCTTCGAGGCCTTCAAGAACGATCCTTCGATCACCGCCAAGGACGACAAGACCCTGGTCCTTACGATCGACAAGCCGAAGCCCTTCTTCCTCATGAAGCTGACCTACCCGACCGGCTTCGTGGTCAGCAAGTCCTACCCGGACGACGCCCCCCTGGGCGCTTCGCCTGAGAACGTCAAGAAGGCGATTGGCGCCGGCCCCTTCACCATGGACAGCTACACCGAGGGCAGCAAGGTGGTCCTGAAGGCCAACCCCGCCTACCCGGGCGAAAAGGCCAAGGTTGCCACCGTTGAGATGCAGATCATCACCTCGCCGCAGGCTCGCCTGGCTGCCTATCGTGCCGGTCAGATCGATGTCAACGAGGTTCCCGGCGCTGACTACTCGACCCTGAAGGCTGATCCCGAACTGAGCAAGCACCTCGTGGAGTGGGCTGGCGCTCGCGTCAACTACATCGCCCTGAACCAGGTCAAGTTCGAGGCTGCGCGGAACAAGGACTTCCGCCTTGCCGTGGCCCACGCCGTTGACAAGGTGCAGCTGGCCAAGGTTGTCTTCGAGGATACTCACCTGCCCGCTTTCGGTGTCCTCCCCGACACCATTCCCGGCGCCAATGGCGACAAGATCCAGAAGGTTGAGTACAACGTCGAGAAGGCGAAGGAGTATCTGAAGAAGTCCGGCTACGAGGGCATCGAGTTCACCTTTAGCTATCGCGCGGGGGACGAGGTGACCGACCGCCTGGCCCAGTTCGTCCAGAACCAACTCCAGACCAACCTGGGCATTAAGGTTAACCTGCAGCCCATGGAGTGGAGCGCCCTGCTGGCCGCCTCCCGGCAGAAGACCGAGCTCGAGGCCTTCTACCTCGGCTGGTCGGCTGACTACCCCGATCCCCAGAACTTCCTGAGCCTGCTCCTCCACACCAAGGCCCCGTACAACCGCTACGGCTACGGCAATCCCGAGTTCGATGCGATCGTCGAGAAGGCCGACGTCATGCCGAACGGTCCGGAGCGTATGGCGGAGTACTCTAAGGCTGAGCAGATCGCCATCTCTGACGGCGCCTGGACCCCGACCACCTATCCGAAGAACATCTACCTGGTCCGCCCGACCGTGAAGGGCTTCAGCTACAACTCGATGGGCGTCCTGCCCCTGAACACCGTTTCGGTGGAGTAAGCTGGCACGTGGTTGATATATCGGGGACCGCCTCAGGCGGTCCCCGGTAGTGCCTTTCGGCGCCAACGTCGAAATGGGGTGAATGATCTGTTCGCGTATATACTGCGACGTCTATTGGCTCTGATTCCAACGCTCATTGTCATCTCGGCGATCACCTTCTTCATTGGCTTCACGGCTCCCGGAGACCCCGTTACCATGATGCTCGGTGAGCGTGCCAAAACAGAGCAGGTCGAGGCGCTTAAGGCTCAATACGGCCTGGACAAGCCGCCGCTCGTTCAGTACTGGCGGTTCATTAGCGGGGTCGCACAGGGAGACCTGGGCATGTCGTACGCTTACCAGGGGCGCAAGGTCTCTGACATACTGGGCAAGGCATTCGTTGTCACCCTGAAGCTGGGTGCCGCCGCCACACTTTTTGCGTGGGGTACCGGCCTGTTCTTCGGCATCCTTGCGGGGGTCAACCGAGGAAAGATCATTGACAACATTTCCATGCTGATCGCGATTGTCGGTGTCTCCTTGCCGGTGTTCGTTGAGGCCATTGCCCTCATGTACCTGTTCGGTGTCTTCCTGAAATGGTTGCCGGCCATCGGGTGGGGTGAGCTGAAACATTACGTTCTCCCGGCGATCGTGCTCGGAACACGCGCTTCCGCCTTGATCGCCCGGATTACTCGCTCTTCCATGCTGGATGTGCTGAACCAGGACTATGTCCGCACCGCCCGGGCAAAGGGACTCTCGAGCGGGCGGGTTGTGCTGAAGCACGCCGTTAAGAATGCCATGATTCCCGTTATGACCGTCCTTGGTACTACCCTCGGCAGTCTGTTAACGGGTGCGTTCATTACGGAGCAGATCTTCAGTATCCCCGGAATCGGACGGATCACCTTGCAGTCGATCTTCCAGCGGGACTATCCGGTCATTCAGGCTTCGGTCATGCTGGTGGCGACGATCTTCGTTGTGATCAACCTGGTTGTTGACCTCATGTACGGTATCGTTGATCCGCGGATTCGGTTCTCTTAAGGAGGTGGCGAGATGAGCCAGAACGCTGCCAAGCAGCCGGGTGCCGACACGGTACAGGCCAAACAGCCCGCTCAGCCCGCTCAGCCCGCCAGCCCCAGCCTCTGGCAGGCCGCGGGTCGCCGCCTTCTGCGGAAGCCTTTGGCTATGGCAAGCCTGTTCTATATCCTCGGGTTGATCCTGGTTGCGATCTTTGCGGATCAGTTGGCCCCTTATCCGTACGACCTGCAGAACTATGATGTCGTAAAGCTGAAGCCTTTGACCCCAGGGTACTGGCTTGGTACCGACACCCTTGGTCGTGACATTCTAAGCCGCATGATCTACGGCACCCGCGTCTCGATGTCGGTCGCCTTCGTCGTCCTCGCGATCGGCGTTGTGGTGGGTATCACCCTCGGCGCGATTGCCGGGTACTACGGCGGTTGGATCGACATGGTGATCAGTCGCCTGACGGACATGATGTTCGCCTTCCCGGACCTCCTGCTCGCTATCTTGATCATGGGAATCCGGGGGCCGGGCATGACAAATCTGTTCATCGCCCTCGGTATTGTGGCCTGGCCCAATATGGCCCGACTGGTACGTGGACAGATTCTAGCCCTGAAGGAGGCGGAGTTTGTCCAGGCGGCCAAGTCGCTCGGCAGCATCGACCGACGGATCATTGTCCGTCACCTGCTACCCAACATTCTCAGCCCGGTTCTCGTCAGCGCAACGCTCTCGCTCGCGGGCGTGATCCTGTCTGAGTCGGCCCTCAGCTTCCTGGGCATCGGCATTCGTCCACCCTACCCCTCCTGGGGTTCCATGGTGAACGATATGGTGAACCTGATCTACTCGCAGCCATCGCTGCTGGTAGGTCCCAGCCTGATCCTCGCCCTGACTGTCCTGGCCTTCAACTTCCTGGGCGATGGTCTGCGTGATGCCCTGGACCCCCGCCTTAAGCACTAAGCACCGCAAAACCGTACGGGAGGAGACAGCCGGTCTGTCACCTCCCGTTTTTCACGGGGAGCCCAACAAAAAGCAAGCCGAATTGTTGACGTAGTCAGATTACAGGCCTATACTCGAGTTAGTGGGAACGTTCCCACTGCAGACGATCCCCATCCCCTGCGACCAACCGGATGATTACAGCGCAGAGTGGGAACGTTCCCACTGCTTAAAGGAGGGCCGCCCATGCGCGCCGTGCTGAAGCGCCACTGGTTGGAGATCGCCCTGATCCTGCCCCTCGTCCTTTACATATTCGGCTTTACCCTGGTTCCTGTGACCCGCTCTATCGCACTTGGCTTCTCCTCAGAGGCCGGTGGCTTCACCTTCGAGCACTACCGAGCCCTCTTCGCAAACGGGCAGTTCCGTGGGGCCCTGATCAACACGCTGGCTATCACCGGCCTTGGTCTCAGCCTGCAGCTAATCACGGGCCTCGGGCTCGCGCTGATTCTCAGCCGCACCTTCCGGCTGAGGGGCCTGGTCCGCTCAATCATGCTGGTCCCCATGGGCGTGCCGACCATTGTCTCCGGCGTCACGCTGCTCTATCTCTTCGACTCCTCTGGCTACCTGAACGAGCTGCTCTTCCGGCTCGGACTGATCGATCTGCCCATTGACTGGGCGTCGGGCGGCATACGGACGCTCTTCATGATCGTGTTTGCCGACCTCTGGAAGGTAACGCCGGTCGTGGTCCTGCTCATGTTGGCGGGGCTGGACGCCATTCCCGAGTCGGTGTACGAGGCTGCCGCCGTCGATGGCGCCACAGGCTGGGGGGCTTTCTGGCGCATCACCCTGCCGCTCCTGAAGCCATCGATCACCATGACGGTGATTGTGCGTGGTGTGGACGTCTTCCGCATCTTCGAGCTTCCGCTGGTCCTCGCCGGGAGAATGACGCCGGTCCTGGCGACCTTCGCCTACACCGAGTACAACCAGTACTACAACAGCCACACATCTGGTGCGGCGGCTACCTTCCTGCTAGGAGTCATCCTGGTCTTTGTGGTCCTCTACCTGCTGTTCGTGGAGCGCGAGAGGAGGGCTGAGGTGTGACCGAGACCAGCCGTCGCCTTTCACCGTGGGCCTATCCGCTGCTCGTGCTGGCGGTGCTCTTCTTCGTGACCCCGGTCTACATCATGTTTAAGGTCTCTTTCAGTTCACCCGGTGAGGTTCTGACCGCCCACCCGACCTTCTGGTTTAAGGAGTTCACCCTGAGCCACTGGAAGGCGGTGCTCGCCTCCGGGAACCTGAATGCTCCCCTTCTGAAGAGTCTGTTGGTCGCCACCCTGACTACCGGTCTGGCCCTGCTGATCACAGCGCCCGGTGCTTATGTCATCTCAAGGCTGCCCAAGGGGATTCGCTACACGGTGGTCCTTGCGCTCTTCTTCACCCGCATGTTCCCCGATGTCGGCATTGCCCTGCCCATTGCCGTGACGTTCATTAGGTGGAACCTGCTCGACACGAACCTCGGGCTGGTTCTGGCTCACCTGACAAAGGTACTGCCGTTCATTTCCTGGGTGTTGGTCGGGGCGTTCGAGACGATTCCGGACGACCTGGAGAAGGCTGCCTGGGTTGATGGCGCCAGCCGTCTTCAATCGCTCACTCGGGTCGTCTTGCCCCTGGCTGCACCGGGCCTGGCGGTTGCGGCCATGCTCGTCTGGCTAGAGAGCTGGAACGAGTTTACCTTTGCCCTCTACCTCACGCTATCGGATCGGACACTCCCCCTGCAGACCTATTACTATATTCAGCGGGGGAACTGGTTCCAAGCGGCGGCTTACTCAGGGTTGCTCACCATTCCCGTCATGATGATCACCCTGCTGTTGCAGCGGTACCTGCGCTCCGGCTACCTCTCCGGTTCGATTAAGGGCTAGATTCCGAACCAGACACAAGGGGGAAGAGAAATGTTACGGTCACGGATGCGTTGGCTCGTGGTCCTTGGACTCATGGCGACCATGCTCCTCACCGCCTGCAGTGGCGCCGGTACCAAGCCGTCCGCCTCGGGCGAAGCCCGGACGCTGAAGGTGGTCATGGCTCTGGGCGAGTCGGAATGGAAGGTGCTGAAGGAAGATGTCTTCCCGACCTTCGAGAAGGTGAACAACGTGAAGATCGAGGCGCTCCAGGTGGAGGCCGCTGACGTGCCCAAGCAGTTGGAGGCCATGAAGCAGGCCGGCAAGATGGAGATTGACCTGATTGCCCAGGATAATATGGCGCTGGCTCCGCTGGTGGACAAGGGGCTGGTGGAGGACCTCTCCGGAAACCGGAAGATGATCCCATCCAGCGTGATTCCCGCCCTGATCCCGGTAGGCGAGTTCGACGGCAAGCTCTACTTCATGCCCTACCGGCCGAACGTGGAGATCAGCTACTACAACGAGACTAAGTTCAACGAGTATGGGTTGAAGCCGCCCACCACGTGGGATGAGCTCATGACGGTTGCCAAGACCCTCCACGAGAAGGAAGGGGTCGGCAAGGTGGGCCTGAAGCTCACCCTTGACGGCAACACGACGGTTCAGCTCTTCGAGTTCATCCGTCAGGCAGGCGGCGATCCGATGGTACTGAACGACGAGGGTAGCGTGAAGGCGTACACCTTCCTGAAGGACCTCTACCCGTACCTCGGCCCGGACGCTAAGAAAGCCGACTGGAACACCACTAACAAGTACCTCGCCACCGACGCCTTCTACCTGGCCAACAACTGGCCTTTCGGTGTGAATGTGATCGTGGAAGAGGGCGGCAAGAAGGAGATTAAGGCTCATGGCGGCTGGAAGGGCCCGGTGAAGGCCAGCAAGGTGCTGGGCGGCGAGGTACTGGGCATTCCGGTCGGCGCTCCGAACAAGGACCTCGCCCTGAAACTCATGGAACATCTCATGTCCAAGGAGGTCCAGGAGACACTCGTCACGAAGCTGGCGTGGCCGTCCTCGCGGTCTGATGCCTATGGCAAGGTGGCTGACTGGCAGAAGCCTTACTTTGCAGCGATTAACGAGGCCATGAAGGTGACCGAGCCGCGGCCGAATATCACCTGGTGGGCCGATCTGGAAAAGGCGCTCAACGATGCCTTCCGTGAGATCGTGATCGAGGGGAAGGAGGTCAAGCCCACCCTCGACAAGTATGCCGGGGTGATTGAGGCGGCCAAGCAGAAGTAATTCCGTGGCGGGGGGCGCTGTGTGAAGGCGGCGTCCCCCGCTTGGGCGGACGGAGCCATATCAGGAGGAGCACTGTGAAGAAAAAGCCCTACTTCGGACTCATTGGGAACGGCGGGACAGCGGCCCTTGTTGGGCCGGACCTGGCGATCGCCTGGCTTTGCGTTCCCCGCTTTGACCGCATCCCCTTTGTTGCCGGTGCCCTTGATCCGGCCCGTGGCGGACAGATCACAGTCGATCTGGTCGATGATCAGGGCAAGGTCGTACGGCTGGAGCCCGCTGAGCAGCGCTACCTGCCGAATACGGCGATGCTCGAGACCGTCGTGTCATCCGACGAGTTTCGGGTCAAAGCGACCGACTACATGCCCTGGGCGCAGCGGTGCCTGGTTCGGGAGATTCGCGTGACTAACCGGGGGAGTCGCATGGATCCGGTGATGCTCCGCTGGCAGTTCACCCCGATTCAGACGCAGGCCTTTCCGTTGGAGGTCAAGGAGGAGGGGGGCTTGACCGTTGCCCGGTCGCCCGGTGGTGTGGTGGTCCTGAGCGAGCTCCCGGCCTTGGGCCGGCTGGCTCCTGGCGAAGAGCGGCTCGTGCGACTGGTCTTGGCCTACGGGCCAACAGAGGAGGATGCTCGGGAGGCCCTGGCCGGTGCCGCAAAGCCGGTAAGCAGCCTCGATGAGGCCCACCGGTTCTGGCACGACTGGATATCGCAGGCGACAGCCCCGGGGAGTACTTCTGCCTGGCGTCCTCACTATTACCGCAGCCTGATCACCCTGAAACTCCTCACCTACGAGCCGACCGGCGCTCTTGTGGCGGCGCCCACCGCCTCGTTTCCGGCCGTGCCCGGGGGCGGCGACAACTGGGACTACCGCTACATGTGGCTGCGCGACGGCTACTACACGGCCATGACGCTGGACGCCGCTGGACTTCACTCCGAGGCGCGCCGCTTCTACGACTTCGCCTTTTCGGTCCAGGGTGATGACGGGCACTGGCACCAGCCGCTCTACACGGTCGATGGCGCCGATCCGATCGAGTTCGTAATCGATGACCTCGCCGGCCCTGGCGGGGAGAAGCCGGTCCGCTTTGGGAACGCAGCATCGGCCCAGTTACAACTGGACAACGAAGGGAACATCCTCCACGGTCTCTGGTTCCACTACCGGACCTCAGGCGACCGGACCGCCATTGAAACACACTGGGATCGCGTCCGTCGAGCCTGCGAGTGGACGGCCCAGAACTGGGAGCGCATGGAGAGCGGGATCTGGGAGATCCGGGAATACGTGGCGCACTGGGTGCATGGCAAGGTCATGTGCTATGTAGCGCTGAAGGCAGGCTCCCTCATGGCCGAGTCCCTTGGCCATGAGGAGGAGGCCGAGCGCTGGCACTCCACAGCAGAGCAGGTGCGGCGCCACGTGATCGAAGGGGGTTGGAGCCCAGAGCGGGAGGCCTACCTGGCGCACTACGGCTCCGACGTGCCAGCCCACGTGGATATCTCGGTCCTGGCGCTGGTCCAATACGAACTCCTCCCGGTTGATGATCCCCGGGTGACGGCCACGGTGCGGCTGCTGGAGCAGCCAACCGAGGCGGGGGGACTGGTCCTCCATGGCGGGGTTAGCCGCTACGACTGGGCGGCGGTGCCATTCTATCTGCCGACGGTCTGGATGGCCCGCTACTACCTCATGGCGGGACGGCTCGCTGATTGTGACCGTCTGCTCCAGACCTGTCTGGACTGTGCCACCGACCTGGGGCTCATGGCCGAGCACTTTGACGGTCGGGACCTGAGCCAGTGGGGTAACTTTCCACAGGCGTTCAGCCACGAGGAGGTCGCTCGCCTGGTACTGGAACGTGGACTCGGACACGCTTTCCCGCTCTGGTAGCAGGAAGCCGTGCGATCCAATTCGTATACGTAGAGTGTAACAGGAGGTGGCAGCGTGGAGCCGACGATTCGCGATGTAGCAAGGCGGGCCCGGACATCGGTCTCCACGGTCTCGCGCGTCCTGACAGGCACCGGTCCGGTAGCCGAGGCCACCCGCCAGCGAATTACGGAGGCGATTGCCGAGCTTGGTTATACGCCGAACGCCCTGGCCCGTGGCCTGGTGCGGCGCCGGTCGGGCACGATCGGGGTGGTGATTCCCGACGTGGCAAACCCCTTCTACGCAGAGGTCCTCCGAGGCATGAGCGACGTCGCTTCGGCCCAGGGGCTCCACATGCTCCTGGTCAACGCGGACCTGAGCTTTGCCAAGGAGGCCGAAGGATTTGCCCTCCTCCAGGAGAAACAGGTAGATGGGATTGTCTACACCAGTGGTGTGATCACCAGTGATCATCGGACGATCTTCAGGCGGTTGGGTCGCCCGGTCGTCTTGGCCGCGACCTACGATCCGGAGGGTGCCTACCCGGCCGTGTTGGCCGACAGCCGAGCGGGCGCCGTGCTCGCCATGACCCATTTGCTGGACCGGGGGCACCGTCGGATTGCGGTGATCAACGGGCCGAGGGCTGACCTGATTGCCGGGCTCCCCCGATGGGAGGGGTACCGGCAGGCCGCCGAAATGCGCGGGCTGATCCTCGACCCGGCCCTGGTGCTGGAGGGGGACTATCGCTTGGAGGCGGGCTACCGGGCCATGCAGCGGCTTCTGGATGCCCCGCAACCACCCACGGCGGTTGCTGCGGCCAGCGATCTTATGGCGATCGGGGCCATGAACGCCGCCCTGGACCGTGGCCTGACCGTGCCGGGGGAGATTTCGGTCGTCGGGTTCGACAACATATGGCTATCCGCAGCGGTGCGGCCCGCCCTGACAACGGTCGCCCAGCCTATGTACGACATGGGGGCTCAGGCGATTCGAATGCTGGGAGACGCCATGGCGGCTCGGGGTGAGCCAGCCGTCACCTGGATTCAGCCTTATCTGGTGGAGCGAGGATCCACGGGCCCCACTCATTCACAGAGCCAGACGCCTGCAGGCTAAAACCTGCAGGCGTCTTCATGTCTTATGCCGCGGTTGTGAGCCGCTCGACTACTGTGCCTCCGGCGAAGTGATGCATCCAGTCAGCCAGGAGGTCCATGTGGCGGGTGAGTTCATCGGCATCATAGAAGGGCGGACTGTAGACGACCGCCACGCAGCGGGTCGTGCCCGGGTGGGTCGCCGTCCGCTCTGAGTCGGTCAGCGGTGAGCCGCAGGGGCCTGCCTCGTCGCGCAGCACCGGCTTCCCCGCCGTCTCCAGCTCACTGCCGGTCAGGGGCAGGTAGTACTCGCCCGCACGGCCCGCCCCCAAGGTAAGCGTGCTCCCTTGCAGCCGGTCGGCATCGTACAAGCCGATCGGAAGGCCGGTCAGCATGGACCACGTGTTGACCAGGTCGACCAGCAGGTTGACCTGTGGGAGGCCATCGCCCTTGACGGCACGCCGGAGGAGCCGTTCCGGCGAGACCCGATACCTGGTCGGATCGGTACCGAGCGCCCGGATCACCTTCCGCCACCCGGCCACTCCGGGCAGGCTGCTGATCTCATCGAGCGGAATGGAGGCCATGGTCTGGGCGATGGTCGCCTCCATGAGCGACTGCAGTGCTGGGGTGGCCGGCCCGCCGTGTACACCGTCGACTACCAATGCGCCCAGCCGCAGGAACGGCACCGTCTCGGCCATTGCAGGATCGATCTTCAGACTGATCATGGGTCCGCTCCTTTGCGATACATCTGTATGAGAGTATCTTACGCCTATGGGATGAGATCCTCCTCCTGTAGCACGACCGGTCTGCCCGTCAAAAGGTCTTGACTCGATCAATATCGAGCACATATAATCACACTCAAGCAGAAACGAGCACGAGAGATGACCGTTTGTGAATGGAGGCGGCAGAGATGTTCCTCGAAGAGCGTCGTCGTGTCATTCTTGAGCGCATGCGCAGTGGAGTCGCTGTCAAGGTAGGCGATTTGAGTGCCGAGTTCGGTGTTTCGGAGTCCACCATCCGGCGGGATCTGCGAGACCTGGAGGAGTCTGGCCTGGTCGAGCGGACCCACGGAGGCGCTCTGCCGGCGGACTCGACCCTGGCGGAGCCGACCTTCGCTGAGAAGACGGACCAGCACCTGGCCGAGAAGCAGGCGATTGGTCTTCTCGCTGCGAGCCTGGTGCGCGACGGGGACTCGGTCATTCTGGACGCCGGGACGACTACGCTGGAGGTGGCCAGGGCGCTCCGCCTACGGAAGAACCTGACGGTGGTGACCAACGCCTTTCATATTGCGGCTGAACTGGCCGACTGTGACTCCATCCACGTGATTGTGACCGGTGGCTCGATTCGGGGGAACACGCTGGCGCTGGTGGGCCCCACGGCCGAGCGCTCCCTGGAGGAGGTCAACGTGGACTGGGCCTTTGTGGGTGCCAACGGTCTCGACCTGAAACGGGGCTTGACAACGCCAACCCAGGCGGAGGCAAAGGTGAAGGCGTGCATGATCGCCGCTGCCCGGCAGGTCGTAGTCGTGATCGATTCGAGCAAAGTAGGGAAGGTCGCCTTTGCTACCATTGCCCCGCTTCACGGACTACACGTACTCGTGACCGACGCCAATCTGCCGCCCGAGACGCTGGGCGAACTGCAGAAGTGTGGAGTTCGGGTCATGATGGCAGACTAGGCAATAACCATTCAGAAAGGGGGCGGGCGGTTTGGCGAGCAACACGACCGTGACAGCGATCGCCCTGAACCCGGCAATCGATCGGACTGTGACGGTACCGGGGTTCACCGCCGGCGCCACCAACCGGGTACAGGCTGCCCGGCTCGATCCCGGCGGAAAGGGGATTAACGTGGCCAGAGTGCTTCAGGCACTGGGCGGCGCAGTCGGGCTGGCCGGCTTTCTGGGCGAAGCGAACGGGCGGTTGATCCTCGCCCAGCTGGAGCGACTCGGGCTTCCGCATCGCTTTGTTATGGTGCCCGGAGAGAACCGGGTGAACCTCAAGCTTGTCGATCCGGCGGCAGACCAGTTGACCGAAGTGAACGACCTGGGGTTCACGGTCACCCCGGAACTGATGGCGGAGATGACCGACCTGGTTCGCTCGGGGTTGCCGGCCACCGGAATACTCATCCTGGCGGGAAGCCTGCCGACGGGCGTGCCGTTGACCTACTATCGGGAGTTGACAGCGCTGGCCCGAACCGCCGGCGTGTCGGTCATTCTGGATGCCGACGGAGAGCCCCTGAGGGCAGCTCTCGAGGCCCACCCCACGCTGATCAAGCCGAATCAGAGCGAGGCCGAACGGCTGCTGGGATGCCCCATTCGAGACCGGGCTGCCGTGATTGAGGCAGCAAAGGAGCTCAGAGCCCGTGGCCCGGAGATGGTCGCCATCTCCTGTGGGGCGGAGGGAGCGGTGCTGGCTACGGAGGCGGGAACCTGGTGGGCCACCCCTCCGGCGATCTCAGTCGGCTCGGCCGTCGGGGCCGGTGACTCCATGGTGGCTGCCCTGGCGCTGGCACTTAGCAACGGCTCTACGCATGAAGAGGCACTGCGGTTGGCAACAGCAGCCGGTGCCGCAACCGCCAGCCTGCCGGGCACCCAGTTGGCCGACCGGGCCCTGGTTGAGGAACTCCTGGCTCGTGTGCGCATTGAGGATGTGTAAGGAGGAGACTGCAAAATGAGCATCCGAGAGTTGATCTCTGCCGAGATGATCACCCTGGATCTTCAGGCCCGCACCCCCGACGAGGCGTTTGTCGAGTTGGGCAGCCTGCTCGCCAAGTCTGGCGTGGTCACCAACCTGGACACCTACCTGAGTGCTGTGCGGGCCCGTGAGGCCCACGGCACGACGGCCGTCGGCTTCCATGTCGCGATTCCCCACGGAAAAAGCGCCGGCGTCGCCCGGGCCGGGCTGGCCTTCGGGCGGGCGAGCCACGACCTGGACTGGGAGTCCATGGACGGCGAGCCGGTTCGTATGGTCTTCCTGATCGCAGCACCCGAGGGCGCCAACGATGTGCATCTCAAGGCCCTGTCCCAACTGGCCCGCCAACTCATGCACGACGATTTCCGCCAACGCCTGTCCACGGGCACGAGCCCGGAGGCCATTCTGGAGGCCCTCTCTTAATCGGAGTTGCCTGGCGGTTCCGGTCCCAGCCCTTCATATCAAGAGGAGGTGCCACACGTGGCGAAGAAACTGATTGCTGTGACGGCCTGCCCCACCGGAATCGCCCATACCTACATGGCAGCCGAAGCGTTGCAGAAGGCTGCTCGGGCGAAGGGCGTCGAGATCAAGGTTGAGACCCGCGGGTCGGTCGGCGTGGAGAACGAGCTAACGGCCGATGAGATTCGTGAGGCACATGCCGTCATTCTGGCCTGCGACTCCGATGCCGATCGAAATCGGTTTGCGGGGAAGACTGTAATCGAGGTCGGCGTGGGCGAGGGGATCAAGCGGGCCAACCAACTGGTGGAAGAGGCGCTGGCTACCGAGAAGCGGGACCTGGCCGACGAGGTCACCCGCCTGAAGACGGAGCGCAAGGAGACCGCGACCGGTTGGTACAAGCACCTCATGACGGGCGTCTCGTACATGATCCCCTTTACCGTGGCTGGTGGCATTCTGATCGCCATCTCCTTTGCCTTCGGCATTGAGGCCTTTCAGGTCGAGGGGACCCTCCCCGCTGCACTCATGACAATCGGCGGCAGCGGTGCCTTCGGTTTCATGGTACCGATTCTGGCGGGCTACATTGCGTACTCCATTGCCGATCGGCCTGGCCTTGTTCCCGGCATGGTCGGTGGGTTCCTGGCCGGCAACGTTGGCGCCGGATTCCTGGGCGGGATTGTCGCGGGCTTCCTGGCTGGCTACGTGACCTACTACCTGGCGAAGGCGATCCGGCTCCCCAAGACCATGGAAGGCCTCAAGCCGGTCCTCATTCTTCCTGTTCTCGCGACCTTTATTGTCGGCGTCCTCATGATCTTCGTGATCGGCGCTCCCATGGCGTGGATCATGACGAGTCTCCAGAGCTGGCTGACCGGCATTGGGCAGGGTTCTGCGGTGATCCTCGGCCTGATCCTCGGGGGCATGATGGCCTTTGACATGGGCGGGCCCGTCAACAAGGCGGCATACACCTTTGCCGTCGGGCTCCTCGGCTCGAAGATCTACGGCCCGCAGGCGGCTGTCATGGCGGCTGGTATGGTTCCGCCACTCGCCCTCTCCCTCGCCACCTTCCTCGCCCCCAAGAAGTACACCGAGGAGGAGCGCGAGGCAGGCAAGGCGGCAGGTGTTCTGGGCATCAGCTTTATCACCGAGGGGGCGATTCCCTTCGCCGCAGCAGACCCGCTGCGGGTGATCCCGTCAATCGTGGTCGGCTCTGCCGTGACGGGTGCCCTCTCCATGTTCTTCGGCGCCACACTGAGGGCGCCCCACGGCGGCATTTTCGTCCTGGCGATTCCGAACGTGGTCGGAAATGTGCTGCCGTATGCGCTGGCAATTGTCGTTGGCACCGTCATATCGGCGCTGCTGGTCAACTTCCTCAAGCCTGTCAAGGACTAGCATCTAAAGGAGTGTATCGATCATGGTGGAGCGGACCTTCACACTGAATAACGCCTCCGGCTTACATGCACGACCTGCCTCTCTCTTCGTTCAGACGGTACAGAAGTACCCGGGCACGGAGGTACAGGTGCGCAAGGGCGATAAGGAGGTGAACGCCCGCTCTCTCCTCTCGATTCTCTCGCTTGGCGTGAGCAAGGGCGACACCCTGACAGTCCGCTGCGACGGTCCGCAGGAGAGCGAGGCGCTCGATGCGCTGACGACCCTGATTGAGGGTGGCTTCGGTGAGTGAGCGGCTCTTCCGCGGCGTCGCGGCGTCGGGTGGCATAGCCCTCGGCGCCATGCGGGTCTACCGGCCCGAGACGCCTGAGAACCAGGCCAACCGAGCGGCTGGATCGCCGGAGCAGGAGCGGGCCCGCTTCGAGGCGGCACTCCTGCAGGGAGAACGTGAGCTTGCCGCACTGGCAGCCCAGGCCGATACCCAGGGCAGGGAGATCTTGCAGGCGCACCAGATGATGCTGGCCGACCCCGAACTCCGCTCCCTGGTGGAGGGCAGCATCGCCCGGGGCATGACGGCAGATAGGGCCGTGGCCGATGCGACCGAGCAGTTCGCGGCCATGCTCCTCTCGCTGGATGATGAGTACCTGCGGGAGCGTGCGGCTGACGTGCGGGACGTGGGCCGCCGCCTGATGGCGGCGCTGAGCGGGCGGACGGTGGGACTGATGCTGGACCGGCCAGTCGTCGTTGTGGCCCGAGACCTGGCCCCTACCGATACGCTGGGCCTGGATCGCTCACTCTTGCTGGGCCTCGTGACCGAGCAGGGCGGTCCGACCTCGCACACGTCGATCCTGGCCCGGTCCTGGGGGATTCCCGCTGTCGTGGGCGTCGCGGGGGTGCTGGCAGCGGCCGAAGATGACCTGACTATCGCGGTCGATGGCACCTCCGGCGAGGTGGTGCTCGAACCGACAACCGTGACTCGGGACCTCTACCGTGCCCGGCTGGATGAGGCCCTGGCCCAGGCCGAGCGGGACCGGGAAGAGGCGGGCCTGCCCGCCCAGACGCCCGACGGTCGCCGGATCGAACTTGCAGCCAACGCCGGGCGCCCCGATGAGGTCGCCCGGGCTATGGAGAGGGGGGCCGAGGGGGTCGGTCTGCTCCGGTCGGAGTTCCTTTTCATGGGCCGTGACAGCGCGCCGGATGAGGAGGAGCAGTACCAGGCCTACTCCGAGGCCCTCAAGGCGGCCCACGGCCATCGGGTGATCATTCGCACCCTGGATATCGGCGGGGATAAGGATGTGCCCTACCTGGGCATCCCCAGGGAGGAGAATCCCTTCCTCGGGGTCCGTGCCCTGCGGCTCTGCTTCCGGCGGCCGGAGCTCTTCCAGACCCAATTGCGGGCCCTGCTCCGGGCCGGCGTGCACGGCAAGCTGGCGATCATGTTCCCCATGGTCGGCGGGTTGGATGACCTCCGACAGGCGAAAGCGGCTCTGGATGAGGCCCGCCAGGCCCTGATCGCGGCGGGCGAGGCGCACGATGCCAGCCCCGAGGTGGGGATCATGATCGAGATCCCATCGGCCGCGCTGCTGGCCCCGCACCTTGCCCGGGAGGTTGACTTCTTCTCCATCGGCACGAATGATCTGGTTCAGTACACCCTGGCGGTGGACCGGGGCAATCCTGAACTGGCTGCCATGTATCAGCCGTATCATCCAGCGGTACTCACCCTGATCAACCAGGTGGTCCAGGCTGCCCACGGTGCCGGCAAGTGGGTCGGGGTCTGCGGTGAGATGGGCGGTATGCCCGCCGGGGCGCTGCTGCTCATGGGCCTCGGGGTCGATGAGCTGTCCATGTCGCCCTCACTCCTGGCGCAGATTCGCCGCCTGGTGCGTGGGACGAACTACGTGGAGGCGCAGGCGGTGGCACAGGAGAGCCTGGCCTGCGGGACACCCGATCAGGTATTGGCGCTCGTGGAGCCCCTGCTGAAGCAAGCGTAAGACGGAAGAGGACCGGCGTGCCTGTGGGGAGGCACCCGGTCCTTTCGGTTTCCAGTCGAAAGGAAGGTACAACAGTGCTTCATACAGAATCATTCTGTATGCTTGGGCACTTTCGAAGGAGGGGACCCGTATGGACGACGGATCCTTGGCGATGGCAGGGTTGGGCCTTGGTTTCATTCTTATTGTTTTGGCGGTCTTTGTCTTTCTTGGCATCTTCCCGTACTGGATGATCTGCAAGAAGGCAGGGTATTCCGGTGCCATGAGCCTGCTCCTGCTCGTTCCGATTGCGAACATCATCTTCCTGTTCTACCTGGCCCTCGCGGAGTGGCCGATTCAGCAGCGTGTCCGGGAGCTTGAGGCCCGCATGAACCCCTACGGCGGTGGGGGCTATCCGCTCCAGCAGTACCCGCAACAGCAGTATCCTCAGTCTCCGCAGTACCCGCCTCGGCCGTAACATTGGCACGATGGCCCGTCACATTGGCACGATGACCCGTGACATTGGCACGGTGACCGATCGACATTGGCACGACAAGCGAAAGAGCCTGCCCGAACCGGGCAGGCTCTGCGTTTTAGTCCGCATGAGCCGGTGTCGCTGGCGGGTGGACTTGCTCTTCCTGTTCCTCCCGCTGCTCCTCGAACTGCAGCCGCCAGAGCTTATGGTAGAGCCCCTGCCTTGCCAGCAGTTCCACGTGGGTCCCCTGTTCGTGGATCCGGCCCTTGTGCATGACGATGATCTGGTCCGCGTGCTGGATCGTGGAGAGCCGGTGCGCCACGATAAACGTGGTCCGCCCTGCCGTCAGCCGCTTCAACGCCCGCTGGATCACTGCCTCCGTCTCCGAGTCGATCGAGGCGGTCGCCTCGTCCAGCACGAGGATCGGTGGATCGAAGGCCAGGGCCCGAGCGAAGGAGATCAGCTGCCGCTGGCCGGCAGAGAGGGTCGCCCCGCGCTCCACCACTTCTTCGTCGTAGCCGTTCGCCAGGGTCTGGATGAACTCATCGGCGCCGACCGCCATGGCGGCCTCCTTTAGCCGGTCCTCGCTGATCGCCTCGTTGCCCAGGCGGATGTTGGACTTAATGTCGCCGGTGAAGAGGAAGACATCCTGCGCCACCAGGCCGATCGCCCGGCGCAGTTCCGCCGCGGCCAACTCCTTCACGTCGATGCCGTTGATCAGCACCTGCCCTTTTTGGACATCGTAGAAGCGGGAGAGCAGGTTGATAATCGACGACTTGCCTGCGCCAGTGTGGCCGACAAAGGCGACGGTCTGGCCCGGCTGTGCTGTGAAGGAGACGTCCCGCAGGACCCACTCCTCGTTGTTGTAAGCGAACCAGACGTTCCTGAACTCGACGTGGCCCGTCACCTGGCCCAAGGGCTTCGGGTTGGCGGGCTCCACGATCGCCGGCTCGGTGTCGAGCAGCTTGAAGAGCCGCTCGGAGGAGGCCATGGCGCTCTGGAGGATGTTGAACTTCTCAGCCAGCTGCATGAGCGGCTCGAAGAACTGGCGGGTCAGGGAGACGAAGAGGAAGACGATGCCGGGTGTCACCCCGCCGCCGAGCGCCTGCACCCCACCGTACCAGAGCACTAGGGCGATTGCCGCGTTAGCCAGCAGATCGAGGATCGGGCGGAAGACCGCCCAGACCATGAGCTGCTTCCACGAGGCGGCGTTGTACTCGTCGTTCTCCTTCTTGAACTCGGCGAAGGTCTTCGCCTCACGGGCGAAGAGCTGTACCACCTTCATGCCGTTGATATGCTCTGCCAGGAAGGCGTTGATCCGAGCCAGCCGTGTACGTACCTCCCGCCAGGCGTCCCGTGCCTTGGCAGCAAAGTAGCGGGTGTAGTAGGCCACAATCGGCACCAGCGCCAGGCTGACGAGCGCCAGCTTGACATGGCTGTTGAACATGACGATCGCGACACCGATCAGCATGAAGATGTCCCGGAAGAGGTTGACCAGGACGCTGGTGTACATTTCGTTCAGGGTCTCCGTGTCGTTGGTCACCCGGGTCACTAGCCGGCCAGCCGGGTTGACGTCAAAGAACTGGAGGTGCAGCCGTTGGAGATGTCCGAAGACCTGCTTACGAATGGCGTAGATGATCTTCTGCCCCGTGAACTGGAGCAGCAGTACCTCGCTGTAGGAGATGATGAACTGCAGCACCAGGGCGCCCGCCAGGAGATAGGCGAGGCGCAGAAGGCCGGCCTCGGTCTCCGGGGTGTAGATCCCCTTGCTAACGAAATCATCGATCGCGAGCTGAATCATTTTCGGCTGCACGAGTTGGAGGCTGACGACCGCGCCAAGCATGACTACGCAGAGCAGGAGCATCCTCCAGTGGGGCTTGGCGTAGCCGAGGAGCCGGGCCATTAGTTGCGAGTCGTATGCTCTACCGAGATCCTCTTCGTCACGAAAGTCCGCCATAAGTCCCTCCTGTGTTGCTCACTCGAGGTTGGCGATTGCATCTTCGAGTTGCTGACGCTGGAAGGTCCGGAAGTACCGGCCCCCCAGGTTGACGAGTTGCTCATGCGTCCCGGACTCCACGATCTGGCCGTGTTCCAGGACAACGATCAGGTCCGCGGCCTTGACCGCCGCCACCCGGTGGGAGATCACGATCGTGGTCCGATCGGCCATGACCGGTCGCAGACCGTTCAGAATCCGCTGTTCGGTAGATGTATCAACCGCAGAGAGGCAGTCATCGAGTACCAGGATCGGGGCGTCCTTCAGCACGGCACGGGAGAGTCCAACCCGCTGCCGCTGTCCGCCCGAGAGGGTGACACCTCGCTCGCCGACCATGGTCTCATAGCCCTGGGGCAGGAACTCGAGAATGTCCTGCTCCACCTGTGCGGTCCGGGCTGCCCCCTGGACATGCTCCATGGTCCAGTCACCGGGGGCGAAGCCGATGTTCTCGCCCACGGTCCGAGAGAAGAGGAAGGACTCCTGCGGCACGAAGGCGATGGCCTTGCGCACCGTCTCCAGCGGGAGATCGAGGACATCGACACCATCGATCAGGACAGTGCCCCGAGGCGGGTTGAAGACCCGGGCGAGCAGCGAGACCAGGGTAGACTTGCCGCTGCCGGTCCGCCCGAGAATGCCCAAGGTCTGGCCCGGGGCGATCGTCAGGTTGATCTCATGAAGGGCCGGTACGTTCTGATTCACGTACTGGAAGGTCAGGTCCCTGATCTGAATGTGGCCCCGAATGGCGCCGCCCTCAGGGAGCTTCGTACCCGGCGCATCGGCCACCTCGGGCTCCAGCAACCGGATCTCCTTGATGCGGGAGAAGGCGCCGAACCCACGCTCGATGATGTTGACGACCCAGCCCATGGCGATCATCGGCCAGATCAGCATGCCGATGTACATGGTCAGGGAGGTGAAGTCGCCGAGGGAGATCTCCCCCCGCAGGGCAGCCCGCCCGGGCACGGCGATCGCAAGCACGAAGCAGAAGCCGGCGAAGAGGGTGATCAGCGGGTCGAAGAGGCCGTTAATCTGGGCCATGGCCATGAACCGCTTAATGTAGTCACGGTTGGCGGCATCGAACTTCGCTTCCTCCATCGGCTCCTGGCTGTAGGCCTTCACGACCCGCACACCGGAGATGTTCTCCTGAACCACATCCGACAGCTTGGCGAAGCCGTCCTGTACGGCTCGGGAGCGCCGGAAGATCAGCTTGCCGATCAGGCTGATGAAGATCGCCAGGAAGGGGAGGGGCAGGAGCGCCCAGAGCGCGAGCTTCCAGCCAATCGCCGAGATCATGGCGATCAGGGTGAAGGTCGTCATGCCCAGAGCATCTGCGGACATGAGCACACCTTCGCCGGCAATGCCCCGCACGGCCTGCAGGTCGTTGGTCGCCATGGCCATGAGGTCGCCAGTCTTGTGCTTGTGGAAGAACGAGGCCGAGAGCCGCTCCAGGTGGGCGAAGAGGTCCGCGCGCAGGTCCCGCTCCACCAGGCGTGCAGTACCAAAGACGTAGACACGCCAGACATAGCGGAGGACAGCAATCATGATGGCCGCGCCCATGATCAGGGCTAGGTACCGGTAGATTCCGGGTCGGTCGAGGACCCCCGCATTCAGGTCATCTACAAAACTGCCGATGATCCGGGGCGCTACCTGCTGGAAGAGGTCGGTTCCGAGGAGCGCCAGCACGCCGAAGAGATAACGCCACTTGTACCGTGCCAGGAACGTGAAGAGAGACTTGTAGGAGGTCGACATAGGCACCTCACTTCGCAGTCGGCCGGTGGACGAGTAACAATGCTGACAAAGAGTTTAGACGCCGCAGAGTTGTCGTGTGTTCCGGTGTTTTGGGAAATTCGTACGGCAAGAACGGGTCAACTTGATCCTTCCAATGGGTCATGGGTGCTACGGTTGTACAGGCGCAAACAAAAAGTTTGCTATTTCTCCTTAACTTTTTGGCGGGACATTCCCATACATAGAGTGTGGGTGAGACGGATGTTCGTGGAGCCCATGAAGGAGGACATAAATAAATGAGCATCTCAAGAGCAAGAGAGATGGCCCTGACGATCGACGGTGACTACCGCATAGTGGATGCCGACGCGGCGGCCCAGGCGGTTTACGGGTATACCCTAGATCAATTCCGCTGCCTGTCGCTGTATGACCTGAGCATTTCGGGTGCACCGGTGCAACTGGCGACGCATGAGTCAAGGCACCGACGTCAGGACGGCACCACCTTTCCGGTCGAACTCATTCCGGTTGTCCTCCCGGGGAAGGGCTCAGATCGGTGGTTGGTGATTCTGCGTGACTTGACCCACCAGCACCAGGCACGAGCACTTGACGAACTGCTGACCGAGGCTGGGGGGCTGGTGCTGCAATGTCAGCCCACGCCGTTCATTCTTACATATGTGTGTGTCGAGTTGGCGCGGGTCTTCGCCTGCGAACTGGTCACGATTGAGACCAAGTCATTGGACTCTGGGAGGGCCTCTTCCCGCTCAGGCGCCCCGAGTGACCAGCCAAGCATTGCCTTTACATGCGAGTCCGAACTGAGCATGGTGCTGAGCGCGGGTGATCATGCGTTTGGCACACTGTCGCTCTATGGTACCAAGGCGGATGCCTTTCCCGAGGAGGTTCTTCAGATACTGTCCCACTGGGTGCGCCGAATGGCACCCTTCCTCATGGCCCTTGAACGACAGGAGGAGCTTCGCCGGCAGGCTATGACCGATCCACTGACGGGCCTGCCGAACCGCCGGGCCTGGGACGAGCGCCTGCGCCGTGTGGTGCCCGGGGCCACCAGGGAGAAGCGGGTGGCGGTCCTTATGTTTGACTTGGACGGTTTTAAGTGGGTCAACGATCATATGGGGCATCCGGCCGGGGACAAGCTGCTGATTGAGGTCGCGGCTCAGGCCAGGCGGGTGTTGGGAGACCAGGGCTTCCTGGCCCGGTTCGGTGGCGATGAGTTTGGAGTCGTCCTGGAGAATTGCTCGGGACGCGAGGCTGCCGCGGTGGGTGACCGGCTCTTGGAGGCGCTCGGCAGTCTTGAGTTCCGCCACGCCGGCCTGCGGTTTCGGCTCTCGGCCAGCGCTGGTCTCGTCTCCCTCAGCCAGGCCACGAAGCCGGAGTCGGCACTCTCCTGGGCCGACACGGCTCTCTATGCGGCCAAAAGGGCCGGTAAGAACCAGTTGGCTCTCTACCAGCCCGAGGCACAGGGAATCGTACGGTCGCTTCGTCGCACCCAGAAGCTTCACCTGGAGGCGTTGCACTGGCGGGAGGCCCTCCAGGCGGGCAGCGAGCGGGTGACCCCCGCATTTGGCGGTTGATTCTCAGTCAAGGGGCTTCGACTGATCGCCCCATCCCGAAAGCCACCGAGACGTTTTGCGTCTCAGTGGCTTTCGATGCTTTGCAGCAGCTTACATGGTGGCCGCCGGGGACTTGAAGACCTTTCGGGTGACCCAGTTCACTGCATCATCCATAAGGGTGTAGGTGACCGGAATGACTACGAGGGTCAGCAGGGTCGAGAGCGCCAGACCACCTATGACGACCGTGGCCATGGGTGCTTGCATGTCGGCGCCTTCGGAGAGGCCCAACGCCAGGGGCAGAAGACCGAGGAGTGTGGTCAGGGTGGTCATGAGCACCGGGCGCAGACGGATCGGCCCCGCCGTTCGCACGGCCGTGTCCCGGTCCATGCCGTCTCGTCGCAACTGGTTGGTGTAGTCGATCAGTACGATTGCGTTGTTCACGACGAGGCCTACGAGCAGGATCACGCCGATCATGCCGGCGATATCCAGATTGCGCCCGGAAACCACCAGGGCGCCGATGGCGCCGACCATGGAGAGCGGGATGGTGAAGAGGATCACGAACGGGTGGAGGAAGGACTCAAACTGGGCTACCATGACGAGGTAGACCAGGACGATGGAGAAGGCGAGTGCCAGGGAGAGGCCGCCGAAGGCATCCTCCATCATCTGGTTCTGGCCACCATAGGCAATGCTGTAGCCGGGCGGCAGGTTGAGTTTGGCCATGCGTGCTTTGATATCGCTCATCACGCTACCCAGATCCCGATTGTAGAGTTGACCGGTCACCCGGACCACGCGGGACTGGTCCTCACGCTCGACTGTGGTCGGACCAACCGCCCGGACCACGTTGGCCAGCTCGTTCAGGGGTACGGTCTGCCCCATTGGGGTGGCAACCGGCAGCTGTCCGAGGGCGATCACGTCCTTGCGGGTCTCCTCGTTGGCCTGAAGGCGAATATCAAACTCCTCGCCGCCAACCCGGTACTGGGTGACCACCTGGCCCCTGACCGCCGCCTGAACCGACTGGGCGACCTGGCTGGGGCTGAGGCCATATGTGGCGGCACGGGCCCGGTCCACCTTGATCTGGACTTCGGGGAGGCCCTCGCTTACCGAGGAGTCCAGTTCCCGGGCCCCGGGGACCCGTGCCACCTCGGCCATGACCTGGGCGGAGAGCTCTTCCAGGACATCCAGGTCGGAGCCGGAGATCTGCACCTCGATCGGGGCGCCGCCCGTGTCGATCATGCCGCTGGACGTGACGGAGACCTGGGCGCCCGGCAGGACCAGGCGGGAGCGGGCATCCTCCATGACATCGCTCAGGCCCCGGTTCCGTTCCCCGAGCGGGGCGATTGTGGCGACGATATAGGCCTGATTCGATCTGCCGGAAGAGGAGACGTAGGCATTGCCGCTACCGCCCACATTGACGAAGAACTGCCTCAGCTCCGGCACCCCCTGGATCTGTTCCAGCGCCAGGTTGACCGTCTTCTCGGTCTCCTCCAGACGGGTGCCGGGCGGCATTTTGATCGAGACCCGGAACTCGCCGGTGTCCGAGCTAGGGATAAACTCCATGCCCATCTGGGTGACCAGCAGGCCGGCAAGCGCCAGCGAACTGACACCGATCCCGATCACGGTCCACTTGCGGCGAAGCGCCCAGTTCAGGATTCGGCTGTAGAGTGAATCGAGCTGGTCGAGCCGCTCGCCGATCTTCAGGTAGAGCTTCGACGGCGGCTTCGCCGGTCCGGTCCGGTCACGGAGCAGCCAACTGGCCAGGATCGGTACTACGGTGAGCGACGTCATGACCGAGACCAGCAGAGAGAAGGTGACCGAGAGGGCCAGCTCCCGGAAGTAGATCTGTGCCAGGCCGGTGATCCAGACGACGGGGAGGAAGACAACCACAGAGGTCATGGTGGAGGCGGTGACCGCCAGCGCGACCTCAGAGGTGCCATCCAGCGCGGCTGTGTAGGTGTCTTTCCCCATCTCTTTATGCCGGAAGATGTTCTCCAGCACAACGATCGCACCGTCCACCATCATGCCGACACCCATTGAGAGGCCGCCCAGCGAGAGGATGTTCAAAGTGACCCCGCCAAAGAAGAGCGGGCCGAAGGTGGTGATAACGGAGATCGGAATCGCCAAGGCCACGGCGAGGGTGGCACGGAAGTGGCGCAGGAAGAGTAGCAGCACCAGAATCGCCAGCAGGCCACCCTGCAGGCCGCTGCTGCTAACCGAGTTGATCGAGCTAAGGACCATGCGGGACTGGTCGCTCAGCACGGTTGCGTTGACCGCCCCCGGCAGTTCCTTTTCGATCAACTTCAGCTCGTCCTTGACGGCGTTTGCCACCGCTACGGCGTTGCCACCCGACTGCTTTTGAATATCCAACGAGACAGCGGTATCGCCGTCCAACCAGACCTTGGAGGTAATGTCGGCGTAGGTGTCCAGGACCTCGGCCACATCGCCCAGGCGCACGACACCCAGGCGGAGGTTACGGATCTCATCCACCGACTGGAACTGGCCCATGGTACGGACCAGCAAGTTGACGTTGCCCTCGGAGACCTCGCCGCCGGGCAGGTTCAGGTTCTCGTAGGCGAGAGCCTGGGCGACCTGGTTGATCGAGAGGCCTGCCGCCTGCAGGCGACCGGGATCCACGATTACCTGAATCTCTCGCTCGGTGCCGCCGTTGATCGTGACCGAGGCGACGCCGTCCACCCGCTCCAGGCGGGGCTTAATCACATCTTCAGCCAGGCGCTTGAGCGCCACCAGGTCCTCTTCCCCAGTCAGACCGACAGTCAGGACCGGCATGGCCTGCGGGTCGATCTTAAAGACGTTAGAGCTCTCTACTCCATCTGGGAAGAAGCCTTTGACCTGGTCCACCTTCTCACGCATGGCGAGGGTGGCGAGGTCCATGTTGGTGCCGTAGTCAAACTCGACGATCACGAGGGACTGGCCCTCGGAGTTGGAGGAGCGGACCTTGGTGACGCCGGCCACGGTGCCCATGATATCCTCCAGGGGCCGGGAGACAAGGGATTCGACCTCCTGGGGACCGGCACCCTCGTAGCGGGTGGAGACCACGGCCAGCGGGATCTCCATGGCGGGGAGCAGGTCAATGGAGAGGCGGGTCAGGGAGACGAAACCCATAACCATGGCCACGAGGAAGAAGACGATGGTGGGAACCGGGTGCTGGAGGGAGAAGCGGACCCAACTCTTCACTGGCCCGTGCCCCCTCCCACCTTGACCGGGGCGCCGTCAAAGAGGCGGTTCTGCCCCACCACGACCACACTCGTGCCGGCGGGGAGGCCCTCCACCGAGACGAGGTCCTCGGACCGGACCTTCACGGTCACCTGCACCTGCCTGGCCGTGGCGTCTTCCACCACATACACGTAGGTCTCACCACTCCGCTCGATCACCGCAGCGACCGGCAGAAGGACGCCATCTTCCTGGCGGATGGGGAACTTGACTTCGGCGAACATACCGCCCTTCAGCGTGTTGCCGGGGTTCTCAAGCAGGACGCGCACCTTGAAGGAACGGCTCTGCTTATCCATGTTGGGGCTGATCGACTCCACCTTGCCGGTGAAACTCTGGTTGAGCGAGGGTACCACTACCGGGACTTCGATCCCGGGCTTCACGGCGTTGACATCTGCCTCGGCTACGCCGGTGTTGACGACCACCCTACTCAGGTCGACCAACTGGAAGACGGGAGTGCCGGCGCCGACCATGGAGCCCGGCTCAACGGAGCGACTGGCCAGTACGCCGCTGGCCGGCGCGGTAATCTTGGTTCGCTCCAGGTTGGCACCGGCCAGGTCGGCCTGGGCTCGGGCGGCCTGCACGGCGGCGTTGGCGAGGGTCAACTGGGTCTGAATCTGCTCAGCCTGCTGCTTGGAGACAGCGCCTTGCTTGAGCAGGATGTCGAGCCGATCAGCCTGGCGCTGGGCTTCAGCCCGCTGCGCCTCCGCCTGTGCCAACTGGGCCGCTGCCGCTGCGTACTGATTCGCCACGTCACGGTCCTCCAGTTCGACGAGCAGGTCGCCTTCCTGGACTACATCGCCCATTTGCTTGTGAACGGTCACTACCCGGCCGGGGACCTTTGCGGTTACCGAGACGGAGAGAATGGGCTCAAGCTGGCCGGAGGCCTGGCTGGTTGCGGTGATCTTGCCCTCCCTCGCCTCGGTTACCGCGACGGCGATGGGTTGGATTGTTGGCTCGTTTTCCTTGGCAGCGCCGAGGCTGCAGCCCGCAAGCGACAGGGCGACCAACGGAACCATCGCCCATGTAAAGAAGCGCTTCATTCTTGTACCTCCCACACTTTACCGGACAGGGCCGAGACTAGGGATTCGGGGTGACAGGGGGGAGACTGGTCTGGATATCGGCCCAGACCGTCTCGGCGGAGGGCAGGGCGACCAGCGGCGTGATAATCGGCTCGCCGGGTGCGAGTCCGGTCAGCCCCAGAGCTCCGTTCTCAGCCAGAACCGTGTAGCGGCGGCCGGGGGTGAGGTTCTCAAAGCGATACCGTCCGGTCATGTCGGTGTGGGCGGTGGCCTGTAGGGTGCCGCTGCCCTCCGCATAAAGGAGGACCTTGGTGGATGGTCGGGGCTGACCGTTGGCAGCGAGGACCTGCCCGGTAATGGAGGAGGTTGGGTGGGTGGTCAGATTGACCTGCATGCCGTAGGCGGTGCCGGGATTGACCAGGTCAGCAGCGGCGTTCTCCGCAGTCTTGGGGCTCGTGACCCGCACAAGGTACTGCTCGCCGGGGAGCGCCGGGACCCGGACCTGGTAGATGCCGCCGTCACTGACGGTGCTCTCATAGGTCGCACCGGTGCTCGAGCGCAATACGGTGACGACCGCCTTCTCATCGGCCTGCTTCACGCCGGCCTGCACCACGCCCTGAATCAGGGTGGTGGACGGGTGCGCCACGAGAGTCAGGGCCCGGGGGTCTGCTGGATCGAGGGTGGCAAGGTCAACGATCGCCCCATTGGGGTTGATCGCACCTCGCACGAACCGCGGATCACTCACCATGACCGCGTATCGACCCTGCTTACCGATCGGCAGCTTCTCGAAGGCGTAGCGTCCGTAGATGTCGGTCGTGGTCTCGGGGGTGGCGGACTTACCTTCCTCCACGAGAAGGACGCGGGCGTTGGCGATCGGCTGCCCGTAGACATCCATAATCCGACCGGAGACGCTGGCAAACTCGGGCCGGAGGACGAAATCGGCCCGGTTATCCGCATCGGCCTGCACATCAATGAGCGAGGGCGGTTGGGCATCCGCAGCCGTGGTGGGCTGATCGTTCGGGAGGTACCCGGGGGCGGTGACCATGACATGGTAGCCGGTGCCGGGGTCGTTGTCATCGAAATTGCGGGCGAGAGGGAGGTTAGCCGAGACTTCGACGTCGTAGCTGCCGGCCTCATCGGTCGTGGTTGTATACGTCTGCTGTCCACGAGAGATCACAACGGTCGCCCCGGGAACGGGGTCGCCTAGATGGTTCTCAACCTTGCCCGTGAGGTTCTCCGAGCCATAGTTGTTTGTCTCCACGGCGTCAATGGTGATATCGGATTGGACTTCCTGCCCGCCTACCACCGTCAACCAGCCGCCATCGGCGTGAATCTGGCCACCGGTGGGCATCGCCCGGACCCGGTAGGTGCCCCCAGCCAGGTTTTCGAACCTGAACTTGCCATCGCTCGTGGTGGTGGTGACCTCCACGGTGCCCAGATTCTGGCGCTGGAGCTGGATCTGGACGCCTGCCATGGCCTGGTTGGCACTATCGAATACCTTGCCGCTGATCTGGGCATAGAGCCGGTTGATCTCGAAGCGGTTGGCGCCGCTGAAGTCGACCCAGCCGCCAGCCTGCACGGCAAAAGAGGCGCTGGTCGTCGTCTCAAAGTAGGGACGGGAGAGCCGGACCTGGTAGGTGCCCTCGCCGGATGGCGGGGCCGGCAGGTAGAAGAAGCCGCTGATATCGGTGGTAGTCGAGTCGACGACGCCCCAACCGCTCAGAATCAGCTCCACTGTCATGCCGCCGAGAGGTCGCTTGGTGCGGGTGTCCAGGACCTCACCGGTCACGCTGCCGGTAGCGTGGGTCAGGCTCAGGTCCAGCTGGTTCCGCTGGTCGGCAGTCAGTGTCGGGACGGCCTGAGAGACCGGTTGATATCCCTTGGCTTCGACCTGGATCACGTGGTTGCTTCCAGCGCGGGCCTTCGCAAAGCTGTATGCGCCCATGGCGTTGGTTACGGTGGTAGCCTCCAGACCAAAGCCGGTCTGGTATAGCTTTACGGTCGCGCCCTGTACCGGCATGCCCCGGTCGTCGCGCAGAATGCCCGACAGGTGGGCTGTGTAGGCAGAGGCCGTTAGGGTAAGGGCCGTACCATCGCTGGCCGGGACATAGGCCCGCTCAATGAGGGCGTTCCCCTCGGACCAGATGCGGAGCCAGAAGGAGAAGCCGTCTGGCAGGGAAAGCGTAGCCTTCCCCAGGTCGTTGGTACGGGTCACGGCGGTAGCGGTCGAACCGGGTGTCAGCAGATGAACCTCTGCATTCGGGATAGGGAGGCCGCGGTCGTTGATCAGGTTGATCACGAGTGTACGAGGAAGCGTTGGAGTGAGCAGGGGACTGGCCCCCGCGGCACTGGTCGCAAAGGTGAGGATCAATACGAACCCGAGCAGGGCGATTAGTCGCTTACGCATGGCTCCACCTCTATACGGTTTCATCACGGAACACGGCGCTGCAGAAGAAATCGGCGACCTCGGTCTCCAGGTCGGCGTAATGGGCCTTTGGCGGCCAGTCGGGCGAGAGTGCTTCGGCGGCGACCATCGCCCAGATGGCTGCGGTCATGCCGACGCTCAGAATGAGTGGGTTGGGCACGCTCCGGAAGAGGCCTTGTTCGAAAGCGCTCCGGAAAACTGCCCCCTCTTCACTCGAGACCTTGGCCGCAACCTGGGCCAGAAGGATCTTGGCGATCTCGGGGTGGTAGCGGGCCTCAGTGAAGAGAATGTGGAAGACCGCCTGATTCTCCTTGATCACCCGATAACGCTCCGTGATCCGGCGGTGCAGGATCTCACGAGGAGTACCGGGGCCAACGAGAGCCAGTTCTCGGCGGACCGCCTCTGCAATGACAGGCTCCACGCAGGCGAGGAAGAGTTCCTTCTTGTCCTTGAAGTACCGATAGATTGTGCCTTCTGCGATGCCGGCAGAGCGGGCAATCTCAGCCGTTGTTGCCCCCCGGTAGCCATTCTCATGGAACAGCCGTAGGGCGGACTCCAGAATGCGGTCGCGAGTCGTCGTTTCCATTTTGTTGTCCCCCTTACAGGTCACCGGTCGCCTGGCGCAGCTCCAGGAGTCGCAAAGCCAGATTGGCCGCTGCCTGAATTCGGGACGCTTCTGCCTGGAGCAGGGCGGCGGATGCCCCCTGCACCTCCACGTACGTGGCAATGCCGGCCTCGTACCGGAGATCGGCCAGGCGGAGTGCCTCCCGGGCGGGCTCAACCGCCGCTTCGCGCGCCTTCAGTTCCTCGAGCGCACCCTGAGCGGTGAGGGCCGCCTGCTGTACCTCCATACGTGCCTGTGCAGTGGCGAGTTCATACTGGGTGGCTACCGCCTGGAGCTGAAGGAGGGAGGCATTCGTGGTCAGGCCGACCTGAAGCCGCCGGGAGGTCAGGTCGAGCAACTGCTGTCGGAGGTCGGGCCGGTTCTGCATCGCCCTGGCCAGCAGGGCGTTCATGTCGGTGGGCAGGGTTACATCGGCGGCACGGATCTGATTGGGCTCCGGTTGGGCATCAGGGTGCAGTGCAGCCCCAATCACCAACTCCAGGCCGTAGCGGGCTCCGGCCTCCATAGCCTGGGCGCCTATCAACGCTGCTTTCTGGCCGGCCACGGCAGCCTGAATCTGGAGCAGGTCGTACTGTGCGGCGCTTCCTACCTCCAGGGCAGCCTCTACGTTGCCCTCCTGGGTGAGAACCCGGTCCAGGGCAGCCCGCTGAGCCTCTACCATGGCAACGGCCTTCTGCCACTCCACATAGGCCTGGAGCGCTCCCGCCCGAACCTGCTGGCGGGCACCGTAATAGTCGGCCACAGCCTGCTCATAGGAGTAGCGGGACTGTGCAGCGGCGACCTGTGGCGTAATCGCATCGGCTGGTACCTCAAGGCCGTACTGCGCCTGCAGGAAGGTCGACGCCAGCGGAGAGAGGGCCTCCACATTAGCCGGCGTCGCTGCACTGGCTGTTGTACGGGTGCCGACCAACTGGTAGTGGGCCAGGCGGAGGCCGGGGTTATTGGCTTCAGCCAGGGCCAGTGCTTGCTCCAGGGTCAGGACAAGAGCGGAACTGGCGGGCGTATTCTCGTCCGCATGAGGGACCGCGACGGGCGGGGAGACCTCTTCAGCCCAGGCCGGACTCGCTGGCGCCATAAGGACCGAGACCGAGACGAGCGTCGCGGCGACGGTGCGACGGAACTGCATAAACCTAATCACCTTCCCAAATGGTGGACCGACATCGATCGGGGATACGAAGGCTGTGAGTGAGCACTCACTCATTCTAGAGAGTCAACTAGTTTGTGTCAATAGAAATGGGCGTGACCGTCCAGTTTCGGTCACGCCCTTCCAGAGCGGGAATGATCAGGGGCCCAGGACGCTAGCCAATCATAGGCGTCGGTCGCCCGATATGATACCCCTGGGCATAGTCCACACCCAGGTCCCGCAGAAGCATGAGGGTGTCGCTGTTCTCTACGCATTCGGCAATCGTCCTGCGCCCCAGGCCCCTTGCGACCTGAACCATGGCCCGTACCAACTCCTGATCCATGGGGCTCTCGGCCAGGTTCCGAATGAAACTGCCGTCGATCTTCAAGTAGTCCACCGGGAGGTTCTTCAAATAGCTAAACGATGAGAATCCTGATCCGAAGTCGTCGAGGGCAAACTCGCAGCCCAGTTCACGTACGGAGTGAATCCAAGACCTGCCGGCCATGGAATCTGCGCCGGCCACCGTCTCAGTGATCTCAAGCACCAGGAAAGCAGGGTTTATCCCTGTCGCTTCAATCTCGCGCTTGATCAATGGGAGAAGTTCCGGGTCAGCAAAGGCTTTGGCGGAGAGGTTGACCTCCAGGCAGTAGTCGGGCGTGGTCTTGTGCTGTCGTGCGATCTGGTGAATCGCCTCTCGCACTACCCAACGATCAATGGCGTGAATCAAACCAAACCGCTCAGCCACGGGCAGGAAGTGTCCGGGCATAATCACTTCGCCGTGCGGTCCCTTCATGCGCAGCAGGGCCTCATAGCGTCGGATGCTGCCTCGCCGGAGGTTGAGTATCGGCTGCTGGTACAGGACAAAGCCGTCGTTCTCGAGAGCATCCCGAATCCGTCGCTCCCAGGTCAGCTTGGACTCAAGCTGTTCGCGGGTCGCCTCGTCGGGTGAGTAGAGGGCATAGGTGTTTCGCCCGAGGTCCTTGACCTTGTACATGGCCATGTCAGCGAAGGCCAGGAGTTCTTCCGCCGTCCGCCCGTGATCCGGGAAGAGGGCAAGTCCCATACTACCCGTAATGCCGATGGGGCGGCCGTCAATCACCTCGACGTGCCGGCGGAGAGCGTCGAGGATCTTATTCGCCACGGCCTCAGCCTGCACGGCATCGGCATGGGGGAGCAGAATGGCGAACTCGTCTCCGCCCAGGCGTGCGATGGAGTCACCCTCCCGCAGCATCTGCCGCATAAGGGAGGCCAGGCTCCGGAGCATCTGATCGCCGGCCTGGTGGCCCAGACTGTCGTTAATGTACTTGAACTGGTCGAGATCCAGGAAGAGGAGAGCTCCTTGCGTGCGGTATCGAATGGCGTTGGCCAAATGCCGTTCCAGTTCCTCCTGAAACCGGCGCCGGTTGAATAGACTTGTGAGCGAATCATAGTTGGCAAGATGTAGCAACTGGCTTTCGACCCGCTTGCGTTCGCTAATATCCTCTACGTGGACGATGAAGTAGTGCTCATGCTCACGGGTATGGACGATTGACGCACTCACCTGGCTCCAGACAACGTGGCCGGCCTGGTGTAACCAACGCTGCTCGACCTGGCAGGAAGGGATCTGGCCCTGGATCATCTGCTGGGTATAGGCGACGGCGGCCTCTCGGTCTTCCGGGTGGATCATGCTCTTCAGAGTCGTGCCAACGAATTGAGACTCGGTGTAGCCCAGCATCTCGCAAAGGGGCGGGTTCACCTGGGTCCAGCGCCCGTCGGCCCCAACCAGGCCCATTCCAGTAGGAGCGTAGTCGAAGGCTCCCCGGAATCGGTCCTCGCTCTCGCGCAAGGCAGCCTCGGCGGCCTTTTGCGAGGAAATGTCCCGAGCAATGGTTGCAAAGAAGTCGATACTACCCGTCTCATTCCGGTGCGCCAGGATCACCAGAGAGACGGGGACCTCTTGACCCGACGCATTCAGAACGGAGCCCTCACCAATCCAGTGGCCCTCCCGTATCGCTGTGTGCATCGCCTGACGTACGATCACCCTGACAAACCAGGCTGGAAAGACCTGCTGGATTGTCAACTGGACCGTACCAATGGTGTTCGCACCAAACACGTCCCGAGCGGCTGCGTTCAGGTAGAGCACTTCGCCCTGCCGGTTGGTAAGGCCCACATAATCTGTGGTCGCCTCCAAGATGGCCGACAGTCTCGCTTGAGCCTCTTCCGCCGAGCGGGCGGCCAGCAGGGCTTTCTCCAACTGCCGAGCCTGTGTGGTCAGAAGGTCGCTCTGGTGAATCAGTTCTTCGTTCTGCGCCTGCAGTTCCTCTCGCTGTGCCTCCAGTTCCTCGGCCTGGGCGGACAAGGTGGCATTGACCTGCTGGAGTTCAGTGTGACGATCCTCTAAGTCACGGTGAGCACCGGCATGAGCCAGAGCCACCCCGACCTGGCCGGCGACCGCCTTGAGGAATTGGATCTCGTCCGGAGTCCAGGCCCTTGGGCCGCTGCACTGGTGGAGGACGATCGCCCCCAGAAACCGGTCGTCGGCGAGAATCGGAGCGGCCAGTGCGGCACGCAGTCCCGACTTCAGGGCTACGTCCCGCCAGTCGGGGAACTTGAGGACATCATCCGCCACGATCACGTCGCGAGCACGAGCCACAGCCGGACCAAGCACCAGATAGGGAAGGTGCTCTTCACCGACAGGCGGGGTACCGGGGGTGACGTATTGGTGCAGGGTAGAATGGAAGCCGTTTGGACTCGACAACCGTATGTAGCACCGGTTCACCTGCATAGCCTTGCCGAGTTCATTTACCGTGGTTGTCAAGGTTTCTTGCAGGTTGAGGGAGCGTCGGATTGCCTGGCCTATGTGAGCGATCAGAGCCTGCTGTTCGACCTGGCGTTGCAGGTCAGTACGGGCTCTGCTCAACTCCTGTACCAACCGGCGCTGCTGTGCGGCACTGCGAATGCCCAGAATGCCCGCCGCGACGATCACCAGGACCTGAACGGCTATCTCGCTTATGGCGTAGCTCAGATCATGGTTCACTCGCCAGGCATGGATCGAGGCGAAGAGCACGACACTTACTACCATGCCACCGAGCATCCAATAGCCTACGATCTCTCCTCGGACCCGCGTCGCCAGGAATGGGGGAATCACCATCATGGCGGCGAGAACAAAGGCCCAATGGCCGGGATCGGTCAGAAGAAAGCCGAAGGCCAGGGAGAGGAAGGTCAGGTGGGCCAGTACCCGGCGGTCAGTTCGGCCCACATGGGGCAGGAGAAAATGCATGAGGGCGTTGTAGCCGCTGATCGCCGCGGCAAAGATCCGAATTGTCGTGGGGTCCACGACGGATTCCGTCTGGCCGATCATCGCGATGGCCAGGACCACGAGCACCAGAAGCCAGGACCATAGCTCTAGCATCCGTTCCACCTGCACGGGGGAGTCCGGGGCAGGAACGCTCTGTTCGGCATGCTCCCCTGTGAGGGAGGGGGTCAGGGCGTTCCAGAGGACACCGAAGAGGGTGACGAGCCAGACTCCCCACGTCAAAGCAGCATGCCAGTGACCGACTTGCAGGGCGCTCCAAACCAGGGCGGAGGGGAAAACCAGCCCGACAAGGGCGAGAAGGATCTGGCGAATTCCCTTCCCCTGAACGGCCAGGAAGGGCAGGCAGAGGGCACCTGCCAGGCCCATAGCCCCGACCAGAGGCACCCAGGGGTGCAGCGGTCTGAACATGGGGGAAGGAAACGCCTGAGGCATGAGCAGCATGAGCAAGCCCAGGATCAACTCGGTGGTGGCGAGTGTCAGCATGCCCAAGCGCAGGCGGCCCGATGGTCCGACCGGTAGCCACGGGGTAATGAGAACAGCGGCAGCCAGGGTATACCAGATGACAGAGACTCCGACCATGTCGGCCTGCGTGGCAGACAAGGCGAGGAGGATCATCGGTGTGGCGGAGAGGGTGGCGAGAAGCCTCCCCGCCCATGGGGTAAGGCGGTAGCGTGCGAGCAACAGCAGGATGGTTCCAGAGGCCATGAGGCCAGCAGAAAGAAAGGCGAGATGCGGTCGGACCCACTCGAAGGTGGAGGCCTCGAAGGAACGAGGGAAGGCGTACATGGTCAGGCCCGTAAACAGTTGAATGGCCGCGGCTACAATGAGCAATCCAGTTGTACGAAATCGCATGGGCGTCAATCCACGCCTCCTTCCACCACAAGACGAAGGTCACCCGGCACGTCTGGTCGGATGACCCCAAACCACCTTAAGACTGATACAAATTACACACCGATTATATCACGAGATGGAGTTGTTTGCAAAATGTTGAAACGACGATCACGACACGGTGCCAGGTTGGTCGGAGTGCTGCTCCACTAGTTGCTGATCGATGATATGACGCAGCAACTCGACGGTCCGCCAGATCTCCTCGTACGTGTTGTACAGCGCTACCGGCGCAAGGCGAATCACATTTGGCGGGCGGAAGTCCGGAATCACGCCCAGACTCTTCAAGGCCTTTCCAATGCGGACCGCGTCGGGATGCTCGAGGGCGACGTGACCGCCTCGGCTGGCATCGCTTAGCGGGGTTCCAATCTCGAACCCGTAGGGGGCTCCGCTCAGGCGGGTTTGAATGAGGAATATGAGGTACGCGGTCATGTGAAGGGATTTTGCCCGAATCCGCTCCAGGCCGGCTTCCTGGAAGATGCGCAACGAGCCGGTGAGTGGGGCTGCGGCGAGGACCGAAGGGGTACTGATCTGCCAGGCTCCGGCAGTGGGTGCCTGCTCGAAGGTTGGGAGCATGGCAAACTGGCGCTCCTTCCGGTAGCCAAACCACCCAACCAGACCGGGAAGGCGTCCGAAGTGATGCTGGTGGACGAAGAGGCTGCCCACAGCACCCGGACCACCGTTCAGGTACTTGTAGTTGCACCAGAACGCGAAGTCGACATTCCACTCATGCAGTTTGTGGGGAATCGCCCCAGCTGAGTGAGAGCAGTCGAATCCGATGGGAATTGAGCGGGCGTGGGCCGCGGCGGTCAGTCGGGCCATATCTAGCAACTGGCCACTCCGATAAAGGACGGACGGGAGGAGGACCAGCCCGATCTCATCGGTCATGGCAGCGATCAGGTCATCTTCGTTGATCGTGCGACCGTCATAGCTCTCAACCAGGACCAGGTGATCAGCGGGATTAAGCCCACGGAGCTGCAGTTGGCTCTGAAGGGCATACAGGTCTGACGGGAAGTTGAGGGCGTCGGCCAGGATCTTGGTTCGCTGCCCCTCGGGATGGAAAAAGGTAGCGGCCAAGGTGTGCAGATTGACGGTGGTCGTGCCGGTTACTACAACCTCATCCGGAAGGGCGCCAACCAGGCTGGCCTGGAGAGTTCCCAGTTCCTCGGCCAGGGTGAACCATGGCCTGTCACCGGCAGTCCATCCCTCAATCCCATGGCGCTTCCAGTCTTCCAGTGCGGCCAGCAGGGTGGCCTCCGCATCGCGGGAGGCGAGGCCCAGCGAGTTTCCATCGAGATAGATACGATCGCCTTGGAGATAAAAGCGCTCCCGGAAGTGACGCAGGGGATCTAGCTGATCTAGCATCTGCGCGTGTTCCGGACCAGGCTTGAAGGATTCGTGCAACAAGACTACCTCCTGCATTGGAGACATATTATTGAAGGTATTTCGGAGCACTCGGCATTTCCCCTGCCTTTTCGCCCAGGCTTGAGTACCGAGGCGAATTCTGCTCACACTAACCCCGACAGGGGGGGATGATGGTGGAAAAGAGAGGGGTGTCGGCCTTTACCGTGGCCGCCACTTATGTCGGAACAGTGGTCGGGGCCGGCTTTGCCACGGGACAGGAGATCCTGACGTTCTTCACCCATTTGGGGCTCTCGGGAATCTATGGGGTCCTGCTCGCGACGATTCTCCTGGCCGTGCTGGGCTCGGCTGTCCTAAGGCTTGGTCAGCAACTGCGGGCTGAGTCTCATCGGGAACTGGTCGAGGAGGTGGCCGGGAGGACCTTTGGTCGCCTGACCGACTGGGTGATCACCTTCTTCTTGTTCGGTGGTGCTGCCATTATGATGGCCGGATCAGGTGCCGTCTTCGCCGAACATTGGCACCTGAACCGGTTCATGGGTACCCTGATCATGGCGTTGTTGGCCGGCGGAACGGTAGCCCTCGGGCTGAGGGGGGTCGTAGCGTCGATCTCGGCCGTCGCCCCGGTTTTGATCGTTATGGTACTCATTGTATCAACCGGTTCGATCGCACTGAATGGAATCTCAGCCAGCGACCTGGCTTGGTTCCAGCCAGCCGAAGCAGCGAACCGTTTCTGGCCGCTGAGTGCGCTTCTCTATGTCTCGTATAACCTGCTGCTAAGCGTCTCGGTGCTCGGCCCGCTCGGTCGAGAGTCGACGGACGTTCGGGCCCTCCACTACGGTGGCCTGATAGGCGGTGCGGCGCTCGGTATCGGAGCTCTTTTTATCAACCTGGCGGTCATGGCTGGGCTGCCATCATCCGCCCAGTTCGAGGTGCCGATGCTGCACCTGGCGCGGCAGTTTCCCGCCTGGCTCCAGACCTCGTACAGCGCCATCCTCTGGGCAGAGGTCTACACCACGGCGGTGGCCAGCTTGTTCGGTCTGGCGGTTCGCCTGACCAAGACGGATACGCCCCAGTACGGACGTGTCGTAATCGGCTCCGCTGCTCTGGCACTGGTGGCGAGCCAGTTTGGCTTCTCTCAACTGGTCGGCTTTCTCTTCCCAGCCGTCGGATGGCTTGGGTTGATCTTCATTGGCGGCCTCCTTGTGAGGGTGATCCGGGGACGCATAACGGCCAGGTGACGCGTGAAAGCCGGGAGCAGAATCGCTCCCGGCTCCGTTGGCTTACGGTTCAGGATGCTCCAGATGCGCTGACAGTCCGGCCGCCTTCAGGTCCGCTTCGGTGATCTCGCCGGATTCGAGACCGCCTTGAGCCACCAGATCGTAGGAGCGAAGCGAGACCTGTGCATCTTCAATGAAGCCGGGCGCTTTGCCGCGGCCCTCGCCCAGGGCTGCTTTGTACTTCTGCTTGAGTTCCCGGAGGCGGGCGACTACATCTTGCGAATCAGCTATCGATCTCACCCCTCAGTTAGTATCGGCCATTTACATGCGGGCCAATTCTGCTATACTTCGATAGGACCGCAGTTCGCCCCGATTTCACTCCTGCGAGGTGATGCCCGTGAACCATCAGCATCAAACGCCCCTCTTCACGGGATTGCTTGCTCACGCGAGCCGCAACCCCGTCCAATTTCACATTCCCGGTCACAAGAAGGGCGCGGGTATGGCCCCGGAGTTCCGAAAGTTCATTGGCGAGAATGCCCTTTCGATCGACCTGATCAACATTGCCCCGCTCGATGATCTGCACAACCCGCACGGGATGATTCGGGATGCTCAGGCGATTGCTGCGCAGGCGTTCGGGGCTGATCATACCTACTTCAGTGTCCAGGGGACCAGCGGTGCGATTGTTACGATGATCATGACTGTGTGCGGCCCGGGAGACAAGATTCTCGTCCCGCGCAACGTCCATAAGTCAGTTCTGACAGGCATTGTCCTTTCGGGGGCCCTACCAGTCTTCATGACCCCGGATCTGGATTACAACCTGGGCATTGCTCACGGAGTCAGCCTGGAGACCGTTCGCCACACGTTGAACCAGCACCCTGACGCGAAGGGTGTTCTGGTGATCAATCCTACCTACTATGGCGTCTCCGCCGACCTCAAGGGGATTGTGGAACTGGCTCATTCCCGTGGGGTTCCCGTTCTTGTAGATGAAGCCCACGGTGTTCACCTTTGCTTCCACGAAGAACTCGCCCTCTCGGCCATGCAGGCCGGTGCGGATATGGCCGCCACCTCGGTTCACAAACTGGGCGGCTCTATGACTCAGACCAGCGTGCTCAACATACGGGAGGGTCTGATACACCCGGGCCGGGTTCAGGCAATCCTCTCCATGCTGACCACGACCTCGACCTCGTATCTGCTCCTGGCCTCGCTCGATGTAGCCCGCAAGCAATTGGCCACCAAGGGGCGGAGCCTGATCGACCGGGCCATGAAGCTTGCCAACACGGCTCGGACGGAGATTAACACGATCCCTGGCCTGTACTGTTTCGGACCTGAGATCATAGGCCAGTCCTCCTCCCGCTTTGAGTTTGACCCGACCAAACTCTGCATTAACGTCAGAGAACTTGGGGTAACGGGCGCGGACATGGAGATTCTTCTCCGCAACGAGTTCAATATCGAGGTGGAGATGTCCGACCTTTACAATATTCTCTGTATCGTCTCCCTCGGTGACGTCGAAGATGATCTGGAGATGCTGGTCAAGGCGCTGCGCATTCTCGCCGAGCGTTTCTACCGGCAGCGCCCGGCAAACGAGGTTAAGGTGAAGGTGCCCAGCACGCCCATTCTTGCCATGCACCCCCGCGAGGCGTTCTACGCTCAGACAGAAGAGGTTCCGCTTCAGGATGCCGAAGGACGAGTGATCGCTGAGTCGATCATGGTTTACCCGCCTGGGATTCCGATCCTGCTGCCTGGCGAGATCGTGGCCGGGGACAACCTGGAGTACATTGAAGATTGCATTGAGGCTGGACTCCCGGTTCAGGGCACAGAGGATCCGGATATCAAGTACGTTAAGGTCGTTAAGAAGGCCAGAATCTAGAGGCGAGGGCGCTGCCGATAACAAGGCAGCGCCCTCGTTTCGGTATGGCTGGCTGTTCGATTCCCGTCAGTCTCGCCTCCCGCATCATTCGACAAGGAAAGGTAATTTGTCGACAGTTGTCCACAGTTTTGCACGGGGCTGTGGAGAACCTCCGTTCCCCGAAACCGCGCTCCGGCGCGGGTTTGTTCGTTCGCACCTGTCAGTATCTCCCACGGGTGTGGATAACTTGTGGCCAATCTGTGGGTATGCAGTGGGTATAACGTACAGTTCGCGACACGCGGTTTTCGCGCGACGCACGGGAAAAATCCCCATGCGCAGACCTCTCACTTTCCTTCTGCGTAGGATGGTGAAAAACCAGGAGGTCTGGGCATGGTCTTTTACTTCGTCCAGCGCGGCGAGACCCTGTTTGCCATCGCCAAGCGATACCAGACCACCGTACACGCGATCGTGGCAGCAAACCGACTGGACGACCCCAACGGCATCTGCCCCGGTCAAGCGCTGATCATCCCCCGACCAGGCGAAGTGCCCTCGCCACCGCCGGGTGGTATTGTCCACCTGGTGCGGGCGGGCGAGACTCTCTTCCAACTGGCCGACAAGTTTGGGACTTCTGTGCAGGAGATTCTCCGTGCGAACCAGATCGCACATCCGGAGTTCATCTTGGCCGGCCAGCAACTTGTGATCCCAGAGAAACCCGAGCCAGGCGATGATTGGCCCACGGTGGGTCGGACACCGGCTCGTAAGGGAACGACCGCAGTCACCTTGGAGGGCATTCCCGCGGAGGCATGGAGTCACACCCCGCGCAGGCATGTCGGGCTACGACCATCCGCACCGGTCATTCGCTACGAGCGGGTCTTCGCAGGCCTGGGCGATGGTTGTTACTACGCCTTTGATCGGCATACTGGCAGCATGAAGTGGCGGGTTGCAGCGACTACCGGGGAGGTGGATCCCACTCTCATGGGAATAAGCCTTGCAGCGCCCGCACTCTTCGATGGCCTGGCCTATCTCTGCGGGCCCGATGGCACGGTCAAAGCGGTTGATGCTCACTCCGGGCGCAAGGTCTGGCAGGTATCCCTGGGTGGGCCGGTGACGGCGCCACCGGCTGTCGTCGATGGAATTCTCTACGTGGGGAGCTGGGACCGGCATCTCTACGCTCTGGAGGGGAAGACCGGGGCCATCGCCTGGCAGATCGATCTGAACGCCAGGATTCTTCACCCCCCGGCTGCGGGTGATGATCACCTCTATGCGGTGACCGATGAGGGCAGACTCTGGGCGGTGGACGCGATGATGGGCCAGCTACTCTGGCGGGCAGAGGCCGACCCATCTCACCCGCCTGTGTTTGCTGAGTTGCTCGTCATCGCTGGCGGCAGCGCCTTTGACCCCACCACCGGTGAACGGGTCTGGGAGGTGCCAGACGTAGGCCGGAGTCCGGTTGTCCGAGTCGACCAGGTCGTCTACCCGGACCAGACGGTGGACCTGTTCACCGGACAGCCCATCTTTCAAGAGTCGTCTTCCGATCGGTCTGTCCGGTCACATCTTCTCGCCGGCGATCTGCTGATCCTGGCAACAGAGACCCAGCAGGTGATCGGACGCAACCTTGTCGATCATTCAGACCGCTGGGTTCTGGAGCTGGAGGCAACAACTGCCGCTTCCCCGGCGATCGCGCCAGGGCAACTCCTTCTTACGCTAGACGATGGATCACTCACCGCCTATCGCATCGAACCGGAGGCCGATTAGAGTGAGTCCCCGGTCCTCGCTGGGCCGGGGATGCTGTATGGGATTGAATCACCCCACAAAGACTAGCTTCTAGCAACGGAATTGACTCCTTGGGAGGGATACTGGTATGCGCTTCTGGATCACGTGGGGTACGGCTTTGCTGGTCGCTCTCGGAGTATTGGCCTGGCCATCCCTTACTTACGATGGTCACACCACATACGCCAAGAGCAAGGCGGCCAAGGACAATCTCCATCTTCTTGCTCAGGTGACCTGTGGGGAGGCCCGCGGCGAGCCCTACGAAGGGAAGGTAGCCGTGGCCGCGGTCATGCTGAACCGGACCTTGGACAAGCGGTTCCCCGATTCCGTAGCCGGTGTGGTCTATCAGACCCACGCTTTCGAGTCGGTCTCCAACGGTGAGATCTACCGAAACACGACTGATGAGTGTTATAAGGCGGCTCGGGCGGCTATAGCCGGTTGGGACCCGGTAAACGGGGCGGTCTATTTCTTCGCCCCTGCCAAGACCAGCAACAGTTTCATCTGGTCGCGACAGCAGGTGCGGACCATCGGGCGTCACATCTTCGCCAAGTAGGAGGCTCATCCCATGCGATCACAGCGGGGGCAGGTCTGGCCGTACCTCTTGCTCACGGTTGCCTTCGTGGGCGCCCTGGGCTTTGGTGCCTACCAGACCCGCTTGAAGAACCAGTTTGCGCGCGATGCCGAAAACAAGTACATGTCGGCTTTCCACAAGCTGAAGTGGACGAGCGAGAACATTGAGGAGCGCATGGCCAAACTCATGGCTACCAACGACGTGCAGATGCAGGAGTCGATTCTCGCGGACCTTCGGGTCTTTAGCGCTCAGTCAGTCGAGCACATGTCAGTCTTGCCCTTCACTACGATGAACACGCCCAGGCTGACCAATTTCCTCAACACGTTGCGGCAGACAGCGGACGAGAAGCACTACAAGCTGAGCCAGGGCCTTGCCTTGGATGAGCAGGACTGGGCGCAGTTCACCGAACTCCGCCAGCAGGCCGTCTACCTGGAGGACGAGCTCTCCAGCCTGCTTGGGTTAATCGGGAATAACATGATCCGCTGGCAGCCGACAGTTCGGGCCACGAACCCAGCCCAGAGTGGAAACGCTGCCACCCCCATCACGAAGTCGGTGCTGAACATGGAGCAGGGAATCCCCGTACCACCAGGCGAGGAGGGCGCCTTGGCGCCGGGGGGTGGACCGCTACCGCCCCCGAAGATGGACCTTGGGCCCCGGGTGGACGTGGCGACTGCTGTGCGCAACATCCAGAAGTTCGTGGACGTACCTCTGAAGGGTGAGCCGGTGAAGACGGGTGAGTACGACCCGGGCAACCAGGCTGGCGGTCTGGGGCTTTACTACTTCGATGGGCAGAAACAGAACGGCACGCCGTTGAACTTCGGCGTCTCGATGCACGGTGGACATATCATCTACATGATCGATGGTCGTCCGGTAAGGGAGCGACGGATTCAGCAGAACCAGTTGATCGACCGGGCCAGGGGACTGCTCCGCAAGTGGGGATACGAGAGCGCGGAGTATGTATCGGCGGTGGAGAATGACAACACGCTGGTCATTGACTTCGCTCCCCGCCAGAACGGCATTTCGCTGCAGACAGAGCTAATCAAGGTTTCCCTGGCCATGGATGACGGGGAACTGGTCGGGTTTGACGCTCGCAACTACTGGATCAACCACCATCCGCGCCGTTTTGAGCAGCCCAATCTGTCAGCGGCTCAAGCACAGCAGCAAGCCTCCCCGCGGTTGAAGATTACCGGGGAGCCGCAATTGGCGCTGGTGGCAGACCCACGGGGTCAGGAGCGACTGGCCTGGGAGGTCCAGGGACAGATCGATCAGCAGCGGTACCGTGTCTACATTGATGCGACCGATGGCCGTGAGATCAACGTGATCCGGGTGGCTGGGGACCCCGCCCCGCCTATGGGTGAGGGTCAGTAAGATGAGGGCGCCTGCTGTGGGCGCCCTCTCCCTGTCTGCGCTAACGGATTGTCCCGGGGAGTTGGTCCTCCAGCGCGGGAGAGGCGTCGGGAGGCTCAGGTGGTTCGGTCTCGAAGAGTGGCGGAAGGAGTCCCGTTGGCGCCCACGGTACCCCAGGCAACCGCGGTACGACTTGCTCCCAGTGAACCGTCTCATCAACCTCGGTCGGGGCGTTTCCCGAAAGGTACCACTCCGTGCCCGTAGGGCAGGAGGCGTTGGGGAGTTTGTGAGTGATCGTACAGATCTCGACCTTGACCACATCGGGTGGAGGGGTCCAGTCCTTCCAGGGAGACCCAGCGAGGGCCTTGGCCATAAACGAGCCCCAAATGGGAGAAACGTCTCGGCCACCCAGTAGGTTCGACTCGCGCGGCTCTGGGTATCCCGCCCAGACTCCGGCGATGAGTGTCGGGCTGTAGCCGACAAACCAGGCGTCCTGCGAGTTGTCGGTGGTCCCGCTCTTGCCGGCGACGGGACGCCACCCAACCATGTCGGCCACGCCTCCAGCGGTCCCACCAGGGCGAACAACCTCTTTCAGCATCTCCGTGACAATGAAGGCCACCCCGGGCGAGAGGGCTCTGTTTTGCGTGGGTCGCTGTTCCACGTAAACGTTGCCATCCCGGTCTTCCACCTTCAGGACCGCCATTGGCTTGACTCGCATGCCACCGTTGGCGAGAGGCGCATAGGCAGCGACCATCTCAATTGGCGGAGTCTCCGCAGTGCCCAGACCCACGGTCAGGTCCTGGTGACCGCGGAATCGGTCCCGTTCTATGCCCATTGCTGTCGCCATATCAATGACAGGAGCCGGTTTGAGCACGTCCATCCACGCGGCCGTCACCGTGTTCAACGACTTTCGCAGGGCCGTTCGCATGGTCTCTGGCTTGTTCGTGTACCTTTCATCGAAGTTATGGGGCTCCCACGGTTCGTCTGGTCTGCTGCCGGGGTATTGGCGGATCTCATCTACCTGGGTATCCGTTACCTTGTAGCCATGCTGAAGGGCGGTCGCGTAGACGACTGGCTTAAACGTGGAGCCAGGTTGTTGTGGCTCAAGGGTCCAGCGCCCGCCGTTCTTCGACACGCGTCGTTCCACGAGCGCACGGATATACCCGTTGCTGGGGTCGATAGCCACAAGGGCCAATTCGGGGGAAGCACCTGGGTCTAGCTCGTAAGGGAACTGGGCGTTCTCGATGACTGTGTTGGCGGCCCCCTGGAGGTCCTGGTCAATGGTTGTGGTTATGCGGTACCCGCCCTGATCAATCAGTGCAGCGACGTCCGGAAACCGCCTATCCAGTTCATCCATTACATACTCCTCGAAGTACCGAACATCTGGACCTGTCTTGTTCCGCTTTGGCGGCAACAAGGCGATGGTCTGGCTCTTTGCTTCCACCGCTTCCGCTGCCGTAATGTAGCCCTGTTCCGCCATCTTGTCCAAGACAATATCTCGACGCTTCAAGAGAGCCGACTGGGCTTCTGGACTATCCTGGGAGTAATACTCAGGCGCTTGCGGTAGAGCCGCCAGGACGGCCACTTCGCTTAAGGTCAGATTGATTGGCCCATCCGTCCCCTGATCAAGCCCGGATTTGCCGAAGTAGTTCTGAGCGGCCCGCTCCAATCCGTACGAACCCCTGCCCAGGTAGATGGTGTTCCAGTACATGCCGAGGATCTGTTCCTTGGAGTACTTGTACTCTATCTTCAGTGTCAGCAGCGCTTCCTTCAGCTTGCGGGTCCAGGTCCTCTGAAGCCCAAGGCGCTCTCCATTGAACCTGAGGTTGCGCGCTAACTGCTGGGTCAACGTGCTGCCGCCTTCGCGGATTTCGCCGGCCCGGATGTTTCTGACCATGGCGCGCGCTATGCCAATCGGGTCAATCCCGTTGTGTTTATAGAAGCGATCATCCTCGACGGCCACTATGGCGTTCAGTAGAGTCTTCGGTATACGAGACATCGGCAGTTCGATACGGTTTTCGGTGAAGATCTGACTTATGAGTCTGCCCGATGAGTCAACGATCTCGGTCACCTCTGGATTGTCCGGTTCCGGCAGGGGTGTCAACAGCACAGCTGCCGTTATCACGCCCCCAATCAAAGCTGGCACGACGAGGAGCAGCACCCAGACCATCTTCCGCACAGCAAGTCACCTCCCGGGTAGAGTGCCCGAGCAGAGGAGAGCTTATGTAGTACTGGATGGAAGTGTGGGTTGCCCTGCTTCTGTGTTCTTGGTATCATACGTTCCTGCCACCGAGTTCCCGAGCCAGCGAACATGCAGATAGGGTGCCACTCACAGCATCTGGATGATTGACGGCTCGGTAAACAAGTGCTATGATATGCATCCCGACGGGCACATGGCCCGAACGGTGCGCCCGGCGAGACCGCTGAAAACGAACGATTTCGACCAAGAAATGGTCGCTTGACAGCGAGTAAGTCGGTATGATAATCTAGCAAAGCTGTCGGGAACGACGGTGACGCTCGAACCTTGAAAACTAGACAGTGCGAACCTCAGAACTGTCGGCGCTGACCTTCGTGGTTAGTCTGCCGAGGTAGTTATGAGGTGAGGAGAGAGTAAAGCCAAGCGTAAGCTCGTAATCATGAAGAGCCGAACAAATTT
>JAWLHU010000015.1:0-203486 GCA_041690255.1 Symbiobacteriaceae bacterium
CTCCGGCAGCGGTGAAGACTTGCCGGTGGCAAATGCCTCATACAGCGCCCCCACCTCATTGACCAGCACTCCGGTCGACCAGCCGTCTGAAATGATGTGATGCATCGTGAGCAGTACCACATGGTCCTCATCACCGAGACGGAGCAGGGTTGCTCTGAACAGGGGGCCTTCGGTCAGGTCGAAGGGGCGCTGCGCTTCACGCTCCGCGAGGGACCGGGCCCTGGCCTCGCACCCCTCCTTCGGTACCTCCCGTAGATCGAACACCGCCACGGTGACCGGCCTTGCCGGAGCAATCACCTGAACGCTGTCTCCCTCCTCGGTGGTCAGGAATGTAGTCCGCAGGGATTCATGCCGCCGGACCACTTCGCTGAGGCTCTGCTCGAGCACGGCAGCATCCACTTCGCCCTGGAGACGAACCGCTGCCAGAACGTTGTAAGCGCTACTGCCTTCAAGCTGATCCAGGAACCACAACCGTTGCTGCGCAAAGGAAAGCGGCAGGCCGGCATCACGCGGCCGGGGCTTAATCGGGGGAAGGGCCAGGTCATCGTTCTGAAGGCGGGCCGCCTCAATTTGCCCGGCCATACCGGCGATGGTCGGCGCTTCGAAGAGACTCCGGAGGGGCAGCTCGACCTGGAAGGCGTCGCGTACCCGTGAAACCAACTGAGTGGCCAGCAGCGAGTGTCCACCCCGTTCAAAGAAACTGTCGTTTACACCGATCCGGTTGAGGCCAAGCAGATGTGACCAGATTCCGGCCAGCATCTCCTCCACCGGCGTGTGGGGAGCGACCAATAGCTCGCCGTCACGGTCGAAATCGGGCGCCGGCAGGCACCGACGGTCCACCTTGCCGTTGGGGGTGACAGGAAGGGCCTCCAGGATCACAAACGCGGACGGCACCATGTAGTCAGGCAGTCGCCGCTTAAGGAACTGATACAGTTCCTGTTCCGTTGTCTCGGGCTTTTCATTCATGACCACATAGGCGACGAGCCGCTGTTGACCGTTGTGATCTTTTCGGGCGGCCAGAACGGCCTCCCGCACAGCGGGATGTCTTCCTAGGGTTGCCTCGATCTCACCCAGTTCGACACGGAAGCCGCGAACCTTCACCTGGAAGTCTGCGCGTCCCAGGGCTTCTACGGTACCGTCCGGCAAGTACCGGCCGAGGTCGCCGGTCCGGTAGACCCGGTCATTAGCCTCGTTGGTGAACGGATTGATGATGAACTTCTCCCGGGTAAGGGCATCGTCACCCAGGTACCCTCTTGCTAGGTGCGGACTGCGGAGGAAGATCTCGCCGATCTCGCCGATGCCGGCCTGCTGCTGGTGCTCGTTTAAGACAAGCAGCTGGACATTCTGCATACCTTTGCCGAGCGGTACCATTTCCTTGGTGAACGTCCCGTTTTCCCGGGCCTCATCCCCGGCCTCGCTCTGCGGCACCACATAGTATCCGACCGCCCGCTGGGTCTCCGTGGATCCGTAGAAGTTCACCGCCGTCACGTTCGGTGCCACACCGCGCAGCCTGGCGACATCACGCATGGTGAGAATGTCACCCACGAAGAAGGCATAACGCAGGGAGGATACCTGCGGGTTCTTGCCGGGTACCGGTTGGGTTATGATCTGGCCGATCGCCGGGGTCAGGTTGGCCGCCGTAACTTGCTCCCGGGCCATCCAGTCTGCAAGCCAGCCCGAAGACCACCACTGATCAGGATCGGGGATGCAGATCGCGGCACCGACCTGGAGGGGCGTGAAGGTATCGCGGTGCAGGGGATCGTGAGCGATGCCCGACAGCATGCTGAAGCGATCGGTTTCATCGAAGGCGAAGGTCTCCGTCATCCAGGGGAGGAAATGCGTCAGCGGGCCATGGCGCCCTACAATGCCCTTAGGCTTACCGGTGGAACCGGAGGTGAACGACAGGTAGGCCATATCATCCGGTCCGACGGTCACACATGGATCGCTCGTCGAATACGGGCTTAGAAGACCGTTGGCATCGGACGTGGCACGCGTGGGGAGCGTAACCCGGCACCGCAGCGAGACGGTCTGGAGGAAATCCTCTAGCTCTCCGGGCAAAGCTCCTGCCGCCTCGACCTGGACCCACCCCTTGGGCTGAGCGGCACGGAGATAGTCTATGATCCGTTCCGGTGGGTAAGCGGGGTCGATCACGACGAACGCCGCACCGGCCTTGAGTACGCCGATCAGAGCCCATACCATGGGAGCGCTTCGGTGGCCATAGATCGCCACCACATCCTGATGCTGAACGTCGTTGTCCCGCAGGCAGTTGGCCAACCGGTTGGTACGGATGTCCAGTTCCTCATAGGTCCAGGATTCTTCCTTGTCCGATACGGCCAGCCTTTTAGGCACCCGCCGGACCTGCTGCGCGAACCGCTCATGAACCGACCCGACCCAGGCATCATCCAACCTCGCATGGGGATCGGGAAGGACAGCTTTCCCCATGTGGGTGATCAGCGAGTACTTGGTGATTGGCGCCTCCGGATTCTCTGCGACCTGTTCGACCAGGCAGCGATACTGCTGCGCCAGTTCTGCGATGCGCATCTCGCTGAAGAGTTCTGCGTTGTAGACAAACTCCAGGTGAATTCCATCGGGGTGGTCGCTTGCATACACAGTGAGGTCAAACTTTGATCCGGATTCAGCCGACTGCAGCGGCTCCATAGAGAGCCCCGGGAATGTTGCGACCGTGCTGTCCTCATTCAGCATGTTGAAGAAGACCTGGAACAGCGGGGTGCGGCTCAAGTCGCGCTCAGGCTGCACGATCTCGAGCAACTTCTCAAAGGGCAGCGCCTGGTGCGAATAGCCGTCCATCGCGACCTTGCGGACACGGGACAGCAATTGGCGGAACGTCGGCTTGCCCGACAGGTCGGTGCGCAGGGCGAGCGTGTTGACAAAGAAGCCAATCAGTCCTTCGGATTCGCCATGCGACCGGTTCGCTGTCGGAATGCCGACGATGATGTCCTCCTGGCCGGTGCGCCGGAAAAGGAGGGCCTTGAAGGCAGCGAGCAGCGTCATGAACAGGGTCGCACCGGACTGCTGCGAGAGCCGTCTCAGCGACTGGCTCACCTCAGCCGTTAAGACAAGGGACTGGCGAGCCCCCAGGAAAGTCTGCACCGGCGGACGCGGGCGATCTACGGGGAGCTCCAAGACGGGAATGGGGCCGCTGAATTGCCGCTTCCAATAGGACTCCAGTTCCTCCAGAACGGCACCCTGGAGCCACTGCCGCTGCCAATGTGCGTAGTCTGCGTACTGGACGGGCAGTTCCGTAAGGGGCGAAGGCTTCCGGTTCACGAAGGCGCCATACAGCGCCGCAACCTCCCTCAGAAGCACCCCGATGGACCATCCATCGGAGATGATGTGATGCATCGTGATCTGAACCATATGCTCCTCATCACCGACCCGAATCAGGACCGCCCCGAACAGCGGGCCCTTCTTCAGGTCGAAAGAACGCTGCCCTTCCGCTTGCAGGAGCCGTTCGGCCACGGCGTGGCGCTCGTTCTCAGGGAGCTCCCGGAGATCTATGATTGGCAGGTCTACCGGAAAAGCTGGCGATATAACCTGTACGGCATGCCCCTCTGCGGTTATGGCAAAGGTGGTGCGTAGGGCCTCGTGGCGCCGGGCCAATTCGGTCAAGCCCGCCTGCAGTGCGCCGATGTCGAGGGTTCCCTTGAGACGGAAGGCCACAGGCATGTTGTAAAGGGGGGTACCCGGGTTGAGCTGGTCCAAGAACCAGAGCCGCTGCTGGGCCAGCGACAGGGGCAGTGCGCCCTCCCGCGAAATCGGCACGATTGGGGGCGCGGTCAGGCTCGGGGCCGACTCACGGGCCGCCTCAACCACCCGGGCGAATTCGTTAACGGTCGGCGCTTCAAAGATGGTCCGAACCGGGAGTTCAACTTGGAAGGCATCCCGAACCCGGGAGATGACCTTCGTGGCTAGCAGAGAATGCCCGCCCCGCTCAAAGAAGTTGTCGTGCACACCTACCTGATCCGCGCCGAGCACCTGCGCCCACACCCCGGTGAGAATCTCCTCCACCGGAGAGCGAGGGACCACAGGAGCAGTGTTCGCATCGAGGTGCCGGACCTCCGGTACAGGCAACGCCCTGCGGTCCAGTTTGCCATTAGGTGTCAGCGGCAGAGCATCCAGCATCATGAAGGCTGTGGGAACCATGTGCTCGGGGAGCGTCTTGCGAAGGCCCTGCCGGAGATCGCCCGCGGCGAGTGTGCAACTAATCTCCGGCACGAGATAGGCCGCAAGGTACTTGTCTCTCGTCGGGGACTCACACATGATCACGGCGGCATCCAGCACGCCTGGCAGCTCCCGCAGCGTCATCTCGATCTCGCCCAACTCGATGCGGAACCCGCGCATCTTCACCTGGTGGTCGATGCGTCCCAGATACTCGATGCTACCGTCGGGCAGGTACCTGGCCAGATCTCCCGTCTTGTAGAGCCGGGCACCTTCCTCGGACGACAGCGGGTTCGCAATGAACTTCTCTGCGGTCAGTTCAGGCCGGTTCAGATAGCCACGGGCAAGCCCAATTCCACCGATATGAAGCTCTCCCGGGCAGCCGATGGGAAGCAGACGGAGCTTCTCGTCGAGAACATACAGATGGGTATTCGCAATGGGCCGGCCGATGGGGACGATCGAACGGTGGTCCTGACGCACACAGGCCCAGTAGCTAACGTCAACGGATGCCTCGGTGGGACCATACAAGTTGTGCAAAGCAGCGCCGGAGCGCTGGTAGAATCGTTCCCGGAGGGCAAAGGGCAGCGCTTCGCCGCTGCAGATTACCCGTTTCAGGCTCGTGCATCCCTCAAGGCCCGGCTCCTCCACAAAGGTCTGGAGCATCGAGGGCACAAAGTGCATGGTCGTGATTCCGTATTTAGAGATTGTCTCCATTAGATAAGTGGCGTCCCTGTGCCCTCCGGGGCGGGCCATGACCAGCGTGGCGCCTGTCATGAGAGGCCAGAAAAACTCCCACACGGAAACGTCGAAGCTGAAGGGGGTCTTCTGCAACACCCGGTCCGCACCGGTAAGATTATACTCCTCCTGCATCCAGCACAGCCGATTCACGATCCCATGGTGAGGAATCATGACACCCTTGGGCCTGCCGGTGGAGCCGGACGTGTAGATCACATAGATCAGGCTGTCGGGGGAGGTAATCACCTGCGGGTTCTCATCGTGACCCGGAGCGGGCTCCTCCAAGTCGGAATCCAGGCAGATCACCGCGGCGGAGGTGGCTGGGAGGGCGGAAACGAGTTGTTGCTGCGTCAACAGCACGGACACTGCCGAGTCTCCGATCATGTAAGCCAGACGATCCCGTGGATATTCCGGGTCAAGGGGCACGTAGGCGCCGCCAGCCTTCAGGATGCCGAGTAGCCCCAAAACCATCTCGACAGAACGTTCTGCACAGATCCCAACCAAGGTGTCAGGCCCGACCCCCAACGCCCTCAGTCTGTGGGCAAGGCGGTTGGCACGTCGGTTCAATTCCTCATACGTGACTTGCTGCTCACCGAAGATGACCGACACGGCTTCGGGCGTACGGTCCGCCTGCTCTTCAATGAACTCATGCAAGCACCGGTCCAAAGGATACTCCCGTGCCGTCTGGTTCCACGCCACAAGTTCCCGCTCTTCGCTCTCGGTGAGGAACGGAAGGTCGTCCAGGCTCTGTTCCGGGTTCTCAACAATGCCTGTCAGCAAGCTGCGGAAATGCTCCAACATGCGGTCGATCGTGGCATCGTCAAACAGGTCGGTGCTGTACTCCAGAGCAGTGACCAGAGTCTCGTTCGCTTCGGTGGTATAGAGGCTGAGATCGAATTTGGCCGTCCTGGTCTCGACCGGGAGCGTGGAGAGAGTGAGTCCGGGCAGTTCCGGCAGAACAGCCGGCGTGTTCTGGTGTGCAAACAGGACCTGGAACAGCGGAGAGTGGCTCAGGTTCCGCTCCGGTTGCAGCACCTCAACCAGCCGCTCAAAGGGAACATCCTGGTGGGCATAGCCTTCGAGCGTCACTTCCCGAACCCTGCGCAGGAGTTCCCGGAATGAAATCCGGCCGGAAAGGTCGGTGCGCAGGGCGAGGGTGTTTACGAAGAAGCCGATCAAACCCTCCGTCTCCACCCGGTTCCGGTTGGCAATGGGCGAACCGACGATGATATCCGTCTGGCCCGTGTAGCGGTAGAGCATCGCCTTGAACGCCGCGAGCAGCGTCATGAACAGGGTGCTGTCTTCGCTGCGGCTTAGCACCTTCAGCGCATCGGACAACTCCCGGGGTAGCGCAAGGGTCCGGGCACCACCCTTGAAAGTCTGCAGCGCCCGGCGTGGACGGTCAGTGGGCAATTGTAGGACGGGGAGTTCACCGCCTAGGAGCTTCTTCCAGAAGGCCATCTGTGTCTCGATGGCCTCGCCCTCGAAACACTGCCGCTGCCAGTATGCAACGTCTGCGTATTGCACGGGCAACTCCGACAAAGAAGGCGCTGCTCCACCGGCAAAGGCGCGGTACATTGAGGCCATCTCCTGGAGCAGCACACCCGTCGACCAGCCATCGGAGGTAATGTGGTGCACGGTCAGCAGCAGGACATGGTCTGCATGGCCCAGGCGCAGCAGGGCGGCCCGGATAAGCGGACCTGCGCTGAGGTCAAAGGGGCGCCCTGCCTCTTCTTCCGCCAACTCCCTGGCCCGGGCCTCCCGGTCATGTTCTCCCAGCTCGCTGAGATCAATCACAGGGAGCGGGAGCTTATCCGGGGGTGCTACCGCCTGCACCGCTTCCCCCCCGACCACCGGGAAGGTAGTCCGCAGCACCTCATGCCGCCGCACGATCTCGGTCAGACTCTGCTCCAAGGCCGGCACATCAAGTCGACCCGCGAGGCGCAGAGCGGCCGGGAGGTTGTACATGGCGCTACCGGGCTGCAGCTGGTTCAAGAACCACAGCCGCTGCTGACCGAAGGTAAGGGGTATGGCACCGGTCCGCTCCACCGGTGAGATCGGCGGAAGGGCAGGGCTGCGGTTGGCCGCGAGTGCCGACTCGACGCGGCTAGCTAGACCTGCCACGGTAGGTTCTTCAAAGAGCGCCCTCAGGGGTAGTTCAACCCGGAACACTTCGCGGATGTGCGAGATCAATTGGGTGCCGAGCAGCGAATGGCCGCCAAGGTCGAAGAAGCTCGTACGAACCCCCACCTGTGCGCGCCCGAGCAGCCGAGCCCAGATCCCTGCCAGGATCTCTTCCGTGGGGTTCCGAGGGGGTACAAATCCGTCGCTGGACCGGGAGAGGTCCGGGGACGGAAGCGCGCGGCGGTCTACCTTACCGTTGTTAGTCAGGGGCAGGTGGTCCAGCAGCACAATGTCGCTGGGGATCATGTAGTCGGGCAACTGCGCCTTCATCTGCTGGCGCAGGTCCGCCACCATACGGCTGGGACTGGTGATGCGCGGCTCCTCAGAAACGCACCTGACCGTCGTCGGCGAGTTCTCCTCTGCCGCCCGGATGGCGTACAAATTATACAGCCCGGTGTCCCGCAGCCGGTCATCCTGATGGACCGCCACAGTAAAGCCGTGCTTTTCGAGGAGCGCCCGGACCTGGCCAAGCCGCCCTTCGAGATCATGAACCTCGATCACTGCCTGTCGGATCTTCGGCCAGTCATGCTCGGCGATGCCCGCCAGCACGTCCATTTCGGCCTTCTCCACATCGACCTTGAGCAGGTCGATTCGCTCTACTCCGTTTTCCCGGATCATATCGGAAACCGTAGTAAGGCGGCACTCGAACGGTTCACTCTCCATGCGATCCGCCAGCATTTCGTCCAGGTCGGCCGGGAACGAGGCCTCCTGGTACTGATTCAGCATGTAGGTCCTAACGACCTCGCGCTCCTCGGCGGAATCGCCGAACCGGCCGGACATGACTGTGTTGTGCGGGTAATAGATGAAGGTCTCGGTCCGGTTGTCGCTGGAGAGACCCATGTCGTATACCTTGACATTCCTGCCATACAAGGCCGCATTTAACTGTAGAAGTTCACAGACCGGGGGAATCGGTTCAAAGGCATAAATGGTGGGGTTCTGACAGACCTGCCCCACAAAGATCGTAAACATTCCAATGTTCGCGCCGATATCGAACACGCAGGCATCCTCTGGCAGGGTGATGCCATAGCGCAGGTAGGCCCGGTCCTCAAAGATCTCGCGGTAGAGGAACTCTGTCTCGCTGCGGTTCTTATGTGCAACCACGAGTCCGTTGGAGAATTCGTACCGATTGCGCTCATTGAGCAGCCCTTCCCGCTCGAGGCGCAGCACCTGCCTCAGGGTGAAAGCCCGCTCCCAATTGGGGACGACATACGCGACCAGTCGCTGATCGCCCGGAGCGTATTCGCGGAGGGTAACCACGGCTTCCTGAACAGCCGGGTGCTGCATGATTGTCGCCTCGATCTCGCCCAGTTCGATCCGGAAACCGCGAATCTTCGCTTGCTGGTCAATTCGCCCCAAGTACTCAATGTCGCCCGTAGAAAGGTACCGGGCCAAGTCGCCCGACCGGTACAGACGGGCCCTTGCCTCCTCGCTGAACGGATGAGGTATGAACTGTTGCGCGGTGAGTTCCGGCTGGTTCAAATACCCCCGGGCCAGGCCGGCACCGCCCACGTAGAGCTCGCCCGTCACACCCACGGGCACAGGCTGCAGGTTCCGGTCCAGAATGTAAAGCTCCAGGTCGGGAATAGGGCCTCCGATCACGCTCGCCGAACTAGTCATATCTGCCCAGCTCAATGGCCGGTAGGTGACATGGACGGTCGTTTCGGTAATACCGTACATATTAACCAACTGCGGCTTCTGATCCCCATAGCGGTTGAACCAGGGCCTGAGGCTCTGCAGTTGCAGTGCTTCACCACCGAAAATGACCAGGCGGAGTGACAGTTCTACTCGACCCGCGCCAGCATCAGCCGCTATGAACTGGTGGAAGGCCGATGGCGTCTGGTTGAGAACGGTGACGCGCTCACGCTGCACGAGCGCGTGGAAGGCTTCGGGCGAACGGCTAATCAGGAACGGCACTACCACTAGTCGGCCGCCATACAGGAGAGCGCCCCAGAGCTCCCACACTGAGAAGTCAAACGCGTACGAGTGGAACATGGTCCAGACATCCCGGTCCGAGAACTGGAACCAGTGATCAGCGGCAGAGAAGAGCCGCAGCACATTCCCATGGGTTACCATCACGCCCTTGGGCTTTCCTGTAGACCCGGACGTGTAGATCACGTAGGCCATGTGCGATGCCGCTGCACCGCTGGTCGGGTTTTCCGTGCTGCAGTCGGCAAGGGCGCCGCAGTCTGAATCGAGGCAGATCACCTCTGCCTGATGCTCCGGCAGGGCATGCACCAGGGCCGACTGGGTAACCACAACCGTCATCGCAGCGTCCTTCAGCATGAAATCCAGCCGGTCCCGAGGGCTGGCCGGGTCTAGCGGAACGTAAGCTCCACCCGCCTTCAGAACGCCGAGGATTCCTGCGACCATCTCCGAGGATCGCTCCATGAACACGCCAACCAACGTTTCCGGTCCGACTCCTCTCGCCTTAAGGGAGTGAGCCAACTGGTTTGCGCGCTCATTCAGTTCCCTGTACGTCCACTGCTGGTCTTCAAAGGTGACGGCAACCGCGTCGGGCATGCGTGCCACCTGTGCCTCGAAATGCTCATGGAGGGTGCCGGAGGGTGCTTGTGCACTACGACTGCGGCCCTGCCCCAGCCGGAGCTCTCGCTCGTCGCGGTCCAGAATGGGCAGCGCACTGATCTTCTCTTCGGCGTTCTGCGCGATTCCTTCCAGCAGGTTGCGGAAGTGGTCGAGCATGCGGCCAACGGTATCCTCATCGAACAGGTCGACACTGTATTCAATCCCACCAACGATCCCATTGGACGCCTCGGTCATGACCAGCATGAGGTCAAACTTCGCGGACGGATGGCTGACTTCAAGGGCCTCAAACGAGAGGCCGGCGAGATCAAGCGACTGGCTGGGGGCGTTCTGCAGGGCAAACACTACCTCGAACAGCGGAGAGTGTGTCAGGTTGCGATCGGGCTGCAACAGTTCGACCAATTTTTCGTACGGAAAGTCCTGGTGGGCGTATGCACCCAAGGTGACCTCCCGAACCCTCTGCAACACATCCCTGAACGTGGGATTCCCTTCAAGGTTAGTTCGCAGGACGAGGGCATTAACAAAGAAGCCGATCAACCCTTCGGTCTCAGCCCGGTTTCGGTTAGCAATGGGAGAGCCAACGACGATATCTTCCTGCCCCGTGTAGCGGTACAGGAGGGTCTGGAAGGCCGCTAGGAGCGTCATGAAGAGGGTGACGCCCTCCCGGCGGCTGAGGCTTTTGAGCGACTCGGTTAGCTGTGGGGAGAGTTCAAGCAACTTGCGGCCGCCACGGAAGCTCGGAGTAGCGGGCCGCGGCCGGTCTGTGGGCAATTGCAAGACGGGCAGTTCGCCACCCAACTGCTCTTTCCAGTAAGCCTCGTGTTCGGCCAGGATGTCTCCCTGAAGGCGCTGCTGCTGCCAGTGGGCGAAGTCCGCATACTGGATAGGCAACTCAGGCAGCGGGGAGGGACGCCCGACCGAAAAGGCCTCGTAGAGCAGGCCAATCTCCCGCATGAGAACCCCCGTGGACCACCCGTCGGAAATGATGTGGTGCATGTTCAGAAGCACGATGTGATGTTCGTCCCCCAGTTGCAGTACGGTTGCCTGAAACAGGGGCCCCCGGGAGAGATCAAACGGGCAGTTTGCCTTTTCCTCGGCTACCCGAAGAGCCTCGGCCTCCCTGCCCTCTTCCGGTATACCGGTCAGATCAACAAATGACAGAGGGATCTGTCCCTTCCGGAAGACCATCTGGCCCGGCTGCCCATCGACGGACACAAAGGTGGTCCGGAGCGTGTCATGGCGCCTGACAATCTCGTTGAGCGCCCTCTCCAGCACATCCCGATCAAGCTTGCCCGTTACCTTCAAGGCCAGAGGAATCGTATACAGCGGACTGCCCGGTTCAAGCTGATCGATGAACCACAGCCGCCGTTGGGCAAAGGATAAGGGGAACGCCTTAGGTTGGCTGACCTTGGCCTTTAGGCGCTGTACCAGAAGGGCTCGTGCTTCGTCGGCGGACGCGGGCTCATTGCGAAACTGGCTCATGTCAATCCTCCCTCGCTCTTGCTCGCCCCTGCTAAAAGGGGATTAGGGCTGCAGCACCATCATCTTTCGGTTCTCAGGGGCGCCGGGAGACTCGCTGAACGCGCGGTATTGACCTTCCAGGTATAGCTCGTACTGGTCATCGTACCAGGGGCTCAAAACATGTCCGGACTCTCCTGGACTGAGAACGGCTCTCGAAGCACCCAGGTCATTCAGATCGATCACCTGGCGCCACGATGCTGCGAGCTGAACAAGACCGCTCTCGGAAGGCGCCGCCACGTTGACGGTAACTGCGCTCCCGTTGACGGGGGCCAATTTGGTGTTGAAGAGAAGCCCCAGAGGCTTTAGCGCACCAGCCAGCGGGTGCACGTGCCTGAGTTGATGAAACTCTCCCCACATCCACTTCTGCTGGTTTCTCCCTTGCAGGTTTATGCCTTCGGCGACAGCGTCCTTAAAGCTCTCGATAGCCAGCTTGTCAAGGCCGCCCGCGTTCTTGACCCAGACACCCGGTTGGCCGGCCGCGGCCTCTTGGAGCACTTCGTCGGTAAGTGCCTCCCGATTGGGCAAATGGTTAAAGAGAAAGTTGCCCAGCGCCGGCTCAAACAAATTTGACATGAGATGAGTACGCCAAAGGAAGTAAATCAGTGGAGCAGCTTCCCCGGCGCTGTCCGTGTAGTCCCACTCCTCAAGAACTTTGAGTGCGCTTCGCTCTTCCTCTGTCAGTTCGGAAGGCTTCACCTGCGGAATGAGGAGAGGTAAGAGCGCCCGGGCCTGCGTGTTTAACACGTCCGTTTGAAGTGCCTCCATGTCAGCGACCGTGAATGCCTTCTTGGCACTCAGCCTCTCCACGATTCGCTGGGCGCGGTACGGCGGTACCCACGACTTGGTTATCAAGTATGGATACGCGTCATCGATGATCTTGTTGTTAGCCGTGACGATCACCCCGCTGTCGGGGTTGACGACCTCCGGTAAGTCATCAAAGGGTATGTAACCTTCCCAGTCGAACTCGCCGGTCCAACCAGGAACCGGTTCAAGACCATCGCCATGAGCCCGTATGGGAATGAGACCTGTCAGGCGATAGGCGATAGTGTTATCAACAGAAGCAAACACCACATTCATAGCCGGGAGATCAAACTTCTCCAAAGCGCCACGGAATTCACCCCAATTATCTGCCAGATTCATGTGGAGAATGGCTTCGGGTTCAGCCGTCGGCTGAGAGCCCGCCCACTTTAGTGCTAGGTTCTCGATCAACCGACCGGCGATCAGGTCAGTTATGATAGGACCGTGGCGTGTCACCAAAACATCAAAGTGGAGGTCTTCCTCCCCCTTAACCTTCACCGTTTCCGTGAGGACCTGTGCATCCTCCCACTTACCTTGAAACTCAAACTGGACTGCGTTTTCGGGATTACGCCGTTCAATGAAGAGGTCCTGAACGTCTGCACGGCTGTTCGTTACACCCCAGGCTACGAAATTGTTATGACCGATCACAACTCCTGGAGCCCCAGGAAAAGTGACCCCCGAAATGGTGTGTTTCCTGGCACCACTGGTAAGAACCAGTTCCACCTGGTGCCATACAGATGGCAACGGAAGCTCCAGGTGAGGATCGTTCGCAAGTATCGGCTTACCCGAACTGGTCAACCGTCCCGAGACCACCCAACTGTTAGAGCCGTAGGATTCTCTGCCGGTCCAGTCTGGCTTAAGCATCGTCATGACGTCCAGTTGTCCTGTCCCAGCTGTGACAAACCGCTCTCTCGGTTCTTTGCGGGTGGACCCATGGCCTTTGGTGTAACGCGTGATTGTGAGCTGATCATCCGTATGCGGGCGAAGCTGGGCGGATAGTTCGTCTCCAACCTTTTGCCGAATGGCATAGCGGCTAAGTTCCTCGTGCCAGGACGTACTCATGTTGAAGCTCATGAGCTTACTTATGACCGCGGTGTCCACAGGGGTCCAGGGGTCTGGAGTGTACCCCATGATTGCGAACTCGATAGGGAGCTTGCCCTCCCGCTTGGCAAACTCAATATAAGCATTTACCCCCCGGGTATACGCCTCGAGGGCCTGGCGGGTCCATGGGGAGTAAGTTTCGACGGACCTCTCAGCGGCCTGTCGAAGCATGACAGTCCGGTACCACCGGTCATCGTCAAGGAAGCGACGACCTCCCACCTCTGACATGCGGCCACTGGCTGTTCGCCTTGCTACATCCATCTGCCACAACCGGTCCCCAGCGGTAACGAATCCCTGTGCCACCATCAGATCATCCCATGTGCTAGCCTCTATATGGGGAACGCCCCATCGATCACGCGAAATCGCTACCGGAGCGGTAAGACCAGGAAGTGAAATCGTTCCTTTAATCGGAGGCATCCCCCGACGAGCCAATCCGAAGACTCCCAAGGCAGATACGGCAAACAACAGAATCAGCACGGACGAGCCCACATAGAACCAGCGCGCTCGATTGGAATGGGTCTTCACGTAGATCAATCACCTCAAGTTATGCGGCACTTCTTGATGTTTACACATGACATAGTATAGTATACAATAACGATGTCAATACGTCCAAAAATTATGGTGAGGATGATATTCATTGTTCGCTGTTAAAGCTGAACAACTGACTCGAAACTTCGCAGTTCCGACCAAAGGGCAGTCTATCTGGCGGCGCGTTTTCGCTCCCCAGCGTGAGTTGGTCAAAGCAGTAAGCAATGTCAGTTTGGAGATCAACGAGGGCGAGGTAGTGGGATACATCGGCCCAAATGGGGCCGGTAAGTCCACCACAATGAAAATGCTGCTGGGCATTCTCTACCCCAGCAGCGGAACGGTGCAAGTCCTCGGACGAGACCCGTTTAAGGAGCGTCTGGCTAACAACCAGGAGATTGGCGTTGTATGGGGGAACCGCAACGTGATGGCCTGGGACATCCCGGTTGCCGACACGCTGGACAAGTTCCGGCGCATCTATCGGGTGAGCCAGCCTGACTTCCAGCAGCGGCTGAACCTGTGCAACGAGTACCTGGAGTTGGACAGCCTGATGGGCAAGCATGGGCGCCACTTGAGCCTGGGCCAGCGGATGCGCTGCAACCTGGTGGCGTCCGTACTCCATCGCCCCCGGATTCTCTACCTGGACGAGCCCACCATCGGGCTGGACGTGGTGGTAAAACACCAGGTTCGGCGCTTCCTCCGCCATCTGAACCAGGCCTGGGGTACAACCATCCTGCTCACAACGCACGACCTGGCCGACATTGAGGATCTCTGCCCCCGGATCGTAGTGATTGACAAGGGTCGACTCATTCTGGATGACACCCTAGAGGCCGTACGGGACCGGCTGGGGGACGGTGTAAAGATCACGTTCCAGTTGAGCCCGGGCACCGTCCTCGATCCGCATTTCTTGGAGGAAACCAAGCGCGCCTTCCCGGGGGTAACGCTGCGGACTGAACCGGGGGCTAGGCTAGTCCTGCAGGTCGCACGGGTAGATGCGACGCCGATTGCCCTTGTCCGCTGGGTGGTCAACCGGATCGAGCCCATTCACCTGCAGATCACGGAAAGCCCCATTGAAGATGTTGTCTCACGGATCTACAGTGGGGGTGAGCTCTGTGGGGCTTGACCGCTATTGGCCGGAAGTATCGGAAATGTACCGCCGGGTCACGGCAAATCGGGTCATGATCGGGTTCGGATTCCTGGGGGATATTCTACAGCCGATGGTCATGTACTTTGTCTGGAATGCAGCCTACGAACAGTCCTCCCAATTTGCGGGGATGGGCCGTGCGCAGATGATTACTTACCTATTCATTGCTCACTTTTTTCAGGTGTTTACGATGGGGGAACTGGAGGGAACTTACGCCCACCGTATCCGGTCGGGTGACCTGGTTCGGGACCTCGCCTACCCCCAGTCATTCTTGTGGAAGCAACTGTTCAGCGGAATCGGTAGCATGTCTGCCTGGGGGTCGCTGATCGGCATTCCTTTGCTCTTAGTAGGTGTCGCTCTGTTCGGTGTGAAACTTCCCCCTCTGCCGGTTCTACCCGCGCTCCTTATCAGCCTTACCCTTGCCATCGTGGTCAATTTCGGTCTAAGTTTCGTTACTGGAACGCTTGCGTTCTGGACCGACGGGGCAATCTGGGGCATTGGCATGGCCAAACGGCTGCTTTCCGCCTTCGCCAGCGGAGCGTTGGTCCCCCTGGCGTTGTTTCCAGGTACACTGCGCACGGTGGCCCTGGCTCTTCCGTTTCAAGCAGGCGTACATATACCTACCGCCATCTATCTCGGTCAACTGGAGGGTGCATTGCTCTGGCAGTCGCTCGGGGTGCAAGTGTTTTGGGCCGTAGCTCTGCTCATCATTTCGAACTGGTTCTTTCATTACAGTGCGCAGCGCATGACCCCGCAGGGAGGCTAGTGCATGCGAAACATCAAGTTGTACCTGGACCTTCTCCGGCTGGACGCCCTGGCACGCCTCCATTACCGTGCCGATTTCCTGACCGGGCTGGTCACGGCTCTCGTTCAGCATGGCTCGTGGATCGCGTTGATCTGGCTCGTCTTCCGGCAAATCTCCGCCCTAGGTGACTGGAACGTTTCTGAGATCACCTTCCTGTATGCGGTGTTCTCCTTGATCTCAGGGCTCACAACCCTGGCGGCCGGCGGGCTCCGAAATCTCGGTTCGCTGGTGTGGCAGGGTGAGTTGGATACCGTGCTCGTTCTCCCAGTTCACCCGCTCATTCAGCTGTTCCCCAGGTTCAATGTGGATGCGCTTGGTAACACGCTGGTCTCAATTGCAATGCTGGCCGTAGCCTCGACCGCCGCTGGTGTTGTGTGGGATGGGCGTGCACTGGCCGGCCTGACGGTCGCAGTCGTGAGCGGGACGGGCATTTCGCTGGGCATCCTCATTGCGGCTAACGCACTGGCTTTCTGGGCACCGTATCCAAGTCTGGTGTATAGCTTGGAACAAGTCGCCACGCTGGGGCGGTATCCAGCGCTGATCTATCCCACATGGATGAAGCGCCTAGTCACCTGGGTTCTGCCCCTCGCCTTCGCCGCCTATTACCCCACCGCTGTGATCCTGGGTAAGGACCTGGTTCCTTTCTGGGTCGCCCCTGCAAGTCTGCCTGTGAGCCTCCTGACTCTGATGGTCGGCCTTTGGGTCTGGCGGTGCGGCCTGCGAAAGTATGAAGGAGTCGGTTCCTAACCTCCCCGAAAAATCAGCTCCCCGCCGCACAACCGCTGCGGGGAACTTGCTGGATTCCGTGAGTGCACCAGAGCTAGAAGAGATGGTAACACCGAAGAACTGTCCTTCAAGCTCGGGAGTTCATCCAGGAGCGGCTGGGGACGACGACATATGTGGGACCTCCAGCAGTCCGGATCGGATGGGTGCGCAGATCCTTGGTGAGCAGAGGCGATCCCCGCAGGAAGCATGGTAGGCAGACAAAAAGGGAGGGGTCGCAGCAATAAGGGCTCCAACCCGCTCCCGACGGGCAACCAGTCAAGATACATGGCGGTTATCAGAAGAGACGGACTATATCAGATCCCGTAAACGTGCACCAGTAACGGTGTCTAGCGATCATAGCCTATACCGTACTATGACGGGCACAAAACTCAAAATCCTGCGGGGGGAAACCCCCGTGCCGGTTCAAGTCCGGCCTCGGGCACCAAAGAAGACAAGGGCTCCAGGGAACACCCTGGAGCCCTTGTGTGCCAGATCACCAAGTCGGTCAGTCTCCATGGTAGCGGCGGGGGACCGGGCGGGACGGGCCGGTCAGCAGTTCCGCCGAGAGTCAGTTCGCGATGGTGATCGTGTCTGTGGGCGATCAAGGGCACAGGACCGGCCCCTTCTCTCCTTACCCCACCTCTTCTTCTTCCGGCTGGGACGTCAGGAACTCCGCGACGGGGTTGAGGAGCAGTTCCAGCACCGCCCAACGGCATGCATCGGGATCGGAGACCCTGTACGATCCATCCTCCGCAGGGCCCGAGACCCGGTGCTGAAACTTGAACCGGCCCAGGGAGGCCTTCATCTGCTCTGCGGCCCCGGGAGGCAAGTCCGGGCTCTGCAGCTCTGGCCGTAGCCGCCAGGTACCATCGCGCTCCTGGGTGATCCTGAGGAGATGGTAGCCGGCCATTGCCTTCGCCTGCAGGTCCTCCGGGAGCGAGACTCGCCCGGCGGGGAGTTCCAACTGCTCCTTGGCGACCGGGGGAATCCCCGGTGCGAAGTAGTACCACTCGCTTTTGTCCCTGTGGACGATCAACTGGGCGAGCCCCATCTTCACCAGCGAGCGGACCAACTTCCGCAGATACTGCCGCAGGGTGGGATCCTTGAACAGAATCCGCAGCGGTGCCTCACGCTGCAAGATCCAGGCGCGGCCGACCTGGGTGACCCTGCCCTTCACCCAGACTGCCGGCATCGGCACGGCCAGCTCATCGATCAGCGCATGCATCGTCTCGGTCCGGCAGTCAGAAACCCAGCGGAGCCGCCGGCGGACAGCCGTGTCACGGTAGGCAACGGCCAACTCCTGGCCGCGGGCCGGCAGCGTGACCTCCTTCGCCGCGCCATCATACACGAGATGGCCGGTCGCGAGCGCCATGTGGAAGGCCATGCCGCAGTCGTTTACCATGTTCGTCCAGGTGAGGGCATTCCCTTGTTCCAGCGTCCATGCCACCGCTGCGGCCCGGGGCACCTCAACGACCCAGTACAGGGTGGGGAAGAAGCACGGATTCGCCCGCCCATTCCATACCAGCAGGCCGGCACGCTTGAGGGCCCAGTAGAGTCGGTCGCCCATCTTTCGGCGTGCCCGGTTTACCGCAGTAGCACTCTGGAGGCGACAGAGGTCGCGCAAGACATCGTAAGGGATCTCGCGGAGCACGTGGGCGAACCTGGTGTGGGCCCGCCTGAAGAGCCGACTCGCACACCGGGAGGAGATGAGACCCCTGTTCCAGCGCATGATGTCGCTGTTCAGTGTAATTGTGTAGTAACTGCGGTGCTGTACAACGATTCCACGGGTAATCAGCCCCCGCAGGGCTCGGTCAAACCCATCGCCGGCAAGCTCGGCATACTCACGGAACGGGTGCTGCCAGCCTGTCCTGAGCATCTCGACCTTCCCCCGGCAGGCCAGCAGGGCCGCCAGGAGGCAGATCTCTTCGGTGGTCCCGTCGTCGGCCAAGCGATCGATGGCGGTAAGCAGCCGTTCCTCTGGTTCCATCAACCACACCTCCACATAGTCTACCTATGTGGATATACGAGTGAACGGATAGGATGGTTCGAAAGGTGACCAATATTACCGCAAAGTCTGACGAACATATGGGAAACCCCTGCCCTACGGGTCCCGAAGCTATGGGATCCCATGCCGAACCCATGGGAAACCCCTGCCGTACGGGTCCCGAAGCTATGGAGACCCATGGCCAACCTGTGGGAAACCCCTGCCCTACGGGTCCCGAAGCTATGGACACTTATGGCCAACCTATGGGGAACCCCTGCCCTACGGGTCCCGAAGCTATGGAGACCCATGGCCAACCTGTGGGAAACCCCTGCCCTACGGGTCCCGAAGCTATGAAAACCCCTGCCCAACCCATGGGAAACCCCTGCCCAGCCTAACCCCGCGCCACACGGGACTTACGTGGTCCGTAGAATGTTCAATATATTCTTGACAATAAGATCAACCTCTGCTATTGTGTACCCTACAGTAACCAACCATCCACCTGTGCCCCAATGAGGAGGTCGTACTGATGAGTGACGCCGAGAAGAAGAACCAGGCCCAGGTTCCGCCCGCTTTCAACGAGCAGGTAGTCGCCGCCGGTCAGCAGGCCCTCGAGAAGATCAAGAAGCCGACCATCAACGTGAAGCCGGACGAGGCGATCTATCATGACCCTCAGGCTGAGGTTCTCCGGGCGAATCAGTACCGCTCCGGCGGCTGGCTGCACGGGCCGGCGCAGCTTGAGCTCTTCGCTAACACCGGCAAGCGCCTGGTCAAGATCCAGAACGAGCTGGGTGATCCCGGGAAGGTGGTTCATAAGGTGCAGGCGTTACGGGTCAAGGGGACCAAGCTGATCTACATCTGGCCAACGGACAAGGAAGACCCGACCGGGTTGGAGGTCAGATTGTATGACTCAACGGCCTGGCTGAACCTGATCACGTTGCTGGGTCCCGCCGACTTGACGGTAGAACCGGGGGTCAGAGAACGCTACGAGGTCAACTTCTCCCAGCCGGGGGATCACGTCTATCCGGCCCTGAAGCTGGATCTGGGCAACCGGCTGGATCGCCGCAAGGCGGGCGAGCCTGACGACCCGGGCACTGAGCCGCAGGATGACGAGACCGAAGAGTAAGGCAGGGCCATCTGGACAGCAAAAAGGGCTCCAGGGATAACCCCCTGGAGTCCTTCTTGTCACTGTGGCAAGAGTCAGAGGCCCATGGCACGCTCATAGACCCGGACCGCACCCAACACAGGAGCCAGCTCCGCTGTAGCATCGTCCAGGAGGCGGACATCGGGCCAGCCCTCGCCTTGCAGGTACGCCTTCAACAGTGCCGGGAAGTGGCCCTTGCCGTAGGCTACCACGGTGGCACCGGACTCCCGGGCGCCTTCCAGCAGCGGCAGATCCAGGCTCAGCGCGACACCCATGAAGAAGCTGGTCGCCTCCTCCTTGCTCCGGCGCCAGATCTGCTCCGCCACCCGTGTCAGGAAGAGCGCCCGGCCAAAGCCGCTGGCCTGCGCCTGGACCAGGCCAGCCCGCCACATGGCCTCGACCGGCTCCACCTGATCCAATGGGGCCAGGCTGGCCTTAATCAGCGTGTGCTCCGCCACCGCCGGAATAACCTCACCGGTAATGGCCGTCCGGGTATGCTGAATGCGTCCGGCAGCGTCAACGGCGATAGCCTTATGGGTAAACTGATACCGCATGAGCAGGGCGGGACCACTGATGCCTGTCAGTTCCAGGAGACCGATTGTCTCTGCCTCTTCCCCGCGTGCGATGTCGGTCTCCCCGAGAGTCTCGGCGTTCAACTCAGCCGGCAGCGACTTGACGCCGGGAATGAAGTAAAACGGCAGGGTACTTAGTTCAGGGAACTCCCGCCGGACCATCCCCCCGGCCAGATCCTGAAGCCCGGCAGGTGCCGGGATGTGGGGCACCTCCAGCAGGCCGACGTTCGCCGTAATCATGCCCGAGCAGACCACTGCTTCAGGCGAAAGGCCGGTACAGGCGATCACTTCAGCGATTGTCTCCTGTACGGCGGCCCGAACCTGCCCGTTGTGACCATCCGCCGTTGTGTTGCGAACGCCCACTGGTCGCTGAGCCTTTGCAACGACCTGCCGGCCATTCCACAGAGAAGCACAGGTGTAGCTTGCCTCGGATTGCAACACGATAACAGTTGACATGGCGTTTTCCCCTTCCAGAGCCTATTACCGACTGATGTTACCCCAAGAGGCCAAGCGACGCACATAGCTCTTTGGTGCCGAAGCGCTCAGTCTACCCTGACCGCAGCAGGTGTATTCAACCGGGAGCAGAACGGGTTTTAAACCATGAACGAGGAGGAAGATCACGTGTCAATTCTGGAACAATTCCGGTTGGATGGAAAGGTCGCCCTGGTGACAGGGGCCGGATCCGGGCTCGGGCGTGGAATCGCCCTGGCCCTGGCGGAGGCTGGAGCCGATGTGGCGGTGGCCGGGCGGGGTTCCGGGCTGGAGGAGACGGCTGAGCTGATCCGCTCAGTCGGGCGTAGGGCGCAGGTGTGCAAGGTGGACCTGAGCACCACGACGCAGATTCCCGCTTTGCTCGATGAGGTCCAGGCGGCACTCGGGAGCCTTGACATTCTCGTCAATAACGCCGGCACGATCCGCCGAGCCAGTGCCCTGGACGTAACGGAGGCGGATTGGGACGATGTGGTGAACCTCAACCAGCGCTCCCTGTTCTTCCTGAGCCAGGCAGCAGCCCGGCGAATGGCCCCACGTGGCAAGGGAAAGATCATCAACATTGCCTCCATGCTCTCGTTCCAGGGAGGGGTCGGCGTTCCCGCGTACGCTGCCTCCAAGCACGCGGTGGCTGGCATCACCAAGGCCTTGGCAAACGAGCTGGCAGGGGCCGGGGTGAACGTGAACGCGATAGCACCGGGGTATATGGCCACCGAGCTCACCTCAGCCCTGCAGGAGAACGCAGAACGCAACCGGCAGATTCTCGAACGCATCCCTGCTGGTCGCTGGGGGATTCCGGCGGACCTGGCCGGCGCCATCGTGTACCTGGCTGCCCCGGCCTCTGATTACGTGCACGGACACGTCCTGGCTGTGGACGGAGGATGGCTCTGCCGATAAAACAGACGGGCGTCGGTCGTATAGACCGGCGCTCGTCTTATGTGCCATCGGTAGATAGTAGTACCTATTTCTCATCCTGATGGAGGAGATCAATATCGATCGAGCGTATATGTACCACGATGTGAAACTGAGTTTCGCATTATGAAACACAACACGCTCCACAAAGGAGAGACTCACATGGGTAAGCTGGGTCGAGTCACAGCAGGGGTCCTACTCTCGGTCATGTTGCTCGCAGGTTGCGCCTCCAAGCCTACGGATACTCCGGCGACCGGCGGTACCAAGGCGGAAGCCCCCAAGTTCCCCACGAAGAACATTGAGATCATCGTTCCCTTCGCGGCTGGTGGCGGTACTGACATCGTGACCCGCGCGATTGCCAACGCTGCTCAGAGCAAGCTCGGTCAGCCCGTGGTCGTTGTGAACAAGACCGGCGGCGGCGGTGCTGTCGGTATGGGTGAAGGTGCCGCGGCCAAGGCCGACGGTTACACCCTGACCACCATCACCGTGGAACTGGTTACCCTGCCCCACCTGGGCCTCGCCCCCATTGACAACAGCAAGTTCGAGCCGATCCTCATGATGAACCGGGCCGCCTCGGCGATTACCGTTCCCGTCGACGCCCCGTACAAGGATCTGAAGGAGTTCCTTGACTACGCCAAGGCCAATCCCGGCAAGGTGAAGGTCGGCAACTCCGGCCCCGGCGCTATCTGGCACCTGGCTGCTGCCGCTCTGGAGAAGCAGGCCGATGTGAAGTTCAACCACATCCCCTTCAATGGTGCTAACCCTGCCGTTACCGCCCTGCTCGGTGGCAACGTGGACGCCGTTACCGTGAGCCCCGGTGAGGTCCTGACCCATGTCCAGGCCGGCAAGCTGAAGATCCTGGGTGTCATGGACAGCCAGCGCTCCCCCATCGCTCCCGACGCCCCGACCCTGAAGGAAGCCGGCTATGACGTGAACGTCGCTACCTGGCGAGGTCTGGCTGCTCCGAAGGGCACCCCGCAGGAGGTTCTGACGGTTCTGCACGACGCCTTCAAGGCCGCCATGGAGACCGCCGAGTTCAAGGATTTCATGGACAAGAACGGCCTCGAAATCACCTACATGAACGGCGCCGACTACGCCAAGAGCATGCAGACTGAGAACGAGATGTTCAAGACCCTGATCACCGAACTGGGCCTCAAGCAGTAAAGACTGAACCGGACCCGAGGAGGGTGAACGATGATCATCGAGCGGATTCTGCAGGATCGGATCGTGGCGATCTTCCGGAACGTGGCGGCAGCCGATCTGATCTCCGTGGCAGAGACCCTTATGGAGGAGGGGATCTGCATCATGGAGGTGGCCCTGTCGGAGCCGCAGGCGCTTCCGGCCCTCCGGGAACTGCGGACGGCTATGGCCGGCAAGGACCTGCTGATTGGAGCCGGCACGATCGTGACGGTTGACCTGGCCAAGCAGGCGCTGGACGCGGGTGCAGACTTCCTGATCACACCGAACGTCAATCCGGACGTGATCAGGTTTGCCAAGGAGCAGGGTGTGCCGATTACGCCGGGCGCCCTGACGCCGACCGAGGTGTACACGGCCATGGAACTGGGCGCCGACCTGGTCAAGATCTTCCCGGCTTCGTCAGTGGGCCCCGGCCACATTAAGGCCCTGCTCGGTCCGTTCCCGAATGCTCGGTTGGTGCCGACGGGCGGCGTTACGCCCGAGAATGCCGGCGAGTACCTCAAGGCTGGTGCCGTTGCAATCGGCGTCGGTGGGAACCTGGTCAACCCTAACGACCTGTCGGGCGTCCGTGAAAAAGCACGCACCCTCGTTCGGACCGTGGCTGGCGCATAGGTCTCTTCCCCAAGCGAAAAACGGAGCAGAGAGGGGAGCCTGGCTCCCCTCTCCATCCAAGTGAGGTGCGCATATGCGAAAGGCAAACCTGATCAGCGGCCTGCTGCTGCTGGCGCTCGGCGGCTACGTGATCTTGAAGGCCAAGGGCTTTCCGGACCTGCCCGACGATACGCCGGGGCCGGGCGTCTTCCCGATCATCGTAGCCATCGCCCTGATCATCCTGGTCGTCCTGATGCTCCTGGAGAATCGGACCAACCCTGATACCAAGCCCATCATCGACATAAAGAGCCCCGACTTCCACCGAGCAGTCTACGTGGCCTTGGCCCTTGTGGTGTACGTGGCCCTTGTAGAGACCCTGGGGTTCCTGATTGCGACCCCCGTGGGCTTGCTCGGAACGATGCTCCTTGTCAATCGGGAAGGAATTCTTACCAAGGTCATTGCAACGGCATTGACTACGGCTGGTCTGTACGGTGTATTCCAAGTTCTTCTGAAAGTCCCGCTCCCGTAGAGCGGAAAGGAAGCGGATTCCCATGCTGGGACAATTGATGCAGGGGTTTGCCACCATTTTTTCGAGTCCCGCGTCGCTTCTGGTTTTGGTCCTGGGCGTCGGTTCGGGCATCATGGTTGGTTCCCTGCCAGGCCTTACTGCGACCATGGGCGTGGCGTTGCTGGTCCCTCTTACTTTCGGTATGCCGCCAATCGCTGCGCTGCTGATGCTGGTTGGTGTTTATGTCGGCGCCATTTACGGCGGATCGATCTCCGCCATCCTCCTGCGCACCCCAGGTACTCCCGCGGCGGCGGCAACGATTCTTGACGGTTTCGCTCTGGCCCAACAAGGCAAGGCGGGCAAGGCACTCGCCACAAGCACGATCGCCTCGTTCGTGGGCGGCGTTGTCAGTGCGCTGGCCCTGACGTTTATCGCTCCGCAGCTCGCCACTTTTGCCCTTCGCTTCAGCAGCCCTGAGTACTTCGCCCTCGCCCTCCTTGGCCTGACCATCATCGCGAGCATCTCGGGTGATTCGGTGGTCAAGGGATTAATCGCCGGCATGTTCGGTCTGCTACTTTCCATAATGGGCATGGATCCGCTGACCGGGTACGCACGCTTTACCTTCGACAATATCAACCTATTGAACGGTATCAGCTTTGTCCCGGTGCTCATTGGTCTGTTCGCCGTGTCCGAGGCCTTGCTCTCCGTAGAACAGATCTTGACAAAGACCACCGTGGATACCAAGTTCTCTTCCCAGTTGCTGAACTGGAAGGAGATCAGGGGGATTAGCTGGACCTCGATAAAGTCTGCGATCATGGGGACGTTCATTGGCATTATTCCTGGCGCTGGAGCGGACATTGCTGCCTTTGTCGCCTATGGTGAGGCCAAGCGAAGCTCCAAGCATCCGGAGAAGTTCGGCACCGGCATTCTGGAGGGGATTGCCGCACCGGAGGCTGGCAATAACGGCGTGACCGGCGGTGCAATGGTCCCGCTTCTAACGCTGGGGATCCCTGGTGACGCCACGACGGCTGTCATGCTCGGCGCACTCATGATGCTCGGCATGCGCCCTGGCCCTATGCTCTTCAAGGAGAACGGCGATATCGTGTACGCGGTCTTTGCCGGACTCTTACTGGCCAACGTGTTCATGCTGCTTTACGGCCTCTTTGGTGTCAAACTGTTCGCCCGTATTCTGACCGTGCCCCGGACCCTGCTCACGCCGATCATCTTCTTCCTCTGCATCGTTGGTGCTTACGCCATCAATAACAGCATGTTCGACGTCTGGGTCATGATGCTGTTCGGTGTGATTGGCTACATCATGCAGAAGTTGAAGTTCCCCATCAGCCCGATTGTGTTGGCTCTGATCCTTGGCCCCATGGCCGAAGGCGAGTTCCGCCGGGCCCTGATGATGTCCCAGGGCAGTCTGAGCATCTTCTTCACTCGACCGATCAGCGCTGTGCTGCTGGTGGTCACTGCCCTCAGTATTATCCAGACCGTGATCAAGCAGCGGAAGGCGAGCAAGGCCAGCGTGTCGCCCGTCGCGGAATAGAGAGGGGCGGGGCCGTGGAGCACGGAGATGCCAAGGGAGTACAATCCCTGAACCGTGCCTTGGACATTCTGGAGTCCTTGGCCTTGGTGCCGGACGGGTTGACCCTGACGGCTCTGAGTCACCGGGTTGGCTTACACAAGAGCACGGTACACCGGCTGCTCTCTACCCTTGCTGATCGGAACTACGTGGAGTTGACCAGCAGTGGATGTCGGTTGGGACTTCGGGTGGCCGACCTGGGCAGCCGCCTGCTGAACAGCATGGAACTGCGCACGGAATCGGCCCCCCTGCTACGGCAACTCTCCCACCGTCTGCAGCGGGTTGTGCACCTGGCGGTAGTCGATGAGGGTGAGGTCGTCTACCTCGACAAGGTGGAGCCCGTGGAGTCAATTCGGCTCTACTCGAGCATCGGCCGGCGGGCTCCCTTTCACTGCACGGGGTTGGGGAAGGCCATCGCCGCCTTCCGCCCCGTGCAGGAGGTCAAAGGCTGGGCCACGCGTCACGGTCTCTCGCCCAAGACCGCTCGGACCTTGACGGAGTGGCCTGACCTGGAGGCTGAGCTCGGTCGGGTTCGGGAGCAGGGGTACGCCTTTGATGAGATTGAACACGAAGAGAATGTCCGTTGTGTAGCCGCTCCGATCCGAGACTACCGGGGGCTGGTGATCGCTGGTATCAGCGTGACCGGACGGGCCGATGAGTTCACTCCGGCCCTGGCCCAGGCCGCAACGCTAGAGGTTGTGGCGGTGGCTCGGGAGATCTCCCGACGAATGGGCTGCACGACATGAACTGAGGAGGCAGCTTCGATGCCCGAAATGGTAACACTGGGCGAGACTATGGTGCTCTTTACGCCCCGGGCAACCGGGCCGCTCCGCTACGTGACGCAGTTTGACCGGACCATCGGCGGTGCAGAGTCCAACGTCGCCATCGGTCTTGCCAGGCTCGGGCACAGCACGGGATGGGTCAGCCGGTTGGGCAACGATGAGTTTGGCAGGTATGTGCTCTCCTTTATCCGAGGGGAAGGTGTGGATACCTCCCGGGTGATCACGGACGCTACGGCGCCCACCGCTGTCTATTTCAAGGAGCGGCGAGAGGAAGGCGAGAACCGGGTCTTCTACTATAGGAAGGGCTCGGCGGCAAGCCGGATGCAGCCGGAAGACCTTGACGCCGAGTATATTCAGAACGCCCGCATTCTCCACGTGACCGGGATCACTCCGGCTCTGGGGGAGAACTGCAAGGAAACCCTTATTCACGCTATGGCCATTGCGAGAGCAGCGGGGGTCGCTGTCTCGCTGGACCCCAACATTCGGCTGAAGCTCTGGAATGCGACTGCAGCGCGTGAGACACTGCTGGAACTGATTCCGGAAGTGGATATCCTCCTGCCCGGCCGGGAGGAGGCAGAGCTGCTGCTGGGACCCGGTACACCGGAGGAGCATGCTCATCAATTCCTGGCGCTGGGCGTGAAGCAGGTGGTCCTGAAGCTCGGACCTGAGGGCAGCCTGGTGGCATCGGCTCAGGGGATGGAACGGGTGCCGGGCTTCCGTGTCAAGCGCGTGGTCGACCCGATTGGCGCCGGCGATGGCTTCGCGGCTGGCTATCTGGCGGGGTGGCTGAGGGGCTGGAGTCCTGTGGAGTGCGCTCGCATAGCCAACGCCTGTGGTGCCCTGGCCACGCAGGTGACCGGGGATATTGAGGGACTCCCCAGCATGGACGAGGTACGCCTCTACATGGAAGGGACCCAGGCCGTAACTCGCTAGTGCAGGAGGATGGAAGATGCGACTGAAGCGCTTGCGCCGGATTCTTTGGGAGCACATTGTCGCAGCGACGCCCAGGACCGATCTGGACGTGCCGATTGATGAAGACGTTTTTCACATTCTCGGAACCGTCCACCTGGCGGCGCTCCTCGCGGAGCGGCGCGGCATGGACCGTGAGGTGGCCACTGCAGCCATGCTGCTCCACGACATTGGCCGGCTCGTCACCGGCCGGGTTGAGGGGCACGCACAGGCCAGCGCTGAGCTGGCGCAGGAGGTTCTTGCCGATAGCGGATTCTCACCAGCGGAGGTCGAGGCGATCTGCCAGGCCATTGAGACGCACGTTCACAAGACGGAGTCAGGAACGCCGCTGGAAGAACTGGTGCGAGACGCCGATGTGCTGGAGGTTTATCTGTCCGGTGCTCCACTCCCGCCTGTCTTTATTGCACGGGTGGAAGGACTGAGACGCGAATTGGGCCTCGCGAGAGGCTAAGAACTAGATGGGGGTAAAAAACGATGGATATTCGTCTGGACGGTAAGGTAGCACTGGTAACCGGTGGTGCTGTCGGCATTGGCAAGGCCATCGCGCTCGAACTGGCCCGCAGCGGCGCGGCTGTAGCCGTGAACACGCGTGACAACACATCTGAAGCCGATGGCGTATTGGCCGAGATTGCGGCCATGGGTGGAAAGGGCATTGCTGTGAAGGCCGACCTGACGAAGGTGGCCGAGTGCGAGGCCCTCGTGGCCGAAGTGGCAGCGAAGCTGGGCGATGTCTCTGTCCTGGTCAACAACGTAGGTGGCCTTGTGGGGCGCGTGAAGATTGCCGATATGACCGAGGACTTCTACAACGCGGTCATGGATGTGAACGTAAAGTCGGCGGTCTTTGTCTCCAAGGCCGTTATTCCGGGCTTCCACCGTCTGGGTTGGGGTCGAATTATCAACATCTCTTCGTTTGCGGCACACAACGGCGGCGGCAACGGGGCTACCATTTACGCTGCATCCAAGGCCGCTGTACTGGGCTTCACCCGTGGCCTCGCGAAGGAGTTGGCCTCGATCGGGGTGACCGTTAACGCAGTCGCTCCGGGCACCATCGGGCAGACCCCCTTCCATGCCACACACACGGCGCCGGAAGCGTATAAGAACATGTTGGCTGGCATTCCCGTCGGCCGTGAAGGCCTGCCGTCTGACGTGGCCGCCGCCATTCTTTTCCTCGCTTCGGAGCAGGCGAGCTTCGTGACAGCGGAGACCTTCGAGATCAACGGCGGACAGTGGATTAGCTAGCTCGACCGCCAGAGAGATGCCGCATGAGGGCGCCAGTCGTGCAGGCTGGTGCCCTTTTTCCTCCCGGCGGTACAGAACCGGGCCGGTAGTTATAACGGATAGCTAAAAGGAGTCATTCCGTTTTCTAACCGTAGAAAGACAAAATCCAACAAGGTATACTCGTACCATGATGTGAAACTCGGTTTCGCATTATGAAACCATGGACATAGGGGAAGTCTCCGGATGGGCACCTTGCGAACCGGGCTTCCGAGTGTCGTACCGCTGGGTAACCTGGGGACGCGCTGATTGTGAAAGGGGATTCATCAAAAACGATAGCCACGGGATTGACCGCGACCGGTCAGTAAGGTCGTTTCGGGTTTGAAACTCCCACCCCGTCGGCGGAGGAGGTTCTACATGCTGGGACAGTTACTGCAGGGCTTCGCCATGATCTTCGCTAGCCCCAGCCTCGTGTTGGTCTTGGTGTTGGGTGTCGGTGCCGGCATCATGGTCGGCGGTCTTCCTGGTCTGACGGCGACGATGGGGGTAGCCCTCCTGGTGCCCCTGACCTTTGGTATGCCCCCGGTTGCCGCGCTGCTGATGCTGGTGGGCGTATATGTGGGTGCGATTTATGGCGGCTCAGTCTCTGCCATTCTGCTACGCACACCGGGAACGCCCGCTGCCGCTGCCACGATCCTGGATGGGTTCGCACTTGCCCAGCAGGGCAAGGCTGGCAAGGCGCTCTCCACCAGCACGATCGCCTCGTTCATCGGTGGTATTGTGAGTGCGCTGGCCCTGACATTCATTGCTCCCCAGCTGGCCAACTTCGCCCTTCGCTTCAGCAGCCCCGAGTATTTTGCCCTGGCCCTGCTGGGTCTGACCGTAATTGCCAGCATTTCCGGTGACTCCGTGGTCAAGGGATTGATCGCCGGTATGTTCGGCCTGCTGCTCTCCCTGATGGGCATGGATCCGCTGACCGGCTACGCCCGATTCACCTTCGATAACATTAACCTGCTCAATGGTGTCAGCTTCGTGCCGGTTCTGATCGGTCTGTTCGCCGTCTCGGAGGCCCTGGCTTCGGTCGAGCAGATCCTCCAGAAGACCAAGGTCGACTTCCGCTTTGCCACCCAGTTGCTCTCCTGGAAGGAGATTCGCGGGATCAGCTGGACATCGGTCAAGTCGGCGGTTATGGGCACGATGATCGGCATTATGCCGGGTGCCGGTGCCGACATTGCGGCATTTGTCGCTTACGGAGAGGCCAAGCGCAGCTCCAAGCATCCGGAGAAGTTTGGCACCGGCGTCCTGGAGGGTATTGCGGCTCCGGAGGCAGGTAACAACGGCGTCACAGGCGGCTCCATGGTACCGCTGCTCACCTTGGGGATTCCCGGTGACGCAACCACCGCCGTCATGTTGGGTGCCTTCATGATGCTCGGTCTGCGCCCTGGTCCCATGCTCTTCAAAGAGAACGGCGATATTGTGTACGCGGTCTTTGCCGGCTTCCTGATCGCGAACGTGTTGATGCTGCTCTATGGCCTGTTCGGCATCAAGTTCTTTGCCCGAATTCTCACCGTCCCTCGGGTGCTGCTTACGCCAATCATCTTCTTCCTGTGCGTGGTTGGGTCGTACGCGATTAACAACAGCATGTTCGATGTCTGGGTGATGATGGTCTTCGGCCTGATCGGCTATCTGATGCAGAAGCTGAAGTTCCCGCTGAGCCCGATTGTCCTGGCCCTGATCCTCGGCCCCATGGCCGAAGGCGAGTTCCGCCGGGCTCTCATGATGTCACAAGGTAACCTTAGTATCTTCATTACGCGACCAATCAGTGCTATTCTATTGGCTGTGGTAGTGATTAGCATCGTTCAGACAGTCGTAAAGCAGCGGAAGGCGCGCCTGGCCAGGTTGGCGGCTGCTGCAGAGTAACAGGGAGGCAGGGCGATGGAACACGCGGAAGGTGAGGGCAAGGGTGGTGTTCAGTCACTGAACCGTGCACTCGATATTCTGGAGACGCTGGCGTTGCAGCCGGAGGGGTTGACTCTTACGGAGTTGAGCCACCGAGTGGGGCTGCACAAAAGCACGGTCCATCGCCTTCTGTCCACCCTTGCGACCCGGAATTACGTCGAGTTCAGTGGCGCAGGGTGCCGCCTTGGGCTGAGGGTTGCCGACCTCGGGAGCCGCCTGCTCAACAGCATGGAACTGCGAACCGAGTCGGCGCCGTTGCTCCGTCAGTTATCGCACCGATTACAGCGGGTCGTTCACCTCGCCGTGATCGATGAGGGCGAGGTCGTCTATCTGGACAAGGTGGAGCCTGTGGAGTCCATTCGCCTGTACTCGAGCATCGGGCGGCGGGCCCCGTTCCACTGTACCGGACTGGGCAAGATTCTGGCCGCTCATCGATCCGATGATGAGGTCGTTGCATGGGTCAAGCAGCATGGCCTACCCCAAAAGACCGCGCACACCATTACGGATCTGGATGCTCTGCAGGCAGAACTGAGGCGCAGTCGTGAGCGCGGCTATGCCTTTGACGAAGTAGAGCACGAGGAGAATGTCCGGTGTGTGGCTGCCCCAATCCGGGACTATCGTGGCCTTGTGATCGCAGGCATTAGCGTCACTGGCCGGGCTGATGAGTTCACCCGTGAGCTGGCGGAGGCAGCGGCAGATGAGGTCGTTGCCGTCGCCCGGGAGATCTCTCGACGTATGGGCTGCCCCGCAACGGCTTGATAGACTGAAGCGATGTAAGAACAACCCTGAGGGCAAGGCCTTCGGGGTTGTTCCTGTTCCGCCTTGCAGTCGGACCTAGGTCTCGGGATTCCCCCAAGGATGCGGTGGGGTCGATCCTGGGATCGCACTACCCAGTTCTGCACCCGATGTGGGGCGCCTCTTTTCCAGAGTGAGACGGAGCGAGCTAGGCATTGCGCTGCATGCTCACGGCTCACCTTTCCCCGGATTGACCCCTCAGTTATCGTGCTGATTCGGCGCGATGACGATCTGTTGCTGGCTCGGTCCCCTCACTTTCCGGGCCGGTGGTACAGTACCCTGGCGGGGTTCGTGGAGCCGGGGGAGACCTTAGAGGAAGCGGTTCACCGTGAGGTTATGGAGGAGGTGGGCATTCGTGTGACCAACCTCCAGTACTTCGGCAGCCAGCCATGGCCCTTCCCTCACTCGCTGATGGTCGCCTTTACGGCGGAATACGCTGGCGGGGAGATTCAGATCCAGCCGGGGGGATTGAGGACGCTTACTGCCAACTCCCCGAGCTCCCGCCGCCCCTTTCCATCGCTCGTGGCCTGATTGACTGGGCGGCGGGCAAGCGATGAGTGGAGCCCTCGCACTCGGGGGACGGCTCTGTTACGGTTGGACACATTTCCGTCGCTGACGCGATTGGGTTTACCCGTTCGGGCTAGACCCCTTCCGGGAAAGACCCCATAGGGTCATATACTCCTTCGATCCGATGTTAGATACTCAGGGTGATTGTGGGTTCCGCGTATGTTCGGAACTTTAACATTGGGTTGAAGAGAAAGAGAGGTGCAAGAGGTTCAATCTTCGCTCCCATAACCGGCATGCCTAGGAACCCTTGGTCACTCTGCGTAGCGAATCTCGTACCATCCACCGACAGATCCCACCGTGGTCAAGGAGGGAAACGTATGGCTGGAATCCTCTCCAGAAAGCTCACCAGAAGGACGATGTTCAAGGTCTCCGCTGCTGCCGCAGCCCTCGCCGCTGCTGGTGAGGCGCTCTTTGGTGACCTTGGTGCCCGGATGGTCAAGGCCCAAGGTGAAGCGGCCCCGCCGTATGACGAGACCGTCTACAGCTGGTGCCGACAGTGTGCACTGCCCCCATGCGGCATCAAGGTCGACGTGAAAGATGGCGTTGCGGTTCGCGTGCAGGGCAACCCTGAGTGCCCCTCTAACCTGGGGGCACTCTGTTCTCGCGGCAACGCTACCATTGCCGGTGTCTACAACCCCTATCGGGTGAAGGCGCCACTGAAGCGGACCAATCCAGAACGCGGGCTGGACAAGGATCCGGGTTGGGTCGAGATCTCCTGGGACGAGGCTATGGAGACGATCGCCGCCGAAATGAAGAAGGTGCGAGCAGACGACCCCAGGAAGTTCATGTACTGCCTTGGGTTTGCTCGGTCCGGCAGCATGCTGGAGGGTATGGAGTTCTGCGAGGCGTTCGGGACGCCGAACTATATTGAGGTTGACGGCCCGACCTGCTCGGTTCACTTCGGCTCATCGCTCTTGCTCGGTAACTTCGTGGGACCGGCCTATGATCCAAACTACACCCGCCTCCTGATCCAGTTGGGCGACGGGTCGCCGGCCAGCGGCGGCTACGCCCCCGATTCGGCCGACTTTGCCTCGTCGATCAGCCGGGGCATGAAGGTGATCGTGATCGATCCGCGCCTCACCACAGAGGCGTCCAAGGGCGAGTGGGTCCCCATCCGTCCTGGAACGGACCTAGCCTTTATCCTGGCCATGCAGCAGACGATCGTCCACGAACTGAAGCGGTTCGATGTCGAGTTCCTGAAGCGGCGAACCAACGCTCCCTACCTTATCGGGCCTGACGATCATTATGTGCGGGACAAGGCAAGCAACAAGCCCTTGGTCTGGGATGCAAAGGCGAGCGCGGCCAAGACCTTTGACGATGCTACCGTTGGTGACTACGCGCTGGAGGGCTCCTTCACGGTTGAGGGCGTGTCCTGCGAGCCGGCGTTTGCCATCTACAAGCGTGGGATCGCTTCCTATACCCCGGAGTGGGCGGAGGAGAAGACCACGATCCCGGCGGCCACAGTCCGCCGTATTGCCCAGGAGTTCGTAGAGGAGGCCCGCATTGGCAGCACGATCACGATCGACGGCATGGTCATGCCCTTTCGTCCGGTCTGCCTACAGTCTGGTCGTGGGGCGGTTACCCAGTTCTACGGTGGCAACTACCACTGCGCAGCGATCATGGTCAACATGCTGGTGGGCGCCCTGGATGTCCCCGGATCAGGGTCTGGTGGCCTGGGGCCGCAGCACAAGTGCACGCCCATTCCGCTGGCACTAAAGCCGGACGCCGATGGGGTCGTTCTTCCGAAGGTCGAGGCGCTTCCGCGGGCCTTCGAGTGGCCGCCCAACCGGCTCGATGGCAAGACCTTCTTCCCGTACTCCCATGACAACCCGCATATCGTGTTCGACGCGATCTTGGATCCGAAGAAGTACTACCTAGACTACACGCCGGAGGTGCTGTATGTCTGGGCAGGCAATCCGATCCTGCGAGTCTACGATCAGGAGAAGGTCCTGAAGGCCTTTGAGAAGTTCCGGTTCATCTTCACCCTCTCCTACTCGGTGGATGAGCCCGCACTGCTCGCAGATATCGTCCTGCCCGAGGCGGTCGGGCTGGAGCGGTATTCCGGAGCGCAGCGCGGTGCTCTATACGAGACGCCCGAAGGGCTGCGAAACGCCGTCTTCGGGATGGTGGCCCAGCAGGTGATCAAGCCGGTGTACAACTCCCGGCAACCGGACGATGTCCTGATCGAGTTGGCAGAGCGCATCGGCATCCTCTACGGGCCGCGGGGCATGAACGCCAAGATCAACACCGGCGTGCTCTCGCCGGTCAAGCTGGTCGCTCCCTTCCTGCTGGACCTGGACCGGAAGTACTCGGCCAAGGAGCTGGCGAACCTGGTCTTCAAGTCCAGCCAGGGCGCCGAGGCAGACGTGGATGCCCAACGCAACGTGGCCAAGATGCGGATGAGGCTGCTGCCGTCACGCACCGCCTATCCGTACTCCGGATTCCCCATGGGCACGACTCGCTACGCCCTTTACATGGAGAACCTCCTCTGCAAGGGTGAGGAACTGCGGGGGAACATCCGTCGGGTCGGCGCGATGATCCCGGGCTGGGATGAAGACGCCTTCTTCGACCACTACAAGCCAGTCGTGCACTGGATGGATCACCCGAAGGCGGACTCTCCCGATTTCGATCTGTGGGCGATCAACTGGAAGACGGCTCAGTTCTCCTTCGGTTTGGGCGGTTCGGTGGACAACCCGTGGCTGCACGAGGCCGCCCAGTTTGATCCCTACCTGCACCTGGTCTGCCTCAACCGGGCCACGGGCGAGGCTCGCGGATTCAAGGATGGCGACCTAGTCTGGGTCGAGTCCGAGGACAGCGGCTGCAAGGTGCAGGGCAGGGTGAAGCTCTCCGAGGCATTCCATCCCGATGTGGTGGGGATTGGCGGGCTGTTCGGTCACCGGAGCCAGCAAATGAACCCGCTTGCCCTTCAGGGGATCCACTTCAACTCCCTCATGAACACAGGTCCCGAGACCGCAGACCCGTTGGGCGGCGGTTTTGATGGCAGGCACAAGGTCAAGGTGTACAAGGTCGAATGACAGGGGGGTAGAAGATGCGTTACGGAATGGTCATTGATCTGCAGAGATGCGTTGGATGTAACAGCTGCACGATCGCCTGCAAGCAGGCGAACGGTACCCCCCCAGGGGTTCTCCGAACGCGTGTGTTGATCAAGGAGACGGGCACCTATCCGAACACTCGCTACCAGTACCTACCGATCCTCTGCATGCACTGCCAGGAGCCAGAGTGCAGCCGGGTCTGCCCGACCGGGGCCACAAAGGTGCTGGAGAACGGGATTGTCACGATTGACAAGGACGCCTGCATTGGCTGCCAGTTCTGTGTTATGGCCTGCCCGTACGGAGCCCGCAGCTTCGTAGAGGAGTACACGAGCTACTTCCCGGGGCAGGAGATGACTGCCTACGAGAAGTCTCAATCCGGGAGGTTCCAGACCGGGACCGCGGACAAGTGCGATTTCTGCGCCGATCGGGTGGCCGCAGGCGAGTTGCCGGTGTGCGTGGTGACCTGCGGCGCTCATGCCCGCATCTTCGGTGACCTGGACGATCCCGAAAGCGAGGTCTCCAAGCTGGTGGCGCAGCATCACGGGAAGCAGCTTCTGTCGGAGTTGGGCTCCAAGCCCTCTGTCTTCTACATTAACGGGTGAGGAGGGACGAGCATGGAAGTACAGTGGACGCTAGTTCTGTTCACCCTGTTCACTGGTCTCGGAGCAGGAACCTTTGCCTTCGTCGCCACTACTGACCTGATGGGGAAAGCAGAGGAGATCAGGTCTCCTGGCTCGTGGATGGCCCTGATCTCGCTGGCAATTGGCGGGGTTTCCAGCGTATTCCACCTGGCCCACCCGGAACGGGCTCTGCTTGTCCTGAGCAGGTTGGGGACTAATGTCGGGCGGGAGTTCGCCCTTTTGGCCCTCACCGGGTTGGTCTTGTTGCTCTACATGGGCCTGACCCGGCGGGCTGCAGCCTCGACCCGCATGACGGTGGCGGCAATTGGCCTCCTTCTGAGTGCGGCCCTTGCCTTTACGGTGGGCGCAACCTACATGCTCCCCGGCCGGCCGGCCTGGAACACCTTCTTCCTGCCGTTGACGTACCTCGTTTCTGCCCTGGTCCTCGGGGTGTTTACAGGCTATGTGCTGCTGGCGTGGAAGCGGGCAGGTGCTGATCTGCTCCGTTCCGTGGGCGTGATGGCGCTTGGCGGGCTGGTGCTGGAAGCGGTAGTAGTAGGTTTCTACGCCGCCAGTCTAACCACACCTGCCATGGTCGGGTCGGTCATTCTGACGGGCAGTGTACCGCTCCTCTTCTGGTTCCTGGTGGTCGCGATTGGTCTCGTAATCCCCACCCTTCTCATGTTAGTCAGGCCAAAGGGTCCGGGGTCGAAGCAGACGGCCGTGGCTGGGATCGCGCTGCTGAGTGTGGTAGCCGGCGGCCTGACGGAGCGAGCGCTCATGTTCCTGGTTGGCGCGGGACCGACGCTGGGTCTCTAGTCCGTCCGTATGGACAGGAGGGAGAAGATTGGAGCCACAAACTAGTGTGGAGCTGGATCCAGAGCAATGGGAAGAGTTCTCCTGCTCCCGCTCGAGGGTCTACCGTTTTCTGGCGGAGATCTTCCTCACGCCAATTCCCCCTCACGGCTCGGAATACTCCCGAAGAATCTTCGCTGCCACCGCAGCGTTAGCCCACATTGAGGAATCGGGCCTCCTGGGGGATGGAGTAGAGCTGATGAACCAGTTCGCTGCCTCGCCACCGGGTGAAACCCTGGAAGCGGTTCAGCTTGCCCTTGCGGTTGATCGGACCAGGCTGTGCCGTGGCGTGCAGAGCGAGTATGGACCACCGCCCCCGTACGAGTCCGTCTACCGGTCCGATCTGATGCCTACGGCGGCATTGCGGGAGGTAGTCAGCGCATTCCGTGAGGGTGGGTTCGCGGTCAGCGGGGACCTGCTGGAGCGGCCCGACTATGTCGGTGTGGAACTAAGCTACATGGCCGAGTTGTGTGCCAGCGAGTCGTCGGTCCAGAGCGAGGAAGGCTTGGAGAGACTGCTCGAGCTTGAGCAGCGATTCCTGGAAGAGCACCTGCTCTCCTGGATTTCGCGCTATACAAAGGAGATGCGACAGCAGGCTCAGACTGACTTCTTCCAAGGATTTGCACGTCTTCTCGAGGGCTTCCTGGTGTCGGAGAGGCGGTTCCTGGCCGATGCCCTGAATCCAGGAGTCGGATAGCTTGTGTCTGCCGAAAGGGCGGAGCCGTAGCAGCTCCGCCCTTTTTTTATGGCTCGGAGGCGGCTCCGCCAGAGACCATTCGTGCGACAATGGCCTTTAATCTAATGCTTTATGAGTAGTCTGAAGGGACCCCATCCTGGCAGAAGACCGCCCTGCTGGGCTATGGAGTCCAAAGCCCGCCTGGTAGTACCATAAGAGTATGTAGATATGTGCACTCGTGAGGCAGAATATTCGCATAGCACTTACGCCACTGCGGACCAGTTTTTGGAGGGCCTGAGAGGTGAGGAGAGCCATGCCTAGCCAACCGATTCGCATTTTGCTCGTGGACGACCACACGCTGTTCCGGCGCGGCATCGCCCAACTGCTTGCTATGGAGGCGGACATGGAAGTGGTCGGCGAGGCGGCCGATGGGGTTGAGGCTTACTCTCAAGCGCTGCAACTCCGCCCAAATGTGGTGCTACTCGACCTGGATATGCCCCGCTGTACCGGGGTCGATGCTCTCTGCAAAATCCGGGCTGGCCTTCCGGAGGCCGTGGTTATCTTTCTCACGGACTCCACCTCGCGTCATGACGTGGCTGCTGCATTGTTCCGAGGGGCTCAGGGGTATCTCTTGAAGAACCTGGAGCCTCAGACGCTGTGTACCCGCATTCGAGAGGCACTCCAGGGGGAGATGCCCATAGCCCCAGAGGTGATAAGGAGTCTCTTTGAAAGTATGGAAGGAACGCAATCTGGATTGCAGCCCCCAACGACAAGGCCACACGAAGGGACAACCGCCCTGCTCACGATCCGCGAGCAGGAAATTGTTGAACTACTAGCAACCGGCGCCACAAACCGGGAGATCGCCGCAAGCCTTTTCCTTTCGGAGAACACGGTTAAGAACCACGTGAAGCACATTCTGGCCAAGTATCAACTCCACAACCGAGCACAGGTGGTCGCTTGGGCCATGCGGCGTGGACTGCTGGAGAGCTCATGAGGACTGGTGCGACATAACGAAAGCCGGACCAGGCTGCTGCCCGAGTCCGGCTCATTCGCGTTCACTACTCTGTCCGTAGATGAGCGTCGGGCTCAGTGGTCAGGGGTTGGACCCGTGGGAGAGAACCGACCGGCCACTTGCTCCCGCACAAGGTCGGCCACTGTTCCGGCGGCCATGCCCACCTTCTCGATATCTGCCAAGGGGGTCACGAAACTGCCGGGCGGGCCAATGTGGACACCGGCACTCACGGTGATCGGCTGTCCCAGCGCGGCGGCCAGACGCTCTGACACCGTGCGGGCGAGGTTGTCATCTTTGTGACCCGGCAGCGTGAGGACCGAAGAGGTTGCACTGAGTTTCCCGTGGTCACGAAGGCTGGGGCGGGGAGTCGCCAGTGCGACGGCGCCCACATGAGTATGACCTCCGACCAAAGTCACCACCAGGCCGCTCTCTGTAGCGGTCCAGTCGGCTACGAGGGTGAAGGGTCCGTCAGTCAACGAGAGGACATGAACCACCCGTCCCCGGGCCACACCGGGAACAGAGTCACCCTCGCTCTGGCTCCCCTGTGTCCAGGAGGGCCGAAACGCTGAAACCTCGACCCGGAAATCGACCGAATCGCCGTCCTGGGCGCCCAGGGCGTCACGCAGGCGCAGTGGGGCCACAAACTCGGCCCGTGCCGTTCCGTATCCGGGTACCATGGGGCGCACAAGCACAGCTGGTACCCACTCACCGGGCTTGACTCCGTTGCTGCGAAGGGAGACTCGGGTCAGCAGGGAACAGCAAAAACCTGGTGTGGGCGGGACCAGCACCATACTGTGTTCCAGCAGGTGCGTAGCCAGGGCGCCATCTTCCGATACGCCCTCCAAGTTCAGCGTTCCGGGGAAAGGCCGAAACCCGAACCGAGATTTCAGCGCTTCTTGGAACCAGGGGAGGGCGGTTGCTCCTACGGCTTCACCTTTTCCTGTTGATACGTATCCAACGTGCTGCATTGGGCATTACTCTCCCGTCTTGTTGCCTGCTACGCATAGAAGAGGTCGAAACCACGGCCGCCGGAACGGAGAGCTATTCTTCCGTAGTCTGCAGGCTGGTAGGCAGGGACTCCCCCCGAGGGTTCGCCCCGGTGCCGCAAACTCCTTCAAAGAGACGCCTTTGAAATCCAGGACCGATTCAAGGGGGGCCGAACATATTCGTTCTTCTCATGACAGTCATAAGCCCCAATGCGAACAAACACCCACTGATGACAGCATCCGAAAACGGTTGAAGGCCAAACCTGTAAGGCGTTGTCCTTATCCCACCGTCTGCATTGATAAGAAACGTAAATACCATGACTCGTCCGTAGTTGGGGACCGGAAGAATGATTCCGCTATGCGGAAATGAGTTCTATTGACCGGAAAGCCGGTAACAGAATATGATTGCCTTGAAATGTGGGGGATGTGAGATGGGGCAGAGTGATCGCAACCCAAATTCGATCCAGTCGATTGAGAGAGCCTTTCGGATTCTAGAGCAGTTTGACCGGCGCAACTATGAACTATCGATCACCGATCTCCATGATCGGTCCGGTCTCCCAATCAGTACGGTCCACCGATTCCTCTCAACCCTTGAGGGACTGGGCTACATTCGCCAGAACGAGGAGAACGGTAAGTACCGCCTGGGACTAAACGCCTTTATCTTGGGCACGCGAGTCCAGGCCATGGACGAATTGCGCTCGGTAGCTCGGGTATACATGCGGACACTGTTTGAGAAGTACAACGAGACCACCCACTTCGTGATTGAGCGGGACATGCAGGTCCTCTGTATTGAGAAACTTGACGCCCAGCGCCGGTTGGTCTATACGCCTGGCATTGGTGAGACCCACAGGCTGTACGCCACCTCGGTCGGGAAGTGCATTCTGGCGTTCTATTACGATGAGCAGAAGCTGGAGACCGTGCTGCGAAACCTGAAACTGACTCCTCTCACCAAGAAGACGATCACTGATCGTGAGCGGCTCAGACAGGAAATCCACAGCGTGCGGACCCTGGGTTATGCCGTGGACGATGAGGAGTCTGAGGTAGGGCTCCGATGCTTCGGTGCTCCGGTCTTTGGTCATAATGGCAGTTGCGTTGGCGCCCTCAGTGTTTCCATTCCGGCCCCGCGCATGGTATATGACTGGGATGAAGTGATCGCGGACGTGAAGGCCACTGCACACCAGATCAGCCATGCCCTGGGTGCCCCTTAACGGCGTGTTCTACTCCGCATGACCCACTCATGCGGATTTCTCTTAGCGCATGCTCCGGAAATGGTTTCCGCATTGCGGAAAAGTGGAGGCGAGTTTCGTATGACGACGCAGATCCCTGCAGAGATCCTCGCACAGGAACTGGTCGAAGCCGAAGCCGAACGGCGAACTATCAAGCCCTTCTCCGAACGGTTTGAGGGGTACACGGCGGAAGATGGGTACCGCATTCAGGAGGCAGCCGTGCGGATCAAGCTGGCACACGGGCGGGAGCTGATCGGCCGGAAGATTGGCTTCACCAGTGAGAAGCTACGTCGTCAGTTCAACGTAAACGAGCCGGACTACGGGGTGCTCATGGATAATGGTATTTTAATGGAGCATGAGCCCCTGCCTATGGCGCAGTTGATCGCTCCCCGGATTGAGGCAGAGATCGCCTTCCTGCTGGCCGAGGACCTGGACAAGCCAGGCGTTACGGTGGCCGATGTGATTCGGGCAACTGCCGGGATTATGCCAGCGATTGAGGTCGTGGACAGCCGGTTCGAGGACTGGCGGGTGACGGTGCCTGACACCATCGCCGACAACGCAGCCAACGCCCGAATCATCGTCGGCGGGACGATGCGGCCTCTGATCGACTTCGACCTACGCTATATCGGTCTGACGATCTTCAAGAATGGCCTGCTCATGGATACGGCCACCGGATCCACCGTCTTCGGTAATCCGGTGCACGCCGTGGTCTGGCTCGCCAATCGTATGTACGATCTGGGCATGCCGCTCCGCAAGGGCGAGATCGTTATGTCCGGCTCGTTCACACCGGTCTTCCCCATCGCCAGTGGTGACTACGTGGAGGCCATCTTCGACCGGTTGGGTAAGGTCTCCGTTCTGTGTCGCTAGCACAAGGAGGAACAGGCATGCAAAAACGGATTAAGGTCGGCATTTTGGGTCCGGGGAACATTGGAACCGACCTCATGTACAAGGTCCTGCGCAGTCCGCTTCTGGAGATGTCGGTGATGATTGGCATTGATCCGACGTCAGAGGGACTCAATCGGGCTCGGAAAGAGGGAGTCGTGGCCTCGGATCAGGGGATCGACTTCCTGGTGCAGAACCCCGACCTGGCGGAGATCGTGATCGATGCGACCACTGCCCGTGCTCATAGTGAAGTGAACGCTCCGCTCCTGAAGAAGCTGGGAAAAATCGCTATCGATTTGACCCCTGCCGCCGTCGGCAAAATGGCCACCCCCATGGTTAATATGAAGGACTGCCTGAACGAGGAGAACGTCAATCTGATCACCTGTGGCGGGCAGGCGACAACTCCTATCGTGTACGCCATTAACCAGGCGGTGCCGGTCGAGTACGCAGAGGTGATTACGACCGTCGCCAGTGACAGTGCGGGACCCGGTACCCGGAACAACATTGACGAGTACACCCGCACCACGGCCAACGCCCTTATGAAGCTGGCCGGGGTCGGTCGGGCAAAGGTCATGACGATCTTTAACCCGGCAATCCCGCAAATGCCCATGCGAAATACGATCTTCTGCATCCCCAAGACCTCAGATTTCCGGATTGAGGCGGTGATCCAGGCAGTCCAGGAGATGGCCAGGAAGATCCAGGAATACGTACCGGGTTATCAGCTTACGGTGGCACCGGTCATCGACCGTGGGATCATTACGACCACCGTTACGATTGAGGGAGCGGGAGATTTCCTGCCCAAGTACTCCGGGAACCTCGACATTGAGACCGCCTCGGCTGTAAAGATGGCCGAGATGTTCGCCGAAAAGCTGCTCAAGGAACGAGGGGAAGTCGCATGAGACGCGTCAGGATCATTGATACAACGCTGCGCGATGGCAGCCACGCCATGCACCACCAGTATACGCCTGAGCATGTCTTCAACATCTGTTCGGGGCTCGAGAAGGCTGGGGTCTACGCTGTTGAAGTAGGCCATGGAGCGGGGGCCGGCGGATCGGTGCTTCAGTTCGGCCTGGCCAAGCACAGCGACCGGGAGTTGCTCACGGCAGCGGCCAGGGCCTTGAGCCGGTCAAAGCTAGCGGTTCTCCTGGTGCCAGGACTAGGCACGATGGAAGACCTGAAGCTGGCCTACGAGTGTGGTGCCCGGATGGTGCGTGTGGCGGTTCACTGCACCGAGGTCGATGTGGGCGCCCAGCATATTCGTCTGGGTAAAGAGTTGGGGATGGAGGTTGCCGCCTTCTTCATGATGAGCCACATGACAACTCCTGAAGCGTTGGCGGCTCAGGCTAAGATGGCGCAGGGATACGGGGCGGACATGATCTATATCGCTGACTCCTCCGGTGCCCAGACGCCCCACGATATGGAAGCTCGGGTACGGGCGGTCCAGAAGGAGGTCCCCAACCTCCCGATCGGGGTCCACTGCCACAACAACCTGGGGCTAGGGGTGGCTAACCCCCTGGCAGCGGTTGACGCTGGTGCCGAGTTGATTGACGGCGCGCTGGAGGGCTGGGGCGCCGGCTGCGGCAACACCTCCACCCAAGTGGTTGCTGCCGTCCTACACAAGATGGGTATCGACACCGGTACGGACTGGTACGAACTGGTCGAAACCGGGGAGAGATACGTACGGCCGCTGATCAACCGGTCGCTGGAGGTGACCAACGAGGCGCTGATCTTGGGCTACACGGGCATTTACTCCAGCTTCTATCTCAGGGTGCTGGAGGCCGCGGAGCAGTATGGCGTCTCTCCGAAGCTGATCTTCGAGGGACTGGGCCGGCGCAAGGTTGTAGGCGGTCAGGAAGACGTGATCCTGGATGTGGCGCTGGAGTTGCAGCGCCAGAAGGAGGCGGCTGTTTCATGAGAAGCGACCTCATCAAGAGCGGACTCGAACGAGCCACCCAACGCTCCCTGCTGAAGGCAACCGGTCTCTCCAATGAAGACCTGCGCAAACCACTGATCGGTGTAGTAAACTCCTTCAACGAGATCAACCCCGGCCATGTCCACCTCCGGGAACTGGTTCACTTCGTGAAGCTGGGCATTGCCGCCGCCGGTGGAACGCCAGTAGAGTTCCCGGCTATCGCACTCTGTGACGGCATTGCCATGGGTCACGCGGGCATGCGTTATCCTCTCGCCTCCCGGGAGTTGATCGCCGACTCCACCGAGGCCATGACCGAGGGGCACCAGCTCGACGGTCTGGTCCTGGTCACGAACTGTGACAAGATTACCCCAGGAATGATGATGGCTGCTGCCCGGCTCAATATCCCATCGATCATGATCGCAGGCGGGCCTATGTCCTGTGGATGGTTCCGCGGGCAGCCCACTGATGGCGGCAGACTCTACGAGGCCGCCGGCAAGGTCGCCATGGGCGAAATGACCACCAGCGAGGTGGATGAGTGGGAAGATGAGGCCAGCCCCGGGTGTGGTGCCTGCGGTCTGCTGGGCACCGCAAACTCCATGAACATGCTCTCGGAGGCACTGGGGATCAGTCTGCCCTGGAACTCCACGATCCCAGCCTACTTGGCCAAGCGGAAGATGCTTGCCCGGAAAACGGGCGAGCAGATCATGGAACTGTTCCGGAAAGGGATTCGTCCGGCGGATATCCTGACCAAGGACGCGTTCATGAATGCCATTGCCGTAGACATGGCGATTGGCGGTTCCAGCAATACCGTTCTTCACCTGATCGCGATCGCCTACGAGCTGGGCATTGAGATCGAGCTTGAGACCTTCGACCAGATCAGCAGGAAGGTACCACGGCTCTGCAACTTCGCCCCAGGTGGTTCGTTCCACATTGAGGATCTCTACCGGGCCGGCGGTCTGCAGGTGGTCGTAGCCGAGTTGGCGAAGGCGGACCTCTTTGATCTCGATGTCTTGACCTGTACCGGCAAGACCTTCCGCGAGAACATTGCCAGCGCGGTGCATCGGGACAAGGAAGTCGTCCGGCCGATAGATCACCCCTACTATCTGGAAGGCGGTATCGCAATTCTGAATGGCAACCTCTGCCCTGAGGGCGCGGTTGTCAAGCAGTCGGCGGTGGCCCCGGAAATGTTGCGGCACAGTGGCCCGGCACGGATCTTCGACCTGGAGGAGGACGCTGTTGCAGCGATTCTCGCCGGCAAGATCACGAAGGGCGACGTGGTGGTCATCCGCTACGAAGGGCCAAAGGGCGGTCCTGGCATGCGCGAGATGCTCACGCCCACAGCGTCGCTCATGGGCGTTGGCCTTGGCAAGGAGGTCGCGCTGATCACCGATGGACGCTTCTCGGGAGCGACCCGCGGTGCCTGCATCGGTCACGTCTCACCGGAGGCAGCAGAGGGCGGCCCCATTGCCTGGCTGAAGGAAGGGGATATTATCGACATTGATATTCCTGCCCGCACCCTGAACGTGAGATTGTCCGAGGCCGAGTTGGAGGAGCGGCGCAAGACCTGGCGGCCTCTGGAGCCCAAGGTGAAGAAGGGCTACCTGGTCCGCTATGCCAAAACCGTCACCTCCGCCAGCCACGGTGCCGTAGTGAAATAAACGAAGTAGACCCACCCGCGGACCAGAACGGGTATGGAAACGGGGCCGCCGGATCGTCACGCATCGGTCGGCGGTTCCCGGACCACCGCTCCCGGATGCCATGGCTTCCGACTCAGCAGGATCGCTCCCGTCGCCGCTCAACCTTCCTTCTTCTGATAAGGAGGTACCCGCATGTCGAGCACGCTGATCCTTGTCAACCTGCTGATCACCATCATCATTGTCGTCGTCCTTATTCTGAAGCTGCGGTTTAACCCGGTCATCTCCTTGATCCTCGCCTCTCTCTATATGGGCCTGGCCTCGGGTGTAGGCTTCGTTAACACGGTCGGTTCGATCACGAAGGGCTTCGGTAACCTCATGACCGGCATTGGCCTCTCGGTTGGTTTTGGCGTCATGCTGGGCAAGCTGGTTGCTGATTCCGGTGCTGTTCAGTCGATCGCCAACGGCATGCTGAAGCTGACCAAGAAGGAGGACTCCCACTACTCGCTTGGCGCAACGGGCTTCATTGTCTCGATTCCGGTCTTCTACGATGTCGGCTACGTAATCCTAGTTCCTCTCGCACGAGTCCTCGCCAAGTCGGCGAAGTCGCTGCCGTACTTCGTTGGCGCTTTGGCGGCCGGTCTTGGCATGGCGCATACCTTTGTCCCCCCTACCCCTGGACCTCTGACGGGCGGTCAACTCCTGAAGTTGGATGTAGGCACGCTGATCCTGTGGGGTCTGATCATTGGTGTGCCCACCTTCCTGCTCGGTCTCTGGATCTATGACCGCTTCCTGCTTCGCCGGGGCTTCTGGAACCCTGCGAAGGACGAAGATGCGAACTACAGCGAGGAAGCAGGTCGCCAGCGGGCCGAGGAGCAGGTCGTAGCCGGGAAGCAACCGGGCTTCTGGTTTGCGATGCTCCCGATTGTCCTGCCGATCGTAATGATCCTGATCGGGACCGCTACGCAGGCCGCTGTTGGCAAGGTGCCGGAATGGGTCGCCTTCATTTCGGACAAGAACATTGCCTTGCTGGTAGGTGTCTTCGCCGCCATGATCGTGGCTCGTTCCACCGGGATGGATGGGAAGCAGATTGAGAAGTCAATCGCCAAATCGCTCGCCGATGCTGGTATTGTCCTCCTCATCACGGGTGCCGGTGGGGCGCTGGGCTCGGTCCTGACCGCTTCGGGTGTTGGCAACGCCATCACTGAGATGATGAAGGCGGTCTCCTTCAACCCGATTCTCCTGGCCTGGCTGATCGCAGCGCTCATGAAGGTCGCCCAGGGCTCGGGTACCGTCTCCATGATCACCGCCCTGACGATTCTTGCCCCGGCGGTCCCGACGCTGGGCGTGGCCCCCATTCTGATCGCCCTGGCTGCCTTCTCTGGCTCCCTGATGGGCGCACATTTCAACGACAGCGGCTTCTGGATCAGCGCCAAGATCGCTGGGCTGACTACCTCCGGCGGCCTGAAGACCTATACAACGGTCTGCGCAATCAACGCTGTCGTCAGTCTGCTCCTGATCTTTGCCGCCAGTTTCATTATCTAATAACGCCAGGCTGCTGGTCCGCGGCCTTCGCAACGACCCCCACTTCCTGTGAAGTGGGGGTCGTCTCAAAGGCTATTGCTAGTCAGCGCCAGGCGGCGGCTGCCGTCGCCTGGACTTCGGTCGGACGGACCGTGTCGCCCATGACCACCGTACGGTGGCAGATCGCCTCCACATCGTTCTGGTCGTGGGTAACGAAGAGGCAGGTCATATCGGCCCGGTCCAGAATTGCCCGAAGCTCGCTGCGAATGGAGGCCTTCAGGTTGGTATCGAGGTTGCTGAATGGCTCATCCATGAGCAGCATGGAAGGCCTGGGCGCCAGCGCCCTAGCCAGAGCGACCCTCTGCTGTTGCCCACCGCTCAGTTCGTGGGGGTAGCGGCCCTCGTAGCCGGTCAGCTGGACGAGGTCGAACATCTCCTTCGCTCGGGCACGGCGCTCTCCACGTGAGAGACGATGCAGGCCGAACTCCACATTTTCCGCCACGGTCAGGTGGGGGAAGAGCCCGTAGTCCTGAAAGACCATGCCTACGCCCCGCTTCTCGGGCAGCACGAAGGTGCGCTCGTTGACAACCGTCTGCCCAGCGATCACCACGGCTCCCGCACGGGGCGACTCTAGGCCGGCGATCAGGCGGAGGAGGGTGCTCTTGCCGCTACCGCTCGGGCCCAGGATGCCGACAGTCTCTCCCTTCTCCATGGAGAACGAGAAATCGTGGATGACCGGCGGCTGCGAGGCCGCATAGGTAAAGGAGATATTCCGCACGTCTACAAAGCTCATTCCGTTCTCTCCTTCCCGAATCGATCTAGGAGGAAGACAGACAGCATGCTGAGGCCGATGATGAAGAGGGAGGGCACAGCCGCCTGGTGAATCTGTTCATCGCTTGCGTACTGATAGGCCTTTGTGGCAAGGGTTTCGAAGTTGAACGGTCGTAGCAGGAGTGCCAACGGGAGCTCCTTGACAATCTCGACGAACGTGAGGATCGCCCCGCTGAAGAGAGCCCCCCTGATCAGCGGAAGATCCACCTTGAAGAAGCTCCTCGTGATCCCCTGACCCAACATGCGGGAGACTTCAAGGTATCGGGTTCCGATCTTCTCGAAACCGGCTTCCACCGCGTTATAGCCGGTTGCCATAAACCGCACCACATAGGCGATCAGGAGCATAGCCAGGGAGAGGCTCAGGACCAGCGGCGCCTCGCCCATGCCCATGCGGGCATATAGCGGGGCCAGTTGCTGATCGATCTCAAGGAAGACAACCAGAACGCCGACTGCGACGATCGCTCCGGGAATGGAGTACCCCGCCGTGATCAACCTGGCGAGGGCCTGAGCGAACCGGTTGGCCTGTGTCCTATACACGTTGGCTACCACTACGGCGAAAACCATGATGATCGCTGTGGCAGCAAGGGCGAGTTGCAGGCTCCGATAGGTCAGTTGCCAGAACGAGGGGGTTAGTACATCGGCGTAGGTCCAGGCAGCCCAGACGCCAAGCTGCAGAAGAGGGATGAGGAAGGACCATGCGAAGACGAGGCCAGAGAATGCGAAAGCAGCAAGTGCTGCAGCGCCGGTCAGCCTTCGGGGCACGAGAGGCCTTGATTTGCTGGTCGATGCGCTGAAGCGCTTGTTCTGCCGGAGCATGCGCTCCAGAATGAACAGGCCGATGATGCCAACCATGAGCCAGGCTGAGAGGCGGACGGCTGAGTCGACATCGTACATACCGAACCAGGTCCGGAAGATAGCCGTCGATATGGTTTGGACGCCGAAGTAGTTGGTCACACCGTAATCGCTTAGCACCTCGAAAACGACGAGGGTCACACCACCGATCACCGCAGGGCGGGCGAGTGGCAAGACGATGCGGGTGAAAATGGCGGTGGGGCTTCGCCCGAGCAAGAGGGCATTTTCTACGTATGATCCGCTCTGATTCTCCAAGAAGGACTTGGTTACCACATAGACATATGGGAACAGGAAGAGGGTAAAGACGAATATGGCTCCGGGCATGGACGAAATACCGAACGTTGGACTGACGGTCAGGCCCACGGAGCGGAGTGTTGTCTGAACAACGCCAGTGTAGCTGAACATGGTGCTATACGTATATGCAGCAATGTACGGTGGTACCGCAAGCGGGAGCATAAGTCCCCAGCGGAAGAAGCGCCGAAGGGGGAAGTCATAGGCGGCGATCAGCCAGGCCAGGGGTACAGCCACAAGTATCGCGAAACCGGAGGTGAAGAGGACCAGCCATAGAGACTGAGCTATGTAGCTCTTAAGCAGGTACTCCTGAATGTGCAGCCAGTTAGCGTTGGGCGCTTGAAACAGGGAGAAGAGAATGGGAAGCAGGGGCAGCAGAACAAGTGCTGCCCCCACCAGGCCGATGAGTAGCCACCCATTGGTGTGCTTCCGAAGATCCCGGATCAGAGTCGCCCACACCATGATTACTTCCAGCCTGCCTTATCCATAAGCTGTAGCGCCAGAGCGTTGTGCTCGCCCAGCTTCGCGAAGTCGATCTGCTGGGCCTTGAACTGCCCCCAGGAAGCGAGCAGCTCAGGTAGCTGGGCCTTCGGGTTGACCGGGTACTCGTAGTTCTCCTTGGACATGAGCTCCTGGGCCGGCTCGCTGGTCAGGTACTCGATCAGCTTCACGGCCGCATCCTTATTCTTACTGTGCTTGGCGAGGCCAACACCGCTGATGTTGATATGCGTGCCGGTCGTCTGCTGATTCGGGAAGAACACGCCAACCGCCTGGCCCACCTTCGCCTCCTCTGCGTCCTTGGAGTTGACCAACTGACCGACATAGTAGGTGTTCATGATCGCCACGTCGCCAACACCGGCGACAATCGCTTTGGCCTGATCACGGTCGCCGCCTTCAGGCTTGCGAGCCAGGTTCTTGGCAATGCCCTTTGCCCAATCCGCAGAGGCCTGCTCACCGTTCAGGGCGATGAGGGAGGCTACGAGCGACTGGTTGTAGAGGTTGGTGGAGGAGCGGACAAGCAGCTTCCCCTTCCACTTGTCGGTGGCGAGGTCCTCGTAGGTAGAGAGCTGCTCTGGGGTCACCCGCTCCTTGCTGTACACGATCACTCGGGCACGGGTGGAGAGGCCGATCCAGTGGTTATCCTTGTCACGGAGGTACTGCGGCACGTTCTGATCGACGACAGCGGAGGTCACGGGCTGCAGGACACCAGCTTCCTTGGCGGTGTTCAGCACACCACCATCTACCGTAATGAAGAGGTCGGCCGGGGAGGACTGCCTCTCACGCTTCAGACGTTCGATCAGTTCCGGAGCGTTACCCTTGACTACATTTACCTGAATACCGGTCTGTTTGGTGAACTCTGCATAGAGAAGGTCATCAACGGCGTAGTGCCTAGCTGTGTAAATGTTTACAACTTGCTCTTTGGTCGGTTCGGGGGCAGCGGTGCTGGGCGGGGTTGACGTTGAAGGAGCGGGAGCGGCACCGCATCCAGCCAGGAGTCCGGCACTAACGACAACGGAGAGGATCGAGGTGAGAAGACGGCGGGAGAACATGAAGGAGATCGCCTCCGATTGAGAATGAGTATCACTTGCAATCGAAATTTACCATGGGGTTACCCCCCCTGTCAACCAATGCCGGAAGCTAGGCGCGGGAATAGTGCGCGGACCCTACCTGCCACCCTCCCCCCTGGTCTCCGATACAGTCCCATACGGTCACCCGGAGAGTCAACGGATGGGGGTTGACTGCGGCATCTCACTGCTCCATACGAAGATGAAGGCCCGCCCCCTGGCATTTGGGGAGCGGACCTGCATCTCTTCCTATACGGCCGGATCGAGGGGCGCCCCGGAGAACTGGCTGTTGTACAGGTCAGCATAGAAGCCTCCGCGCTCAAGCAGTTCTCGGTGGGTACCCTGTTCAATGACGGCGCCGTTGTTCATGACAAGGATCAGGTCTGCCTCTCGAATCGTGGAGAGCCGGTGGGCGATCACGAAGGAGGTTCGCCCCTTCATAAGCTCAGCCATAGCCCGCTGAATCTGGAGTTCGGTGCGGGTATCCACGCTCGATGTCGCCTCGTCCAGGATCAGGATGGCAGGGTCGGCCAGGAAGGCCCGGGCGATGGTCAGAAGCTGCTTCTGACCCTGCGAGATATTCGAGGCCTCCTCATTCAACACCGTGTCATAGCCCTCAGGCAGGGTGCGAATGAAATGATCCGCATGCGCCATACGAGCGGCTTGCACGATCTGCTCCTCTGTAGCGCCGTCGTGGCCATAAGCAATGTTTGCACGAATCGTGCCGTTGAAGAGCCAGGTGTCCTGGAGAACCATTCCGAACATGCGGTGCAGATCACCGCGGCGGAAGTTGCGGATATCTGTGCCATCCACCGTGATCTGTCCGTCGTTAAGCTCATAGAACCGCATGAGCAGGTTGACCAGGGTAGTCTTGCCGGCACCGGTGGGACCCACGATCGCCACGGTCTGCCCGGGTTTCGCCTCGATCGTCATATCCTCGATCAGTGGGGTGTCTTCCCTGTACCTGAACTCTACCTGCTCGAACCGGACGCCACCTTGCGGGTCCGTGACCTTCACCGGGTCGTTGACCTCAGGGATCTGTTCCTCCTCGTCGAGGACCTCAAAGACTCGCTCGGCTGCCGCTACGGTCGACTGAATGATGTTTGCAATGTTGGCGGTCTGCGTGATCGGCATTGTGAACTGGCGAGCGTACTGGATAAACGCCTGAATGTCGCCGATCTCGATCAGACGCTTCGTGACATAGATGCCACCCATAACGGAGACGAGTACGTACCCGAGGTTACCGACGAACATCATGAGGGGCATGATCAGGCCTGAGAAGAACTGCGCCTTCCAGCCGGCCTCGTAGAGTCGGTCGTTGATCTCGTTGAACTCGGCGATTGACTTGGCTTCGTGCCCAAAGGCTTTGACCGCTTTGTGACCCGTGTACATCTCTTCCACATGGCCGTTCAGTTGGCCCAACTCCTTCTGCTGGGCCTTGAACTCCTTCTGCGACCGCTTCGCCACAGAGACTGTGACGATAATGGAGAGCGGGAGGGTCAGGATCGTAATCCCGGTCAGAGCAGGGCTGATTGTTAGCATCATAATGATCACACCGATGATTGTCACGACCGAGGTGATCAACTGGGTGATCGACTGTTGAAGGGTGGTGGAGATCGTGTCGATATCGTTTGTCACCCGGCTGAGGATCTCACCATGGGTTCGGGAGTCGAAGTACTTGAGCGGGAGCCGGTGTAGCTTCGCCTTTACCTCGGCCCGCAGGTCGAAGACGGTCCGCTGCGCAACGCCCGCCATGATGTACTGCTGGAGGTAGCTGAACATTGCGCTGATCAGGTAGAGGCCGATCAGCAGAAGAACGATCCGGCCGATGTATTCCCAATCCACCTGAGCACCGGGCAGGCCCATGTACTTGGCCATGATTCCCTCAAACAGTTTGGTGGTCGCCTTGCCGAGGATCTTGGGGCTGAAGATGCTAAAGATGGTGCTGAGAATCGCCAGGCTGAAGATGGCGATCAGGTGGAAGCGCCGGGGTTTCAGGTATACCACCAGCCGACGAAGCGTGCCCTTGAAGTCTTTCGCCTTCTGGATTGGCATGCCCATCATGTGTCCGCCACCCATTGGGCCGCGACCGGGCCCGCCCCCCGGGCCCGCACCCACTCCCGGGCGATGTGCGCCGCGCTCGTCACTCATGCCAATTCCTCCTCAGAGAGCTGCGAGGAGACGATCTCCCGATAGACGTCGCAGCGTTGCATCAGTTCCTTATGGGTGCCAATACCGGTGACCTGACCCTCATCCAGCACGATAATCTGGTCGGCATCCATTACGGTAGCGACCCGCTGAGCCACGATAAGCACGGTTGACTCGGCCGTCTCTTTGCGCAGAGCGGCTCGCAGGCGAGCGTCCGTCTTGAAGTCCAGAGCGGAGAAGGAATCGTCAAAGACGTAGATCTCAGGTCGCCGGACCAGGGCCCGGGCAATCGAGAGTCGCTGCTTCTGGCCGCCAGAGACGTTCGTACCACCCTGCGCAACCTCGGATTCGAAGCCCTGCTTCATGCCAGCAATAAACTCCATAGCCTGGGCGACCTCGGCGGCATGGCCGACCTCCTCTGCCGTAGCACTCTCCTTACCATAGCGGATGTTGTCTGCAATCGTGCCAGTGAAGAGGACGGCCTTTTGGGGTACGAAACCGATCTTGGCCCGGAGGTCGGACTGTGTCATCTCACGCACATCGACACCATCCACCAAGATGCGGCCGCTGTCGACATCATAGAAGCGGGGAATCAGGCTGATAAGGGTGGACTTGCCGGAGCCAGTTCCACCAATGATCGCGGTGACCTGGCCAGGCTTGGCGCTGAAGCTGACGTGCTGGATGGCCGGCTCCTCGGCGCCGGGGTAGCTGAAGGTGACGTCCTGAAACTCAACGTAGCCACGCTGGGATGTAACCGCTGCGGGCTGTGCCGGATCATTGATCTCAGCCACGGTCTCCAACACTTCATTAATCCGGACGGCGGAGGCCTCGGCACGCGGGATCATGACAAACATCATGGAGACCATGACGAACGAGAACATGATCTGCATGGCATACTGAATGAACGCTATCATATCACCGACCTCCATGTGGCCGGTATCGATCCGGAGGCCGCCAAACCAGACGATGGCGATGGAGGTGAAGTTCATGATGAGCATCATCGCCGGCATCATGACCGCCATGATCTTGTTCACCTTGATCGCCGTCTCGGTCAGGTCCTCGTTGGCCTCGCGGAACCTGTGGGTCTCGTAGTCAATCCGATCGAACGCCCGAATGACCCGGATGCCGGTCAGGTTCTCGCGCAGCACCCGGTTCAGGTTGTCGAGTTTGACCTGGAGCACCTTAAAGAGCGGTACGCCCTTCGTAGCCACGAAGGCAATGAGGGCGCCCAGAATGGGCAGCACGATCAGGAAGATGACCGAGAGGCCGGCATCCTTCGAGATGGCCATAAACAGGCTGCCGACGGCCATGATCGGGGCGCTGATCATCATCCGGAGGATCATGATCAGGACCATCTGCACTTGAGTGATATCGTTCGTCGTGCGGGTGATCAGGGTCGCTGTGCCGATCTTGTCAAACTCGTGGAGGGAGTAGCTCTCCACCCGTGTGAAGACCAAGGACCGCAGGTTGCGGCCAAAGCCGGCGCCGGTTCGGGCGGAGAGGTAGGCGGCGATGATTGATGCGACGGCACTGCCACCGGCTACCATGAGCATCCGTCCACCGACTCGCCAGATGTAGGCGGTATCGCCCTTGACCACACCCGTATCGATGATATCCGACATGAGTGTCGGCAGGTAAAGGTCGGCGAGCGTCTGGATCAGGAGGAGTACCAGCACACCGCTCACGAGCGCCGTGAAGGGCTTCAGGTACTTGATCAGCTTGGTCACCGCGGTTCATCTCCGTTCCGATCTGTTGTGGGTTCTGGAGTGGGTCTGGCCCGCTGGAGGGCGGATCGCATGGCGCGGAGGCCCCCGACGGCCACCTCCAGTTCGTCATCGGCAATGTTGTTGAGCACAGCCAGCCAGGCACTCTGCATACGGGACTCGACCTCGTCGCGTTGCGCCTCTGCCTTGGGGGTCAGATAGAGGCGCACCAGCCTTTGGTCGGACGGGTCTGCTCGCTTCTCAACCAGATCTTTGGCCACCAGTTGGTCCACGAGTTTGGAGACATTGCTTTTGACCGTACGCGAGAGCCGGGCCAGTTGGTTGACTGTGACCCCCGGCTCTTTGTGGATCTGGTGAAGCAGGGTATGGGTCATGGGGGAGAAGTCGAAGTCCCTGAAAACTTCCTTCATTCGCTCGTGCATCTCGCGGTTGACTTGGCGCCAGAGGAGGCCCAGTTCCACCCGGAGGTCAGGCATGTGGCTACCACCTCGTTCTGTAGAGAACGTTCTGCGTGAAACGGATTATACGCCGCGAAGGGCTCTTAATCAAGAGGAAAGAGCAGATGCCTGCCACGAGGTTATGGCAGGCCATTATCATTCTGTCTGAACAGGGGGCGGGAGGGCCGTGACCTTGACGGTCTGGTTGCCGGACCAGCCGGTATAGGAAGGGGCTGCGGGGGATCACTTCCTCCGCAGCCCTCCGTTCAGTTCTCCTGGGTCTCGGACCGGGCCCACCAGGGGCCTTGCCCCTGCCCTTGCCTCAGTCCCTGATCTACGTTGGCCTGATTCCCCTGGCCCTGAATCCCCGGGCCTTGGCCCTGGCCGTCCTGCCGGGCGTACTCTTGGAAGACCTGCCCCGGCATCTCCACGCTGTGAAGCTCCCGGGTGGGGTTCTGTTGGGCTCCGGGGCCCCGTCCTTGCGCCGTATTGCGGGTTGCCACATTCACTTCCGCCGTGGGGGGTGGGGCGGCCTCCAACTGTGTCATGGAGTACCAGAAGACCCCGAAAGCCAGAACCGAAACGCCGGCAAATGCACCGAGGATTGCCCGAGTGGTCATAAGCGAGTCCCTCCTGTTTGGTGACTGGTTCTTGATTCATATCCTAACGTACATTTGTCGGAATCATCCGGAGGGGGTGTGGTGATTTCGTGGAGATTCCCTCTATCTTTTTGGCCGGACTGGCTCTAGAATAGCTTCATTATGATGAAACAGAAAATGTCAGCCATGACGGTGGGCGCCGCTCTGGTAGCGGTTTCGGCCTTGGGGTACTCCACGAATCCGATCCTCGGCAAAATCTCGTACGCGTATGGTGCAAATGCTATTACCCTTGGTGCGACTCGCTTCACTCTGGCGGCCCTGGCCCTCTGGGTCTACTTGATCGTGCGGGGCCAGGCAGGCGGTCTACCCCTGCGGCGGCGAGCCCAGCTCGTTGCCCTGGGTGGGTTGGGCATGGCTATGGTTGCGCTGCTCTACTTCAGCGCCCTTCCGCATATCGACGCAAGCCTGGCCACCGGAATCTTCTACCTGCATCCGGCTATGATCGCCATGGTGGGCCTCTTCCGGAAGGAGCACCTGAGCCGTGTGGCGCTCGCCGGCCTTCTCCTAACCGGAGCGGGTACCTGGCTGCTCCTCGGAGCCGGGACGGGCAGTTTTTCCACCCAGGGTCTGATCATGATCGTCATGGCTGCCGTCCTCTACGCAGCCTATATTCTGGTGGGAGAGCGATGGTCACATGGGGTCGGTCCCGTTCGCGTCTCCGCCCACGTAACGCTTGGTGCATCGGCTGTCTATCTTTTGATTGCCCTGCTAAGCGGGGAGTCCGTACCCCCGTTGCCTGCCATTGCAGCCGGCGCCGGTCTGGCCCTTTGCTCGACCGTCCTGGCCTTAATCACCCTGTTCGCCGGCCTCCCTGTCGTCGGGCCCACCCGGGCGGCGATCATCAGCACCCTCGAGCCGGCCTTCACTGCCCTTCTCGCCGTGCTCTTGCTGCATGAGCATCTTACTGGTCTGCAATTCGCCGGGATTCTCCTGGTCATGGTCGGGGCTGTGGCGGTACAACTGAGGGACCGGAGAACAACCGTTGCAGGTGCATAGCCATGCCTCGCAATTTGTCCTTTCTGTCCAAACCGAATGGTGAAACATCGTCTTCCGCCTGGGAAGCAGATGATTCACACTGGAGGGCAGTAAGGAGGGATTCCGCTTGGGTCTGTCCACGAAAGGCGTGGCATGGCTGCGCCTCATACTCCTCTCCATCGTCGTCTTCATGTTGGGTGGGCCAATTGCTCGGATGATCTATCGGCAGTTCGGCTTGAGTCTGCTGACCACCGGAGCGGTGCTGCTGTTGATCGGTGCGGTGGGTTACCTGGGTTTGCGCATGGAAGGGATCACCCTCGCGAGGGCCGGCGGTTCTGTCGCCCATATAATCCGGGCCGTTCTGGTGCTCGCCGGTTCGTATGGGCTCTTTCTGCTGCTCCTCATGGGTCTGAAGAGCGTGGGGATCGTCACAGGGCCGATTCTGCGATCCCTGACCTGGCAAGGATTCCTCGACAATTGGATCCTGACGGGCGGGGGAGAAGAACTCTTCTTCCGGGGTTTTCTTCTAATCGGGCTTGCCCGGTTGGTGGATCGCAAACCGCTCGCCTGGCGGGCTCTTCTGCTCAGCGCAGTGCTCTTCTCCCTCTTTCACCTGCCTTTTGCGCTGTGGGCAGGGAAACAGGGCGGTGACCTTGCGCTGGATCTGGGGATCCCCCTGGTGTCGGCCCTCCTGGTTTTCGGCCCGGCCTACCTCCTGAGTCGTAACCTGTGGCTGGTGGCCCTCCTCCACGGCGTCACGGACTATCCGATCATTCCGCAAATCAAGGACAATCCGCTGCTTGGGCTGGTCTTCATGGTCATCGCTCTGGTGATTGGCTACCTGTTCCGAGCCCCACACTCATTGCCGCTCTCCGTAGAGCCGGTAGATCGAACAGCATCTGCCAGCCATGTCTCCTGAACCGCCGGAATCAGCGGAATCCGGTACACAGCGGAATCCGGTACACGGAAAGAGAAGGAGAACCCCGAGACGTCTTGTCTCAGGGTTCTCTTTCCATGTCAGCGGCGTATTATGCTTGCTGCTCAACGGCTACGTGGAGGTTGACCGGGCCGTGCTTGGTCGCCATGGGAATGACAAAACGCTGCACACCGAGAGTGGAGATCCGTGCCTTGGGGCCGATCATGATCGTCGGCGGAGTGATATCCGCGGTGATCTCGATCTTCTCCAGTTCGATACAGGCACCACCCGCGATCAGGTTACCCATCTCCGCCAGGGCAGAGAGCCCCATCTCCGTCAGCTCCTCCTGCGTCTCGCCCACCATAGCAGTAGCCATAGAGCGTGCAGTGGTGAGGTTCATACCGACCAGGACCATGCCGCGCAGCCCCCCGACCATGGAGAGGTAGACGGTCACTTCATCGGTCACGTGCTCAGATGGGTCCACATGAAGACCAGTCCGTTTGATCTCAGACTGAATCTCCTTGGTCATGCTGTTCGTCGCAGCCTGGAAGAAGGCGTTCAGGACCTCAGCTTTCATATTTGTTGACCTCGTCGCCTTAGAGTTTATCTATACTTCCACATGAGCAGGGAGGAGTCCTCCAGATTGGCTGTCTCTGGTTGGATGGTACCTCCATCCCGACATCCGACCAGATCGCCGGTCGGAACAGAGATTCGCCGGATTCCGGAACAGTTTGCCCTGCTCCCACGTCTAAACGCTGCGGGCTTGCTTTTCTTGGGGGAGGTTCATTTATGCGCGCACTCTTCGCCTTCATGAATCAGGGTTTTCGCCAGCAGTCCGCCTACAAGGTCGAAGGATGGCTAGGCATGGGCTCCAGCCTGATTTGGTTCGTCCTTTACGCGGGCATTTGGACGGCGCTCCTTCGGGACGACCCCGTGGCACTCCAAAACCAAATGGGCTATGTCATCGCTGCTCGCTTTCTGTCGGAGTTGCACTTCCTGCCTACCTGGGAGGTCAGCTACAAGTTCCGTATGGGCGATGTTGGCCTGGAGTTGATCAAGCCGGTAGCTCTGCCCCTGCGAATCCTGGGCGACTTCCTTGGTCGCTCTTTCTTCCGGCTACTCCGCTCCCTACCGATCTATTTGCTCATCTGGGTACTGTTCAAGCTGGATGTTCCCTCCTTTTCGACATTGCTGCTCTTCGGGCTGAGCGGACTGGTAGCCTGGGTGATTACAGCCAGCTTCCAGATGGCGCTCTCCCTGATAGCCCTCTGGACCGTCCAGTTCGACGAAGCTGAGCAACTCTGGGGCATTGGCTCTTCCCTCTTCTCCGGGTCGTTCATCCCACTCTACTACCTCCCCGGATGGATTGCGGGGCTCGCCACCTACCTGCCCTTCGCAGGGATCTACTTTGTGCCTTCTGCCATACTGGCCGGTACGCTGAGTGGCCCCGCTCTCTGGCAGGCGCTCGGTCTGCAGATGCTCTGGGCGACAGTAGGGGTGGGGGTGTTGTACAGTATGTGGATGGCCGGTCAGCGGAAGCTGACCATGCAGGGAGGGTAACGCATGATCCGGCACAACTGGTCAAGCTATTTGCGAATGATCATGGCGCAGGCCCGCTCGCAAATGCAGTATCGGTTCAACTTTGTCGCGAGTATCATCTCCATGGTGCTTACGTATGGAGGGCAGTTTGTCTCCCTCTACTGGTTGACCCAAAGGTTCCAGTCCATTGATGGCTGGATGCTCGAGGAGATTGTACTGCTGTACGCACTGGCAATTCTAGCCTGGGGAGTAGCCGTCTCCTTCTTCTTCAGCCTACATGCCTTCGAGGACCAGATCCGGCAGGGAACATTTGATCGGGCGCTCCTACGGCCAATCAACCCCCTGATTACCGTGCTGGGTAGTCAGTCTCCCATCGCGGGTATGGGCCAGTTTGTCTTTTCGATCGCCGCTTTTCTCTTTGCGGTGAAGGCCGCGAATATCCACCTGACGGCCACGAAGCTGTTCTACCTTATCGTCACAGCCATCGGGGGCGGATTCATTCTCGGTGGGGCGATCATTGCGGTGGCGACGCTCGCTTTCTGGACGACCCGAACCTACACCTTCTACTGGAGTCTGGTCTTTCCGGCACGCCAGTTGATCAACTATCCAGTCTCGATCTATCATAAGGCGCTTCAGATCGCCCTGACCACCGTGGTGCCCTTCGCGTTCATCAACTACTATCCGGCCCACGTATTGCTGGAGAAGACGGATCGGCTCTCGTTCCCCCTGCTCGCCTGGGCAACCCCCGTGATCGGGGTAGTTGTCTTGGTGGCATCCTATGGCTTTTGGAGTCTCGGGACCAGGTTTTACTCCAGTACAGGAAGTTAGGTGGACAGAAAGTCTTCTAGCGAGACATTGAAGCGAGGCCGATATATAGCGGCCTCGCCTATTTTTTTCTACAAATTCTCGGCACGAGTTCAAATCTGCATAATCTAGTGATAAACTATCTTGTAGTGGGCTGTACCATGTCAATTCCTGATCGCTAGCCGACATACTCCTTATTGCTTTCATATTATGAAAGGGGGCGCGAGAGATGATTGCATACCTTGTTGCTGGCGCGGCTGCTCTCGTGTCTCTGTTCCTCCTTCGGCGACTCAACCAGGCCCGCCAGCGGGTAGAGAGGCTCGAACACGAACGCCGCATTCTCAAGGAGCGGGAGCGGCAGGCGCATATCATTTTGGAGAACGTCTCCGGTGCGATCATGGTCCTCGGGCCCGACGGCCGGATCTTGGAGGCCAGTCCTGGCGTTTTGCGCCTGCTCGGGCATTCCGCTCTGAGCCTGAGGAGCACCATCTGTCGCACTCTTGTTCATGAAGACGACGCAGACCTCTACGACAGTCTCATACGGACGCTACTCGCTTCGCCGGGGGCGGAGGTGCGGCGTGAGCTACGCATACGTCACGCGAACGGGAGCATCCGCCATGTGGAGCTACTGGCGACCAATCTTTTGGATGATCCTAACCTCGAGGCTTTCGTGATCCACGCCCACGACCTTACCGAGCTCAAGCGTGCCCAACAGATGCTGGAGGCCAGGGAGGCTCGTCTCTGGGCCACCATGAATCAGGTGCCGGCAATCCTCTGGGTGGCGGACCGTGACCTGCGCATGATCTACGTGCTGGGTGCCGGCCTCCGGTCGCTCGGTTATGCACCGGAGCGGCTCATAAGCAGCAGTCTCGAGACCTTCCTCGGGCCGGAGGGCGGACCGAACGGCCCTATGGTCCAACGAGCGCTTGCAGGGAAGTCTGGCGAGGTAGAGGTGGAGGTTCGGGGGCGCCATCTTCGTACCCATATGGAACCCTTCCGGGGAGAGGACGGCCAGATTGCCGGCGTGTTGGGCATTTCGCTTGACACGACGCAGATGAATCGGACACAGGCGGCGCTGCTGGAGGAGGGCAGGCTCCATCGGCTTCTCTCCGAACACGGTGCCGACATGGTCGCCTCCCTCGACATGAACGGTCAGATCACCTATGTCAGCCCGGCTGTCGAAACCCTCCTCGGGTATACCGCTGTGGATTTCCGGAAGCGAAACTTGGCCGACCTGGTGCATCCGAGCGACCTCGAGACCGTGAGCGAGGCCTTTCGCCAGCTTCTGGAGCAGGAGTCCATGCGGGTCTCCTACCGAGTTCGTAAGCAGGATGGGAGCTATATCTGGTTTGAGACGCTCTCCCGGGTTGTGCGAGATGCGAATGGTGCAGCCACGGGGATCGTTGCAACCTCCCGCGACATGACAGAGCGGAAGCAGATCGAAGAGCAACTGGCGCACCTGGCCTATCACGACCATTTGACTGGCCTGCCGAACCGGGCGGCCTTTCTCGACCGGTTGACGGCTAGTCTTCAAACAGCCAGAAGTGGCCATGTGGCCGTGATCTATGTGGATATAGACAACTTTAAGGTCATCAACGACAGCCTCGGCCATCAGGCGGGTGATGAGGCGCTGATCGAGGTGGGTGAGCGGCTACGCCGGCTCCCCATGATCCGTGCCGTGGCTCGCCTTGCGGGCGACGAGTTTACCATCCTCCTGGATGACATCCCCGATGCCGATGCTGTCATTAACCGGACCGAACAGATCACAGCCGCGCTGGATGCGCCGTTGAGCTGCGGGGGTCGGGAGTTTCAGGTCACCTTCAGCCTCGGAGTCACGCTGGGTACCCCTCGCATTACCCAAGCGAAGGATCTCATGCGTGAGGCTGACGTCGCTCTCCACTACGCCAAGCGACAGGGCAAGGCTCGCTACGTGCTGTACCATCCGAGCATGACGGCATACACGCTGGAGCGCCTGGAGATCGACGCGGAGCTACGCCGGGCGATACGACAGCAGGAGTTGACCCTCTTCTACCAGCCGATTGTGGCGCTGAAGTCCCGTACCGTCGTGGGTGCGGAAGCGCTGATTCGCTGGCGCCATCCCCGGAGAGGATGGGTCTCCCCCGGCGAGTTCATACCGATTGCCGAGCAGTCGGGATATATCATTACCCTCGGTCGCTGGGTGCTGGAGCAAGCCTGCCGGGAGGCACGTACCTGGCAGTCCAAGTTCCACCCGGAGATGCCGCTCACAGTGAGCGTCAACCTGTCTGCAGTCCAGGTGCAGGACCCTGCCCTGGTCGATGAAGTCGCTGAGGTGCTGGAGCAGACGGGACTGGAGCCGCAGTGTCTCACGCTTGAGATCACGGAGACGGCGCTCATGCAGAACCCTGAGTTCACCAGGCCCATTCTTCAGCGGCTCAAATCTTTGGGGATTCGCTTGGCTATGGATGACTTTGGCGCGGGTCACTCCTCACTCCATTACCTGAAGCAGTTCCCGATCGATGTCCTGAAGATCGACCGTTCCTTTGTGATGGGCCTTGGGCTCAACCGCGTGGATAGTGCTCTGGTGCGTACCGTAATCAACCTCGCCGGCGTTTTGAACATGGCGGTGACAGCGGAGGGTGTGGAGTCACCGGAGCAGGTGGCTGAACTGGCCGGCATTGGATGCGACAAGGCGCAGGGATACTACTACGCTCAGCCGGTACCGAGTACCGAGTTGGGTCCCGTTCTGGCGGGTCTGAGCCTGCGTACTGTGAATGGGCTCTAGTGAGCAGGGCTTCACCTCACGGTGGCGCCCTGCTTTCATTTCGGGGTATACTTGTAGCAAGCGGGCGGGCTCTGTTAGCAGCCCGCCCGGCAGGTGAAGCTAGAAGCGATAGTCGACCGGGTCTGGGACATTGAGCGTCTTGCGGCCCACATCGCGCTCATCGTACTGAACCATGGCGGCACCCTTCATGCTGGGCAGGTAGCCACGGCCCTTCCGTTCGGCCTTGCCGGCCTGAAGACGCTGATTCCGCTCGCCCTTGCGCGACATCCCCATCACCTCCCTGCGCACAATAGCCTACGCGATAGGCAGCATGACCATTTATACGGGGATGGGTATCGCTGAAAAAGGCCCGATTGGTCTACCCGTCACTAGTCTCGCGACCGATAGCCGGTCCCGCAATACAGCGGTAGAATGTCAACATAGAGGGCCAGTAGGAGGAAGCCATGCCACCTGTACTATCCATCGTTGGATGCGGAAAATGCGGAAAGACCACACTGGTTGAGCGCCTTGTGGCCGAACTGACTCGCAGGGGGTACAACGTTGGTACCCTTAAGCATGATGTGCACGGTTTTAGCATGGACCATGAGGGAAAGGATACCTGGCGGCACCGGCAGGCCGGAGCGAAGGCGGTCTGCATTATCGGCCCGGACCAGATTGGTCTCGTACGGTCGATCAACCGGGACGCCTTTGTAGCCGCCGACGCCATTGCGCTGCTTGGCCCGGTCGACCTTGTGATTACTGAGGGTTTCAAGCGGGAGAGCTACCCCAAGATCGAGATCTTTAGCAGTGTTCGAAATGAGGGCGAACTGCTCTGCGGCCGGAACCCGGAGTTGCTTGCCGTCGCCGGTGACTTGCCGGTGGAGACCGACCGCCCCTGCTTTGACTGGAACGATATTGCGGGTATCGCGGACTTTGTCGTCGCCCGGTTGCTTAAATAGGAGGGATCTTTCATGTTTAGCCGCATCGGCCCGCTCGAGATTGGTCTGATTATTGTCGTCGCCCTGCTTATCTTCGGCCCCTCCAAGTTGCCGCAGCTCGGTAAGTCAGTGGGTGAGACGATCAAGGAGTTCAAGAAGTCCATGAAGACGGTGAAGGAAGAGATTAACAAGGACGACGCCGAGCCCACGGCGGATACCGAGAAGAAGGCGTAAGGAGGGGGCCACCATGCTGCGGGTGGACGAAGCACGGGAACTGATCCTGCGACACGCTCCGGCGCGGCGGGTAGAGCGCCGGCCGTTGGAGGAGGCCCTTGGCCTGATTCTGGCGGCGGACCTGCGGGCGCCTGAGCCGCTTCCGTCCTTTCCCCGCTCCGGTATGGATGGGTATGCCATCCGTTCCGACGATACCCTCACGGCGACCCGTGACGAGCCGGTTACCCTACCCCTGGCGGGAGTCATTCCCGCGGGTCATCCCCTCGGCGAGGACCTGAAGCCAGGGACGACCGTCTCCATTATGACGGGAGGCGCTATTCCGGTCGGTGCTGATGCAGTTATTCGCATGGAAGAGGTACGCGTTACGCCACTGGGCGTCAAGATCTTCCGGCACGTCCCGCCCATGGAGAACGTAGCCCCTATCGGGGAAGATGTGGCCGAAGGCCAGACCGTTCTCCAGAAAGGGCATCGGATTCGGGGGGCGGAGATCAATCTGCTCGCGGCGATCGGCATTGATGAGGTGCCGGTCTACTCCCCGCCACGGGTTGGGATTCTGGCCACGGGAGATGAGTTGGCCCACCCCGGCGAGCCCATCGGGCCGGGGCAGATACGCAATTCGAACAGCCCGGGCCTGGCCGCACTGGTCAGAGAGGCGGGTGGCAATCCAGTCAAGCTCGGCATCGCCCGCGATGTGGCCGATGTCATCGCGGGGGCGATCAGCCATGCGACCGACTGCGACCTGATCATTACCACCGGCGGCGTCTCAGTTGGTAATTTTGATGTCGTTCGGGAGGCGCTGACGGTCATGGGTGCCGAGCAGCTCTTCTGGCGGGTCTCAATTAAGCCGGGTACCCCAGTCTGCGCCGGTGTTCTGGAGAACCGGCTGTTGATTGGCCTCTCCGGGAACCCAGCGGCCGCGATCATCAACTTCGACCTTCTGGTCCGACCGCTGCTGGATACCCTGAACGGGAAATCCCGCCTCGGGCTGCGGGAGACCGAGGGTGTACTGGATCAGCCGGTCACGAAGGTGGCCCCGCTCACGCGCTATCTGCGGGCCAAGGTCTATAATACCCCTGACGGCGAGATCCACATTGACACCGACATGTCGCAGCGGGCTGGCGTCCTCAGCTCCATGGCGTTCTCGAACGCATACGCCGTTATCCCCGGCCACGTCGGTCCCCTGACAGCGGGCACCAGGGTCCAAGTGCTCCTGCAGGAGGACGCAGACGTGCAGATTCCCGTTGCTACCAAGGTGGAGCGATAGCGCATCGCGCTGGAAGACCGTATGCCCGCATCTGGGGCATACGGTCTTCATACGTTTGGCGGGATCTACTCGTAGAACTGGCCCAGGCAGAGGCCAAAGATCAGGTGTTGCACCAGGTTGGCGGTCAGCGATTGCATTCCACCGATCTTGACCCAGAGGAAGCCCCATCCGATCCCGCCCAGCACAAAAACCGCTACCCCGATCATCTTGGCGTACCTGCCGGTCGCACCGACCCATCCGCTTGTTACCGCCGCAAAGTCGAGCCGGGGCAAGCCCAACGCTGGCATCACCAAATACATGGACACAAGGATCGAGAGCGAGCCGAGCATTGAGGCAAAGAGAAGCGAGCCCCATTGAACGTTGTTCATCTGAACCACCCTCCCCATGGTGATCGTCCAACCCAATGGGCGAATTCGGCAGTGCGAAAAAGGAATCATGGTGCAGACGCGGGAATCATCCACCAGAAAAAGTGGGAGGGGTGTGTATGCTTCACGGGCAGGTTGCCCTGGTAACCGGCTCCGGACGCGGCCTCGGGAAGGCCTTCGCCCAGCGGCTTCAGGAGGCTGGAGCGCAGGTCGTGCTTAACGATATCGATGAGGGAAATCTGCGGCTGGCACGGGCGGAGGGGATTGGCGTCGACGCTATCTTGGCCGATGTCTCCGTGCGGGCAGAGGTCCAGGGGATGGTGGACGCAATCGTCCGGGACCATGGGCGCCTTGATATCGTGGTCAACAACGCCGGCGTGGAGCCGAAGGCGACGCTGCTGGAGATGACTGACGAGGCCTGGGATCGCACGCTGGCGGTCAACCTGACCGGTGTCTTCCTCTGCACGCAAATTGCAGCACGCCATATGGTTCAGCGAGGCGGTGGGGGCCGGATCATCCAGATTGCCTCGATCGCCGGCAAGACGTGGCTGCCGAATGCGTCGAATTATGTCGCGGCCAAGGCGGGAGTCATGGGCTTTGTCAAGGAGGCGGCTCGTGAGCTGGCGGTCCACAACATCACTGTCAACGCTGTCTGCCCGGGCGTGATCATCACGGAGATGACCGCCACGTCGCGGGCCAATCCGGAGATCATGGAGCGCTGGATGCGCGAGATTCCGCTCAAGCGACTCGGGCACCCGGAGGAGGTTGCCGGTCTGGTCGCCTTCCTGGCTGGACCGGAGGCGTCGTACATTACGGGTCAGTCGTTCAATGTCGATGGGGGCAAGATTCCCTGGTAGGAGGCGTGGTCTGCGTGCAGCGAGAGTGGTTGTTGGCACAGCTGTGGGGGAATCGGGCACAGCTCATGGATGTCATTGCAGATGCGACGGAGGCGGAGCTTCATTACGAGCCGGCGCCGGGCCGCTGGTCGGCGGCTGGGATCCTCCGGCATATCATAAACTTTGAGGAGGATCTGCTCCGGGGCCTGGACGATCGGGACGCCGGGCAGAACCCGTTCTGGTGGGCGATTTCCGACTGGAACGTCCGCAATGAGGAGCGGGCCGCTGAGTGGGCAGCCAACCCAGTGGATGATGTCAGGGCCGCGCTGGTCGCTCACAGGGCTAAGCTGGAAGAGCGGCTTCATGACCTGACGGATGAGCAACTGGCGAGCAGTTATGGACGGGACCTCGCGGCAGCCGCGGTCCATGATTTTGAGCATCTGCCGTCGTTGAAGGAACGGCTTGCGATCGCTCGGGGTAACAGGCGAGAGGCGATCGTCCGCTACGCCGAGATCGGGCGCAATGAGCTTCTGGCCACGGTCTTCCGCATGCCCGAGGCTGCCCTCGAGGAGCGGGTCGAAGGAAAGTGGTCAGTCAAGGAGATCCTGCTTCACCTGGGCGGGCGGGACCGGCACTGGGCAAAGGTCATTCGAGCGGTGTCGGCAGGGGCTCCGGAGCCGGTCGCACTGTCGCCCGATGAACAGGACGCCTGGAACCGGGCCGATGTCGCCCGGGGCACCCACTACACAGCCTTCCGTGTGCTGTACGAAATGGGCGAGGCCCGGGGACACTGGATCAGCGCCATGCTGGCGGTCCCTGACAGCGTCGCTGAGAGCAAGGACTTTGAGCGCTGGGCCAGCATGCGTATGAAGCATGACCGGCATCATTTGAAGCAGATCTATGAACGATTTGCGAACTGGCGGAAGCGCAACCAGGGATAAGCAAAGCCCCCTCTCCAACGAGGAGAGGGGGTTCGTGTCGAAATCGGTCAGTCGGAGAAGTTCTGAGCCAGCTTCTGCTTGGCTAGGCGACGGGCTTGGATTACCTTGCGAGCGGCAGCAATTGTACCGATCAGTCCCATAAGGACCGCCGCGGTCGTCAGGAGCTGGCCGGCCGCGGAGAGGTGGGCACCAATGTAGCTGCCACCGAAGGTCATGGCCAGACTCCACGGCATGATACCCAGGAAGGTGTAGAGCAGGAACTTGCCCTGATGCATCCGGAGCATACCGGCTGGGAGGGAGACGTAATTGCCGATCGCCAGGGGACGGGTCCAGAGTACAGCAAACTCGCCATGCCTCTGCATGACGGCGTGCAACCTGGCCTGTTGTTCCTCGGGAATGAAGCGCCGGAGGAAATGCCAGAAGTACCGGCCAACCAGGTACTGCAGCCAGGAGCTTCCGGTATATACGACGCCAAAGCATAGCGCAAACACGACGGCAGCGGAGGCGCTGACGGCTTCGGTACCAGCCGCAGTGAGGACAACAGCTCCCGGCCAGGGAATGCCGACGCCTTCCAGCAAACCAGACACCATGGCAGCTATGCCGCTGCGACTCAATATGATCTCAATCTCATTCACGGTCTCTCACCTGCCTACACACAATAAGACGAGGCAACCCCCGAAAATACTTCACTCCAGCGAGAAAAAACCGCGGGATTTTTCGGGGGCGTCGCCTTCCCAGGATCTACCCGCTTGACGGGCAGCTACGATCCGTTATAATCGTAACGTACGCAAGGCGCGTTCTCAAAGCGGCCCCATCGTCTAGAGGCCTAGGACACCGCCCTTTCAAGGCGGTAACACGGGTTCGAATCCCGTTGGGGTCACCAGGTTGAGCGACCGGGTTCTGACACTGTCAGAGCCCGGTCGTTTCACTTTCTTACAACGCTTTGCTTGTCGAACGAAATCGCGGCGAGACCGTCAGAGATCGACAGACTTTGCCAAGGTCTATTCGGTAGTATCAGGGTACGGCATTATCTCCGGGTGGTGAAGTATCTCGTGCTGACAAGGGGTTCGGCCTCGGCTGCTGGTCTGAGGCGGTCACAGTGGACAAAGTTGAAGGAGCAAGTAGCAAGTCGGCTCAGCTGGGCATGGCACCCGCTCCTATTTACGGGGATTCTCGGCGGGTACCTCATGGGGAGGGCTGTGCCCTTCAGTCAGATCATGCCCTTTGGAATTGCATTCTATGTAGCTGTTCGCGGCGCGGGGTTCGGGGCCATGCAGTCCCTGCCCGTTGCGCTGGCGGTTGTGCTCGGAGCAGTCGGGGCCCTGTCGGTTACTCAGGCGGGGTGGGCGGGGCTGGCCGTGCTTCTCGCTCACCTGGCGGCGCTTATCCTGCGCGCGAGGACGGGGAGGCCGAAGCCCTTTGGAGCAGCCTTGCTGGCTGCTACGGTCGCTGTGCTACCTGCAGCACTCCTCTCACCGAGGCCCCCGGTCATGCAGGTGGTCTTCTGGGCGGGGCTCTCCGGAGTGCTTGCCCTCGTATTCACACTGGGAGTGATAGATTTCACAACCGGTCGGTTCCGGCGCTCTGGTAGCTCCGACCTGCCGGTCCCCGCCATCGTAATTCTGGCTGCCGCCCTGACCGGCCTGCATGGACTGCAACTCTGGGGGTGGCTCTCACTGCAAGGGCTGGCAGCCAGCCTGGTTGTCATGGCGTGCGCCTATGCCGGTGGGCTTGCGCTCGGGGCGGCGGCGGGGGCTGTGTTGGGCGTGGGTTTCTTCTTCACCGCCATCGGGGCAGTGCCGACCGGGCCAGGGGCAGGCCTTCCCCTGCCCGATGCTCAGGCCATGGCCTATGTTGTGGCTGGCTTCCTGGCCGGTGCTTTTCGTGACCTCAAGAAGGTGGGCGTCGGGGTTGCCTATGCTCTGGCTTTTGTTACCTATACCATGGCCATGCAGAGCCAGGGAGGGGTCCTGGAGGGTCTGGCCTTCACAGCCCTGGTCTCGGTAGCAGCATTCTGGGCCATCCCGCGGAACTGGCTGGCCCGCCTTCCGGTGGAGTTCCTGTTGGAATCCCCGTGCGACACGGCGGACGAGAGTGGTGAGAGGCCACTTTCGGAGGCACTGGAGCGGCTCCGTTCCATGTCCCTTGTCCTGAAGGAGGTTCAACGGACGTTTGAGCAGGTGGCAGCGGTTGAGGTGGAGGCTGATCCCAAGCCCAGGCGACTTTTCGAGCAGGCCGTGGATCGGGTCTGCCGCTCTTGCGCAATGAACGCTCAGTGCTGGGGGCGTGATTTCGACAAGAGCTACCAGCTGTTCGCAGATCTCTGGCGGGAGATCGACGAGGAAGGTCCTCTTCTCACCTCTCCATTGCCACCAGACCTGGAACGGCACTGCATCCACCCGGAGCAAGTCGTTTTCACCCTGAACTACCTGTATGACATGGACCGCTCTCGACGTGCCTTCGCCAGGCGCCTGGAGGAGGGGCGGGCCATCGCGGGGGACTACATTAAGAACGTGGCGCGGCTGTTGGATCGAATGGCCGAAGAGGTCTCCCAGTCAGAAGGGCGTCTCAGGCCGAGCCACACGCCCGTGTACCGAATGGTCACGGCGGTTGCCCGGCTCCCGAAGCGCGGCGGACATATCTCCGGGGACTCCTATGAGGGGGCGCCGCTCAGCGATGGACGTTACCTCATGGCACTCTCCGATGGCATGGGGGTGGGACGCGATGCCGCTACACAGTCACGGCAGTGTGTCCGTCTGTTGCACCAGTTGCTCGACGCCGGTTTCGCCACCGACGTAGCCGTCAAGACGGTCAACTCGGTCCTCCTGCTCCGCTCGCCGGATGAAACCTTCGCGACGGTTGATCTGGCCCTGCTTGACCTGGGAACCGGGCGGGCTGAGTTCGTAAAGGTGGGGGCGGCACCAAGCTTCATCAAGCGAGGCTCTGATGTTACCCTGGTCAAGGTCTCCTCGGTTCCGGTGGGCATCATTAATCAGGTAGAGGTAGAGCCCGAACACCGCAACCTTCTTCCGGGCGACACGATCGTGATGATCACCGATGGGCTATGGGATGTTTCGAAGGATGACCTGGACAAGGAACGCTGGATTCGTGAATTCCTGACTCGGGAACAGACCACCGAACCGGAGGAGTTGGCCGAGCGGATGCTGGCGAAAGCCCTCAGCCTCATTCCGGCGCCTGACGATGACCTGACCGTGCTGGTTGGCAAGGTCATGCTGGTAGAGGGCGGGCGTGGGGAGCCCCGGCCCCGCTTCAACCGGTTGGGTACTTGGGCGCCGGCACAGACCGCCCCCCGTATGAAGCCTGCTCCACTGCATGGCGGAAAGGAGCGACCGTCGTGAGTTTTCGCCGCCCAGAACTGCCCGCAGAGCGAACAACCCTCCCCGTCAAAGTTGTCTCGATCACGGCAAAGGCACGGCACGCTGCCCGCCGCCCGGTCAAGGTTTGGGATAATGTGCTCACCCGCAACTGGATTTCGTGGTTCTGTCTCACCCTGGGGGTTGCATGCGGGGCAGGGGCGGTCTATTTCGCCCTCGTGGCAGTGTTGCAGGCCTGATTCAGGGCAGGGAATCCCCGGTGGTTGTCGAAACTGGTTCGACAACCACCGGGGTTCGATTGTGACCGGGAGGGACCAGTATGTTGGCACGGGTGCGGGAACAGATCGTGCGATCGCACATGATTTCCAGGGGGGAGTGCGTAATTCTCTCCGTCTCCGGAGGGCCTGACTCCGTTGCCTTGCTTCATGCAATCGCACAACTCGCTCCTGAGTGGGACCTTTCGCTTCACGTCTTCCACCTGGACCATGGGCTGCGAGGGGAGGAGTCGGCAGCGGACGCGCGGTATGTCTCCGCCCTGGCTGAGCAACTCTCCGTTCCGGCAACGGTGACCACGCTGGAGCCCGGCGAACTGAAACGCCTGCCCGGTTCCCTGCAGGCACACGCCCGCAAGCGCCGTTATCAGGAGTTGCACGCCCTGGCAGCACAGCTTGGCGCAACCAAGGTCGCTACCGGACATACCCAGGACGATCAGGCCGAGACAGTGCTCATGCGCTTCCTTCGCGGAGCGGGCAGTAAGGGGCTGGCTGGCATTCCGCCGGTGCGATCGGAGGGGAATCTTACCTTGATTCGCCCTCTTCTGCAGGTATCTCGACAAGAAATTGAACTTTATTGTGCTGAACACAAACTTTTTCCCCGCCTTGATGCATCCAATACAAAGACCCACTATCTGCGGAACCGGATTCGACTCCAGTTGCTTCCGACTCTGGCCACGGAGTACAACCCGGCGATTCGGGCAAATCTCGCCCAGCTCGCAGCGGTTCTGCGAGAGGAGGACGACCTTCTCGAGCAACTCGCCCAGGAGGCGTTCTTGCGCTGCCTGGTTGGTAAACCGGGTGAAGGGGCGCCCGACGCTCGTACCGTCATACTCCATGGTCCACGCTTGCTTGCTGAGCCACTGGCGCTCTCCCGGCGCATCGTCCGGCTGGCGGCCCGGTCTCTGCTAGGTCCTGAGTATGACCTGGGCCTGGACGCCGTGGACCGAGTGCTGGGGGCCGCAGCCAAGACGCACGGCACCCACAGGGTTGATCTCCCCGCCGGGCTTCGGTTAACTGTCGAGTATGACCTTTGCAACTTGGAAGCCAGGCAACTCGCCGCCCCGCCCTTTCCGGCAGGAGATTGGGTGCTCCCCCTGCAGGGTGAGATTGAGATCACAGACCTCGGGCTCACACTACAGGCAGAACCCCTTGAACCAAGGGCTACCTGGCCGCTTGCCGATCCGATGACAGCAGTGTTCGACCTGGACCGCCTACCAGGTCCATTGGGACTCCGGTTCCGACATCCGGGCGACCGAATTTGGCCCGTAGGTATGGATGGCTCGAAGAAGTTGCAGGATATCCTAGTTGATGCAAAGATCCCACGTGATGAGCGGGACCGAGTGCCCCTTCTTACCGCCGGCTCAGAGGTGGTATGGGTATTAGGGGTTCGGCTGGACCGCCGGTTCCTGGCAGACCCAACTACGTCGAAACCTTTGCAGATTCGAATTGTCCAAAGACCGCCGATCTAGCATTGGCGCGCGTTTCCTCGATTCCGAGTCGGTTGTCTGGGTTCATAAAATATGGTACACTCTACGAGTATCTTCTCGACCCTCTCGTCCGACTTAACCTGTGCAATGAGTTTTTCGCATCGCTTCGCGATATAACGCCCTTGAGGAAGGAGGGCCCTGGTAGATTGAACAAACTATTCCGTAGTCTCGCTTTTTATCTGCTGCTCCTGGTCATTTCGGTCGCCATTGCCGTTCAGCTTGGCGGTTCAAACACGACGCAGGATAAGTACACCTACTCGGAGTTCTTCCAGTTGGTGCAGGCCGAGCAAGTCAAGGAAATCATCATCACCGGTGGCCGCGGTGAAGGTATCACGGTGGACGGTAGACAGTTCACGGTCCAGGTTCCAGAGGGTTCAAACCAGACCCCGCTAATCCAGGAGCTGCAGAAGCATCCTGAGATCAAGTGGGATATCCAACCGGATAACAGCCCGGGTATCTGGGCGATCTTACTGCAGACCCTGGTTCCCGTCGTCCTTGTGCTCCTCGCCTTCTTCTTCATCATGCAGCAGACGCAAGGCTCGGGTAACCGTGTCATGCAGTTCGGCAAGAGCCGGGCACGCCTGCACACAGATGACCGAAAGCGTGTCACCTTCGAGGACGTCGCGGGCATTGACGAAGTGAAGGAAGAACTGACCGAGATTGTCGACTTCCTCAAGCATCCGAAGCGGTACATGGAGCTTGGTGCCCGGATTCCCAAGGGCGTGCTGCTCTTTGGCTCGCCCGGTACCGGCAAGACCCTTCTTGCCAAGGCAGTAGCCGGCGAGGCCGGCGTTCCCTTCTTCACCATCTCCGGCTCGGACTTTGTGGAGATGTTCGTCGGTGTCGGCGCCAGCCGTGTCCGTGACCTCTTTGAGCAGGCGAAGAAGAACTCCCCGTGCATCGTCTTTATTGACGAGATCGACGCCGTCGGTCGGCAGCGTGGCGCCGGCTATGGCGGTGGTCACGACGAGCGGGAGCAGACGCTCAACCAGTTGCTCGTCGAAATGGACGGCTTCTCGGCCAACGAAGGCATTATCATCATCGCGGCCACCAACCGGCCCGATGTCCTGGATCCCGCTCTTCTGCGTCCTGGCCGCTTTGACCGGCAGGTCGTGATCGACCGCCCCGACCTGAAGGGCCGCATTGCGATCTTCAAGGTGCACGCCAAGGGCAAGCCCCTCGATACCGATGTCGATCTGGAGGTCCTGGCTAAGCGTACCCCCGGCTTCACCGGTGCTGACATCCAGAACCTCATGAACGAGGCCGCACTGCTGGCCGCCCGTCGCCGGAAGAAGAAGATCGCCATGCCAGATCTTGAGGATGCCATCGACCGGGTCATGGCCGGTGGCCCTGAGAAGAAGTCTCGGATCATCTCCGAGGCTGAAAAGAAGGTGACCGCCTGGCATGAGGCCGGTCACGCAGTGGTCGGCCACATGCTGGCCCACATGGACCCGTTGCACAAGATCACGATTATCCCCCGGGGCCGGGCAATGGGTTACACCATGTTCCTCCCGGTGGAGGACCGCTACAATATCTCCAAGTCGGAGATTCTCGATCGCATGACCATGGCCCTGGGTGGCCGGGCGGCGGAGGAGATCACCTTCGGGGAGATCACCAGCGGTGCGCATGATGATATCGAGCGGACCACTCAGTGGGCCCGTCGCATGGTCACCGAGTGGGGCATGAGCGAGAAGCTTGGGCCGCTCACCTTCGGTCAGAAGCAAGACGAGGTCTTCCTCGCCCGTGACATGACCCGCCTTCGCAACTACTCGGAGGAGGTCGCCGGCCTGATCGACGAAGAGGTTCGCTCCTTCGTCCACACGGCTTACGAGCGGGCCATGGAGGTCCTCACCACCCACCGCAATGCTCTCGACAAGCTCTCTGAGGTGCTCCTGGAGAAGGAGACCCTGGAGGGCAAGGACCTTGAGGACCTGCTCGGCCAGCTCCTCCCGCCCCGGCCGCAGCCTCACCGGAAGCCGGAGACCGGCCCCGGCCCGCAGCCCACGATCCAGCCAGCGTTCTAGACACGATAACACCCTGCCTTCCCACGCGATGGAAGGCAGGGTGTTTGTTTTGGCTGGTCATCTGATCGAAAATTCCTCCCGTCTCAGCAGACGGGGCAAGAGTCCAGAGGGGGGAGGAAAACGCCGCTGGACTGGGGAACGGTACAGTGTTCCCCTGATATGTGTCAGACAACGCCATGCGAAACTCACTAATAGGAGGCGATGCGGGATGGCGCGGGCCTACATGGGCGTTCCGCTTCCCTCATGCCACGCGCTGATCTGGAACCGAGATCGATTCTTGCTGGTAGAGCGGAGCCGTCCACCTTTCCAGGGGTACTGGGGCCTGCCCGGGGGCGGGGTGGAGTTGGGGGAGACGGTGGCCCAGGCCCTTCAACGAGAGGTCCAGGAGGAGACAGGGCTACGGATATCCGTGGGGCGGTTCCTTGGTTATGCGGACGGGATTACGCATGATACGGATGGTCGCGTGCAGTTCCACTACGTGCTCATGTACTTTGAAGCGCACGTGACTGGTGGGACGCTAACTCCCGGCGATGATGCGGGAGCCGCACGCTGGGTAACCGTAGCCGAGGCCCGGCATCTGCCACTGACCGACGCCGTGGAGCGGTGCATTGCCTGGTCTGATCTGGAGAAGGAGGAGTAGCTCATGAACCGACAGCGGGTTGCTCGACTGCTAGAGCGGGCAAAGGCACAGGGATTGGAGTGCATCGTGGTCATGCCAGGGCCTAACATGTACTACCTGACCGGCCTCGATATGCATCTGTCTGAGCGCACCACTCTGCTCTTCTTTCCGGTCCACGGTGAGCCGTTCGCTTTCTGCCCGGCCTTTGAGGCGGAGCGAGTATCCACGGGCGCCGGCATTACCAAGGTGTTTGCGTGGGGTGAGGAGGAGGGGCCCGCACCGGTCCTTCGGCGCGCACTGGCGGCGACCGGGATTGGCAAGGGTGTCCTCGGTCTGGAGTACCGGTATATGAGGCTTCTCGAGCGGGAACTCCTCGCCTATGGTGCGGCCCATGGCGTCGCGGCCATGGGTGCAGCCATACCCGCTGGCGGGCTGCGCTACGAAGATGCTGGTGTCATTCTAGCCGACCTGCGCATGACTAAAGATGCTGACGAGCTTGCGATCATGCAGGAGGCGGCAGCCCTGGTCGATGCCGGTTGCAGGGCCGCGCACGCCTTTATTCGCCCCGGCGTGACCGAACAGCAAGTCGCTGAACATATCGGGCGCGAACTGGGGAGACTAGGGGCAAAGCCGCCGTACCATATCTTCGTGGCATCGGGCCCGAGATCGGCCATACCGCACGCCGGGGCAACCGACCGGGTTCTTCAGGAGGGCGAGCTCTGCTGGGTCGACTTCGTATACACCCACAAGGGGTACGTAGGCGACATTACCAGGACCTACCCGGTAGGTCGGGTCGAGGGCAAGTTGGCCGAGATCTACCAGGTCTGTCTGGCGGCCCAGACGAAGACCGTGGCGGAAGCCCGTCCGGGCATGACCGGCGCCCAGGTAGATGCAATCGCGCGGGACTACATAGCGTCCAAGGGATACGGCGAATTCTTCACCCACCGGACCGGGCACGGTTTAGGACTGGAGGGGCATGAGGAACCCTACATTGTCGGCTCCAACCATCGTCCGCTCGACATTGGCCAGACCTTTACCATTGAGCCTGGAATCTACATTCCGGGGCTTGGGGGCGTCCGCATTGAGGATGATGTGGTCCTGGAGGCCGGTGGCGCCCGCAGGCTAACTCAGTACCCGCGAGATCTGCTGAACCAACCCGGTCCCCCCGCTGAATAGCGTTTTCGCAGCCAGTTTGCACAAAGGAGGGTTTAGCTTGACCGAGCACTTCGCCAGGTTCTCCCTGGCGGAAGGGGTCAACCTCTATATCCAGCCGACCGGCAAGTTTAAGACGACGACGATCTACGCGTACTTTCACATGCCGCTAGAGCCGGTCACGGTCACCTACAACGCTTTGCTGCCTATGGTCCTCTCTCGTGGCTCGGCAGAATTCCCTTCCACCGCAGCCCTGGCCCGGCATTTCGATGACCTCTATGGCGCCTCCTTTGGCGTTGATGTCTCCCGGCGCGGTGAGGTACAGTCGATCGTTTTCCGGCTGGAGGTGGCCAACGAGCAGCACATTCCCGGCGAGGAGGGCCTGCTGAAGCGCGGGCTCGAGACGCTGGCCGGGATCATCATCCGGCCACTGATCGTCGGTGATGGGCTGAAGCCGGAGTATGCTGCCCAGGAGTCGACCAACCTCAGGCAGATCATTGAGGGGCTGATCAATGACAAGCGACGCTACGCCATGACCCGCTGCACTGCGGCCATGTGCGAAGGAGAACCGTTCGCCCTCTACCGTCTGGGCCGGGTCGAGGATCTCGAGACAGCCACACCACAGGCATTGCTAAAGCATCATCAACGGGTGCTGACAGCGGCCCCCGTTGACATTTTCGTCATTGGCGATGTTGACGTAGAGGCGACCCGGCACCTGGTCTCCACCACGCTGATCCTACCGCCGGCGGCACCAGGTGGGCGCCAGTTCCCGGAGACGCAGATCAAGCGGGAGCCAGGCCGGGCCGTGAAGGACGTGGTCGACCGGCTGGATGTGAACCAGGGCGTCCTCGTGATTGGCTTCCGCAGCGGGAGTACCCTGAAGGACGAGGAGTATTTCCCCATGCTGGTCGCCAATGGTATCCTTGGTGGCTTCCCGCACTCGAAGCTCTTCCAGGAGGTACGGGAGAAGAACTCCCTCGCATACTTCGCCTATTCGGCTGTCGAAACCGTCAAGGGTGTCGGATTCATGTACGCCGGAGTCGAGTTCGAGAACATGGAAAAGGCGAAAGAGATCATGCTGGAGCAATTAAAGGCCTTGCAGGAAGGGCAAATTGACGACGAGGAGTTTGAAACCACAATCGAAACCCTTGTCAACGATATGCTGAGCGCAGCAGACAGCGCCGGGGCCATGGCCGACTTGGCAGTGGATCAGGTCTTTTCCGGTCAGGACCTGTCCATTGAGGAGCGGGTCGATCGCTATCGGCAGGTGACCAAGGAGCAGGCAGCCGCAGCGGCCCGGAAGTTCACCCTGGACACGATCTACTTCCTGACCAAGATCGAAGGGGGAAACTAGCCATGGAGAAGCACTACGATCCCCTGTTGAAGGATACGCTCTACACGGAGCGACTGGAGAATGGCCTGACCGTAGCCGTGCTGCATAAGCCAGGCTTCAAGCAGGTGACCGGGCGGGTGGCGATTCACTACGGCTCGATTGACTCCAGGTTTGTGAACCCGCAGACAGGTGAGACCGTTCAAGTGCCTGACGGAATTGCCCACTTCCTTGAGCACAAGCTGTTTGAGGAGGAGTGGGGCAACGTCTCGGACCGGTTCTCCGAGCTGGGTGCCGACGTGAACGCCTACACGACCTACACCCACACGGTCTACCATTTTACCTCCACCCAGAATATACCTGAGTGCCTGGACCTGCTGCTCGATTTTGTCCAGAGCCCCTACTTTACCGAGGAGTCGGTGGCGAAGGAGCAGGGGATCATCGAGCAGGAGATCCGTATGTACCTGGACGATGCTGGCTGGCGCTCATCAGCCAACCTCATGGAGGCGCTCTTCGTGGAGCATCCCGTCCGAATTGATATCGCCGGTACGGTTGAGTCGATCCACCAGATCAACAAGGACCTGCTCTATCTCTGCCATCGCATCTTCTACCATCCATCCAACATGGTGGTATTCGTGGCGGGCGACGTAGACCCGGCCCACGTCGTGGAGATGGTGCGGGCCAGTTTTGGCAAGCACGAGTACTCGGCACAGGCGGAGATTCAGCGGATCATGCCGAAGGAGCCGCACGCTATCGCGGAGCGGCGTCGCATGCAGGCGCTCCTGGTCAGCCAGCCCATCCTCCGGATCGGTTTCAAGGAGACGGAGTCAGGCGATGGTGGCCGCCCACTCCTGGAGCGGGACCTTCTGACCGCCATGATCCTTGATGCGGTTGCGGGGAAGGGATCGGACCTCTACACCAGACTCTACGAGTCCGGGTTAATCGACCAGCGATTTGCCTTCGAGTACACGCCGGAGTTGACCTTTGGGTACAGCTACTTCAGCGGCCCCACCCGCGATCCGGGTGAGCTGGAGGCTCGGCTGTTGGCGGGGCTTGCGGAGGCCCGGGCGGCGGGGTTGAACGCCGAGGACTTCGAGCGAGCCCGCAAGAAGTTGATCGGTCGGGTGATCAATATCATGAATGACCTCGATGGAGCCGCCTACGTCTTCACTGACGGCTACTTCAAGGGGATCAGCCTCTTCGACTTGATCCCGGTGGCGAAAGTGCTGACCCTGGAGGCGGCCAACGAGCGACTCCGCTCACACTTCGATCCCGAGCGGGCGGCCGTTTCGATCATCTACCCGAAGGGGTAGACAGGGACAGGAGGCGTTGCACCATCGATCCGGTATCACACGCAGTCATAGGATCCGCTGTGGCCGCCCTGGCGCCCGGTGGGGCGCACCCGGCGGTAATCTGGGGCGCGATCCTGGGAGCCGAGGCGCCCGACATAGATTTCGCAGTCCGGTACGTCAAGGGCTCGGTCGGCTACCTGAGGATGCACCGGGGACCAACCCATGGGCTGGTGGTCCTGCCGGTCCTATCGGTCCTCATTGCCGCGGGGCTAAAACTCCTCTCGCCCTCAGCTCCCTTCTGGCAGGTCTTCTCGTTCGCCCTGTTGGGCTGCCTCTCCCATGTCCTCTTCGACTTCGGCAACGATTACGGCACCCAGGGGCTCTGGCCCTTCTCGCCGCGTCGCATTGCCATGGACATCATCCCCATTGTCGACTTTCGCCTCCTGGCGATCATCGGCGCGGGCTGGCTACTAAACGGTCTGTTGACGGTTGACCGGGTGTTCCTTTTTGCCGGCATCTGGCTTGTACTGGCTGGCTACGTGCTCGCCCGCTACATGCAGCACCGGCGGGCCCACGCCATCGTGGCCGAGCATTTCCAACTGGACCTCGACTGCGGGGAGAAGGCCACCTGCGGGGCGGGCTGGACGGAGGAGCGGGTCTCGATCCATCCAACCTTGTTCTCCTGGAATGCCTGGCGATATGTAATTCAGCAGCCCGGGGAGTTCTGGACCGGCATGCTCTGGTTGCGCCAGGGACGGGTCAGCGAACCGGAGAAGGCGTCCAACTCCTACGACCAGATCGTGCTCGCCTCGCTCAAGTCGAGCATCATCAGTGCTTTTGCAGGATGGGTCAGGCGGCCGCGGGTCCAGGTGACCCCACAAGACGGGCTCTACGAGGTCCGATGGACCGACATGCGTTACGAGGTAGATGGCTTCTCCCCCTTCACGGCCTACGCCTGGCTGGACGAGAGTCTGACCCTGGTGGATGAAGGGCTGCAAGGAAGGCAGAAAGTCGTCATGGACCGGGCCATGGTGAAGCGACGTCTCCGGCGCGAGTTTGGCCTCATTGAGCCATAGAAGAGGACGGGCTCAGACCGATGGATCTCAGCCCGCCCCACTTTTTTCGGTGCCTAGCTTATGACATATCCTTATTATTTACCTAAGCCGCCGGGAGTAGTCCTGCCCGTAGACCTTTTGAGTCCAAAGGTCGGATACCAGTCTAGGAGTCCTTTCGAGTATGCTCTAACTGTAGGCGATACCTGAGTGCGGAAAGCCATAGCAGGGTAAGCTGATCCCCCAATCGGTTTGCCATCATCGCAGCAACGATCGGACACTCCTACCTCCCACAGGAGCGCTCGGCCGCCTCAGGATCTCCCACCGCTCACCCTCCTTTGTTCCTGTCTGCAGCTTGCCCCCACAGGCTGTAGACAACCCTCCCCTTTGCCGCAGCCAGCGTCCTCCCCCCACAGGACGCTGGCTCCCCTTATCTGGGGGTATTTTCCGTTTCCCTTGCTAAAGTGTCAGCGCACTCATTTGCCTCCCGCCCCCGCCTCTTCCTATAATGGAAGGAGGCAGGCAGCGGGAGGTTTTGCGCGTTGGAGGCTATTGAACTCGGCGGACACCTGACACTTCAGGATGTGGTAGCAGTCGCCCGGCATGGGGCGCCCGTACAGATCGGTCCCGTGGCGCGGGAGCAGGTGAAGCGCGCTCGTACCATGGTTGATCATCTGGTCGCGGCGCGGCGCCCGGTGTACGGTATCACCACCGGTTTCGGCAAGTTTAGCGATGTGATCATATCTTCTGATGAGACGGCACTGCTCCAGCGCAACCTGATCATGAGTCACGCGTGTGGCGTGGGCGACCCCTTGGATCTGGAGGTCGCCCGCGCCATGATGCTCTTACGGGCCCAGGCGCTCTCCCGCGGTCACTCGGGAATCACGCTGGAGACACTGGAACTGCTTGTCGCCATGCTGAACACCGGGGTGACCCCCGTTGTGCCCGAGCAGGGCTCCCTGGGCGCTAGTGGCGACCTCGCTCCGTTGGCCCACATGTGCCTCCCCCTGCTGGGGCTGGGTGAGGCATTCTTTCGCGGCCAGCGCATGAGTGGTTACGAAGCGCTTCAGCGGGCGGGGCTGAAGCCGGTCGTCCTCTCCGCCAAGGAGGGGCTGGCGCTGATCAACGGCACCCAGGCCATGACGGGCATTAGCAGCCTTGTCCTGCACGATGCGCTCAATCTGCTGAAGGTGGCAGACATTGCGGCCTCACTCACCGCCGAGGCGCTCGGAGCGATCCCGGCCGCGTGGGACCCCCGCATTCAGGCGCTGCGGGTTCACCCGGGACAGGCTGTTGCGGCGGCCAACCTGCGCCGCATGGTCGACGGCTCCGGCCTTACCACCGAACCCGGCGAGGTCCGAACCCAGGACCCTTACACCCTGCGCTGCATTCCGCAGGTGCACGGGGCCAGCCGTACAGCCATCGCCCATGTAGCCGATGTGCTGGGCTGGGAACTGAACGCCGTGACCGACAACCCGCTCCTCTTCCCCGAGGAGAACGATGTGATCTCCGGCGGCAACTTCCACGGCCAGCCGGTCGCCCTCGCCATGGATTACATGGGGATTGCGCTCTCGGAGTTGGCGAACATATCGGAGAGAAGGATTGAGCGGCTGGTCAACCCACAACTCTCCGGCCTGCCCGCCTTCCTGATCAACCAGGGCGGCCTCAACTCAGGGCTGATGATCCCGCAGTACACGGCGGCCTCGCTGGTGAGTGAGAACAAGGTGTGGGCACATCCGGCATCGGTCGACTCAATCCCGTCCAGTGCCAACCAGGAAGACCACGTCTCCATGGGCACTACGGCCGCCCGCAAGGCGCGCAAGATCCTGGCCAACGTGCAGCGGGTGCTGGCGATCGAACTGCTCTGCGCCGCCCAAGCGATTGAGTTCGTGGACAGCCGGGCCCTGGCCCCGGCCACCCGGGCGGCGTACAAGGCGATTCGGGAGCGGGTGGCGCCGTTGGACGAGGACCGGGTGCTGGCCCCCGATATGGAAGAACTGGCCCGGCTCGTACGGAGCGGTGAGCTGGTCGCCGCGATTGAGTCTGTCGCTGGGCCGTTGGAGTAGGCCACATTGGCTGCCATGAATGGTAAGGGGGAATCTGAATTGACTCATGTAGTGCGTGCCCCGCGGGGAACCGAACTCTCCTGTAAGGGGTGGCAGCAAGAGGCTGCGCTCCGCATGCTCATGAACAACCTGGACCCCGAGGTGGCCGAGCGACCGGAGGACCTGGTCGTCTACGGCGGGCGGGGCAAGGCAGCCCGGTCCTGGGAAGCGTTCGATGCGATCGTCAAGGCGCTCCGTAACCTGGAGAACGATGAGACTCTGCTTGTCCAGTCTGGCAAGCCGGTCGCTGTCTTCCGGACCCACCCGAACTCACCGCGGGTCCTGATTGCCAACTCCAACCTCGTCCCCCACTGGGGCACCTGGGACCACTTCTGGGATCTGGAGAAGAAGGGCCTGATCATGTACGGCCAGATGACCGCCGGCTCCTGGATCTACATTGGCACCCAGGGGATCCTCCAGGGCACCTATGAGACCTTTGCCGAGGCGGCCCGCCAGAAGTTCGGCGGGACCCTGAAGGGCCGTCTCACGCTCACCGCCGGCCTCGGTGGTATGGGTGGCGCCCAGCCGCTGGCCGTCACCATGAACGAGGGCGTCGCAATCGTCGTCGAGGTAGACGAGTCCCGCATTCAGCGCCGGGTGGACCATCGGTACCTGGACGTCATGGTCCGCACGCTGGACGACGCCCTCACCCTCGCCAAGGATGCCATGGCCAAGGGCCAGCCCCTTTCCATCGGCCTGCTTGGCAACGCCGCCGAGATCTTCCCCGAGTTCGTCCGCCGGGGGATCATTCCCGATGCCGTAACCGACCAGACCTCCGCTCACGACCCCCTCAACGGCTACGTCCCCGCCGGTCTCACCCTGGAGGAGGCCCTGACACTCCGCCAGTCCGATCCCGAGGAGTATATCCGCCGGGCGAAGGCCTCCATGGTCACCCACGTCCAGGCCATGCTCGACCTGCAGAAGGCCGGAGCGGTCGTCTTCGACTACGGCAACAACATCCGCCAGGTCGCCTACGAGCAGGGGCTGACCAACGCCTTCGACTTCCCCGGCTTTGTGCCCGCCTTCATTCGCCCGCTCTTCTGCGAGGGCAAGGGCCCGTTCCGCTGGGCGGCGCTCTCCGGCGACCCGGAGGATATCATGAAGACCGACAAGGCGATCATGGAACTCTTCCCCGAGGACCAGGCACTCCACCGCTGGCTGACCATGGCCGAAGAGAGGGTCCACTTCCAGGGGCTCCCCGCCCGCATCTGCTGGCTGGGCTACGGTGAGCGGGTGAAGGCCGGCCTCAAGTTCAACGAAATGGTCGCCAGTGGCGAACTCAAGGCGCCGATCGTCATTGGGCGCGACCATCTGGATGCCGGCTCCGTCGCCTCCCCCAATCGGGAGACCGAGGGCATGATCGATGGTTCCGATGCAATCGCCGACTGGCCGCTGCTGAACGCCCTGGTAAACACCGCAGCCGGTGCGACCTGGATCTCCATCCACCATGGTGGGGGTGTCGGAATCGGCTACTCCCAGCACGCCGGCATGGTCGTCGTGGCAGACGGTACGCCCGATGCCGCCCTTCGGCTGGAGCGGGTCCTGACCACCGACCCCGGCATGGGTGTCGCCCGCCATGTCGACGCTGGCTATGACAAGGCGATCCAGGTGGCCAGGGAGCGGGGCGTTCGTATTCCGATGATGGAGTAAGGCGGCGATCCCATGAGTAGCTTCAACTTTGATCGCGTCTCTCACAAGTACGATGAGACCCGCGGCCTCCCACCGGGCGTACCCGAGCACATAGCCCGGTGGGTCCTCTCCCGCCTGCCCCTGGATCCGGCGATCGTCGAGATCGGCGTGGGGACTGGGCGGATTGCCCTGCCCTTCATTCAGGCTAGCGTCCGCTTCACCGGCTTCGACATCTCCGAAAAGATGACCGCCCAGCTCTTTGAGAAACTGGGCGGCGACATGCAACAGGCGGAGATTCGGCTCCATGATATCAGTGAGTCGATCCCCCTGCCCGACAAGAGCCAGGATGCCGTGATCGCTGTTCACATCCTCCATCTGGTGGATGCGGTCAAGGTCCTACCCCATGTGAGGCGGGTACTCAAGCCAGGTGGCGTCCTGATCTGGGGCTACGAGCACAGCGATGACGGGAACCCGCACAAGCGACTGCGGGACCGCTTCAACGCCGAGGCAGCGTCCCTGGGCTACCGGAAGCGGGACTTCCGCGCCACCCCGGGGCGGGCCCTGCTGGCCGAATGGGGCGCTTCGGTCTCCCAGCATGTCGTGGCGACCTGGTCGAAGGAGCAGTCGCTGCGCGAGCATCTGGACCGGCTACGGGGACGCGTTCAGTCATCTACCTGGAGCATGACCGATGAGCAGAATCAGATCGCGGCAGACCGTGTCGAGACGTGGGCGACCGAAGAGTTTGGTGATCTGGACCGTCCCCTGACTGATGAGCGCAGATTCGTCATAGACTGGTATGTGCTAGGAGGAACCTGAGGCCATGGACCAGAATGCGATTATTGAGTGCGTACCCAATTTTAGCGAGGGCCGCCGGCCCGAAGTGATCGAAGCGATTGCCGGCGCCATCGCGGCGCAGGGTGTGAAACTCCTCTCCGTCTCTGCGGACGCCGACCACAACCGGACCGTTGTCACCTTTGTGGGCAACCCAGAGGCAGTGGTCCGAGCCGCCCTGCGCGGCGCCGAGGTGGCGGCAAAGCTGATTGACCTGACCCAGCACCAGGGAAATCATCCGCGCATGGGTGCCACCGATGTGATTCCCTTTATCCCCATCAGCGGGGCGGACATGAAGGACTGCGTCGCCCTGGCGAAGCACGTGGGCGAGGAACTCGGCAAGATGGGCATCCCTGTCTTCCTCTACGAGGAGGCAGCCACACGCCCTGAGCGCCGCAACCTGGCCGATGTCCGTCGCGGCGAGTTCGAGGGACTGCGGGAGAAGATTGGCACCGACCCCGCCAAGACGCCCGACTTTGGGCCGGACGCCATTCATCCCACCGCAGGCTGCACCGCTGTGGGCGCCCGCATGCCGCTGATCGCCTTCAATGTCAACCTGGGTACCAGCGACCTGGATATCGCCAAGAAGATCGCCAAGGCGATCCGTGGTTCCAGCGGCGGCCTTGTGGGCTGCAAGGCCCTGGGCATCCCCCTGGCCGAGCGGAACCAGGTCCAGGTCTCCATGAACATGGTGAACTTCAAAGATACCCCCTTACACCGCGCCTTTGAACTGATCCGCCTGGAGGCGGAGCGCTATGGCGTGTCGGTGGTGGGGTCTGAGATTGTCGGCCTCGTGCCGATGGATGCTCTGGTTGGTGTCGCCCGACACTACCTGCGACTGGAGGGTTTCAAATCGGACCAGGTACTCGAAAAGCGACTCATGGAGTGATGTCCATGGAGACTCGTACCGAGTTGGAGAGCGTGGCAAGTCTGCGCCCGCCCGAGCAGACCGTCCCCGAGATCGACCTGCTGATCATCGGGGCCGGTGAGCTTGTCACCATGGCGGGCGGGCCTCGCCGCGGCCCGCTGCTGAAGGAGGTCCAGGCGATCAGGGGCGGCGCCCTGGCTGCCAAGGACGGCGTGATTGTGGATGTCGGCCCGACAGAAGAGGTGCTTGCCCGGGTCCAGACCGGGCCCGGAACCCGGATTATTGATGCCCGGGGAAGGGCGGTGATCCCCGGCCTTGTCGACCCGCACACCCATACCTGCTTCGCCGGCGACCGGGCCGAGGAGTTCGCCCTGCGCCTGGCGGGGGCTACATACCAGGAACTCGCAGCCCGGGGTGGTGGGATCCTCTCCACCGTGCGGGCCACTCGGGAGGCCACCCAGGCCGCCCTGGTCGACGCGGGCCTGAAGCGGCTTGACGCCATGGCTCTCACCGGCACGACCACGGTCGAGATCAAGTCCGGCTATGGTCTGACCACGGCCGACGAGATCAAGCAGTTGCGGGCAATCCGGGAGATGTCCCGGCGGCATCCGCTGGACATTGTCCCGACCTTCATGGGCGCCCATGAGGTGCCCCCGGAGTACCGGGAGCGGCGCGAGGCGTTCGTCAATCTACTCGTGAACGAGATGCTCCCCGCGGTGGCCGCAGAGCCCGGCCTGGCTCAGTATGTCGATGTCTTTACCGAAAAAGGCGTCTTCTCGGTTGATGAGTCCCGCCAGATCCTAGAGAAGGCGAAGGAACTCGGCTTCAGGGTGAAGGTCCACGCCGATGAACTTTCCGACCTGGGCGGCTCCGCCCTTGCTGCTGAGTTGGGGGCCGCCAGCGCCGACCACCTCCTCTTCGCCAACGACGCAGACCTCTCCGCCATGGCCGATGCCGGCACGGTTGCCGTCTGCCTGCCCGGCACCGCCTTCTGCCTCATGAACGTACCCTATGCCAACGCCCGGCGCATGATCGACCTGGGCTGCACGGTCGCCCTGGCCAGCGACTTCAACCCCGGGTCCTGTCCGGCCTACGCCATGCCGTTCATCATGACCCTGGCCTGCATGCACATGAAGCTGGACCCCAGCGAAGCGCTTGCAGCGGCGACGATCAACGCAGCAGCCGCGATCGGCATGCAGACCAGGGTCGGCTCGCTGGAGGTCGGCAAACAGGCCGACGCCGTGATCCTGGACCTGCCCAGCCACCGGCACATCCCCTATCGTATGGGCCAGGGTGTCGTGGCCTGTGTCATTAAGAAAGGCCGCCTGCTGGTCGAAGAGGGGCGGCTCCTCAGGAGGTAGCAGCGACGAATGCGCACGAAAGAGCAAACGATTGAGGCCTTCTGCTCCCAACTGGCGGCCGGAACGCCGGCACCCGGGGGTGGAGCGGCGGCGGCTGTGATTGGGGCCATGGGCGCCTCCCTGGTCGCCATGGTAGCAGGCCTGACCGTAGGCCGCGAGAAGTACGCCGCCGTGAACGATGAAATGCTCCATGCCCAGGAGGCGGGGAACCGGGAGGCCGAAACCCTCCTGGCTTGCGCCGATGAGGACCAGGAGGCGTTCAACCAGGTCATGGCTGCCTTCGCCCTGCCCAAGTCCACGGACGAGGAGAAGAAGGCCCGGACCCGGGCCGTCCAGTCCGGGTACCAGGTCGCCACCCGCTCACCGCTCAAGACCATGGAGCACTGCCTGACCACCATGCGCTACGCCCTGACCGTGGCGGAGAAGGGGAACCCCAATGCCCTCTCCGACGGCTACGTCGCCTTCCTGGCTGCATCCGCCGGGTTTGAGGGCGCACTGTGGAATGTGGCCATCAATCTCGGTAGCCTGAAGGACGAGGGCTTCAAGAATGAGGCCCTGGCCGAAGTAAACCGCCTCCGCACCGAAAAAGCCGAGATCGAGCGGGCAATCTATGCCTTGACGCCAGATCCCGTAGTCCGTTTTTTGGGCGCGAAATAGGCTCTGTGGCCCATGTTGCGCCTGTGGCAACTATGTGACAATACTTGTGCCAGCGATCACGACGGCTCAAGGGGAACGCGCACGGCTTGTATAGTCGTGGCCTCTTCTCCACCCCGCAAGAGCGCTAAGGAGGAATCGCATCGTGCTGTCTGACATCGAAATTGCCCAGGCTGCCAAACTGTCCCCGATTACGGATGTGGCCAAGCAGATCGGTCTGGAGGGCGACGACCTGGAACTGTACGGGAAGTACAAGGCCAAGATCGCCCCGGAAGTCTGGCATCGCGTCAAGGGTAATCCCGACGGCAAGCTGATCCTCGTCACCGCCATCAGCCCAACCCCGGCCGGCGAGGGCAAGACTACAGTTACCATCGGCCTTGGTCAGGCGCTCCCCAAGATCGGTAAGAAGTCCATGATCGCCCTGCGTGAGCCCTCGCTCGGTCCGGCCTTCGGTGTCAAGGGCGGGGCAGCCGGCGGCGGGTACTCACAGGTCGTCCCCATGGATGATATCAACCTGCACTTTACCGGTGACTTCCACGCCATTACCACGGCCAACAACCTGCTCTCGGCCATGATCGACAACCACCTGCAGCAGGGGAATGCCCTGAACCTCGACCCGCGCCAGATCACCTTCAAGCGGGTCATGGACATGAACGACCGGGCCCTCCGCAACATGATTCTCGGCCTGGGTGGCAAGACGAACGGCGTGCCCCGCCAGGAAGAGTTCATGATCACGCCCGCATCGGAAGTGATGGCTACCCTCTGCCTGGCCGATGACCTGATGGACCTCAAGCAGCGCCTCGGCCAGATCATCGTCGGCTACACCTACGAGGGCACCCCGGTCCGGGCGCATCAGCTAAACGCCCAGGGCGCCATGGCTGTCGTGCTGAAGGACGCCATTAAGCCGAACCTGGTCCAGACCCTGGAGCACACCCCGGCCTTCGTCCACGGCGGCCCCTTCGCCAACATTGCCCATGGCTGCAACACGATCACAGCGACCAAGCTCGCCCTGAAGCTGGCGGACTACGTGGTGACCGAGGCGGGCTTCGGCGCTGACCTGGGTGCGGAGAAGTTCGTTGACATTAAGTGCCGGCTGGGCGGCGTGAAGCCCTCCGCTGTCGTCCTTGTCGCCACCATTCGCTCCCTCAAGATGCACGGCGGCCTGAAGAAGGACGAGTTGACCACGGAGAACCTGGAGGCTCTTCGCAAGGGCGCCACCAACATGCAGCGCCATCTGCGGAACGTGACCCAGGTCTACGGCCTGCCTGCCGTGGTGGCGATCAACCGCTTCCCGGCTGACACCGAGGCTGAGATCGGGCTGATCAAGGAGCTGGCCGAGGAGGCCGGCGGCACGGCGGTCCTGACCGAGGTCTTCACCAAGGGCGGCGAGGGCGGTGTTGCCCTGGCCAAGCACGTGGTCGAGCTATGCGACCAGCCCAACAACTTCTCCTTCGTCTACGAGACCGAGGAGAGCCTGAAGACCAAGATCGGGAAGGTGGCCACGAAGGTCTACGGTGCCGACGGCGTCGACTTCACCAAGGAGGCCGAGCGCATGCTGAAGAAGCTCCAGAAGGAGGGCTTCGGCACCGCCCCGGTCTGCATCGCCAAGACTCAGTACTCCTTCTCCGACGATCCCAAACTGCTCGGTGCTCCGTCCGGCTGGCGCCTGACGGTCCGTGAGGTCCGGCCCAGCGCCGGTGCGGGCTTCGTGGTCGCCATTACCGGCGAGATCATGACCATGCCGGGCCTGCCCCCGGTCCCGGCGGCAGAGAAGATCGATATTGATGAGGAAGGCCGTATCTACGGGCTCTTCTAGCCGAGAAACAGGTAAGAGGCGTCCCCTTGCAGGGCAGGGGGGCGCCTCTTTTGCTTGCAGCCGATGGCGAAAGGCACCCTCCGAGCCGCTGTGACTGCTTTTTTGCCCACCTTGCAAAACTGCAAGCGTGGCGCAAGCCAATGCGATAGGTGCCGGCGCCCCCGGTCTTTATACTCAGCTATGGAACGACGCTTCGAGCGAAAGGGGGTCACCCGTGATGCCGATCCGCTGGACCTGTTCTGGCGCCCTGGCCGGCCTGGCGGAGCGCTCATGAGTCTCATCCTTATGACCGGTGCCGCTCCCTGGCTGGCTCGCAGGCATATCACTCAAGACCCTTGTAGGAGGACCCAACTTCATGATGAGGCGTAAGGAGACCGCTGGCGTCCATGGCAAGCCGCTAGTGGTCATCTCCTCCGACCAGATCGAGGGGATCCACGTTCACGAAATGGCCCTGTTCGTGCCCTTGAAGGAGTTCGCCGCGGCCTCCGGCCTGGAGCACAAGATGGACGCCGAGAAGGGCGTCATCGGGTTCGCAAAGTAGTCCGCCTGCGGAGCGCCCGAAGTGCAGCCGGGCGTTCCACTCCAGTCGTGTGAGGAGGGATCTCTGTGCCTCGCTTTCGCTCCCTTGTGAGCCTGTTCCTGGCCCTCGTCTTCCTAACGGCCCTGGTTCTCCCGGCATCTGGAGAGAGCCTGGTCACCGCCAACGTCGTGGTAAATGGTACCAAGCTCAATGCCGATGCCTATATCGTCAACAACCGGACCGTAGTCCCCCTGCGCGCCATATTCGAGGAACTGGGAGCCGAGATCAAGTGGGATGGTCTCACCCGAACGGTGACCGCAACGAAGGGTGACAGGGTGATCAGCCTCACGATCGATAAGCCGACCGCCCTTGTCTCCGGCAAGACGGTCGACCTGGCGGTGCCAGCCATGATCATTAACGATCGCACCTTCGTACCCCTGCGTTTCGTAAGCGAGGCGCTGGACGCCGTTGTGGCCTGGGAACCCGATACCCGTACCGCCAAGGTTGACCTGGCCCTGGCCTGTGCCGGTGGTCCGACCGTGCACTCGGGCGAGATTAACGCCGCCGGTGAGACCTGGGGTGTCTGCGGCAGTCCGCACATCGTCTCGGAGTTCAACGTTGGTGGGGAGGGCGGTCCCGTCCTGACCATTGAAGCGGGTGCTGTCGTCCGGTTTGAGGCCGGTGGTTGGATTCGCGTGGGTGAACATGAGCCCGGCGGCCTGATCGTGAAGGGCACCGCCCAGCAACCGGTGCTCTTCACCGCTGAGTCTGGCAACCAGAAGGCCGGGTTCTGGCAGGGGATCTTCTTCGGTGTGAAGACCCTGCCCCGCAAGTCCTCCATCGAACACGCAAAGATTGAGTATGGCGGCGGAGCCTACGCCGGGGCGGTTGCGATTCAGGCTGAAGTCGCCCGCGACGTGGCCGTGCTCCTCAAGCATGTCGAGATCAGAGAGAGCCTGTACGCAGGCCTCTCCATGCATGACCGGGGCCGTCTGGACCCCGCCAGCGGCAACATCACCATTAGCGGTACCAAGGCCTCCGCCGGCGGAAGTGGTTACCCGATCGCCACGGGTCTGATCGGCTCCGCCAGCCTGCCGAAGGGCAATTACGCCAACAACCAGAAGGATGGCGTCCTGATCACCATGCACGGCGGGGAGGAACAGGTCGAGGGGAACACGACCTGGACCAACCTGGGCATTCCCTACGTGCTTGACATGGATATCTTCGCAGAGGGACCGAATAGCCCGGTTCTGACAATTGAGGCCGGCACGAAGCTGGCTTTCCGGGCGGACCAGAAGCTCTGGGTCGGTCAGAATGATACCGGCAGCCTGGTGGCGGTCGGCACCCTGGAAGCACCGATCATCTTCACGGGTGAGTTGCAGCGCCAGGGTTCCTGGGCTGGCATCGAGGTGGGTCAGCAGGCCGGCAACGAAACCCAGATCGAGAACGCTGTGGTTGAGTTTGCCGCATCGGGCGTGCTTCTGAATGCGGACTATGGACCCTTCATCAAGCAGACCTCCTTCCGGAACTGCGAGATGGGCGTGAACCGGTACTGGTACGAGGGTGAAACCGACTTCACCGCTCCCGCCCTCGGGAACACCTTCGAGGGGAACGACGTGGACCAGAACGAACTGTAGAGGGCAGTTGGGAGACCCCCCGGCAAGGCAACGCCGGGGGGTCATTCGCCGTGCTGCGGGAGTGGCGGAGTGCTTAGCACGGCGTGTCCGGGCGGCTTCGTGATTGGAAGTGGCAATTGCATTTAGATAGACTCTGATCTATAATTAGACTCTAGTATAGCCATCTTGGAGGTGGTCTCATGGCGGCGGGTCTGCGCGGGGCGAAGCGACGCCAGGCACGGCGTGCGCTGTTTGAGGCGGCCATCGCACTCTTTCGGGAACAGGGGTTTGACGCCACAACGGTCGATGAGATCGCCCAGCGAGCGGGGTACAGCCGGGCGACCTTCTTCAACCACTTCAAGACGAAAGATGGTGTCCTCCGATTCTACGGGGAGCACTTGCGGGAGCAGGTCGAGGCAGAACTGCTGTTGCTCGGCCCCGAGACCAGCCCACTCGAGCGGGTTCGCACCATGCTCAACACCATGCTGGTCGAGACGGAACGGCACCGGGGGGCTGCCCGCATTGTTCACATGTACAGCATTGGGGACCGGAGCTACCTGGCCACCCCTACCCCGGCCCGCATGCGGATTCTTGAGTTGCTGACCGCCCTTATGCGGGAGGCGCAGGAGGCGGGGCAGATACGGCCAGATCTCCCCATGGAAGAGACCAGCCTTCTGGTTGCCGGTGTGCTACAGATGGCTGCCCTGTCACTGGTCATGGGAGACAAGTCAGCGGAGTCAATGGCTCACGTTACCTGGAGACTGATACTTGGAGGCGTGCGTGGTGAGGGTGAGACGGCTCAGTGAGATCGGCCGTGACGATCTGCCGTTGGCCGGCGGCAAGGGGGCGAACCTGGGGGCGATGATCGGGCTCGGGCTTCCCGTGCCCGAGGGGTTTGTGGTCACTGCTCCCACCTACATGGAGCAGGTGGCGGATTGGAATCTGCCGGCGGTTCTGGCACCGCTGGTGGGCCGGGAGGCCTGGGACGAATCGGCTCAGGCTGCCGAGGAACTGCTGCTCGCTCGGCCGCTGGAGCAAGGGCTGGTTTCGGACGTGCTGACCGCCTACCGGGAACTGGGGAGCCCGGCCGTGGCGGTTCGCTCATCAGCCACCGCAGAGGACCTGGCCGATTCCTCGTTTGCCGGACAGCAGGAGACCTTCCTGAACGTGCAGGGGGAGGAGGAGTTGCTCCAGGCGATCCGGCGCTGCTGGGCGTCGCTCTGGAGCCCCCGAGCAATGCACTACCGGCAGATGCGGGGGATTGATCACGCGACGGTCGCTATGGCTGTGGTGGTGCAGGTCATGGTGCCCGCGGAGGTGGCCGGCGTCCTCTTTACGGTTGATCCAGTAGCCCAGCGGGCGGACCGGATCCTCCTGGAGGCCGCTCGGGGCCTGGGCGAGGCGATCGTCTCGGGCCAGGCGACAGGGCAGGTCTACCGGGTGGAGCGGACGAGCCTGACCATTGCGGAGCGTGACGGCGAAGGGGCTCCAGTGCTGACCCCGGAGCAGGTGACCCAACTCTGCCGGTTGGCCCTGCGCTCGGAGGAGTACTACGGCTGTCCGCAGGATCTGGAGTTCGCCATCGCCGGTGGAGAGATCTTCCTGCTGCAGACCCGCCCGATTACGACACTGAGCGGTGCGCAGCCCGAGGAGATTCCGCCTGTAGGAAAGCTGACGGCCTTCCAGCGCAGTATGGAGCCGCTGGCGGCGGAGCGATACAGCGCAGCGCCCAAGCCCCTGGACAACCTGGTCTACCCCATGCTGGTGGGCGCCGCGGTCTACGCACTCCGGGAAAGCGCTTTCTGGGTCGACGAAGAAGGCGAGGCCGACCTGCGCCGGCGAGTCTGGCATCCGCATTACATACTGCCAAACGGACGGCCCACAGTCAGAACCCTCACCGGCCTGCCGGGACACATTCGGCGGACCCTGGAGCGTGACTGGCAGGGGTGGTGGTGGATCGGGCCTCAGGAGCGGTTACTCCGGGTGACCGCCCCGGTCGACCTGCGGGAGATGGATGATGTGGCGATCACCCACCGGGCTGAGGAGATCATGGCGGTCTGGACCGAGCTCATGAACAGGCGTTTCGTCGCCAGCGGGATGATGATGGTCGAGGGATGGCTCCAGGCGGGGCTGGGTCTGCTGGTGGGCAAGGAGCAGGCACCGCTGGTGGTCAACGATCTGCTGGGTGGTCTGCGGACCACGACCACGGAGACGAACGAGGCGCTGTGGCACCTCTCCCGCCGGGTCAGGGAGCACGAACACCTCCTGGCTATTGTGCGGGACGGCGAGCCGGAGAGGTTGGCTGAGAGTAAGGAAGGTCGAGCACTCCAGGCGGAGGTGGAGCGCTTCCTCCAGATCTACGGGCATCGCGAGGGCTCCTGTTGGTACCTCTCCGTCCCGGTACTGCGTAGGGATCCCACCCGCTTCTGGGCTCTACTCAAAGCGATGGCTGAGACCGAGCAGATGCCCCGTACCGAGGTGGAGGTGGCCGGCGCCAGGCTCCTGGTTGAGCGGAAGCTGCGCTGGGTGCCGCCGTTGCGAAGTCTCGTCTTCTACCTGGTTGACCGCCTGCGGACCATGCGGCAGTTCCGGGAGAACAGCCACTTTGACCTGACTCGACCGCTTGCGGCCCTTCAGGACCTGGCGGATGAGTGGGCGAGACGGCTGGCTGAGCGGGGACTTCTCCGTTCCCCTGATGATCTCTTCTACCTTACCTTCGCCGAGGTGAAGGCCTGGTTGACCGGCGAGGCGCCGGGGATCGATGTGGCCCGAGCCCTGATCGCCCGACGGCGGGCCACCTACCAGGTGGTGAACGGGAGCTGGCAGGCTCACTTCTTCAAGCCGGGAGCGAGCGGAAGCAGGTTGAAGGGGATCGGTGCCAGCCCCGGCGTTGTGCGGGCCAGGGCTCGGATCATTCGGGACGAGAGCCAGTTTCACAGGCTGAAGCCAGGTGAGGTCATGCTTTGCCGCTACACCAACCCGGCCTGGACCCCGCTCTTTGTCACGGCTGCCGCCGTGGTGGCCGAGTTGGGCGGTGCAGGGAGCCATGCAGCAATCGTGGCGCGGGAGTATGGGATCCCGGCGGTCATGGGGGTGTCCGGTCTCCTTTCGGCGATCGAGGATGGGCAGGAGATCCTGGTGGATGGGGGCAAGGGCCTGGTTCTCGTTGCACAATAACCAGTAGAGACGCCCCCGTCTGGGGGCGTCTCTACTGGTATGGCAGGCAGCTAGCGCGAGAAGTAATCAAAGAGCTGCCTCATGAAGTCACCCCATTTACCGCGACCGCCGCCATAAGCGCCAACGGTGTTAATGGCTAGGGCAAACGTTACGGTGAAGATGGCAGCCAGCGCAACTAGTCTCCTTCTTGCCCTACGCTTTAGCAACATTTCTCATCCCCCCCTTCCTTCCCTCTCATTGGGTAATACGCAGGATGGCGGGGAAGGGTTCGAATGGAATTTGTGGTTCCAATTTCCAAAATGGCGTGCTATAATTCTATCTAAACACATCAGCAGAGGTGGTGAGTGGATAGTGTGGGCCAGGTTCCCTCTCCGCTTAAAGATCACACTCCTGGTGACTCTGGTACTCGGAGTGGCGTCATCCGCCTTTGGTCAGTTCGCTTACTCAGGCTTGGATAGTGTTCTCACCGAGTCTAGTGGGGTGGGAGCTCAGACGGCGGCCTCCGTAATTGCGCAGGCGGTGGACCCCTCTTGGATGGCACAATTCAACTCTAGTCCCGAAACCACGACCAGGTTTCACCAAGACCTGACGACTCTACTTAGGAAACTCACCGAGTCACACACCTTGGCGTCGGCGGCCGTTGTTAGCCTGGACGCCGAGAAAGAGCAAGCCAGGATGGTCGTCCTCTTGCCAGAGACTGACCCGTACTACAAGGCTCCGGGCACACTACATGACTATCACACATCATTCATGTATCGCGAAAAGACTGCGGGGTTTGGCCCCATTGAGTACGACATGCCAGGCTTCTACATGGCTGCCTGGGTTCCCATAAAGCATGGAGACGAGATCGTCGGCATGACCATGGTGGCCACCGATGTCACCGACGTCAAGCGAGCGCTCGAAGCCATTACAGTCGGCATTGTGGGGGTCATTTTCACCGTGGTCCTCCTCGGCGGAATCGCTTCCTACAAATTCGCCACATCTTTCGAAAAAACCGCCGTCACCGATGGCCTCATGGGCATCTACAACCACAAGTACTTCAAGCAACGCCTTGAAGAGGAGACCGCCAAGGCCGCACGCTACGGCCAGCAAACCTCCCTCGTCCTCTTCGACATTGACTTCTTCAAGCGCGTCAACGATACATACGGCCACGCTACCGGCGACCTGGTCCTGAAGCTCATGGCCAAGTGGGTCACCGACCTCTCCCGCAACACCGACGTGGTCTGCCGGTACGGTGGCGAGGAAATCGCCTGCATTCTTCCCCACACCGGGGTAGCTGGCGCCCAGGAGTTCGCCGAGCGGCTCCGCCTCAAGGTCTCCCAGCAGGTGGTCCGAGACCCCGAGGAAGACGCCGAGTTCCGGGTGACCGTCTCCGTCGGCGTCACCCAGTGGCAGAAGGGCATGACCATGATGGATATGATCAAGCAGGCGGACGCGGCTCTCTACCATTCCAAGCGCACCGGGCGAAACCGGGTCACCCTCTACCAGGACGAGCTCCTGCCGGCCCCCGAGGAGATGGCCTCCAAACCAGAGCGGACCAAAACAAAGCCCTGACCCCATCAAGCAAAAGAAAGGAGACCCACGCACCAATCGCTGGGTCTTTCCGAATGCGTTAGTGCCGGCGCTTCGGTTTCTGGCCCTCCTGCGGAAACGCCCGGTCCGGTGGCCCCAACCACCGGGCCGGTTCCTTATTCTATCCGGCGGGAACCGCTCCAAACGTCAACAGATCGCGAACCTTCCGCCCCATCTGCCGCGTCATGATTCTCGTAAGCCAGCAGGAAAGCCCCGTCTTGATCGGGAAATCTTGCGCTGGCAAATTCAACCCGGGGGATGTGGTACCATGCGTCCGTGGACCTGGGTCAGACGCATCCTGGCCCTCGTGGTGGCCGTCGTCTTCTCGCTGGGACTCTTCACCATGCCGGCCATGGCGAAGACCCGGTCTTTCTCCGCACCGAAGAGCTTCAGCTCCGGCAAACGCTCCTTCTCGGTGCCCAAGACCACCCCGAAGGTGACATCACCACCGCGCTCCTTCTCGACACCCAAGCCGACGACACCATCCACCAAGGCTCCTTCGACAACGGCACCATCGACGCGGTCCTTCAGCACCCCGGCGCCGCCGGCACCATCAACCGGATCAAAGTCGTACACGCCACCTGACTCCCAGGCCTATTCCAGCGGTAGCCGGTCCTACACCGACCAGAGCCGCTCCTTCTCCAACGAGCGGCCCACAAATCCGTCGCCGCTGAGCAGCAGCCGGACACCAACCCCGGCACCCACCTACGATCCCAAGGTGACCAGGTACCCGACGTTACCACCTGTCATTGTGACAGGTCCAACCATGTATGAGCCGACCTGGTACCACGACTACTATTGGGGCCGGCCGTGGTACTGGCGCATGTGGCACCGCCCATACTACACCGCATCGGGTGGATGGGCCCTTAGCTGGACCACCGTGATCGTCGGTCTGGTGGTTCTCTGGGTTCTGCTCGGCTGGCTGAGCGCAATCAACGCCAAGAGGAGGCGCAATCGGTAATGATGCAACTGATGGGCAAGAAGGTCTGGATTCCCCGCGACGCCCTCGGTCCCGACGCTGGCTTCTACGGCATCGTGGAGCGGGTCGACAGCAAGTGGATCTATGTGAAGGTAGACGATCCCTCCGGCACCACCCAGGGCATCTGGGTCAACACGGAGTTGCAGCGTGAGATCTCGGTGCTCACCGACTAGGAGGGATACCATGGACTTGACCCTTGCCAACCTGGGATGGACGCTCGGCTTCACGGTAACCGGCCTGGTGCTGATGTTCCTGGGACTCTGGATCTACGATCTCCTTGTGCCTTTCCGGCTGTTCGATGAGGTCCACAACGGCAACGAGGGTGCGTCCTGGTTGGTGGCCGGTTTCCTGATTTCGACCGGCATCATTCTCGGTGACGCCTTCCGCCACAATTATGCCCTGGTCACGGCTGTGATCTATGGCGTAATCGGCATTGCCCTGAACTACGTGGGCTACTTCGCATGGGAGTTCGCCACACCGAAGTGGTCGCTCTCGGACGCCATCGCCAAGGGGTCAACTTCGGCGGGCAAGGTGATGTTCGGCATCGCCATTGCGATCGGTCTGATCATCTCTGGTTCCATGAGCTAGGAAGGTATAGGGATAGGCCGGAGCGAGATCTCGCTCCGGCCCTTTCACGTAGTATTCTCCCATCCTTCCACCCGCCCGGTCCGCATGGCCCATGCCACAACCTGCGCCCGATTATGGAGGCGGAGCTTTGCCAGGATATGCTTGACGTGGTTCTTCACCGTGTTCTCGGAGAGGACGAGCCGGTGGCCAATCTCCTGGTTGGTGGCGCCGGCGGTCATCAGGTTGATGATTTCCATCTCCCGGGATGTCAAATGAGTCGCCGCCTCATCTTCCCGCCCTGGATCGGGCTGATCAGCACGGTGAGCAGCGTCTGAGCCGAGCACCAGGTTTCGGACCACCTCGCCGGAAATGGGCAACTCGCCCCGCACCGCTTCGCGGATTCGCTCGCACAGAGCCTCCGGCTCCAGGTTCTTCAGCAGGTATCCGTGAGCGCCGTGCCGCAGCGCAAGTGTGGCATCCCGCTCCCCGGCTGAGTAGGTCAGGATTACGACGATGATCTTGGGAAGAGTGGTCCGGATCTTCATCAGCGTCTCAAGTCCGTTGGACCGAGGCATATCCAGATCCAGCAGGAGGACATCCGGGCGGAGTTCTGCTGCCCGCGCATAGGCCTCAAGGCCATCCGCAGCTTCACCCACCACCTCCATGTCACTCTCCATGGAGAGAAGCTGGGCTATGCCGCGCCGAACCAGGGTGTGATCATCCGCCAGCAGAATACGAATTGGACTGGAGCGCATGGGGCCGCCTCCTTCCCCTGGCGAAAATCGACGTAGTTCGATTTGCCCTCAGCGTACCACGGTGCGGGAATCCCCCCATAGCCTGCTTTGGGACTCTTCTGGGGGTTCTGTCGGGCCATTGGTGCTATTCGATCAGTAGGGCTCAGAGGTCTGCGTGGGGATCAAACGAATTCGGGGTGGTCAGTTCGATCTTTACCTCCCGCAGGACCGTTCCTTCCGCCCGTTCCTCGACCACATGTGAGCAGATGCCGATCTCTATGAATAGGTCCTTTAGGTGTTGGATGAGTACAGGGCTGAACTCGATGTAGTCGTGTTCCCGATTGAGGTGATAATGGCGGACACCTGCCCGATGAAACCGCTTCTGCACCAGGGAGGCTTCCCTGCCAAAGACCTTCGCTGACTTTAGGAAGAAGTCTCGCTCGGAGAAGTGAAGCGTCTCTGGAGCCGCCTGACCCCAGTTCTGCTGGTAGATCTGCCCCGTGTGCTTGTTCTCCAGCGAGCAGTAGTGGACACCGATCGTAAGGCCGGCGTCAAGCGCATATTCCAGAAGATCCAAACAGGCGGGTTCGCTCCGGGAGATGGGCAATCCGCCGGCGTACCAGTAATCATACAAGGTTTCGTATGGGTTCATTCTGACCTGAAAACCTCGTTCCCGAAATGCCTCAGCGTTGTGGAAGGGGAAGCAGAGCTCCAGCAAATTGACACCGAATATCTGCAGACGGTCCATCTCCAGGAGCATCTCTCGCATGATATCTTGCGTGCCGGGAAGCACCGGGGTCTCCACCATGACAGCGGGAATATACTCGCGAGCAAGGGCGATCCGGTCGTAGGTGTAGCGCCGTCCCTTCTCACCGTCGTGGGCCCGGACGCTGAAGCGAATCTCCTGGAGGTCTGCTTCCCTGAGTGCGGTCAGGATCTCTCGGTCAATCTGGTCGCCCGAGGTATAGAGCCGGGTATGCACCTGCGGGAATAGTTTCCTGGCCGTGCGGAAGAACTCGACAGCTTCGTTGGGATAGAGGAGCGGCTCTCCTCCGGTCAGCGCCAGGTGTTCGACCTGGAGCCCGCTGGCGGACAGTTCACGGATCTGGGCCGTAACAGGCAATCGCTGTTCGCGGTGAAGATCATAGGCCTCCTGGTTTGGGTTGAAGCAGTAGAAGCAGTTGCGATGGCACCGCAACGATACATAGAAGGTCGCACTGCCCGTGCCCTTCCGGCAGGCCACACAGGAAGGCGAGATGCGTCCCACGTGAATCGAGTGATCGTTGTTTCGGAAGAGGGCGCCCTTGTCACGCAACCGCTGTCGTTGGGTTGCAATGGCCGCGGAGTGGTCCACGGGATCGAAATCAAGACCCACACCCTTCACCAGTTCGACAAACTCGGCATAGATCTGCGCGTACTCTGCCGCGTAGGCACGCAGGGCCGGGTTCACCGTTGGCAGTCGGTCGTGGGTCAGTTTCAGCATCACGGTAGCCCACCCCCTTCTTTCAGGCGCCAGGTGTCTCCGCCAGCAGTTCTCGGACAAGGCTCTGGTCCACCGCCAGGTACCCGTTGAGGAGGTGGGCGAACCCCCGGAAAAAACCTGTCTGAGCTGTCTCGGTTACGTCGGCGGCAAAGGCGGGAGCCCACCGGAGCAGGTGCTGGGTCAGGAAGTCCTCCTGGTCCCGCAGAATCCCGGTAAGCCCGGCCTCATCTCCCGTCGCTGCCTGTTCAGCAGCCAACCGGCAGGTCTCGTACATGAAGCTCAACTCCAGACCGATATGGTCATCGGGCTCCGCCCCCAGATGAGGGTTGACAAACCCGTGCTGTGCGTACGCCAGGCGTACCGCCAGCGTCTCCTCCTGAAAGAGAAGGCGATCCTCGGTCCGGTAGGCAGACTCCCAGGGCGGAGCGGGCAGTCTATCAGGCCCGACGAACATGCGGGTGTAATCCCAACGCACCTCGTCGACCGACGTCGGAGAGATCACTGCATGGTCCCGGAGGAACTCCCTCACCTCGTCTACCCCCTGACCGATCAAATCGGCCTCTCCAGCGTAAGGGAAGAGACTTACCACGTCGCTCTCGACCAGAGACCGGACCAGCTCAAGGGACGGTTCCTCCAGGAAGATCCGCGTGAGCAGGCTATAGGCAAAGCCCCTTGCTTCCAGGATCGCCCGCATCTCGTCGGTGTGAATCAGGTCATGGGCCTTTGTGGTCATAGCTCACACCTCAATCCGGCTTAGTAAGGTGCCCCGGGCCAGTTGCTGCCAGCGAGCAACCGGCCCGAGGGCCTGAAACCAAATCAGCCAATGTGGATGATCACACCTGTAGCATAGAAGAGGTACCGGCCGACCAGCTCGCCGGCCAGGAGGCAGACCAGAGCGGTGTAGACGAGGCCGCCCGTGGCCTTGCCCGAGGCGAGCCGCCGCCAACTAAGAATCAGCGGGACCAGGCCGCCGGCCAGCGTCAGCGCCCACCGAAGGACCAGGGCCATGCCGTACTCGCCGCCGAGCATGCTAAGGGTCGCTTGCGCCTCGGCTCCGCCACCACCCAGCAGGACAAGATAGAGCGGGTAGGCGACGAGACCGATCACCAGGGAGACAACCGCCGCCCCGACGAGGACCTGCAGGTCGCCCGCTACCCCGGCACTACCCCGACCAAAGTAAGCGACGAGGCCGGCTGCGAGTCCCAGACCGACCATCAGGGCGGTCCCAACGAAGGCCACATAGGTGCCCCATCCCTGCCAAGCCGGGATCATGGTGACATCATAGAGCGAGGCCATGCTGATGATCGACAGCACACCAGCGAGAGCGGCCAACCCGTCGAAGATCCGGCGGACTGCCGGGGACTTCTCCAGAGCGGCGCTGGCGCACAGAAGCACGAAGAACCCACCCGAGAAGAAGATCTCGCGAGAGAGCCACGAGGTGGCCAGGTTCCGCATGGCCGTGATCGCCAACATCGGCCTGCCGAGGTGGAACAGGGAGGCGAGCATGGCGATAGCCATGATCGGTACGAGCGCCAGGACAGCCTTCCGGTAGGCGGGGTCCATCGCTTCGTCGCGGTTCCTCAGCCTGAGCCAGCCGATCAGGACAAAGGCACCGATCGCTGCCTGGGTCAGGACAGTGAAGACGACGAGAGCCAGTTCTTTGATTTCCATCTGCGTCCCTCCCTTCTTCTAACGGGCCTCAGGCTTGGGGTTGACGAGGAGCGAAGGTCCGGTGAGCGAAGCGCTGGGGAGCCCGTCGCAGACCTTCGCGCCGGGGTACTTCTGCATGAGCTCTTCCATATCACCAAACTCGAGGACCCGCATAATGCAGGCGTCCACGCAGGCGGGGTTCAGCCCCTGGGTGGTCAGGTCGAGGCAGCCGTCGCACTTGCCGACCACGTTCTTCTCAGGCAGGTACTGCGGCGCACCGTACGGGCAGGACCAGACGCAGTACTGACAGCCGATGCAGAGTGCCTGATCGACGTAGACAAGGCCATCCTCTTCCCGCTTCTTCATGGCGCCGGCGGGGCAGTTCTGTACGCACGGTGCACTCTCGCAGTGCATGCAGGCAGTGGAGAGGTGCTGGACCCAGGGCCGCGGGAACTTGCCACCCTCGAAGGTGTGGACCTTGCGGAACAGCACGCCGATCGGATTGTCGTTCTTGTCCTTACAGGCGATCTGGCACGTCTTGCAGCCGATGCAAGCCGTTGCGTCAAAGTAAAAACCCTTCTGTGCCACTCTAGTCCACCTCCTTAGAAGATAATCCGCTGCGGCCACGTGTGGTCGGGAGTCAGCGGCTCGCCGGTCCACTTCTCCACCTGACAGACCACGGTGTTCCACGGCTCTTCGCCCTGGCCGCTCAGCAGGCTTCGGGTGACAGAGTTGGTGGCGCCGGCCTTGTCAATGCCGGTCTCGTCGTCACGCTCAACCCAGGCGCCCTCGCCAAGTGCCACAGTACCAGGGACGACCCGCTCCGTGAGTTCGACCGGCCGCAGGACGGTACCGGCCTTCGATGTGATCTTAACCGTATCGCCGGTCCTGATTCCGCGAGCTTCGGCATCGACGGGGTTCATCCAGCACTCCTGCGGGAAGGCCTCCCGCAACTGCCGGACGTTGTCGAAGACCGAATGGGAGCGCCGCAGGTAGTGCGGGGTGAAGAACTGGAGCGGATACTCGCCCTTGGTCTTCTTGTCGTAGTCCGCATAGGTCGCCTCGAACCCATCGACCGGGGGCCGGTACATGGGGATCGGCGGGCAGGTGGTGAAGCCGTAGGCGCCGATCTTATCGGAAAGCGCCTGGCAATGGATCTCCAGCTTGCCGCTGCGTGTCTTCAGGCGATTCTTCTCCGGATCTTCCCGGAAGGCCTTATGGGCGATGAAGTTCGAGAACGCATCGCCGGGCCTCCGCTCGACCTGGTAGACGCCGCGCTCCTTCAGTTCCTTTATGGAGATACGGCCCTGCTGGGGCTTGCCCTCCACGCCGAGTTCAGCGATATCCTCCGCCGTAATGGTGACAAGCGGCTCATAGCCGGAGGCGTCCGGCTTGATCACCGTTGCGCCGGCGAGTTGGTTGAAGTACTGCTGCTCACGGGAGATCGGGTGGATCTCGTCCGGGTCGAGGCCGAGCCGCTTAGCCAGCTCCCGCTCCATCCATATGGCATCCTGCGTCTCGTAGAGTGGTTCAATCACCTTGCCGAAGACGAAGAGCGCCTCGGGGTTGCCGGAAAGCGTGGTGCCAGCCTTCTCCCACCAGGTGCACTCGGGCAGGACGATATCGGCATACTTCGACTGGGTGGAGAGGACGATGTCGGTGGTGACAATGAAGTCCAGCTTCCGCATGGCCTCGATCCCCTCGTTAATGCCGCCTTCCTGGTTCAGGAAGTTGCCGCCGTTGGTATCACGGATGCAGTAGAGCAGCCGGATGTCGCACTTCTCCTTGCCGTTCACCCCACGGGTATACTCGCCGTTAAGGATGGCGCTGTACATCTCCTCGTGCGCCATGCCGTACCAGTCGTTCTTCTCCGGGGCGGAGAAGCCGTAGGTGCCGTAGGGGAAGATCGGGTTCGGAATGCTGCCGGCACCGGTTCCGCCGGAGCGGACCAGGCTCTGTGTGGAGTAGCTCTGGCCGGAGTGGTAGTTCTGCCAGACGCCGCCGCCCGAGGTGCCCAGGTTTCCGGTCATCCAGCCGACTGTGAGGAAGGCCTGGCAGTACTGCTGCCCCAGATGTGTCCGGGCGGGTGCGGAGGAGGAGGACATGATCGCGGGCTTCGTCGTGGCCAGTTGCTGGGCGAAGGAGCGAATCGTGCGGGGATCGGTCCCGCAAATGGCTGAAGCCCACTCCGGCGTCTTGGGGACCCCGTCATAGGTTCCGAGCACGTAGTCCCTGAAGTTCTCCTTCGGATCGGCGCCTTCTGGCATGTGATTCCGGTCGAAGCCGACGGTATACCGATCCAGGAACGCCTGATCCTGCAGGCTGTTTGTGATCATGTGGTAGGCCATGCCGATCAGCAACGCTGCGTCTGTGCCTGGCCGGACGGGAATCCACTCGTCAGCGAGGGCCTGAGCCGTGGCCGAGTACATGGGGTCCACGCAGATGATCTTCGCACCGGCCTTCTTCACCTGCAGCAGGTTGTAGGCCGGGTTGCCCGAGCTGGACCAGGCGGGGTTTGCACCCCAGAGGACGAGTAGCTTGGCATTCCGCCAGTCGAGGCGGTCGTTGGCCGGCTGAGAGCCGACCATGTTAGCGGTGACAGCCGGCCAGGCGCCGTCCGACGTGACGCCCCAGCTCTCAAGACCGCCGCCGAAGGCGTGGACCAGCTTGCTGTTACGCCGCGGCATGATGATCGCCTTGTTGCCGTACTGCTCCTTAACACGCAGCATTTCGGCAGCGACGAGATCCAACGCCTCTTCCCAGGAGATCCGGACCCACTCGTCCTTACCCCGCAGCTCCTTCTTGCCGCCGCCGGGCTCCCAGTTCTTGCGCTTCATAGGGTACTTCAGGCGATCGGCACCGAGTACTTGCTGCCGCTGGGAACGACCACGGGCGCAACCGCGCTGCTGTGGCGTGTCGGGGCTGTCGGGATGAGTGTCATCGGTCTTCTGCCGGACGACGACACCGTCGCGAATCAGTACCTTGTTCAGGCACCGGCCGCCGCAGTTGTGCCAGCAGGCTGCGGCCACCCATTTTCCCTCTTCGGGCTGAGCAGCTGCCTGGGCTGCCTGCGGCCCGATCTTCAGCAGGCCAGTCTGGCTGCCAAACAGGGCCGCCGCGCCGGCTGCCGCCGCACTCCAGCCCAAGAAGGCCCGCCGGCCTACCTTGTGTTCGCTGGCCGCTCGGATCAGTCTCTCCATTCACCAACACCTCCAGATCACCAGGTTGTGAAAACGAGAACGATCGCATGGCGGGCTTGCTGTCTGTTGTGTGACCTCCTCTCGTCTACCAGCGAAGCCCCTCCAGTTCTAGTATCCGGCACGTGCCAGCGATCGGGTATGACCCGGTAGAGCCTTCCACGACCTGCTTCGGGCTGACATCACCGATGCCAAATGCGAGGAGTTCCCGTCATTAAGAACCGAGCATATAGTCGCATGATTAGCGGATTGCATAGACACAAGTAGAGGGGGGCGCGGGGGTGGTGCACGTACCCAGGGATCAGGGACCGGCCTCCCCACTTGAGCACGTTATCGAGTGGTCCGGTTCCGCAACCGGGAGGGCCATCTGACCCTACCCGATAGGGCTAGCCCGATCGGGCCCCCTTGGGGCCTTCCACGCGAAAGAAGGTAGATGAGTCGACCGGGGCGAATTCTCACCCCGGTCTTTCGGCATTGTAGACAAAGAGGTGAAGGGCGAATGTGGAGCATTCCCTGCGGCCCGCGGACCCTGGAACTGGGGCATCGGACGCAGATCATGGGCATTCTGAACGTCACGCCGGATTCGTTCTCCGACGGCGGCCGCTTCACCGACGTGGAGAGGGCCGTGGCCCACGCGATCCGCATGGCCGGCGAGGGCGCTGATATCATTGACATTGGCGGGGAATCGACCCGGCCGGGGCACCTGGCGGTGAGTGCCGACGAGGAGATGCGCCGTGTCCTGCCGGTGATCCAGGCGGTCCGCCGGGCGCTGCCGGAGGCGCTGATCTCCATCGATACGTGTAAGGCAGAGGTGGCGGAGGCGGGGCTGGAGGCGGGGGCCGACCTGCTCAACGATGTCTGGGGGATGCAGCGGGATCTGCAAATGGCCCACGTGGCTGCCCGGCATAAAGCGCCGATTGTGGTGATGCACAATCAGAACGGCACACATTATGATAATCTAGTCAGTGACATGATCGCCTTCTTCCGCCGGTCGCTGGCGCTGGCCACCGAGGCCGGGCTGGATCACAACCTGGTCCTCCTCGACCCGGGCATCGGCTTTGGCAAGACACCCCTGCAGAACCTGGAGGTGCTGCAACGCTTGGCGGAGTTCAAGGCTCTGGGCCGGCCGATCCTGCTCGGCACCAGCCGCAAGTCGACGATTGGCAAGGTCCTTGGGGGCTTACCGCCAGAGGAGCGCGTGGAGGGGACAGCGGCGACCGTCGCCCTGGGTATCGCCTTCGGGGCGGAGATCGTGCGTGTCCACGATGTCATGGATATGAAGCGGGTGGCGGTCATGAGTGACGCCATTGTCCGGCCAGGGCGGGGTGGATTCGCCGGGTAGGGCATCTGGGTCGAGCTAATGGAGGATGTACATGGCAGATCGGATTATTCTCAGTGGGATGCGCTTCTACGGCTATCACGGGGTCTATCCGGAGGAGTCCCGGCTGGGCCAGGCCTTCTCGGTCGATGTGGAACTGCACGCCGACCTGCGGGAGGCTGGCAAGCAGGACGACATTCGCAAGACAGTTGACTACGGCAAGGTCTATCAGACCGTGAAGACGATCGTGGAGGGCAAGCCCTTCAAGCTGATCGAAGCGCTGGCTGAGCATGTGGCGACCCGGGTGCTGGCGGAGCACGCCAATGCCACTGAGGTGATCGTCAGGGTCCACAAACCGAAGGCGCCAATCCCCGGCCCGCTCGATGGCGTTACGGTGGAGATCGGCAGGAGGCGGGAGGCATGATTTCTGCCTGCCTGAGTCTGGGCGCGAACCTGGGGGACCGCTTGGCACATCTGGCGGAGGCGCTTCGCAGGCTGAGTGCCGAGCCCGGGGTGACGCTGTCCGTCGTGAGCGGGGTCTACGAGACGATGCCACAGGGGAAGACCGATCAGCCGGACTTCCTCAACTGTTGCGCGCTCGTAGAGACCGAGTTGGAGCCGCTGGCGCTGCTCGCCGCCATCCACCGAGTCGAGCAGGCCATGGGGCGGGTACGGCATGAGCGGTGGGGGCCACGCACCATCGATATCGACATACTCCTGTACGGCGATCAGAAAATCGCAGTAGATGGGCTTGAGGTGCCGCACCCGCGCATGGGGGAGCGGGCCTTTGTGATAATCCCGCTGCTGGAGCTCTTGCCGGAGCGCACGGATCTGGCAGAGCGACTCGCCGGTCTTCCTGACCAGGGGGTACGCATCCACCTGGGTGCCACCTCTTTCCACCAACGCATTCAAGGGGTAGAATAGACCCAACCGGTCTTACTTGCAGGAGGCGGACATCTTTGGCTACCCGCTACCTGACGAACTTTGATCTAGCAAAGCTGCCCCAGGTCTACTGCGACGTCCTGGTGGTCGGCACTGGCATTGCCGGTCTTTATACAGCCCTGAAGGCCCGAGAAGTCGGTCGGGTCGTGGTCCTGACGAAGCGGAAACTCGAGGAATCGAATACCGAGCATGCCCAGGGTGGTATTGCCGCGGCGATTGGCGACCAGGACTCGCCCCGTCTGCATTTGTTGGATACCCTGGAGGCAGGTGCCGGACTCTGCCACGAAGAAGCGGTTCAGGTCCTCGTGGAAGAGGGGCCGGAGTGCGTGCGTGAGCTTATCGCCATTGGCACGCAGTTCGACACGAATGAGGAAGGGCAGATCTCGCTCACCCGTGAAGGGGCTCACTCGGAGCGCCGTATCCTCCATGCCCGTGGCGACGCCACTGGTGATGAGATCCGTCGGGCACTTCAGCAGAAGGTGCATGATGAAGGGATCATCGTCTATGAGAATCACTATATCGTGGATGTTCTCACGGTCGATGGCCGGTGCGTCGGTGTGCTGGCGCTGGATGACCACGACAGGCTGACCGCTTATATTGCCCGGGCGACGATCCTGGGAACCGGGGGAGCGGGGCAACTCTACATGAACTCGACTAACCCCGAGGTAGCCACTGGCGATGGTATCGCGATCGCCTGGCGGGCGGGAGCGGAGATCGAGGATGTGGAGTTCGTCCAGTTTCACCCCACAGCGCTTTATGGTGAGGGCAGCCCAAAGTTCCTTATCTCGGAGGCGGTGCGTGGTGAGGGTGCCCACCTTCTGAACAAGGATCACGAGCGGTTCATGGTCGGCGCTCACCCACGGGCAGAACTGGCGCCGCGCGATATCGTGGCCAGGGCGATCGTGGCGCAGATGCGGCAGACGGGCCACCCGTGCGTGTACGAGGATGCTCGACATATCCCGAACGTGCGGGATCGCTTCCCGACGATCTACGCGGCCTGCCTCAAGCGTGGCATTGATATGACGCAGGATTTGATCCCGGTCGCCCCCGCGGCGCATTATATAATGGGCGGGGTCAAGACCGACCAGGATGGCCGCACGAGCGTGCCGGGCCTCTACGCTTGCGGTGAGGTGGCCTGCACGGGGATCCACGGAGCGAACCGGCTCGCCTCCAACTCGCTCCTGGAAGGGCTGGTCTTCGGGCGCCGGATCGCAGAGGCGCTGAAGCGTGAGCTTCCACCCATGCCTGAGGTGAGCGGCCTCTCGGCCCGCACGGGACCCGCGATCCCGGACCGCCCGCTGAACCTGCTCTGGGCTGAAGTTCAGCAACTCATGTGGGACAAGGTCGGCATTCTCCGGGAGGAGTCGGGGCTTCTGTCCGCCGTGGAGCGGTTGAAGCATATCAACGCCTCACTGGGTGGGGCGCTTCAGACTCGGGAGGGCTTCCAGGTGGCTAACCTGGCTACGGTGGCCGAGTTGGTTGCGCAGGCGGCGCTGATCCGGGAGGAGAGCCGGGGCGGCCATTATCGCGTAGACTATCCCGACCGGGATGATACTCACTGGAATCGACACGTTACCTTGAGGAGGTCATAGCCGATGACGCTCAACCCGATCGCGATCGACGAACTGGTCCGTCGGGCGCTACTGGAGGACATTGGCCCGGGGGATATCACCACGGAGGCCACAATCCCCGCCGACAAGACCTGCACGGCGGTGATTATTGCCAAGGAGGCCGGCGTGCTCTGCGGGCAGCCTGTGGCGGAGGCCACGTTCCACGCGCTGGACCCAAAGATTACCTATGAGGTCTTGGTGCCGGAGGGGAGCGAGGTGACTCCGGGGCAGGGTGTGGCGCGAATTTCCGGCTCGGCCCGTTCGGTTCTGACTGCGGAGCGGGTGGCGCTCAACTTCTTGCAGCGCATGAGCGGCATTGCGACCACCACCCGGCGGTTATCGGAATCGATCAAGTACTACCACGCAAGGCTGGTGGAGACACGTAAGACGACCCCGGGGCTGCGCATGATCGAGAAGTATGCGGTGCGGGTGGGCGGTGCACTGAACCACCGGTATGGGCTGCACGATGCCATTCTGATCAAGGATAACCACATCGCTGTGGCGGGTGGGGTCCGGGAGGCGGTCATTGCAGCCCGAAAGATTGCGTCACACACCTCTCGGGTCGAGGTGGAGTGCGACCGGCTCGAGCAGGTGCAGGAGGCGCTGGACGCCGGGGCTGACATCATCCTCTTGGACAACATGGATCCCGATACGATGCGCAAGGCGGTTGAGATGGTCGGCGGCAAGGCGGTCCTGGAGGCGTCGGGCGGGATCACCGCTGCCAATCTGGCAGACGTGGCCAAGAGCGGCGTCGACATTATCTCCATGGGGGCGCTCACCCACTCCGTCAAGGCGCTCGACCTGAGCCTGGACATTCAGTTATAGGTACCCAGATGCCCTCCCTGTCGCAGGGGAGGGCATCTCTTCGTGAAGGGATCAGTTGTGCCCACAGCGTCCTACCAGTACCAAGTGCTGGAGGTGGACGTATGTCGAGACGATGGCGTTGGGCCGTGGCTCTGGTCTTGATTGGCGGGCTTGTGGCCTTTGGAGCCAGGTCCTGGCTTGTCAGTGGGGAGGCGGGCGGTGGGCTGCTACCGGAGGATGCTCAGGTGAGTCGGCAACCCCGGGCGCACAGACAGAGTGTGCGGCCACTCAAAGAACTGCGGGTACCGACAGAGGCTTATGACCCGTACGGCGTCAATCTCTCGCATGCGGATCTCTCCGGCCTCGACCTGAGCGAACGTGGCGACCTGCTGGATCGCTACGCCGGCTTTGACACGGCTACGATCTGGCCGCGCCGCCTGCCCGACGGTTTTAATCCCGGGCGGCGCATGGAGCTGGGCAAGGACCCCGGCCTGGGAGTTCGGGAGTTGCATCAGCACGGGATCAACGGCGAGGGTGTCCACGTAGCCTTTGTGGATCAGACCTTGCTCCTCGAGCATCGTGAGTATGCCGGTCGCCTGGTGCGGTATGAAGAGATCGGGCGTGTGGCGAACGAGGCCGAGATGCATGGTGCGGCCGTAGCTTCCGTCATGGTCGGTGAGACCGTGGGCGTGGCGCCAGAGGCCAGGTTCACCTACTACGCTGCACAACTGATCGAGGACGGCAAGCGGACCTTCAGCTACTACGCCCGGGCCATTCATGAGATCCTGGACCGAAACCAGGAGTTGCCCCCGGCAGAGCGGGTTCGGGCGATCGGCCTCTCCGTGGGGCCACGCCCGGACGAGGTTGGCTACCCAGACCTCATGGAGGCGATTGAGCGGGCGCGGGAAGAGGGGGTCTTTGTGGCCGCCACCATTCCGACACCGGTCTTTCTGTTTGGGATTCAGGGGCTTGATCGCCTGCCCGATGGGAATCCCAACGACCCGGCTGCCTACCTCCCCGGAGTTTTCTGGCGCGAGGAGTTCTACCGGGAGCCTGAGGCGTTTGCGGGACTGCTCCTCCTACCCATGGACGCTCGCACTGTCGCGGCGGAGACTGGCCCTGGCGACTACCGCTACGACCGGCAGTCAGGGCTGAGCTGGTCTGTTCCCTACCTGGTGGGGGTCTACGCGCTCGCCTTGCAGGTGGAGCCGGACCTCACGCCCGATCGCTTTTTCCGCGTGGCGTCGGAGACAGGCTTCACGGTCAATCTGTCGCACGATGGCCGTACGTACACCCTGGGACCCATCGTGAACCCGGCTGGAATCGTTCAGGCCTTGCAGAATCAGGGGTAGACTGCACGATCGCCAATCCTGTATGATGGGCGCAATGAACACACTATTTCTGCCTGATGGCGCCCGGGAGGGGCGCATAATCTGACGCCGCGACCCAGCCGAAGGGGCTGGCTCGCGGCGTTTCGGTTGAACGAGGCACGTTTGGATGAACGGATCGTAAATGAGATGGCTTCCCAGATGATTCCCGGTGTCGCCCTGGCCGTGGTAAGGCTGGGGCAGCCGGTCTATGCCCGCGGGTACGGCATCACCTCGGTAGAACCGGGGGGGTACCCGGTAACGCCGTGCACGGTCTTTCGGATTGGCTCCATAACCAAGGCGCTGACCGGGGTGGCAGTGCTTCGCCTGGTAGCAGGTGGGAGACTCGACCTGGATGCGCCTGTGACCCAATATCTGCCCTGGTTGGAGTTGAATGATCCAGGTGCAGCGGAGCGGATCACCCCGCGAATGCTGCTCACCCACAGCGCCGGCCTCCCCACCGACGTGCAGGATCGGGGCAGCGATGGTCTGGAGCGATTTCTGCGAGATGACATGCGCAAGTACCGCCTGGTAGCACCGCCAGGCCACGTCTTTCGCTACAGCAACCTGGGGTTCAGTCTGCTGGGGCATATCGCTGAGGTGGTGACCGGACTGCCCTACCCGGAGTTGATGCGCTCCCTGGTCTTTGAGCCGCTGGATATGGGGCGGACCACATTCGACCCGACCATGGCCATGAGCTATCCACTTGCCCAGTCGCACAGGCTCGCCGCCGATGGCAGCCTGGAGGTCATGCGCCCCTTTGCCGACAACGCCGCCTTCGCACCAACCGGGTTCGCTTTCTCGACCGTGCTGGATCTGGCTAACGTTGCCCATATGCTCCTGGCGGGCGGGCAGTGGGAGGGCGGGCCACTCCTCCCGGCAGATCTGGCTCTGGCCATGCAGACGATCCAGGTACCCACCTACTCCCCCGGCGATGGCGGGCGAAGCCTGGGCCTCTATGTCGATCCGCACCCGGGCTCCGGCATCCTCCGGATAGGGCATATGGGCGGAATCACGCGGTTCCGTGCCCTCCTCGAGCTCTACCCGACCGCTGAAGCGGCGGTGATTGTCGCCATCAACCGAGACGCGCCAATTGGCCGGATCCGAGACATCCTGCTCGAGGAGGTCCTCGCCCTACCGACCGCAGGCTGGAAGCCTACCGTGATCGAACCCGACCGTGGCGAGTGGGGTACCTACACGGGAACCTATCTGAGCGACTCAGACGGATACGCCCAGGTAAGCGTGTACGGTGAGCGACTGTCCCTGAACTGGAACGGGGAGGAGCATTTGCTCACCTGCCATGCCCCGGGACACTATATCGTAACACTGGGCACCGGCAGCTTTTTCGGTCTCGGCTTCGTACGGAATGCCGGCGACCCGGTTCGGTACCTGGTGCTCGGTGAGGCACTCTTCGAGCGTGCTACAGTGGCTTCGTCGATCTCCACGGACCGATGGGAGAGATACGTGGGTACCTACCGCTTGAAACAGCCGCCCATAACAGTGCGTGTGGAGGCGGGGGTGTTGTGGATGCACTCTGCCTTCTATGGCGAGGAGGCCCGCTGTGTGCCGTTGAGCCACTACGAGTTCGCCTGCAAGTGGGGGCGATTTTCCTTCCAGGTTAGTCCCACGGGTGACGTCCAGGGCATCCTCTGGGGTGGCGAGCGGTTTATCCCTCGCCACTGATAAAGAAGAGGCCCCGCGCTGCGACACGCGTCGCCGCACGGAGCCTCGCTTTGGCTACAAGCAGTCCGCACGGGGAGGGCTGTTTCGTCGCCCGAATGAAGGGAAAGCTAGTTACGGACCTACGACCAGAGCTGGGCTGAGCATGCAGAACGTGATTAAGCAGGGGGCTGTCCCACGCCAAACGCATGAGTACAGCCCCCTTGTCCTATTCGCTCACCGACTCCAGGAGTAGGCGCTCCGCAAACCCACCCCGTTCCTCCCGCTTCTGCCGGCGCATCGCCTCGAACTGCTCCCAGGCGAGTCCCTGAGCTTCGATGATCGCCTGCACAACCTCGACCAGGTCGGCCAACTCCTGCACGCTGCCATCGGCTTGGTACTCAGCGAACTCCTCGCCCAGCTTCTGTTGCAGATAGGCCAGGTACTCCTCCGGCTTCAGGACACGGAGCTGGCAGGTGCGGCCTGAGGCCGCAATGATCTCGGGTATGCGATCCCGGACCAGCTTATAGTAGGTTTTCATGCAGAACCTCCCATGCAGAAAAACGCCCACATGTTCCAGTATACCAAACCAGAGGCCGCAAAGCCATTGGCCTTCAGGCTTATTCTTAACCTTCTTGTAATGAGACCCGCGCCCTATTTCGCTCCGCAACCTGTTGGGCTATGATAAAGACACAGGCAGGAACCGAGACCTCAGGCAAGCAGGCGGCGGGCCTTACCCGCAGAAACTGAGCATTTGCGACTGCCAGAGGCCACAGGTACTGACCAAGTCTCTCGTGACGGAGGTGCTGGGGTTATCGATTCCGAACAGCATAGCGCATCGTATGCGGCCCGGGTCGTTATCCCGGGCCGCGATTCTGTTTTTCTGTGCTATAATAGCAAACGCCGAACGATAGGAATCGGGGGCGGACCTCTGCGTGAGGCCGGCCACCTGGGAGGGCGTACGCTTGCTGCTGGCTGTCGATATAGGCAACACGGTCATGGTCCTCGGCATCTATGAGGGCAAGGAACTGCGGGCAGAGTGGACGATCAATACCGACCGTGGGAAGACCATGGATGAGTACGGGCTCCTCTTTCTGAATCTGATTGCTCACCAGGGTTTCTCCCCCGCCGATATTACGGCGGTGGCGATCTCCAGTTCAGTGCCGCCGGTCATTCCGACCCTGGAGTGGATGAGCCAGAAGTACTTCAAGCTGAAGCCGCTGGTGATTGGCCCGGGAGTTAAGACAGGGATGGTGATCCGGTACGACAACCCCCGGGAGGTGGGTGCGGACCGGATTGTGAGCGCGGTCGCAGCTTACGAGAAGCACGGCGGTCCGCTGATCCTGGTAGATTTCGGCACCGCAATGATCTTCGACGTCGTCTCCAAGGACGGCGAGTACCTGGGCGGCGCGATCGCTCCCGGTATCTCGATCTCGGTGGAGGCGCTCTTCCAGTTTGCGGCGAAGCTGCCGCGCATCGAACTGATCCGGCCCAAGACGGTGCTCGCCCGCAACACGGTTCATTCGATGCAGTCCGGCGTGATCTTTGGCTTCGCCGGCATGGTGGATGATCTCGTTGAGCGGATGATCGCTGAGCTTGGTCCCGCCGGGGCGGGCTGCAAGGTGGTCGCCACCGGCGATCAGGCCGACCTGCTGGCGAACGAGTGCAAGAATATCCACTACGTGGAGCCCTACCTGGCCCTGGATGGTCTTCGCATTATCTACGAGCGCAATCAGGCGCATGCCAGGGGGGAGCGGTAACCATGCTGTTGGTTCTTGATGTCGGCAACACCAACGTCACCATGGGGCTCTACCTGGAGAGCGAGTTGATCACCACCTGGCGGGTGGCATCGAACCGGGGACGGACGTGGGATGAGTTCGGGCTGGAGTTCATCAACCTGTTGAAGGGGGAGGGGCACCTCCCAAGCGGTATCACGGAAGCGGCCATGGCCTCGGTTGTCCCGCCCATGAACGCCGTACTGGCTCGGGCTGTCCAGCGCTACCTCGGGCTGGAACTGGTGGAGCTGACCAGCAGCCTGAAGACGCTGCCGGCGGTCTACTACGAGAACGTCTCAGCCCTGGGCGCCGATCGACTGGTCAACGCCGTGGCCGCCTGGGAGGTCTACGGCCAGCCGCAGAACCGGCCGGTGATCGTCGTCGACTTCGGCACCGCCACCAAGCTGGAGTGCGTTAGCGCGGGTGGCGAGTACCTCGGCGGCTGCATTGCCCCGGGGATCGGTATCTCCACCGAGGCGCTGACCCGGCGGGCCGCCCGGCTTCAGCGGGTGGAGCTGCACAAGCCCCGGTCAGTGATCGGCCGGAACATCGTGGCGAGCCTGCAGTCGGGCATTATCTATGGCTTTGCCGGCCAGGCAGACGGTCTTGTCCGCCGCCTCGCCGCCGAGATCGCTCCGGAGGGGCCGCAGCCGGTGGTAGTGGCCACGGGCGGCCTCGCACACCTGGTGGCGGCGGAGAGCCGGACGATCAGGCTGGTCGACCCTCACCTTACGCTGGAAGGGATCCGGCGAGTCTACGAAAAGAACTTCGCAAAGGCATAACGAAAGGCGCCGTCCGGACTGGGGCGGCGCCTTCTTACGAGCGGCGTCAGCGATAGGTGATCGGGAGCCGGTGGGACTCGTCGCCGGCGGTGATAATCAGAGCCTGAGGAAGTGGGCCCTCTGGAACGACAATGGTGGTGGCGAACAGCAACGGTTCACCAGCCCTGGCGGTATAGCCCCAGCCGTGGTTCCCGTAGGTGTAGGCGCCGTAGTCCAGGTAGAAGTCGAATTTCTCTCCCAGGTAAGGGTTGGGTGGTGCATCGACGGACAATCTGATCACGTACGTGACGAATCCCTCCTCGGGGCGGTCGATTCGCCTTGGCCAATCGATATGGATCAAACGAGGGAATCGAGCCCGGAGCCACTGCGCCACGGCCGATGGCTGACGCATGTAGTTATCGTAGGTCCTGGCGGACACAGCCGTGAACTGGTCGATACGTAAGGGAGCGCCGTCTACCGTCAGCCACTCGTCAGAGACGGTAGGCGTGCTCCCAGGCAGCACCCAGCGGGCGGCAACGAGGAGAAAGAGGACGACCGCACCGATCCCTATGGGCCGATAACGTTTCACAGCATCCACCTCGCTTAGCGATCGTCGTTTCCGTGAAGTTCCATCGGAGCTCGCGAAGAGGGAGAGACTCCTCGGGAGTCTAACTATACAGGTGAAATCACTCTACTTGGACGGACTGGAGGTCCCTTCATGCGTATGGTACGCCGCTCCATGGCGCTTCTCCTTGTCGCCTTGCTGCTGACCCTGACCGCCTGCGCCAAGAAGACCGAGCCCCCGCCCGCCACCAGCGTGAAGCTGGAGGACGTGCAGAAGCAGGTTGCGATGGCCTTTGACGGCACCACCTCAAGCGCCCAGCGCCGAGCCGCGGCTGATGAGGCCACGCGGCTCCTCCTGGCCTTGCTCGGCCAGCCTGACTCGACGGAGATCTCCGATGAGGCCTGGGCCACATCGCCCCGGACGGGTATCAGCGGAATGGTCCGGCACATCGATCTCGGCTCGGGGCTGCATCTCTACGCCCTCTCCCTGCCCGGAAACAGCCTGGTGGAGGTACGGGAGCGAGTGGCGCTCCAGATTCGGAGGACAGGGGAGAACCCCACGGTCCACGAGCTAACCCTACTGCCGGACAGCAGAGTGCTGGAGGCCAAGGCGCTGAAGGATGGCTCCAAGGTGAACCTGACGCTGGCCATGTCGCTCAACGCCGGCGGTGGGTACATTGCCCACTTCCAGGGGGGCGCATCGGGTCCGCTTCAGCCCATGAACGGGGCATTCAGCGGTCTGAACGGGCAGTACGGTCCGGTCACCCTCTCCACCAAGGACGGATATCTCATGGTAACCCCGACCGGCGACTGGAAGCCCACGTTCGACGCCAAGCAGCCGCTCCGGCTCGTCCTGGCCCCCGAGGTTGCCCTGGACTGGAAGCAGCAGTTCGTCCTTGTCGACGATTCCAAGTTTGACGCCTTCGCCTTGCTTCAGATCGCTTATGACCCGGCACTCTGCGCCGCGGGGAAGTGCCCCGAGACGATCGCCGAGGCGGCCAAGAAATCCCCACAGGAGGCGACTGCGGCTGCTTGGTCCCAGGCCACAGCGAAGCTGTCCACCCTGCTGGCCGACGAGAAGTCCTGGTCCGATGATTTCACGGGCAAACTGCCCCCCGGGGCCGCCTCCCTCCGTGATCAGGGCCGCGATCTCTCCGTTCGGATTCTGACGATCCCCGCTCCGGAAGGTCTCCCCGCAAGGGCGTTCACAGCGGTCCAGTCCCGCGCCGGTGGTGGGCTTCCCATGAGCCGGGTGATCGACCTCCCCGGACCGGTCAGCAGCTTCCGAGCCACGACCCATACGGGGTTGCCCGCCATTCTGATCGTGGTTAACGAGACCAAGGATCAGAAGGGAACGCTTCAGACGGCGGGGCTTCACCTCTTCCGTCTTAACGCCGGTAATGATTGGGTGGCAGCGGAGAAGTGGGTTGGCTCGGTGCCCGAATCCCAGTTCTTCAATCTGGGTAAGTCGACGGATGGACATGTAACGGTCCAGTGGGAACTGGACAAGAACCCTAACTTGACAATCAGCGTGGCCACTGGTACCCAGCCGAACGTTACGATCTGCAAGTTCCTGCGCGACGACTGTCACAGCCTTGTCTGGGTCAGTGGCAAACTGCATGCCGTAGACCTGCTCAAGACCCAGTTGGCCGAGTCGCTCAACCCCAGCCTCACCCCGGAGGAGTACTTCTGGCGGGCAAACCAACTGGCGCTCTTCCTGTCGGCGGTCGATCCGGCGGAGGTGTCGGAGGGGCAGATTCGCACCCTGCTCGACCTGCAGGTGATCGATGCCGGCTTCGGCACTCGAGTGGTCGCCATGCCTCCCACGACGGGGAACAGTTGGGCTGCGGTGGTCCACACCCGGGACCAGGGCCTGCTGGTGCCTGTCCAGAACAAAGGCGTCACCAGTTGGGAGGCGGCCCGGGTCGTAGAGGGCGGCGGCCAGCGCAGGCTTCTGATCCTGGGACGGTCTGAGCTGGGCTATGTGCTGATCGCCCACCAGTGGGATGGTCAGCGCTGGCTCCCGGTCGATGCCCTGGACACGCAGGTAGAGCAGTCCCTGGCTGAGTCCGCTCGCGTTTTCAACATTCCCGGTCAAACGACCCCGGTGCGTGGCCTGCTACTCTACGGTCCCAACGTAGCGGCCAACTTCACGAGCGACGGTAAGGGCGTAAGCCTCTGCGAGAGCCCGGGCTTCGCCTGCGCAACCTACACGTACAACAGTGGATGGCGGTTGGACATCAAATAGAGGATGAGGATAATGGCGCTGCCTTCACATCCGACGACGATTCAGATGATCTTCACCGGCGGCACGATCTCCATGCAGATCGATCCGCAGGTGGGTGCCGCTGTGCCTACCCTGACGGGTAATGAGATCCTTTCGACCGTCACTCACCTGGATGCCCATATCACCGCCCGCTCTTTTGACTACGGGCAACTGCCGGGCCCGCATGTCACCCCGCAGATCATGTGGGACCTGGTCGGCGTGATTCGCCGGTACCTGGAGGACCCGGCGGTAGATGGCGTGGTCGTCACCCACGGGACCGATACGTTGGAAGAGACCGCCTACTTCATGGATCTCCTGCTGGATACCGAGAAGCCGGTCGTCTTCACCGGGGCGATGCGCAACGCCTCAGAACTGGGGTTCGACGGCCCCTCCAACCTGCGCGACGCGATCCTGGTGGCGTCGTCGCCGGCGGCGAGGGGGAACGGGGTCCTGGTCTGCCTGAACGAGCAGATCGTGGCGGCCGCAGAGGCGACCAAGACCCACACCGAGGAGCAGGGGACCTTCCAGTCGCCTAACTTCGGCCCCCTCGGTATTGTGGATACCGGCAAGGTCCTCTTCTACCGGCGCCCGATCCTGCGCCAGACGATCCCGGCTGTCCGCCTGGAGGAGCCGGTGGACCTCTTCAAAATGTACACGGGCGCTGATGACCGGATGATCCGCTTCGCTGTGGACTCGGGTTCACAAGGCCTGGTGATCGAGGCCCTTGGCCGGGGCAACGTCCCGCCGGCGGTGGTGCCGGGAATTGAGTACGCCCTCTCTAAGGGACTCCCGGTGGTGATCACCTCGCGGGCGGTCCGGGGGCGGGTGCTCGACACCTATGGCTACGAGGGGGCCGGCCGGCGCCTGCGGCAGATGGGCGTGATCTTCGCCGACTACCTGAACAGCCAGAAGGCCCGGATCAAGCTGATGCTCGCCCTGGGAGCGACGCATGATCCGAGCCAGGTGAAGCGGTACTTCGAGGAAGGGCGCTACGACTAGACACACGAAGAGGCGGGCCTCCCAAATGTGGGGACCCGCCTCATTTATTTGGAAGGAGTTGGGTTCACTCGTGGGGCAGAGATAGGATGGCAGGGACGGGCGCCGGATCACTCTCCCTTACGCGAGGTGATACGGTGTCGGCGAAGGAAAAGATCCTCTTGGCCTTATGCGTCACGGCCTTCACGGAGAGCCTCAAGTTGTTTCTGAACGAGGTACTCCCTCTGTTGGTTCGCTGGCTCGTGGGACACTAGGTCTCTGGACCCTCTCCGGTTCCCGCTCCTGCCACCACTATTCTGCGTTGTCCCCCGGCGATTTATTCCTCGGGTTGAGCGGGCAGTGGCAGCATAGACCCGTGGTGGACATCCAATCCCACCACGGGTCCTTCTTATGCGTTCGGCTTGTTGTGCATCCAGTCGGGGCCGAGCTGGCTGCCGACCCACTCCTCGCCGTCGGCCCAGATCTCCTTCTTCCAGATCGGCACGATCTGCTTCAGGCGCTCAATGGCGTGGCGGCAGGCATCGAACGAATCGGCGCGGTGCGGCGTGGCCACGGCAATGATCACGCTCGGCTCCAGGACCTCCAGCTTCCCGATGCGGTGGACGATCGCCACCTCGGCACCGGGCCACTTCTCGCTGATCTCCCGGCCGATCACACGCATCTGGTCCACGGCCATTTCGGGGTAGGCTTCATAGTGCAGATAGGTGGTCTGCTTTCCCTTTGTCCACTCCCGGACTGTGCCCACGAAGACCAGTGTGGCGCCGGAGTAGGGGTTCGTGACGCGGGACGCGACCTCATCGGCGGAGAGTGGGGCCTCGGTCACCTCGAAGCGCGGGCGGGGATCATCAACCGAACCGCCGCTGACCGGCGGAATCAGGGCGACTTCGTCACCATCTGCCAGCACCCGGTCGGCGGTGGCGTACTCCCGGTTGACCGCAACGGCCAGGACCGGAGCGAGCCGGACCAGGCCCGGATACTCCTCCTGCAACGCTTGCAGCAACTGAGCAGAGGTGAGGCCGGCCCAGTCGCCCTCGAGGAGGCGGCGACCGGCAGCATCGGCCGCTGCGGCAAAGAGCTTGACCGTGATCAAGTGGTGTACCTCCTGACGGTTCATGTTCACTGACTCCAGTATAGTCCAGGGCATTGGGTCCCGTCCATCGCCCCTTTGGCTATGGTACCCATGGAGGGTAGGCAGCGTAGGGAGAACGTTGCTTCCCTCGCGAATCGTGAAAGAGTATACTAAACGGAGAAAGGGGGTCTCTGCCATGATACGCCTGAGCCTCATGAGCGTCGGGATGGTGGAAGAGACCACGAGTGTGATCCTTGTCTTGCGCGCACCGGAGCAGGGCCGGCTCCTGGTCATGGAGGTGGGTCTCATGGAGGGGCGGGCCATCGCCCTTGAGGCCGAAGAGGTCAAGACACCCCGACCGCTGACCCACGAGTTGACCACCCGGGTGATCGAGGCGCTGAACGCCACCCTGGTGCAGGTCGTGATCCGTGAGTTTCGCGATAAGACCTTCTTCGCTGACCTCGTCCTGCGTACGGTCGATGGCGGCGAGGTCGTGATCGATGCCCGCCCAAGCGACGCCATTGCGCTCGCCCTGCGGACCGGGGCGCTGATCTATGCCACACCCGAGGTCATGGAAACAGCCGGGCTCGATGAGAACGAGAGTCTCGACGAGGAGGAGCCAGAGGGGATCGACGCCCCCGAGGAGGATGACGATGAGGACGATGAGGGTAGCGTCCTTCACTAGGCCAAGGAGGCGGTCGAGTTGCGGCAGCTACACGTTGCGATGATTGGGTTCGGTGCGGTGGGCCGGGAACTGGCTCGGATGCTCTTCGAGCAGGGAAAGGCCATTCGCGAGCGAACCGGGGTCGAGGTGCTGGTTACGGCTGTCGCGGATGCATCGGGCGCTGTTTATCTGGATGACCAGGCCATGCTGGGGAATCTGATTGACTGGAAGACGCCGGAGCGGGACCTCGGCGGGCTTGCGACTGCGCAGCGTGCCTGGTCGCTGGAGGAGTTCCTCGCCCAGGCCGATGTCCTGGTGGAGCTTGGGCCGACGAACCTGCAGACCGCCCAGCCCTCGCTGGATCGGATCCGCTGGGCGCTGGCCCTGGGCCGGCATGTGGTGACCGGCAACAAGGGTCCCCTCGCCCTGGAGTACGGCCCGCTTGTCAGGCAGGCCGAGCAGAAGGGGCTGCGCCTCATGTTCTCAGCCGCCATCTGCGGCGGTCTCCCGGTGTTGGACACCGCCCGGGGCTTCGAGGCAGAGGAGATCACGGGATTTGAGGGCGTGTTGGGTGCGACGCCGAACCACATCCTAAGCCGTATGGAGTCCGATGGTCTCGACTACCAGGCAGCGCTCAACCTGACCCGTGCCCTGGGCATCGCGGAGCGCGATCCCCGGCTCGACGTAGAGGGCTGGGACACCGCCGCCAAGACGGTGATTCTGGCCAACGCTTTGCTAGGTGCAGAACTGACCATGGCCCAGGTCCAGGTCAAGGGGATCACCGAGGTCGCCCCGCTCGATCTAACCCTGGCCCGCCGGCAGGGCGGTGCCCTGAAGTTGGTCGGCTGGGCGAAGAAGCAGAACGGCAAGGTCTACGCCCAGGTCGAGCCGAAGATCATGCCATTGGATCATCCGCTCTCCCGGGTCTCCGGTGCGGCCCAGGCGATCTGCCTGGAGAGCCCGAACATCGGGCGGATCACGCTGGCCGGCGGTGCCTCAAACCCGCACGTGGCGGCCAGTGCCGTTATGCGGGACCTGATCCGCCTGGCCCACGAGGTCGTGGAACCGGTGGCCAAGTCGCCCACCGACCGGGTGGAGGGGTAGGACCCATAGATCACTTACGATACGGAACAGAGGAGGACGTCTACAATGACCCAACATCTACCGGAACTGAACCCGCCCGTGCGGCTGCTCATGGGGCCCGGTCCATCGAACGCGGATCCCCGCGTCCTGCGGGCCATGGCCACCCCGGTCATCGGTCACCTGGATCCGGCCTTCCTCACCATTATGGATGAGACCATGACCTGGCTCCGTCAGGTCTACCAGACGACCAACCACCACACCGTGCCGATCTCGGCCACGGGTTCGGCGGGCATTGAGACCATGATGGTCAACCTGCTGGAGCCCGGTGACGAGGTGATCGTCGGCATCATTGGCTACTTCGGCCAGCGGCTGGCGGAGGTCGCCGCCCGGACCGGCGCCAACGTGCGGATTATCGAGGCGCCCTTTGGCGAGGTGATCGCGCCCGAGCGCTTCGAGGAGGAGCTGAAGCGGAAGCCGGCCAAGCTTGTCGCTCTGGTCCACGCCGAGACCTCTACCGGTGCGGCTCAGCCGATCGCGGAGGTGGCGGAGATCGCCCACCGTTACGGGGCGCTGATCGCGGTGGATGCGGTCACGTCGCTGGGCGGCATGGATGTCAAGGTGGATGAGTGGGGCCTCGACGCCGTCGCCTCCTGCTCGCAGAAGTGCCTCGGCGCCCCTCCCGGACTCTCGCCGGTCACCTTCGGCCCCCGGGCCATGGAGGCGGTCGCTGCCCGCAAGACCAAGTGCCAGTCCTGGTACCTGGATCTGAGCCTCCTCTTCGCCTACTGGGGCGATGGGAAGGAGAACACCCGGGTCTTCCACCACACCGGCCCGGTCTCCATGATCTACGCCATGCGGGAAGCGCTGCGGCTCGTGGTGGAGGAGGGGCTGGAGGCCCGCCACGCCCGGCACAGGCTGGCGGCGCAGGCCTTCGCCGGCGGCCTGGAGGCCATGGGGCTCTCGCTCTTCACCAAGGGGCCCCGCCTGCCCATGCTGAACGTGGTCAACATTCCTGAGGGGATCAACGATATGGCGGTTCGCCGCCGCCTGCTGGAGATGAACATCGAGATCGCCGGTGGCTTCGGTCCGCTGGCCGGCAAGACCTGGCGGGTCGGCCTCATGGGCGTCAACGCTCAGCAGCAGCCGATCGTCACGCTGCTGAACAACCTGGAGATGGCGCTGGCCGAGCAGGGCTACAAGTGCGAGCGGGGAGCCGCCGCCGCCGCTGCTACGGCGATTTTCCGGGGGTAGTCGGGCATGTTCATCGGGTCTGTTATCCTCGAGAGCCTCACCGACCTCGATCCGGTGGATGGGCTCCGCTCGGTGGCGGAGCGGATCGTCGACATGCCCGATGATCCGGATGCGCAGCTCTGGCATGTGCGATGGTACCGCCTGGGCGAGGACGAGCTGCGCAGCCGCCTGCCGGCCCTGGCCCGGGCGATGAAGCCCCACTGGTATGCCCACTTCTGGCAGGGGGATGACCTCTGCGTCATCATGGCCGGGCGGTTCTTCTGGGCCAAAGCCTCGGACCGGTCGACCTGGCAGGAACTGATCGCCTACGGGGACACGGTGGGCGTGGAGCGGAAGTGGACGGAGCGGATCCCCACCGAGTTGCCCGCCTGGGTGCAGGAGGCACTCGGCCCGGCGGAGTAGACCGCGGAAGATGGAAACAAGGGGCCGTCCCGAGCAGTTCAACCTGCTTCTGGGATGGCCCCTTTCCCCTGTGCGTTACGTGGGCCAGTGCTCCACCAGGTGGATGGCCTCATCCACCGCGTTCCGGATCTCCTCCTGGAAGGCTGGGGTGTAGCCGTAGGTGGCAATGGCGGCATCGAACTCGTCCTCGTCCATCACCTCGGCGAAATGGCCCGAGATACCACTCAATGAGAGTCTGATTCAGACTCAGAGGGAAATCGTGCAAGTACATATTAACTTCGATTATTTTTTGGTGCTACATTAGACGAGAAAGGAGTGGTACTGGTTGAAAGTACGGATTCCGCTACTGTCGTCGCTTCTAGCTCTGGTTCTCCTGTTCTCGGCGATCAATCCAGCGAGCGCCCATTATCGAGACCCATCAACGGAGTATCAGTACTTCTATGCCTACACTAGATAAGGACGTCATTCACCAGGAGATCGTTTATGTGGGAACGTGCGATGCGCGCGTTGACAAGTATCTCGTTGATTATGACTGGTACAGAGTATGGACTATAGAACACGACTGGTACGGGGATGACGCTCCCGTGTACATAGGCTATACTTACTTCAACGTGAATTGGCTATATTAAGAATCGTGGGTATGGCCCGATTATTACTGGTAAGAGAGGAGAAGTCACGTGAGACGCATAGGCATTCTCTTCGTCTGTGTCGCCCTGGCTGTAGGAGCCGGCCTAGCCTTTGCATCTGGAGCAGGAGATAGGGACTTGGATCTCGCCCGCGAGCAGTTGCGGCAGACCGGGCAACCCCCGGTTTTGCCGGCAGCCGTCCGGGTATCGTTCCCTTCACTCCCCCGTGGCCTGTCCCAGCGGGAACTGGGGGCAGATTCGCCGGCCAGTCTTCGCGGTGATACCTGGCTTTTCGCCGGTGAGAACCGTGGCGCCTCATTGACGCTGAGCTCGGGCAGATCTGTTGGTGAAGAAGCGACGGGCTCTAACGTGCAGCGCGTCCAGATCGATAAGGAGACCACGGGAACGATGTTTGAGGTAACCAGACTGAACACTACCAACTTGATTCTCGTTTGGCACAAGGAATCAGACGGTCGGATCACCACCTTTCGGTTAGCGGGGCATAACATGCCCGCAGAGGAACTACTCGCTTTGGCCAGGTCGGCACAGTATGAGAAGGCGGCCAACCGATAGGCTGTTGTGACGGCTGCCTTCAAGGGCTAGTTACGAGAAGACCTGTCCTCCTGATGGAAGGGCAGGTCTTCTACTTATGTACCCCAGTGCTCCACCAGGTGGATGGCCTCATCCACCGCTTTCCGGACCTCCTCCTGGAAGGTCGGGGTGTAGCCGTAGGTGGCAATGGCGGCATCGAACTCGTCCTGGTCGATCACCTCGGCGGGCTGGCCGGGCCGCTTGATCACATCCAGCTCGTAGTCGTGGTAGCGGATCTCACCATCCTGGATGATGGGCCGGGAAGTGATGTTTACATAGAGCATCGATGGCGACTCCAGGAGATTGTACGGCCGGTCCAGCCAGAAATGGGTCCGGAACGCCATGCGGGCTGTCCAGCTTCCACTGGGCTCGTAGACGGGCTCACCGGCGGGCGCAGACACGACAATGTGGTCGCGCTCCACCAACTCCACGGTCGCCGTGAACCAGCGGTAGGGGACACCGTCGGCCTTCATACCGGTCACCTTGAGCCGATCACCCTGCTGCACGGGCTCTCCCTCCTTGTTGCCTAAACGCAGTTCGACCGGGAAGAGTGAAACTCCTTTCACATGTGATAGAATTATGGAAACGGGGAAGCCGACACGCTCCGACACGATGCCGATAGTCTCCGACCCGAAGCCGATAGCCTCCGACCGGAAGCCGATAGCCTCCGACCGGAAGCCGATAGCCTCCGACCAGAAGCCGACAGCCTCCGACCCGAAGCCGACGGCTTCCGACCCGAAGCCGACGGTCTCCGACCCGAAGCCGACAGCCTCCGACCCGAAGCCGACAGCCTCCGACCCGAAGCCGACAGCCTCTGACCAGAAGCCGACGGCCTCCAACACGATGCCGACCATCTCCGACCAGAAGCCGACAGCCTCCGACCAGGAGAAACCAACGGCAGACCTGAATCCTCACGAGCGGATGGTCCGTCTATGAAGCAGAGAGATCCCACGGAGAGGGGTAGAAGTATGAAGAAGAGAACTGCAGTATGGCTCGCCCTCCTGTTCCTCCTCTCGACCATCCTCTACGGCTGCGGCGGCAGCGGCGGTGCGAAATCAGAGACCGCCATGGACAGCGGCGCTCCTGCCGCAGCACCCGCAGAGGCACCGATGAGCGCCGAGAAGGGCACCTCTGACTCCCAGACGGCCGGCCAGACCGGTGCCGGGACCGGCACGCCCACGTTGGAGCGGAAGATCATTCTCAACGCCCAGCTTGACGTGAAGGTGAAAGATGCCGACGAGGCGATCGCCACGATCAGCCAGAACGTGCGGGCCGCCGGCGGCTATGTGCAGGAGAACCGGGTGGAGGGGACCAAGCAGAATGGCCGGCGGGTAAACATGTCGGTGCGCGTTCCGTCCAGCGCCTACGGTTCCATGGTCGACCTGGTCGCCGGCCTCGGCGAGGTGAACAACCGCCGGGAATGGACGAACGATGTGACCGAGGAGTACCTCGACCTGGACGCCCGGATCACGACCAAGGAGGCCCACCTGGCCCAGCTTCGCAAGCTCTACGCCCAGGGCGGTACGATCAAGGAGCTCATGGAGCTGGAGTCCGAAATCGCCCGGGTGACCGCCGAACTGGAGTCAATCAAGGGAAGGTTCAACTACCTCTCCAATCAGGTCGCTTTCAGTACGATCGTGATCGCCCTGTATGAGCCGGGTGTACCCACCCCGATCAAGGAGCCGAAGACTGTCTGGGAGCGGATGCAGAACGGGTTCATTAGCTCCTGGAACGGCGTGATCAACTTCATGGCCGAAGCAGCGATCTTCATTGTCTCGGCCATTCCCGCCCTGCTCTTCCTCGCCGTGCTCGGCCTGATCGCCTGGGCGATCGCACGTGTTGTCAACCGGCGTCGTGGCGGTCGCGGTGGTGGTGGCGGACATCCGCCCCGGACCGGTCCCATGCCTCCGCCGGTAGGGCCCAGCCCCTATCAGCCACCGCATAACACGATCGCCTCCCAGCAGGAGCCGGAACGAAAGGGCTAGACACAGCAGAACCCGACACCATGCGCTTGGTGTCGGGTTCTTCGCGCCCGCCGGGCTCTACTCACGGCGAATGCGGAGCGGGCGGCGGAGGCGAAGGCCTTCGTTGCAGGCAGCGGTAACAGCGTGGAGCACGTCACGGAAGGCCCCTTCGGCGGGGGTCTCAATGAGCTCGGTGACGGCCACCGTCGCGCCTGTGGCAACCTTCGATTCGTCCCAGCGGGTGGGCGGTGGCAGGTTGGGCAGGTTCGCCAGGGCCACCGGATTCCCGGATCCCCCCATAGCCGGGGTGCGCCGGGCCAGCACCCCTGACGGTGTGTGCTGGAGCCGTTCGAAGAAGCACTCGTACCAGCCCGACTCCAGCGCAGGGCTCGAGCGGAAGCCAACGGGGGGCGGGAACTGGCGGAGGACGACCCGAATACCCTGTTCCGTCAGAGAGAGCACACAACCAGCGTTCTCAGCGACCATCCGGGGCTCGGGTCCCCCGTGCATGACACCGATCTCCCGTCCCTGAGCATCACGAAAGGAGAGACCGGGTACCCGTCGCCCGCGCATGCGCGGCATGAACTTCTCCACCTCGGCCAGGAGTGCCCGTGCCGTGACCGGCTGAAGGTGAACCTCCTGTACGGCACCCATCCGCAGGAAAAGTGGGTAGGTATCGGTACCAAACTCACTTACGAGGGCTTGCAATCGTAGCAGGCGGTCCATTGGGACTGTATGAGTAGTCCCTCCCGCGACGGTCAGTGAGAGCAGCTGACGCAACCGAATCCCTCCAACATAGAAGATAACTCTGCCGAGTATAACCTCAGATAATGGGAACTGGGCCTGAATGGATACCCGTAAGGGTATTGAAAAAGGCAATCAGTGTAAGTTATAACAGGCCCCAAACCCTTGTGACCGTAAGAGCAAGCGTGGTTATAACCGGATCTTATACCACTGATTACAGGAAATGATAGGGATTCAGAACGTTGACAGTGCTTATGGTGCGGGGCTACAATGAGGGCGTCTGTGAACCTAGTACGTTTACCCTATCACATGGGGGTACGTCGTGCTCTCAGGTCCAGTATGAACCGGCTTACGGGTCCTGACAAGTCGACTTGGGGAAGGAGCGAAACCACGGGCATGCAAGACTTTTTGCGGCGCAACCACTTCCTGCTGCGCAGACTCCACTCGCTGACGGGTATCGTACCAGTTGGTGGCTTCTTGCTGTTCCACCTGTACGAGAACTCGAAGGCGCTGCATGGAGCCGAGGCGTACAACGAAACGATCCTCTCGATCAATTCCATGCCGTTCGTGATCCTGCTCGAGATTTTCGCCATTCTGCTTCCGCTTTACTTCCACGCGATCTATGGTATCTACATCGCTGCTGATGCCAAGCACAACCTCTCCAATTACGGCTACGGCCGCAACTGGGCCTTCTTCCTCCAGCGCGTAACCGGTCTGATCACCCTCGTCTTCGTGACCTACCATATCTGGCACTTCCGGGTACAGAAGCTACTGGGCGTTTACGAGACCGGGACCGCCCTTCCTGGTATGCCCGACTATAACACGGTGGCGACCGCTTTTGCGAACAACTGGGTCGCCTTGGTGTATGCCATCGGCATTATTGCAGCGGCCTATCATCTGGCCAATGGCATATACACCTTCCTGATTACCTGGGGCATCACGATTGGCGCCAAGAGCCAGCGGGTCTCCAACCTCGTAACCAACGCTGCCTTTGTCCTCATCTCTGCGATGGGCCTGACCGCCCTGTTCGCATTCCGCTAAAGGAGGGATCACCAGATGCCGAATATCATCGTTGTGGGTGGCGGTCTGGCAGGTCTCGCCGCCGTCATTAAGGCAGCGGAAGCCGGCTTCCACGTCGACCTGATCTCGCTCGTCCCCGTGAAGCGTTCCCACTCGGTCTGTGCGCAGGGCGGCATTAACGGCGCCGTGAACACCAAGGGCGAGGGCGACTCTCCCTATATTCATTTCGATGACACCGTGTACGGTGGCGACTTCCTGGCCGACCAGCCCCCTGTCAAGGCGATGTGCGAGGCCGCCCCGGGGATCATTTACCTCTTCGACCGCATGGGCGTGCCCTTCAACCGCACCCCGGAGGGTCTGATCGACTTCCGCCGCTTCGGTGGCACGCTCCATAACCGGACGGCCTTCGCCGGCGGCTCCACCGGCCAGCAGCTCCTCTACGCTCTGGACGAGCAGGTTCGCCGCCACGAGGTGGCCGGCCTCGTCACCAAGTACGAGGGCTGGGACTTCACGGGTCTCGTCATGCACGAGGGCCGGGTGGTCGGCTGCACTGCCCAGAACCTCCACACCATGGAGTTCAAGGCCTTTAAGTCCGACACGGTCATTATGGCGACCGGTGGCATTGGCATGATCTTCGGCAAGTCGACCAACTCGGTGATCAACACCGGCTCGGCCCAGGCGATCTGCTATGAGCAGGGCGCTGACTATGCTAACGGTGAGTTTATCCAGGTGCACCCGACCGCCATTCCGGGCGATGACAAACTCCGCCTCATGTCGGAGTCGATCCGCGGCGAGGGCGGTCGTGTCTGGACCTACAAGGACGGCAAGCCCTGGTACTTCCTCGAGGAGAAGTACCCGAAGTATGGCAACCTGGTGCCGCGTGACATTGCCACCCGTGAGATCTTTGACGTCTGCGTCAACATGGGTCTGGGTGTCGACGGCAAGAACCAGGTCTACCTGGACGTCTCCCATATCCCGGCCGAGACGCTGCACCGGAAGATCGGCAACCTCATCGACATGTACAAGAAGTTCGTCGGTGATGATGCCACCAAGGTTCCCATGAAGATCTTCCCGGGCATGCACTACACCATGGGTGGTCTCTGGACCGGTTATGAGAAGAAGAATGAGAACGATATGGATCTGAACAGCCCGAAGACCTTCATGACCAACCTGCCCGGCCTCTACGCCATTGGCGAGGCTGCTGTCCAGCACCACGGTGCCAACCGCCTCGGTGCCAACTCGCTGGTCTCTTGCGTCTTCGACGGCCTGGTCGTCGGTCCTGCCGCTGTGAAGTATATCAAGAACCTGAACGGTACCCACGCCGAGGAACTGCCGGAGTCGGTCTTTGAAGATGCGATCAAGGAGGCCCGTACGAAGTACGAGGCGATCCTGGCCATGGACGGCCCGGAGAACCCCTATGTCCTGGCCGACGAGCTCGGCAAGTGGATGACCGACAACGTGACCGTTGTGCGTTACAACGACAAGCTCGAGGCCACGCTGAAGAAGATCGGCGAGCTGAAGGAGCGGTACAAGAAGATCGGTGTCCCTGACACCGGAAGCCACTCCAACCAGCCGGCCGTCTTCACCCGCTGGCTGCATGGCATGCTGATCCTGGCCGAGGTGGTCGCCAAGGGTGCTCTGTTGCGGAACGAGTCCCGTGGTGCTCACTACAAGCCGGACTTCCCCGAGCGCGACGATGAGAGCTTCATGAAGACGACCATCGCCAAGCACACGGAGAAGGGCCCTGAGATCAGCTACATGCCGGTTGACGTGAGCGAGATCAAGCCGCGCAAGCGCGACTACACCAAGAAGTAAGGGGGGCAGCACCGACCATGGCTGAGCAGAAGTACATTGAGCTTCGGATCAAGCGCCAGGAGGGTCCGGGTAAGCCCGCCTTCTGGGAGGAATACAAGCTCCCGTACCGTGCCAACGCCAACGTGATCTCCTGCCTCATGGAGATCCAGCGCAACCCGGTCACCGCCGAGGGCAAGAAGACCACCCCGGTCGCCTGGGAGTCGAACTGCCTGGAGGAGGTCTGCGGCGCCTGCACCATGGTGATCAACGGAAAGGCCCGCCAGGCCTGCTCCGCCCTGATTGACACCCTCACCCAGCCGGTCACCCTGGAGCCCATGAAGTCCTTCCCGATCATCCGTGACCTCATGGTGGACCGCAGCCGTATGTTCGAGGCGCTGAAGCGGATCCATGGCTGGATTCCGATCGACGGCACCCACGACCTGGGCCCGGGACCGAAGCAGTCCCCGGCCGACCAGGAGTGGATGTATAAGCTCTCCGAGTGCATGACCTGCGGCTGCTGCATGGAGGCCTGCCCGAACTACAACGAGAACACGGAGTTCGTCGGCCCGGCCCCGATCTCGCAGGTCCGCCTCTTCAACGCCCATCCGACCGGCGGCATGAACGCCGACGAGCGGCTGGAGGCGCTGTACGGCGAGGGTGGCATCAGCGAGTGCGGCAACGCCCAGAACTGCGTGAAGGCCTGCCCGAAGGAGATCCCGCTGACCACATCCATCGCCGATGTGAACCGCCAGATCACGATGTACGCCCTCAAGAAGGCGTTCGTGAAGTAGATCATGCAAGAGCCCGCTGCCCTGGGATGAGGGTAGCGGGCTCTCTGCACGCTGGGGGGAGAACCTCGCACACTAGTGTACAAGGTCCACCTGGACGACCTCCAGATCCTCAACGCTGCCGATCTTGGTTTGACGGTGGACGTAGATCGTCTTACCATCGGGCGAGATCGCCAGGTTCTTCCCGTTGGTGAACAGGAGTTTTCCGTCTCCGTTGATCGTGACGGCATAATACTCAATGGACGGAATTACCGCGCCAAGAGGTCCGGTGGGAATATAGTTTACGATCAAAAGTTGCCGGTTCAGCCATCCGAAATCCATGAGCCTTCCGCCGTTGTGCTCAAGTTCAAACAGCCTACGCGGCTCATCTTCAACGTTCATAACCCAGACAACCGGATGTTCCGCTAGTGAACTGGGTTCGGTCCCAAATGCGAAGAGCGATCCATCGGGTGACCAGGAGCCGATTGCCTGGTGATCGCGGACGAGAGATCCTTGGAACCGACCAGCGAGTCCGGAGGTGGTATCTGTAACCACCAGCATGTTGTTGTCCCTTGTCGCAACCTTCGTTCCATCGGGCGATACTGACCAGACGGTATCTCCATAGCCATACTCCCCCTGCAAGGTAATACCCGGTAGGGAGGTAAAGGTTTCATGGGTCACGTCGTAGACTACCAGTTCAGAGCCCTGTCTAAAGGCGACCATCCCACGTTCGGTTGTCTGTAATCTCCAGGGTGTCTGCGTCTCACCGATCCTTCGTAATCCCGATCCATCTACGGAGATGAGGTAGACGGGGTAGGGCGCCAGATTCTCCCCGACGGCCGTGAACGCGATGAACTCCGTACCGGGCACAGGCCGGACATTCATAACAGCCTCCCGAAGAATCACATGAGCGTCTCCATTCGGGTAGGTGACCGTCAGAAAAAACTCTGGAGCCGGTCCAAACGACGCAAAGTACTTCCCTGATGGCTCCATCCCGGCTACCTTGGCTGTGCTTAATTGGGATATGGAGCGGAAATTCGCTGTTCCGATGCCCTTCAGATCCTCAGGTATGGGCCGCTCTGGGCTCGGCGCAGCGGTGTTCTGCGCCGGCCCAGTCGCAGCCTGTCCGATATGGATGGGGACTCTTGCCCCCAAACCAACGAGTGCAACAGCGGCGACAAGGATCGTTACGAGGAGCTTCCATCTATTCCTCACATGAATCCCCCTAGTTAGATCCCGTGGTGAACGCTCATTGTCGCATCGCCTACTGTGCCTTCGCATCCAACTTGCGGACCGTCTCGCTCTTCTCGACATGGCGCACGTCCTTGTACGTGCCCATCAACAGGTCGAAGGAGGGGTTGGTGACGCCGTACCAGTAGTGCTCGTTCTTGAAGTGGTGCCAGAGGTGGTATCTCTTCATCCAGCGGCCCCAGGCGGTCAGCGGGGTGATCGGCCGGTGGGCCACGTAGTGGCACCACTCATAGTACATGAGCAGCAGCATGGAGCCGGAGGCAAAGGCGGCGCCCAGGGCGATCTGCCCGGTCACCAGCCAGGTGAGCCCCCCCGTCACCGTGAACTGCGGGATCGAGTACCAGATCGGCAGGAAGAGCAGATGCAGATCGTTCGGCTCCTCATGGTGGTGATAGTGCAGCCGGTAGATCATCTTCCGGAGGAACGCGCTCCTGGGCGGGGCCATGTGGAAGAGAAAGCGGTGCGTGGCGTACTCGCTCACGAAGAAGAGACCCACCCCAACGAGCGTGGCCGCGAGGACCTGGGGCGCCGGCCCCCGGAGCCAGGCGAAAGCGGTGACCAGTACCGTAAGCAGGCCCATGATCAGGATATCGGGGAAGCCGAGAAACTCTCGCACGTACTTGTTCACACCCATCCCCCCATTATGTCTTCTTCTACAATATCATAACATTAGGTAAAGCGTTACAAACGAGGCCCGCCATCCACAGGGGATGACGGGCCTCAGCGTCTCTGTTACGCAGCCGGAGCAGGGGCCAGGAAGATCGCACTGTAGTTCAGCCAAAGCAGCGGAAGCTGCCAGGGGAGGGTAGCCGCAAGGACCAGCCCGAGGGATCGCCCGGTCGAGAAGCCGGCCAGACGCCTTACCCCGGCCACCATGACAGCCAGACGCCAGACGATGAACGGCAGGCTGACCCAGAAGAGCAACTGATCCTGCTGCCGCAGGACGGGGTAGAAGGTGACCAGGTCCTCCACCAGGAAGAGCACCCAGGTCAGACCGATAAACTTCACCGTGTCGATCCAGCCGAGTGCCCAGCCAAAGAACCGGGCCACACCGAAGAAGAGCAGGCTCTGCACCGTGAAGATGGACATGAGCCACATGATCCACGTGAAGATAATCGCGTCGGCCGGCGGGGTAGGTGGGGGCCCCCACATGCCTGGGGTGTAGAGCACCATAACCGATTCGATGGTAAAGACGCTGAGGAGAATCCACCAATAGGAGAGCGTCATCTCGTTGCGCGAGCGCTCAAAGGTCTCTCCCGGGCGGAGCAGGATTCCAACTATCCAATCTGGCAGGGCCAACTACTTCGCGCTCCTTCGCTGCAGCACGGTCTGGCGGAGGGCGGCCATGGTGGCGCCAGGGATCCAGTCTGCGCCGATGTCGATTCCGACCAGGCCGTTCTCGGCGCAGTAGCTTGCCAGAGAGCCGCGCGTGTTGTAGGTGAGTTCACCGCTCACGGCGCCATCGAAGGCGCCGAGCTCCCGCAGGATCGACTGGAGGAGGCGGATCTTGTCGGGCGAGTCGAGCAGGTACCGCTCGGGCGGGGTCGGGCCAAGCCAGATCTGCCGGTGGAGTTCCAGCAACCGACGCAACTCGTCTATGGGGTCGGCGTGGTCATCTACCCGGAGATCGACGAGCCGGTCGTTGTAGCCCCCGTAGCCGCCGCCATCACGCACGACATAGAGCGCCGCCGACTGCTTGCCCCGGCTGTCGCCGCCCGCCGCCTGCGCCGCCGCCAGCGCCGCCAAGATCCGGTCGGCCAGGTGGGGCAGGTCTGCCGCCGCCTCGTAGGCCCGGGCCATCTCCGTCACGGTCGCATCGCTGACCAGGATATTCCCCTGGCAGGTATAGCCTTCCCCAACCAGATGGCCGGCCCAGTGCATGCACTTGGCGCCGGTGTAAGCTGCCGCCCGTCCCTGGGCGTCCACCAGGCCAACCTGCCGGTGGTCGCGCCCCTCATCTGCCGCGATCAGGCGCTCCACCGCCTCCTGGGCGCTCAGGCCCTGTTCCAGCAGGGCCAGGCCCTTCGGGCCATATGAGACATTAGCCAGGGCCTGCGTCGCCACAGCGCCGACGCCCGCCTTCGCCCACGGGACCGCTGACCCCACGGCCAGAAACTTGGACTGAACCCCAACCGCCAGCTCTCCCGTCTTCGGGTCGCGTGCGATGATGGAGAAGGTCGCAATAATCGGGTGCACCCACTTCAACCCCCCAAGAGTTCCTTGGGAAATAGTTCGGTGGATGTAAGGGATCTCCTGCGCCAGAGCGTCCAGGCCAAAGGGAGCAGGTACTTCGTGCTCTTCTTTCCATAATCTTCACCTGCTATCGTAAAGCCAGCACTGTCTCCAGGGGGGGTCGTGGTTTGCAGCGAATTGTCCGGGGGATCGCGTTTGGGTTTACGCTGCTCCTCACCGGTCTTACGCTCTTCATGGTCCTGGCCTATCTGCTCTGGCCCATCTACAGCCGGTGGGGAGCGACCGATCGGGAGGTCTCCATGCCCGTTCCTGGCGATGATCTCTACCCAAACCCTTCGATCGTATCAACCCGGGCGATTACGATACAGGCACCGGCCGCCCAGGTGTGGCCCTGGCTCGTGCAGATGGGCGGGAGTGGCCGTGGGGGCCTCTACAGCTATGATTGGCTGGAGAACCTCTTTGGCTGTAACATGCACAGCGTTGACCGGATCGTTCCGGAACTTCAGAACCTCAAACTCGGCGACGAGATCTCGCTGCACCCTGCCGCTCCCGGCATGCCGGTCCTGGCGATCACCCCGGGGGAAGCCCTCTCCCTGGGCAGCAAGGAGATGATGGTCTGGTCCTTCTACGCCGAACCGATTGATGAGCAGACCAGCCGGTTGATCATCCGCAGCCGGTACAACGTGCCGAAGAATGCCGGCGGCTTCATCGGTACTCGGCTCTTCCTGGCCCCCATCCACTTTATTATGGAGGAGCGTATGATGCGGGGGATCCGCAGCCGGGCGGAGGCGCTTCAGGCGTAGGTAGCCGGATGGATGAAGGCAAGCAGAGAGACCGCCTCCCGATCGACGGGCGCGGTCTCTTTTTCATGATCGATGCCGTCAAGCGAGTCCGATCGCCGCTGCCTCGGCGGAAGAGAGTGTCCATTCGCCGGCGGCCAGCGCCTCCTCCCACTGCGCCTCGGTCCGGGGGCCAACCAGGGCGGAGGAGACCGCCGGATGGGCCAGCACCCAGTTGATCGCCACCTGCCCGGCCGGTTGGCCGAGCCGCTCGGCGGCTGCCGTGATCCGCCGGGCCGCATCTACCGCGGCAGGGTTGAGTCGGTTCTGCTGCCAGTTGGGGTTCTGCCAGGCCCGCGACCCCGCGGGGACCCCATCCAGGTACTTGCCGGTCAGTACGCCCCCGGCCAGGGGGCTGTAAGCCAGGACACCTACACCCTCGCTCAGGCAGAGCGGGAAGAGCTCAGCCTCGGGCTCCCGGAAGACCAGGTTGTAACGGGGCTGGACCGAGTCGAAGCGGGCCCAGCCCTGCTTGTCACTCAGCCAGAGCGCCTTGCAGAGCTGCCAGGCGGCCAGGTTGGAGCAGCCAATGTACCGCACCTTGCCCTGGCGGACCAGGTCGTTCAGGGCGCTGAGTGTCTCCTCGATCGGAGTCTGCGGATCCCACCGGTGGATCTGGTAAAGGTCAATGTAATCCGTCTGGAGCCGCTGCAGGCTGGCCTCCACCGCCTGGAAGACGTACCGGCGGGAGAGGCCGTCTCCCAGGGCTGTGCCACGGCCCAGCTTGGTCGCCAGCACCGCCTCGTGCCGCCGCCCCTGCAGCGCCCGGCCCAGGATCCGCTCCGACTCGCCGCCGGCGTAGACATCGGCCACATCAATCAGATTGACCCCGGCATCCAGCGCACGGTGGATGATCCGGGTGGACTCATGCTCGTCGGTCTTCTCACCGAACATCATGGTGCCCAGCCCGATCGCCGAGACGCGAAGGCCCGTACGGCCCAACCGGTTGTAGCGCATGCTGCTTCCCCCTTAGTACTGCACCGTCTCACGCCGTGAGGCGACGGACTGAATCAGCCCGATCGCGATCATGTTGGCCAGCATGGCGGTCGCCCCGTAGCTAATGAACGGAAGCGGAATGCCGGTCACCGGGGTGACGCCCATGGTCATGCCGATATTCTCCACCACGTGGGCTGCCAGCATGGCGACCACGCCCATGGTGATCAAGGTGCCATAGCGTTCTCGTGCGCTGAAGCCGACCGCTGCGATCCGGAAGAAGAGCAGCGCAAAGAGCCCGAGGACTGTGGCCCCACCGGCGAACCCCCACTCCTCGACCAGGGTCGCAAAGGCAAAGTCGGTCTGCGGGTAGGGGAGCCAGTCGTTATTGTGCCGCTCACCCTGTTTGTAGCCCTTGCCCCACACATCGCCGGTCGCGATCGCCATCTTGGATTGGATCACCTGCCAGCCGCCACCGGTCGGGTCCTTCTCCGGGTAGAGGAAGGTGTCGATTCGCTCCCAGCGCTCCGGTGTCGCGAGCGGGAACATGGTGCCGTAGTTGTAGTGGCTGTAGACCACACCCACCACCAGGGCGGCACCCAGAATCGTCACGCCGGCGATCTTCCAACCAGGGAAGCCGGCGGCGTAGACCATGATCACGCTGATTGCGATGAAGACGAGGGCCGTACCGAAGTCACCCTGTGCGAGCACGAGACCGAAGATCGGCAGTACGTGAGCGATCGGTAACGCCAGGTCGAACCAGGAACGTAATCGCTCCATGGAGTCGAGTTGCTTGGCCAGGGTTACGATCAGGAGGATCTTGGCCAACTCCGACGGCTGGATCATGGCGACCCCGAGGTCGAGCCAGTTCTTGTTGCCGTTGACCTCCACGCCGAAGAAGACAACGGTGAGCAGCATGAGGATGTTCAGTCCGTAAATCCACCAGGTGAGTCCGTACAGCTCAATATAGTCTAGCAGGCCCAACACGACCCAGGTGACCAGACCGAGGCCGAGGGCCACGCCCTGCATGGTCAGTTCACGCCGCACATCTGGTGACGCACTGGAGACAACGACAAAGCCAACTGCCGCAAGGGCAAAAACGATCGGGTAGAGCCACCAGTCGATCATCTTCCAGAAACGCGGATGCCAGTACAGGGAGACCACCTCCTCTCTGAAGAGATATCATTCGGTTGGACTCGATAGCCTTCCTGTTTGTCGCGAGGCCCTGCCACAATGCGGTACAAAAAAAGTGCCACCCCGCAGGGTGGCACCCGATCTCTTAGAGGGACTAGTTACGGCGGGGGAGGCCCAGGTTCCGACCGCCCGACTCCCGGGGCTGTGCCTCGTTAACCGTGAGCGGACGCCCGCCCCACTCGGCGCCGTTCAGCGCCTGGATTACCGTCTCGGCAGCGTCGTCAGGGACCTCAACGAACCCGAACCCACGGCTCCGGCCGGTCTCCCGGTCGGTCACAATGCGGGCGGAGAGCACCTCGCAGTACTGCGAAACGGCGTTGGTCAGGTCTTCGCTGGTCGCGGCCCAGGGCAGGTTACCGAAATACAGGGTCTTGGCCATGATTCTCTCGTACTCCCGTCTGTCGTGGATTGCTCGCAGGCGATTGCACGGAGACTCACCCTGTAACTGAGGGATCTTACCGGCAACTCGGAGCGATGCACTATTCAGTTTACAACGGTGAACCCTACGTGCGCAAGGGGGTCCCTTCGGAGAGGTCGGTTTGACCAGTCGAATCCTGTGAGATAAAGTGGAAGTATGTCGATAGGGGAGGACCACGCCAACATGAATCGACGTTGGGCATCTGCCCTTTTCGTAGTCGCACTCCTGACCGGGTGCGCCCAGCCGCAGCAGCCGCCAGAGCCCGCTCCACCTGATAAGGAGACGCCGCCACCTGTGACCGCCCCGGCCCCGGAACCGGAGCCCCCTCCGGTCGCCTACGACCTGGTGATCAGAGGCGGCACGTTGATTGATGGGACCGGAAGTGCCCGCTACACGGGCGATCTGGCCATTACCGGTGACCGGATCGCAGCCGTGGGCAACATAGGTCCGTACACCGCTGCGAAGGAGATTGATGCGACCGGTCTGATCGTGGCGCCCGGCTTCATAAACCCGCACTCCCACACACATGACGATGCGATCAACCCCTTCCCCGATGAGCAGGACTCAATCGCCTCGCTCATGCAGGGGATTACGACGGAGATCGGTGGGGTCGACGGCCGCTCGCCGGTCGACATTGGCGCGGCCTTTGACCAACTGCGCCAGGAGGGGACCGGGGTCAACTTCGGCCTCTTTATTGGCCAGGGCTCTGTCCGGGGGCAGGTCATGGGTCAGGCGACCGGACCGGCGAGCGCTGAGCAGTTGGCGGAGATGAAGCGGCTGGTCCAGAAGGCCATGACCGATGGCGCCTTCGGTCTCTCCACCGGCCTCGAATACCGCCCTGGCCTCTACGCTGGTACCGACGAGATCGCCGAGCTGGCCGCTGCCGCGGGCGGGGTCTACTCCACGCATCTGCGCAGTGAGGGCGACCGGATTGTCGAATCGTTGCAGGAGGCGCTGGTGATTGGCCAGAAAGCTGGCGTGCCGGTCAATCTCTCCCACCTGAAGATCGCCCATGCGCGGAACTGGGGCAAGGAGGATGAACTCGTCCGCCTGATTGAGGAGGCCCAGAAGAGCGGCCAGAAGGTCTTTGCGGACGTCTACCCCTACCTGGCGCCAGACTATGGCGTCAACCGATTGCTCTCGGACTGGGCGGGGAGCCTGCCGCCGGAGTACCTGCTGATCGTGGGCGGCACCGACGCGGCCCTCTACGGCAAGACCGTAGCGGAGGCGGCGCCGGCCCTGGGCGTACCCGTGTCGGAGGTAGCCTCGACCTTGCTGACCCGGTCACCCAAGGCCCGGATTGTGGCGCTGATCTCCAGCGAGAAGGCGATGCTCCGCTTCTACCAGGCGCCCTGGAGCATTGTCTCGACCGATGGCGAGGCCCAGCCGAAGCTTGAATCGCCGGCCCAGGCGCTCGGCTTCAGCCTGCACCGGCGGTCCTACGGCAGCTACCCCATGCTGCTGGGCCACTACGTGCGGGAGCAGAAGGTGCTCAGCCTGGAAGAGGCAATCCGTAAGTCGACCGGGCAGGTGGCCGACTACCTCGGCATAAAGAGCCGGGGCTACCTGAAGGCAGGGCAGTATGCGGACATCGTCATTTTTGATGCCGCCACGATTGCCGATAAGACCACCTGGCTGGAGCCACAAGAATATCCTGAAGGGATTCGCTATGTTTTCGTAAACGGCGAAATGGCCGTGGAGCAGGGGACGTGGCTGGAGGGGCGCCGGGGGCGGATTGTGAAACCAGGGGAGTAGCGACAGGCATGACAGGTGAAAGGGGATGGCTCGCATGTCCAACACAACGCAACTGGCGACCTTCGGTGGGGGATGCTTCTGGTGCACCGAGGCGGTCTATGCAGAGGTGAACGGGGTGCTGAAGGTGGAGCCGGGGTATGCTGGTGGTGTGGTGGCAGAGCCCTCGTATCGGGCGGTCTGCACCGGTTCGACTGGCCATGCCGAGGTGGTCCGGATCACCTTTGACCCGGCCGAGGTGAGTTACCGGGACCTGCTGTTGATCTTCTTCAGTACGCACGACCCGACGACGCTGAACCGGCAGGGGGCCGACGTGGGCACGCAGTACCGCTCGGTCATCTTCTATCACTCGCCCGAGCAGAAGCGGGAGGCCGAGGCGGTGATCCAGGAGCTGACCGCTGAAGGGGTCTTCCAGATCGTGACCGAGGTCTCGCCCTTCGCCAACTACTACATGGCTGAGGATTACCACCACGACTACTACAAGCAGAACGCTGCTCAGCCGTATTGCCAAATGGTGATCGCTCCGAAGCTGGCCAAGTTCCGCGTCAGGTTCGCGGCCAAGCTGAAGGGGTAGGAGGGGGAAGCAATGTCACACTGGCTCATGAAGACCGAGCCCGACGAGTTCAGCTATGACGACTTGGAGCGGAGGGGGCGCGAGCCCTGGAACGGGGTCCGTAACGCGACGGCCCTCAGACACATGCGGCAGATGCGGCCCGGGGACACCTTCCTCTTCTACCACACCGGCAATCTGAAGGCCATTGTAGGGGTGGGTACGATTGTGACCGAGCCCTATCCGGATGTGACAGCGGGTGACCCGAAGTACGTCGTGGTCGATACAGCGCCCGCGTACCGCTTCTCCACCCCAGTCACTCTGGCACAGGTCAAGGCTGACCCACGCTTCGCCCAATGGGAACTGGTTCGACAGTCCCGGCTTTCGGTCATGCCGGTGAGCGACGAGCAATGGGCCTGGTTGCACGAAATGGGCGGAACCACGACGACCACCTTGGCCGGCTCCTCAGAAGCTTAGCAGGGGCAGGACGCAGAAGAAGGAGCGAGAGTCAATCGACCGAAACCGAACGGCGCTTCTAGGCGTAGCGAACTCCAGCAGGAGGGTCGGGGAACTGCTCGCCTTCAGGCCGGCCAGCAGATAGTCCACATTGAGCCCCACCAGAAAGCCGGGCCCCTCCAGGGCGGCGGGGACCCGCTCGGCCACCTGGCCGACTTCGGGGGTGTTGGCCGAAACGTGGAGCCCGTCAACTCTTGTCTCCAGCCGGACTGTGCCCTTCGGCGCCAGAAGTGCGGCCCGCTCCAGAGCGCGCAGGAAGCGCTCCCGGTCCAGGTGCAGAACGCTGGGGTATTCGGTCGGGAGCAGCTTGAGCCAGTCCGGGTAAACGCCGGAGAGCAGGCGGGTGAGGATCTGAAGAGCCCCCAGTCGGAAGATGAACTGGCTGCCAGACGGGAGGATCTCGCAACTCGACGCCTCGTGCTCGCCCAGCAACCGGATCAACTCCTGGACAGAGCGACCGGGGATGATCACCGAAAAAGTGGTGTCTGCCGGGTTCTCGACCTCGACCTGCCCGTATGCCAGAACGGCACCGTCCGCCGCCATAGCGACCAGAGTGCTATCCTTTACCGAGAAGGCGACGCCGGTTATGGCGGGTCTGGATTCGTCATGACTTGCAGCGAAGGCCACCTCGCGCAAGAGGGTTCGCAGCGACAGGCCGTTGACCGTAATCGGGGTTGGTTGGTGCTCGTCGGCATCCGCCGGGAATTGTTCGGCGGGGAATCCATGAATCAGGTACTCGCAGTCGCTGCCCGTGATTCGGGCAGTGCTGTTGCGTGCATCTACCGAGATCGTGATCTCTTGCGGGGGAAGGCGCCTGACCAATTCCATGAGGTAGCGGCCAGGCAGCACGATTTCGCCATCTTGCCGGACATCGGCCCGCACTCGCTTCTGGATCGCCAGTTCCAGGTCGGTGGCCTTGAGGATCAGTTCCTCGCCAACGGCCTGAAGGTAGACGCCGGAGAGGATGGGCACGGTGTTTCGGGCCGAGACGGCTCGCCCTACCGCCTGTAACCCTTCGTACAGCAGGTCTTGCGGAATCTGAAGCTGCAACCCACATTCCTCCCGAACAGAGCGTATGTTCGGGTAATTCGTTGCGAAGCTTCAGATTCCTGCTACTCGTCTGCGTAGGGGTAACGCGCCTTCCGCACGGCGTGGGCGAACAGGTCTACGTCGGGCATTCCCAGGTCCCCGGCCCTGGCGATCGCATCTTCGATCTCATAGGGGACCCGCCGAATCTGTACAGCCGTATGTCGATCATCCATATCGATGATTGCGTAGCTGGGCCGGTTGTCCCCATCGAACGGAAGGCCGGCGCTGCCGACGTTCACTACCGTGAACCCTCGGGCGGATCGGACGAACGGATGATGCATATGCCCGAATAGGACCAACTGGGTCGCCTCATCGGCCCGTAGCCGGCCTAACTCATCGGGGGTGGCCCAAGGCCAGGTGTACTGGTGAAGGGAGCCAGGGGCAGCGTGGTAGAGTTCCAGGCGAACGCCATCGACAGTCATGGTGAATTCTGTCGGCAGATTGCCTAGCCACACCTGGTCGGAGTCTGGCAGAAGGTTGCTCGTATAGGCGAAATCTCGCTCTAGGAGCTCTCCCTTCCGGTTGTGCGCAGTCCAGCCCGGGGGTGGGAACCGGGTGAAGCGGTGGTCGAAGTTGCCCCTCACGGTGACGAGGGGCGCGAGGTCACGCAGCATCTGGATGCACTCCAACGGCTGGGGACCCCTCATGACCACATCTCCCAGGCAGACGATGGCGTCAGGACTCTGCAGCCGCAGGTCCGCAATGACTGCCTCAAAGGCCACGGCGTTGCTGTGCATGTCTGAGATCGCAGCCAGGCGCACAATGAAGCCCTCCCTACTCTCCTATAGTGATCAGCGCTCGTTCCAGGTAGCTCGCCGCTCGCTGATCCAGATCTCGGGCCTGTCCGATCAGCGCTGCCGCCTTCCGCCGCGCCTCCCTGCGGGCAAAGCGCAGATAGGCCTGGCCGGAATCGTGCCCGCCGGTCAGATCCCACATCTGCCACATGAGGTCGTGCTCGGCGGTGTAGCAGTCGGCCGCTGCCAGGAGTTCCTCGGCCACGGCGGGCGCCGACTGCGCCAGGTGGCGCAGGAACTGGCCGGCCCAGGCCCGGCACTCCGCCAGGTTGAGTGACTCGACATAGTGGGCCTCGTGCCGCTGGGAAAGGACGGCCGCGTCATCCGCGGGGAAGGCGTCATCATCCAGGATCTGCCCGGCCCAGGCAGCGTAGGCGGCGAAGCCGGCATGGCGCCCCATGACCTCCGGCGTCTGTGCCACGTGCAGCGCCCAGGTGAGGATCTCCCGGAGGTCCAGCCGCCGCTCGGCCCGCTCCCCGATGATCACGAGGCTGTGGGTGGAGCGGACCCAGTCCTGCGCACGGAACTCCCCGGTCGGCTCGAAGGCCAGGCCCTCTTTCCAGGGGGGCATCTCCGCGAAGTAGTTCCAGCCCATGACGGTCTCCCCATGCTCGTCGTAGCCGGTCAGCAGGCAGCACTCGGGCGGACCGACGACACCGAAGGCCAGTACCGGTCTGCCCCGCATCAGCGAGTCGTACACCCTGGCCCGGTAGGTCCGCTCGTCATCATCCACATTGCCGGTCTTTTCGATGATCTCATAGCTGTACCCCGCGGCCCGGAAGGCCCGGTCGATGATCGCCCGGGGGTCGGCCACGAACATCATGTCGACGTTGTCCTGGTGCCAACCGGGCCGCCAGAGCAGGCCAAAGGCCATGCCGGTGGCGCCGAGAATGTGGACGTTGGCATAGTTGAGCCGCCAGAGGCGGTTGTGTGCCTCCAGAGGGATCCAGGGGTACTCCCCGCCGAGGTAGCGGAGGGCCGCCGCGAGGCAGGAGGGGAAGGGGACGGTTTCGGGGCACTGGTCGCCGGACTGGTGAAAGCCGACCTTTGGCACGCCGCGCAGCAGGAGCCGGCCTTCGCCACCGGTCACGGCACCGGGGGGATCCGTCCGACCGGTCGCTACCGTGCCGCGCGGGCGAACCCCGGGCCCGTAGATGCCCAGGCGGGGTGCCACCTGCGCCACGGTCCGGTTGCGCCGGAAGAGCCCGGGGGTTATGCCATAGAGCCGCTTGAAGGCCCGGGTGAAGGCCTCCTGGGAGTCGAAGCGGTATTCCACGGCTATGTCGAGGATCGATCGGCGGGAGAGGGCCAGGTCCAGGGCGGCGCTGGAGAGTCTCCGCTTGCGCAGGTGCTCCTTCAGAGTGTAACCGGTCGCCCTGTGGAAGATGGCGTGGAAGTGGGAGACAGAGAAGTTGACGGCATGGGCGACATCCTCGGCTCGAATCTCTTCCCGCAGGTTCTGCTCCATGAAGTCCAGGGCGCGTCCGATGGTGGCTGTGTGGTTCATTTTGGTGCCCTCACCTCGCATCCCCATGACCATACCATAATCAAGCCCCCCGGTGACAGTCGCCGGGGGGCGTATTTTTTTCGCTATTCACCAATCGCTTGGGACAGTAGGTCGGTTCCTCTCTGGTTCTGCTCCTGTGCCTGCCTGATTAGCGGGATTATCGCCTGACGGACCTCGGGTCGGGCAAAGTTGGACCAGGCGTCGGGGTGTCCGTTGCCCCCGGCGGCGCCCCAGACCTTCCACATGAGGTCATGCTCGGCCTCGAAGCAGTCAGCAGCCTGGCGCAGCAGGGTGGCGATATCGGGGTGCAGATCTGCCTGGTAGCGCAAGAACTGGCCCCCGTACCAGCGGCACTCAGCGAGCATACCAACCTGAGAGTAGTGGATCTCATGCCGCTCCCGGAGGACCGGCTCGGGCTGGCCGCTGAACTCATCATCCAACTGATGCGCCCAGGCCGCATAGGCGGCGTGGCCCGTGGCGTGCCCCCAGAGGTCGGGCTGACGGGCGACCGTGACCGCCCATCGCAGCGCATCGATCAGGTAGAAGGTGGGCTCCTCCCGCTCGCCGAGGAGCAGCAGGCTGTGGGTCTCGGGGAACCAATTCCCCTTGCGGAACATGCCATTTGGCTCGAAGGTCAGGCCGGCGTTGAAGGGAGGCATCTCGGTGAAGAAGTTCCAGCCAATGAGCGTGTCGCCGTGATCATCGTAGCCGGTCAGAATGCAGCACTCGGGCGGGCCGACGACGCCGAAGGCGAGGACCGGGACACCCCGCTGGATTGAGTCGATGGTCGCCGTACGGAAGCGGGCTTCATCGGCCGCGGTGCCCGAGCCGTCGGGGTCGCCCTCCCGGGAGAGCATGGTGTAGCGGTAGCCCACGGCGCCGAGTGCCCGGCGGATGATCTCGGTCGGGTCAGCGATGAACATGTGGTCTACGTTGTCCTGGTGCCAGCCGGTCTTCCAGCGGAGACCGAAGGCCATGCCTGAGGCCGCCAGGATATGGGCGAAGGCGTAGTCCAGGCGGGACCCGTCGCGCTGGGGGATCCAGGGCAGGTCGTTGCCCAGGTAGCGGGCGACCGCCGCCAGGCTGCTGGGGAAGGGGACATCCTCCGGGCTCTTGCCGCTGCCCGGTTTGTAGAAGCCAACCTTCGGTACCTCGTGGAGTAGATGGCGCATGCTGTGAACCTCCCTCGGCACTGCGACCGGGGGGCCCACCCGGCCTGCTTAGCTTGAGCATAGCACAGCGCCCGGGGCGTTTTTGACTTTTTCTCTGATCCTCATTCGGTGGATGGCCGGCGGCGCATGATCGTCCAGATGAAGCCCACCGCCTGGAGAAGGGCGACGCCGAGCACGAACCAGATGGACCAGCGCATGAGGGGCGGGCTCGTCTTGAACTTGCCACCGGCTGTCGTCATGATCCCGATGTGCAGGGCGGCGAAGAGGAAGGCGGTGTAGCTCCATTGCTGGATCAGCTTCCAGGCGGCATGGCCGAGGCGCCGCTGGGAGAAGTTGTTGGAGACGAGGGCGACGACCAGCAGGAGGAGGAAGGCGATCAGGCCGGTCCAGGATACGATGCCAAGGGGTGTGGTGGATAACCCGAACCGTAGGGTTAGTCTGCCGTCGGGATCGTAACCTCGGTAGACGCGAACAAAGAGATCGGTCCAAGAGGAGGTCAGGAAGAAGACTCGATTTGCCGAGAGCAGAACGATGATCAGGTGTGCGCCGGTGGCAAGCGCGCTCCAGATGCCCACCGCCCGCCGGTAGGCCAGGAGCCGGCTGAACCGCAGGGGCTGGAGTCGGGCCAGGGGACCGATCGCCAGGGCTGCGCCGAGCAGGACCAGGGCGCCGTAGCCGAAGAAGCGGATGCCGATCAGGCGGAGCGCGTGGCCGTAAACGTCTCCCATGGTCGCCGGAACGGCGCCGGATGGCGGCTTGAGCATTCCAACGAGGCTGATGCTGACTGCCAGACCCGCTATGAGGAGCATGGTGGCGGGGACCGCATGCTTGCGCACAGAGAATCCCTCCTTGCCTGCTGGAATGCACGACCGGTCCGAAACCGGACAGGGCAAGCTAAACTGCAGGGGAGGGATTGGTGTGCGGGGTCTCGTTTGGTCTCTCGTTGTGGCTCTGGCCGTAGCGGGCTGTGGGCGACCATCGGTCGGGCTGCGTGTGGCGGGGTCCACATCGATCCAGCCGGTGGCAGAGGTATTGGCGGAGGCGTATGCGGAGCAGGGCGGCAAGAGGGTGTCCGTCCAGGGGGGCGGCTCGACGGCTGGGGTTCAGGCGCTCCTTTCGGGGGTGGCCGATCTGGCTGCCATCTCCCGGAATCTGACGGCGGATGAGGCAGCGCAGGGGCTGCGGGCGCACATTATCGCCCGTGACCTGCTGGTGATTGCCGTGCACGAGTCGAACCCCGTGACGGCGCTGTCGGTCTCGGAACTCAGGCGGGTCTTCGCCGGGAAGGTGGGCGATTGGGCAGAACTCGGGGGGCGGCCCGGGCGCATCCATCTGGTGAGCCGGGAGGCCGGGTCGGGCTCGCGGGAGGCGTTTCGCTCCCTGGTCGGGCCGGTCAGCCCGAAGGCAATCATCCAGAACAGCGCCGGTGCCATTCGGGTGGCGGTCATGCACGACCCACAGGCGGTGGGGTATGTCAGTCTGGGCGCCCTGGGACTGGGCGGGATCAGGTCGGTCGGGATCGATGGGAGGCTGCCCGGTTCGGAGGGATACCCGCTGGTTCGGCCCCTTGCCCTGGTCACGAAGGGGGTGCCAGCAGGGGAGGCGGCTGCCTTCCTGCGCTTTGCCCGGAGCCCGGCCGGCCAGCGGCTGGTGAGAGACGAGGGCTTTCTGCCCATAGACCAGTGAGCGGGTGGAGGAGTAGACTGGAGGCGAAATTCTCAGCCGGGGGTGAATCACAATGCAACAAGGGTTGAAGCAGCAGGTACAGCAGGTCCCGGAGAATCGGCGGAAGCGAGTCGCGGCCGTGCTTTCGGTCTACCTTGCCCTGGGGGTGGTGCTCTTCGGTCTGGCCGGCCGGCTTGACTGGCTCATGGGCTGGGTTTTGATCGTCCTCTTACTTGGAGTGGCCGTGCTGAACGCCCTGTGGGCGGGGCGGAAGCACCCGGACTTGTTGGCAGAGCGGGCTGTCGGGGTGAAGGCGGCCAAGGCTTGGGACCGGGTTCTCGCCCCGCTGGTCGGGGTCGGGGGCTATCTGCTGGTCTGCGTGGTGGCGGGACTGGATCAGCGCTTCGGCTGGTCCTCCGTGCCCGCGTTGCTCACTTGGGTAGGGCTGGGGGTGGCGGTGGCCGCTTCGATCTTCGTGAGTTGGGCCATGGCCGCCAATCGCTTCTTCTCCAGTGTGGTCCGGATCCAGACGGACCGCGGCCATGCGGTGACATCGACCGGGCCGTATGCCTGGGTACGCCACCCCGGCTATGTGGGCATGTTCCTCATGGTACTGGCCCTGCCTGTCATGCTGGACTCTACCTGGGCGCTGATCCCCGGTGGCCTGACCGCTGCGCTGACGGTCCTCCGCACGGCGCTGGAAGACCGGACGCTGCACGAGGAACTGCCGGGGTATCAGGAGTATGCAAGCCGGGTTCGTTACCGGCTATTGCCCTGGGTCTGGTAGGGGCTCGCTACCGGCGCCCGCCCCAGCCGCCTTGACCCCGGCCCTGGCTACCGTAACCGCCCTGGCCGACGCTGCGCTGGAAGGCGCTGAGGTGGTTCTCAGAGGCCGCCTTCAGCCGCTCGAAGACCGATCGGACATCATCGGGCAGGGTCTCCTGCAGGAAGCGATCATACATGGCAATGTTGGCGATCTCGGCCTGAACTCCGGCTTCGAGTGCAACGGCGATCGATTCGGGTAGGTGGACCTGTGACTGGACCTCCACCTTGTCGGGCAGAGCCACATCGTAGGCGGTCATGAGTTCCTCCAGCCACGCCTGATGGGTCAACTCGGCCTGCATGATATTGCTGAACGGTTGCTGGGTGCCGTACTCGTCCATGATCAGACGGTACTCACCTTCGGCCAGGTACTCGTCCTCCATGGCGTGGGTGAGCATATCAGCGAGCGAGAGGGACTCGTCCTCCGTGACGGCCGACGCCCCGTAACTGCCGCCTTCAGGTGCGGTCGAGGCGGAGGTCGTGGTGGAACCCGAGAGCAGGACAGGGGCAGAGGCGGCGGCGCCGGCGCAACCGGTCAGGGTGACCAGACCGAGCAACGCGAGGGCAAGGTACTTTTTCATGCGAACGTCTCCTTTTCCGGTTGGAATGGGTCCAGTCTACCGACCCGACTCGAAGATCTTGTGATTGGATTGTGGTGGTTTTGTGGAGCAGTGACCGCCCTCGATTCTGTGGACCTTCAGGTCCCGCATAGCATCATTCCCAGGAGGGAGATGGTGCTGTGCGGGACCTTTTCATGCAGCGTCTGCTCCTTTTCCTGGCGATGCTCTCCTCGGCCGGTGTGATCCTGATCGCTCTCTTCGTGGTGCTCGAGGGCTGGCCGGCCCTGCCCGTCCTGCCAGGCCGGGTCTGGAGCCCGGAAGATGGCCGGTTCGGCATCCTTCCCATGCTCGCCGGCTCGATTGTCGTCACCCTGGGTGCCCTGCTCCTGACGGTTCCGGCCGGCCTGGGCATGGCGCTCTTCCTGACAGAAGTGGCCTCGCCCGGCCTGGCCCGGCTTGCCCGCCCGCTCCTCCAGGCGCTGGCCGGGGTACCCAGCGTGGTCTACGGCTTCGTGGGCATGAGCCTGCTGGTCCCGGCCATCCGCTCAAGCCTCGGCGGACCGGGCTTCTCGGTGCTGGCAGGGTCGACTGTCCTGGCGGTCATGATCCTGCCGACGATCACTGCCGTCGCGGAGGACGCACTCCGGGCCCTTCCGCCGGCCCTGCGGGAGGGGGCGGCAGCCCTGGGCGCCACCCCCTGGCAGGCGGTTCACCGGGTGCTTCTCCCCGCTGCACGCAGCGGGCTGGTCACGGCGGTCGTCCTGGGTATGGGACGGGCGCTAGGCGAGACCATGGCCGTGCTCATGGTGACCGGCAACGTCGCCTCGCCGCCTCGCTCTCCGCTGGACCCGGCCCGCACGCTGACCGGCAACATCGCCATGGAGATGGGCTACGCCACCGGGCTCCACCGTGACGCCCTCTTCGCTACCGGCGCTCTGCTCCTCGCCCTAGTGCTTCTGGTCAACCACTTGGCCCGGCGGGTGGCTCGGTAGCTGTGGCCCGGCCCGGTTCTTTCGATGGAGCTGTCTGCTATAAGGGAGGTGCCCCTCTGAAAGCGCTCCTGACCGCCCTGGCCATGCTTGTCACCGGCCTCCTGGCGGGGCTTCTCGCCCTCCTGCTCCTGCGAGGTGCCGGTGATCTCACCCTTCACTTCCTGCTCGGCATCCCTACCCGGGCCGGCCGCGAGGGAGGCATTCTGCCTGTGCTCGCTGCCACCGCCTGGCTGGCAGGTGGCTCCATGGCCATTGCCCTTCCCCTGGGGATCGGGACCGCCCTCTACCTCAGGGAGTACGCTCCGCCGGCGCACATTGTGACCGTACTGCGAGCCCTGACAGAGACCCTGGCCGGGGTGCCCAGCATTCTCTTCGGTCTCTTTGGCTTCGCCCTCTTCGTCGTCCGGCTGGGCTGGGGATGGTCGCTCCTCTCGGGCAGCGCCACCCTGGCCCTCATGCTTCTGCCCACGATCATCCGCACCAGCGAGGAGGCGCTTGCCGCGGTGCCCCTGGCCCTGCGGGAGGGGGCGGCCGCCCTGGGCGCCACCCGTTGGCAGGCGGTGGCCCGGGTGACCCTGAGACAGGCAGCGCCCGGGATCAAGACGGGGGCGGTCCTGGCCCTGGGTCGGGCGCTGGGCGAGACCGCCGCCGTGCTGCTGACCGCCGGCAGCGACCTGGCCCTCCCGCTCTCTCCGTTCGACCCCGGTCGATCCATGGCTGTTCACCTGTACATACTCGCAACGGAGGGCCTGTCCGATGGCCGCGCCTACGCTACCGCCCTGGCCCTGGTGGTCGCTGTCCTGGCTGTCAATCTGTCAGCCAACTTCCTGCTTCAGAGGGGGCACCGCTCGTGAAAATGGAGACGCACGGCCTGCGGGTCTGGTATGGCCAGACCGAGGCGTTGCACGGCATAGACCTCGGGATCCCCGATCGGACCGTCACCGCTCTGATCGGTCCATCGGGCTGTGGCAAGTCGACCTTCCTCCGGGCGCTGAACCGCATGCACGACCTGACGCCCGGCGTGCGGGTCCGGGGACGCATCCTCCTGGAGGGCGCCCCGATCGATCGTGTTGCCCCAGAGGAGTTGCGCTGCCGGGTGGGCATGCTCTTCCAGCGACCCAACCCGTTCCCCATGTCGATCTACGCCAACATCGCCTTCGGCCCGTCGCTCTTCGGTGTCCGGGGGCGTGAGCTGGACGGCATCGTGGAAGGATCGCTAAAAAGGGCAGCGCTGTGGAATGAGGTCAAACACCGCCTCCAGTCCGATGCCACCCGTCTCTCCGGCGGGCAGCAACAACGGCTCTGCCTGGCTCGGGCACTGGCCATGGAGCCCGAACTCCTCCTCATGGACGAACCCTGCTCCGCCCTGGATCCCACCGCCACAGAGGCCATCGAGGAATTGATCCTCTCGCTGCGGCAGCAGATTGCCATCGTCATCGTCACCCATTCAATGGGTCAGGCCAGGCGGGTTGCTGATCGCATCGCCTTCTTTCAGGATGGCTGCCTTGTGGAGGAGGGGCCCGCCACGGCACTGCTCGAAGGGCCGGCTCAGCCTGCGACCCGGCAATTCCTGAGCCGCGAATCCGCTATGTGACCTATGCCGAACAGGCATGTCAGGTTTTCTGACACGAAGTTGACACTGCACCTGCGCGTCACGTATAGTGACAGCGAGTAAGGGCGATGTCAGGAAATCTGACATGAACCCGAAGGGTTCGCAGCAAGGGAGGCAGCAGGATTGAAAGATGAGAACGGAGCCGCACCGGTCTACTCCATGGGGGTCGCCGAGCGTCTCACCGGATTGACCGCCCGCCAGATCCGGTACTGGGAGCAGCACGGCCTGCTGGCCCCCAGCCGGACCAAAGGGCGACAACGGCTCTACACGGAAGCCGACATCCTCCGGCTAAAAGAGATCAAGCGGCTCATGAACGAGGGGATGACACTCGAGCGTGTAAAGGCCCTCTACGCCGCCCGAGATGCACGCCGGACCCAGGCACAGAACGAGCCCACGACACAGCGCTTTGCCGAACGGATTCCCACGCACGGGACCGGCCCGGCCCGTTCCCTGTACACGGGTGGCAATCGTGCCGAGTTGCAGCGCCTGATTGATCGAGGCGATCGGAAGAGCAAGTGAGAAGCTTGATTGTTGGCTTTTAAATATCGAGTGAAGGGGTATGGTGGCAATGGCGACGGCGAAGGAAGTACTTGCGATGATCCAGGAGAAGGGTATCAAGATGATCGATGTGAAATTCGTCGATCTCCCCGGCGTCTTCCACCACCTGACCGTACCGGCTGACGTGGTCGATGAGGAGGTCCTGACCAAGGGCATGCCCTTCGACGGTTCCTCGATTCGGGGCTTCCGTGGGATTGCGGAGTCTGACATGGTCCTCCTCCCCGATCTGAGCACCGTGGTGTTTGATCCCTTCGTAGAAGGACCGACCCTCTCCATGTTTGTGGATGTGAAGGAGCCCGGCCTGAAGGACTACGTCCGCGATCCCCGCGGCGTAGCGAAGCGGGCGGAGCAGTACCTGAAGGATTCCGGTATTGCCGATGTCTCCTACTGGGGTCCGGAGCTGGAGTTCTTCATGTTCGACAACGTTCGGTTCCAGACCGGCCCCGACGCCTCGTTCTACTTCATTGAGTCCGGCGAGGCCCACTGGAATGTAGGGCGCGGCGACCTTCCCAACTCGGGTTACAAGGTGAAGTATCAGCAGGGCTACTTCCGGGCGCTGCCGATCGACGACCAGACCAACATCCGCACCGCCATGTCCCTGCAACTGCAGGAGATGGGCTTTGTGGTTGAGCGGCACCACCACGAGGTCGCCTCCGCCGGCCAGAACGAGATTAACTTCCGCTTCTCCACCCTGACAGAGGCTGCCGACAAGGCAGCTATGTACAAGTACGTGATCAAGAACGTCGCCCGCACCTACGGCAAGACCGTTACCTTCATGCCTAAGCCGCTCTACAAGAACTCCGGCTCGGGCATGCACTGCAACCAGTCCCTGTCGAAGGGCGGCCAGAACCTCTTCTACAAGGAGGGCGGCTACGCCAACCTCAGCCAGGAGGCGCTCTGGTATATTGGCGGCATTCTGAAGCATGCCCCCGCCCTGCTGGCGCTGACCAACCCGACCACCAACTCCTACAAGCGGCTGGTTCCGGGCTACGAGGCGCCGGTCAACCTGGTCTTCTCCAAGGGCAACCGCTCGGCCGCCATCCGGATCCCGTCCAACTTCTCGACCCCGAAGACCACCCGTGTCGAGTTCCGGACCCCGGACCCCATGGCCAACCCCTACCTGGCCTTCGCCGCCCAGCTCATGGCCGGTCTGGACGGCATTAAGAACCAGATCGACCCCACAGCCGCCGGCTATGGCCCGCTAGACAAGGATATTTACCACCTGTCCGATGAGGAGAAGGCCAAGATCGGCGCCGTGCCGACCTCGCTCCGCCGTGTGGTGGATGCGCTCAAGGAGGATCACGAGTTCCTGCTCCAGGGCGGTGTCTTCAGCAAGGAACTGATCGATACCTGGATCGCCCTGAAGGAGGAGGAGATCTCTGCCCTGGAGACCCGTCCGCAGCCGGTCGAGTTCGAGATGTACTTCGACAACTAAGCCCTCTTTTGATGCCCCTCTGCCTTCGATGGCAGAGGGGCTTCTCTCACGCCCGGGAACCAGAAAAGGTTCGGAAGCGTCTACCTAGACGAAACTGCAATCGAATGGAGCTAGCACCCCATGCAAGTTGTCTCGAAGGCCTTGACCCTCCAGCTGGAGCGGGCGGAGGGCCACTGCTGGTACGATGCTTACGAGGAGATGTCCCGCCTGCCCGGCAACCCTCATGGTCTCGAGGTCCGTCGTATGGGCGATGCCTGGGTATACTCCTGCACCGAGTTTCCGCACCCCGGCTTCGCCAACAAGGTGATCGGGGCGGGTACAGGCGACCTGGACACCCTGACCGAGGCGCTGGCCTTCTTCGCGTCCCGGGGCGTGCGGGGCAGCGTGGAGATCGCCCCCGGCGACGATGACCCGGATCTGCTTCAGTTCCTGCGGGAGCGTGGGCTCTATGCCAAGATCTTCTGCTCCGTCCTCTACGCGACGCCCACTCCGGACGTGCCGCCTCTGCCGCCGGGCGTGACCATCCGCCGGGTGGAGAGCGAGGCAGACATTGACCTGGTCGCCCGCATTCACCGCGACGGTATGGGTATCAGTCCGCGTGGCGAGCAGTTCTTCCGGGAGACAGCCCTCGCTGCCCACCGCCTGCCGCAGTTCCGGCACTACATCGCCGAGGTTGACGGCCAGCCAGCCGCCCAGGCCTGGCTCCACGTAGCTGAAGGGGTGGGGGTCCTTGTTGCCGGCGCTACCCTGCCGGGGTTCCGTGGGCGTGGGCTTCAGACAGCGCTTATCCACCACCGGGTGGCCGAAGCGGCCCGTGCCGGATGCGACCTGGTCTGCAGTCAGACCGATCCGGTCACCATCTCCCAGAACAACCTGGAGCGGGTCGGTTTCCGTCTGGCCTACACCAAAATGGAGTTTCACCCAGCATAAGCACCGTGTAAGCATGGCACAGACCGCCCTACAAACCTTGTCGAAGGTTGGTAGGACGGTCTGGCTTTCGTGCGTCAAGTTTCGACACCTCAGCGTGGGCTACAGATCTGCCAGGGTCGTGATCCGCCTGACCCCCGCGGGCACCGGCTCCCTACTCCCCAACCGGTCGATCCAGACCCCTTGCATACCCACGGCGGTGGCGGCAGCGGCATCGTGCTCCGACTTGTCACCTACGTAAAGCGCCTCCTCGGGCATGGCCCCCATCGCTTGAAGGGCATGGAGGAAAATCCGAGGATCTGGCTTGGCCGCCCCGACCTCGCTGGAGATGAAGACCCAATCGCCAAAGAACCGGTCCAGCCCGGCCTGGCGCAGCTTTGCCCGCTGATGCTCCCCTGGCGGACCATTGGTGATCACCGCCAGCCTGTGCCCGCCCGCCACCAATCGCTCCAGTACCGGCAGCGCATCATCGTACGAGGGATCGAAGTCGACCATAGCCGTGACGAAACGCTCAGCAAGATCGCCGGAGGCACCGCCCGCCAGCGCCTCCTGGTACCACTTCTCCTCGATCGCCAGGCGCCCGATCGCAACCTGGGGCCAGAGCGAAAGGTTTGCCGTCATCGCTTGCGCTATGTCAACTCCACCCTGCCGCAGTAGAGCATAGGCTCTATCCTCGCGCGGTCCATAAGGGATCAGCGTATCATCGAGATCAAAGATGTATGTTGTAATCATAAGGACCGATTTCGGCTAAGACGGTCTAGAAACCTTCTCGTGCAAACGACCTATGGCACAAAACGATCAACACAGTGTAGAGTGGGGAGTGGGGTTGGCACATTTTTTGCAACCGCTCGTGCCAGGAAACCGAGACCGTCAAAGCGAATACCTTACACAAGACTGACGCGGGAGGTGATGAGCATGCGACTCGGGTTTGGCCTCCAAATGCAGCAGACACAGCGGCTCATCATGACTCCGGAACTGCGCCAGGCCATTGCTGTGCTACAAAAGCCGGTCGCAGAGTTGGGCGAACTGATCGACGGGGAGCTCCTGGAGAATCCCTGCCTCGAAGTTGAGCCCAAAGATGATGCGATCGAATCACCCGTTCCACCCTCGGAGGCCCGCAGACTCCTGGAGTACCTCGGCAACGATGAGGGTGGCAGCGGCAGCGGTGGGGGCGGCCATTCCGGTGAGGAAGAGGTCACTTTTGAGGCATTTACGGCAACTGTGCCCACACTACAGGATCATCTGACAGCGCAGCTATACCTTGCCGGACTCCCTGCGCGGGACCGGCAGATCGCTGAGTTCCTGATCGGCAGCCTGAACGATCATGGCTACCTTACGATCGCTCTGCCCGAGGTGGCTGAGAGCCTCGGTGTCACCGAGGAACGGGTCGAGACCGTCCTGCGTGTCGTCCAGTCCTTCGACCCTGTCGGGGTAGGCGCCCGATCCCTGCGGGAATGCCTCCTGATCCAGTGGGCCTCGATCGATGACGGCAATCCCCTGGTGGCGGAGCTCATCGAGAACCATCTGGATGACCTGGCTGCCGGCCGGATTCCCCGGATTGCAGAGGCGCTCGGGGCCACCCCGGCAGAGGTGCAGGAGGCGGCCGATCTGATTCGGAGCCTAGACCCGAAGCCGGGCCGGCTCTATGGCAGGGCCGACGAGACTCGCTACGTCGTACCGGATGTTGTGGTCGAGCGTGTCGGGCGGGAGTACGTGGTCGTTGTCAACGATGCACCGATCCCGAAGCTGCTGGTCTCCCGGCAGTACCGGAATATGCTGGATCGCGGAACCGACGGCGAAGCCCGGAAGTTCGTTGAGGAGAAGATACAGTCGGCCCTCTGGTTGATCAAGGCGATTGAACAGCGACGGCTAACCCTCTACCGTGTGACCGAGGCGATTGTCGAGTTCCAGCGGGATTTCTTCGATCACGGTCTCCGCTATCTGCGCCCGCTCACTTTGCGAGAGGTAGCTGAGGTGGTCGGAGTGCACGAGTCGACCGTAAGCCGGGCAACATCGGGCAAATACGCCCAGACGCCTCAGGGGACCTTTGAGCTGAAGTTCTTCTTCTCCAGCGGGGTAGATGGTGCCCAGGGCGAGGGTGTGGCCGCTGGGTCCGTCAAGAAGCTAATCGCCGACCTGATCGCTAAGGAGGATCCCAGCGAACCGCTCTCCGATCAGAGCCTGACCGACCAGTTGAAGCGGCAGGGGCTCACCATCTCCCGACGGACGGTTGCCAAGTACCGTGAGGAGATGGGGGTACCAAACTCCGGCAAGCGGAAGCGCTACGCATAGGAACGCAACAGGGCTGCACCGTACGAAGGGTGCAGCCCATTTCTTGTCCGGCGTATCTACGCCGTTTCGTCCGTGTGCAGCCTGACCTTGTACATGGTCGCCAGCGTCTCGAGTAAGGCACGAGCGGTGCCGCTCCAGACTTTTCCCCGCCGGTGGATCAAGATGTTCTGCCGCTTCAGCCCCTCGCTCTGCACCAGGGGGATCGTGATCAACTGCTTCATGCGCAGCTCACTCTCCACGGTGGATTGGGGCATCATTGTAACGCCAAGGCCGGACATGACCATGCGCTTGGCTGCTTCAATCGAGTCCAGCTCCATGGTAATGCGTGGGACGAAGCCCTGCCCGGCCCACCACTGCTCAACCATCGCCCAGTAGCCCGAGTTTCGGTCTGTCGTGATCAGTGACTCACCGGCCAATTCCTCCAGCCCGACCGCCAGCCGGCCCGAGAGTGGATGATCCGGATAGACGACCAGGAGGATCGGCTCCTCCGACAAAGGCCAGGCCTCAATCTCAGCATGGCTCGGCAACGGGGCGTGCACCAGGCCCAGTTGCACGGACTCATCCAGGACTAACTGCTGGATCTGGTGGGATCGACCGGTGCGAACCAGCACTTCCACCGCCGGATAGTTGGCCTTGAATCGGGTCAGGATCTGCGGAAGAAGATAGGCGGATGAGGTGAGCGCGGAGCCCACGGTCAGTGACCCGCCCGATGCGGTCTCCAAATCCTGTACCGCCTGATGGGCCCGTCGGATATCCTGTAGCACTCGCTCGGCATGCGGCAGGAGCACCCGGCCGGCATCGGTCAGGCGGACACCGCGCGGCTTTCGCTCGAAGAGCGTCTGCCCCAACTCCTTCTCCAACGCCTGAATCCGGGCCGTCACGGAGGGTTGGGTCAGAAAGAGGCGCTCAGCGGCACGGTTGAAACTGCCTGTCTTCGCAATCCACCAGAACGCTTCCAGCGCTTGAATCTCCATGGCCGCAGACCCCCTGCCAGGGACCAGAATCGATCGCTTCTACAAACATACCATAAAAGCCGCGTATCCGTGAACGGGGGATCGATTGACTCGGTCAATAAGTAGCCGTCGTGGCGGTTCACGTGGGGTCACCCGATCAGTTGGGCTGGGGGCGAATCTGCCAGAGAACTGGAATTTGCAGATCTGATCAGCTATGATTGGAACGGAGATGACCTCTGGTTCTAGAGATGGTGGGCCCTCTGCCTCATCCTCACAAAGTACCAGTTCTGGCACATGACCCTGGACGGATGAATCAATACTAGCGGTCTGGAAGGGATTTTCCCTCCCGTGTGGTATGATCTTTTGTAGAGGACTTTAACAAAGTCTCTGAAGACGGCGCCTTCCAAGGGCGCTCAGCCGAGAAAGGTGGACAAGCCATGCCGCTGATGACTGTGCGCGATATCGATGTGAAGGGCAAGCGGGTCTTCGTCCGTGTTGACTTCAACGTGCCGCTCGAGAACGCGAAGATCACGGATGACACTCGGATTCGCGCAGCGCTGCCGACGATCCAGCACCTTGTGGCGAACGGTGCCGTGGCTGTGCTCGCCTCCCACCTGGGCCGGCCGAAGGGGAAGCGAACCGAGGAGTTCTCGCTGGCGCCCTGCGCTGAGCGGCTTCGGCAGTTGCTGGGGAGGCCGGTGGTCTACGCTTCCGACTGCATTGGGGATGAGGTTGAGGCACTGATTGCCAAGCAGCAGCCTGGCTCGGTCGTCTTGCTGGAGAACCTCCGCTTCTATGCCGAAGAGGAGAAGAATGACCCCGAGTTCGCAGCCAAGCTGGCCCGGCTCGGCGAGATCTATGTGAACGATGCCTTCGGTACCGCACACCGGGCCCACGCCTCCACCCGTGGCATGGCGGACTTAATGACCGTCAAGGTGGCCGGCTTCCTCATGCAGAAGGAAGTCGACATTATGGGCAAGGCCCTCTCTGCTCCTGACCGTCCCTTCGTGGCGATCATTGGCGGAGCAAAGGTCTCCGACAAGATCACAGTGATTGAGAACCTCCTGACCAAGGTAGACCACCTGATCATTGGCGGGGGCATGGCGAACACCTTCCTGCGGGCCAAGGGCTACACCACAGGCAAGTCGCTGGTCGAAGAGGACAAGGTCGAGACCGCCAGGGAGTTGCTGGCCAAGGGCGGCGAGAAGATCCTGCTGCCCAGCGACCTGGTCGTTGCCGCCGAGTTTAAGGCTGACGCCGACCGGAAGGTCGTCTCGGTCGATGCGATCCCCGACGGATGGATGGCCCTCGACATCGGGCCGGAGAGCGCCAAGGCCTTCGGCAACGCCATCAAGGAAGCCATGACCGTCGTCTGGAATGGTCCCATGGGGGTCTTTGAAATGGAGCCCTTTGCCCGCGGCACCTTTGCGGTGGCCCAGGCGATGGCGGACAGCGAGGCCCTGACGATCGTGGGCGGCGGCGACTCCGTAGCCGCGGTGGAGGCCGCCGGTCTGGCTGAGAAGATGACCCACGTCTCCACGGGCGGTGGCGCCTCACTGGAGTTCCTGGAAGGCCGGGAACTGCCGGGCGTCAGTTGCCTGGCGACCAAGGAATAGGTGTCCTTCTTTGCCCGGCTCTTCGGTGGCAGGCGGAGTGATACACCCGCGGCGCAGTGGATTGCCCGCCGCCCGAAGGCCACCCCCGAAGAGGTGATCCAACAGCACTTCGAGGCCATGGTAGCCCACGACCTGGAGTGGATCCTAGCCACCCTGACCCCGGAGCGAGCCCGTCTCTACGGGGGGCCCACCACCATGGACAAGCGCCGCCAGAGCGTGCGTGTGGCGCGTGTTCTGGGGGTGGAGCCGGTGCAGGAGAGGGCGGATTCAGTGCCGGGTTACGCCGAGCAGCAACTATGGCGGGTCGATTATGATCTTGATCTGGTCTCCGCCGAAGATCGGCGCGACCCTAGCCTCTCAGAGGGGCGCCAGTGGGCTTACTACCTGCTGGTCCGCCACGGGCCGCGCAAGCCGTGGCTCATCGCTGACTGGGGGCGCTGACGTGCCCCGCTATTGAAGGAGGATGCCACCATGCGCACCCCTGTGATCGCTGCCAACTGGAAGATGCACAAGACCCTGGCGGAGTCCCGCCAGTTCGTGACCGATTTCCTGCCCAAGGTGGAGGCTCTGGCTGGGGTGGAGGTGGTCCTCTGCACGCCGGCGACCTCCCTCACCACAGTGGCCCAGTCACTAACTGGTTCGAAGGTCGGCCTGGGCGCCCAGAACATGTACAAGGAAGCGCAGGGCGCCTTCACCGGAGAGCTTTCCGGCCCCATGCTGAAAGACGCCGGCTGCGGCTATGTCATTCTCGGCCACTCGGAACGCCGTGCAATCTTCGGTGAGTCCGACGCCCTGGTTGGTGAGAAGGTCCGGGCGGCCTTCGCTCATGGCCTGGTGCCGATCGTCTGCATTGGCGAGACACTTCAGGAGCGGGAAGCCGGCCAGACTGATTCGGTCAACCGCCGTCAACTTACCGCCGCCCTGGAGGGGCTCTCCGCCGAGCAGGTCGCCGGGTTGATTATCGCCTATGAACCGGTCTGGGCGATCGGTACCGGCAAGAACTGTGACTCGGGCGACGCCCAGGCGACCATCGCCGCGGTCCGGTCGCTCGTGGCTGAGCAGTTTGGGGCCGATGCAGCTGCAAAGGTCCGCATCCAGTACGGTGGATCGGTCAAGCCGGCCAACGTGGCCGAGTACATGGCACAACCCGATATCGATGGTGCCCTCGTCGGTGGCGCCAGCCTGGATCCAGTCTCGTTTGCGGCTATCTGCCGCGGGGCGGCCCGCTAGCATAAAAGGAGCCCGCTGTGGAGCCATCCACAGCGGGCTCTTGCTCTAAAGCAGATCCTCTACCGCCTTGACCTTGGCCTCCATGGTACCGGCACGATCCCGACGGTCGTCGATCTTCATGGAGGTCGAAACCCGGACCGCCCCCGCGGCGAAGACCGCCTCCTGAGCCTCCCGGATCGCTTTCAGGATCAGATCGAGGTCGCCCTCCAGCACGGTGGACATGGGGGTGAGCTGCACCTTGAGCCCCGGGGTCTCGGCCAGTCGCTTATGCGCCTGCGCCACATACCTGCTGACCGATGGTGTCCCGGTGCCGAGGGGGGTAATCGAGACTTCGACGATCGCCATGACTGATAGCGCTCCTCTCACGTAGCTCTGCGCCTCCAGTATACCCCTTCCCGCCATACTCCGGCAGGAGAATTCTGCCCGGAGCCGAATTCATGGCCCGCATAGGGAGGCGAGACAGATGCTCTATCCGGAACTTGATACCCCATGTATCGTGATCGACCTGGATCAGGCCGAGCGGAACGTGACTCGCATGCAGGCGATCGCGCAGAAGGCCGGCGTCAAGCTTCGCCCACATACCAAGACCCACAAATCAGCCTTCTTCGCGCACATGCAACTGGAGGCTGGAGCGGCCGGGATCACCTGTGCCAAACTGGGTGAGGCGGAGGTCATGGCGGATGCCGGCTGTACCGATATCCTGATCGCCTATCCCCTGATAGGGACACAGAAGATGGATCGCCTCACCAGGCTGGCCGCCCGGGTGGAGCGGCTGACTGTCAGCCTCGACAGCTACGAGGTGGCCGAAGCGCTCTCGGCGGTGGGTGAGCGGCTGGGACGCCCCCTGGGGGTATACCTCGAGGTGGATACCGGGCAGCATCGCGTGGGGCGCCAGCCAGGTACCGACGCGATTCAGTTCGCCCGAGGTCTGGATCGGTTCCCGGGTATCCGCCTGACCGGCGTCATGAGCCATGCCGGTCCTACCTGGAAGGGTCAGGATGATGCGGAGAACCGTCGCTATGCCCGCCAGGAGGTCGCCTGGTTGACCGAGATCAAGGCCGCCCTTGGTCGGCCTGACCTGGAGATCAGCGTAGGCGCAACCCCGACCGCTCATCTCGTGGGACAGACCGAGGGTGTCACGGAGATGCGCCCGGGTACGTACATCTTCTATGACAGAAACTCGATGGCGCTCGGGCTTGCGCGTGAGGAAGACTGCGCAATGCGAGTTCTGACCACCGTGGTTAGCCAGACCGCTGCGGGCCGGGCTGTGATCGATGCCGGCTCGAAGTCCCTTGCCATGGATCCACATCGCGATGGCGGGCACGGGCACGTCGTGGGGTTACCTCTGGTCTCGGTGGCCCGGCTTACGGAGGAGCACGGGCAGTTGGAGTACCCCGCAGGGACCTCGCTGCGAGTCGGGCAGCGGCTTGAGGTGATTCCGAACCACGTCTGCCCCGCCGTCAACCTGTTTGACCAAGCCTATGGGGTGCGAAACGGTCAGGTAGTCACCACCATTTCGATCGATGGCCGCGGGAAGAACACCTGATCAGTCCCCTAGTCCTGGACCGGGCTTCGGAGCTGGAGGCGAAAAACCGCCTGAACCAGCGTTACCTCCTGAGGCTTGCTCAGGCTGTCGAACCGGCAGGCGATCGCCCACCGTTCCCGCCGCCGCTCAACCCTGACCACCGTGGCCCGGATGCCACGAAGGTGGCGGCCCTCCAGCGGCTCGAAGCCGAGTACCAGCTCCCGACCAACGCCGATCGCCGATGGGGTGACCATTCTCAGCCCGCCTGCGCTCAGGTCAATGCCGGTCGCCTGCCCGCCCGGAAATCGTTGTGTACCAGAGATCTGGTCGTAGTGGATTGTTCCGGAGAAGGGAGCCCGGACAAATCGTCGTCGCTGGAGTTGGTCAATCTTTTCGGGGAGGTGGAGGGTCAGCGTGGGATCGCCCTCCGCAACCGGCTTCGCTGCTCGACAGCGAAAGCGGACCAGACCCGCCGGTGCCAGGATCTCAACGCCAAAGCGAACATGTGAATCGAGCCGGGGGATGCAGCCGTCAAGTGCCAGGACAACCCCTGACGGGTCTGCCTGCTCCAGTCGGGCACTCATTTGCGCTACAGGCGCCTGAGGGGTGGCGAGCGTGAGAAAGAGCACCTGAGCCGGCAGGCCGCGCAAGCTGGACAGGGTTGAGCATACGGAAGAGAGGCCCGCCACCGCGTTGTTGGCGGTACGTCGAAAGCTGTGGGCATCGCTGGGCCTCACGATGGATCATCCCCAATCGACAAGAATGCCGCTTTCACACAAGTTTACCATCAGTTTCCTTTTTGGGCAATACTTATGCCGCAGAGATTTTGGACAGATTATTTGACAACGGGTACCCCGTAGGGTAATCTGTTGACGGGAGGGTTGTGTAGTGAACATTAAGGAGCATAATCCCGGGCTGTACGAAGACCTCATGCGCCGCATGAAGCGCATCGAGGGACAGGCTCGTGGCATCCAGCGTATGCTGGACGAGGGACAGGACTGTGATCAACTGCTGATCCAGTTGGGCGCCATGAAGGCCGCGATCAACCGCGTTGCCATGAAGGCCGCTGCCTGCAACATGGGCTTTCAGATCACCGAGGCCGTCAAGCAGGGGAACAACCCTGACTCCGCGGTCGATGAGGTCATTGAACAGTTTATCAAGTTGGGGTAGGACAGGCTGGATCTGTACGTATTAAGCAACAGGCGGAGGGGTTTTCCCCTCCGCCCGATCTCATTGTCACATCCACTTGAGGTAAAACGGGTAGTTCTGCGGCACTAACCCTTGTGCTGACACCTCCATAAGCCATGCCTTGCAGGATGTGCCGCCATATTCCGTGTGGACCGGGAGGAGCCGGATCCGCCCGAAATCCGCACGTCTCGCAGGTTCGTATCGCTCGCATGAGCCATTCCACCAAACCCACCCCTCGGCGCGCGGAAACATTTGTGAGAAAGGGCGCGCAGCACAGAAAAAGGTTCGGCGGAGGGATCTTGAAATCCCTCCGCCGTTTGGATTAGGCTGTGGTAGAAAGCTGCTCCAGGGCACCGTCCAGGATCTTGAACATCTCGTTCTTCGGGCGGAACCCGACCAGCTGGCCGACGGCCTTGCCCTTGTGGAAAAGGATCATGGTCGGGATCGACATGACGCCGAACTGGCCGGCGTACTGTTGCTCCTCGTCCACGTTCAGCTTGGCAATCGTGATCTTGTCACCGCGCTCCTTGGCGTAGTCCTCAAGGACGGGCCCGATCATCTTGCAGGGGCCGCACCAGGGCGCCCAAAAATCGACCAGAACGGGGAGATCGGAATCCAGGACCTCCTTCTTGAAGGTCGCATCGGTAATCTTGATCGGCTGGTTCGCCATGTGAAATCGCCTCCTCGTAATACATATACCCGGTAGGGTACCTTACGTCAATAGGACGATGGGGCTATTCTACCAGATACGGGCCTACGACATTTTCGCGATACGATTTGCAGGGGAACAGACTTCCATTGCCGAAGAGGACTTTGGTAAAATAGCTTTGCATAAGTCTTGCCTCTCCTCGGCGGGAGAACCAGGCGATCACTGCCGGGCAAATCGTGGTTCGCGCTTACAGAGTGGCGCTTGTGGCAGACTAGCATTGGACGTTTTGGGAGGTGACCCGGACCTTGGCTGCATATCGCGGACCTGTGGCGCTGATTGTGTTGGATGGGTGGGGCCTGAACCCCGACACCCGGGCCAACGCGGTTGCGATGGCGAAGCATCCGAACTATGACCGGTACATGGCACGATATCCGCACACGACCTTGACCGCATCGGGTGAGGCGGTCGGCCTTCTCCCCGGTCAGATGGGTGACTCCAACGTGGGTCACCTGAACCTCGGCGCGGGGCGGATTGTCTACCAGACTCTCGTGCGGATCTGGCGCACAATCCGGGATGGCTCTTTCTATGATCTGCCGGCCTGGCGGATCGCCATTGATCAGGCGAAGCAAGGTGGGGCGCTCCATGTCATGGGCCTCGTCTCCGACGGTGGCGTCCATAGCCACATTGACCACCTGCTTGCGCTGATCGACCTGGCGAAGCGGGCGGGGGTACCGAAACTGTATATTCATGCCTTCCTGGACGGCCGGGACGTGCCGCCCAAGTCGGCCCGCGGCTTCCTGGCAACCGTCGAGGAGAAGCTGAAGGAAGTGGGCCTCGGTCAGATCGCCACCGTGGCAGGACGCTACTACGCCATGGACCGTGACAAGCGGTGGGAGCGAGTCGAGAAGGCCTTCCTGACCCTGACCCAGGGAGAGGGCGAGCGTGCCACGTCGGCTGACGCAGCGGTCACCAGCGCCTACGACCGCGGGGAGACCGACGAGTTCGTCCTGCCGACCGTGATCGATGGGGTCAACGGAAAAATCGGCCCCGACGACGGCCTGATCTTCTTCAACTTCCGGCCGGACCGGGCTCGTGAGATTGTCCGTGCCCTGCACGAGACCCATTTTGATGGCTTCAAGCGGCCCGAGGGTTTCAGGCCGATGCCGCTGGTCTCCATGACCCAGTATGACCAGACCTTCGACAAGATCCCGACCGCTTTCGGGCCGGAGTTTGTGGATGTCCCCATGGGCCAGGTGGTGGCCGATGCCGGCCTTCGGCAACTGCGCATTGCCGAGACCGAGAAGTACCCGCACGTCACCTACTTCTTCAACGGTGGCGAGGAGCGGCAGTTCCCGGGTGAGGAGCGAGTGATGATCCCCTCGCCGAAGGTGGCTACCTACGATTTGAAGCCGGAGATGTCGGCCTACGAGATCGCTGCTGAGGCGGTCAAGTGGATCGAACAGGATAAGGTGGACTTCATGGTCCTGAACTTCGCCAATCCGGATATGGTTGGCCACACCGGCGTTCTGGAGGCCGGCATCAGGGCCGTTGAGGTGGTCGATGAGTGCCTGGGTAAGGTGGCCGATGCGCTCCTCGCCAAGGGTGGTGCAGCGATCGTCCTCGCCGACCACGGCAACTGCGACCAGATGGTCGACTATGAGACCGGCAACCCGCACACCAACCACACCCTCTTCCCCGTCCCGTGCCTTCTGATCGATGACACCCGGCTGGATGCGAAGCTGAGCGAGGGCGTTCTGGCGAATGTCGCTCCGACCCTGCTGGAGATCATTGGTCTGGCAAAGCCCCCGCAAATGGATGCCGGCTCCCTTTTGGTCAAAGGGTAAGAATAGACCGAGCAGCGAACTGGTAGCGGGTGTAAGCGAACTGTTGGAAGGAGCATGAGAAGAACATGACGACGATCATGAACGTGTTTGGCCGCGAGGTCCTGGACTCCCGTGGCAATCCGACCGTTGAGGTGGAGGTTACCCTGGCATCCGGCGTGAAGGGCCGGGCGATTGTTCCCTCGGGTGCCTCGACCGGTGCCTTCGAGGCGGTCGAGCTGCGCGACGGCGACAAGCAGCGGTACATGGGGAAGGGTGTCCTCAAGGCGGTCCACAACGTAAACGAGCTGATCGCCGAGGAGATCATCGGTATGGACGCCACCGAGCAGGTGGCGATCGACCGGGCGATGATCGACCTGGACGGCACCCCGAACAAGGGGAAGTTGGGCGCCAACGCCATTCTGGGTGTCTCGCTGGCCACCGCCCACGCTGCTGCGAAGGCGCAGGGGCTCCCGCTCTACCGCTACGTGGGTGGCCTGACGGCCCGTACCCTTCCCGTGCCGATGATGAACATCATCAACGGTGGTAAGCATGCCGACAACAACGTTGACATGCAGGAGTTCATGATCTTCCCGGCCGGCGCTCCGTCCTTCGCGGAATCGCTGCGCATGGGCACCGAGGTCTTCCACTCGCTACGGTCGGTCCTGAAGTCCAAGGGCTATAATACGGCCGTGGGCGACGAGGGTGGCTTTGCCCCCGACCTGAAGTCGAATGAGGAGGCGATCACCGTTATCCTCGAGGCGATTCAGAAGGCCGGCTACAAGCCCGGTGAGGATGTCTTCCTCTGCATGGACGTCGCCTCGACCGAGTTCTTCCAGGACGGCAAGTACGTCCTGGCCGGCGAGGGTGGCAAGACCCTGACCAGCGAGCAACTGATTGACCTCTGGGACAACTGGTCCCGCCAGTACCCGATCGTCTCGATCGAGGACGGCATTGCCGAGGACGACTGGGATTCCTGGCAGGAGCTGACCCGCCGTCTGGGCGACCGCATTCAATTGGTCGGCGACGATTTCTTCGTCACCAACACCGAGCGCCTGGCGAAGGGCATCTCCATGAATGCCGCCAACTCGATCCTGGTCAAGGTGAACCAGATCGGCTCGCTGACCGAGACCCTGGAGGCGGTTGCCATGGCCCACAGGGCTGGTTACACCACCGTCATGTCCCACCGCTCCGGCGAGACCGAGGACGTAACGATTGCCGACCTGGCCGTGGCGCTGAACTGCGGGCAGATCAAGACCGGCGCGCCCTCCCGGACCGACCGGGTGGCCAAGTATAACCAGCTTCTCCGCATTGAGGAGGAGCTCGGCCTTGCCGCTACGTTCCGTGGCAAGTCCGTGATCAAGGGTCGCAAGTAAGCGCAAGCCAACAAGCAGCGAGGGCGCCTCCCAAAGCGGGAGGCGCCCTGATCTACTTACTGGGGCTTCGGCGGGAAGATGGTCACGCCGTACTTGGCGGCTGTGGCGGACATCTTGGCCATGTCGGGCGGGGCGGTCGGGGCGGGCGGCAGGGTGACGGCCTCTGCCGGGCGCCCTACCTCGGCGAAGAACTGCTCGAAGCCGGCCGGGGTAACGATCACCAGAATCCGGGCCGGGTTGGGGCCGGGGTTCCAGTACATATGCTTCTGGCCACGCGGCGCCCAGACGGTGTCGCCGGCGTTTGCCTCAACCTGCATGCCCTCCACCTCGAAGATGATCGTGCCTTCGAGAATGTAGAAGGCCTCATCTTCATTCTGGTGGATGTGCAGGGGTGATCCCTTCAGCGGAAGGGGAGCGATCAGCTTCTCCTCCAGGGCGAAGGCACCGCCGGTCATCTCGCTGGTGATCTTTACAGTGGTCAGGTGGCCCATTGCCCAGAGCCAGTTCCCATCCTGGCGCTTGACAAGCTGCTTGCTGATCGTGCTCTGCATTTCGAAACCCTCCTTGGATTCTCGACCAGTCTCTGCGGTCGATTACAGTTATGAGGGTATCACCTGCAGGTGGGGGGATCCTATCCCACGTTTCTGGGGTCTTCTTGGGGGGACGGCAGGCGGCTGGGCTCGAGCCTCACGGCGCAGACCTTGAACTCGGGGATCTTCGCCATCGGGTCAAGCCGGTCGATCGTCAACAGGTTGGCGGCGGCCTCGGCGTAGTGGAAGGTCATGAAGATGGTGCCCGGCAGGGTTCGCTCGGTCACCTGCGCCTTGGCCTGCACCTCACCCCGGCGGCTGGAGACCCGCACGGTTGAGGCATCGGCAATGCCAAGCTGGGCGGCGTCGGTCGGGTGGACCTCGACCAGCGCTTCCGGGGCGATGGCATCCAGCCCCTCCGACCTGCGGGAGATCACGCCGCCATGCCAGTGGAAGAGGACCCGGCCTGTCGTGAGGATAAAAGGATAGGCCTGATCAGTTGGCTCGGCGGGGGGCTGGTAGCGGACCGGATGGAGCTTGCCCCGCCCCCTTGGGAAGGTGTCGGCAAAGAGAAAGCGTGTGCCTGGATGATCCGTGGAGGGGCAGGGCCATTGGAGCCCCGGGCCGGTCTCCAGGCGCTCCCAGGTGATGCCGGCATACTCGGCAATGCACTGGCCAACCTCTGCCAGGATCGCAGCGGGGGAGTCGTACTGCATAGGGTAGCCCATGCGGGTGGAGAGGTCACAGAGGATCTGCCAGTCGAGCCGGGCCTCGCCGGGCGTGGGGACAGCCTGACGGACTCGCTGAACCCGCCGCTCCGTGTTCGTGAAGGTGCCCTCTTTCTCGGCAAAGGCAGCGGCGGGCAGGACCACATCAGCCCATTCGGCGGTCTCGGTCAGGAAGATATCCTGCACTGCAAGGAACGCTAGTTCCTGGAAGCAGGCCCGGGCGTGGTTCAGGTTGGGGTCGGTCAGCAACGGGTTCTCGCCCATGATATAGAGCCCCTTCACCCTGCCCTCACCCATCGCCTCGGTCAGCTCGGTGGAGGTGAGGCCCGGCCTGCGGGAGAGGTGGACGTCCCACAGAGCGCCGACCCGCTGCAACTGGGCCTCGTCCGTCGCCCTCACGTACCCCGGCAACAGGTTAGGCAGGCAGCCCATGTCGCCGGAGCCCTGCACGTTGTTCTGGCCGCGGAGCGGGTTGAGCCCGGTGCCCGGCCGACCCATGTGGCCGCAGAGGAGGGCCAGGTTGGCCAGGGTAAGGGCGGTCTCCGTCCCGTTATGATGCTGTGAGATCCCCATGCCCCAGAAGATACCGGAGGCCTTGGACCGGGCGTAGAGCCGGGCCGCATCCCGGATCGCATCGGCCGGGACCCCGCTGATCGCCTCAGCCCACTCCGGGGTACAGTCCTTGACTGCATCTGCCAGGGCAGCGAAGTTTTCGGTGCGCTCGCGAACGAAGTCGGGGTCCCAGAGCCCTTCGCTTATGATCACATGGGCCATGGCATTAAAGACTGCCGTATCTGTGCCCGAGCGCTGCTGGAGGTGGTAGGTGGCGAACTGGGAGAGCTCGATCTCCCGGGGGTCGACCAGGATCAGCTTCGCGCCGCGGGCGATCGCCGCCTTCATTTCGAGGGCGATGATCGGGTGATTCTCCGTGGTGTTGGAGCCGGTGATCAACAAGCAATCGATCTCGTCCCGCAGCTCGCTGATCGAGTTGGTCATGGCGAGGGAGCCGATCGCCATATTGACCGCCGTGACCGATGAGGCGTGGCAGAGACGGGAGCAGTGGTCCACGTTGTGGGTGCCAATGCAGGCGCGCACCCACTTTTGGAAGAGGTAGTTCTCCTCGTTGGTGCATTTGGCACTGGAAAAGCCGCCGATCGCATCGGGGCCGTGGGCTCCCTTGATCTGATTGAGGCGGTTGGCGATCAGGTCGAGCGCCTCGTCCCAGGAGGCGGGTTCCAGGGTGCCGTACTCGGGCGTACCGCGCCGGGCACCGGGCTTGCCGCCCCGCCGGATCAGCGGCTGGGTCAGCCTCCCCGCATGATGCACGTAGTCAAAGCCAAAACGGCCTTTCACGCAGAGGTTTCCACGGTTGACGATCGCATCGACCGGGGAAGTTACCTTGTAGACCCGCTCATCCAGCGTGTGAAGCTCCAGCGTACAACCTACGCCGCAGTACGCACAGGTGGTCGTTGTGACCTTCGTGGTGACGGCCATGGATCAGACCTCCTCCTTGACCGCTTGCCTGGCGTCGGGGTGCATCAACCGGCTGGCTCCGGGCCCGGTGAAGCCGGTACGTGGGCTCCAGAAGACCTCGGGTCTCTCCAGCAGACCGGCGGAGCGGGCATCGAACTCAGGTAGGGGCACCAGCGCCCCGGTCGGGCATACGCCCACGCAGTTGCCGCAGAAGACGCACGGGCTCTCGGTCAGGTCGTTACCAAGGCCGCCGGCACCGACCGAGACATGGTGGCCACGCCCTGTCATCTGAATAGCGAAGGTGTACTGGATATCCTCCCCGCACGCCCGTACGCACCGCTGGCAGGCGATGCACCTGGCGTAGTCCCGGGCGAAGAAGGGGTTATCGATGATCGGAGTCAGCTCCCTGGTCGCCTCTCGTGCCCCCGGGTAGCGGGCGGGGTCGGCGCCGTAGTAACGGGCATAGCCCCGCAACTCCGGCGCGGCATCCGTGGCGACCTCGGTCATGAGCAGCTCGAAGACCATCCGGCGGGAGTGGCGCACCCGGTCGGAGTCGGTCCTGACGACCATGCCCGGCGAGGCCAGGCGGGAGCATGAGGGCACAAGGGTGCGGGAACCCTCCAACTCAACCACGCAGGCGCGGCAGTTCGACCCACAGTGCAGGTGTGGGTGCCAGCAGAGGGTCGGGGTCTGCACCCCCGCGGCCAGCGCAGCCTCTCGGATCGTAGCACCATGGGCCACCTCGACCTCACGTCCGTCGATCATCATCCGGATCATGAGTGGGTCACCCCCTTCAGCCTAAGGAGGCTCCGGATTGGGTTGGTGGCGGTGTGGCCCAGACCGCAGATGGATGCATCTGCCATGGCCAGGCCGACATCATCGTGGAGGGGGACGAATCGGAAGTCGCCATCTGCGAAGTGATCCACCATCTCCTGCTGGCGGGCGGTGCCGATCCGGCAGGGTACGCACTTGCCGCAGGACTCCTCGGCGAAGAACCGGGCGGCCCTTCGGGCGACATCCCACAGATCGGTGGATGTGTTGAAGAGCATGATCGCACCGGAGCCCAGGGTAGCACCGGCGGCTGCCATGGCCTTGAACTCCAGGGGGGTGTCAAGGCACTCCGGCCCGATGAACATGCCCGAAGCCCCGCCCATAAGGACGGCCTGGATCTCGCCCGCCGGCCCCCCGGCCAGGTCGATCAGGGTCCGCAGCGGCGTCCCCATGGGTACCTCGTAGACCCCGGGCAGGGCCACGTGGCCGGAGACGCTGAACAGCTTCGGCTCCTGCTGGTTCCAGGCGTCGGCGCCCCGCCTGATCAGCGGAATCAGATTATGCAGCGTCTCTACATTGTTGATCAGCGTCGGCCGGTTGAAGAGGCCGTTAGTGGTGGGGAACGGCGGCTTCACCCGGGGTGCGCCACGCTCGCCCTCGATCGAAGCGAAGAGGGCGGTCTCCTCGCCGCAGATATAGCGACCGGCGCCGCAGCGGACCTCGAAGCCCACATCGCCCAGGAGACCGTGGGTCCGGAATGCCTCGATCGCCAGCGTGCAGCGCTTCACGGCCAGGGGGTACTCGCCGCGAACGTAGAGGTAGACCTGGTCGGCACCCACGGCGTGGGCCGCAATCAGAGCGGACTCCACCACGGCCATGGGATCCTCCTCCATGAGGAGGCGGTTGGTGAAGGTGCCGGGCTCCGATTCATCCGCGTTGATCACGACATACTTCGATGCGCCGTCCGGCCCCGGGCCGAGCGGTGTGGGGGCATTGAGAACCCCCTCCCATTTGATGCCGGTCGGAAAGGCGGCGCCGCCCCGCCCGACCAGTTTGGAGGATTTGACCAGCCCCACCAGGTCGGAGGGCCGCATGGCCCGGGCCTGGTCGAGGGCGGCGAGGCCGCCGGCCTGCCGGTAGCCCTCCAGATCGTCGGGGTCGTACCGCCCGCAGCGCTCCAGCAACAGCGGGTGATAGCTGTCCGACCAGCCCACGCGGGCCGGGCGGGACTCCTCCAGCGCCCAGGCGCCGTAGCCGCCGAAGGCGTGGGCCGGGCTGTCGGCGGCCCGGGTCCGCAGAGCGACCGGCCCCTGTTCGCAGCGGCCCAGGCAGGGGGTGAAGTGCACGGTCTGGCCATCCGCCCCGAGCCCGGCCACGAAGGCCGCAAATCCGGGGGCGGAGCGGCAGACGAGGTCATCGCAGCAGTGGATCAGCACCCCGCCGTGCGGGTCGGCAGAGAGCAGGTCGTAGAAGGAGACCAGGGCGTTCAGGTCGGCCAGGGGAATGCGGGTCCGGCGGCTGGCGTAGGCCAGGGCGGGAGTTGGCAGGTGGCCGAGGCGGGCCTGGATCGCCTGTAGCAGGGGCAGGGCCTTGTCCCTGCGGATCGGCGCAACGGCGGTTAGCGCCTGGTCCACGGCAGCGATCATCTCCGGGGGCGTGGGTGGCTCCGCCTTGTGATACCGGCGCCTGCGGGGGCTGACCGGATTCATGCGTACCCTCCTCTGTTCTCGGGCGTATCTTGTTTGGCAAGAGAATGTAAACTTTCTCTAATCCTATCATTACTCGTTCGTTCCCGATTCCCCTCCACCGAATTGCGTGGATCCAAAAAGAGTCAGATCATCAGTTGCGCCTGTTACCTTGGGAGCCCCCCGGTCGTCTATGGAAGTATGGAGGTGATTCTCATGAGGCAGATAGCCGTTTGGCTGCTGCTCTCTCTCATGATCCTGACCGGTTGCACCGGGGGCGGAGGCACCAAGCCACCGGCCCAGGAGCCACCGACAACAGCGCCCAAGCCTTCGGAGCCGGCGCCTGCGACGCCCAAGCATGGCATCGATCGGCAGCAGGCCGAGGCGATGGTGAGCGACTACCTGCAGAAACTTGTGCGGGGAGAGCTCGGCGAAGCCGAGAAGCTGCTGGTTCCCGCTGCAAACGCCGAAGTTGAGATCGGCCCGGTGAAGTACACCCAGTTTCACCTGGTCGGTCTGACCGAGGTGGAGGAAGGCTGGCTGGTCGAGACCCGGGAGTCCCTCGTAGAGCCCACGAAGCCGCTCTCTTTGGTGGTGACCAACTTCTACCTCGTCGTGAACGAGCAGGGGCAGGCTGCGATCGATTGGCCTGACCGCCGCTGGTCCGAAGCCAAGGCCAAGCCCTACCGAGGGAGTGCGGCAGAGGCGTTCCCGCAGGGGCGAGCCTTGGTGCTCAGACAGCAGACCGGGGAGAGCCTGATCCAGCCCGACCTGCCCAATGACTTTCAGCCCTTCGGCGCCGGAGCCGACATTCGGTTCGGCGTGGGCCGGGATGGCTGGGGTGCCCTGGCGCTCTCGCCCGACCTGAAACAGATCGCCTTCGTGACGCAGGGCACGCACCCGCTGCTCGGCCTGGTCGATGCATCCGGCAAGGTGCGTGGGCTTGATCTCTGGTTCGAGGGCGGTGCCGGCGAACTGGCCTGGTCGCCCGATGCCCGATTCCTTGCTGCATCCAACTTCAGCCCGCGGGGGGTCTTCGTGCTCCAACTCTGGGATCTCACAGCGAATAGACCCGTGCCGGTCACCGGTCTGCCGGACGGCAAGGATATCAGCCGCCTGCAGTGGATGGGCAACACGCTTCACCTTCGTGCCGGTGCAGAGCGCTGGATGATCGACCCTGCGACCGGCCGAGCCACACAGCCATAACAACTAGAAGTTGTACGATTTTGGGCGGTGTGGTACAATCGAAAAGCTGAATTGGCGCGCGTGGAGGGGGTGAAGGGATATGATTACGTTCATGCTGGTGCTCCACACCCTTTTCGCACTCGGTCTCATTGGGACCGTTCTGATGCAGTCCGGCAAGAGCGCGGGCCTGTCGGGCTCGATCGCCGGCGCTGGCGAGCAGATTTTCGGTAAGAAGAAGGGCATGGACGACGTGCTGAACCGCTTCAGCGCAGCTTTCGCCGTCCTCTTCATTCTGTCGTCGCTCGTACTCCTCTACCTGGAGAACGGGCTGTAATCCCCTGACAAGACAAGGCCGGGCTGTAAGGCCCGGTCTTTCGCCTTTTCCACTGTATGGAGGTCCTGGAGATGACGATTCTGGAGCGTCGCGCGGCTGACCCGATCTACCTGGAGGGCGGTCCGATCGCCTGTCTTGTGCTGCATGGATTCGCCGGCTCACCTGCCGAAGTCCGTCCCGTGATTCAGCACCTGGCTGACCACGGGATTACCGTAAGCGCCCCGGTCCTGCCGGGACATGGGACATCGCCCGAGGCACTGAAGGAGACCCGGTCCCGCCACTGGATTCGGGCCGCCGAGGCCGAACTGATCGCTCTTCAGGAGCGGTTTGGAGCTAAGAATGTCCACGTTGTCGGCTTCTCCATGGGAGGGCTGATCGCGCTCTACCTGGCGGCCCACCACGAGGTCGCCTCCGTGACGACGTTGGCCACCCCCGCCAAACTGGCCGACTGGCGGCAGGTTTTGGTTCCCCTGGCCAAGTACCTGGTGCCCTGGTACGAGTCCCGGATCCGCAACCCCGAGATTGCGGCCCAGTTGGAGAGCAATTACGAGCGCATGCCGACATCGGCCATTCACTCCCTGCTCCGCCTGGCTCGCCGTGTGCGGAAGGATCTGCCCCGGATCACCGCCCCGGTCATGTCGCTCCAGGGTGACCGGGACAAGTGGATTGCCCCCGAGAGCGCAGCCTACATTACCGAGAACGTCTCCAGCCGGGAGCGGCGGAAGCAACTGCTGCCCGGGAGGAACCACTTCGTCGCCCTGGAGCGCGGGCGCGACGAGGTCTGTCAGGCCGTGTACGGTTGGATCGAGGCTCACAACCCTCCCTATGAGTAGATCGTTGTCTGAAAGCACTACCTGCAAATAGCCCTTTCCATGAGTAGCCTATCTCGGGTATGTGCGGTAGGATCATAGTAAGCCTTGTGAACGATGTCACAATCACGGGCTGAGGGGAGCGATGTGCATGATCGGACCGATTCTACGCCGCGCCGAGGCGGGTCGCCTGCCAAGCCGCCGAGAAATCCTACTCATGTTGAATGCCGAGGGCAGCGAATACGCGGCCCTCCTGGACACAGCTCGTCGCGTCTGCCACCGGGAGAAGGGTGAAGAGCCTGCCCTTCGCGGCCTGGTGACGATCGATATTGAAGCCAGACTCGACCTGGCGGTGGAGGAGGCCGTGAGCGCCTGGCGCCTGGGCTGCACCTCCGTTGTTGTCCGGGCCGAGGGAATGATCCCTGGTCCTGAGCGCGTGGCCCGACTGGTGCGCCAGATCAAGGAACTGACCACGCTGAAGGTAGCCCTCTGCCTGGGGGAGCGTTCCTATGACTGCTACGCGATCTGGCGACAGGCAGGGGCAGAAGAGTACATTCTGCCACATGAGTGCTGCAATCCCCGGCTCTATGCTCGCATTTATCCCGGTCACTCGCCGGCAGAGCGACTGACCCGCTACCTCTGGCTGAAGGGCATGGGCTATCGGGTGACCGGCGGCCTTCGGGTCGGCATGGATGGCCAGACCCGTGAAGGGCTCGCTGACGACCTGGAGATCCTGCGCAACGCCGATGTCTCGGCAGTCCTCCTCCGCCCGGTAGATGGCGGCGCCGACCTGCTCCGCATGCTGGCGATCGCCCGTCTCTGCCTCCCCCAGGCCGATCTCTGGGTAGCTGCCGACAGCCTCGACCTCCAGAGCAATGCCCTGGCCTGCGGCGCCAATCTCCTGGTCACAACCCTCCCGGGTTACGCACCCGACGTGGAGTCGATCCCCCTGACGCTGGCGCAGGCTCTCTAAACTCGGACACCGCCAGAGCACCCTTCGGGGTGCCCTGGCCCAATCCCCGTCACTTGGCAAGGTTGTGAACGGTTGGACAAGCCTCCCTTGACGGACTGCCAACTTCTCTGGTAGAATAAAGTTGCTTGCAGAAACGGAATAGCGCAGACACCCACTTTGTCGGGCTGAATACCACGGTATGCGCCTGAACCAAGTGGGTATGCCCGCCTGTTCGCTGAGTCCCTGCCTGAGAGGCGGGGAGCGGGGGAACCACAAACTGGGGCGAATCCCATTTAGGAACCGGCCATGGAGGCCGGAAGGGACAATGGGACGGGGCACGCTTTGACGCTCCGAGTCCGACAGCTAACCTCGTAAGCGTGGTCAAGGTGGTGGGGACTTTCTTTGGGTTTGCCGAAAACGCCCAGGGGTCCCGCCCCTGGGCTTTGCCATGCCCTCGGGCGGGTGCGGTCTGCAACTTGACAACCCAAAGGTGAGAGGAGGAGGGCTTCATGCCGACGTACTGCGTACTGGGAGCAGGCCATGGTGGGCTCGCTATGGCGGGCCATTTGGGGCTCATGGGTTATCCGGTCAAGCTGTGGACGCGCGATCCTCGTGCACTGGACCGGGTGCAACAGGTGGGCGGAGTCTTCCTGGAGGGCGTGGAGCAAGGGTTTGGTCCGGTCGAGGCATCGGCCGACCTCGCCGGGGCTCTGCGGGGCGTAGATCTGGTCCTCGTTGTGGTGCCGGCATCCGCCCACGGCGAGATCGCCCGCCAATGCGCCCCCCACCTCAAGGATGGGCAGAAGGTCCTGCTCCTGCCGGGGCGGACCGCCGGGGCGATCGAGTTCACGCAGACACTGCGGCGGGAGGGGTGCACGGCCGACGTGACCGTTGGGGAGGCGCAGACCTTCCTATACGCCAGCCGCAAGGTCGGCCCCGACACCGCCCACATTTACGGCGTCAAGCGCCAGGTGGCGGCGGCAGCGATCCCTGCCCACCGGACGCCGGAGCTTCTCGAACTGATCAAGCCCGCCTTCCCGCAGTTCATGCCGGCCCGCTGGGTCTGGAAGACCTCTATGGATAATATCGGGGCGATCTTCCACCCCGCCGTGGCCCTGCTGAACATGGGGCGGATCGAATCGACTGGCGGGCAGTTCCGCCACTATGTGGATGGGATCACCCGGTCTGTCGCCACCGTATTGGAGCACCTCGACCAGGAGCGGGTCGCCGTGGCCCGTGCGCTCGGCGTGGGCGCCCTGACCGCCCGGGAGTGGCTCGCCGAGGTCTATGGCGTCGAGAAGCCCACCCTTTATGAAGCCATACAGTCCACCCCCGCGTACGATGGCGTCGGGGCGCCGCCACTCCTCCAACACCGCTACATATGGGAGGATGTCCCCACCGGCCTCGTCCCCATTGCTGAACTGGGGCAGGCCTGCGGTGTGCCTACACCGGTGACCGATATGCTGATTCAACTGGCCAATGTCACCTGCGGGGTCGACTTCCGGCAGACGGGCCGTACCCTCGCCGCCCTTGGCATGGCCGGCTGGACCCCCGAGCAGATCAGCCGCTATGCGACGGAAGGAGATGTGATCGACCTTGTCTAAGCGCCGGATTCTGGGCGCCGCCATTGGTGATGATGTCCACGTTGGCGGCGTCGTGCGCTTTCTCCATTTAGCCGAGCAGATCGGCTATGAGGTGAAATCCCTCGGCCCAGCCGTCCCGACCGATGCGCTCCTGGCCGAAGTCGAGGCCTGGGAGCCCGAGATCGTGGCGGTCGGCTACCGCCTCACCCCCGAGTCAGGGCGGGAGGTCCTGACCCACCTGAAGCGGGCTGCCGAGGCCCGTGGCCAGACTGGTCGCCGCTGGGTGCTGGGCGCCACCGACCCGGTCGCCGACCACGGTCGGACCCTGGGCTTCTTTGAGGCAGTCTTCGGTGGCTCCGCCGAGTGGCAGGAAGTCGTCGACTTCCTGCGGGGGGTCACTTCTGTGGCCGATGGCGGCGTACCGCCGCAGAACCTGGTCGACCGGATCCTCTGGAAGCGCCCCTTCCCGCTGCTGCGGCACCACTTCGGCCAGCCCACCGTCGCCATAACGGCCGATGGGATCCGCAAGATCGCCGAGGCCGGCGTGCTGGATGTGATGAGCCTGGGCACCGACCAGAACGCCCAGGAGCACTTCTTCCGGCCCGAGGAGATGGACCCCCGTGAGCACGGCGCCGGCGGCGTGCCGGTCCGCACCCCCGATGACCTGTACACCCTCTTCGCGGCCTCCCGCACAGGGAACTACCCGATCATGCGCTGCTACAGCGGCACCCGGGACCAGCTCCGGTGGGCTGAGATGCTCCAGGAGACGATCCACAACGCCTGGGCCGCCGTGCCCCTCTTCTGGTACAGCCTGCTGGACGGCCGCTCCCAGCGCCCGCTGGTCGAGTCGATCCCCGAGGTGCAGCAGGTCTTCCGCTGGCACGCAGAGCGGGGGGTGCCGGTCGAGTCGAACGAGAGCCACCACTGGTCCCTGCGCGACGCCCCGGACACGATTGCCGTGGCCGCCGCCTATATTGCAGCCTATAACGCGAGGCAGGCGGGCGTGAAGGACTACGTCCAGCAGCTCATGTGGAACAACCCGCCGCTCACCTCGCCCGCCATGGACCTGGCGAAGATGCTGGCGAAGCTGGAGTTGGTCGAGGAGCTGACCGGGCCCGAGTTCCGGGTCTGGCGGGAGTGCCGGGCCGGCCTCACCTCCATGCCCGCCGGCTACGACCGGGCCAAGGGTCACCTGGCGGCATCTACCTTCCTGCAGATGGCCGTCAAGCCGGACATCGTCCACATTGTGGGCCACTCCGAGTACCACCACGCCGCCACGGCCGACGATATCATTGAGGGGTGCAACGTGGTTCGCGGTGCGATTCAGCTTGCGCTCCAGGGGCTGCCCGACATGGCGCAAGATGTGGCCGTCCAGGCCCGCAAGGCTGAGCTGGTCAGCGAGGCCCGCCTGCTGCTCGACGCGATCTGCGCACTGGCCCCATCTTCCGTGGATGATCCGTTGACCGACGCCGCCACCCTGGCGAAGGCGGTCCACATAGGCCTGCTCGACGCGCCCCATCTCATGGGGAACAAGGAGGGCAAGGGCGAGGTCGCTGTCCGCTTTGACGATGGTGCCTGCCGCGCCTTCGACCGGGAGAGCGGCCGGGTGATCACCGAGGAGGAGCGGATTGCGAAGATTATGGAGCGTGAAGGCTACGCGCTCACAAAAGGAGGCGTTGCCTAGTGTGCGGCATTGCTGGGATCCTGGGACGAGCCGATAAGTCTACCGTGGCGCGCATGCTGGATCAGCAGCGCCACCGCGGGCCCGATGGTCGGCAGCTCTGGGCATCGACCGGATGCGTCACCCTGGGCCATGACCGGCTGGCGATTGTGGACATTGAGGGCGGCGCTCAGCCGCTCTGCAACGAGGACGGCTCCCTCTGGCTTGCCATGAACGGCGAGATCTACAACCACATCGAACTCCGCAAGGGGCTCGAGGGGAAGCACACCTTTAAGACCCGCTCCGACTCTGAGGTGGTGCTCCATCTCTTCGAGGAGTACGGCCCGGACGCCATTCGCAAGCTGGACGGCATGTTTGCCATTGCCATATGGGGACCGGCGACCGGCCTCTTCCTGGCCCGCGACCCGCTCGGGATCAAGTCGCTCTACTACGGCCGCGATGACCAGGGCGACCTGCTCTTCGCCTCGGAGGCGAAGGCGCTGGTGAACGAGGTGCCCGTGGTGAGCGAGTTCCCGAACGGCCACTACTGGCAGGCGGGGGCGACCCAGCCCGTCCAGTATGATGGGGTGCCGCGGCCATCGATCAAGGTTTCAAAGGTAGATGAAGCCATTGACCTGCTCGATCAGACCCTGACCGAGGCGGTCATCAAACGGTTGATGGGCGACGTGCCGGTGGGCTGCTTCCTGAGCGGCGGCCTGGACTCCAGCTTGATCGCGGCGATCATGCGCCGGCATGTGACCGGGGAGATGCATACCTTCTCGGTGGGCATGGAGGGGTCGGAAGATCTGATCAACGCCCGGCGGGTGGCGGCCGACCTTGACACCATCCACCATGAACGGGTGTTGACCGAGCGGGAGATCATTACGGCACTGCCGCAGGTGATCGACTCGCTGGAGTCCTGCGATCCGGCGCTGGTCCGCTCGGCGATCCCGACCTACTTCGTCAGCGAGATGGCCGCCCGCCAGGTGAAGGTCGTCCTCTCCGGCGAAGGGGCCGATGAGCTTTTTGCCGGCTATCATTACCTGACCGAGTTCGAGCCCGACTGGGTGGCGCTCTCTTCGGAACTGCACCACATTACCGTGGGCCTGCACAACTCCAATCTGCAACGGGTGGATCGCATGACCATGGCCCACGGGCTGGAGGGGCGGGTCCCCTTCCTGGACCGGGCCCTGCTGGACCTGGCCTTCCGCATGAACCCGGGCCTGAAGCGGCACCAGGGGGAGGGGAAGTGGATCCTGCGCAAGGTGGCGGAGCGATACCTGGCGCCTTCGATTGTCTGGCGGAAGAAGGAGAAGTTCGCGATCGGCACCGGGATCGGGCCCCTGCTCCAGAGCTACGCTGCCGGGGCGATCAGTGACCAGCAGATGGATGCAGAGCGGGCGCTCAGCGGGGAGCCGTTCCGGGCGAAGGAGGAGTACCTCTACTGGACGCTCTTCAAGGAACGGTACGGGCGCGAGGATCTGCTGGCCTGCATGGGCCGGAGCCGGTCTCTCAACCCTGGCGAGCGCTGGGTGAGCACGTTGTAACGCAGCAGGGCTTGGGGCGATTGCCCCAAGCCCTGCCTGTGGTCTCCGTCATGTGGTGGGTAGTTACTTGGTGAAGATAGACGGAGCACAGCGGGAAGCATCCACTTCCTTGAACCTGGAGCGCTGGAACTTGCTCTTCAGGGCGAAGGGCACGGTGCAGTGGCGTTCCAGGAGCGGGGCCCGTTTGTTGCGGGCCCGAACTGGCTGGTGACCGCTTTCGGTTCGCCCGGCGAAGCAATGGGTAAGTCTGGCGAAGGGATTGGACTCGCCCGGCGAAGGGATTGGACTCGCCCAGCGAAGGGATTGGTTTCGCCCAGCGAAGGGATTGGATTCGCCCAACGAAGGGATTGGATTCGCCCAGCGAAGGGATTGGATTCGCCCAGCGAAACAATGGGCTGCCCCAGGCGCGCAAAGGGTTCGCCCGGCGAAGCAATGGGCTGGTCCGGCTTGAAGGAAGGGTCATCCCGGCAACAGGCTGGTGGTCGTCTCCAGGAAGGCTACCCAGTCCAGGTCGCTCCGCTTCCCCCACCCGCTCAGGTCCGCCACCCACCCGGCCCGCTGCTGGAGCCGCAGTGCAGCCCGGACCCGGGGCCAGAGCTCGGGCTGAGGCTCTGCCGGGTCCAGCCCGGCCAGGTGCAGGATCTCCCGGTTGGTCAACCGGGTCTGCCCTGCAGCCAGGCAGAGCCCAATCGCCAGGCTGAGCGGGTTCTTCGCCCCCTCCCGCTCAACCAGGAGCGAGTGGGCCAGGGCCGAATCTCTCGCAGCCCAGCCCTGTGGGTCGGGAGTGACCCACCATTCCTGGCCCCGGGTGACCAGGGTACCGCCCTCCTCGATCAGGCGGGCCTGGCCACCCTCCTGCACCCGCAGCGACCAGAGGTCCCGGGCCTGGTGCTCCAGGCTCAGAGCGCCCTCCCGCAACTCCCAGGCGTAGACCGAGAGCCGGATCCCCTGCAGCGCTCGCAGCGCCCGGTAGCAGCGCTCGGGGTCAGGGCGGCGGAGGCCCAGCGCTGTCCGGACATCCTCGTGCGATGCGGGGCCGGCCTCAAGCCGCAGGTGGAGGCGAGCCGCATCTAACCCGCGCTGCCCGAGGAGCAGGAGGGCGACTTCCGGCCCGGCCACCGCGGGCACAGCCCCGGCGGGCAGGACCACGGCGAAGCCATCGGGCTGGGGTACGGCGTGGCGGAGGCCCGGGCTGAGTTCCCACGCCTCTAGAACCTCCCCGCTCGCCCCGCCCCGCAGCTTCCGCCCTTGCAGCATCTGCCGTAACTGCTGCACCAGGTCGGCAAAGCGCGCCTGCCAGGCCCTGGGCAACTCCAGCGTCAGCGCGGGGCCAAGTCCATCGGCCGATGCCCCCGCCGCCAGCAGGACCGGGGCGTCGCAGACCATCCGGGCGATGTCGCTCAGCCAGCCGGGCAGGTCGTTCTCCAGGTCGACCTGCTCCGTGAGCCGGCGCTTCTGCAACGAAAGGTGCAGTCGGTAGTCGGCGGGCAGGTCGGCCCGGGCCGACACTGGATCGGCCAGGAGGCCGGCGACACCGGCAGTCAGGTCGGCGGCGTCGGGCCCGGCGGCGCGCAGCAACTGCTCCAGGTCGTGGAGGGTCTCCCGCAGCGACCGCCATCCCGGGAAGGTAGTGAGCAGCCCCCAGGGGTTCGGGGGCTCCTGAAGTCTCCCCATGTAGACAACCTCCGAACGTGTATTCTCCTGTTCTATCATACACGGCCTGCGAAGAGACTGGTAGGCCAATCGAGAAAGGCTCCCTCAAGTACCAGCCTTGAGGGAGCCTTTTTCCTGGTGATCTGCGCCTGGTTAAGGTTGGGCGGCCTGGAGCATCGGGTTGAGGAGAACGGGGTTCCACCAGCCTGCATCTACCTGATGCCGCAACTGCTCGGCAGCCATCTGTTCACTCTCATGCTCTTCCTGGAGGTGGGCCAGCACGTTGGCCATGGCCAGCACCTGTAGAGCGGTGGGCTGCTTGTCGGCCGGCAGCCCGTCGGGCCCGCCCGCTCCGTCCCAACGCTCGTGGTGGCCCCGCACCAGGGGGGCCAGGCGGGAGAGCGGACCCAGGCGGGCAAGGATCTGGCTTCCATAGAGCGCATGGGCAGAACCGGAGGCCGGGTCGATCGCCTTCCCGAGGTCGTGGAGAAGACCCGCCCACTCGACCAACTGGACCTCCTGCGGGGGGAGGCCCAGGGTGCAGGCCGCACGCCCGGCCAGACGGGAGACCGTCCTGCCATGTTCGGCTACATCCGGGGCCGCCAGCATGAGCAGGGCGAAGAGACACTGGACGACATCTGCCGGGTTCTCCCGTTCGCCAAACAACTGGCGGAGGCGCAGAAGGGCCCGGACTCGGGCATACAGCTCCGGGCGGCTGACCGGCTTGATCAGCAGGTCGTCCGCTCCGGCTTCGATCGCCCGCAAGCGGCACTGGTCCTCGCTGAGGCCGGTGATCATGATGATCGGGATCTGGGCGGTGGCGGGGCTCGCCTTCAACTCCTCGCACACCTCAAATCCGTTGCGACCGGGAATGCGCACATCGAGCAATACCATGTCCGGCCGCTCGTCCCGGGCAAGGGCCAGCGCCGTCTTGCCATCGGGCGCGATGATCGATTGGTAGCCGGCGGCATCGAGCATTGCGCTCAGCATACGGGCGGAGGCGGGGTCATCCTCAGCAACCAGCAGCAGAGGGGGCCGGCCCGCTTGCACCCTCAGACACCTCCTTCAGATATTGTGCCACTTGCGCGGGAAAGCGACGGGTGTCAATGGGCTTGGCAATGAACCCCACGCAGCCCGATTCGAGCGCATACTGGCGATCTCGTTCGCCGGCATAGGCCGTGACGGCAACGATCGGGATCCCTGCGGTATTGGGGTTCTGAGTAAGAAGGTGAGAGACCTGAAGCCCGTTCATGCCCCTCAGGGCGATGTCCATCAGAATGAGGTCCGGGTGTTGCTCCTCCGCCAGGACCAGAGCATAAGCCCCGGTGGAGGCCTGGAGTACGTCAAAGCCGTAGAGGGTGAGCAGGTCGGAGACAAGCTTCATGTTGAGGGCGTTATCTTCCACGACCAGAATGCGAGCCGCCATTCGTCCTACTCTCCTTTCCGCAACGGCAGGTAGAATCTGACCCTCGTACCCTTGCTCAGTTCGCTCTCCAACTCAATCCGGCCGCCATGAAGCTCGACCAGTTTTTTCGACAGGGGGAGGCCGAGACCGGCGCCCTCAAAGCGGCGATGGTAGGTCGATTCCGCCTGCACGAACTCGTCGAAGACGGCCGCCTGGTCTTCCGGGCGGATACCAATGCCCGTGTCCTCCACCTCAACCACAGCCTCCTCCCCATCCTGCCGGAGCCGCATCCAGATCGTGCCGCCCGCTGGCGTGAACTTGATGGCGTTGGACAGCAGGTTAAAGAGGACCTCTCTGATCCGCATCGGGTCGGCCTGGATGGAGGGGATCTCCGGTGTGAGTTCTACCTGAAGGGAGAGACCGGCCGATGCTACCTGGTGGATCACCTTCGCCTGGACCGATTCAACCAACTCAGGGAGGAGGACCTCCTGCAGGTCCAGCACCATCCGCCCCTGCTCAATGCGGGAGAGGTCGAGAATGTCGCTGATCAGTTGGAGCAGGTGTCGGGCCGACGCGAGGATATGGCCCAGGTATTCCTGCTGGCTTGGCGTGAGCGGTCCCACGAGTTGATCGGCCATCATTTCGGAGAAGCCGATCACCGAGTTGAGCGGGGTGCGGAGTTCATGGCTCATGGTAGCCAGGAACTGGCTCTTCAGGACATTGGCTCGGCGCAGTTCCTGCACCGCCTGCTCCAGTTCCCGGGTCCGCTCCTCCACCTTTCGCTCTAACTGAGACTTGGCCTCCTGCAACTCCTCGGTCAGGCCCTGCAGTTCCATACGATCCCGCTCCACGCGCTCCAGGTAGCTTTGGGTCTCCTGGGTCAGATGGACCAGCGAATCCGCCAGCGTGCGGAAGGATTCGTAGAGTGTCAACATCTCATGGCTGTATACCGAGGGGTTTGCCTGCTTGATCTGTGCGGCGGCGTGTTGCAGTTCCTGCGTTTTGTGTGCGGCGGCCAGGCGGAGCACATCGCGCTCCAGTGAGATGATCGGCTCGGCCAGTCTCCGGGCGATCAGCCGGGCGGCGAGGATGCCGCCCAGGAGAGCGAACAGCGCACACATGAGGATCAGCACCTGCGTCGGCCTCCCGATCTGGGCGAAACCACTGGGCGGAAGGCCCAGACTGAGGGCCCCGACCACCTGGCCTGCTGAGTCCCGAATCGGGTCGGAGACAACATAGTGGCGCTCCCTGCCTACGGGTACCGTCCCGTAGTACCGCTCCCCTCGTCTCACACTACGCAGGAGCGCTTCGGACTGCTGTTCGCCCACGGGCAGACGGCCGGCGTTGGTCGTGATGTTGTCTGAGATACGGAGGCCCTCGACCGAAATGGAGAGGTACGAGCCATGCATGCGGTTCGAAGTGGCCATGGGAATGCTCTGGGTGTTATTGAGCAGGACGCCGGCCATAAGTACACCCTTCCGCCCATCTCCCAGGTTAATGGGCACGGCCACCACCTGGACGAGGCCCCGGTCGAGACACCCGTCGCTGGATGGGTCACACCCTGAGGGAACGTAGAGCCGGCTGAGTGCAGACTCCATATGGGTGGCGGTCCAGTCTGCGGAGACCAGTTCGGTGCTGATCTGGGCGGCATTCTGTCGGATCGCTTCATCCACCATGTAAATAAAGGGCGCAGCCTGTCCGCCTTGTGAGGGGGTCGTATGGGCGATAACGCTGCGATCCTCGTCGACCAGGGCGGCAAAGTCAGTCTGGCCCAGGGAGAGCAGGTAGGGGCGTAGCTGTTCCGGACTGCCCAGTTCGGCCTCCCGCATGAAGGCGGGGAGAGAGGAGAGCGCCTGAATGGCGGCGGCCATCTGGCGTGGGCCTTCTTCATACTCCTGCCAGGCCACCTGCATCGCATATGTCATGCGATCGCTCAGGTCTGCTTTGACCTGGCGGTTGGTCAGGAGGCCAAAGCCCGCGGTCAGAATCAGGGTCAGGGCCAGCAGGACGACCGCAATGGAGGAAAGGATGCGACGCTGAATGGAGGGGAGAGGGGTCTGCATGTTGATCTGTCCTTGATTCATCGCTGCCGCCAGCCGTCTTGCCCCGCGGGGGAGGTTGCGGGGAGGATCGACTCCCGCATGGCATAGAGAGCGGCCTCCGTGCGGTTTGCCAAGCCAAGCTTTTGCAGCAGATGAGTGATGTGGGTTTTGACTGTTGCCTCGCAAACGAAGAGTTTTAGTGCGATCTCTCGGTTAGAGAGGCCGGCGCCAATCAGGCCCAGGATCTCTCGCTCCCGTTGGGTGAGTGGGCTCTTCGAATGGTTCCCGAGGGGTAGTTCACGGGTCGCCACCGCCTTGTGGGGAGGTTCCGGCGGTGGGGTGGAGGGACCGATGAGCCGGAACAACTCCTGGACCAACTGGGCGGCTGGGGCTGCCCGTGGCGGCCCACTCCCGGCCAGGAAGAATCGGCAGGGGGACTCGTAGTCATCGGGTGCAATCCCCAGTGGGCTGACATAGCAGGAGCGGCCCCGCGGGCAGGGCAGCGGGGCTGGCCGGCGTGAGGAGCGAACGCGATCGATCGCCTCCCGCCGCATCCGCCAGCAGGTGGTGGAGTGGGTCGGATCGGCCGACCCGCACTCGGCAGGGAGGCCCGACGGAACGGTGAGTTCGGTGCAGTCCGAATCAAGCACGACTAACGAAAGCTGGTGGTACTGAGAGAGTAGGTCCTGTACCCGCTGTAGTTGGGCAAGCCACAGCATCTCCCGCTCTGTCGTCACGTGAACCACCCCTTATTGTGAAGCATATCACAGGTATCGCGGGATGGTTGATCATCTCCACCAAAAGTATGAGAAATGAACGGAAAGGCATGGGAACTTCATACCAGTCGTAATACCCCCTGTCGATGTGGCAGGGGGTTCCTCTTTGCTAGGCTGGTCATAGCCGAGGGCGGGTTGGCCGCCTCGGTAAGACTTGCCGGTATGAAGGGGGCACACGAGCTCGATGGCAAAGACACTGGCTGACATCCTGCAGGAAAAGGGCATTCAGCTCGAGCAGCGGTATGGCGGCGAACCACCCGCAGATCTTGTCGACCGCGAGATCAAAAAGGAACCCACCCCACGTGCCAAGAAGCTTCGCGACCTGTACTACCAGACCTACTCCAGTGCCAACATGGAGTTCCCGTACTGGTACACCCGTGTCTACGAGCAGAACCAGCATGAGATCCCGGTGGTCCGGCGGGCGATGTCCCTGAAGGCGGCCTTCTCCCACCTGACCCCCATGATCTTCCCGGGCGAGAAGCTGGTCATGGGAAAGACCTACAACTACCGTGGCTCCTTCCCCATGCCGTGGCTCTCTGAGGGCTACTTCATGGCCCGGGAGGACGAGTTCTACCAGGAGGCCCTGAAGAAGGGCTCCACCTCGATTGACGAGCTGGTCAAGTGGGGCCAGGGCGGCGGTAACGTCACCAAGTCCTTCGGCAAGGTGGTCTCCATTGCCGGTAAGTTCGGCATGCGCCAGGAAGAGGTTCCGGCCATGCTGAAGGTGGCCAACTGGTGGTATGGCAAGTCGGTCGAGGACATCTCCGCCCGGTACGAGCGGATGGTCCCCGAGTACGACGTCAAGGAGAAGGTCATGCGGTCCTGCATCTGCATGTTCGACTCCGGCTTCACCCTGCCCCAGGGGCGTGAGGTGATCAACTACTACTACCCGCTGCAGTACGGCTTCGACGGCCTGATCAAGATGTGTGAGGAGAAGAGCGCCGAGGTGGCCGGCGAGTCCGGTGGTGACGGCGTCCGGGGCATGGACCGGCTCTACTTCTACCAGGCCGCCAAGCTCGCCCTGGAGGGCGTGCAGAACTGGATCCTCAACTACGCCAAGGAGGCCCGCCGCCTGGTTGAGGTCACCGAGGAGCCCGTCCAGAAGAAGGAGTACCAGGAGATCGCCGAGGTGCTGGAGCACATCGCCCACAAGCCGCCTGAGACCTTCCGGCAGGCCCTCCAGCTCACCTACACGATCCACATCTCCGTCCTGAACGAGGACGCCATCTCCGGTATGTCCCCGGGCCGTGTGGGCCAGGTGCTCTTCCCCTACTTCGAGCAGGATATCGAGGCCGGCCGGATCACCGAGGACGAGGTGCTGGAGCTGCTGGAACTGCACCGGGTGAAGTTCACCTGCATTGACTGCTTCGCCTCCATGGGCGTGGTCGGTGGCGTGCTCTCGGGCAACACCTTCAACAATCTGTCGATGGGCGGCCTGCAGAAAGATGGCACTTCCGCTGCCAACCGGCTGGAGATGCTGATCCTCGAAGCCGGCATTACCTGCGGCACTCCGCAGCCGACGCTGTCGATTCTCTACGACGAGAAGCTGCCGGAGGAGTTCCTCCTCAAGGCGATCGAGTGCGTCAAGACCGGCACCGGCTACCCGGCGTTCATGAACAACCGGGGCGCCATGGAGTTCATGATGAGCCAGTACGGCGGCGAGGGCATGACCCTGGAAGAGGCCCGGGCCTGGGCCGTGGGCGGCTGCCTCGAGTCGTCGCCGGGGGCCTGGAAGCCGCTGACCCTGCGGGGAAAGACCTACTGGGTCCCCGGCGGCGCCGGCCAGCCCACCTCGGTGGGTGTCCACTTCATATCCCTGCCGAAGGTACTGGAGTGCGTGCTCTTCAACGGCAAGGACCTCCGCACCGGCCTGCAGGTCTACGCACCCCACAACCGGACCCTCGACAGCTATGAGGCGGTCTGGGAGACCTTCAAGGACTACTTCGCACAGACCGTCAACTCCCTGAACAAGTGCAACAACATCCAGCACGATATCTGGCGGAAGAATAACATGGCTGTCTTCCACAGCGTGACGAAGCCGGATACCCTCGACCGGGGCCACCATATCGGCGACATGGGTTACCGCTACAACGCCACCTTCAATGTGGAGTCCACCGGCACGGCAAACCTGATTAACTCCCTGGCGGCCATCAAGTTGCTGGTCTTCAAGGAGAAGAAGTACACCATCGACCAGATGATCGATGCGATCAAGAACAACTTCGGCTTTAAGACGGCCGAAGAGGTGGGCTCCTTCTCGCTGATCTCCCAGGAGAAGCGGGAGGGCGGCCAGGTCTACGACGACATCCATGGCGACTGCCTGATGGCGCCGAAGTACGGCAACGACATCCCGTTAGTCGACTCGATCCTGAAGGAGTGGGAGGAGTACTTCTGCGGCATGTGCCACAACTACCTGTCGCTCTACGGCAAGGAGCTGTACGCCTGCCAGATCTCCGTCTCCACCCACGCCCCGCAGGGCGCTGCTACGCTGGCAACGGCCGATGGGCGCCTGCAGGGCACCACCTTCGCCGATGCTTCCATGTCGCCCTACCCGGGCACCGACACCGAGGGCCCGTACGCCCTGTTCAACTCCGCCACCGTCTGGGATCACTCTCTGTCCCAGAACTCGCAGCTGAACATGAAGGTTCACCCGACTGCTGTCACGGGGCTGGAGGGCGCCCGCAAGCTGCTCGATCTGACCCGGGCCTACATGCGCAAGGGCGGCTTCCATGTCCAGTACAACATCGTCGACTCCCGGGTGCTGCGTAGCGCTCAGGAGAACCCGGACGAGTACCGCGACCTCATGGTCCGTGTCGCCGGCTTCACCCAGTACTGGGTTGAGATTGGCAAGGCGATCCAGGATGAGGTTATCGCCCGCACAGAGTACGAAAGGGTGTGAGTTGAATGGCGAACAAGCACAACGACTGCCGGAACTTCGTCACCGTGGACGTCTCTAAGGGGATCTGCCGGCGGACCGGCGAGATGATCGTGTTGGACAGCGACACGTGCGAGCACTTCAGCGAACTGCCCAAGTGCAAGAACTGCGCCGCCTTCGCCCGCAACGGGGCGGACGAGATGGGCACCTGCCAGGCTGACAAGCGGCAGCCCTGGACCTATCCGGAGCTGATCGCGGTCACCTGCGGCATGTACTCGCACAAGTAGGAGGCCCCCTGGGGCCGAACAGCCCATGGGGTAGAGCAACCCCGCCGGGGCCGCCGCCTGGCGGCCCAGGTGGGGTTTTCTATCCGGTCCGACTGCCAAGCTCAGGAGGAGAGGTAATCATGGAGACTACGAACCTATCTGAACGAGATGTGAAGCGAACCGGCTACATGGTCGTGGCCGCTGCCTTCCTGGCGCTCTTCTGCCTGTTTGGCTACCGATCCACCTTCTCCATCCTTCTCGGCCCCATGCGGGAGTCCACCGGCTGGACCACGGCGCAGACCTCACTGGGGTACTCATTAATGATGTCGGTCTACGCCGTCACCGCCTTCTTCAGCGGGGTGATCGTAGACCGCTGGGGCACCCGCCCGGCCTACCTGGTGGGTTCGGTCTTTGCAGCCCTGGGCTTCTACCTGACCTCCCTGGTCGACGGCTACCTTGCCTACCTGGCGGTCTACTCGATCTTCGCCGGCATTGGCACCGGCATGCTCTGGATCTCCTCCACCGTCTCGGTGCGTAAGTGGTATGTGGGCAAGTCCTACGCCACCATGTGGGGCATTGCCTTCGCGGGCGCCCCGATCGCACAGGTACTCCTCAGCCAGGGGCTGAAGCAGGTCTTGACCACCACCGACTGGCGGGTGGCCATGCAGTACCTGGCGGTCGTGGTCTTCGTAGCCCTGGTGGCGGCTGGCATTTTGGCCCGGAAGCGGCCGGAGGACTACGGGGCCAAGCCCTTCGGTCTCACCGCCGGCGCCGGTGCCAAGGAGGACCGGAACTGGACGCTCCAGGAGGCCTTCTCCACCTTCCCGATCTGGGGGGCGATCGTGGCCTTCCTCACCTCCATGCTGGCGGAGTTCCTGATCTGGAGCCAGATCGTCAGCTACTGGAAGACCGATCTGGGCTGGGATGCCGCGAAGGCCACCAACCTCTACATCGTGATCGGCTTGGCCGGCATCATTACCATGCCGGTGATGGGTATGGTGGCGGACCGGCTGGTCGGCCGGATGAAGGACGAGCCCTCTGCCCGCCGGGCGATGCTGATCTTCGCCCCGATCGTAGGTGTTGTGGCCTGCCTGCTCCTGCTGGGCTCCGGTATCTCCACGGCCCTGGCGGTCATCTCCTGCATGCTGTTCGCCATTTACTGGGCCATTGAGCCCGGCGGCGTGGCCGGCTATGTCGGCTCGGTCTACGGCCGCAAGGCGATGGGACGGATCTGGGGCTTCGGTACCCTGATCGTCATGGGCATTGGCCCCGCCGTGGGCAGCTTCATGGGCGGCTTCCTCTTTGACATCTCCGGCACCTACAACAACTCGATCTACTTTGCTCTCGGTGCATACGCTGTCTCGGCTATGGCGGCCATGCTTCTGCCGACTGCGGTCAATGTGAAGCAACCAGCGCTTGAGCCACACCGGGAGACCGCATAAGCATACGGCAACCTCGGGGGTGAAGTGATGCACGACGAACGCGGCCTCGTCTTCGACATTCAGGGCTATTCGGTCCATGACGGCCCGGGATGCCGGACCCTGGTCTTCCTGAGCGGATGTCCACTCCACTGCGCGTGGTGCGCCAACCCGGAGGGGATGGAACTCAAGAAGCAGCTGCTCTTTCGGGCAGCCAAGTGCAAACACCGGCAGAACGGATGCACACAGTGTCTGAAGGCCTGCCCGCATGGTGCCCTTCGTGCCAGTGAGTCCGAGGACAGCCCGCCACTGGTGATCGACCGGTCCATCTGCCGCACCTGCACAACCTTCGAATGCGCCGCCGCGTGCCTCTGGGGCGCGCTCGGGGTGGCGGGCAGGGAGATGACCGTCCCGGAGCTCTGGCGGGTGATCGACCGGGATCGGCAGTACTGGGGCGGAAAAGGCGGAGTCACCTTCACGGGTGGTGAGCCGTTGCTCCAGCGGGCGTTTAGTTTGGCCATGCTGAAGCGCTGCAAGGAGGGCTTCGTGCATACGGCGATCGAGACGAGCGCCTGCGTGGATACCGACCACTTCCTTCGGGCGATGAAGCTGGTGGACTTCGCCTTTATTGATATGAAGCACATGGATCCAGAGCAGCACACTGCCGGGACCAAGGTCTCCAACGAGCTGATCCTGCGGAATATCCGGGCGCTGGGCTCGTCGGGGTGGCCTGGGAGGCTGGTGCTGCGGATTCCCGTGATCGCCGGCTTCAACGATACCTTGGAGAACATGGCGGCCACGGCCCACTTCATGCAGGAGGTGGGGCTGGATGAGATCAACCTGCTGCCCTTCCATCGCATGGGCGACTCAAAGTACACGCAGTTGGGAGAGGTCTACGCATACCGCGATGTAGAGGCGATGCCGCTGGAGCGGCTACAGCCGATGCAGCAACTCTTCATTGATGAGGGGATCGCCTGCTATCTGGGGTCGAATACCCCGTTCTAGCGTGGGGAGGCTCGGGCGTTGCGCCCGGGCCTCATTCTTTTCGCCGCGACCCCGGCTTCGGCTCCAACGATGGCAGCCCCGCCTCGTACTGCGAGATCAGCCGCTCCAGCCCGGCCAGCGGCTCGGCCAACTGCTCCATCTGACGGGCAGCAGCCTCCACCTCTCCGGCCGGTGCATCCACCCGCGCGCGGACCTCATCCATGATCGCCGTGACCGCATCCACCTGCTGGCGCAGAGCCTCCAGGGTGAGCCGGTCACTCTCCTGCATAACCCCTTCATCTACATAGTACTTTCGTTCCATCGTCCATAGGAGGGCGTATAGCCGGGTCCGGGCGATCTGCCACATGAGCGCCTCCTGTTCCCGGGTTGATGGGTTATAGAGGTAGTCCCCGTACTGCAGCCCTGGTCCCACCGGCTGTCCACCGTAGCGCAGATCGTTCAGCATGAGCAGGTCGTCAGTGAAGGCGACCGCCAGGGTTTTTGCCTCCTTGAAGCGCTCGACCGTCTCCTCGATCCCCCCGGCTGCCGCCAGTCGCTCCAGCGACGCCGCAAGGGATTGAAACTCCGCCCGGCGCAGGGCATAGCGGAAGAGGGAGGCCGTCCGGGCCTTCGCCTGCTGCTCCGCCCGCCGGAAGGAGTGGACCTGCACACCCTGGTAGGCGACCACCACGACCAACGCGGGTCCCAGCAGCCAAATCCACCACTGTCGCAATGTCATAACCTCCAGTCTATGGGTGGTTGGAGCCATGAACCTCTTTTCGCACCCCCAATGGTTCGAAACCAGTGGGCTGCTTGACGCCGAAACCTCGCTCCGGATATCATGGACCTTGTGATTTGCAATATCAGGCATCAGACCAGCCCGCTGTTGGGATTTGGTGAAGCGCCGGCCGTCTGAGGAGCGCTTCCCCCGGGAGACTCATCCCGTGGTCAAGTGCCCACAGACCTCGCTGGGCGGGGTTCTGTGGGTTTTTTCTATGCCTGAATGCAAAAGCTTTGGAAGAGGGAGGGAATGCCATGGGTCTTGCGTTGGGAGCAATAGGGCTCCCGTTCCTCGGTGCCTTCGTCATGCACCTGCTCTACCGTCCTATGGGTCGTCGTTTAGGCATTGCAGCCCTCGGGGTCGCAGTGACCGCGCTGGTTCTGGTGATCCTGACTCCCGAGGTCTCGCAGACGATCCCCTGGGTACCGCAGCTCGGAATTGATCTCTCGATCCATGCCGATGGATGGGGCAAACTCCTCGCCATCCTGATTACGGGTATCGGCTCGCTTGTCGTTCTCTATAGCATTCTCTACTTGGGTCCGGAAGAAGACCTCGGCAAGTTCTACACCTACATCCTGCTCTTCATGGGCGCCATGGTGGGTGTCGTGCTGAGCGGCAACCTGATGCTCCTCTATATCTTCTGGGAGCTCACCTCGATCAGTTCGTTCCTCCTGATCGGCTTTTGGTACACCCGGGATAGCGGGCAGTACGGCGCCCTCAAGTCGCTAATCCTGACCGTCGGCGGTGGCCTGGCCATGCTGGCCGGTATCGTGATCCTCGGCCAGATTGGCGGTACGTACGAGTTCACGGCCCTGCTGGGCAAGAAGGCGGAGATCCTGGCCAGCCCGCTGGGGAACTGGGCACTGATGCTGATCCTGATCGGCGCCTTCTCGAAGTCGGCGCAGATCCCGTTCCATATCTGGTTACCGGACGCCATGTCGGCCCCGACCCCGGTCTCGGCCTACCTGCACTCGGCGACCATGGTAAAGGCGGGCCTCTTCCTGGTGGCCCGGATCTGGCCGATCTTCAACAGCCACGAACTCTGGCTGCCGGTGGTGGGTATGGTCGGCATGCTGACCATGGCCTTGGGCGCCTACCTGGCGCTCCAGAAGACCGACCTGAAGGCGATTCTCGCCCTCTCCACCGTCTCACAGTTGGGTCTGATCATGTGGCTCTTCGGCCTCGGCACGGTAGATGCCGCCCAGGCCGGTGTCTTCCACCTGTTCAACCACTCGACGTTTAAGGGCCTTCTCTTCATGGTCGTGGGCATTATTGACCATGAGACGGGGACCCGTGACATTACCCGGCTCTCCGGCCTTCGTAAGTCCATGCCGATTGCGGCCCTTCTGGCTGCGATCGGTGCGGCCTCCATGGCCGGCGTGCCGCCGCTGAATGGCTTCCTCTCCAAGGAGCTGTTCCTCGAGGCGGTCTACCACTCGCCCATGGGCCTGGTCGGTGCCATTGTGGCGACTGGTGCTTCGGTTCTGACCACCACCTACTCGCTGATCCTGGCCCACAAGATCTGGTTCGGCAAGGAGAGCCACGACACGCCGAAGCATCCGCATGAGGCGCCCTGGCCCATGCTACTGCCCCCGGCGATCCTCGGCGCAATCGTGGTCGCGGTCGGCCTCGTCCCGAGCCTTGTGGAGCACTCGATCGTGCTTCCGGCGGCGGAGGCGGTGCTGCAGGGCGAGTCGCACCTGCACCTGCAACTCTGGCACGGCTTCACCCCAGCCCTCTATATGTCGATCATCGCCATTGGTGGTGGCATTCTCGTCTACACCCAACTGCCGACGGTCGTCACTGTCTTCAAGCGCTGGGCACCGGAGAAGTACAACGCCAACAGCCTCTACGACTACCTCTGGTGGAAGGACCAGGCCGTGGAGAAGGCCGCGAAGTGGCTGACCGAGAAGCAGATGACCGGCTTCCTCCGGGACTACCTGGTCTACTCCCTCGGCGTATTGGTGGTTCTCTTCTTCGGGACCATGGCGGCCAAGGGAGTCAAGATCCCCGCCCTGACCCTCTCGTCCGTGGCGGTCCACGAGTGGATTCTGATGGGGATCATCGTGCTCGGTGCGATCTTCAGCCTCTTCTCCAACACCCGTCTGGCGGCCATGGCGGCGATCTCCCTGGTCGGCATGCCCACCTCGCTCTACTTTGCGCTCATGCGGGCGCCTGACCTGGCGCTGACCCAGCTGGTGATCGAGGTGATCACCACGGTTCTCTTCCTGCTGGTCTTCGCCCATCTGCCGCAGTTGAAGCGCTATCCCCGGACCCCTCGCCTGCAGGATATCAACGTGATCGTCGCGGTGGGTGTCGGTGCCCTGGCGACGGTTGTCACCCTGCTGGCCAACGGTGCCCGTCTCTTCCCGCCGGCCGTGGCCGAGTGGTACATGCAGAACAGCCATGATCTGGCGGGCGGTAACAACGTGGTTAACGTCACCCTCGTTGACTTCCGCGGCTTTGATACCATGGGCGAAATCACGGTTCTGACGATCGCGGGCCTGGCGGTCTACATGCTGATCAAGGTCCGGCAGCCGAAGGCGAAGAAGGGAGGGAAGGACTAATGCTACAGGAAAAGGTGAAAGAGTCTCCGATCCTGGCTACAGTGGTTCAGTCCTCTCTCTTCGTGGTCAAGCTCCTCGCGATCTGGATCTTCCTGCGGGGTCACCAGGAGCCGGGTGGCGGTTTCGTGGCCGGCCTGGTCATCGCGGCGGCGGTCGCCCTCCAGGGCCTGGCCTTTGGCTATGACGCGGCCGACTCGATCTTCCCGATCCCGTTTCAGTGGCTCATGGGTCTCGGCCTCACCTTCGCCTTCTCGACGGTGCTGGGGCCGGTGCTTTTCGGCGAGGCCTTCATGCAGCACCGGTTCGGGCACATCCATCTGCCCCTGCTGGGCGACCTGGAGTGGGCGACGGCGGCGATCTTCGACCTGGGCGTCTTCCTGGTCGTGGTGGGGACAATGAAGGCGACACTGCTCAACATTGCCAGCGAGAAGCGCGCCGACCGGCCGGGCGAGTCCGAGCCCGCCGCCCGGCGTCGTCGATAGGGAGGTGTCGTAAGGAATGGAACTACTCACCGCAATTGTGGTTGGCCTGCTCTTCGCGATCGGCACCTACCTGCTGCTGACCAAGAACATGATCCGGGTGGTGCTTGGCAACGCCCTGATCTCCTACGGCACCAACATGATGATCCTTACCTCCGGCCGGCTGAAGACAGGGCGCGCCCCGGTCCTCGGCGGAACCGATGAGATCGTGGCGTTGGAGGGGACCGGCGGCCTGGCGGTAGATGGGATCAGCTACATTGATCCGATCCCCCAGGCACTGATCCTGACCGCCATTGTCATTGGCTTCGCGGTTACCGCCTTTATCTTCGTGCTCTCCTATCGGACCGTGCAGGAGTATGGCACCGACAATCTCGATGAACTGAGAGGGTGGGAGAATGAGTAACCTCGTCGCCTTTCCCGTCCTTCTCAGCTTCGGTACTGGCATTCTGCTGCTCTTTCTGCACGGACGGGTAAGCGTTCAGCGCATTGTTGCCTTCCTGGGTTCCCTAGGCCTCCTCGGCGTCTCTATCACCCTGACCAGCACCGTCTGGCAGCACGGGATTCAGGTCCGCACCGCCGGTGGCTGGCCTGTGCCGTTCGGCATTACCCTCGCGGTGGACCTCTTCGGCGGGATGATGACGATCCTCGCAGCGATCATCCTCTTCACGTCGCTGCTCTTCGCCTACCGGGATCTGGACCCCGCCCGGGAGAAGAACTTCTTCTACCCCGTGCTCTTCTTCATGATGGCCGGCATTAACCTCAGCTTTGTGACCGGCGACCTCTTCAACCTCTTCGTCGCCTTTGAGGTCATGCTGATCTCCTCCTACTTCCTGCTGACGCTGGGAGGCTCAGGGGGCCAATTGCGGGAGGGTCTCAAGTATCTGATCCTCAATGCGACCGCATCTACGGTCTTCCTGATCGCGGTTGCGCTACTCTATGGTGTGACCTCATCGCTCAACATGGCCGATGTAGCCGCCAAGGCGGCCCAGCAGCCGGGCAACCCCTATTTCACCCTGATCGGGATTCTCTTCATGGTCGTCTTCGCCTCGAAGGGCGCCCTCTTCCCTCTCTACTGGTGGCTGCCCCGCTCCTACTTCTTCGCCCCGAATGGGATTGCGGCGCTCTTTGCCGCCATGCTGACCAAGGTGGGCGTCTACGCCCTCGTCCGGGTCTTCACCCTGATCTTCGTGCATGACACCTCCTTCACCCACAACCTGCTCCTCTGGGTTGCCGGACTGACCATGCTTCTGGGCGTCTTCGGCGCCATCGCACAGTATGACTTCAAGGCGATCCTCAGCTACCACATCATCAGCCAGATCGGCTACATGATCATGGGCCTTGGCCTCTACACCCCGCTGGCCCTGGCTGGCACCGTCTTCTACATCGCCCACCACATCATCGTCAAGTCGGGCCTCTTCCTCCTGGCGGGTGTGACGCAGCGGATTACGGGGCATACAGACTTCAAGAAGTACTCAGGCCTCCTGACTGGCTACCCGGGCCTCGCCTTCACCTTCCTGGCTACCGGTATCTCGCTGGCCGGTGTACCGCCCTTCTCGGGCTTCTTCTCGAAGTTCGCCCTCTTGAAGGCGGCGGTGGAGAAGGGTGCCTGGGGGATCGCAACCGTCAGCCTGGTGGTCTCGCTCTTTACCCTCTTCTCCATGATCAAGATCTATCGGAAGGCCTTCTGGGGTAAGGAGTCGGGTGAGCGGACCAAGCGGACCGGTATGGACCACGCCATGGCCCTGCTGCCGGCCCTGATCCTCCTGGCTCTCTCGGTGGCCATGGGCATCGGCGCCCGCCCGATGATGGAGTTCGCCCTGGCGGCATCGGAACAGTTGATGAACCCGAACATCTACATTCAGGCTGTCATGGGGAGGTGATGAAGGTGGCAATGATCCGTCGCTGGCCTCTCTGGATGCTGCTGGCCCTACTCTGGATGATCCTCCAGGACAGCTACCGGCTTGACAACTTCATCGCCGGCCTGATCGTCGGCGCCCTGGTCTTCTGGTTGACCCCGGCACCGGAGATCGACTTCATTCGCCCCAAGTATAAGGGGATTGGCGGCTTCTTCGGTTGGTTGCCCAAGCTGGTTCGCCTGGCGCTGGTCTTCCTCTGGGAGTTGCTCAAGTCTAACTGGGCAGTCGCCCTGATGACCCTGAAGCCGGACCTCAAGTTGACGCCAGGCATTCTGGCCATGCCGCTGCGGATCCGGCAGCCCGGACAAATCGCCACCCTGGCCAACATGATCACGCTCACTCCGGGCACCATATCGATCGATGTGAACAAGGACCACAGTGTCCTCTACATTCACTGCATTGATGCCTCGGACCCGGAAGGAGCCCTCGCCTCCTGCTACCTGTTTGAGGATCTGGTGTTGGAGGTGTTGGAGTAATGGCGGCATTCCAGACCGTTCTCTGGGTTGTCCTGGTTGGTCAGATGATCGCTCTGGCCCTCGCCGGTTACCGGGCCTTGAAGGGCCCGACCGTCGCGGACCGGGTCGCCGCGCTGGATGCGGTCGGTACGGTGATCATCGCCATTCTGATCGTGGGCGCCATCGCCCTGAACGATCGGCAGTACCTGGCCTATGCCCTGGTCCTATCCGTGCTGAGCTATGCATCAACCGTGGCCTTCGGCAAATACATTCAGAGGGGTGTCATCATTGAGCGAGATCGTGATTAGCATTCTCCTCGTGCTTGGCACCGCAATGGCGCTGCTCGGCACGCTGGGCCTGGTCCGCTTCCCCGACGTCTACAACCGCATGCACGCCTCCGGCATGTCCTCGACGCTGGGTACCACCTTTGTCGTGATCGGCGGCGTGATCTACTTCTCTTATGAGTTCGGGCTGACCCTGAAGCTCCTGCTTGTCATCCCGTTCCTCTTCTGGACTGCCTCGGCCGGTACGTACATGACCGCCCGAGCGGCACACCGGACCGGGCCGAACATGGCGCCGGAGACGATTCGAGATGACCTGAAGGAGAAGGCCGGTGAGCTGAAGCAGCAGTACTAGGGGGTGTCCCTGCTGCTGCCAGACCTGATCCCCATTCGACAGGAGATGACCGGTGAATCTGTGCCCGATGTGGCCACCGCCATGGAGCGAGCGCTGGTCGCCCTCGACCTGGCACAATCGATCAGGCCGGGGATGCGCATAGGTATACCAGCAGGAAGCAGGGGGATCTGCCAGATCCCCCTGCTTCTGCGCACAATTGTGGAGCATGTCCGGCGGCTGGGCGGCAAACCGGTGGTCGTGACCGCCATGGGCAGCCACGGAGGCGGTACGGTGGAGGGACAGCTAGCTGTACTCGAATCGCTGGGCGTGACGGCTTCATCGGTCGGGGTGCCCGTGGTCGGCAACGCGGCAGCGGTGGAGATTGCCCGCTCGGTGACCGGCGAGCCAGTGTGGTTTGACCAGGCTCTGGCCGGGTGCGACGGTCTGATCGTCCTGAACCGGGTCAAGTCCCACACCTCCTTCCGAGGGCGCCTGGAGAGCGGCCTGACCAAGATGCTTGTCGTCGGCTGCGGCAAGGCGGCCGGGGCCCGCCAATTCCACAGCCTGGGGGCCCTCCAGTTGAGCGACCGGCTTCGGGAGTTCGGCCAGTTGATCCTGGAGCGCCTCCCCGTGCTGGGCGGGGTGGCGGTGTTGGAGAATGGGCGGGAGGAGATTGCCGCCCTGGAGCCGGTGCGCCCGGCGGGTTGGATCGCATCCGAGGAGCGGCTGCTGGAGGAGGCCCGCCGCCTTCTCCCCCGGCTGCCGGTTGACCATCTCGACCTGCTGGTGGTGGACGAGATGGGGAAGAACTACGCTGGTACAGGCATGGATACGAACGTGATCGGTCGGTTTGGGATACGGGGCGTGGCTGACGTGGGGCCACAGATCGGGCGGATCGTGGTCCTGGACCTCTCCGAGGGTTCCCATGGCAACGCCAACGGCATGGGGCTGGCCGATTTCATTACCCGCCGTTTCGCCGACAAGATCGACTTCCCGGCGACCTATCTGAACACCCTGACCGCCACGTTCGTGGAGCGGGCTAAGATGCCGATCGTCATGGAGAGTGACCGGGAGGCGATTGAGACGGCGCTCCGTACACTGGGGAGCCCGGTGGAGCCCTGCATCATCCGGGTGAGAAATACGCTGGAGCTAGAACACCTGTGGGTCTCCCCGGCGGTACTGGCGGGGTTGCGCGGAGTGGCGGTGGAGGGGCCGCCATTGCCCTGGCGCTTTGCCACGGGCGGCGACCTGGTGCGCTAGACCCGGGTCCGCTGGTCCTCTACAGGCACCACAATGCCGCCGGATCGGTCGATCTCGAGGGCCCGAACGAGATTTATGCACATGAGGATCATGATGACCGCAAATGGCAGGGCGGCGGTGAGGGAAGCGGTTTGAAGGGCCTTGAGGCCGCCGGCATAGACCAGGATCGCCGCCACGCCACCCTCCATGAAGCCCCAGAGCAGCTTCTGACCGAGGGGTGGATCAGGGTTTCCGCCGGAGATGAAGGTGTCAACGACATACGTACCCGAGTCAGATGAGGTCACGAAGAAGGTCATCACCAGCAACGTGGCCAGAGCTTGTGACAGCGTTGGCAGGGGGAGTCTGCTCAAGGTCTCGTACAGGGCGACCGTCACGTCGCTTTGGACCAACTCAGAAATTCCGGCCCCCTGGAACATCTCCAAGTGAATGGCCGTGCCGCCAAAGAAGGAGAACCAGATCACCGTGAAGATCGTCGGTGCCAGCAGCACCCCGATCACGAACTCGCGGATGGTCCGGCCCCGGGATACCCGGGCAATAAAGGTGCCGACGAAGGGTGCCCAGGCGATCCACCACGCCCAGTAGAAGATCGTCCAACTCTGGATCCAGGCCTTATCCCGCCAGGCGTCGGTCTTGAAGCTCAAGTAGGGAAGCTGTTGCAGGTAATCACCCGTTGACTGGACGGCCAGATCCAGCAGGAACCGGGTCGGGCCGAAGATGGCGACGAAGGCGAGGAAGAGCAAGGTCAACCCCATGTTGAACTGGCTCAGGAGCTTCACGCCGACATCGAGCCCGGTCACGACGGAGAGGACCGCAAGGGTGGTAATCCCCATGATCAGCAGGACCTGGGGCAGCTTGCCGACCGGCACGCCCAGCAGGTAGTTGAGACCGGTGTTCACCTGCATGACGCCCAGACCAAGGGATGTGGCCAGGCCGAAGAGCGTAGCTACCACGGAGAATGTATCGACCCAGTGGCCGATCGGCCCGTAGATCCGCTTCCCCAAGAATGGATAGAAGCAGGCTCGAATGGTAAGCGGCAGGTTGTGCCGAAACGAGAAGTAGGCCATGCTGAGGCCGACGATGATATACACGGACCAGGGATGGAGCCCCCAGTGAAAAAGGGTGAATCGCATGGCTTGTTGCGCCGCCTGCCATTGGTACGTCACGGGGATTGGCTGGTCGGCGAAATGACTGACCGGCTCGGCGATTCCCCAGAAGACCAGGCCAATTCCCATGCCGGCACTGAAGAGCATGGCAAACCAGGCGAAGTAGGAGTAGTCGGGCGTTGAGTCGTCTGGGCCAAGGCGAATATCGCCATACGGGCTCACCAGGAGCCAGATCACGAAGAGCAGGAAGCTGGCCACACTTACGACATAGAACCAGCCGAAGTTTGTCACGATGCCTTCCTGGAGAGCGTTGAACGCTCCGCGTGCCACCCGATTGAAGAGGGTGGCGAAGGAGACAAACGCGGCAATCAGGAACAAGGCGGCAAAGAAGACCGTTGGCTGGACCGATTTCAGCAAGCCCTTCCGCTCGTCCACGGCTACAGGTACCCCCTGTGTCAGACAGACTTTCAGAGTACAGGTTGGCCCACCAGCTTCGGTACAACCCTGGCGGCTTTGTGGAAACAAAAAGGGCCGCACCCCAAGGTGCGGCATCTGAGCAGGCTAGTCTGAAGTTCGGTTTCGCTTGGCGAGCAACGTGTCGAGTCGGCGGTCGAGGGCCCGTACTCGCTCGATAGCGGCCTGCCAATCAATCTGGCGCAGGTGATGCTGTCCCAGCTCTTCCTCATCGCCATCGTCAGCCATGGCAACAAGCGCTTGCAGCGGGGTCCGGTCTCCCACCGGCCGAATGGCGTTGGAGCCGGAGTGAAAAAGGATCGCGAAAGCAATCTCCCGGGCAATCTCGGGGTCTTCACCCTTCAGGACCATCAGTTCGTGGGCACGTTCGGCGCCCTTGATCGGGTGAATGTCGCCTCGGGAGTACAACTCATAGTCCCAGTGACCGTTGACCGTGAAGTCGCCGTGCCCGATATCATGCAGGAGGCCGGCCTTGGCGGCCTTGTCGGGGTCGACATCCATCTGCTCTGCGAGGTCCACTGCGATCTCAGCAACCCGGATCGAGTGATCGACACCGGCACGGGGCAGGTGCTTGCGGCAGACAGAATCGGTCAAGAGGTCTTCGATTGTCACACGACGCATCGTGTCTACCTCCCTACAGCTAAATTTCATCTACTATAGTAGATGCCGTGCGCTTCGTCAATCGTCCGCTCCGGTCAAGACCATTTTTCGTTCATCTGCCGAAAACAGAGGAAGCGCTTGCAGGAACCCCTGCAAGCGCTCTTACATACTCATGTGAAATTAGAGGCCACAGCGATCGAGCGATACGACGAACCCGAGCCCGGAAACCTTCGGTAGCCTCTCGGACCATGAGATGCCCGTCTCGTTGTTCGGTCTGACCGCAATCAAAATGGTAGATGCACCACGCTTGCTCGCCTCAGCGGCTGCAGCCTGGGTCAGCCTTCTTCCCAGTCCATGCCCACGATGTTCGGGCAACACGTAAAGCCACTTGAGGCGATACTTGATCACCTGCTTGACCACATATCGGCAGGGCGTCAGAAGCACACCGCCAATGGGTCCGTCGGGACCCATGACAATGAGACCAATGTTCTCGGGATCGAGCCAGGCACTGGTCGCCGGCAAGGAGGCACATAGGGACTCTACCGGCGTAATTGCCTTGACAGCCTCCATGGACTCGACAGCCAGAATCTGATACATGACCCTCTCCTTCCCCAGTCTCGGCTCGGGGATCTTCACGTACTCATACCACCGATTACGCGGGGTGATTTTGGGGGCATGACCGCAGTTTACTCCCATTCCGCAGCTCTGTCGAACCGGATGAGGGCTGATTTAGCCCGAGAGGAGCGGATTCGCTGGAATGAACGCCGTCCATCACCCCGGAATTCCCCCGTGCGCCCGCATGCGCCCCGATGCGCCATCTTACATGCTTACATTCTCTCACGGAATCCGAGAGGGGTATTCAGTTCAGAAAAGAACTATATAGCGAGACCCCAGGAGGAGGGAACGATCTATCTATGAAGCAACGACTGGCGGTGCCATCTGAACAGCTTCGACGGACCTGGGATGCAAGCGCACTCGGATTTGGGACCACAGCGGAGTTGCCAGCACTCGAGGGGCTGGTGGGACAGGAGCAGGCAGTACGGGCACTGGAGTTCGGTCTGTCAATCCGAAGCCCCGGGTACAACATCTATGTTGCCGGCCCGTCCGGGACAGGTAAGACCAGCTATACAGGGCAGTTGGTACGGAGCCGGTCGGCAACGGAGCCGGTCGCCAGCGACTGGGTCTACGTCTTCAACTTCGATCGCCCTGATGAGCCTCTCGCCATTGCCCTGCCGGCAGGTGGAGGGCCAACCTTCGCACGTGAAATGGAAGAGGTCATTCACGACGCGCAACGCGCAACTGGAAGAGCGTTGAGCAGTCGGGAGCACCAGAACAAGCGAGAGGAACTGCTCCGCCGGGTTCGTCTGCAGGCCGAGATGATCATGGAAGAGCTTGAGCAGATGGCCGAAGGTCAGGGCTTTGGACTGACCCAGACTGAGCGGGGGCTCATGCCGGTCCCGCTCCTGGACGGGCAGCCGATGAGCGAGGAGCAGTTCGAGGCCCTGCCTCCGGAGCAGCGACGGCAGCGGCAGGAGCGTGCTCAGGAACTCCAGCGGGCCATTGGAGAGGCCAGCCGGCGTACCTGGGAGATGGAGAAGGTCGTTCGGGCAGAACTGAAGCAGATCGACCTGCACGTCGCATCGCAGGCCGTGGCACCCATGATCGCTCTCCTGAAGGAGCGCTACAAGAATATCCCTCGGCTGGTCGAGTGGCTGAGTCGGGCGGAGAGCGAGTTGATCGGGCCGGCCATTCCCGAACCTTCCTCTCGGGAGATGGAGGAGGCGGCGGCGGCGGCGGACATGCGCCTGCTGGCCCAACAACGCCGCCGAGTCGACCCCTTCGCACGCTTCCGGGTAAACGTCTTTGTTCATCGCCTAACCCAGAAGGGTGCCCCGGTGATCATGGAGTCGAATCCGACCTATGTGAACCTCTTTGGCAAGGCGGAGTATGTGACCAATCGCGATGACGGTCAGGATGACGGCTTCATGCAGATCAAGGCGGGGGCTATTCATAAGGCCAACGGAGGCTACCTGGTCCTGCAAGCGGCTGATCTCCTGGCCAGCCCTTACGCCTGGGAGGCGCTGAAGCGTGCCCTGACAATGCGGGAGGCCCGCATTGAGGCACCTGGTCAGGAGAATCGCATCCTACCGGTGGAGACGGTCCGTCCGCAGCCGATTCCCCTGGACCTGAAGGTGATCCTGATTGGCAGTGCTCAGATCTACCATGCCCTCTATGCCGTTGACGAAGGTTTCCGTAAGCAATTCAAGTTCAAGGCGGAGTTTGACATTGCTATGGAGGCAAGCGACGAGAACGTACAGGGGTACGCCAGCTTCATTAGCCAGGTCTGCCGGCGGGAAGAGCACCGGCATCTCACAGCCGATGGTGTCTGCCGTGTCCTGGAGCACAGCCACCGCCTCTCTGACGATCAGACGAAACTCTCGGCCCGCTTCAACGAGGTCGTTGAGGTCATTTACGAGGCGAACGCCTGGGCGAGCCGTGACGGCAGCGATGTGGTCGATGACGTACACGTAAAGCGGGCCATCGTAGAGAAGGCGGCTCGCTCTTCTCTGCCGGAGCAGCGACTGCTTGAGATGATTCAGCGTGGAACCATCCTCTTCGATGTCTCCAACCAGGTGGTTGGCCAGGTGAACGGCCTGACGGTCATGAACATTGGTGATTACCGATTCGGATCACCGAGCCGGATCACTGCCCGCGTCTTCATGGGGCAGAAGGGGATTCTGCACATAGAGCGGGAGATCGAGATGTCGGGGCAGATTCATGACAAGGGTCTCTTCACCCTGGCGGGATTCCTCGGGGACCGTTTCGCCCAGAACAAGCCGATGGCGTTCTCAGCCTCGGTCGCCTTCGAGCAGACCTACGTCCCGGTAGATGGTGACAGTGCATCGAGCACGGAACTCTACGCCCTGCTCTCCGCCTTGGCGAATGCTCCGATCGACCAGGGGATTGCGGTGACGGGATCGGTCAATCAGAGAGGGGAGATTCAGCCAATCGGCGGGGTGAACGAGAAGATTGAGGGGTTCTTCCGGGTTTGTCGGCTCCTTGGCCTTACCGGTCGCCAGGGTGTGATGATCCCCAAGCAGAACCTGTCGAACCTGGTTCTCGCAGATGAGGTGGTCGAAGCGGTTACGGCCGGGGAGTTTCATATCTGGGCCGTGGGTACAATTGAGGAGGGAATCGAAATCCTTACCGGTGTGCCAGCCGGCACGAGGGATGAGCATGGCGTCTATCCTCCCGGTAGTCTCTTCGACTGGGTCGACCGGCGGATCGAGCAGTTCGCCCGCAACCTTACCGCCTGGAACCAGGGGGATTCGAGTCTCAGGGTGTAGTTGCCGGGCTCGGCAGGCTTGTCTGCCGAGCCCGTTTTGTCTCTAGATTCCGAGGTCATGCTTGGGGGGTTGACTGGAATGGTATGCGCGTCGTAAGATAACCGAGCGCCAATGATCGGTCCGCCTGAGGCGAGATCCATGAACTGGAACTTGACCGGAGGTGACCGACGTGATAGGCTAGTGAACGTTGTCGCTCCGAACGACGACCGCTCAGAAAGAAACTGAGTGGTTGACGGAAAGAGCACAGCCTGATACCATATGACCTCGCCGCCTGAAACGGTGACCACGATGGATAAACTTGAGTGGTTGACGATCATACGGTGGGCGTGGTAATCTAGCAAAGCTGTCGGGAACGACGGTGACGCTCGAACCTTGAAAACTAGACAGTGCGAACCTCAGAACTGCCGGCGCTGACCTTCGTGG